>NZ_JBHTMJ010000001.1:0-468888 GCF_042679325.1 Mucilaginibacter terrae
AGCAAATCGGCGGGTCAGTTTTTATTCGCTGCGGTGTATGCATTTTAAGCAAAACTAAAATAACTTTGAGGGCCGTCATCATTAAAACTGACGGCCCTTTTTTTATATGAAAAAGATCATTTTTTTAATCGTAGCCTTGTGCGCCGGTTCATTAAGCTACGGACAAAAGACTTTACTATCATTAAATGAACAAAATCAGTACACTTACTTTGTAGTGAAACCTGCTCCGGCCCAACCCAATGCTCAAGCTTTAGCCGCTTATGTAAAAAAAGCAGTAACCGGTGTGGAATTTTTAGAAGCTACAAACTTAGGTGGAGTTGCAGGTAGAGGTATAGTGCTGGTGTACAAGCAAGGTTTAATTACCGGGCAGGAAGAAGGACAGTTAGCTTACAATGTGAAGATTGATTTTAAAGACAATAAGTATCGGCTCATTTTAACAGACTTTATGTTTTCGCCATACCAGCGCAACCGTTATGGCGTATTTGCCCTGGTGAACAATTCAGGCATTCCTCTTGAAAAAATGGGAGATAAATTAAGTGCTAAACAACTGAATAGTTACCTGGATAAATTAGTAAGCTACGGCGCCAAATTTAGTCAGCAAGTAAGTGATTATTTAACCAACCCGGCGGCTATAATGGCCAACCCGGCCGGACTTAAGAAGATTGACACCAAAAACTGGTAGAAAAAGCACTTACAGGCACTGAAAACCAAAGTGTTAAGAGATGTTAAATGGCATAAAAAACTGATAGTTTTTTTAAAAAACAGGCTGTTAAAATAATAAAGTTGTTACAACGCCTGTTTATAAATATTTTTTTTGAAATAATACAATACAGACAAATAATAGCTATGCGCTGATGTTATATTTAAAATATAATTTCAATTGATATGCTAAACTCAAAATTTGATTTGTACAAGACCGAGTGGCTCGATCTTGTATTTGCCGACCGCAACAAAACTTATGGTGCTTATGATCTGAGGATCCATTATGGCGATAATATGCTGAAGGCATTAGCTATAACCGTGGTAGGCTTTACGCTGGCAGCCGGAGCATTAACCATTGCTTTTAAGCATGATGTGGTGGAAACCAGAACCACTACAGTTAATATTCCAGAGTACAAGCTACCACCTATTGAGAAGCCTGTAGAACCAATAAAAAGGGATAAGCTGGTTGAAGCAAAACCTCAACAACCTGCCGCTGCAGCTCCAAAAAGTGACGCTGCTACACAACGCCACGTTCCGCCAGTGGTAATGCCCGATGAACTGGTTAAAACTGATTTTAAACCACTTGATCCCGACAAAGCTATTAGTAACGTAGATAGTAAAGGTTTGAGTGATAAATCTGCTGTGAACGCAGTACCCGGCGTTCAAGGTGGTACAGGTGAAGCGACCGTAGGCCCACCTGCAAGCACAGGTGAAGATAAAACAATTTACGAAGGTGTTGACGTAATGCCTGAACCAGTTGGCGGTAACGCTGCATGGGCTAAGTTTTTGCAAAAGAACCTGCATTACCCTGATACCGAAGTACAAGGCCGTGTGATCATCAGTTTTATTATTGAAAAAGACGGTCACCTCACCGATTTAAAAGTAATTAAAGGTGTAGCAACCGAGTTGGACCGTGAAGCTATGCGCGTATTGAAACTGGCACCGGCCTGGAACCCAGGTTTGCAAAACGGTAAACCGGTACGTGTGAAATATACCATCCCTATTGTGTTTCAAATAAGCGAATAAGCTTTTACTGATTCTATACAAACACAGAAGCCGCTTTTATGAAGCGGCTTCTGTGTTTGTAGTAAATGTAAAGGATACTATGCTTTACGTTGAATTACTTTTTGAGCCGCTGCAACAATAGCAGGTGCGTTCAGCTTGTATTTTTCCATCAGTTGCTCTGGTGTGCCCGATTCACCGAAAGAATCGTCAACAGCTACGTACTCTTGCGGAGCAGGTCTGTTTTTGATCAACACCTGTGCTACCGAATCGCCCAGGCCGCCTAAACGGTTATGTTCTTCGGCGGTAACCACGCAACCGGTTTTGGCTACCGATTTTAAAATGGCTTCTTCATCCAACGGTTTAATGGTGTGGATGTTAATAATTTCTGCCGAAATACCCATAGCTTCCAATTGCTCGCAAGCTTGTATGGCTTCCCATACCAGGTGACCGGTGGCAATAATGGTTACATCGGTACCTTCGCTTACCATCCAGGCTTTACCAATTTCAAAAACCTGATCGGCAGGGGTGAAGATAGGTACCACCGGCCTTCCAAAACGCAGGTAAACCGGTCCGTGGTGTTCGGCAATGGCTAAGGTTGCAGCTTTGGTTTGGTTATAATCGCAAGGATTGATCACGGTCATTCCGGGCAGCATTTTCATCATGCCCAAATCCTCCAGTATCTGGTGAGTAGCACCATCTTCGCCCAAAGTTAAACCGGCATGTGAAGCACAAATCTTCACGTTTTTATCCGAGTAAGCTACCGACTGGCGTATTTGATCGTAAACACGGCCGGTAGAAAAGTTGGCAAATGTACCGGTAAAAGGTACATGACCACCAATGGTTAAACCGGCAGCAATACCAATCATGTTGGCTTCGGCTATACCTACCTGCACAAAACGCTCAGGGAAGGCATTAATGAAATCCTGCATTTTAAGTGAACCTACCAGGTCGGCGCACAATGCTACTACCTTAGGGTTGCGTTTACCGGCTTCCAGCAAACCTGCCCCAAAGCCCGAACGGGTATCTTTTTTTTCTGTATATGTGTACTTGGTCATTATTCAGTTGTCAGTTGTGGGTTTTCAGTTGTCAGCAAGTTTCAAGAGATGAGTCAAGTCTTGTATCTTGATTCTTATCTCTTGCTTCTTTCCTTAATAGTCTCCCAGTGATTCTTCCAGTTGATTTAAGGCTTCCTGCAATTGTGCATCGTTAGGGGCAACGCCGTGCCATTTGTGGCTGCCCATCATAAAGTCAACACCTGCACCCATTTCGGTTTGCATGAGTATCATTACCGGTTTGCCTTTACCGCTCAGGCCAATGGCTTTATGCAAGCCTTCCACAACAGCGGCCATATCGTTGCCTTTCATTTCCATAACTTCCCAGCCAAAGGCGGTCCATTTAGCGTGAAGATCACCTAAAGAAAGTACCACTTTAGTAGGGCCGTCAATTTGCTGACCGTTCACATCCACACAAGAGATCAGGTTATCAACCCGGTTGTGCGGTGCAAACATGGCTGCTTCCCAAATCTGGCCTTCCTGTAACTCACCATCACCGTGCAGGGTAAATACCAAACGGCCGTCGCCATTTAGTTTTTTGCTTAAAGCTGCACCAATAGCTACCGATAAGCCCTGGCCTAATGAGCCCGAAGCAATACGCACGCCTGGTAAACCTTCGTGTGTAGTAGGGTGGCCCTGTAAGCGGGTATTCAGTTTACGAAAAGTAGCCATTTCGGCTTTATCAAAGTAGCCCGAACGGGATAACACGGAATAAAAAACAGGTGAAATGTGTCCGTTAGATAAAAAGAAAAGATCTTCGCCTTCACCATCCATATTAAATGATGGATCATGTTTCATGATGGCGAAATATAAAGCTACTAAATAATCGGTACAGCCTAATGAGCCGCCCGGGTGGCCGCTTTGGCAGCCATGCACCATGCGCACCACATCACGGCGTACCTGTGAGGCAATGCCCTGAAGTTCTGCAATATTTTGTGTCATTGATTGTTGGTTGATTTGTTGATTAAGTTGATTGGGTGAGTAGTTGAATGGAAGATAGGTCTGATAAACAAACGTTTTCAACCAATCAACTATTCAACCACTCACTATTCACTATTTCACCGGAGTTACGCCAGCTTCTGCAGCTTTAGCATGATCGGCCAGGAACTGGGCCAGGCCGTTATCGGTTAATGGGTGTTTTAATAAAGAAGTAATGGCGCTTAACGGACCGGTAATTACATCGGAACCTAATTTAGCGCAGTTGATAATGTGCATAGCATGACGAACCGATGCAGCTAAAATTTGAGTTTCGTAACCGTAGTTATCGTAAATTAAACGGATGTCTTCAATCAGTTGCAAACCATCTGTAGAAATATCATCTAAGCGGCCAATAAACGGCGATACGTAAGTTGCACCAGCTTTGGCCGCTAACAAAGCCTGACCGGCAGAAAATACCAGCGTACAGTTGGTTTTAATACCCTGACCGGTGAAATATTTTATGGCTTTAACACCATCTTTAATCATGGGTACCTTTACCACAATGCGTTCGTGCAGTTTAGCCAAGGCTAAACCTTCGGTAACCATTTCATCATAGGTAGTGGCAATAACTTCGGCACTTACATCGCCGTCGGTAATTTCGCAAATAGCTTTGTAATGAGCGATAACATTGTCCTGACCGGTAATGCCTTCTTTAGCCATTAAGGAAGGGTTGGTGGTTACACCATCTAAAATGCCCATATCATGAGCTTCGCGAATTTGTGACAGGTTAGCCGTGTCGATGAAGAATTTCATAATTATTTAATTGTCTGTGTGAGATAAGATTGATATCTAAATATAAATAGCCGAATGACATATTTTTATACCGTCCGGTAAAAATGCGATTTATTTTAAACGTAACCTAATATATTTTCGCAATCGATTGTAATAAATTAACTGTCAATTGTACAATTATAAAGTTTTAATATGAATTATGTATATGCCGTTGAAAATATTTGTAAAATGGATATTATTAAACAAGGGTATTATTGTTCATCACACCTTTGTTTATTATTATTTGTATGATACAACTTACTGTAACTATTTACTTATTGTAGTATAAAAACTTTCGGGCGGACCCAAATAGCTTGGCTTTAAGCTTTTATTAAAATCAAGCACCAGTTTTTGCAACACCACAGCCGGACTAATCATCCAGAATTTCACGGTGTGCAAGCCCGGTTTAGCAAGGCGGTGTTGCGATTGTTGTATGTTGATTTGATCGGCCACCACTTTATTCCACAAACGTGGGTTTGCTTCGGCGTTTACCTGGAACATCTGCGGCTTCTCGTTATCAATAGATACCGCGTATTGCAAACTCTTGGTGCCGGTAAAATCAATAGTAGGAGATAAGTAAATGTGCAAATCAACCATCCCGGTATCGTTAGTAGTTACCTGGTACTCTAAACGCGGACTATTACCGCCCGGCGTTTGCATTGGTGCAGTAGCAGGGTAGGGGGTAATAGCGGACAAGGTGCGGCCATAATCGGGCAGGGTAAGCCATTTTACATTAGCCGATACTACCGCTTTAGTGTAGTGTATGGCTTCCATAGCAATATAGCCATCGCTTTGAACAAAGCCTTTAACCGGCTTGATGGCAGACTTGTTCAGCGGAACTTTCACCGATACTTTTCTGCCATCTGATCCTGTTATAATTACTGATGATTCTTTTGCACCAGTTGGTACTTTAGTCCAGTTCACATTTACCAAAAGCCTTTGCTGCTGATTGATGATACCGCTGGCTGGTGTAACAGTAACCCATGGAGATGTACTGGTAGCTGTGTAGCTTAAACGTGCTTGTCCGCGGTTAAACACCTCTATATAATGCGCTTGCTTTTGGTTAGCGTTATATGCAGGTAAAGTAGCGGCTGTTTCTGCCTGAGGCCACCAATCGGTAGCACCTTCTACAGCTACGCCCATAGCGGCAGTTGCCGGTAGATCGATAGTTTTTACCTCAGGCATCTTATCAACCGGGGGTTGTTGCCAGTAGGTATAACCAATGTGGGTTTGATCCATCATGTGGTTCCATTTGCCACCGGCTAACTGCGTGTTGTAATATTTAGAGATCTCAGCATCATTGGCAAAAAGCGCTTTCACTTTGGCTGCCTTATCATTAGTTGCCGCACGGCCTTGCGCCGCATACCATTTGTTAAGGGCAGCATGGTAGTACATTTCGTTTAAATTAGCGCAAGCTTGTACCGGGTGCAATACCAACTGGTAATAGGCATCTTTGTAATTTGCCGGTATGTTTTTATATAGCGCCTCGGCCTCGTTTTTTAAAAGGTTATAATCGGCCACCACAGTTTCAAACTCGCTATAATTAGTTAAGCTGTAAGTGTTTTGGTCAATTAGCTCCGGTTTACGACGACCGTTGTACTTGGTATATTTTGAGATGATGCTTGCAATTGCCGAGGCATGCTGCGGTCCAAATTGCTGTTGTGCCCACAAACGGGTATATTCCTGCATGCTGCTGGCCGGCCACTTATTAGGGTTCCAGGCATAATCCAGGAAAAATTCGATAGGAAATTCCATAGGTTTCAAATCGCCCACATTTACAATCCATACCTGGCGGGCATTGTGCTCATAGGCCAGGTTCATTTGCTCCCTAACTTTGGTAATAGGATTGGTGTTAAGCCATTTATAATTACGCGGACCGCCCACATAATCATAGTGGTAATAAATGCCATAACCGCCTTTACGAGGCTTTTCGCCCAGTTTAGGCAGTTTGCGAATGTTGCCCCAGTTGTCGTCGCATAACAGCAGGGTAACATCATCGGGTACGGTCATGCCTTTATCGTAGTAATCCTGTACCTCCTTATATAAGGCCCACATTTGTGGGGTTTGGTCGGCTGGTTTCTTGGTTACATCAGCAATAATTTGTCGTTGATCGTTAACAATTTTTTCGAGTAGTGAAATATTGGTGCCTTGCTCCATAGCCATATCACCATCGCCACGCATACCTACGGTTACAATGGTTTCGGCGCTGCCCATATTTTCGATGCCTTTTCTCCAAAAATCGCGCAATACATCACCATTCTTATTATAATCCCATTCGCCTGTGCCCTGTTGTTTCCATTCCTGCTGTGCGCGGTCCATAGGCTCGTGGTGCGATGTGCCCATTACAATGCCATACAAATCGGCCGTGGCACGGTTAGCCGGATCATCTAAATTAAAGGCATTGCCCCACATGGCAGGCCACAGGTAATTACCTTTCATCCGCAAAATAAGCTCGAACATTTTAGAGTACATTTTGCTATTCAATCCGCCGAATTTTTCTTTAGACCAACCCGACAGGGCAGGCGCTTCGTCGTTAATAAAAATTCCCCGGTATTTTACGGCAGGTTCGCCCAAAGTATGACGACCGGGCATTACATATAAGTTCTTTTGTTCTTTCACAGGGACATCGGCCCACCAATACCATGGCGATACCCCAATTTGGGCCGATAGGTCGTAAATGCCATATATAGTACCGCGTTTATCGCTGCCGACAATAACCAAGGCTTGGTCAACACCCGGCATGGGCTTGCTCACAGTTTGCAGCAAAAAGGTTTCCCATTTACCGGTAATACCCGTAACGTTCAGCTTTTTATCTTTAATTAACTGGTCTATAACCGGGCTTTTGCCGATGGTGCCTATAATTACCATTGTTTTTCCGGTACCCGAACCGTTTAAAAGTTCGGGCTTGCTGTGCGTAACCGCATTAATATCGGTTTGCAGATCTTTTGCCGCGCGGACCACACCCGGATAATCCTGTTCGCTCACCCATAAGGGCGTAGACTTGCCATTGGCCGATAAGGCAAAGGTATTAGTGCCGGCTTTAGCTGTTATATAAGAATGATTATCGGTAGCCCGGGTTTGCTCACTGCCGGCCAATAGCAGGGCTAAAGCGTAAAATATTTTCCTCATCACAAATAGGGTAAACAAATTATTTTTTAAAATTGATGACTTCGTAATAAGCTTTTTTGGGTTGCAGGTTGGTATCGAACAGTAGTGGATAATTTTTGCGGCCACGTACCGGGTATTCATCCAGCCAGGTGTATTGGTCAGATATGTTCCAGAAGGTTACGCCGGTAATAACCTTTTTATAAGCACGCATTATATCAAATACTTCTTTGTATTTAGCGATCTGCCTTTGTTCCAGTTCGGGCGTGTATTCACCTTTTTCGCCGGGGCGCAGGGCACGGCGTTCTTTTTCCCAGGGATAAATAGATATATCGAGTTCGGTGATTTGTACTTTAAGCCCTAAAGAAGCAAACTTTTCAATGGTGTTGCGCAGCTCTGTAGCCGAAGGTTCTTCTAACGACCAGTGTGCTTGTAAACCTACCGCATGTACGGGTACCTTTGCATCGCGCAGTTTTTTAAGCAGTTTGTAAACACGCTCCATTTTTTCGGGACGCTCGGTATTATAATCGTTATAAAACAGCACCGCTTTAGGGTCGGCCTCATGCGCATATTCAAATGCCTTTACAATAAAGTCTTCGCCACAGATCTGGTACCATAATGAGTTGCGCAAAAAATTTGCTGGGTTATCATCAATGGCTTCGTTCACTACATCCCAGGCGTAGATCTTTCCTTTATAACGGTTCATTACCGTAAAGATGTGATCGTGCAATCGTTTTAAAAGTACTTCTTTGGTTATCTGTTTACCAGTACTGTCTTTAAAAAACCAGTTCGGTGTTTGCTCGTGCCAGCACAAGTTATGTCCGCGCACTTTTAAACCATGTTTTTGTGCAAAATTTACAATCGAATCGGCATCTCGCCAATTGTAGGTATTCTCCCTTGGGTGGATTGGCCCCATCTTCATGGCATTTTCGGGCGTAAGGCTGCTAAACTGTTTAATAATCAAATTGGCCTGAGGACCAGCCAAATGGCGAGGCGCAACTGCCACACCCATGCTAAAATACTTTTTATAGTAATCTTTAAGTCCTTTGGCTGTATCAACAGTTTGTGCTACTGTAATGCGCAGCATAAGGGTGCTCCCAATAAGTAAGGCTAATAACGTTCTTCTCATAATATAAAAGTTTGTGGCAGATTGTGTGGTAAATGCAATCGATTGCAAATATAAAAGTAATCTCATTTGATGCAACTATTTATCAGGCATCTGCTTTAATATAAGAATTTGTATAGTTAAATAAAGGTTGACAAACAGTTAGGCGGCAATTCCAGCTTTTAGCCTCTGTAACAAGAATAGCCAAAATAGAGCCTTTGAAAACGCAGGGGACTTTACCGATACAACAGAATTATTGTAAAGTAGCCTATATATTGCTTTATGAGCTATAAGTATGAAAATGCGATTGCAAGTAAAACAGGTATGTATGATTTATTAAAAAACCTCACCTAAATTTAACCGTATAGAGGAGTAGCCTTTACTAAAGCCGTAATCGATAGCGATGTTGGTATTAGTGACTTTGTTAAATTTAATACGTAGTCCGCCGCCTCCGGCCGGGTGAAAATAAGTGAACTGGCGGGTAATAGGTTCACTTACGGTAGTTACATTGGCAAATAAAACAAAGCCTAATATGCCATTACGTGTTATACTCCTTCGGTATTCGGCTTCTGAGTACCAAAGGCTTTGCCCGCGATAGCGGTTTTGCTCAACGCCCCTGCCCGAACGGTTGTAAAAATCCCAGCCAATACTGGGCAAACTTAAATAGGGGGTACCCCGGTCTAAAGTGCTCCAGAAATAGGTCCATAAGGCCAGGGTATTTTGGCGGGTTGTATTTAGCGGACTAAGTGATATATACTTACGTACATCGGCATATACGGAATGCCATACCCGGTTACTACCTAAAACAGGGGAATTGATGCGATAAACCATGTTTGCATAGCATCCGGGTAGGGGATTAATAGAGTTGTTCCGGGTATCGTAAAGTAAATTGAGGGTTAAGCCCGATGATAAAGAGTTTTGGCCGTACTCCGTACCAAAAACGTAACCCGACAGATCCTGCAGATCACCATCATCTTGATTAGCTTTAATACGCATGTGATAATCTAAATTATAGCCAATGCCCGCAAATAAATAAGACCGGATACGGCGTAATAAACTTTGGTAAAACCGTACATATTTATAATCTACCCGGGTACGTGCCTCATCGGGCGTGTTACCACCCAAGCCCCAGGTATCTTGCGGATAGATCATCATGCGGGTATCGCCGGCTAAAAACCATTTGTTGTTATTGAACCAGATATTAGAACGCAAGGGCAATCCAAACCTGCCTTTCAAATTAAAATAAGGGGTAAAGGTAACGCTCGATAAATTAGTAGTTTCTTTATTGCCTAAGTAAAAACCTGCGGTAGTAGAGGTTAAAAACATTTTTCCGCCCCCATCGGGCAAGGTAGATGCTGTGGGTAAAAACGACAGATATACCCTGCCTTCTACTTGTTCTAAAGGTGCTTGTAATTTGGCTTTAGGTTTAAAGATAGACTTGAAAACATCTATCAGGTCATTTTGGCCCGCAGTGTCGTTATGCATTTGTTTAAAGGTAGATACCATGGTACTATCCTGGGCCAGGAGTATGCCTGGCACAATTACACTTAACATTAAGGAAACAATTAACTTCTTAATCATTTTGTACACCTAATAGCCATAATAGCACTACTTGAGTTGGTCGTTTTTTTCGATAAAAAAATGTCGTCATAACAAAAGTTCCTCACAAATCACCTCAACAAATACATTTGTAAGTAACGAAATAAAAAGTAGTGTTGCAATAGCATGACAGTTTTTGTATGCATTGTTTAGGTTGTATAATTGTTAACGTAAAAAGCTAAACACCTGCCCAAAGCTTCAGTTTGCTGCATTACACCGGGCAAACTACCCATTATTGGTATGTTGTGCAACAGTATCATTTCCCATTGTTGTTTATGAGTGTACATTGGGGCTTTTCCATTTTTTAAATTATACTTCAAATAAGTAATAAGGACATTGGTAACCGGCTTTTATTAGCACGGGTTTGGCTACATTAAAAACCTTAACATTACTGTTATTGATGGCGCCTTGCAAAGTACCTGCATGTGCGTGGCCATGAAAAGCTGCTAATACGTTATTACGGATCAACGGTTCGGCCAGGCGTGATGAACCCAGGAAAGGGAAAATTTCTTCCGGTTCACCCACCACTGTAGCTTTGATGGGGGAGTAATGCAGTATGGCTATTTTTTTATCCACCTGGTGTTCACCGTTTAATTTGTTTAGCGCACGCTCCAGGTGTAAAGCTTCATCTACAGCCTCTTGCACATAAGCTTTATTAGCATCTTCGCCAAACATGGTAAGCAGGTAACGGTCAAAACCACCACCAAATCCTTTAACACCGGCAAAACCTACATCGCCTATTACAATAGCTTCTCCATCCAGTACGTGTACGTTTGCATTCTGTATAGTTTGCCTGATTAATTTATGCCTTCCCTTTTCGTAATCATGATTACCCAATACACAAATTACCGGTATAGTGCAAGCGCGTAATTCATTAGCCAAAATTTCGGCTTCATCTTCATCGCCCGTATCGGTAAGGTCGCCGCACAGAAGCAGTACATCGGCATTGGCCGATACTTCCTTGAAATAGTTTATCCATTTCCCCTGGTCGGTTTCCTTAACATGTATATCGCCAACGGCTGCAATACGGGTTATCTTTTTCTCTTCCATAAGGCTAAACAGTTTTTATGGTGTACGATTTGTAATCCCAGTCCTTAATGTCAACGCTGTACTGGGTTTGATCAATCATGGGGCCGCGGCAAACCCTTTCCTCGGGCGATGGCAGATCGAATTGCTCGGCCGCACGACGTAACAACTCATCATACAACCACCTTGGAACGATGGTCTGATAATCGGCCGGGTACACAAACTGGAATATAACCAGTTGCGATAGCAGCAGTTGCCAGTGCTGATCCATCCTGAACAATAAGTGTTTCCAATCCAGTTCGGTACCATATTGTACCAATAGGTGATTGATGTCGGCACCATCATAACGCTCCCGGTTTTGCACATATATTTTACTCCATATCAATTCTTCGGGGCCTAACAGTTTTAAATCTCTGTCAAAAAAACTGGCATCAACCGAACGCCCGAACCAGGTATCGTCTACCTTGCAAATGTTATTTACGCTATCAAATATCAGGTCTATAAAATATTCGCCTTTAAAGATCTTGGCCAGCCAACGTGCATCGGTAAACTGGGTTTCATAACCCAGGTTGCCAAAGTATTTTAATATACGCAAACAATCGGTCGATTTGCAATACACGTCAATATCCTTAGTGTCCCGGTATATGCCGCTGTAATGAAATATGGCAAAAGCTCCGCCCAACATAAAATTTATTCCGCTGTCCTTTAAATGGTCGAGCGCTTCCTGATAAAAAGCAATAGCCGCTTCGTCTTCGTTAATTTTCATTTTAATTTTTAGTAACCGGTTAGCGGCTTACCATAATTATTGTGAAAAGCCTTTGTAACACCTATAACTTTAAATAGGGTAATTGTGTTTTTTAGTTTTGGGTGAAGTGGTGTGTTGGGTGTACGCGTTACGATAAGATACTGGAAAATTTAGATAATATTCTTCAATATTTTAAATACTATAGTGGATAATTGGAAATGGAAATCGTATAATTGTAAAACTGACAATTAAACCAATTCCTATATTTTGAAAAAATACATTTTACTCCTATTAGCCGGGATAAGCTACAATAGCTATGCCCAAAAAACAGCGAGCGTTACCTTGAGTAACGATTCGAAAGATACCATTAGCCGGCATATTTACGGGCAGTTTGCCGAGCATTTGGGCCGGGGTATTTATGGTGGTTTTTGGGTAGATAAAACTCTGCCTGTGCCTAAACAAGACCGCATACGCCTGGATGTGGTGAACGCGTTGAAAAAGATCAAAATTCCTAACCTGCGCTGGCCGGGTGGCTGTTTTGCCGATGAGTATCACTGGCGCGATGGTGTTGGTCCGCGTACGCAACGTCCTAAAATGATTAATACCAACTGGGGTGGAGTGGTAGAGGATAATAGCTTTGGTACGCACGAGTTTTTAGAGCTTTGCCAGTTATTAGGCACCGCACCTTACATATCGGCCAATGTGGGTAGCGGCACGGTTGAAGAAATGTCGAAATGGGTGGAGTATTTAAATTTCGATGGCGCAAGTCCGCTTACTAAAGAGCGTGCAGGTAATGGTCATCTTAAACCCTATAATGTAGAATTTTTCGGCGTGGGTAACGAAAGCTGGGGATGTGGTGGTAACATGACGCCTGAGTATTATTCGAACGAGTACCGCCGTTACGCTACCTACGCGCGTGATTATCCTACCGCTAAGTTGAAACGCATAGCCAGTGGCTCCAACGGTGGCGATTTAAACTGGACTGAAGTTTTAATGAAGAACGTAGGTCCGGGCCGTATGTGGGGTTTATCACTACACTATTATACCCTGCCAACCAACAACTGGAAAGTTAAAGGACCAGCAACTGGTTTTGCCGAAGAGCAATACTTCAGCACGCTGAAAAACAGCTTGGTAATGGAAGACCTGGTTACCAAGCATTCGGCTATTATGGATAAATACGATCCTAAGAAAAAGGTTGCTCTGGTAGTAGACGAGTGGGGGGTATGGACCGATGTGGAACCTGGAACCAACCCCGGGTTTTTATACCAGCAAAACAGTTTGCGCGATGCCCTGGTAGCCGGTACTACGCTAAACATTTTTAATAACCATTGTGATCGTATTAAAATGGCCGAACTGGCACAATGCGTAAACGTTTTACAAGCACTGATTTTAACCGATAAGGAAAAAATGCTGCTTACGCCAACGTACTATGTATTTGATATGTATAAAGTGCATCAGGATGCTCAATACCTGCCATTTAAGTTAACCACGCCCGATTATGAATATAACGGAAATAAAATTCCGGCGGTAAATGTATCGGCCTCCAAAGATAAAGCCGGTAAGGTGCACATTACGCTGGTTAATTTAGATGCGAAGAATAGTATTTCAGTAACCACCGAGTTTAAAGATATAGTTTGGAAAGCTGTTAGCGGGCAAGTACTTACTTCGGCCGGTGTTGCCGATATTAACACCTTTGCCAAGCCGCTTACCATTGCACCAAAAACTTTTACCGGTGCCCGTAAAGATGGTGATAAGCTAATGGTTACCCTTCCTGCCAAATCAATTGTGGCTTTGGAATTGAATTAATTTCAGCTAATTTTACAGCAAGCCCTGTTTGGTAACTCAAGCAGGGCTTTATTGTTAAATATGAACGACTTAAAGAAACAATTACATGCGCTTTGCATAGCCTACGTGAACGACCGGATGAATGCTGCTCAGTTTGCTATAAACGAAGCACAGCAAGCCACTAACGACGATACCAAAAGCAGTGCCGGCGATAAATACGAAACCGGCCGCGAAATGATGCAGCAGGAAACCAACCGCAACCTCACCCAACTGAACGAAGCCAATAAATTAATAGTTGCACTTAACCAGATCAGTACTGCCGGACAAGCGGGTGCGGCAGAAGCAGGGAGCGTAGTGATAACCAATAACGGTAAATTTTATTTGAGTATAAGCGCTGGAACGCTAACCTTACATAATGAAACCTACTTCGCCATTTCACCCGGTTCGCCTATTGGTTTAAAGATGAAAGGATGCAGACCGGGAGAGGAGTTTAGTTTGAACGGTAAGGTGTATAAGGTGGAAGATATATTGTAAACCAGCACTTGTTATTACGCATAGATATCTACTGCCTGTAAGATAACGGCACAAGCTTGTTCAATTTGTTCATGGGTAATAATGAGCGGCGGTGCAATACGCATGGAATTGCTGCAATGCAAAAACCAATCGATTATGATGCCTTGCTCAATACTATGATCGATGACTTTTTTCAGCACTTCAAAGCTTTCCATTTCGGCAGCAAGCATAAGGCCTTTGCCGCGCACTTGCTTAATAGCCGGGTGAACCAAGAGTTTTTTAAATAAAGCTTCTTTTTCTTCAACCTGACTAATGAGGTTTTTGCGTGTCAACACTTCTAACGATGCTAACCCCGACGCGCAGCAAACAGGGTGGCCGCCGAATGTGGTAATATGCCCCAAAATTGGATTGTTCTTTAAAGTACCCATTATTTCTACAGATGCTATGAAAGCCCCCAGCGGCATGCCGCCACCCAATGCTTTACCCAACACTAAAATATCGGGTACAATACCAAAATGTTCAAACGCGAACAGTTTACCGGTACGTCCAAAAGCAGTTTGATTTTCATCTAACACCAGCATTGTACCGGTTTGGGTGCAGCGCTTACGCAGAGCTTGTAGGTAAGCCAAATTGGGCACGCGTACCCCTGCTTCACCTTGTACCGTTTCCATGATAACACAGGCCGTTTCTTCCGTAATATATTGAAGATCAGTCGGCTCGTTAAAGTTTATAAATTGAATCCCCGGCAACAGCGGACGGTAGGCTTGCTTAAAATCTTCATTACCCATTACGCTTAACGCACCCTGGGTGCTGCCATGGTAGGCATTGTGGCAGGCAATAATTTGGTTGCGGCCAGTATAGCGTTTAGCTAATTTCATGGCACCTTCAATAGCCTCCGAACCAGAGTTGGTAAAGTAAACCGATTGTAGCGTTGAAGGCAGAAGCGAGGCCAGCTTTTGGGCAAAGCGTACCTGCGGCGTTTGTACGTATTCGCCGTACACCATCAGGTGCATATATCTATCAACTTGTTGTTTAACAGCCTCAATAACCTCCGGGTTGCCATGCCCTATGTTACTCACGCCAATCCCCGAAATGAGATCGAGCCAGCCTTTGCCTTCGGCGTTATACATGTACACGCCTTGTGCCCGCTCAAACTCCAGCATCAAAGGGAAATCGGTAGTTTGGGCATTATTGGCTAAAAAAAGCTGGCGGAGGGTAAGCATGAGGCAAAATTAGTGAATTAGTCGGGAGTTTTGTAGTTCTGAGTCGGAACCTATCGGTAGGAAAATAAAAAGGCTGTTATAAATAACAACCTTCAATTTCTATAATTTAATGAAACAACCCTTGCATCAGGCAACTTCCCCTTACTGACTACTGACTACTGACTACTGACTACTGACTACTGACTAATTCTCCGGTGTTCCGCGTTCGCCGTAGATCTTGATCAGCTCGTCGGTAAACTCGCGTTCGCTGCGGTAGATCTTGCTTACCTTTTCGGGAGGAAGGATCTTTAAAAATTCTTGGTTGTAGCGGCGTTTAATGTCAACTAATTGCTGTTCGTAATAAATATCCTTCTCGGTTTGGTCAGATGAACGGTTGCTTAACATATTCTGACGTTTCATGCGGCGAATCTTGCTCATTTCCTGGGTGTACTGACGATACATAGGCCAAAATTTGGCTGATTCATCATCATTCAGGTCCATTTGACGGTCCACATATTTTTCCTTGGCGGCTTCCACCTTTTTGTAGGGCGAAAAGCCTTGACGGTTACTATTATTTCTAAAAGCAGGGGGTTGGCTAAACACCTCAATACCTGTAAGTACCAGTACAATAACTATTATATATCTTATTAAATTATTCATTTTTTGATTGTTATTGTGCGTCAACATAATCCTGTAGGGCATCCCTTAACGATTCATTATCCAACTGCACATCATCAGCAATCACTTTGCGCTCGGTTTGTGTAGCATCCGATTGGCTTTCCAGGTAAGTCCTCAAGTCGTTGGTTGAAATATCGGCCAGTTCTTTATGCAAATAGCTATGGTTTGAACCTGCTGGAGCTTGATTAACATAAATGGCCACGCCAACAATAATAGCCACACAAGCTGCCGAAGCATATTTAAAGGCCGCGGTAGAAATTAATTTTCTAACCACACCACCTCTCGATGGCATTTGCACCACTTTAGCTTCCTGTTCAGCAGTTTGGCTTAAAATGTTTTGCTGTAACTGATCAAAATACCCTTCGGGCACCTCAAAAATGTTATGCTTTGCATTAATAGCTTCTTCTAAAGCAACGCGGCCTTGAATATTAGCGGCTAAATCTTCAAAATAACCTTCAGGAACTGTAAAGCTTTCGGCTTCATTAGCCAGTGCTTCTTCAATAGCAACGCGGCTTTGTATGTTGCTGCTCAGTTCTTCAAAGTAACCCTGCGGCACTGTAAAATTTCCGGCTTCATTAGCCAAAGCTTCTTCAATAACAATACGGCTTTGTAGATTACTGCTTAGTTGCTCAAAATAATTTTCAGGAACGGTAAAGCCTTCAGTTTCCGAAGCCAAGGCTTCTTCAATAACAATACGGCTTTGTATGTTGTTGCTTAGTTCTGTAAAGTAGTTTTCAGGAACGGTGAAGCCACTTAAGGCATCGGCCTGTATTAATTCTTCCAAATGTACGCCCGATATAATCCGCTCGCTTAAATCATCAAAGTAGCCCGCAGGTACGCCAAAGGGGTTACCTGGTGGTAACTTCTGGCGCCAGGAGTCATCCTCCGGCCATTCTTTATGTTCTATATCGATTTCCATATCCTACGTTAGATGTTATTAAAACTATAAGGTTTAATGTAAAAATGAAAATTAATCGTGCGATAACAAATGCGCTTCAATCTTTTTTACCGCCAGGTGAAAGGATGCCTTTAAAGCCCCTACACTGGTTCCCAGCACTTCCGACATTTCTTCGTATTTCATATCATCATAATACTTCATATTAAACACCAGTCGCTGCTTATCAGGTAGGGTAAGTAAAGCCTGTTGTAGCTTTAACTGTACCTTATCGCCACTGAGGTAAGTTGAATCGGCCAGTGATTCGGCCAGTTCGTACGATACATCGTCCAGCGGTATATTGTTCTTTTGTTTCTTTTTGTTTAAAAACGTAATACACTCATTGGTAGCAATACGGTACATCCAGGTATAAAGCTGGGCGTCGCTCCTGAAACCGGGCAGGTTTTTCCATATTTTAATAAAAACGTCCTGCACCAAATCGTCGGCATCGTCATGGTTTACTACCATTCGGCGTACATGCCAGTAAATCTTTTGCTGGTATTTTTTCAGTAAAAGATTAAAAGCTTCGTTCCGGGTTTTTTCGTCCTGAAACTTGCTGAGTATCTCGGTATCACTAACGGATGCTGACATTTATTAATATCTATCTATTGGATGAATTTAATGCTTAGAGGTTTAATAGGTTTAACGTATTAAATTAAGCTAAAGTAATTATTTGTTTTTAGATTTTTTTGTTTAACCCTTTAACAGGTTTAATACTTGCTGCGACGGATTTTTAGTGTCAACCTTACCAATAATATGGCTTATGGTACCTTCGGCATCAATAATAAAAGTAGTGCGCTGTGTGCCCATATACTTTTTACCATACATGTTTTTTTCTACCCAAACGCCGTAGCTGTTCACAATTTCCTGTTCGGCGTCGGCAATTAGTGTGAAAGGCAGGCTGTATTTGGTTTCAAACTTTTTGTGCGATTTTTCGTCATCGGTACTTACACCAATAACCTCATAACCTTGCGACGAAAGAAACTGATAGTTATCCCTGAAATCGCAGGCTTCGGCGGTGCAGCCCGGGGTATCATCCTTCGGATAAAAGTATAGTACAACGGTTTTACCTTTAAAATTGCTTAACGAAACGGGATTGCCGTTTTGATCGTTAGCTATAAACTCGGGGGCTTTATCGCCTTGTTGTAATGTTGCCATAATATAAAGTGTTTTATCGGTTGAATTGTGCCGTATATTGCGATGTGTTGTCTTTATTATCGGTAGCAGTTAGCTCAAAAGCATGTTTACCTGCTGCAATGCTTTGGTCAAATATATATCTAAAAATTCGCGTTTTATAGTCCTGCTGCAGCAAAATCCACTTACCGTCTATTTTAGCCGAGTAAGATTTAATGCCCGATAAATTATCGCTGATTTTTAAAGCAAGGCTGCGAACGGCACCCAGGTTGCTACCGTTACGGATATTAATGGGCGTTATTACAGGTGCCACGGTGTCCAGTTTAATAAAAAAATCGCCGAAGGCAGCCGGTTTAGCCTTTACATAACCATCCTGATAAATACCGCCAACACAACCGGCTAACGTATTCACTATAACGGCTTTGTTAGCTAAGGCGCCAATGCTGGCATCGGGTTTTATCCATAGGTCGAAGCTGGTATGGATAGGGGTAAGGCGGTTATGAATTTGGTGCGTGGCCGAAAATGTTCCTGGTTTTTGCGGCAGTACGGCATAGGTAAAGTCCAGGTCGTCATATAAATTACCTGTTTCTACTACTACTTTAACCGGGCCTTTGTTGAACTCATTACGCTTATCGTAACTGAATTTAGTGCCGCTATAATTTACTACAGGGCGGTCTTTAGGAATACTTGATTGTACCTTGAATTTCACTGTAGAAGTGTTACCTGCAATGTCTTTAACAACGTATTCTATATTATGCAGCAGGGTGTCTTTAAAACTGATGATGCCCCGGTTCTCAGATTTAGGATACAGGGCTATATAACTTCCCGGCAATATAAAGCATTTCTGGATCCAGCGATGAGTTTTAAGATACAGCGGATAATCGATATAGGCATTGATAGCATGTGTTTGGTCGAAAGCGAAACGTTCAACGGCGAAGGTGTAAACTGTACGGTCATCAACCTTCAGTTCTAACGAATATATGCCGTTACGGTTGGCCGATGAGTTGTTCATATCGTTAGCCGTAATGCCAAAACCAATATCGCCGCTTAAAAACAGTGTTTGCGGTTTGGTTAAATGGTAGTTGCCTGCCGTTCCCGATACCAGTAGATAATCGCGCGGTGTATTCTCGCTAAACGGGTGGCCGTTTAAATGGTAAATAGCTACACCAGCAATAGCAGGTGTAATATTATCGGGTATAGTTAAGCCAAACAATTGCGGGTTAATGGTTTCTTCGGTAAGCGAATCCCTGATCTCGAAATGCAGGTGCGGGCCACCCGAAGCACCTGTATTGCCCGAAATAGCGATCAGTTGCCCCTTTGTTACCGGAAAATCGAACTGTTGCAGTTTGAAATCAATTTCAGCACTTTGATGGTCATACTGGTATTTACGAACTATTTGTGCCAGTTCGGGTATCAAATGATCTAAGTGGCCGTACACCGTAGTGTAGCCATTAGGGTGTGTTACGTAAACCGCATTACCAAAGCCACCTAACTGTACCCGCAGGCGCGATACATAGCCATACATGGCCGCATGTACAGGGTAGCCTATTTGCCGGTTGGTTCTAAAATCCAATCCCGAATGAAAATGATTGCCCCGCAATTCACCAAAAGAACCGGCGGTACTTGGCGGCAGATTGAGCGGGTACTGAAATACGCCTATGGGGTAAGTTCTACTCGGTGTAATTCCCTGCGCATTTGCGCTCACTAAAGTGCATAAGCATCCCAGTAAGCAAATTATTTTTTTTAGCATCAGGACTATTTAACGTAAAAATCAAGCATTTTTTCACCTTGTAAATAGCCTTCCAGCCGGTCTCCTTGTTTTACGGCGCCAACACCTTCGGGAGTACCGGTAAATATCAGGTCGCCTTTTTTTAGGGTAATGTACTGCGATACAAAAGCGATTAGCTTTTCAAAAGAAAAGAGCAGGTCTTTAGTATTACCATCCTGGCGGGTTTCGCCATTCAGGTTTAATTTCAAATTTAAGTTATACAGGTCGGTAAACTGTGTTTTGGGCACAAAGTTACTAATCGGGGCCGAGTGGTCAAACCCTTTGGCCAATTCCCAGGGCAAGCCTTTTTCTTTATGACGGGCTTGAATATCGCGGGCGGTAAAATCAATACCCAAACCTATTTCATCAAAGTAGTCGGCCGCAAATTTTTCGCTGATGTGTTTGCCTTCCTTACTCACTTTCAACACCAGTTCTATTTCGTAATGTACATCCTGCGAAAATTCAGGGTAGTAAAACGGTTTATTATCTTTCAAAAGAGCCGTATCGGGTTTCATGAAAATTACCGGTGTAGTGGGCACAGGGTTATTCAATTCTTTCGCATGTTCGGCGTAGTTGCGGCCAATGGCAATTATTTTCATTCAGGAGGTAGTATTAAATTATGAAGCCTATGCCGTCATTTCTAATAAACAAGGCTTGTTAAATAAATTAAGCAGTTAAATTACAAGGCCAAATCTAAAAATTATTTACTAAATGTTCCTTTGAGCTATAAAATGTTACTTATAAAGTAAGCAGATTGCTATGTATCGGGCAAGGTAATAATCAAAAATATAATATATGTGTTTAACCAAACGATGCATATATTTTTTTATCTTGGCAAAACTAATTATTTCCTTATTTGAGAAAGCATTCTCAGAATCATGGAAGAAAATTTACCATACTGCCCCAAGTGTAAAAAACAGTTTAGCTATCGCGTGCCGAGAGCTAAACTGATAAAACTTGTATTGTTTTTTTTACCCTTACGCCGTTATTTTTGCAACACATGCTTTACCAAGCGGTACGTATATTTAAGGGAAAGCATTTATAACAGGCAAGACGGTGTATCGGCCTGATGCGGTATGAGTAACTAAGGTTATAAAATAGTTATACGCTTAATGATAGATTCGGTGCCAACCGTTACCCTTAAAAAATAAAATCCACTGGTCAGTTTATTGCTCGATAATAAACGGGCAAATTTCTGCTCTCCCGAGTCCACTCTTTCCGATAGTAATGTTGCTACATTATTGCCAAGCACGTCCATAATTTTAATGGTCACATTGCTGTTACGCGATACGGTGTACTTAATGTTTATCTGATCGGTTATCGGGTTAGGGTAAATTTGTACGTTGGTCAGCAACTTATCGGTGGCAACCGGTATGGTTGGTTTAATGTTGGCGTAAGGCGAGGGTTTGAGTGGGGGCAGCGTACCGGTACTTAACCCGTTTTTTAAATAAGACTGCTTTTGATTAGGCTTGGTTTTGCGCAGGTAAATGGTATCGCGGGTTATACCTTTGCCTGGCCCATAATTAAAGGCAAAGTTTATGGATATTGCTGCTGCAATTATTATTACCCATAAATAATTAAAAGTATATCTTTGCCCCATATTAAATTTAGTTACAAAGGTAGTAATAAAACAAGCTAAACTTTACGGTGTAAAAAGTACATTCAATTATTTTAACAAATTTTAACAAAAATTGATTTTACTGGTTATGCTAATAATCAGTGGGCTTTAAAACAACTGCACAGCTTGGTAAGCGCTTAAAACCGTACGTTTATTTTTGATCAAATTTTACAATTAAAGTGTCATCACACAATAAAGATCTGCAAAAACTGACAGCTGCCGGGCTTCTTATCAGTTTAGGAATTATCTATGGCGATATAGGTACCTCTCCATTATACGTTTTCAAGGCTATCATCGGCGAAGGAAACGCTATATCTGAAGCCGTTGTATTGGGCGGTGTTTCCTTAATATTTTGGACACTTACGCTGCAAACCACCATTAAATATGTAATTATAACGCTGCAAGCCGATAACAAAGGTGAGGGTGGTATTTTTTCGCTTTTTTCGTTGGTACGCCGGCGAGCCAAATGGCTCATTATTCCGGCAATAGTAGGGGGTTGCGCCTTGCTGGCCGATGGTATAATTACGCCACCTATTACTATTTCGTCGGCCATTGAGGGCTTGCATACCATTTACCCGGCAGTGCCTACTATGTATGTGGTAATAGCTATTATTTTAGGGTTGTTTTTTATACAGCAGTTCGGTACATCGTTAGTAGGTAAGGCATTTGGCCCTATTATGTTTTTGTGGTTTAGCATGATGGGTGTTTTGGGTATAGGCTTTATAGTACAAATGCCGGGTATTATTAAAGCACTCAACCCTTATTACGCTTACGATTTGTTGGTTAGTCATGATCTTCATGCTGCCTTCGGCGTTTTGGGTGCGGTATTTTTATGTACCACAGGAGCAGAGGCTTTGTATTCAGATTTAGGGCATTGCGGTCGCTCTAATATTCGTATCAGCTGGATATTTGTGAAAACCTGTTTGATCCTGAACTATCTTGGGCAGGCCGTGTGGCTATTACAACATCAGGGACAGGTTTTAGACCTGAATAAGCTGAATCCATTTTACCAGATCATGCCGTCCTGGTTCCTGATCTTCGGTATTGGTATAGCTACTGTGGCCGCGGTTATTGCCAGCCAGGCGTTAATCTCTGGTTCTTATACGTTAATTGCCGAAGCTGTACGGTTAAATTTATGGCCAAAAGTTAAAATCAATTATCCATCTGAGCAAAAAGGACAACTTTACGTACCCAGTATCAACTGGATTATGTGTGCAGGTTGTATTGGTGTAGTTTGCTTGTTCCGCGAATCGGCCAAAATGGAAGCTGCTTACGGTTTAAGTATTACCGTGGCCATGTTAATGACAACCATCCTGGTATCTAAATTCTTGAAACGACGTAAAGTGCCATCGTACCTTATTAACCTGTTCCTGGTTATTTACCTGTTAGTAGAAGGTATATTCCTATCAGGTAACCTTGGGAAATTTGTTGATGGTGGCTGGTTTACCCTGAGCATAGGCGCCCTGCTGTTCGGTGTAATGTGGAGCTGGCATACTGCCCGCCGCATCCGTAACCGCTACGTGAAGTTTGTGGAAATTGAAGATTACTATGATGTACTTAAAGAATTGAGCGATGACGAAACGGTGCCTAAATATGCCTCGCAATTGGTTTATTTAACAAGTGCCAATTTTAACTCAGAAATAGAATCCAAGATTATATACTCTATATTACAAAAGCAACCTAAACGGGCCGACGTATATTGGCTGGTACACGTTGATGTAATGGATGAGCCTTATACCCGCGATTACGAGGTGGATTTCCTGGTGCCTAATAAATTGATCCGTATCGATTTTAAATTAGGGTTTAGGGTTGAGCAGCAAATTAACCTGTTGTTCCGTAAGGTGGTTGAAGATTTGGTTAAGAAAGGCGAAGTAGACATTACCAGTAAGTATAAATCTTTAAATCAACGCAAAATTGTAGGCGATTTCAGGTTTGTAGTTATTGAGAAAGTATTGTCGCGCTCGCATAGCCTTTCGTTGTACGAACGCATTATTATGGCTGTTCATACACAGTTGAAAAAAGTAAGTATTTCTGAAGAACGTGGTTTTGGTTTAGACCTGAGCTTTGTTACGGTGGAGAAAGTACCGCTAATGCTAACCGACCCCGAGAAAGTGGTAATTAATAGGGTGATATAACCTCTTTTATAATAATAACCCCCTCTCCTTTGGAGAGGGTTGGGGTGAGGTTACTTCCTCTTTAACAAGCCCCTGTTCCAGCGTTCCGAACGCATAAAAGGACGGCCATCCATCCAGGTGATCCACATAATGGTGCTAATGGTGCCTAAAATCGATCCTGCGGTAACATCTTCAAAAAAATGCTGACTCAAGTACATTCTCGAATAAGCTACCGATATGGCCAGCAATAAATAAATGAAGCCCAAACGCTTATTAACCGCTAAGTACGATAATACTACAGCTGCAGAAAACGCGGTTACCGTATGCCCCGATGGAAAGCTGTTGGTATGCATTAAAGCTATATTTTTTACAAAATGTATAGTACTCAGCTCTTTTTCAAAATAAACAACAGGCCGGGGGGCTTTAAACCAGTGTTTAACCAGTTGTACTAAAATACCGCTCACGGCAAAGCTGGTAATTAGCAAAATAGTTTTGCGGTAACTAAAACACAGCATAATAAGCGTTAAGGTAATTACCATAAACCCTTCGCCCAAATCGGTTACATAAGGAAAAATAGTGTCGCCAAGGTCCGAATGTTTGGCATTAACGGCAAAGTAGAGAGATTCGCGGGTGAAAGAAAGCTTTAATATTAAACAGGTAATTAATATAATAAGATACGGTATAAAAAGCATTCGGATGTGGTGTAATACATCAGTAATTCGGGTATTCATGTTACAAATTAAGCAGAATATATCTAATGAATTAAAAAATGGTTATGTTTGGTACTGCTAAACTATTAATTATCCATGTCGAAAAGTTTATTTCGAAGAAAATCACTCGTTAAAATTTTAGCCGATGTGCAAAGCGGTTTTAGTGACAGCGAACATTCGGGTACCCATCTTAAAAAAGAATTACGCGTTAAAGACCTTACCCTCATGGGTATTGCCGCAGTAGTAGGCGCGGGGATCTTCTCCACCATTGGTACGGCCTCATTCAACGGCGGACCGGGTGTTACCATATTATTTATATTAACGGCTATTACCTGCGGGTTTTCGGCCTTGTGTTATGCCGAATTTGCCTCACGCATACCGGTTGCCGGCAGCGCTTACACTTATGCCTACGCTTCGTTTGGCGAACTAATAGCCTGGATTATTGGCTGGGACCTTTTAATGGAATATGCCATAGGTAATATTGCAGTGGCTATATCCTGGAGCGAGTATTTTGTAAACCTGCTCGAGGGTTTTCATATCCACATGCCCCGGTATTTAACTATGGATTACTTTTCGGCTTTTAAAGGAAGTGAGGCTGTTCAGCAATTAACCGCATCGGGTAAACTTGTTGAGATCACGGAAAGGATGAAAGCCGAAGCTTTAGCCTGGAACACGGCACCTGGAATTGGCGGTATTAAGTTGATAGCTAATCTTCCTGCCCTTGTTATTGTAGTACTTATTACCTACCTGGTTTACATTGGTATCCGTGAAACTAAAAAGGTAACCAATGCTATGGTGTTGCTTAAAGTGGGGGTGGTAATAGCGGTGATAGCCTTAGGCTTTTTTTATGTAACACCTGCCAACTGGCACCCGTTTATGCCAAACGGCTTTAGCGGTGTTATGAAAGGGGTATCGGGTGTGTTTTTTGCCTACATAGGCTTTGATGCCATATCTACCACGGCCGAGGAATGCGAGAACCCGCAACGCGATCTGCCTAAGGGAATGATCTATTCGCTCATTATTTGTACGGTGCTTTATATATTGATAGCGCTGGTGCTTACAGGTATGGTAAATTATAAAGAGCTGCAGGTGGGCGATCCGCTGGCCTTTGTGTTTGCCAGGGTAGGTTTAACCAATATAAGTTATGTGATTTCTATTAGTGCGGTAATTGCTACGGCCAGTGTACTGCTCATATTCCAGATGGGGCAGCCCCGTATATGGATGAGTATGAGCCGCGACGGATTGCTGCCTAAAGCATTTTCACGCATCCACCCCAAATACCAAACGCCATCGTTTGCCACTATTGTTACCGGCTTTGTGGTGGCCATACCAGCCTTATTTATGAACCTTACCGAGGTTACCGACTTAACCAGTATTGGTACCTTATTTGCCTTTGTGCTGGTTTGCGGAGGTGTATTATTGCTGCCTAAAACCGTGGCTGTAAAAGGTAAGTTCAGTATCCCATACATTAATGCCAAATGGATAGTACCTGTGTTGTTTGTTGCAGGTATGGCCTTTTTCTGGAAACCTATGACGGGTATGTTTGCCGAAGAAAACAGTCACGAAAAATTCCCGTTTATGTTATTTATTCTTTTAACAGCAGCTATAGCGGTACTTTCATTCGTTAAAAATTTATCGCTGATACCTGTACTCGGCTTGCTAAGCTGCTTTTATTTGATGACCGAATTGGGTTACACCAATTGGCTGCGCTTTTTAATATGGCTGCTCATTGGTTTGGTTATTTACTTTACCTATGGTTACAAAAACAGCAAATTGGGTAAAGAAACGGCTTAATTTAATATGGGGTTATTAAGGCTCATATTGCTCATTCTTCTTTTTATAGTATCGGTGTTTACAGTTGTAAAGGCACCTGCTTATTATATATGGCTATTGGCTGTGTTGGTAGGCGAGTATGGCTTGATATTTATTGGCATTACATTTATAATTTTACTAAGCGGTTGCTGTGTAGCTAAATATGGCAAGGTTGGTACTGTTACCGGAGTGATAGCGCTGCTGTTATTTTTATCACCAATTGTAACGGCCTATAATATGGGTACACATTTACAGGCCGATATGGATCAGGATTTTGGTTCAGTTGATTCTTTGCCAAACAATCATCCCTTCAGTATTATAAAGTTGTTTAAGAAAGATCCCCAGGCTTCTTATAAAACCATTGAATACGTTACCTACCCCGATACAACGCTAAAGCTCGACTTTTACCGAACTTCATTAAAAGGCAAACGGCCGTGTGTGATGGTTATTCATGGTGGATCGTGGAGTAGCGGCGATAGCCGTCAACTACCAGAGTTGAACGGTGTATTGGCTAAGGCAGGTTACCAGGTTGCCAGCATCAATTACCGGCTGGCACCCCGTTGGAAAAGCCCGGCTCCTGTACAAGATGTGGAAACAGCGTTAAACTACCTGCACCAACATGCCGATGAGTTGCATATTGATACCAGCAGGTTTGTGTTGCTTGGCCGATCGGCAGGAGCACAGATAGCTTTGCTGGCGGCATACACCATTAAAAAACGAGGCATTAAAGGTGTAATTGATTTCTATGGTCCGGCCGATATGGTTTGGGGCTACTCCATACCAGCACCTAAACTGGTAATGGATTCGAGGCGGGTAATGGCTAATTATTTAGGCGGTAGTTACCCTAAGGTACCTCAAAATTATGCTGCAAGCTCACCCATTAGGTATGTAAATCATCAAACGGTGCCAACCCTTATCATTCATGGCGAAAAAGATGTATTGGTGGCTTACGAACATAGCCGGAGATTGAGCGATACGCTCCAAAAACATCATGTGCCTTATTATTGGCTACAATTGCCCTGGGCTACACATGGTTTCGATCATCACCTGAACGGGCCGGGTGGGCAGTTGTCAACCTATGCGGTTAGGCATTTTCTGCAAAAGGTGTTGAAATAGCTTTAAGTACGCAGGTACGAAGCACCGTTCAAATCAATGATCCCTCCGGTAGTAAACTCAAAACCAGGCGAAGCATAGGTAACTGCTATTTGTGCCACTTCGTTGGCAGTAGCTACCCTGTTAAGCGGGCTTTGCTTTTTAATAAACTCACCGGCTTCGCTATTAAGCAATGCGCTGGTCATATCGGTATCTACAAAACCGGGGGCAATAATATGAACGCTAATGTGGTGCGGTGCTAAACTTACCGCCAATGATTGGCTCATGGCGTTTAAACCGGCCTTACTGGCCGCATAAGCCGGATGGTCGGGTTCGCCACGGAAGGCACCACGCGAAGAGATATTAATGATTTTACCGCCGCCCTGTTGTATCATGTGGCGGGATGCAAAGTAACATAAATTGGCTACGCCATTTAAGTTAGTTCCAATGGTTTGTTCCCAGCTTTGCTGCCATTCCTCGTAGCTAACTTCAGTTATTTTATGCTCAATATACACCCCTGCATTGTTCACCAGTACATCTACATGCGGGTAATGCTGCAGTACCTTGTTGAAGAAACGCTCTACATTTTTAGGCTGACTTTGGTCGAGCTGGTATAAACCGTGATTGCCTTTATGTTCTAACTCCAGTAACGTTCGCTCAGCTTCGTCCTGGTCGGTATTAAAGGTAATAATCACATCGGCATTAAGCGATGCGAATAGTTTAGCGCATGCTTTACCTATGCCGCGTGAGCCGCCGGTTATTAAAACTGTTTTGCCGGTATAGTCAAGTAACATAACTTACGCAAATTTATCGTGTGGTTTAAGATTATATTTCCTTGTACGCAAAAGGAAAATAGAATGTTACCGAAAAACGACAAAAGGCATAATTTTTAAAACTATAGGTTTTAATTTTAAATTAACAGAAGGTTATTATTTAAGAATTATTGCTTATTAGGAGCCTCTGCTGCCTTAGCTTTTTCTTTCTCTCTTTTTTTAAAGAATCCGCGTAACAAAAAGTTATGCTGAACCGCTTCAAGGTTATCATTCAGCTTAATAGAACTTTCGTGCAGCTGATCTAAAGTGCTCTTTAATTGATTGGCAGTTGGCTGGTCGTTTAGTAACACACCAATAGCGTTATCATTAGTATTCAACTTGTTACTGGCCTTGTTCAGGTTATCGGTTAGTGTGCCAGCCTTAGCAGTAGCCTCCTGCAACTGATTGGCCGATTGCTGTAGTTTGGCAAATAAAGCGGTATCGGTCAGCATTTTATCGGCAAGTCCGCCTTTGGTGTTCATTTTGTAACCAAACCGGCTTAGTTCATTGGCCATTACGGCGGTTTGGTTAGTAGTGCTTTGAAGGTTTGCAACAATACCTTTAAAGCGCATAGCCAAGGCGGTATCAGTAAGCAGGGTGCCGGCAAGGCCTTTACCTTCTACCATTTTTTTACTTAACGATTTAAAATCGTTGGTTATAACCAGCAAATTTTCGTTATTTTTTTGAAAGGTTTTCATAATCTCATCTGTCGACATCATGCCTTTAGAATTAACCATGTCGCCGGTTTCTATTATTGGGGAATTCGGCGTGCCGCCGTCAATAGCGATAATTTTATTACCGATAAAACCTTCGGAACTGATGGATGCAACTGCGTTTTTATGAATGAACTGTTGTACTTTAGGATCTACATTAAACTCCACATCTACCTGGTTAATACCGGTGAATACAATACTTTTTATGGTGCCTACCTTAACGCCCGAAAACCAAACGTTGTTACCCTTCATTAAGCCCGAAACATTATCGAAACGTGCTTTTAAATGCAAGCCGTTTGAAAAGCTTTTTTGCTGATTGCCTAATGTGAATATGCCCACAATAAAAATAACCAAACCAATAGCTATAAACAGGCCTACCCAAAACGCATATTTATTTTCTTTAAAACTCATATTAATTGATAAAGTTATAGTCGTAAAATTGTTTTACCCGTTCATCATTACTTTCAAAAACCTCCTGAAAAGTACCCTGACGCTGGAACTGACCTTCGAGCAGCATGGCTATACGGTCGCCGGTGGCTTTGGCGCAGGTAAGGTCGTGGGTTATAATGATGGATGAAGTATTAAAGTTTTCGCGCACTCGGTTAATCAGGTTATTGATCTCCATAGAGGTAATAGGATCTAAACCGGCGGTAGGCTCATCGTACAGCATAATTTCGGGCCGCAAAATCAATGTACGGGCTATACCTATACGTTTACGCTGACCGCCCGATAGTTCCGACGGCATTTGATTGATGGTTTGCTTTAAGCCAACCGCATCTAAAACCCGTTCCACCATGCCATCAATTTCTTTACGGCGTAGTTTTGTTTGATTACGAACCAGGGGAAACTCCAGGTTTTTACGCACCGTCATACTATCGTACAAAGCACTGTTCTGAAACGAAAATCCTATACGGCGACGTAGTTCCTCCAAATTGCGGTTGGTAATATTGGTTACTTCGTTTCCCAACACGTTTACTTCGCCTTCATCAGCTTTAAGTAAACCCGATATGATCTTAATGAGCACCGATTTACCGGTACCCGAGCGTCCCAGCACCACCAGGTTTTCTTTCTTATACAAATCCAGGTCTATACCGCGCAGTACGTGATAATTGCCAAAGGATTTTTTCAAACCTTTAATGCTGATCACCTTATCGTTATAATCTATGGCTTTTTTATCTTCTTCCATATTATGATCGGTTAGCGGAACCAGCCGGTTATTTGTACAATGATCACCTCTTCAATAAACACCAGGAACATGGCAATTACTACCGCCGAATTGGCCGCTTTACCTACACCTGCCGTACCGCTCGATGAATTCCAGCCCTGGTAGCTACCTACAATACCTATAGTAAAACCAAATACAGTAGATTTGATAATCGAGGCTTCGAAATCTATATAGCTAAGCGGTTGAAAAACCTGCTGCATATAGGTGGCAAAGCTGGTGCCCTCATTAACGGCTACGTTTAAGTAACCACCCAGTAAGGCTACAAAACCGGCATATATAGATAGAATGGGAATACTAATAGTGGTAGCCAGCGTACGTATGCAAACCAAATATTTAAAGGGATGTGTGCCCGATACCTCCATGGCATCAATTTGCTCGGTAACCCGCATAGAGCCAATTTCGGCGCCAATGCTCGATCCAACCCGGCCTGCGCTAATTAAAGCGGTAACCAAAGGGGCCAGCGCGCGCATAATAGCTATAGATACTAATGAGGGAATCCACGAAGTAGCCCCAAACTGAACCAAAGACGGTCTGGATTGCTTGGTAAAGATCAAACCAACAATGAAGCCGGTAACCGTAATCAACATCAGCGAACGTACGCCCACTTCCCAGCACTGTTTAACCAGTTCCCTAAACTCATAGGGTGGGATAAAGGCTTCTTTAAAAAAGCGTAATATAAAGCTGTAAACATCATAAACACTTACAAAAAAGTCGGAGATGCGTCCAAAAAAAGTTGGCCCCTCCTTCGTATCGGGCGATGATGTACTGTTTTGTGTATCCATTTATGAGGCAGTAAAATTACAGCATATTTTTAACTAACGGCTACAATCGCCAAAACTTATACCCAATCTATGTAAGCGCTTTGTAAAAACTAAATTGATTAGGGCTTAATTAGTTTTATGACCATATTTGATGTAATGAACCTGAAGCTGTACTCTTTGTTTTACACATTATTTTTTGGCCTTGTACAAATGGCCAATGCGCAAGTTCAGCTTCCGGCCGATACCCTGGCCACTACCGAAACACGTTGGTTGCTCAGCAGCATGCAGCGGCTGGTAGGGGCAGGGGTAATGTTCGGTCATCATGATGATACGGCTTATGGGGTTAACTGGCGCTTAAAAGATAGTTCGGACGTGAAAAATGTAACCGGTAGCTATCCTGCTATTTATGGATGGGACCTTTCGGGGATAGAGCTGGATAGCACCTACGATATTAACGGCATACCCTTTATAACACAAAGTCGCCTGGTGCGTGAGGCTTATGAACGTGGAGGTATCAATACCTTTTGCTGGCACATGAACAACCCTGTTAACGGTAAAACATCGTGGGATAATTCTGGTCTCACTATTAAAGAACTGCTTCCCGGGGGTACCCATCACCAGGTATATCTAAATATTTTAGATAAGGCAGCCAAATACCTGAGCACTTTGAGAGGGGCCGACGGTGAGCCGATTCCTATTTTATTTCGCCCGTTTCATGAGCTTACCGGCGATTGGTTTTGGTGGGGATTTAGGACCAGCACCCCCGAAGAATTTAAAGACATCTGGCGTTTAACGGTTAACTATTTACGCAACACTAAAAAATTGCACAACCTGTTAATGGTATATTCCACTGCCGATTATGCCGACGAGTTTGAACTGCTGGAACGCTACCCCGGCGATGAGTACACCGACTTTATGGGTTTCGACCGCTACTGTTTTGATAGTGTGAAGGTTTACAAAGAGAACATGCAACAGCAGTTAGAAATTTTGCAACGGGTGGCTAACGAACACCATAAACTTTCCTGCATTGCCGAAACCGGCTCGGAGCGTGTACCCGACCCTAACTTCTGGACCGAAACCTTAGCACCTCTTTTAGCGCAATTTAACACACTATCGTACGTATTTATATGGCGTAACAATGGTCCCGAACATTTTTATACCCCATACCCGGGCCACGCCAGTGCCGAAAACTTTAAGCAGTTCTTTCAAAAAAGCAATGTAATGTTTCAAAACAGGTTAACACCGCTTGCCATATACGGGCCAAGGCATTTACTGCGTTATAACCGTACGGCAAGTCCATAATAATTGTTAAACAAACAATTATTGCGAATGATGAATATTTTACAGAATTTAGTCCGCACGATGAGCGTTTGCTACGTCCACAATAATTAAAAACCAAAACACCTGTTATGATGAATATGAAAAGCAAATCTTTCTATGCAGCTATGCTGGCAGCCGGCTTATTGTCGCTATCGGCCTGCAATCAATCCACTAACAAACAATCAACCAACATGACAGACAGTACCACAGTAGGGCAACTGCCGGCAGCATCGGGTTTCGAAAAAGCCATTGATGGCAAACAAACCAAACTTTACACATTGAAAAACAGTAAAGGTGTACAATTAGCCATTACCAATTATGGCGGCCGTATGGTGAGCCTCTTAGTACCCGATAAAAGTGGTAAAATGGTTGATGTAGTGGCCGGACCCGGTAGTGTAGACAATTACGAAGCTGCAAAAGGTAACTATTACGGCGCTTTAATTGGCCGTTACGGTAACCGCATTGGTGGTGCTAAATTTACATTAGAAGGTAAGGAATATAAGTTGCCGGCTAACAATGGGCCAAACACGCTGCACGGCGGTAAGGATGGTTTCGATATTAAAGTATGGGATGCCAAGCAGGTTGATGACCACACTTTAGAATTGTCGTATATATCGGCTGATGATGAGCAAGGCTTTCCAGGTACGTTAAAAACTACGGTTACTTACAAATTAACCGACGATAACGCGGTAGAAATTTATTATGCTGCAACCACTGATAAAACAACTGTGGTTAACTTAACCAGCCATACCTATTACAACTTAAATGGTAACGGCAGCGGTTCTATTTTAAAACATACGTTGCAGTTGAATGCCGATGGTTATACGCCGGTTGATAGTTTATTGATACCGACTGGTAAAATTGATAAAGTAGAAAATACACCGTTCGATTTTAGAAAGCCTGCCACTATCGGTTCGCGCATTGCCGAAGGCGATCAGCAATTGAAATTCGGTTTGGGTTACGATCATAACTTTGTGCTGAATAAGCATGACCTGAAAACGCCTATTGCTACCGTACAGGGTGATAATACCGGCATTGTAATGGAGATATTTACCGAAGAGCCGGGTATTCAATTCTACAGCGGTAACTTTATGAAAGGCGAGTTTAAGTTTAAAGGCGATATTAAAGACGATAACCGTACCGCCCTTGCCCTGGAAACTCAGCATTTCCCCGATTCGCCAAACAAACCGGCGTTCCCGTCAACCGTTTTAAAACCGGGGGAAACTTATAAAACCACTACCATCTATAAGTTTTCGGTTAAGTAATCAAGCATTTATTAATACGATTAAGCTATAGGCCGGTTATTCAGATAAGTGAATAACCGGCTTTTTCTTTATGCCGCTTATTATTTGCATCACATATTCAAACCGTTTACCTTTAGGTTATGGTAGTTAATCGTTTCACCAGGTTAATATTGCTGTTGACAGTGATGTGCGCGTTGCTGGCTTCCTGCAAGTCGAAAAAAGCGGTCATGAAAGGCTCGCCGGGCGATGTAGTTAAACCGCAAGGTTTTATAGCCGATAAATACGCCGAAATAATGGGTGTAAGAAATAAAGACATCACTAACGGTCGGTTGTATAACTTTATTGAGCAATGGTACGGTACACCCTATAAATATGCAGGTTTAGATCGTAACGGTGTGGATTGCTCGGGTTTGACCTATTTGTTGGAACAGCAGGTATTCGACATCACTTTGCCCCGTAATACCGGTAAGCAGATCAATGTCATTAAACGCAAATACGAGGAAGAGCTACAGGAAGGCGACCTGGTGTTTTTTGATTTTGATGGTAAAAAGTTTAGCCATGTTGGGGTGTACCTGCAAAACGGTTACCTGGTGCATGCCAGTACCCGCAGAGGGGTAATGATTGTTAAACTGCGCGATCCATCCATGTATAAGTATTTTTCACGCGCGGGCTCAATAATTAATACTGCTGGTATTGCTCTAAATAAATAACTTTGTATCATAAGCAACGTTATATACCTATGAAACAACTTGTTTTATTAACGGCTGTGTGTTTGATGTTCTGTTGCGTCACCTTAGCACAGGTAAAAACCATCAGCCTGCCGCAGCTGCAAAAACGCATCAGTAACCCCGATACCGTATATGTAGTTAACTTTTGGGCCACCTGGTGTAAACCCTGTATTGAAGAACTGCCGTGCTTTGAAAAGTTGCAGGCCACTTATAAAAACCAACCGCTTAAAGTGCTGCTGGTGAGTATGGATTTTGAATCGAAGCTGCCGGCTGTAAAAACATTTGCCCGGAGCCGTAAGCTAACATCTGAAGTGATGTTGGCCACCCGTAAAAGCGACCAGGAACTCATTGACGGTATAGCAAAAGAGTGGAGCGGCGCGTTGCCCGGTACGCTCATTGTAAACGGTAAAAAAGGCATCCGTAAGTTTCAGGAACAGGAATTTACTTACGAGGAACTAAACAAACTCTATCAAACCAATAAATAATTGATTACCATGAAAAAATTAATTGCACTAATGCTGATTGCGGTAGCAGGTATGGCCTTTAAAGCTGCCGATGAGGGATACAAGGTAGGTGATACTGCTACTGATTTTAAACTGAAGAACGTGAATGGCAAAACCGTAGCACTGGCCGATTATAAAGCTGCCAAAGGCTACATCGTAGTGTTCACCTGCAACCATTGTCCGTATGCAAAAGCTTACGAAAGCCGCATTATGGACCTGGATAAGCAGTACGCCGCTAAAGGTTACCCTGTAATTGCCATAAGTCCTAACGACCCGGTTGCCGAACCAGCCGATTCGTTTGAGAACATGCAAAAGCTGGCCGCTCAAAAAGGCTATAGCTTTCCGTACCTGATAGATGAAACTCAGGACATCACGCGTGCTTACGGCGCTAAAGCCACCCCGCATGTGTATGTGCTGCAAAAAACCGCATCGGGAAATGTAGTGAAATATATTGGCGCCATTGATGACGATACTCAAAACACCAACACCGATAAGGTTAAATACGTTGAGAACGCTGTTAACGCGCTGATTAAGGGCAAAAAACCCGAAGTAACCGCCACTAAAGCTATTGGCTGCTCAATAAAATGGAAAAAGAGCGCGTAAGCTCAGTGTTAATATACCTGTAAAGCGATGCTTAGCATCACGACCGCATTTAAAAGCCCCGGACTTATTCTTATTGTTCGGGGCTTTTTGCTGAATATCATACTACGCTGGCTGCATTATAAATTCGTTACCTTTGCAGGGCAATGTTAAAACCTAAAGAAGACTACTCGTTTTGGACCAAGTATAAAAAGTTTGCCGGCAACGAGATCCTGCTGTATGTAATCATGATTGTTGGCATAATATTAGGCATCATATTGTTTAGTTAGCTTTTACTAACGTGGCCTTATAATTATCAGCATCGGCAACCTGCTGGTAAAAATCAACCAGCTCCTGGTATTTATCTTTATGATAAGTACCGTCAATCATCTGCAGCTTTCTTTTATAAACAATTTGATTTTTGCCGTTCATGGTAGCGCTTGCCGTAAATTTACCAAAGGTTTTACTAATATTAACCTGCAAGGGGTTACTATCTAAACGGTAACCGGCCGGCACGGTATAAGTTATCTCATCTACATCGGTATATCCCCGGTTTATGTAAACATCGGTGCTTCGGTTGCGTACCTCACGCGGTACGGAGGTATGCCGGTTGGCCATGTTTACCATAAATACAAAACCGTTGGACGATACCGCTGCATAATCGCCCGCTGTAAACTTCATCTCCTCATTATTAACAGGCTGCAGGTTATTAGCTATGTTTAATTTTAAAGTTTCAATTTCGAGGTTGTTTATGCTGTAACGTTCTTTGGCTTTTTTGATCTCATCGCTAATTTCGCCAGGAAAAGTAGGACGGTTTTCAAACTGCCAGCCCTTAAAAGTGGTGGTCATGTTACCGGCCAATTCGCCATCGGGTTTAATGGTAACCAAAGCTTTACGGTATTGGAGGCTTTGCTCGGCCGTATATGTAGGTGTGTGTAACAGTTTGCCGCCGTCGGCAGTACAGGCCAGTACTAAGCGGTCGTCGGTAAAGTTGCCTAAATAACCAAAAGGGGTATCTTTACTGGTACATTCCAGCCAGGTGGTATCATTTTTAAAAGGCAGGCATAAAATAATGTGGTTACCTTGTGCCATGCTGGCAAAATCGGGCATCAGGCTCTTTTTAAAGTCGCCAGCCTGCACAACACAGTAGTACGAATCAATATTAATTGCTTTCAGTAATGCCTGGGTATAATTCACCAGGGCCTTACAGTCACCAGAACTTACCCGGTCAACATCAGATGCATATATAGGCTGAAAACCGCCGATGCCTATTTGTACGCTTACGTAACGGTTTTTGCGCTGCATGTATTCGTAAATAGCTTTGGCCTTCATTTTAGGGCTTTTAATACTATCGGTTAGGCTGTGCATGTAGGCTACAGTTTCGGGCTAAAGGGTGGTTCGCCCCAACAATAGCCTGTCGTACACCCATTTACCTAACTCCTGCCAGTTAGTGAACGAACCATCGTAACCCTCATAAATAAATTTTTCGGGAGCTATTTTGATAATGGTTTGGTATTGCTCCGGGTCGGGGCTGTAAGGTTCGCTACGAAATGCCTTAATATGGTTAACCTCCCAGCTATAAGTTTTAAAACCAACGGCATTAATGCCGGGTATAGCTTTACCGGCATAGTTCAACTCTTTATAACGGATGTTAAAATTGGGCTTACAAATAAACTGGAAAGTGCTGTGTTCAACAGCAGTAGCCCCGACGTTGTTAGGTATCCAATCGTTAAAATTGAGCGTTTGTTTCGATAGAACCTCGTATTCATATTCAATGGTATAAGGATAATTAACCATAGCCGGATGGTAATGCTTTACCCTCGAATCTATAAACAGCGAGGCATCGTCGCCTGCGCTGTGGTCGCTGAAGTTCTTGTCGGTAAACTTACTTACCGGTTTGCCAAATTCATCATAAACAATGCCTTTAATATATTTAACGCGGTTGCTCTTATTATACCAAACCGCTATATCGGCGTTGCTTTCACCGTTTTTATTTAAAATGGTAACCACCTCTTTAAAATGGTTAATGGTATTGTTCAAATCTTTAACCTCGGTAGTTACCTCCATTTTGCGCACTACAGCGCTGGCATAAGGCAGCAGTTCTTTAGGAATGGTAGCGGCATCGTAAAAGGTTTGAGCACCTGCTTTTGAAGTAAGCCAAAAGAGGCTAAGTAGTAAAATATACCTGATCATGATTTTTTCTTGAAAATGATGTCGGCCTTTTCGCTCTGAATGATCTTGTTGAATAACTCTTTCAGGTAAGGGTACTCTTCAGAAGAATAAATGGAATTGTTTAACTGGATAATATGAGAGAAGCTGAAGCTATCGTCCTGAGCAATGTAATCGGTTACAAAACGGCCGCCGTTGTTAGGCATAACCAGTCCTAAATTTTGCGGCGGCGTTTCTACCACATAGTTGGCCGGTAAGTGTACTGTTAAAACCACTTTGGTATCAGTTGGTGCCCCCCAGTCAACCGGGTAAGTACGATCGGCCATTTTAAAGGGGTTTTCGGTTATTCTGTTAAAAAAGTATGGGTTAAAGGCTATTCGTTGCGCATCCATATTATCATACAGGTTAATCTCAATATCGTAGCTTTCACTTAGCGTTTTATCCAGGCTATCCACATTAATTATTTGGTGGTTCAGAATCTTGATCTTAGGCATCGCCTCATCTAAATTCTCCACATATTCTTCAATGCTATTAAATTTTCTGATGTTTCTGCGTTGTTCCAAGGCTTCGTAACCGGTAGAATAATGGTTCATTTTACCGGTAAGTTTGCCGTTGGTTTGCAGGGTTAGGTTCATAATATAAGTCCGTCCCTTTTTTTGTGATGCAACCAGGTCTATCCAGTAGGAGGGCTTATTTAAGCTCATTACGCGCCCCTGGTCGTTAATGCAGTGCTCGGGCAGCAGGCCAAAAGGCAACTGGGTATCGGTAGCGTCGAGCAGGTAATATTTTTCGCCAATGTTAGCTTTGGCAACCACGTAATTAAAATCACTGGCCACCGGGTAAAGCTTGTTAATAACACCGTTGTTACGGGTAGATAGTACTACGGCCTCTGTATTGATACCCGCCGCGTTTAAGGCAGCTACCAGGGCCAGGTTAATATCGGCCACGTTGCCGCTATGCGTTTGCGGATACCATTATCGGTGTACATGCCGTAAAACTGGTTACGTTTCAGGTTTTTTTGCAGGTAGTAGTATATGGCTTTTGCCTTGCTCAGTTCATCGGTTGCACCGGCAAGCATGGCCGGTAAGCGGTCTTTAAATAAGCCGGTCCTTTTTAATTGACCGCCAAACTCCTCGTTCTGTTTTAAAGTCCGGTCAATATCTGCCCAGGTTTGTGTCGATACATGTTTAGTGCCATCGTACGGATCTATGTAATCATTCAATTCGTAATTTATGGCCGACATGAAGTTTTTAGGCGCGGTCATGTAATCTTCTTCTACAAAGGCTGGAATATCGCTCATGCCATATACCATTTTCGAGCAATCACATTTGTTTCCCCTCACCTGAAAACAGTCGCGGTCTATCTCCGCCACATTTTTAGTGAGTTTGTACGGCCCTTTTAGCGAGGCTTTAAAATTGAAGTAGGCAGGTATGCGTGCCTCGTATTCCGAATAAATCTTCGGTATCCCACTTTGAAATTCCCAGTCTTTAAAATGAAGTGTACGGGGCGATTCGAGCGTATATTTATATTCTATTACACAACCGTTACGCAGGTTTGGCATCGCAAACTTAACCATGTTCCAGTACTTGTTCTTGTTTTCGGTAAAAACCTTTTTATTATCCAATACACTCTGCTGTATTTGACCCTGGTCATCGGTGTAAAAGGTAGTGGCCTCTACATCCCTTACTTTTTCAAAGCTGTTGTTGTCGTTCTTGTAAACAGGGATTTCCACATTGCCTTCGTCAAAGCCCTTGCTGTCAAATATTTTGATTTTTACATGGTATTCATGTATCAATGGTAAGCCATCGTTACTGCTGATCCAGGTTTTGCCGTACTCCTGTAAAACCACAGCATGTGCGGTAGGGTCTTTATCGTAAGATTTCATTCCCATTTCGTTAAGGCTATACACACCGTAACGAAAATCCTGAGCATAAGAAAATTTACATAGTAACGCGATAGTGAAAAGCCAGAGTAAGCGTAATTTCATACCTGTGATAATTGAGTGGGTTAAGTTTATTGTTAAGCCATAAATATAAAAACTTATGCACAATCTTTCTAAAGGTTTTTACGACCTTTGCCAAAACGCCCATAATGAAATTAAATTTAAAACGTCCGCTTGCATTTTTCGACATAGAAGCCACCGGTATTAATATTGGTGCCGATAGGATCATCGAAATTGCCATCATTAAAATGCTGCCCGACGGGAGTGAAGCCAGTAAAACATGGGTAGTTAATCCCGAAATGCCTATACCGCTCGAAACCTCACTTATACATGGTTTTTATGATGAGCATGTGGCCGATAAACCTGCATTTAAAACAATAGGTGCCGAAATTGCCGAATTTTTAGGTGATGCCGACCTGGCCGGTTATAACTCTAACAAGTTTGATATACCCATGCTGATGGAGGAATTCTTGCGCGCGGGCATCCCTTTTGACTTAAACGGCCGCCACTTTGTGGACGTGCAGAATATATTTCACCAAATGGAACAGCGTACCTTAAAGGCTGCTTACCAGTTTTATTGCAATAAAGATATTGTAAACGCGCACTCGGCCGAAGCCGATACCCGTGCCACTATGGAAGTGTTGCTGGCCCAGGTAGAAAAATATAAAGACACCGAATTTATCGACAAAAAAGGCGTTACCTCTATCCCGGTACAAAACGAGGTAGCTGCCCTGCACGAGTTTACCAACATGCAGCGCGCGGTTGATTTTGTTGGCCGTATGGTGTATAATGAAGCCGGTGAAGAGCTATTTAATTTTGGCAAACACAAAGGCAAACGCGTTACCGATGTGTTTGACGTGGAACCCAGCTATTTTGCCTGGATTATGCAAGGCGATTTTCCGCTGTACACTAAACATAAGGTCAAAGAGATCCACGACCGCTGGAACCAGGCCCGTCCGCCGCGTCCGGCGCAGCCCAAGCCTGCCCAGCAAGGTCAGCCAGCTCAAACCGAGCCTAAAAAGCAGTTTAATAAACCATACGTAAAGCCGCAATATCCGCAACAGCAACAAGCGCCAAAGCCGGTCAGGAAACCCGACGAACCTGCACAGCCTGTAAACGAAGACATGCTGCAAATGCTGGCCGATAAGTTTAAGAAAGGGAAGGTGTAGGTTGGTGAGTAGTTGAATGGTGAGTGGTTGAGTAGTTGATTGGTTGTGAGTAGTGAAAATGTCATTGCGAGCGATAGCGACGTGGCAACCGCACGGCGCTAAGTCAGGCAATACGTTAGTGAGTGGTACGGTGATAACACTGACCATAGGCTGTGAAGGTTATCTGCTAATTAGATCTTAGAAACGCGATGAAAGAAACAGATATTAAATCGGAGCGAGATTTAATAGTGATGGACTTCAACCTTTTAGATAAGTGGGATGATTTCGAAGACATTGTTATGTTGTTGGAAAAGTATTTTAGTGCAACTATAACTAAGCGGGTTAACGGGCCTGAATCAAAGTTTGTAACTCTAATTATAAATAAAGGTGAATTGATTCTTATCAATAATCCTTACGGTAATACTTTAAAGGCATCAAACGATGTAGGTAAAGCTGCATTAATGGAAGTCTATAGTAATTGGGATAAGTTCTCAAGATTATAACTGTTGTATTTGCTAATACCCCACGCTGTCCGTAGTCTCTGACTACGAACCACTATGCTCACAGACTTCAGTCCGTCCCAATAATAAGCAGAAAAGCGTTCACGAAAGTGTTCAAAAACCGTTCAAAAGCGTTCACCCGTGAACACTTTTGAGCGGTTTTTTTGTCTTAAATCAAAATTCGTTTCACTGCAAAAACCTAATTAAATGAAGAAAAATGTAACTTTTTGAACTTTTTTGTAATAAAGCGGGCACTTTCATCGTGAACACTTTGAGTGTAATGGTAACGAAAACCTATCCATGCTTCGGCTGTTTAAACAGCACATCACTAAAGCATGACCGCACCAGCAAAAGGCCAATTTTACTCCGGTACCAGCAATATAGAATTGCCCGTACGCAACAAGCTGGCCTTTCCGCCCGAGTATCAGGAGAAAAGCCGGTTGGCTTATTATGCCTCCTTGTTTAGCAGCGTAGAGATCAACAATACTTTTTATAAACTGCCCTTACCTAAAACCGTAGCCAAATGGGCTGCCGATGTACCCAACGGCTTCCGGTTCACCTTTAAGCTTTGGCAGGAGGTAACCCACCTCAAAGGCCAGCGTTTTAATACCGAGCATGTTGCCCGGTTTATGCATATTATTAACCAGGCGGGTAGCCAAAGAGGATGTCTGCTGGTGCAGTTTCCGCCAAGTGTGGTGCTTAACCCGGTTTTGCTGCACGAACTGTTAAGCGAGATTAGTTTGGGTAGCGTAGATGAGCCCTGGCAAGTGGCGGTAGAGTTTAGACACAGATCCTGGTACCAGGACGCAATCTACGAGCTGCTCGACCAGCATGAGGCCTGTATGGTATTGCACGATCTGCCTGCCTCGGCAGCGCCTGTGCAAGTAGGGGAGGCCAACTTTATGTACCTGCGCTTTCACGGACCAAACGGCGGTTACCGCGGTAGTTATGAGGATGAGTTTTTATCCGAATATGCCAGCTATGTAAAAGAGTGGATGCAGGACGGTAAAACCGTTTATGCCTATTTTAACAATACCATGGGAGGTGCCGTGCAAAACTTAATGACGTTTAATAAGTATGTTTTAGCTGAAGATTAGTGGTAGGTGGGACGGCCGGAGGCCGGGTAATAGTTGCCACTTGGCTGGAGCCAAGCGGCGGCGAGGACAAACAGAGTTTAGTTGTCTAAGTTATCGCCTATTAAAAACTCTATATTTCTCTTTAAGCCGGTAAACTTAGTCCGCTTCACAGGCGATTTTTTAAATACTTGCTGAAAGGTTTCCTGGGTAATTTCCTGCCAGTCGCGTTGGGTCATGCCCAACAAATCGGGGTTGGGTGTAAAGGCTTGTTCGGTGTGGGTTATCGAAAACTTGTTCCAGGGGCAAACGTTTTGGCACACATCACAGCCAAACATCCAGTTATCGGTTTTGCCTTTAAACTCTTCAGGTATGTTGTTCTTGAGTTCAATGGTGAGGTAAGAGATACAACGACTGCCATCCACAATGTAAGGGCCTACAATGGCATCGGTAGGGCAGGCATCAATACAGCGGGTACAGGTTCCGCAATGGTCGGTAGTAGGGGCAACATCATAAGCCAGTTCGGCATCTACTATCAACTCCGCTAAAAAAAAGAAGGAGCCGCTTTTTTTGTTAATGAGATTGGCGTTTTTACCCACCCAGCCTAACCCTGCTCGCTTAGCCCAGGCTTTATCCAGCACCGGTGCCGAATCTACAAATGCCCGGCCGCCCACATCGCCTATGTTTTCCTGAATAAAGTACAGCAGTTCTTTTAGCTTATCTTTGATCACCTCGTGGTAATCCATACCATAGGCATACTTGGAAATTTTAGGTGCTAAAGGATCCATTTGTTGCTGGTTGGTATAATAATTTAATGCCAGGGATATTACCGAGCGGGCACTATCCACCAGCAAGCGCGGATCCAGGCGTTTATCAAAATGGTTTTCCATGTACTGCATTTCGCCATGGTTGCCTTGTTTAAGCCAGTTTTCCAGCCGTGGAGCTTCTTCCTCCAAAAAATTCGCTTGTGCAATACCGCAAAACATAAAACCCAGGCGCAGGGCCTCAGCTTTAATTAACTGGCTGTATTTAAGCAAATTTGGATTCATGATGTGTAAAGGTAAGCAATTAGTCGGGAGAGTCCGTTAGTCAGGTGAGTCAGAAGAGCCTAATGGTTTAAAAGATGAGATTGGATGCTACGAAATAGCATGATTTCCTAAATTCTGTTAAGTCAAAAATCCTGTTAATTCAGATTCAGACAAATTGAGTTAGGGATGAAAACGGATACCGGCCCATGCCGTAAGGCTTGCAGGCGTATGAGCGTACAGAGCCCGGGCCGCAGGCAACGCCCCCACAGTCGAAAGTTTAAAGTGGAGAGTTGAAAGTTAGAAAGTCAAAAAATAGAAACTATACTTAGTAGCCAATTACCGTGCGTATCCCGCAAACACTATGGCTTCGACTGCGTTGTATAACAACAAACTTTAACCTGATATGCTGCAATTTATAAACGATTTGCCCGAAAATATAGTAGGCATACATGCCGTGGGGGAGGTAACCAAAGAGGATATTGATACAGTATTGATCCCACGCCTTGATGACCTGGTTAAACGTCAGGGAGAGATCAATTACCTGTTGGTACTGGAAACCGATGCGCAAAACTTTACTGCAGGTGCTTGGTTTAATGACGTGAAGGTAGGCCTGAAACATTTTACTAAATGGAAAAAGGTAGCCGTAGCTACCGACCAAAAAAGCGTGGAGTGGTTTACCAACCACATATTTAAATACTTAATACCGGGCAAAGCGCAAGGCTTTTCGTTAGATAAACTGGAAGATGCGGTTAAATGGATTTCAGAAGACTAATATTACACATAAAACAATTACCTATGGCAACTGATAACACCCCTAAAAACGACGATCAATTAGGCGAAAACGCAGGTGATAGCGAACTTTCAAAAGGTTCGACTCCTACAGAGCATACCAAGGAGGATGAAACCCTTGTAGACACGGTTGTTCCTGACAACGACAGCGGCGCACCTGGCCCGCCAAAAGAAGAAGATTCTTCTAATAAAGATGGCGGCCCATCGGAAGAAAACTTATAAAATAACAAAGCCCTTTCCTGATTTGGAAGGGGCTTTATCATTAGGTGAAAAACTTTAATTTTTGCTACTTATAAACTATTTTAAACGTAATAAACTGTCATTTCGAGAGATAACGAGAAATCTTGTTAGTAGGAATAGGTTGCCTACTTTGCATCTTGAACAAGATCTCTCCTAACTGTTCGAGAGGAAATTGACGTTTTGTATAGCTTCTCAGAGCAACGCTGAAATGACATATGAGGTAATTAAAAGCTATTTCTAATACTGTTGCTTAAAGTTTTTGCGCTCCAGTAACCGCTATCCAAAATACGGCGGATGGTAAGCACGGGGTCATTAGGATCGCGTTTTTCAGACAGTTGAAAGGCTGCTTTAAAACCACGGCTTTTTAATTCGGGCAGGCCCTGCGCATTCCATAAGCCAAAAGGGTAAGCAAAATATTCTATTTTTTTACCGGTTATATCCTCCAGTTTTTTAGTAGGCTTGTCTATTTGGGTTTCCCAGTCTTTACCTGTAAATTTCTTAAAGTTATGGTGGTCCCAGGTATGGCTTGCTATCACGTTACCTTCGTCACTCAGCTGTTTAATTTGATCCTTATTCATGTAATTAGGACGACCGATTGATACCGTCATGATAAAATAAACGGCCTTAAAGCCATATTTTTTAAGTTCCGGGTTGGCAATGGTGAACTGGTCGAGGTCGGTATCATCAAACGTAAGCATAATAGGCTTACTGGGCATGGCAGCACCTGTGGTAAGGTAATCATACAACTGGTTAGGTAATATGGTATGGTAACCGCTGTCGGCCAGCATCTTGATCTTTTCTTTAAAACTGGCTATGGGTACGATGTAATCTTTGGCCGTTTTTGAATCCTTGGCGCGCCAATCGCGAATTTGGTGATAGCACAAAATAGGCACTTGTTTACGGGCAATTATTTCGGCAGATGTAGCTAATTTACCGGGCTTCTTAATTACTTCAGTGGTTGTGGTAATACTGGTACTGGTTATTGTTGAATCCGTGGTTTTTTTCTGGGTTTTGCCCGAATTGCAGGCCACTAGGGTGAGGGTGCAGACCGCAGCCGCCACCGAAATTAAATTAAGCATCTTGAAAATATATATACTGATTGATCAACGAAAGTAAAATAAATATTGATTGAAATACAATTATAATTTTCGTGAAATACGCGTTAATCAGAGCATTTCAACCAATTGGATGCTATTCGGAAATTATGGCTTAACCGACATTGAAAAAGGGTATTCTGTTTGCTTAATACCTCTCGTTTTATTTGGAACGGCCTGCATTTTGAAATCTAATATGCCCCCTTTTAACAATGCCTTATGGCTCAACCAATTGAGATTATACAACTTACCACCATAATTTAAATTTCCAACATATTTATTATTGAAACTATTTAACGGTGCTTTAATAATCACAGTTTTACCATTCTCTAAATGGAGGGTCATTTTTTTGAATAAAGGGGCTCCAATAACATATTGATCGGATACCGGGCAAACCGGGTAAAAGCCCATGGCCGAAAACACGTACCAAGCCGATGTTTGCCCGTTATCCTCATCTCCGCAGTACCCATCGGGTGTGGCTTTGTACAAGCGGTTCATGGCCTCGCGGGCCCAATATTGGGTTTTCCAAGGTTGGCCCGCAAAGTTATACAGGTATATCATGTGCTGAATGGGCTGATTTCCATGCGCATACTGGCCCATGTTCATGATCTGCATTTCACGGATCTCATGTATCACTCCGCCATAATAAGTGTCGTCGAAAACAGGAGGGAGGCTAAACACCGAATCGAGTTTGGTTACAAACTTGTTTTCGCCGCCCATCAGGTTAATCAATCCCTGCATATCATGAAAAACCGACCAGGAATAATGCCAGCTGTTGCCCTCGGTAAAGGCATCACCCCATTTAAACGGGTTAAACGGCAATTGAAAGCTACCATCCTTGTTCTTGCCACGCATTAGTCCTGTGGCCGGGTCGAACAGGTTACGGTAGTTTTGCGAGCGTTTTTTATACAGGTCAATTTCGGCCTGCGGGCGTTTTAATACTGTAGCTAACTGGTAAATGGCAAAGTCGTCATAAGCATATTCCAGCGTGCGGGCTGCATTTTCGTTAATTTTTACATCATACGGTACATAGCCCAGTTCATTGTAATATTTAACACCGTAACGGCCTGTAGCAGTTACCGGGCCTTCGTTGTTAGCACCATGTAATAGGGCTTCGTACAATTTGTTAATGTCGTAACCACGCAAACCTTTTATGTAAGCTTCGGCCACAACCGATGCGGAGTTATTGCCCACCATAATATCGGCATAGCCCGGGCTGCTCCACTCGGGCAGCCAGCCGCCTTCTACATAATCGCTTATTAAGCCCTGCTGCATTTCTTTGTTAATGGAAGGGTACATGAGGTTTAAGAAAGGATACAAGGCACGGAATGTATCCCAAAACCCCGTTCCTGCAAATTTATAACCCGGCATGGTCTTGCCGTTGTATGGGCTGTAATGAACAACCTTATTTTGTGCATTTACCTCGTACAGTTTATTAGGAAACATCACCGTACGGTACAGGCACGAATAAAAGGTGCGTGTTTGGTCAACACTGCCTCCTTCAGGCTGCAAACGGCCTAATACTTTATTCCAGGTCTGGTGTGCTTTTTCTTTGGTGGTTTCAAAACTATCTTTACCTACTTCGCGGGCCAAATTTAATTCGGCTTGTTCAAAGCTAATAAATGATGATGCCACACGCAGGTGTACCTTTTCGCCTTTGGTGGTTTTAAAGCCAATAATGGCACCGGTATGGTTAGCGGTTATTTCGAGCGAATCGGCTCCGGCCAGCGTTTTGCCATGCCATGCTTTGGCAATGGTGAAGGGTTTATCGGTGTAAATAACAAAGTAGTTCCTGAAATTAACAGGTTTACTACGCGCATTACGGGTGGTGTAACCTATAATTTTGTTTTCTTTGGGGATGATTTTGATATAGGAACCACGGTCTAAAGCATCAACTACTATAAAAGAGCTATCACTTTCAGGATAACTAAACTGAAAATAGGCAGCGCGTTCGGTAGTGGTCATTTCGGCCATTACATCATGATCGGCCAGGTAAACGCTATAATAATACGGCTTGGAGATCTCCGATTTATGGCTAAACCAGCTTGCCCGCGCATCCTGATCGAACTTCATTTTACCGGTAACCGGCATAATAGCAAATTGCCCGTAATCATTCATCCAGGGCGATGGCTGGTGCGTTTGTTTGAAACCACGAATTTTATCGGCAGCGTATTGGTACATCCAGCCGTTGCCCATAGTACCCGTTTGCGCCGACCAGTAGTTCATGCCCCAGGGGACACCTACGGCAGGGTAGGTATTACCGTTGGATAGGTCGGGTTTGGAGTCGGTACCCATAAGCGGGTTTACCCAATTGGCCGGGTCGGCTACCTTGTTTACCTGCTGTGCCAATACAGGAACAGCAGCTATAAGTAGTATTGATAGCAGCAAACTTTTCATCCTGGATATGTTAATACCGGCAAATATAGTATTGTTTAATGTATGAAGGCAATAATGGATAAAGAGCCGCAGGGTTATATAGTTTGATTGACTGATTTGGGATTTTTATCAGCTTTATAGTAAGAAAATAACAGTCCTGTAATCCCTGCGGTTATGCAAAGGTCAGCCACATTAAATATTCCGGTACGAAGCTGACTTATGCCAACATTCATAAAATCGGTAACATGTCGGTCTCTAAAAACCCGGTCGATGATATTTCCAATTCCACCTGCAAAAACTAACGCGTAGCATATTATCCTAACCGTATTAAATTCTTTGATTTGCGTGAAAGTATAAATTAACAAACCAGTTAAAACTAATAAGGGAACTAAGCTGAGCAACAAAAAGCTATAGGGTTGGGGTAAATTGTCGCCCAGGCTTAATGCAGCTCCTGTGTTCTCCGCATACTGTAGCCGGAACAGGTCATGAAAGTAGGAACTGGGTTCCCGGCTCATTAAGTGTTGTTTGGCCAGGCCTTTGGTTAGCTGATCGCAACTGATAAGGGAGGAAGAAGTTAAACAGAACAAGATGATCTTAAACCGGGTTTTCATAATTGCTGGAGTTAAAAGGTTGATTACCATAATCAACTCTTACTAAGTGTTTTTATTATGAGGAGATGTACTTATATTGCTTCCCTTATGAGAAAGCATTTCGTTACACCAATTATTTTATGCTTGGCAATTTTTTGTTCGTTTATAACTGGAGATAAACCCCGTATAAACGTGGTATTTATAGGTGATAGCATTACACAAGGCTCTAAAGTGCTCGGACAAACTCCGCCAGATTATGCAGGTGAATATTTAATATCCCCCAAAAATACAGGTGGTGTTCAGGTAGCCAATTGCGGAGTAAGCGGCCGTACTACGGTTAACTTTTTACCTGCCACAAATACCGAATTTAAGAAAGTAAAGGCCGCAGCCGATAAGTTTTACGTGGATAAGCAGGCTGTGCTCTTGTTCTCGGTTATGCTGGGAACTAATGATAGTGCAATTAAAGGCCCATTAGGTGCCCCTGTAGCGCCAGGAGATTACCGTGCTAACTTAAAAACCATTGCCGATAGTTTGTTAGCAGCTTATCCCGGTTGTAAAATAGTATTCAACTATCCTATATGGTATAGCAATAATACCCATAACCGTGGTGCTACCTACCTGCAGGAAGGCCAGGATAGGGTAAAGGCATATTGGATAGAAATAGATGAATTGGTACAATCATACAAAAGCACCAAGCATAACCAGGTATTTAAAGGCGACAAAAATGCCTACGCATATTTTGAAAAGAATTACCTAACCGACTTTAAACCCGAAACCGGCCCTGACGGAACCTTTTACTTGCACCCCAATGCCAAAGGAGACAAGGCCCTGGGCGAATTTTGGGCCAAAGCAATATTGAAAGCGGTTAAGTAACCGTTTTTTTAAAATAAACGCGGTGCCTGCCCGGCGCGTATTAAGCCTAAATGTTTATAAGCATTATCGGTAGCCTCGCGGCCGCGGGAGGTACGCATAAGGTAACCTTCTTGTATCAGGAAAGGCTCGTACACCTCTTCAATGGTTCCTTCGTCTTCGCCTACGGCTGTGGCAATGGTTTTTAAACCTACAGGGCCGCCTTTAAATTTCTCTATAATGGTAAGCAGTATCTTGTTATCCATTTCGTCCAAACCGTGCTCATCTACGTTAAGCATAGTAAGGGCGTACTTAGCAATGGCGGTATCTATGTTACCATCGCCTTTAATTTGGGCAAAATCGCGCGTGCGGCGTAGCAGAGCATTGGCAATACGTGGTGTGCCACGGCTGCGACGGGCAATTTCATAAGCCCCCTCATCGGTAATAGGGGTTTTAAGGATGGATGATGATCTTAACACAATGGTGGTGAGTAGCTTGGCATCGTAATACTCCAGCCTCGAATTAATACCGAAACGTGCCCTTAAAGGTGCGGTTAACAAACCCGAACGTGTGGTAGCGCCTACCAGTGTGAACGGGTTTAACGACAATTGTACCGAACGGGCATTGGGGCCGCTTTCCAGCATAATATCTATTTTAAAATCCTCCATGGCCGAGTATAGGTACTCTTCTACCAGCGGACTTAAACGGTGAATTTCGTCAATAAAAAGGATATCGCCAGGTTCGAGGTTGGTTAGGAGACCGGCCAAATCGCCTGGTCTGTCTAACACTGGTCCTGAAGTGATCTTGATGCCCACACCCATTTCGTTGGCTATAATGTGCGAGAGGGTAGTTTTACCTAAACCGGGGGGGCCGTGCAGCAGCACATGATCCAAGGATTCGCCGCGCTGACGGGCCGCCTGTACAAACACGCGCAGGTTGGCTAATATTTTATGCTGACCGGTAAAATCCTCAAATACCTGCGGACGAAGTACCTTTTCAATGTCGCGTTCGGTAGAGGTGAGGCGTTCCTGGTTAGGGTCTAAATTCTCGTTCATTTACCAACAAATTTAGCAATATCTTTGAATAGTGAGTAGTTGTAATGTGGATTAAGTTGATCGCTTTTATTGAATATTTGACCGAATTTCCGCAAAAAACCTTATAATTTCTCATTTTATTATACCGGGGGAAATTGGGTAAATCAACAAGAAATAGAAACTAAGTCCTTCAACAAAATAATGAAAATGATGTACGGCATTTTTACAAAATTATTTGAAATAAATCAGATTTGGAATATACAGGTTATGGTATGTTGCATTCAAATATTTTGTAAAATGGTACTGCACTATCGGTTAGCCCTTCTACAATGATAAGATATTCGCCTTTATAGCCGCGGGTAAAAAATGTGAATAAATGTGAATCTTTTAATCCTGTTAATATATCTGGAGCCCAATATAGCTCCTTGGTTTTGTGTACCAAAGCAGTAGGTAGTTCTTGAGTACCTGGTGTATAAAATATTTTGGCCTGATAATATCCTTCAAAAGCTCCGTTAAATTTAGCCTCCTTTGCTGGCAAACCTTGCTTAAGATCAATATACAACAAATACCCTGTTTTATTTACTCCGGTATTATTTATCAATACTTTACGAATTTTAACCAGCCCAACCTCCTTCATGGAAAGATTAAGGTACTGCTGATAAATAGCGTTATTTTCTGTATAGCTGTTTGTACCGCGGATGTTTAACTGCCTACCATTAACGAATAACTGGGGGGTAATCAATGAATCGTCTCCCGCAAACATAACCCTGTCTGTGGCCTCTGTTATAGTCTGTACCAAATCAAATCCGCATGAGCATTTACCAGGCCTTTTACTTATTATTGGTTCGTGCCTGCATACAGGCACAGATTGCTCGTGCTCACCATTACAAGCATATATGTTAGAAGACCGGTCCTGTGTTGCATAACCCGACCTGGCCAGCAGGTAGTGCTTTAAATTATTGTAACTATAATCTGCAGGAGTTATTTCAAAGTTTTCCTCCCGGTACCCAAACGTTGTAAAATTACCTTCCAGCAGTTGTGTATTTGCCCGGCTCACAACCTTTACGGCTTTTAGTTTCTGTACGGTGTTTGCTATGGTCTCTGTTGGTAACCGGGCTTGGTTGCGTGCTAAAAGTGGTAGTTTACGTGTATTTGCATAGTTATATTCCTTTATCGTACTATCAGGCAGCAAATTCAGGGTATCCGTAGTTATTAGCCTGGCTTGCACCTCACCCAATGCCTGGCCTTTGCTATCCATTGCGGATATGGTGTAACTTTGTTTACCGTACACATCATCCACCGTAAAGTTATATAAGCCTGCCGTATCTGTTTGGGTGGTGTATAATTTCTGCTTTTGGGCACCTGGAACATACAGGCTGACCGGAACATTGGTTGCCGGGCCTCCATTTATTTTAACAATTGAACCTTGTAGTTTAAAAGCGACCTCCGCTTTATAATTAGTTTGAACAGAAGTAGGGGTGTTATGGTATTTCCAAAGGTAATCTCTCCAGCCTTGTGTAAGCAAAAGAAGGTCCAGCTGATTTTTCCTTTCGGGATTGTTTTCATCAAAGTATATTGAAGGGTTATAGATGCCCCCTTTAATTTCTGAACTGAGCATCAGGTAGCTTACTATATGATTGGTATGAGCATGATGCAACTCACGCGGAAAAACACTTACAGACATGTGGCCTTTAACCGGAAGCCCGGATGAATCTGTTACCGCTATAGATACGTTAACTTTTTTTTCTGTATTATTTACAGGAAATTCTTTTTGCAGAGAAATATTCGGCTTTTGTTGGGTTTCGCAAAATATCAATCGCTCTGCAAGAGGCTTATTATCAGCATCTTCAAGTAACACAACATTAACTCCCGGAAAAAGCACTTTTTTGGGCACTTTTATAGTGTGTTGAAGCAATTTGATAGGGATTGTAAGTGCTGCTATATTAATGCCGGCGTGTTTAATTAAAAGTCTGAATTTTTTACCCGAATCTTTTTTTAAGCTGACGGCATTTGTGGAGATCAGTATGTTGAAAGTACTTTCCTTTTCCTGAACAAACAGCGAAAAACCTTCGCTCAATACCTGCGAAAGAGCTGCCTGGGCATCATGGGCTACAAAATAATAGCTTAAGCCCGGCCGTGGTTTAATCAAAAAGTCTCCCATCCCGTCGGTGTTGGTTTCGGCAGTACAGATGCTGTCTCCGGCAGCGTTAACAATCTTACCCTTTACCTTCAATGGAGTTCCAATACTATCTGTAGCCGTAAAGGCTACGCGCGAAAAAACATCGGTAACTAACGAGCCGCTTTCAGGATAAAAATGTATCAGGGGCTTTGAGTACTTTGATGTAACGGTGGCATTGAGTTCTTCAGCTTTGATCAGCCCCTTTTTACCGGCTGTGGAAATAGCTGTCTGTGTTTTACCGATAACCTCAATCTCCTTTTCAAAAACCAGGTCATGTCCATAATTCCTCATCCAGTTGGTATAAGCACGAATACGGTAAACCCCTGTAGGCAGGGTATCGTCCAGGAAAAAATCACCGGCGGCAATTCCGCTTTGCAATTTCAGCATCCTTCTGCTCAGAAGCGTATAATCACTGCCAATAAGCTCAGTATAAAGGATGCTGCTATGATCTGATAACTGATTGTTTCGGGCGTTAACCAGGTAGCTGCTAAGCCAAACCGTGTCTCCGCTATGATATAAGTTGCGATTGGTTCGTAGATACACTTTTTCAACGTATTCATGGTTTATATTACTTTTTACAATACTATCAGGGTTGTTGCCAGCCAAAAAAAGCATCTCATCTTTCTTAGATAAAGTATAATCAAAAGGTAGCAAATCAGCAATGGTCTCCGTGTTTTCGCCCTGGGAGATGAGGTGACCGGGGCTCAATAGTACGCCGTTGACATCAAAAATGGTTTTTGGTGTGTTAAGTGTTAAAACACTGTTTGCTAACTGGTAGGTGCCGTTTGCTGCTAAAACTCGTTTGCGGGAGGATATGACATAAATATTTTTTCCAAATTTCAGTTCGTAAAGCCCAGGTTTGTCCGATTCTTTTACCAGCTCTTTTTCCGATAAAAATTTATTATTTACAATATAATGCTTAATAGAAAACTGTTGTAAATTTTGCCAGTACTTCAGCGAATCGGGGTTTCCACTTTCAAACTGCTTAACTTTATTAGCAATGAGTGCATCACGCAAAGCACTTGTATCCAATTCTGAAATAATGGGATGAACAACAAACCCTTCCTGTTTCCAGGTTTCGCTAATAGCGCTTTTCAAGAAATGTCGTATCGAACCCAAATAGGTTTCTGCCCGCTTTCGTTCCCACCTTTTGTGTTCAGCATTGGAGGCGCTTATTTCGGAAAAGTAAACCTTACCCAGATAAGATCTTGTGCCGGTATTGTAATCATACTCAAATTCATCAAGCAGGATATTGATGTTATAGCCCAATGCGTTGTTCCTCACCAGGAGAAAACTATCGCAGGATGCCGTTAAAATATTTTTCTTTTTATTGAACCGGATGTTGAGAACAGCAGGATTAAGTATCTTACATTTAGAAGCATTCTCTGAGTTTCCAAATAGGGCATTTTCGAGTTTCGCAACTAAACTTGCCTTGTTTTTTGCGCTCAGCGGTTTACCTACCGTAACATCATGAAGCGATTGTGCTGCCGGTTGAAGCGGTGCTGTAATAGTAGCCGGTGAGGAAACTTCAATAAGTACCGTCCTCGCATATTTTTGATATCCTATGTAAGAAATAATCACGATATGTTTCCCCGGTGCTACAGCGTTTATTTTGAAGGTGCCATCAGAAAGTGAACTTGTACTCTTAGACTCATTGGCCAAAAAAACACTTGCCGCACCAAGCGGCTCCTTTGTTAAACTATCTATTATGATACCCGATATAGTAGTTTGAGCGAATGCTTTTGCTGCAAAAAGCAATACGGAAATTAATAACAGAACGCAGATACGCATACAGCGGAACTTGCCTGTAGGGACACGGTTCATATTTTTAGGTATAATAGGTTTAAAGTTGGTTTACAACTCAACTTTTTTAAAGTTACAAATACTTTCAAAACCTATTTCTAAATTATCCGAATTTGATTTTATACTTTAGTAATTAAAGGCTTTTTTCACCCCTCCGGGTACTTCCTGAAAACGCTGTTGAGCTTCATTTGAATTACTCCTAAAAAAGCTTCGCGGAAAATATGGGTCGACATTTTAGAGACGCCCTCGGTACGGTCGGTAAAAATAATGGGGATCTCTACCACTTTAAAGCCGTGCTTAATAGTGGTGTACTTCATTTCTATCTGGAATGCGTAACCTACGAACTTGATCTTATGTAGCTCAATAGTTTCCAGTACTTTACGCTTGTAGCATACAAAACCGGCTGTAGAATCATGTATTTTAATGCCGGTTATTAAACGTACGTAGGCCGAAGCATAGTAGCTCATGAGTACCCGGTTCATGGGCCAGTTAACTACGTTCACACCTTTTACGTAGCGCGATCCTATGGCCATATCGGCACCCTCGGCGCAGGTTTCGCGCAGGCGCAACAGGTCGTTAGGGTTGTGCGAAAAATCGGCATCCATTTCAAATATATAGTCGTACTTGTGAGCAATAGACCATTTGAAACCATGAATGTAAGCCGTACCCAAACCCTGTTTGCCGGCGCGTTCTTCAATAAACAATCGCTCAGGGAACTCCGGCTGTAAACCTTTTACAATAGCACCGGTACCATCGGGTGAACCGTCGTCAATAATGAGCAAATGAAAATCGTGCGCAAGCGAAAGCACTTTGCGTATCATACGCTCAATATTTTCCTTTTCGTTATAAGTAGGTATGATGACTATGCTATCGGGCACGCGGTGTTAAGTAAGGGTACAGTTGGCAAAAGTAAGTATTTAACGCTTAAAATAACAAAGGCAGAAAAGCTAATGCCTTTCTGCCTCCGGTTAAATTATGTTAAATTTATAAATTAGTGGTTTCGGCAGCTACTTTGTTCTCGTCCTCGGTTACATAGTTACGTTCCTTTAAGCGGGGCGATACAAATACGTATAACAGTAAAAAAACGGCCATTAAGCCAACAAAAAACCAAAAGTAATTGGCACCTTCTAACTGGGCGAAAAAGCCTTTGTTAGAAATGCTGTTGTTTACATAGGCCACAAATAAATTACCTATAGCCACCGTAAGCAGCCAAATGGCCGACATGGTGCTCTTCATAGATTTTGGCGATTGCGTGTATGCATACTCCAAACCGGTAATTGATACCAGTACTTCACCCGCAGATAGTACCATGTAAGCCAATATTTGCCACCAAACCGATGGATGCTGACCCGCATCTACCCGGGTTTGTATTAAAGCGATAATTACGAATGATAGACCGGTTAAGGCTAAACCAACGCCTAAACGACGTAATGGCGTAGTTTTGAGCCCTATTTTATCTAAAAAAGGATATATCCAATAATTGAAGATAGGGATAAACGATAATAGGAAAACAGGATTAGCGGTTTGCACTTGCTCAGCCAATACTTTATAACCGAACATGTTTAGATCAAGTTCTTTAGCTTGTAAAACCCATTCGGATAGGCTTTGATCCCACATGGCCCAAAAAATGGGTACGAAAGCGAATACGGCCATTACACGCCATACGGCTTTAATGCCTTCTACTTTTTCGGCGTCATATTTTCCCTTGGCTACATCCAACAGGGCTTGTCCTTTTTGCTTTTTGCCGATGTTGAACAGGGCATATAGGGATATAAATACAAAATTGTTTTTGTTGATACCAGCAGGTGGAACTTTTACATACCGTTTACGACCTGAAAAGAAGATCAGGGTAGCAATGGCCATTAAAATACCCGGTACACCAAATGCCCATTTTGCGCCGTAATGCTCGTATAAGTAGGGTATAGCCAAGGTTGATAAAACAGAACCCGCGTTAATAGCAAAATAAAACCAGCCGTAAACCTTGGAGAGCAGACTTTGATTGGTACGGTCGAACTGATCGCCCACGTTGGCCGATACGCACGATTTAATACCACCCGCACCCATGGCAATCAAGATTAAACCATAACGGAAACCGGTTAAGTCGGTATCAAAAACGGCCAGGCACAAGTGGCCGAAGCAGTATAGGATAGATACATACAGAATTACTTTATACTTGCCGAAAAACCAATCGGCCGCCAGGGCACCAACAAAAGGCATGGCGTAGGCTAAAGCTACAAAAATGTGCGATATTTCGTTGGCTTGGGCATTGGCAACTGTTTTGAGGGCGGCACTGCCGGTGGGGTTAAAAAACTGGGCCACTAAAAAAGTTACCAGGATAGAGCGCATGCCGTAAAAGCTGAAACGCTCGGCCGCTTCATTACCAATAATGAAGGGAATACTTTTGGGGTATCGGGGTTTTACGTATTCGTCGGTAACTATATCTTTAACCATATATAAAATTAAAAAATTTTCTAAAAGTAGTATTTATCCCTTAAACCCGAATTATGTGTTGAAATCTTTACAAGTTACAACACTTATGTTGTGGAAACAAGGGTGGGGCGTTATTATGTTATAATATTGATTGATAAGTATGCTGAATTATAAAAATACTTATCGCTAAATACATTACATATTAATTTAATGAACCGTATTTTTATAATTTATACGTTACCATGATGTAATTATAATTAAGATGGAACATAATGAAATAAACAGGCTTTCACGGTTAACTTCGATCTTGATTCAATTGCAATCTAAAAGGTTAGTTACAGCGCCTAAACTTGCTGCTAAATATGGCGTAACGCCACGCACTATTTACAGGGACATGAAAGCATTGGAAACATCGGGTGTACCTATAGTTTGTGAGGAGGGCCGGGGTTACAGTTTGATGGAAGGTTACAGGATACCACCTGTTATGTTTACAATTAATGAGGCTAATGCATTAATTACGGCAGAATTTATTATCAGAGCGTGTAAGGATGAATCACTTATTAAGGAATTTTCTTCAGCCATTGAGAAAATTAAGGCAGTTATTCCAAATGCTTTAAAAGCTCAAATCGAAATACTTGAGCAAAAAATTGGGGTCACCAAAACCTATACAGATGTTGGTCCGAAAAGCAAGTACTTGTTAAGTATTCAAAAGGCTTTGACAGAACATCAAGTGATTACAATTAATTACATTAATGCAGCGCATAATTTATCGGTAAGGGATGTTGAACCATTTGCAGTTTACAGTAATCAAAATGATGAGTGGGTACTTGTGGCTTATTGCCGGTTAAGAAAAGAATTTCGCACATTTTCGTTAACAGGGATACAGAAACTTTCTTTGGCTGACGAAAGTTTTGATCCTCATTCCATAACTTTCGCTGCATATAGAAAACAAGCTTATGGTAAATAAAGATGGCAAAAACAGTACACTATTTATGCCATCTTTAAAATTAAATTATTAGAGAATTAAAACTCAAAATCGTTATAGAAAAACTGTTCTTTAACTATTTTTCCATTTTTAACTTCAAATACCGCAATCTCCTCTTTTGTTTTTTCTTCGCCGTTTAATGTAAAGCTAAAACCCATGGCGCAGGTAAAGTGAAAAGTAGAAATTAAAGGCTTACTGCAAAAACCTCCATACATATCATTATACATGGTAAAAAATTGCGCTTCCTTTTTTTCATAAGCCTCGGTGCCTTTAACAATTAGTTCCAGACTCGAATTGTTTTCTGGTTCTATACTTACAATGTCTGTAGCATATAACTCTTTCTTAATTACATCAATTTGTCCCCGTTGTGCCAACTCGTAATAGCGATTGGCCACTTCTTCAGTTTTTGTTTTCATAATTTTTTTATGAAGCAAAACTATGAGTCGTAAAAGACAGCCCTATGTCAAGGGTATAAATATTTAACTTGCAGCTACGTTAAAATTATGTGTAAGCACATCAATAGTGAACTGTTACAATGAAATTAAATATCCTTTTTTAGGAAGCCGGAGAGCTAATTCTTTCACTTTATAACCCGGTTCCTATTTACAATCGCCTGTTTCTTGGGTAAATAGTATATCCACCGGGGGCGGTACATTTCACATGTGGAGTTTGTTTTTGTACTGCTATTTACCGTTTCAAAAGTTTATGGTGGAGTAAGTAACAATAGGGCCGTAGGTTTCGGTTTAGTAATTCACATTGTTTGGTTACTAAAGCTATTAGCCGCTCTTAAAATGAAAAACCCATGTAGGTTATACATGGGTTGCAAAAAATATTTTATAAACAGTTTAAAAGCTGGCTTTGGTTAGTTGTACCGCACTATCGGGCTGTGAGGCAAAATTGGGTAAAAAATCCTGATTTAAATATTTTGAATTATAATTGCTTACGTTGGCATTTACGTAAATCATATTCTTTCCTTTAACCAGGTCGATGATTTTGTTAGAAACCTCGGGAGATACTGCAGGGCAACCATGGCTACGGCCCAGGCGGCCTAATTGCTTAATCGTATTTTCGCATACATAATTAGCGGCATGCAAAACCACAGCGCGTTCGCGGGCATGGGTGTTAAAACCGGCATCCATACCGTCCAGCTTTAACGAACGGCCATGTTTGCCATAATAAACTTCGTTGGTAACATAAAACCCAAGGCTGCTCTGGTGCGAGTTATTATCGTCGGAAAATTGCGTGGCTATGTTATCGCCGCTACCCTGGCCGTGGGCAACCCAGGTGTTTAGCACCAACTCTTTTTTCAGCAAATCAACAATCCACATCCGTTTAACAGTACTGGCTTTATTAAAATCTATAACGGTAATAACTTCACTTTTTTTAGATAGCTTTTTATTTTGCTTTAAATTGAAATAACCGGTAACCGCTTTTTGAAATACATCGTAATCCAAGCCATGCATTTTAAGATCTGCCGATTGGTAAATATCTGTTACATAGCTGGAGAACGCCGAGTTTACGTTTTTGGCTTTATCTTCTACCTTAATGGCCGAAGTAGCTTTCTTAACCGTTGCCGACCTGGAACTGATAATGGCAAAACTGAATATTACAAGTAGAGTAACTGCTAACCAGATTCTTCTTTTCATAGGTGTTTTTATGGTTTTTATCATCCTCAATTAAAAGGTTTACAATATATCCGGCTATAATAATTATGACACTCTATCACAAATATACTTAATACCTAATTTTTACGGTCACTTAATTCTCATATATAAGGTGTGTATAGCGCAAATGGTTTTTAAATTCTTACAAATATTTCACTATTGTTAAAAATTATAACTACAGGCCATACAATATTAACTTTAAAAGGGTTAATGGTGTAACTTTTAGGTGGTGATACGTATGGTAAAAAAAAGCACTGGTAACCAATGCTGGTTGCCAGTGCTTTTACGTATTGGTAAGCCTGTTTGTTATAAGTTAACTATTAATGGTAGAGCGTTTTACTGCACCCATTTAATTTTTTCTTCCAGCGGTGTTTTGCGCACACCTTCGGGATGAACATCGCTGTAACCCAGGTACAATACGCCCAAAACCTGATCTTCGGCGCCTAAGCCTAAAAACTCTTTCATAATAGGTTTCAAGGTTGCACCGCCAGTACTCCAAAACGAACCGATATTTAATGCAGCGGCTCCCAATAGTAAGTTTTGTATAGCGCACGATGCAGCGGCGATCTCTTCTACCACAGGTAATTTGGAGAGTTCGCTGCGGTGCATAATAGCTATTACAACGTGCGATGTATTGTTACCCAAGTTAACCAGGTTGGTGTAAGTAGCCGGATTAAAGTTACCTGCTGCTTCGGCCGCTTCTTGGTATAACTCGGCATGTTGCTGGGTAAAGGTTAGCGGGTTTTCGTACACTACAAAGCGCCAGGGCTCTGTAAAGGCGTGGGTGGGAGCCCAATCGGCCAGTTCTAATAAAGCGGCTACGTGGCCGTTAGGTATTTTTTGACCGTTCATGGTACCGGGTTTAATGGTACGACGGTTCTTGATGTTTTCGGCTATGGTGGTGAAAGTTTGACTATCCATTCAGTTATAAAGTTTTGCTTTTATTGCGGCAAAAGTAGGGTATTTAAGTTAAAGGTGGATGGTAAAGTATTCCACACGCGTTTTGTGTTTTAAAGTCGAGGCCGATGAATATCGGCATCTCTGCGGAAAGGTGAATGATGGTCACTGCGCCCACTTACTTAGTATGTGGGATGCCGATAGCCATCGGCATGACTCGAATATCAGGTGTTTGCGTTAGGGGCAGAAGCGGATACCAGCCATGTGCGTAAGGCCTGCAGGCGTATGAGCGGATGACCCGGCCCGGAGGGAAACGCCATAATATTTATTATTGCTGTAATACAGCTTTGATAGTGCTTTTAAAAGATGGCAGAGTAGTTTGCCCGGCGCCAGTGGTCGAATATCGGATAATGTGGCTCTTATCGGTAACCACGTAAGATGGCATGTGGTTAAGCTGGTAGGCATTGTAAACCGAATGTGCCTGGTTTAAAAACTGCGCATATAAAAGCGGCTTTTCTTGTAGCTTGGCTTGTGCAACTTGCTTGCTGTCTCTGCTTATCGCCAAAACCACCAACTCTTCGGGGTTGTGTATTTGTTTTAAAAAGTTATTAATGTCGGCAAAACTTTCGGTGCAGGGCGGGCAACCGGCAGACCAGAAAATAAGAACGACTACCTTATTGTATAACTCTTCAGGTTTCATTGCCGCTAATAATGGCTTTACATCCAGTTGCATACCTTCTTGTAGCAGCGGACTTTTAATGAGCGTAAACTGCTTTATGGTTAAATACCTATCGTTCTGTTCCTGCACGGTTAGGCGTTTGAGAAACCTTTTAGCAGCCGGGTCGCCGGGCATGCCGCCTTTGTAACTTATGGTATAATCGCCCGAGTTGAGCAGCTGCTGGTATTGATAATAACGCAAACTTTTACCTTGCTCGTCATACACAACCGCATTAGTATCTAATCGCAAGCTTAGTTGAGTGGTTTTTGTATAAGTGCGTCGAACGGTGTCCTGGCTTCGGGCATATTTGCCAATCATCATTACAAGGCATAATATGTAAATACTCTTCATGAGTTTAGGGTAAACATACGTATTGTAAAAAAGGTCCTCCGTTTTGGGAAGACCTGAGTAATTTGTTAATAAATTGCTGGAAACTTAGCCGGGTTGCTTTCGTGCATCATAGCGTAAACGGCTTCTATAATATCATCTATAGAAGGTTTTGTAAAGTAATCGCCATCTGAGCCGTAAGGCGGGCGGTGAGCTTTTGCACACAATGTTTTAGGGGCCGAATCCAAATAGGCATAACCACCCTGAACTTCCAGTATGTTTTGCAATATATATGCCGAACCACCGCCCGGTACATCTTCATCAACTACCAACAGCTTGTTGGTTTTTTGCAATGAATGTACACAATCTTTATCCAGATCGAAAGGGTAGAGGGTTTGCGGATCAATAATTTCGATGCTGATGCCCATAGCCGTCAGTTCTCCGGCAGCTTCCTGTACAATGCGCAGGGTAGAACCGTATGAAATAACGGTTACATCATTTCCCTGCAACATTACCTCGGCTTTGCCTAATTGTACGGTGAACTCACCAATGTTCGATGGCAATTTTTCTTTTAAACGATAACCGTTCAGGCTTTCTATTACAATAGCGGGTTCATCGCCCAGCAAAAGTGTGTTATACATACCGGCAGCCTGTGTCATGTTACGAGGCACACAAATGTGCATACCACGTAGGTTTGCTAATAACGATGCCATAGGCGACCCCGAATGCCAGATACCTTCTAAGCGGTGACCACGGGTACGCACAATTAATGGTGCTTTTTGTCCGCCGCGGGTGCGGTAGCTCAGGCTGGCCAAATCATCGCTTAATACGGTAATGGCCCAAATCCAGTAATCTAAATATTGTATCTCGGCAATAGGTTTCAGGCCGCGCATGGCCAAACCCATTCCTTGCCCTATAATGGTGTTTTCGCGGATGCCGGTATCGGTAATCCGAAGATCGCCGTACTTGGCCTGTAAGCCGGCAAAGCCTTGGTTCACATCGCCTATGGCGCCCACATCTTCGCCAAAGGCTACAATGCGTTCGTCGCGTTCAAAGGCGGCATCAAAGGCGGCGTTTAAAATTTCGCGGCCGTCCAGTAGTTTGGCATCGCTATTATATTGAGCAGGTACAACCGGTACCAATAACGGCGATTGCGGTGTATCGCTGAATAATTTAGAGTTAAAACGTTCGGCGTTTTCTTTCAGCTCGCTGGCTAACCAGTCCGTCAGGTTTTTACGCTCGGGCTTATCTTCCTTATTCGTTAATCGCAGGGCTTTACGCACCGAGCTAATAATTTCGCGTCGACCCGGATCAACCGTTGCGCGCAGGGTAGAAGCTACGGTTGAAAGCTCGTCGACCGATGAATGCTGCGCCAGTTGCTCAATTAAAGCGGCGGCTTCTTCGAGTTCAGTCTTAATTTCGGTCGATAGTTCGTTCCAGGCTTCGCGCTGGCTGTTGCGCACGTGCTTTTTAGCAGTTTCTTCCAGTTCATCCAAATCCTGCTCGGTCATAATGGCCGAGTTGATCATCCAGTTGCGCATTTGCAACAGGCAATCGTGTTCAAGTTCCCAGGCAAGGCGGTCGGCCGGTTTATAGCGCTCGTGCGAGCCCGAGGTGGAGTGGCCTTGCGGCTGGGTAATTTCGGTAACGTGTATTAATACCGGTACATGTTGCGTGCGGCAAAGCTCAATAGCTATGGCGTAGGTTTCGCAAAGGGCAACATAGTCCCATCCGCGCACCTTAAATATTTCGTAGCCGTTGGTGCCTTCTTCCCGTTGAAAGCCTTTTAAAGCTTCAGATATATCTTCTTTAGTGGTTTGTAAACTTGCCGGAACCGATATGGCGTAGGCATCATCCCAAATGGAAATAGCCATTGGTACCTGCAATACACCGGCAGCGTTAAAGGTCTCTAAAAAAATACCTTCGGAGGTGGAACCGTTGCCGATTGTACCAAAAGCTACCTCATTACCGTTCACCGAAAACTGTTTTAAGCTTTCGAGCTCCTTGTTTTGACGATATAGTTTTGAAGCATAAGCCAAACCCAGTAAACGCGGCATGTGCCCGCCGGTGGTAGATATATCCGCCGAGCAGTTCATGGTTTCGGCCTGGTTTACCCAGGAGCCATCGGGGTTGGCAAAGCGTGTAGCGTAATGACAGTTCATTTGACGGCCTGCCGATGCCGGGTCTTTTTCAATATCGGGGTGGGCGTAAAGCTGCGCAAAAAACTCTTTGAGCGTGCTCATGCCGGTGGCAAACATAAAGGTTTGGTCGCGGTAATATCCGGCTCGCCAGTCGCCTTTTTTAAAAGCCTTAGCCATAGCCAGCTGGGCTACTTCCTTTCCATCTCCAAATATCCCAAACTTGGCTTTACCGGTAAGCACCTCGCGGCGGCCCAGTAAGCTGGCCTGCCGGCTTTCAAAGCCAATGCGATAATCGTTTATAATAATTTGTCTGAAATCATTAAAACTCAATTCGTGCTCCGTAAAATTGCCCGTAGCCGGTAATGTGCTTTCTGGCATATATTATTCGTTTAGGCGGTAAAAATAAAAAATTCTGTATTGAAATCTGTTGTAAAAACGTTTATGCATTGTAACATTAAATAGTATGCATGATTTTTGTTGTAAGTTAAACTATTAAATTATATTTGTGTCAAACTACAATGAATATGAAAAAGCTGATCGTACTATTTGCTGTAATTATGGGTTTCACTATTACAGCATCTGCACAGGACAATAAACCTGAGTTTAAATTTAACGAGGAAAAACACGATTTTGGTAAAATAGCCAAGGGTAAGCCTGTTACCACTATTTTTGAATATACCAATGTAGGGGTGGAGCCTCTTATTATAACTGAAGTAAGACCAACTTGCGGCTGTACTATTGCCGATTATACCAAAACACCGGTATTAAAAGGTGCTAAAGGTACTATTTCGATCACTTACAATGCTGCCGTAGCTTCTCCGTTCAGCAAAACTATTGTAGTAACATCAAACGCTAAAACACCAGTTAAAAACCTGATCATCTTGGGTGAAGTAGTAGAATCGCCGGCACGTACCAGTAAATAAGAATACCATTTTAAACGATATTTATGAGAGGCGCAAATTTTTGCGCCTCTCTTTGTTTACCTGCTTTTTTGTAGTTTTGCCGTATGCCAAAAATCTCTCAAAAAGGTGAGTACATGCCCGCCTCGCCCATACGTAAGTTAACTCCCTTTGCCGAAAAAGCCAAGCTGGAAGGTAAAAAAGTATATCACCTGAACATTGGTCAGCCCGATATTGAAACGCCCGAAGGCATGCTGAACGCCGTTAAGAACATCGACTTTAAGGTTTGGGCGTACACGGCATCAGAGGGTACATTATCGTACCGTAAAAAACTGACCGAATATTATAACAAGCTCCATTATAATTTATCGCCCGAGAACTTCATTGTAACCACCGGTGGCTCAGAAGCTATCACTATAGCCATGATGACCTGCCTAAACCCGGGCGATGAAGTAATTATACCCGAACCATTTTACGCCAACTATAATGGCTTTGCCTGCCAGAGCGATATTGTGGTGAAGCCCATCCTGTCGTTTATTGATAATGGTTTCGCGTTGCCTGCTATCAGCGAGTTTGAAAAGCTGATCACCGATCGTACCAAGGCCATTATTATTTGTAATCCCAATAATCCAACTGGTTACCTGTACTCTAACGAGGAAATGCAGGCTTTAAAGGAACTGGTATTGAAATATGATCTGTACCTGTTTTCGGACGAAGCCTATCGGGAGTTTTGCTATGATGGACGCGAGTTTATATCGCCCATGCACCTGAGCGGATTGGAAGAAAACGTAATTGTAATGGATACCGTTAGCAAGCGTTACAGTGCCTGCGGCGCCCGTTTAGGCTGCTTAATTACCAAGAATAAAGCCGTATTACAAGCCGGTTTAAAATTTGCCCAGGCACGCTTGAGTCCGGGTTTGGTTGAGCAAATAGCAGGGGAGGCCGCCGTTGATACCCCGGACAGCTATTTTGAAACTGTGAATCAGGAATACACGCACCGCCGTAATATATTGGTTAGTGCCTTAAACAAAATGGAAGGTGTGTTTTGCCCTAACCCGGGCGGTGCATTCTATGTAGTAGCCAAATTTCCGATTGATAATTCGGATAAGTTTTGCCAGTGGATGCTGGAAGATTTCAGCCATAACAATGCCACAGTGATGATGGCTCCGGCTACAGGTTTTTACAGCACACCGGGTGCCGGCCAAAACGAGGTACGCATGGCCTACGTGTTAAACAGCACCGACCTGCAAGCGGCATTGGTTTGTTTGGAAGAAGCGTTGAAAGTTTATCCGGGTAGGGTAGGATAGTTAGCAAAATCTTTAGAGAAAAGTGTTCATGAAACAGTTTAGAAACCGTTCACGTGTGAACACTTTTTGGTCAATAATTGCACAAAATAGTTCTCATGAGTAAGTGAGAAATTGTAATAAAATGAAGAAAAATGAAGTTTTTTGAAGTTTAGCGAGTATATACGAACACTTTATGCGTGAACACTTTGCTTAAAAACTTTAAGGTGGCTGATCGGTTAGTATCCAATCAATATCTTGAATTCACTAATACTGGCCTAAATTTTGTATATTTGTCAATACTTAACTGCTACTGCAAATTAGGACTACTATAAAAAATGGGGTCGACCGGAATTGACAGGATGGAGATAAGTAAGTAAGCATGCAGCGCGTTGGGCGAATTAGCGCTATAATCAGAACGCTCAAACCTTCAAATGGCGAAAACAACTACGCCTTAGCTGCCTAATTTAGAATTAGCATAGCTTTTGTCCCGCCGGTTTTCCGTTTCATCGGATCGGTATATGGGGCATCGAAAGATGAAACTGGCCAGCTTAGCGGTGTGATAAGCAGGTAAGATAAAGCACCTAAGGAAGAAGGTATAGGTGAGCTACTGACCTTCCCCTTCCTAACAATTTAACAGAGCTAAGCATGTAGAAAGCTTACCTTATACCATGTTTGGACGAGGGTTCGAATCCCTCCGGCTCCACTGAAAGAAAACCGAACCTAAAGTTCGGTTTTCTTATGCTATTAAAACATTATAATTCATTGATTTTTAGATGCTTATATATTATAAGCAGTACTCGAGGGTTCGAATCCATCTTTTCTAAAATTGCACTTATCCTTGTCTATAATTAGATCTAAACTTTTGGTAGTTAGCGAGTTTTAACAGTTTTTGGTTTACAGACGTTAACAAATCTTTCAAAAGCGCTCAAATTTTTTGTGGCAGAATAGTGGCAGTTTTTTTCAGGTTTAAAAACTGCCACTAATTCATCAGATATAACATGTTAACCTGAATAATTTCAATATAGTTATCAAAAAAAAATTGGCTGGTTTCGCTGCCAAACCTAACTATAGTGCTTACTAATAATCTTCGTTTGATGTCCAAAGTTTTCCATCTTTCCGACTTAATCGCCATCTGTTATATTCATCATTCTCATAAATTAATGTATAAAGCTTGATCGGCGTATCTTTGATTAACGTTTCTATTGCAGGAATGTAATGGCGGGGAAAACCCAGTCCAAGGTGAATTGCTTTTAAAGAGGTACCATATGGCAAATACAAGTTTTCTTTATGATTCAGAAATAGTAAACGCATTTCATCCTCTTTCTCCCAAAAGTGCGATTTATGAAAAACAACTTCGTGGGATAAGACAGGCAAATAGTTACTTGAATTTTCGTCAACTGTAAGCCTTACATCCCAATTAATCCAAGGCTTTTTCTTGCTGCTTTTAGTAAAGTTGACATTTTGCAACATACATTCAGTTTTTGGAAATTTTTCATTTTCTACTGTTACCAAAACCTCACCATCAAATTCTAAACATACACCACGTTGGTTATCTGCATAATGAGCCCACATCATCTCATTGTTCCAACCTTTTTTTTGAGCTCCAAAAAAGCAAATTACTTGAAAGGGTTCTTTGATCATCTGACCAAATTTATATTGACAATCTATGTGAGTACTTTTATTATAGTAGCCAGGAAAGAGTATCTCAAATGGAAGATTTATACTACCCATCGACCATGGATAAGATTCTTTGGGATCATCCATTTGACTGAATTGTTTGAACGAAGTGTTTTTGACGGTAGGATGTACTCATGAGTGTAGTTCCGATGATGGTAATATAAACCAAGATGAAGTTTTTGTAGATTTTATTCAGTTAAAATAAATGATGACATGGATGGAGCAATCTTTTCAAAATATCAGGCGGCACCAAGGGATGCCGGATGTAAAACTTTAATCATAGCCGTTGATGGTTATAAATAATGATATATAACCGAATTTAATATCTAATTAAACATTATTTTTACTCACGTAACCTAACTTATCCTCAACATGCCTATACGACCTTTCTCTGGAAACACTTTTGTTGCTTTCATCGATATATCAGGATTCAAATTAATGATGAACAATAATAACATTGCTTTGCGAGCGCTTACGCAATTTTATCAAGCTGGCTATGATGCTTTAGATGAAAATGGTTCAGTTCAAGGTTTTTTTGTATCCGACTGCGGTATTTTATTTAGCGATCACCATGATTCGACTATCCAAATGGACGAACTTCTTATCGCAATTAAGCAAATTAATAGAAGAATGCTTACGCACGACATAATGCTTACGACATCTATCTGTTATGGTCATTTCAGTTATACAAGTAAATTAGAATTTCAGGGAATTGATAAGAATCCAATTTATGGAGATGCATATTTAAATGCATATTTAGATAACGCTAATGGCAAGCCTAAAATTGAACCGGGCCAATGTAGAATCCTTTTACAAGGAATTGAAGAGGATCAAATTGCAGAATTGATGACCAATCAATTTCTTCTGCGGAAAGGTCATAATCATTTGTACTATTATTGGAGCTTAAATGATTCTATACATATTCAGGCATTTGAAAGCCAATACAAAGATTCTTACAACAGAAAGTTTTTGGGTATGATTGAAGCTTTAAAGCGTAATTATTAGTAAACAGCTCATTAAATCATAAAAAAATCATGTGAATTACAAAAACTTTTTTAAGTTTATATTACCTAACCAATAACAATTTATGAGTTTAATTAGTACAGCATGATGGAGATAGCCACTTGTACAAATCACTTCGTAAACTAACTTCCCGCTGTAATGGATAGTTGAATCATTCAAAGTCGATATATACCACCTCCATTATTTTTAGCTGTATTTCAAGTATATGAACCTATCAGGTCAATGAAGAAAGAACTTATACTTAATAATAAAAACACATCCTAAAGTAAGGCTTAACATTATATGCCCTTATTTTACTATGTTTCCAGTTTCTGGAAAACATGGAAAAGAAAATATTAGATCAAGATTTTTTAGGAGATATGGTAGGACTATTAAGGCCTGGTCTATCTTATAAGATTATCGAAGCCAACGAATTTGTAAAAATAGAATTGTTGAAAAATATAAAATGTAGGTGGCTGGGAAATGTAAACCTTAAAAAGCGTAAACATAGAAATGAAAAACATATTCGATTTACATAAAGATATTCTGACTGATTATAAACTATACATTGACAGCTTTATCAATATTGCTGATGATAAAATACTTGCGACTGTTAAAAAGGATTTTGATTCTGGTAATTTATATCCTGAGCCATTAGTTCAATTCAACCCCTCTTTTGAATCTGGCGGCAGTGTTGAAGATTTGGTTAATAATGGTGTATTGTTAAAAGATTTTAAAGATATTTTCTATGATAGTGAAAATAATTCATGGTCAATATATAAACATCAAACTGAGGCAATTATTAAAGGCAATGAGGGTAAAGGTTTTATTGTCACATCTGGTACTGGATCCGGTAAGAGTTTGACTTACATCTCAACAATTTTCAACTATCTTTTTAAAAATTCAAATAAGCCAGGTATTAAGGCAATTATTGTTTATCCTTTAAACGCCTTAATTAATTCACAGGAAGCTGCATTAACAGGCTTTGAAGAGAACTACAGAAAACGAACAGGCAGTAGTTTACCCTTTACTTTCGCAAAATATACCGGACAGGAAAAGCAGGACGACAGAAATAAGGTAGCTGCAAATCCTCCCGATATTCTGCTCACCAATTACATGATGTTAGAACTCTTGATGGTGCGTAAGACAGATGAAAGTTTAAGAAAATCTTTTTTGGATAATATTGAATATTTAGTTTATGACGAATTGCATGTTTACAAAGGCAGACAAGGAGCAGATGTATCTTTGCTAAACCGGAGAATTAAATCAGCAGCAAAAAATAAAAAAATAATTTGCATAGGCACATCTGCAACAATGGCTACAGGTACAATTGATGTACAGAAAAATGAAGTTGCAAAAGTTGCAGCAAGATTTTTTGACACTGATTTCTTTCCAGAAAACGTAATTGTAGAGTCACTCACATATTCAACAAATGAGGTAATTCCATCAAAAGAGGCATTAATATCAGCTTTTAAAGCAGACATAAAAGACTTCTCAAAAAAAGCAATACTTGAAAACCCAATTGCAATTTGGCTTGAAAGAACAATCGCTGTTAGAAATGAAGGTGAGCACAAAAGAAGGAATGAACCTAAATCGTTAAAAACAATTGCAACTGAGTTCTCACATGAAACGGGAATCAGCGAAGCAGAGGCCGAGAAAAAAATCGTTGAAATTTTGATTTGGGCAGAATCATTAAACATTGAAAGTGCAAAAGAAAAGAAAAAGGATACTATTCTCCCTTTCAAATTGCATCAGTTTATTTCACAGACTGGGTATGTATATGTAACCATGGAAGATACCGATAAACGTTACGTAACCTTAGAGCCCAATCCTTTTGTAAAACTTTCTGAGAGTGAACCAGAAGTTCCTGTTTTCCAAACGGTATTTAGCCGGGTTAGCGGCGTAGAATTTATTTGCGTCAGAAAAGATTTCGGTGAATCAAAATTAGTATTTCGAGATTTCAATGAAAATAAAAATCCTAAAAATGGAGATGATTTAAAAATTAACGATAAGAAACTTTTAAAGCGTTCACAAGATCATTATACAGACGGTTATATATTGTTTGATCAAGGATATCAACTAGATATTAACGGACTTCTTGAATTACTTCCAGCTGCATGGAAAAATAAAGCAGGTGATAAAATTGACCCTTCCAAAGAGTTTCTTCTTCCCAAAGAAATTTATGTATCAAAGGATGGCTCATTTTCAGATGCACGAAGTGAAGGAGAAAAGGCGTGGTTCATACCTGCACCTTTGATTTACGATCCAACCTGTGGCTTAATTTATTTAGAACCCAAGCTAAGCGAAAAATCAAAACTTATTTCTTTGGGTAATGAAGGTCGATCCACATCCACTACATTAATAACGCTTCAAACTTTGTTAGCTCTTTATAAAAAATATGGCTTTGAAAATCTCAGAGAACAAAAGTTAATGAGCTTTACTGATAACAGGCAGGATGCATCCTTACAGGCAGGTCATTTTAATGATTTTATTCAAGTAGTTCACTTACGTTCGGCAATTGAAAAAGTTTTGAGTTATGCCTCGGAACCATTAACGTTATTTCAATTAGTTTATAAAGTTGAAGAAGAATTAAAACTTCCTGAAAGGGATTATGCTGAATATCCTGCTAACAATCCATTAATACCTAGTGAAACAAATAAAAAGGCGCTTCGAAATTATATTTCGTATCGAATTATACAAGATCTAAAAAGAGGGTGGCGTTATATATTGCCGAATTTAGAGCAAACAGCATTACTTAAAATATCATATCAAAAATTGGATGAGTATGTTAACAATGAAGCACTCTGGACCAATATCAATTTACTAAGTGGGTCTTCTGGAGAATATAGAAAGTCTTTTATACTTCAAGTACTAGACTACTTTCGAAATGCTTACGCAGTTGATATTGAAATGCTACGCTATGAAAACCGACTACGAACTCAGGATGAGTTAAATAATGCATTAAATAAGAATAAACTTTGGTCGCTTGATAAGGGAGAAAAAATAGATGCCCCCAACTCACTTTCATTAGAAGGTGCAGACAAGGCCATAAGAGAAGTCTTTATTCAAAGTATTGGGCCTATGAGTCGCTTAGCGAGGTTTGTTAAACATGAATTTAGAAAATCAACAGGCGCACAACCTAACACACAGGAGTATTTGGATTTTATGAGTTCTTTATTGAATCTGTTATCTGATATGAGTTATTTAAAATCTCAACTGATTCATGCAGAGAAAGGTGATAAAATAACTTTTCAATTAAATCTTGGCGAGGTACTTTGGGAAAAGGGTGATAAGATAAATGTTGCCACAGATAAAACATCATATATTACTCTGGATGAGGAAATCAAAATCAAACCACATCTATACTTTCAATATTTATATCAGGAAGATTTTTCTAAACTACCAAAATCATACATAGCTGCTGAGCATACCGGCCAAATTAAGAATGAGGAAAAAATTGAAAGAGAAGATAAGTTCAATGAAGCAATTGAATTAAGTGCATTGTATTGTTCGCCTACAATGGAATTAGGAATTGATATTTCTTCTTTAAACATTGTTCACATGCGTAACGTTCCACCAAGTCCGGCTAACTATGCACAGCGTAGTGGTCGCGCGGGTCGTAGTGGGCAATCTGCATTGGTATTCACTTATGCTTCCAAAGTTTCACCGCACGACAAACACTATTTTGCAAATCCTGTAAAAATGGTAGCTGGTATTGTACAGGCTCCAAGAATTGACCTCACCAATGAAGAACTGATACGTTCTCATATAAATGCAACGGTACTATCATTTTTAAATGCAGAAGAATTTAAACCTTCATTGATTGACCTAATTGATATTGCTGGGGGCACTTATAAATTAAAAAGCGATATAAAGGCTAAATATCAGGATGTAATTGATTCCAGATTTAATGATATAAAGAATTTGGTTTTAAGAGTAGTTGCTAGCATTGATTTTAAAGGCATCCGATGGTTTAATGACGCATGGTTAGAAACGCAAATCAGAATGGTTCCTGATAAATTAGAACATGCCTTACTACGTTGGCGTAAAATGTATTTAGATGCCTTGCGTCAAATGAATGAGGCACATGAAACGCATATCAGTCCTGTAATAAAAGATGCAGACCTAAAAAAACTGGCCAACATTTCTTACATGAGGGCAAAGGATAGAAAAAGCCTATTGGAAAACCAATCGGATAAAAACAAAAATTCAACCTTATCGGAGTTTTACACTTTCCGTTATTTGGCTTCTGAAGGTTTTCTGCCGGGATACAATTTTACACGTTTGCCAATTCGTGTTTTCTTAGGTGGCAAGGATAGAAATGAATCTATTTCAAGACCTCGTTTTATTGGGTTGAAAGAGTTTGGCCCTAATAATCTAATTTATCACAATGGTGGCAAGTATAAGGTAAACCGAATTACACCAAATGATGTTTCGTTGGACTTGATGGAAATTAAAATATCAAAAGAAACCAATTATGCTTTTCTTGGTAAAGATGAAGGGAAGGGCAAAAATCAAGACCCCATTACCGGTACACAATTCACTGCCAGCAATATTGAGCTACATCAAAACCTGCTCGAATTGGAAGAGGCCCAGTCTGAAAATTCTGAACGTATTTCTTGCATGGAAGAAGTGCGAACCTCCGAAGGATATGTAACAGAACTCTATTTAAACTCAGCAGATAGTTTGCTTGATGCCACAAAAATTAAACTAACAGTTGATGGCGATGAATTGATGAAACTGTTCTACGCACCGGCAGCAAAGCTGATTTTGCTAAACAAAAAATGGAAGCGAGGCCGTGATAATGGTTTTGATATTGGTACTAAGACAGGATTTTTCAAAACAAAAAAACAATTGGAGAAACCTAATCCGGAAGATCCAATTCAAAACATCATGTTGTACACTTATGATACTTCTGATATATTATATGTGCAGCCAATAAAATCGCTGGGTTTAACAGAAGAAGGGGTTGTAACAATGCAATATGCTTTAGAGAAATCGATTGAGCAGTTATACAATATCGAGCCTGTTGAAATTGATGCCCGATTGATGGGCAGTGACGAATATAAAAACATCATGTTGTATGAATCAGCTGAAGGAAGTATAGGTGTATTAAAAGATATTGCCCGTAATCCGGCAAAACTTCGAGGAATATTTTTAAGGGCCTATGAAATATGTGGCTATGACTATGCTACAAAGGAAGACCTATTTCCTACAAGGCCTAAAGCAAGCTATGATGATTTGTTGTCTTATTACAATCAAATGGATCATACCAAGATAGATCGTCATTCCATCATTAATGCCTTAGAATTATTAATCGTTTCCAATCCTGATGATACGGTGGGCAGCACTTATGAAGAGAAATACGAGGAACTAAAAAAAGGATTACACCATCGTAGTCCAGGGGAAAGAGTAATGTTAGATTACCTGTTTGAAAATGGATATAGATTGCCAGATTTTACCAACCACAATATGGAGCAGTTTTATGTGCAACCTGATTTTGTGTATGAAAAAGACAAGGCTTTAGTATTTGTTGACGGTGGGATTCATAAGAAAGCCATCACGAAAGCTGATGATGAAAAAAAACGCAAAACAATTGAGTTAGCCGGTTTTGATGTGTTGATTTGGGATTATACCTCAGAACCAGCTGCATCATTCGTAACAAGGAGACAAGACATTTTTAGAAAAGTACGCTAAGCAATATGATAGACAGTAAATTAAAAAAGCCGGGGAAACTCGTGAAATTCAGAGGAAGAAGGTGTGTTGTACAGCCATCTTCTGATAATGAAATAATTTTGCTCAAACCGCTTGGTGGTTCTGATGATGAAATGATTTCAGTATTTGAACCCGTATTGCATGCCTTTGATAAATTAGAAGACGACCAGTTTGAATTGCCCGATAAATCGGACTTAGACAGTTTTCTTACAGCAAAACTTTTGTACGATGCAGCAAGGCTTTCTTTTCGCCAGGTAAGCGGCCCATTTCGTTGCATGGGTAAACTGTCGTTTCGTCCAAGATCGTATCAATTAGTTCCTCTTATCATGGCTTTGAAGCAATCTGTTACCCGGTTATTAGTGGCAGATGATGTTGGAGTTGGTAAAACTATTGAAGCCATCTTGATTTTACGCGAATTGTCGGAACGGGGTACTATAAAATCCTTTGCTGTTTTATGTCCTCCACATTTATGCGAACAGTGGCAAAAGGAATTAGCAGATAAATTAGATATTGATGCTGTAATCATTCGTTCAAGTACAGTCGCTGGTTTGGAGAAAAAGATTGTAGGTGATGATACACTGAATGTATTCAACTATTATCCGTACCAAGTGGTATCTATTGACTATGTAAAAAATGGTTCAGCTAAAATGCCTGCCTTTCTAAAAGATGTGCCAGATTTAGTGATTGTAGATGAAGCTCATACTTGCACTAAAAATCTTGATTTTAAAAAAGCCGGACAAAGCCAGCAACGATATGAATTATTGGAGAAGATTGCTAAGAACAATCAACAACATTTGCTTTTACTAACTGCAACGCCACACAGCGGAAAAGATGGAGAATTTAAATCGTTGTTAGGGTTAGTTAATCCTGAATTTGAAACCTACGATTTTGCCGATTTAGAAACATCAGAAAAAAGAAAGGTAGCAGCCCACTTCATACAACGTAAAAGAAAGAATATTGAAAAGTGGTTGGATGAAGAAACACCTTTTCCAAAGCGAACAACAGAAGAATTACCCTATACCCTTTCTGCATCCTCTGATTACTACAAGTTGTATCAGGATGTATTAAAATTTGCAAGAGGTATAAGCACCGAAGGTGTTACAGAAAACAAAGCAAGAATAAAATACTTCGCTGCCCTGTCATTATTAAGAGGTGTAATGAGCAGCCCGGCAGCAGGGTTTGAAATGTTACAAAAGCGTAAATCCAAAATTGCAGAGCCTGATGAGATTACAGCAGATGAAGTGAAAGACAATCCGATTGTAGAAAGGTGGGATGAGCAAAGCGATTCAGAGCAGATTGAAATCATTGACCGTGCCGGTCTTTCTGAAAGCGAATGGAATATATTGCATAGGCTTGCCCAAAAGGCTGCTGAGTTAACCAAAATTGAGAAAGATCAAAAGGTAAAACTTGGTGCAGAACAAATCAAGCTTTGGATTAATAAAGGGCAAAGCCCCATTGTTTTCTGTCGCTTTATTGGCACTGCACAATATGTGGCTACAATTCTAAAAGAATATTTACCTAAAGATGTAGATGTTCGAGCCATCACCAGCGAACTGAGCGATGAAGAACGCAGGGAGAAGATTGATGAAATGGCTAAAAGCACTAAACGGGTTTTAGTTGCCACTGACTGTTTAAGTGAGGGTATTAACCTACAAGATAAATTCAATGCCATCCTGCATTATGACTTACCTTGGAATCCTAACCGTTTGGAACAAAGAGAAGGCCGTGTTGACCGTTATGGCCAACCGGGATGGATTGATAAAAACGGCAACCATCAAAATACAATTAATGTAAAGATACTGTTTGGCGAAGACAACCCTATGGATGTGGTGGTGCTTAAAATCATCATTGAAAAAATACAACGCATACAAAACACGTCAGGCGTAAGTATTGCATTAGCCGATGATAACCGTTCGGTGATGGATAAGGTTTTGAAAGAGGTATTATTAAATCCTGATAAAGCACAAAATAGGTTTTCAAAACAAATACGAATTGATTTCGGAGCAAGCCCTGAGTTAGACGAATTGGATGTTGAAATTACCAACGAAATTGAAGCAGCAAGGGCAAAGGCCGAAAAAATCCGTTCCATTTTTGCACATGAAAGCATTATGCCAGATGAAGTAAAAAAGGACTTGCATGAGGTAGATGAAGCCATTGGCGATGTGGCCACTTTAGAAGCATTTGTGTTGGCAGCCGCAAAACTATTGGGTGCTAATTTTGAGAAAACAAGAGGCGGTTATATTTTCAAGAAGCTGAATATGGATGATTGGATGGCATCTGCACTGGGGCAGGGCGACAAAATTCATATTTCATTCCAGTCACCTACTCCACAAGGATTCCGTTATATAGGCCGCAACCACCGTTTTGTAGAACAGATATGCCATCGCATTATTGCCAACTCTCTTGATAAAGAAAGAAAAGGGAATAAAGCAGCAAGGGCATCCGTATTCCGCACAGATGCTGTTAATACACAAACCACTTTAATCCAATTCCGTGTTCGCAATGTTATTCGTGAAGTAAGCAAACAACACGAAATGGTTTCAGAGGAAATGTTCCTTTGGGGCTATGAGCAAACAACTGATGGTATACATGCATTGGATATAGACCAATGCAAAACACTATTGAACACATCAAGTGCGTTAGACATTAGTATTGAAAGGCAGAAAATTATTTTTGAAAAGGAACTGCAACATTTTGAAGAATTGCATCCTGACTTTATTGCTGTAGTAGAGAAGCGGTCTCATGAATTGGTAAATGCTCATACCCGTTTCGCAAAGTACATTGGCGCTAAACGGTTTGAAGCAGTTACACCTGTTTTGCCTCCTGACATTTTAGGGGTATATGTATTAATTCCTAATCCTAAAATCTGACGATCAGTATGAATTTTCCATCTATAGATATACAAGGCTCTATTCTCTCAATAGACTTACTAGCCAAAATCCGAGGCGAACAAGCAAACTTTCAGATAGGAAAAGATTTTAATCCTGATTTCAACAATGCCAAACTGAAGGATGAAATAAGTCTTGCCTGGCAGGAAGTCAAAGGGCAATGGACAATTTATAAAAGCAAACTTGCCCGTTTAAAGGAAGGTGAAACGGCAACAACAGAAACACGTAACTTCTGGATTTCACCCTTGCTTACGAACTTAGGCTATAATCTTACTTTCAATAGAACATCTGAAGAACTCAATGGGAAATCATTTCCCATTGGCTACCGTGATAGTAGCTTGGATAACTTTCCGGTATACGTAGGTGGTTATAACGAATCGTTAGACAAACGACCGGATAACAAACAACTCCGTGTTTCTCCTCATGCAATGGTGCAGGAATACTTAAATTACAGCGAACATTTGTATGGGTTGGTAACCAATGGCCGACTGTTGCGCTTATTACGGGATGCCAGCCGCATTACCCGTTTGAGTTATGCAGAATTTAACCTGGAAAAAATGATGGAAGAGGATCTGTATTCCGACTTCGTTATTCTCTACAGGGTACTTCATGCAAGCCGTATGCCGAAAAAGATGGATACGGGTGCAGAAAGTATTATTGAAAAATACCATCAGGAAGGCTTAGAAGCAGGCAGCACCATCCGTAATAAATTAGGAAATGCAGTTAAAGAAGCTATTAAGAATTTAGCCAACGGGTTTGTCAATCATCCTGATAATATACAATTGCGTGAAACAGTCACATCAGGAGCATTTAATATAGATGAATATTACCGCCATCAATTACGTGTTATTTACCGTTTGCTTTTCTTGTTTGTAATTGAAGAGCGAAATCTCGTATATGCTGATAACAAAACACCAGAAACAAAACGCTTTAATTACATCTATTATAATTGTTACAGCCTGCTGCGTTTACGAAAAGTGGCACGAAAGCTACTGTCGCCCGAGGCCCACCGCCATAGCGATTTATGGCAAAGCTTGGTGAGTACGTTCTCTTTATTCGAAAAAAAAGAAATTGGAAAAAAACTCGGCATAATGGCGTTGCAGGGTGATTTATTTGGATATGATGCTATTAGCAGCAACCAATATGATTTACATCAATGTAAACTTAATAATGCCGTGTTGTTAAATATCATCAAATCACTCAGCTATTTTGAAAACGGCAATGGTGTTCTAATATCCGTAAATTACGGAGGACTTGATGTTGAGGAGTTCGGTTCGGTTTACGAAGGATTGCTGGAATTAAAATTAAACGTCAGAAAGATCGAAGGCAGCGAAGAATACAGTTTCGGTTTTGACAGCAGTAGCGAACGGGGAAAAAGCGGAAGCCATTATACGCCTGAAGAACTGGTACAACCGCTGATTAAGTATTCACTTGAAAATTTGATTGAAGATCGTATCAAAACTTTTCAACAAAAGAAGTTAACGAAAGAAAATACAATCCAATCACTACTAAATTTAAAAGTTGTTGATGTAGCTTGTGGTTCCGGTCACATATTGTTAAGTGCAGCCCGTAGGTTGGCATTAGAAGTCGCAAGGGTGCAAACTGAAGAAGAGCAGCCTAACCCTTTGGCTGTACGCAAAGCCATGAAAGAGGTCGTTAGGAACTGTATTTTTGGTGTAGACAAGAATCCATTAGCCGTAGAGCTTTGTAAAATTGCTTTATGGTTAGAAGCATACAACCCGGGTGAACCGCTTAATTTTCTGGACCATCACATTAAATGTGGCGATTCTATTGTGGGCCTCGCATACCGCAGTGAATTAGAAAAAGGAATTGCCGATGAAGCCTTTAAAACCCTCCCGGTAGATGATAAATCTATTGCATCTGCCTTCTTGAAACGTAATAGATCAGAAAGGAAAAAATTAAGCTCTGTTGGTGCAGGGCAACAGTTAACCATTGAGCAGCAATTGGTAAATACGGTGCAGGAATCAATGGCGGAATACAAGACCTTTAATCACTTGCCCGAAACAACTCCAGAAGAAATAGATAGTAAGGCAAAAGCCTATAAAAAATTTATTGATGGCAAAGGTTTTACATTTTTAAAAGCAATGGCCGACACCCAAGTAGCCCAATTTTTTATCCCTAAAACAGAAGCCAACAAAGATTATCTCGTGACTGATGGAGATTTCCGGCTTATACTAAGCGGGTATAAAGGCTGGCAGGATATAAAAGTGGCAAAGGCCACTGCGGTAGCATTAGAACAACGTTTCTTTCATTGGTTTATTGAGTTTCCTGAAGTATTTAACAACGGTGGCTTCGATTGTATTTTAGGGAATCCACCTTTTTTGGGCGGACAAAAATTAAGTGGTGCATTTGGTAATCCTTTTCTTGAATGGATAAAATACGCTTATCAACCGATTGGGGCGGTTGATTTGGTAACCTATTTTTTTAGACGTATTTTTAATATACTCAGATTGGGTGGGTTTCAATCACTGATATCCACAAACACCATTGCGCAAGGTTCCGCTCGTGAAGGAGGATTAGATTTCATCTGTTCTGAAAAAGGAATTATTAATCATGCTGTCCGTTCTAAACGATGGCCAGGGACTGCTAATGTTGATTACGTTTTGGTTACTATTCATAAAGGAGATTGGAACAAGGACATCATATTAGACGGTAAATCAGTTGAAAGAATAACCCCATATTTAGATGATTCCCAGGTGATAGGAAATCCATTTCCTCTGAAGGCTAATGCAAAGAAGAGTTTTCAAGGGAGCATAGTATTAGGCAAAGGTTTTGTGCTATCGCCACAAGAAGCCGAAGCGCTTATTAAAAATAATCCAAGAAATAAGAGTGTTTTATACCCTTACTTAAATGGGGATGATTTGAATAACGACCCAGAGCAACGACCAAGCAGATGGGTTATCAATTTCTTTGACTGGAGCGAAGAAAAGGCAAGAACTTATCCTGACTGTTTTGAAATCGTCGAAAAGCACGTAAAACCTGAAAGACAACGTTGGAAATTAGATGAAAATGAAAACGAAATTATCGGAACCTATGCCTTACGAAAACCTCTACCTCAAAAATGGTGGATTTATGGCGAAAAACGACCTGCATTGTATGAGACCATATCTCAGTTAGACCAGGTCATGGTAATCAATCGAAATACCAAATATTTGCTATTGGATTTTCAAAATAGCCGAGATATTGTATTTACAGATTCAATTGTTGTTATAGCCTTGGATTCATATTGTGATTTTGCTGTATTATCCTCTTCAATTCATGAGGTATGGGCTTGGAAACATAGCTCAACTAAGGGTTCTGCAACGTTGAGATATTCAGGAGGCAAAGCTTTTGAGGCATTCCCTTTTCCAATTAATAATAGGAATGTAGAACTTGAGAAGTTAGGCCAGAATTTAAATAATAGTAGAAAATCTTTAACAGCTAATAATCAAATGGGCTTAACAGATTTGTATAATTTAGTACATACCCAAATGCCATCTGTCGAATGGGACAATTCTTTAATTCATATTCGCAATATCCAAATTGCAATTGACAAAGCTGTAATGAAATCCTACGAATGGGATGATATCCAATTGAGACACGGTTTCTATGAAATGGACCAGTTGCCGGAGAATGATCGTGTTCGTTTCACAATCCACCCAGAAGCGCGAAAAGAAATATTGACACGCCTGTTACAGTTAAATCATAAAACATATATGGAAGTTGCTGAGGTCAAAAAGACTAATAAGATCAATAACGAGCCGTCCCTAATTGATCTATTTACAAATCAAGAATGATCAAAAAGTGTTGGAAATGTTTCTTGATTAATTGAGGATTTTCGAATTGAGTTTCCACTTCTTTGATCAACTACATAAAGACTGTGATTGAGTTCAAGTATCCGTAAAAGTACTTCCTTGCGTGCTTCCGGGTGTAAAGTAAAGCGTATTCTATCTTTTTCCGGAAGATATTCCAACTCGTAGAAGTCATGCCTAGGTAAAATATCGCTCCATCCATATGAATTAAGAACAGCTAAATCGATTTTTACATGCAGATCACGTAATTCTTTAATTGATATTGCTGCGTCGCCGTCATATAGTTTGTCATGAAAAAGATTGTATAATTTAGTTAAGCCTATTTGCAAAATCTTCATTATTGATTGCCTTAAAGTATAGTATTCTTCCCCACAAGAGCTTAAATCATTCGGTAATTTGGATACAGGAAATGGAAATGTTTCAAAACAAGCGGTAGTTGAATAATTTAATGTTCCCGCTCCCAAGGTTGATGAATTTTTCCAACACCAGATATTATGTAGTGTACTAGATAATATAGCAAAGCTTCGAAAATCGTTCAGAACGATGACGCCCAATTTGTGCATATACACAATATTGTTCGGTGCGAATTCGAAAGCCGAATACTTACTTACTAACGACACTACCATGGCCTGGTCTAACTGAGATATAGTCTCATACAATTCACTCCTTGGTCTTAAAAATTGCCACCACTTTTCTTTTCCTCCTTTATCGTTCTGTAGCATTCGTTCTGGTTTTACTAGCTGTTCAACAATCTCGAAGCATTGAGGATAGGTCCTAGCTTCCTCTTCGGTCCAGTCAAAGAAATTAATTACCCAGCGCGAGGGTTTTTGTTTTGGATCATTGTTCAGGTCGTCACCGTTCAGATAAGGGAACAATACGTTCTTGTTACGTGGATCTTTGGTAATGAGTGCAGAAGCTTCTTTAGAAGTAATGATAAAACCTTTGCCTAATACTATGCTCCCTTGAAAACTCTTCTTTGCATTAGCCTTCAGAGGAAATGGATTTCCTATAACCGAGGATGGCCAGGATTTTATATCTTAATTAACTGAATCAAAAAGTCATAGGATTAAATTTGCAAACAAAAAACTTATTTCTCACTTCACTAATACTTCACACATAAATGAATAAAAAAATCACTTACAGTTTTCTGCTAAAACCTGAAACAAATAAAAATGGACAAAACCCCGTTTACCTACGAGCATTTCAGGGTGGCAAAAAAATAGAAATAGCAACATCTGTTGCACTTTGTGAACAAGACTGGTCCTCACGCTATCAACGTGTTAAAAAACGAAATAAGTTACATGAGCGATACAATATCATTCTAGATGCGTACGACAAAAAAGCGTTAAAATTACTCGTAAATAACTTTATAAATGATGAGACCCCGTTGACGTTAAGGCAGTTTAAAGATCATATAACTTCCGCAGGGCAAGCGGAAGGTAGTTTTACTGATTATATCCTTAAATATTTAGAGGATAATAAGCCAAGACTGAGATTGGAATCCTGGTGGAGTTATAAATCGCAAATTACGAAGTTGTTGAAGTTTAAAAAGAAAGTTTTATTTGCCGACATAACGGAAAAATTCATTAATGACTACCATCATTATATGATTCATAAGCTTGGGAACAATGAGAATACGGCAAGCAAGAGCTTACGGTCGTTACGAACTTTTGTGAATATCTCGCTACGATATGGGTTCATTAAACATAACCCCTTTAAATTTATAATAATTAAAAAAGTGGATGGAAAGCGCGACTTTCTTACCACCGAAGAATTGAATATACTATCGCAAGCTTACTTTACCGGAAAATTCAAAAATTCGTTAGAGAAGGAAATTTTGCGATATTTTTTATTTTCCTGCTATACTGGACTAAGGTATTCCGATTTAAAGGATCTAAAAATGTCTTCACTTGAAACTAACTCTATTCAAGTACGAATGCATAAAACTGGATATTTAGTAATGATTCCATTGTCCCAAAAAGCGCTCCAACTTTTACCAATAAAAACGGCAATTGATTCACAACCTGTATTTCGAGTTTATTGTAACAAAGTAACTAACCGAGTTTTAAAGGAGTTGGGTAATCAGCATGGCATTCAAAAGAAGGTAACTTGCCACGTTGCTAGGCACACTTTCGCAACGGTATCCATTACACTTGGAATACCAATTGAAGTTGTCAGTAAACTGCTAGGACACACAAATTTAAAAACAACGCAGGTGTATGCTAAAATTGTCGATAGCGTCAAAGAAAGAGAAATGGAGAAGTGGAATAGTTTATAATTTTTCGACCTCTAATAGACTTAAAATCACGGTCAACGAAAGCAAGCATTTTGAATAGGAATGTTAAAATAAAACATTCGTAAAAATGATTACGGTAAACCATAAATCTTTCAATGATGCTTCTCGCATTTTGAATCAGCGAAGGTTGATTTAGCCAGTTTCCAGTGATAACCCTATAAGGGTTGAACTGAAATAATTCATTTTTTCACATAGACCATAATCAAATTACCACAATTTTTGGGATGTTGGACTGATAAAGAAAAAAGAGAGGTTGAATGGTCGAAAATTACAAATGATTGGCAGGGCATTAAGACAGCCGAATAAAATTTTACAGTTACACCAGCTAATGATGCGGCACCGAAGCCGATGCTCAAAATAAAATATTTCTTTCAGAATCAAAAGCTAATCCTTTAATTGATTATAACAAAATGCCTCTATTTATTACTTAAGGAATTTACATTTTTGTTACTTTTGTACTAATAATCAATCGGATTGCATCGTTCTTTAAATCAAGTCAGCTTCCTGTAGGAAGCTTTTAAAAATACAGGGATCGATTAGTGGCAATTTAGTGGCAGTGTTTAAAAAGCATGCAAAAAACACGCTCAAAACGCCAGAATCGAAGAAAGTTCACATCCCCTCCGGCTCCACTAAAGCAGTATCAAAAAGCACTAAAACCCCTCATACGCTACGTATGATGGGTTTTTTGTTTTAGTTTGGTGCCGTTTGCTAAGCGTTGAATGCCTATTTTGGTGAGCATTTCGGTTAGCAGGCTTTTTCAGAAAAGGTGCTAACCATAATGGGTTTAACTATTTGACCTTCAGCGAGTGAACATCTTGTTTGAATTATGCTGTAAAGGTAAATTTGTTTAACTTTTTAACAGCTTTTTATGATTAACCATGTAGCTTTTTTTTTTACTTAAAAAAGAGAACGAATTCTAAAGAAGAAAAAATTCCGGTTTATGTGATGATTATCTATGATGGGCAGCGTACTATTTACGCAATCCGGACAAATATCAGTAGCCATAATCGTTGTTTAGGCACTATCAACATATCTACCTGCTTGCAATGGTTGACATAACAATTGACTGTGAGCTAATCTTTATATTTCGGGGGCCATCAAGATAAAGCCAAGCAGTTTGAGGATGACCAGCATGATACCCGGGATGTTAGATAAGAGCCGGTTTAACCGCCGGTTACCTGCAGTGGCAGAATTAGTTTACAGCTTATTCATGCAGATCGGACATTACTTTAAGTACGTCAGTTGTGAAATGAGCTATGTGTTGGATTGATTTCCTGTGGCTGTATGTGATAACATTCGCATTATGAATGCCAAAATGGTAAATGGTAAACAATAGCATGGTAAGCAGACGAGTATGCGCAGGCACTTTTATGGTGTAAAGGTTCAATTACTCATCACTAAAAATGGCACTCTGGTAGAGTTCGGCTTTGTTCTTGGTAGTGAGCATGATTCATTAGCCTTAAAGAAACTACCACTGGAGTTACCTGCGGAAAGTGAAGTTTTTGCTGATTCAGCTTATACCAACTATGAGATCGAAGACTTGCTAATGGAAAATGATCAGATTGCATTGAAGGTGCATCGTAAATCAAATGCAAAAAAAAAGGATAGCCTTAGTGTTGCCTTTATCAAGAATCATATACGTAAAAGAGTAGAAACAACAATCAGTGAGATAAAAGGGCTGTTTTTTTAGAAAGCTCCACGCTGTGACTTTTAAAGGATGGCTGCTAAAAATCACTTTATTCATCTTTGCATTTACATAAAATCATACCTAATTTACAACCTGAGTTAATTACTTAACTTCAAAAGTAAATACCTGGCTGCCGCATTCGCCAGTGACTGTAATACCTTGTATAATGCCAATGTATTTGCCTGGTTGATCTGATGAGTAGAACGATAAATTGTTTTTACCTTCGGTTGTAGTATAGGTATCTGGTTGCCAGTACAAAGCGTTCCTGAAATCGGGTATGCGAGTATTGCGCTGCTGTTCGGTATCGTAAAGTGGTGAATAAAACTTGCGCTCTAATTGTAGTCCTTCATAATCTAAAACTACGGCGCGTGGATCAATTTCAAAACCGGCAAGATCATCTTTATAACCGGTCATACTCAAAATACCATCAAAACTTGCCGAACCGTAAAAGTAACGGGAATTTACTACGTCAAGCTGTTTAATCTTCATAGGGTCGATAGCAAATGCACGGTTCATATCAAAAACAGGGATGCCGTTGTATAAAATTAGCGGGTCATTATCCAGTAGTTCTTGTTCGTTAAACATAGTTACCTTAAATTTACCACGGCGTTTAGCCACAAATAACCATGAAGTATATTCACGGAAAACCTCCTCAACTGTTGTAAACCGTACATAAGCATCTAAAAGGTAAGTTTTATTGGGTTTACCAAAAAATGCAGCACTATCAACGCCCGGATTATAATATTGGCGAAGTTTTGGTGCATTATAGATGTTAAGCACCTGCATGTTCAGGTTATTATTGTTTAAAGCTTCCTGCATTCCGTTAGTCAATTTAAAGGCAGGCAATGTGGCATTTGTGTACTGCTCGGCAAACGGATTTAGTAGCTCCACTTTATAAGTGCTATCTATGTTATAATTATTTTGCAGTACAACTTCGCTCAGGCCATAAAAATCTTTAGTATTAAAAAACAATCTTCCAACCAAATCGCTGCGGGCGTTAAACATTTGCACACGTTTTCCTGGTATGGCTAAATAAGTATTTATATTATTAGCAGGCATTCCATTAGCATCCAGTATTTTGCCTGTAACAATGTGTCCGGTGTACTCTGGCATAAATTTTATATCAGGTTTGCCGGTCAATATTGTATTCCATTCAAATAGGCGCCAACCTTGCGTAAGTAATAAATTATCTACTGCTAAGGCCGATTCTGCGGTGTTATTAAAATAATAACCTGCGTTTTCTATAGTTCCTCTAAGTTCTGAGCTTAGCCAAATGTAGCTGGCAATATTCTGCTGGTCGGGCTGGTGTAAGGAGTCGGACTTAAATACCGATACCGACAGATTTGCCGCCATTGGTTTTTGCAGCGTATGCGTGGCAATATCCAGGTTTATTTTTTGACGCATGCCATATTGTGCAACGTTTGTTTGGGCAGCAATGGTAAGGTTGTTAGCAGGAATTTTAAATATCAACCTTTCGCATACAGGGCGCATATCACTATTAAAAAGCGTAATATGGCTTAAACCCTCGCGCAACCGGCTTTTGCTAATACTAAAGCTGGCTGTGCCATTTTTTAGCGTAGCGTTAACTGCCTGTATTACTACATTGCGGGTATGAGCAAATAGGTAAATGTTTTCATCAGCCAGGCCGGCCGTTTTAACGGTTATTTCCCAACTGGGGCCTTTATCCACCGCTTGCATTACGTAACCTTTTTCGTTAATTGCAGGTAGTTCTTTACTTACGGCTTGCTTATTAATTTTAACCACAGCCTTATAGGTACTGCCTGTAGTAGGAGTAAAAATAAAGCTGCCCATGCCAAATTTATATGGTGAAAAACGGGTAACAGTATCATTTTTCTGGTCAATAATTGCACCTTTAAAGGCATTAATTCCTTTGCCATCATTACCGGTAACCTTAAAGGCAACTTTAGATTCTAAACCTTTAACCAGGTGCCCACCCTCTGGAAAAAACTGCACATCGTATAAAGCTATGGTATTTTCGTTGAGCTGCTCAGGAGATTTTTGAGCATTTACTATATGCAGTACTTTTTCAAAAAAGTACTCAGGAGCAAAATTTTTCATCCAGCTGGTATAGGCCCGCAAACGGTAATTACCGTTTGTTATGGAGGCCGGCATGTAAATTGAGCCACTGCCGGTACCGTTACGTAAGGCTATTTTAGTTTGTATAATGGGTGTATTATCGGCAGCCAACACTTCTACATAGGCAACTTTGCTTAGGTTAACGGGCTTGTTGTGGTTGCCATCAACATTGTACAACTTAAACCAAAGAATTTCACCGCTGAGGTAAAAATCTTTGTTGGTATGCACATAAATTTTTTCTGTTGGGGCACTGAGCAGATAACTGTTAAATTGGTTTTGCACCTGGTTTAATACCTGCGATTGTGCATAAGTACTACTTAGCAGGCAAACTACCACAATAGCGCTTTTAAGAACAGAAAATTTTAAAACATTCATCATAATTACTACGGCCAAAATGATGGTTTACGGTTTGATCCTCTCAGGGTACAATCTATACAATTACCACTGCTGCCCAAATAACCTATTAAAGTGCCTGTGAAAGGATTTGTAAGCTCAAAACTTGGAATTGCCAGTTTAGGTATTAAAAATGTACTAACTTCGTTTACTTTAGTGACCGGGTTTACAAAACGGAAGGTGTCTGGAGCACAAATGAGCCTGGATTTGCTGTATATTGCAGGTAGCTGGGCCGTAGATATAAAGATGCGTTTGGTTGTTACATTACAGGCCGAAATATAGCCTATAACCACTTCGGTACTATTATTTACAGGGTGGATATTGCTTTTTAAGGCCGATGGCTGCGCATCAAATATAGAACCCACCTGCTCTGTGTTTTTTTTCAGCGTTTGCCAAAATTCAAAAGCATCTTTGGTTAAGGCGTATTGTTTAAGTAAAACGCTGTACATAACACTTACTCTTTCAGATGCCGACGGTATAGTGGTAAGCAAATTATCGTTAACTACATCTTTGGTTAGCTTTACTGTAGATGCCAAACCAACGCTTGTGGATTCAATTGTTCTCCAGCATATTGTAATATTTTCGGCAGCACCAACCCTTGGTACAATGTCTTTACCGTCCGATTTCAAATAGGTAGGAATAGGGGAATGGAACTCGTAAGTTTCCGTATAATCAAACTTATAATAGCGTGCCTTATTACTATCATCGTGCGTGCTGTTATATATTTTCAAGTTGCTGTCATCGGCTTTAAAGGTAATGTCGTCAATAGCAGGCGTTAATTTTGTTTCCACAAAATCCGACAGGTATTGCTTATTATCGGTTGTTTTGATACGCACGCGGTATTGTTTAGCCGGATCTAAGCCTAAAGGCAAAGCAAAATAAACACCGCCACCTTTTTCAGTAAGTGTGTAAATATTATTCGCGTTACTTTCTACAGTAACTATTGCCTTTAATTCTGGCTTTAGTGTAGATGCACTGGTAAGTTTTACGGTTCGACTCAATTTAAATATGGTAGAATCGGCACCGGTATTAATGATACCTTCAACCACCAACCAGTTGGTGTTCACGTTAACCTCGGGAGGACTATACACTTCCTTGCAGTTTACCATAAACATGGCTGCCATAAGAAAAGTAATATAAATCTTAAATTTTTTCATATCAGTTAACATTTAATATTGCCAAAAAGCGTTGTTAAGTTGGTCTATTTTTACTGTGCGGCTCAGCTTAAATATAGTAGAATCGGCACCGGTATTAATTGTGCCTTCTACCACCAGCCAATTAATACTGTTGTTAACTTCGGGTGGGTTATAAACTTGTTTACAGTTTACAGCCGAAATTGCAATGAATATAAAGACAAATAATATGTTCCTGTTCTTCATAACCTTAAAACCTGATATTGTAATTTACAAACGGTATTGGATTAGCAAAAATTGACAGGCTGTAACCATTTATGCGGCCACCTTCTTGCGTAAAATAGGTAGAGTAGGCGTTATTGCGACCGGTAATGTTGTACACACCAAACGTAAACGAGTTATGAAAGCGCTGCTTTAAACGGTGATTACCATCAATAATAACCGAAAAATCGGTGCGGAATATATCTGATATACGGTATTGGTTACGATCGGAGTACACCACACGTTCCCCGCCCGCGTAATAAAAGCGGCCAATAGGTAATGTTAACGGCCTGCCGGTACTGTAAACCGTGTTTAACGATACGCTGTAACGGTGTGTAAAGCGATAATTGCCTATAAAATTAAAACTGTGTGGCTTATCATAATTGGCCGGGTAGTATGCGCCACCGTTAATTAATTCGCCGGCGTTGAGGTCATCTTGTTTAAGAAAGGTGCGCGAGTAAGTATAACTCACCCATCCGTTTAATTTGCCGGCATTTTTCTTTAACAAAAACTCAGCACCATAGGCCTTACCTCGGGTAGATAGTACGTCGGTTTCAATATTTTGATTAAGTATCAAAACAGCTCCGCTGCGGTAATCCAGGTAATTTTTCAGGCGTTTGTAGTACACCTCTACCGACGTTTCGATGGTGTTTGATTGAAAGTTTTTATACAAACCTAAAGATATCTGATCACCAAACTGTGGTTTAATGTTAGGGTCGCTAAGTTTCCAAACATCGGTTGGTGAAATTGCCGTGGTGTTTGAGAGCAGGTGTATGTATTGGCGCAACGTATTATAACCGGCTTTAACAGAAAAATTATCGGTTATAATGTACCTGGCCGATACCCTGATTTCGGGGCCGCCATAGGTCTTAATAAATTTACCTCCACTATAGGTTGTACTATCCAACAAATTAACAGTGGTTTTAGGAAGTCCTGCCGCATAGTTATTTACCGTTTGCGGACCCAAATAGTTATAAAGTGAGAAACGTACACCCGCGCTAACCGTAAGGTTACTGGTTACGTTATACTTATCGCCAAGGTATAGGGCGCTTTCCAATGCCTGCTCGGCAGGTACTGTTTCGGCTAATGTTAATGATTCGTTTCCAACCGGGAGATTAGTGCCCGGGTTAAGCTTGTAACGCTGCGAATTTACGCCAAACGAAAGTGTATGCTTAGGGTTAATAAAATAACTAAAATCAGCTTTAAAGTTAATTTGGTTAATATTGAAATCGAACTTATAAGCATTAACCGGGTTTGCATCGGCACCTACGCTATATTGGTACCTATCAAAACCACCTGTAATTACACTGTACAATTTATTGTTGAAGCTGTGTTTCCATTTTGCCGAAAAGTTGCGGTTGCCATATTTGTAAGAGGTATCGCTGTTGAGCCTGAAACCATCATTACTATAATAGCCGCTAAAGTAAAGGTTGTTTCTTTCGTTAATTTGATGACTCACGTTAAGACTCAAATCGTAGAAGTTAGCCCGGCTGTTTTTATATTGATCGGGCAGTGTTTTAAGCAGCCAATTAGCATAGGTGGTGCGGCCGCCAAAAATAAACGATGTTTTATTTGAATCGATAGGGCCTTCGATGTTAAAGCGGCTGGTAAGTAAACCTATGCCTGCCGATCCGGTATATTTTTTCTTATTGCCTTCGCGGTTATTTACGTCGAGTATAGAGGATAAGCGGCCGCCAAACTTTTCAGGGATACTACTTTTATAAAGCTCAATATCCTTCACAATATCAGGGTCGAACGCTGAGAAGAAGCCGAAAAAATGCGATGGATTATAAATGGTGGCATCGTTAAGTAAAATCAAATTTTGGTCGGCCGAGCCACCACGTACGTTAAAACCTGTACTGGCCTCGCCAACAGTTTGTACACCTGGCAGCGTCAATACTACCCGTAGAACATCGGCCTCGCCAAACACAGCAGGAACCTGCCTTATACTGGTAATGTCTATTTTATTAACACCCATTTCAACGCTGCGGACGTTGGCTATTTTTTCGGCCAATATTTTTACTTCTCTGAGCGATGTAATTTGCTCTTGCATGTCAATATTAAGCCTGCCATTACTATAAAGTATTACCTGGCGACGTGTATCGCGCATACCTAAACCCCTTATTATAAATGTATGTGACCCTCGTGGCAACGTAAGCGAATAATAACCAAACTGATCGGTGGCTACACCAGTTTTAGTGGCGGGTATGTATATACTGGCTCCAATAACGGGCTCGCCACTCTTACTATCACGCACGTAGCCTGCAAGGGTAACTTGTCCGGCTTTTACCGTATTGGTACGTATTCCTATTTCGTAGGTTTTGTTTTCTGAGGTAGCTTCTACCACTTTTTTCTCGGTAAGTGTGCTGGTGTAATCGGTAGCTCCGCTAATTTGTTTGGTAACAGGAGAAGTGGTTTTTTGATCGAAGAACCCTGGCGCCAGCTGGGTTCGAATTACCACATCTTTAGTTAAAAATATTTGTAACTGCGGAGTTATTGTGAAATTGTATGGAGTTCCTTTGAAAGCAGCATCAAGCACGGCATTTAAGGTAACCTGATTTAGTTGCAGGGTTACCCGCAAGCTATCGAATTTGGAGGGGTCGTAATAGAAATAATAGCCGGTTTTGCTCTCAAGATTGGTAACTAACTGGCTAATGGTTGCCTGCTGAAAATTAACATCAATTAACTTATTATCGCTCTGTTGAGCTAAACCCAGCAATGGCATGCCAATTAATATATACAGAAATAGATATAGTTTATTCATGTAAATTATTGGCTTATCTGGTCGTAGTAGGCAGCTAACTTGATTAAAGCCAAAGCTTTATTATCATTAAAAACTATATTGTTTTTTTTTAGGTACGCAGCAAGTTCGGTCTTTTTATCCTTAAAAGCCTTGAGTACCGAATTTTTACTATTTACGTTATAAATGATATTGTTTTTTTTAATATAATAGGCAATCTGTGGAGTAAACGTAACTTCTACGGCGGGTTGCACCACGCGTTCGCTGCGTTCTTTGTAATGACGGGCAAGTACTGTAGTTTTATTATTATACAAACTTTCGTAATAGCCTGGTTTAAGAAACCCATTAGCCGAGTCGGGTTGGGTAATGTGTATGAAATGATGATCTTCTATATAAAATTCTGCTATTTGCGTGCTCTTTAATATGAAGATGGCATGGTTAACTGGGCGGCTTGCTACTAACAATCCACGATAATCATCGTAAAGTACCGGTATGTTTTTATACCAGGTATCATTAAATTTTATCATGGCTGGTGTAAACTGTATAGTATCGCGGTAATACGGATTGCCCCGGTATGCCCTTGGTGCAAATAAATATTCTATGCCGTTATATATCTCAGCTTGCTCACCAATGTTTTGATAAAAATAGCTGACAGCTTTATCAATCCGGTTATCGGTAATGTTACTATCGGGCAAAATATTTTGAGCTTTTACCGAAAAAGCTAAAGCAAATATTATGGAAAATAGTGTTACAGTGCGATGAACCATTAAATATCAAGAGTTTAGGTAGGAAATATACGATTTTGTAATCTTATTTACGCAATATCTACACTTGTGTTATAATAAAATAATTTAAGCAAAAGTAAAGTAAATAAAGCGATCCATATTTTGGGCTGCCCGAAACCTTAAAGCATAAAGTGATCGAATATTCACTACGTTCAACTGGAATAAATAAAAATACTCGTAATATAGACTTTCCTATTGAAATGTCTACACCAACTCATTGTTAACTTAATAAGAAAATATGAATACTAATTTTAGTTTGCTCTGCTACAAAGAAGCTGTAAAACTATCGGAACGGCCCCACAACCTAATTTTTTCAATACATATACCAACAATTTATAAAACCAAATCAACCCTTACTTGCTAACAGTAAAGCTCTTTTGATAATTCAGCGGACTTTTACCGGTAATTTGTTTGAAGCATTTGTGAAAGGTTGCAAAATTATAGAATCCGCTTTCAAAACAAATCTCTTTAACGTTAAGCTTATCATTAATTAATAGCTTACAAGCATGCCCAACTCTAATTTCATTTAAAAATTGAGTATATGTTTTACGGCTGCGGGATTTAAAATATTTACAGAAAGAATTAGGACTGACGTTTGCAACTCCTGCAATTTCTTTCAACGTAATTTTATTTTTAAAGTTAGCGATGGAGTGATTATACACAGCATCTATTTTTTCTTTTTCAGTTTGTTGAAAGTTGTGCTGAAATCCTATGGAAGCTAATAGCGCCTGAGGGTTACATTTTGCAAAGGCAAGTAAAACTTCTATAAGTAAAATAATCTTTCGGGCACCTTCAGCTACTATAATCTCCTCCATTAATTGGCCAATATGTTCGGTATGATAACCATTAATACGTACACCGCGCCTGGATTGCTGTAAAATTGAGTGGATTTCCTTGTTTTCGGGCAGCGTTAAAAATACCTCTCCCCAAAAAAGCTCATTAAAGTGTATAACGCTTACATCGGCTTCTATGCCTTCCTTTTTATCAAAATAACGCTCATCAAAGAGCCAGTAGTGGGGTAAGTTGGGGCCAACCAAAATAATGTCTGTTGTATTAAACTGGCTTATGTTGTCTCCAACAAATTGTGTACCGTGACCTTTCTTGAAATAGATCAGTTCTACTTCTTGATGGTAATGCCACCGGTTATTTATATCAGGCGAAATATCACGCCGGGCACTAAAGGAGTTAACCAGGTCTTTAGATACTTTTAACAATTGTGGTTTCATTTTTTTGAATATGTTAAGCTCAAAAATCAGCGTTTTTGAGATAATTGTTGCTTGTATTTAGTATTTAATACAATTATGCTTAATAAATGGACAATTAAAGAAATTTTTGTTCGCCCTGTATTAACTTTATTTGTGTACCAATTAGTTTAGTATAAACCGCAAGTCATTTTAAGTAATTTCATGTCAAAAAATAAATACCTGTTTCCGCTCATTCTGGTTACATCCCTGTTTTTTTTATGGGCTTTTCTGCACAATATTAACCCCATATTAATACCACACTTAAAAAAGGCTTGTAACCTGAGCGACACACAATCCTCATTTATCGATTTGTCGGTTTATCTCGCCTATTTTATGGTGGCCATTCCGGCTGGTTTGTTTATGCATAAATTTGGCTATAAAAAAGGCATTATAATTGGGCTGGTGCTGTATGCGGCCGGTGCGTTCCTGTTTATTCCAGCAGCATCAGAACGCAGTTATACTTTCTTTTTGTTTGCTTTATTTGTTATAGCCAGCGGAGCTACTTTTCTGGAGGCTGTGGCCAATCCTTATGTGGCTGTATTGGGCGATAAAGAAACATCTGCACAGCGGCTAAATTTTGCACAATCGTTTAATGGCTTAGGATCTTTTGTGGCACCTATTATTGGCGGCCGGTTCATTCTTTCGGGTATTGAGCATTCTGCACAAGAACTTAAATCCATGTCGCCTTTACAAATGAATAACTATCTGCAATCGGAAGCAAATACGGTTAAAATACCTTACCTGGTTATAGGTATCGGAGTAATTGTTCTTATTAGTTTATTCCTGTTCACACATATCCCCGATGTTAAATCAGATGATAGTGAAGCCGACACGCATTCAGTAGGCACCAATTTTTCTATCCGTGTATTGCGATATTCGCATTTGCGGTGGTCGGTTATAGCCCAGTTTTTTTATGTGGGCGCACAGGTTGGTGTGGGTAGTTTTTTTATCCGTTATGCTAAATATGTAGCTGGCGTAAGCGAAAAAGATGCTGCCTTTTTATGGGGTGCTGTAGCTATGGTAGGTTTTATGGCAGGCCGTTTCATAGGTACTTTTTTAATGCGCTATATTAACCCCTCAAGGTTATTATCTTTTTATGCGGTAATCAATATCGTGCTTTTACTTATTGCATTAAATACCAAAGGAAATACGGCTTTGTACGCGGTAATAGGCGTACCCTTCTTCATGTCTATCATGTATCCAACCATTTTTGCATTAGGTATTAAAGGCCTGGGCGAAGAAACCAAGATAGCCGCATCTTTTTTAGTCATGTCTATTATAGGAGGTGCGTTCTCTCCATTGTTAATGGGGCTAATTTCTGATAAAACAGGCAACATACAAATTGCGTACTGGGTGCCTCTGGTGTGCTTTGTCATCGTACTTTATTATGGCTTAAAAGGTCATCAAGTTAAAACCAACGTAACCTTAAATCGTGTTTTATGAAAAGATACTGCTTAACACTCGATCTGCAAAACGATCCGAAGCTCATAGCTGAATATGAGGAATGGCACCGCGCTGTTTGGCCCGAAATTTTAGAAAGTATTACCGGGGCTGGTATCGATGATATGGAAATATACCGCTTTGCCGACAGGCTTTTTATGATTATGGAGGTAAATGAAACGTTCAGCTTTAACAGTAAAAATAATGCCGATGCAGCTAATGCTAAAGTGCAGGAGTGGGAAACACTGATGTGGAAATACCAAAAATCATTACCGCAGGCTAAGCCTGGCGAAAAGTGGTTATTGCTCGATCGTATTTTTAAACTTTAATGCAACAACAAATTATGCTAAATAACAGGCATACGTATATACAAATACACCCGGGCGATAACGTGCTGGTGGCCCTTACCGATCTTTTGCAAGGCTCAGTAGTAAATTACAAGGGAACCGAACTAATATTGGTCAATAATATAGCTGCCAAACATAAGTTTGCCTTACAGCAACTAAACCCTGGTGATGAGATTATTATGTACGGCGTTTTGGTGGGCAGGGCCAGTGCTTTTATACCGAAGGGAGGAGGCGTTACAGTAAATAATATCAAACATGCTTCAGAAGATTTTCATTTATCTGATCGTAAAACGGCTTGGAGCCAACCTAACGTAACGGCTCACCAGAATAAAGAATTTATGGGTTATCACCGGCCCGACGGATCAGTGGGAACAGCCAACTACTGGCTGGTTATACCATTGGTGTTTTGTGAGAACCGCAACATTAATGTGCTTAAAGAAGCTCTTTCGGCTAAGCTTGGGTTTGCTGAACCGCGTGGTTATGAAAACGAAGTGGACAGCTTGGTTGAGATGTACCAAACCGGAAAATCGGTTGAAGAAATATTGAATGCCGACTTGCGGCTAACGCCAGACAAGCAACCATCTAAAAAATTATTTTCTAATATTGATGGTATCAAGTTTTTGAACCACGAATTGGGTTGCGGCGGCACAAGAGCCGATTCGGACGCCTTGTGCGGTTTGCTGGCCGGTTATATAACCCACCCAAACGTAGCTGGTGCTACAGTTTTGAGTTTAGGCTGTCAGCATGCACAGGCGCAAATATTGCAGGCTGAAATTGCCATGCGCGACACCGCTTTTAGCAAGCCGTTGGTCATACTTGAGCAACAACAGTTGGGTACCGAAAGCAGACTGTTGCACGAAGCTTTAAAGCAAACCTTCGCCGGCCTAATGCAGGTGAATATACAGGAGCGTAAACCAGCACCCTTATCTAAGTTATGTATCGGTTTGGAATGTGGTGGATCTGATGGTTTTTCAGGCATATCTGCAAACCCGGCGTTGGGCTACCTGTCAGATATACTGGTAAGTATAGGTGGTAGTGTGATCTTGGCCGAGTTTCCGGAGCTTTGTGGAGTAGAACAGGATATAAGCGACCGTTGTGTAAACGAAGCCACCGCCCAAAAATTTATGCACCTCATGCGTACTTACAATGCAAGGGCCGAGGCCGATGGTTCGGGTTTTTATGCCAACCCATCTCCGGGTAATATTAAAGACGGTTTAATAACCGATGCCATAAAATCGGCAGGTGCGGCTAAAAAAGGTGGTACTTCGCCTGTTACAGCAGTGCTCGACTATCCTGAAAAGGTGACTAAACCAGGCCTCAACCTGTTATGCACACCAGGTAGCGATGTAGAAAGTACTACAGCCGAGGTAGCAGCGGGCGCTAACATCGTGCTGTTTACCACGGGCTTGGGTACACCCACCGGTAACCCCATAACGCCGGTCATCAAACTATCAACCAATACTAAACTCTACAACAAAATGCCTGATATTATTGATATTGACTGTGGGACCATTATTGAAGGGGAGGAAACCATACCCCAGGCCGCAGAGCGTATATTACAATATGTAATTAGTGTGGCCAGCGGCCTTACACAACCTAAAGCAGTAAAGTTAGGCCAAGATGATTTTATTCCCTGGAAAAGAGGAGTTTCATTGTAATTAAGTAACAAAGTGAAGGGTGAACTTAAAAATAATCAACCCGTTTTAATAGTCAATAATTTACAAGAAATGTATATAACATATTATCGTTCTAAAAAGCATTTTTATTTAAGCAGCATGCAAAAAATATTCTTATGCATTTGCTGTTACTGTATTTCTTCTTCGTGGGCTTTTGCAAGTAGCACCGATTTTGTAACAAGTCCCGATGGTAATGTACGTTTTACAGTAAACATAAAGGAGGGTAAATTAACTTACGCTGTTGATTTTAAAAAGTCAAGCGTTATTACGCCATCGGCAATAGGTGTAATTATTAACGGACAACCGTTTGTAAACATCACAGCAATTAGTAGCGTGAAAGCGTACATCATTAACGAAACCTATAAAACGTTAGGTGTTCACAATATGGCACATAATAACGCTAACGGAAAAAAGTTTAATATCAAATCGGGTGGGTTATCATTAGTACTTGATGCAAGGGTTTATAATGATGGGGTAGCTTTCAGGTATATAATTGGTAACCAAGGTAATGCAATTATTGAAAAAGAAACTACCGAGTTTAACATACCCGTTGGTACCACAGTTTGGGCGCAGTCAAATATCAAATATTATGAAGGCTCTTATAAAAAACGGAATATACAAGACTTTAAAGCAGGAGAGCTGGCCGGCCCTCCTCTTACACTCGAATTGCCGGGTAACGCCGGTTATGCAGCTATAACCGAAGGCGGCTTGGTTGATTTTGCGGGCATGTCTTTAATGGCTAATGGTAATAACGGCTTTACGGCAAACTTAACAGGCACTACCCAAAAAACAGGAGTTGTACAATCGCCCTGGAGAATTATTGAGGTAGGAAAAGATTTGAATACCTTGGTTAACTGCGATATTGTCACCAATGTTTCTCCTGCAGCCGATCCTAAATTATTTCCGCAAGGCAGCAATACAAAATGGGTTAAACCCGGCAGGAGCGTATGGTCGTGGTTGGCAAAAAGCAGAGAGATAAAGCTGGAAAATATGAAGCATTTTTCAGATTTAGCCTCGCAGTTAGGGTTTGAGTATAACCTGGTAGATGAAGGCTGGAGCGATTGGAAAGACGGAGAACGCGACCAATGGGATATGATGAAGGAACTGGTAGATTATTCAGCTACTAAAGGGGTTAAAATTTGGGTGTGGAAAGCTTATCCTGATAGAAACGGGATACCCGGAATAAATACCGTAGAAAAACGCAAAGATTTCTTTAAAAAATGTAAAGAATTAGGTATTGCCGGGTTGAAAATAGATTTTTTTGATTCTGAATCCCAGGAAATAATAGATTTTTACCAGGATGCATTGAGAGATGCCGCGGCATATCAACTCATGATTAATTTTCATGGAGCTAATAAGCCAACAGGAGAGAACCGTACCTGGCCAAACGAATTAACCAGAGAGGGCATAAGAGGTTTGGAAAACCGTTCGCCATGGGCACCCGGCAATACAACCCTCCCCTTTACACGTTACCTGGCTGGCCCCGCCGATTTTACTCCCGTGCATTTTGGAGATCGTTTGGGAGAAGTGAGCTGGGCACATCACGTAGCCACCATGGTAACCCATACTTCACCCTTTTTATGTATAGGAGCCGATCCTCAAAGCGTGTTGGATAACCCTTGTAAGCAAATGATCCAAAGCATACCTCCCGTTTGGGACGAAACCATTGTTTTGCCTCAAAGTAAAATTGGCGAATTAGCGCTGTTTGCCAGGCGCAAAGGCAGTACCTGGTATATAGCCGCCCTTAATGGAAGTGTTGACAGTAAAACGATAAACGTAAATTTATCCTTTTTAAAGAAGGGGCTTTATAATTTTTCTATCCTCAAAGATGATCCGGCAAAACAAGCTAATGTGTTGCCGGATAGTGCAAAGCTATCGGCTAAACAGTCGCTGAAAATTGTAATGAACGGTTCGGGCGGTTTTATTGCAAAAATCAACAATTAGCTATAAATCATGAAAAATAAAAACAGGTTTTTATTGGCTTTAATGCTATTATTTACCATTAAAGCACAAGCGCAACGTTTACAGGCCACCCATTTATTATGCGAATATCAAACTAATCCTATTGGGGTTGAAAGTTTAAAGCCAAAGTTTAACTGGCAACTGCAAACCCAGCAAAATAATATTGTTCAAACCGCTTACCGTGTTTTGGTTGCCAACGATACTGTTTCGTTGAATAATAACAAAGGTAATGTATGGGATTCGGGCAAGATCAATTCCAGCCAGTCAATTCAGGTTGTGTATAACGGTAAAAGTTTACAGCCGGTAAAAACCTATTACTGGAAAGTTATGGTTTGGGACAATAACAAAAACGTATCGGCTTGGAGTAAAAAGGCATTCTGGCAAATGGGCCTTTTAAACCAGCTGGATTGGAAAGGTGCCCTGTGGATAGGGTACGAAAAGCTACCCGATTCGTTGCGTATAGTACCTGCACAGGCCGATAACGGCGACCCTAAGTTTGGTAAGCGAAAAGATATATTACCCTTAATACGTAAAGAGGTATTCATTAAAAAAGCGGTTAAAAAAGCTACAATGTTTATTTGTGGTTTAGGACAGTTTGAGCTTTACATGAACGGTAATAAAATAGGCGACCACTTTTTAGACCCTGGCTGGACAAAGTATGATAAACAGGCGTTGTATGTAACCTTTGATGTAACCAAGCAAATTAAACAAGGCAATAATGCGCTTGGCATAATGCTGGGTAATGGGTTTTACTACATACCCGGCGAACGATACCGTAAAATTACCGGTGCTTTCGGTTACCCGCAAATGATTTGCCGTTTGGTATTGCAGTACAAGGATGGCTCGGGAGATGATGTAATTAGTGACGATTCGTGGAAAGCAGCACCAGGCCCCGTTACTTTTTCGAGCATATACGGTGGAGAAGATTATGATGCCAATTTAGAGCAAACAGGTTGGAAAAAGGGTAACTACAATGATAAAACCTGGAAACAAGCCGTAGTTGTTAATGGCCCTCCTCAGTTAAACAGCCAGGCCCAGCAGCCTTTAAAAGTATTTGAAAACTTTACAGCAAAAATAACCCAGCCAAAACCAGGCGTATGGGTTTATGATTTTGGCCAAAATGCCTCAGGTATTCCTTTTATAGGAGTAAAAGGTAAAAAGGGGGAAACAATCAAGATCATTCCGGGCGAACTTTTAGCAGCCGATGGCACGGTTACCCAAAATGCAATAGGCAGCCCTGTTTATTTTAATTATACCTTAAAGGGCGGCAGCGCAGAAACCTGGCAACCCCAATTTATGTACTATGGCTTTAGGTATGTACAAATAAATGGGGCAGTACCGGTTAATGAAACTAATACAGATCAGTTGCCGGTTATAACACAAGCCAAACTATTGCATACCCGTAATTCGGCTACCCAAATCGGGAGTTTTTCCTGCTCTAACAATTTGTTCAACAAAACTTTTAAGCTTATTGATTGGGCTATACGCAGTAATACGGTCAGCATTTTTACCGATTGTCCGCACCGCGAAAAACTGGGATGGCTGGAAGAAGCACACTTGGTTGGAAGCTCGATCCGTTATAATTATGACATCGCCACCCTGTGCAATAAAGTAATCACCGATATGAAGCTCTCGCAAACAGAAGATGGGCTTATACCCGATATTGCTCCCGAATATGTGCAGTTTGGAGGGGGATTTCGAGACTCGCCAGAGTGGGGAAGTAACGGGATTATTATGCCTTGGTACGTGTATCAATGGTATGGTGATAAGCAGGTATTAACAGATAGTTATACGATGATGACACGCTATGCCGCTTATTTGGAAAAGAAAGCAAAAAACCATATTCTTTATTTCGGCTTAGGTGATTGGTACGACATCGGGCCTAAAGAGCCCGGCGTATCTCAGCTTACCCCGGGTGGGGTTACATCAACCGCTATTTATTATTACGATTTAACTATTTTAAGTAAGATAGCCGCTATTTTAGGAAAAAGCAGCGACGAACAAAAATATATCCAACTTAGCAAAGAAGTTAAAACGGCTTTTAACAATAAATTTTTTAATAAAGAAACTAATCAATACGCTACAGGCAGCCAAACGGCTAATGCTATGGCCATTTATATGGGTTTAACCGAGCCGGGAAGCAGGCAGGCCGTGGTTGATAACCTTGTTAAAGATCTGCGTAACCGCAACAACAGCCTCACTGCAGGAGATATAGGATACAGGTACTTGCTAAGGGCACTTGATGATGCAGGTCGTTCTGATGTTATTTTTGATATGAACAGCCGCTCGGATGTACCGGGCTATGGTTATCAGTTAGCTCAAGGTGCAACTTCACTTACCGAGTCGTGGCAGGGTAACCGTATTTCATCAAATAACCATTTTATGCTGGGACACTTAATGGAATGGTTCTATAGTGGCTTAGGCGGTATTAAATCTGCAGAAAACAGCGTGGCATTTCACGATATGGAGATACGCCCCGAGCCGGTTGGAGATGTTACGTATGTAAAAGCCGATCATATATCACCATATGGACCAATCCATGTAGAATGGAAAAAAAATAAGGGGGTGTTTAATCTTTCGGTTAAAATACCAGCCAATACCAAAGCTACCATCTACTTGCCATCAACCTCAACATCTGTAGTTACCGAAAGCGGTAGGAGTATTGCCTCTGTGAAAATTTTAAAGTACGAAGGTTATCAAAACGGTCGGAAGGTGATCACAACAGGATCGGGCAGCTATAATTTTCAAGTAAAGTAATCACTTTGTAAACCGGTAATGAAAAGAAGAACGCTGATAAAAACTGCTGTAGGGGCGTTGCCAGCTTTAGGATTCCCCAATTTACTAAAAGCAAACACCTTTTGGAACGGTTTGGCCAATACTCCACCAATAACCGTTAAAGGCCCTTATAAACCAAGTTGGGAGTCGTTGAGCCAGTACCAGGTTCCCAATTGGTTTCGCGATGCCAAGTTTGGTATATGGGCACATTGGGGCCCTCAGTGCCAGCCTGAGTTTGGTGACTGGTATGCCCGCAAAATGTATATTGAAGGCAGTGATGCCTATAAATACCATGTACAAAAGTATGGCCATCCTTCCAGGTTTGGCTTTAAAGATGTTATAAATGAGTGGAAAGCGGAAAACTGGAACCCTGATGATTTACTAAACTTGTATAAACGGGCGGGTGCCGAGTACTTTTTCGCCCTGGCTAACCATCATGATAATTTTGATCTGTTTCCTAATAAATACCAGTCTTGGAACTCAACCCGTTTTGGACCTAAAAAAGACTTAATAGGCGGATGGGCAAAGGCAGCAAAAGCCCAAGGTATGCGTTTTGGTGTAAGTGTACATGCTTCACATGCACATACGTGGTATGAAGCTGCACAGCATGCTGATAAAACCGGAGCTTATGCAGGTGTACCCTATGATGGTAATATAGACCTTTCGGCCGGTGCAGGTACCTGGTGGGAGGGTACCGATCCGCAAGAATTATATGCACAAAAACATCCGCTAAGCACTACCGAAAACACAACATATTCTGTAATTAAGGTTTGGGAATGGCAAAAAGGAGTGAATTTGCCCAGTAAAGCATACTTTGAAAAGTTTTATAACCGTACGCTAACACTAATTAACAAGTACGAACCCGACTTGGTTTATTTTGATGATACAGCACTGCCGCTGTGGCCGGTTAATGATGCAGGTTTACGTATTGCAGCGCATTTATATAATAAAAGTATTAAGAAACACGGACAATTAGAGGCTGTGGTTTTTGGCAAAATATTGAACGAACAGCAACTCAAATGTATGGTTTGGGATATTGAACGCGGACAGAGCAACCGGATAGAAAGTTTGCCATGGCAAACTGATACCTGCCTGGGCGATTGGCATTACGACCGAAGAATTTACGATAAAAAAGGGTATAAAACTGCAAAAACCGTTATACAAACGTTGGTTGATGTGGTGAGTAAAAACGGTAATTTACTATTGAATGTGCCGGTTAGGGGAGATGGTACCATTGACGAACAAGAAAGGGCTGTATTGGAAGAAGTTGCTTTATGGATGGATATAAATAAAGAAAGTATTTATGGTACCCGCCCATGGAAAATTTTGGGTGAAGGGCCTGCTTTAACATCATCAGCACCACTTACTGCCCAGGGTTTTAACGAAGGAAAAGGTAAACCTTTTACCGATGAGGATATTAGATTTACAGCTAAAGGTAATGCGCTTTATGCTATTGTACTGGGAACTATAAGCAAGAACAAAGTAACGGTAAAATCCTTATCAACCCAAAGCTTATATTACAAAGAACGTATCTCTTCGGTAGCATTGCCAGGAAGCAATCAGCCCTTAAACTTTTTGCAAACTGCCGATGGTCTGATTATAAATATTCCCGACCATTTGCAAGGCAAATACGGGTGTGCGTTTAAAATTGCCAATGGTTAATCATTGGTTTTATAACATATTTCCTAACTGAAAATTATAGTAACCTTAATAGGTAAAGTATAAAACATAAATTACGTTAACAACACATCATTTCTTTAATAAATATTACGCTTCCATTCATGAAAAACAGGCTAATTAAATTCCTGAATTGTGTTTTATTATTGCTGGTGCAATTTATAACATACAATGCTCAAGCGCAGGATAATACCTTATGGTATAAACAGCCGGCTGCCGTATGGACAGAAGCCTTACCGGTAGGTAACGGCAGGTTAGGAGCAATGGTTTTTGGCAAAATTGATGATGAATTGATCCAGTTGAACGAAGCTACCTTATGGTCGGGGGGGCCTATGAAAAAAAACCTCAATCCTGATGCCTTTTCTTACCTATCGCAGGTTAGAAACGCACTATTTAAAGGCGATTATAAAAAAGCGCAGGAACTGGATAAAAAAATACAGGGGCCTTATACACAAAGCTATTTGCCCCTTGGCGATTTACATATTCAGCAAGTTTTTAATACCGCACAAAAATCAGAAAAATATTACAGGGACCTTAATATTCAAAATGCGGTAGCTACCACAAAGTACACCGTTAACGGTACAAGCTATACCCGTGAAGTATTTTCATCGGCGCCTGACCAGGTTATAATTGTACGTATTACCAGTAGTAAACCTAAGCAGTTAAATTTAAAAATAAACACCAGCAGTCAACTGCGTTTTGCAAATCAGTTGTTAAAAAACAATGTGCTGGCACTCAGCGGTAAGGCACCTGCCCATGTTGAACCCAGCTATGTAAACTACAAAAAAGACCCGATAGTTTATGACGATAATGACCATTGTAAAGGTATGCGTTACACATTACTGGTAAAAGCTGTAAGCAATGATGGTAAAATTACCGGCCATAATAGTGATATTACTATAAAAGATGCTTCAGCAGTTACCCTTTACCTATCGGCGGCAACCAGTTTCAACGGCTTTAATCAATGCCCCGATAGGGATGAAAACAGTATAGCGCTCAACAATTTAAATAAGGCATTGCAAAAATCGTACACAAAGTTGTTAAGTGCGCATTTAGCTGATTTTCAATATTATTTTAACCGGATGTATTTAACGCTTAATAATAGCAGTAGCACAAAAAGTAGTTTACCTGTAGATGAAAGGTTGGCTGCTTATACAAAGGGTGCTAAAGACCCCGGCATCGAAACTTTATATTTTCAATATGGCCGCTATTTGCTTATCAGTAGCTCGCGTACCGCTGGTGTACCTGCTAATTTGCAAGGAATATGGAACAAAGAACTTCGGGCTCCATGGAGTTCAAATTACACCAGTAACATTAACGTACAGATGAATTACTGGATGGCCGAAAGTTGTAATTTATCAGAAATGCATCAACCTTTGTTTGATCTTATACAGGAGCTATCAGTAACAGGGGCAACTGCTGCAAAAGAATATTATCATGCAAGGGGGTGGGTTACGCATCATAACACGGATATATGGGCCCTGGCAAACCCGGTAGGTGATTTTGGATACGGCGATCCTAAGTGGGCTAACTGGCCTATGGGCGGCAATTGGCTTACACGGCATCTTTGGGAACATTATTTATACACAGGCGATAAGCAATTTTTAAAGAATACGGCTTACCCATTAATGAAAGGGGCAGCAAAATTTGTTCAGGACTGGTTAGTTGCCGATAGCAGCGGGCATTTGGTAACAGCGCCTTCCATGTCGCCCGAAAATGATTTTATTTATGCCCCCGGTAAGGTTAGCGGTGTATCTGTATCTACCACTATGGATATGGCTATTATCAGGGACCTGTTTGATAATTTAATAACAGCAAGTAAAGTATTAGCTACCGATGCCACATTTAGGGATACGTTAATTAATATAAAGAGCAAACTTATACCATACCAAATAGGCAGCGAGGGCCAGTTGCAGGAATGGTTTAAAGACTATGAATCGCCCGACCCGCATCACCGTCATGTATCACATTTATACCCGGTATATCCTTCAAATGAAATATCTATAGCAAAAACGCCCCAATTGGCAGCAGCAGCTAAAAGATCGTTAGAATTAAGAGGGGATGAAAGTACCGGCTGGAGCCTTGCCTGGAAAGTTAATTTGTGGGCACGTTTGCAGGATGGTAATCATGCTTATAAACTTTACCGCGATCTTTTGCGAATTACACGCGAAAGTGGATATGATTACAGTAAAGGTGGAGGTGCTTATCCTAACCTGTTTGATGCACACCCCCCTTTTCAAATAGATGGTAATTTCGGCGGTGCATCTGGCGTAGCAGAAATGCTGATGCAAAGCCAGAATGGTAATATCTATTTATTGCCAGCCCTGCCCGATGCCTGGAATAGCGGGGTGGTAAAGGGCCTTGTGGCCAGGGGCGGTTTTGTAGTGAATATCAACTGGGCAGGCAATAAGCTAACTCATGCCGTTCTATTATCAAAAAATGGCGGTATTTGCAAGGTAATTTCCAAATACCCTTTAATAATTGGCAATATTGGTATTAAACCGGTGAAAATTAATGATGTTTATGAGTTAACAATTAAAACAGATAAGGGTAAAGTATATGAGCTGATGCCGCTACCTTAAACACTTTTTAAAACAAAAATCAGCCTATTTCTCAATCAAAAATCAGCAGATTATTTACACAGCATTTAACAGTGCATTCTAATTAAAATTTTGTAAATTATTTAGGTTAGCATATATCAACTCAATAACCCTTAATTATAGTACAGTAAAATCATTTTGTATGAGTGGTATAAATATTAAACAACTTGCACATGAGCTAAATCTTTCGGCGGCAAGTGTATCGAGGGCACTGCGAGACAGTCATGAAATAAGTACCTCTACAAAAGAAAAAGTTTTGGCTTTAGCTAAAAAGCTCAATTATGAACCTAACCCATTTGCCAGTAATTTACGCCATCCTCAAAGTAAAACCATTGCCGTAATCATCCCCGAAATAAATAACCATTTTTTTTCATTAGCTGTTAATGGAATAGAAGATATTGCCCGTAAACACGATTTTCATGTGCTGATTTATCAATCGCATGAGGATAGTGAAATGGAGATATCTTTTACAAACCGCATGCTCAATGGCCGTGTAGAGGGTATATTGATATCTGTTTCAAACGAATCGAACAACAGCGGGCACTTTTCCGATTTATCAAAAAAAATACCCATTGTTTTCTTTGATAGGGTGTACGAAAACATTGACGTAGCCGGTGTAATTACCAATGATTATGAAAGTTCTTTTAATGCAACTCAATATTTAATAAACTGCGGTTGCAAAAGAATTTTGTATTGTAAGGCTCTAAACAAGATAGCTGCAGGGCAAAATAGGTTACGTGGATATATAGATGCGCTACAGGCCAATGGCCTTTTACCTGATGAAAACCTGATGGTAAACGTTGGTAATAACAAGTTAACTAATAAGCAACTTATTAAAAGCCATTTAACCAGCTTTAAGCCGGATGGAATACTGTCATCGGTAGAAGAAATGGCTTTCCCATGTTACATGGCCTGCAATGAACTGAATTTAAGAATTCCAGAAGATATTAAGATCATAAGTTTTTCAAATTTGGAAAGTGCCTCTCTTTTAAACCCACCGCTCACAACCATTACGCAACCGGCGTTTGAAATGGGGCAGCGGGCAGCAGATATACTTTTTAAAAAACTACAAAAAAAAATGTTTGAAACAGAAGATCAGGAACTGAAATCTATACTTATTAAAAGGGCGTCAACAGGAAATTATTGAAAAAGTTATGCTGCAAAGCATTGTTTCAACATTAAAAAAAACGCACAATTTTCATAAAAATTAACGTGCAAAATATTGTATTAATAACAATGTAAACCTGTGTGCATTATTTATCTAATAAATAATGACCGAATTTGATAATAAAACTAATAAAAATAGTTTCAAATTTAAGTCGGCAGGTATTGGGTAATTAATATTATTTGCTCATAAATGTGCGTTTAATAGTACAAAAAGCGCAATTTTACGTAAACGTTTGCGTAAATAAATAGCATAAATGTATAGTTGACATTTAATATTTTTTTACACCTTCGATAAATAAACCAATTGAATTATTGCATAGTAAAGTTATAACCAAGCTTGAAATACTGGGTGCCAATAATTCTCATTATCAATTAAACTAAATTATATGATTAAAATTAGACTTAAATTATTTAAGCATAATAAATCTGTAGTAACAATTTTGCTACTTATGCTTATTTCCTTTAATTATGCTTTTGCACAAACCGCCGTAAAAGGAACAGTTGTGGATAGCAAGGGTGGTACACTTCCCGGAGTTACCGTAAAAGTTAAAGGAGGCCTGCAGGCCACATCTACCGATGTAAACGGAAAGTTTAACATTAATGTGCCCACCGGCTCGGTTTTGGTTTTAAACTATATTGGTTTCGATAGTAAGGAAGTTACTGTAGGTAGCCAAACCGATATTTCGATAACCCTCACCGAAAACCGCCAGGCGTTAGAAGATGTGGTGGTTATTGGCTACGGCACTAAAAAGAAGATCGACCTTACCGGTACGGTTAACTCGCTGCAATCAGAAGAAATTACCCGTGCTCGCGCTACAGGTACACAAGAAGCTATGCAGGGTCGTTTGCCGGGTGTGGATATTAAACGTGGTTCGGGCAAACCCGGATCTGATTTCAGTATCGAGATTAGAGGTGCCAACTCAATTACCGGAAATACACAGCCTTTATATGTAATTGATGGCATACCGGTGGGTCAAAATGGTGGTGCAACTAACCCGGTTAACGATATAAACCCTGCGGATATTGAGAGAATAGATGTGTTAAAAGATGCGTCTTCCACAGCTATATATGGATCTCGTGGTTCAAATGGTGTAGTATTAGTTACTACCAAAAGAGGAAGTAAAGGTGGAGCAAAAATCATTTATGACGCTTATGTGGGTATTGTCAATCCATATCACATACCTCCGGTAATGGATGGCCCTAAGTTTGTGGATTACGTCCGCGATTATTTTTATGAATTGCCAAGGGCGGCAGCTATCAGGAACAATCAGCCGATACCGACTACACCTATATCAGATAATAATATATTTTCAGCTACTGAGTTAACTAACATCGCCAATGGTACTTATACCGATTGGGTAGACTTGATCAAACGTAACGGAGTATCAACCAATCAAAACCTTTCTATAACAGGCGGAGACGAAAAAACTAATTACTTTTTAGCTGCCGGTTTTCAATCTTATCAAGGTACTATGAAGGCTGAAGTCACTAAAAAATATACTTTAAAAGCCGGTATAGACAAAACTTTAAGCAGTATCTTTAAAGCAGGTGGTTCTATTTACACCACATTTGCTGATATCCACCCAAGCAGTTCTGAAGCTTTTCGTAGCGCTTACCGCCTTCGTCCTACAGGTAGCGCTTATAATGCCGATGGATCGGAAAGGTTTTTTGCTTATGAAACTGAAGCGCAAATCACCAATCCGCTATTTGATTTCAGGAACGAAATCAGGCAACAGCAATACATCCACGTTTTACCTAATATATATGCCGAAGCCACTTTATTTAAAGGTTTAAGATTACGTACTTCATTTAGCCCCGATGTTACTTTTCAACGCCAAGGGCAGTTTAATGATACTTTTTCAAAGACCCGTTTAGGTACTCTGCCAAACAGCGCATCAAGCAGTTCCAATCAGTGGGTTAATTATACCTGGGACAATCTGTTGGTATATAGTAACGAAATTGGAAGAAATAAATTTGATGTTACTTTAGGTAACAGCTTTGAGTATCACCAACAGGATTTTAGCTCGAGCTCAGCAGCAGGTCTTCCGTTCAATTCATTATGGTATAATTTACAATCAGCTACAACTGTTAATGGTATAGCACCGGTAGTAGGCGTAATTAGTGGTTATAGCAAGCAAAATATTACGTCGTATTACGGAAGGGCTAATTATACTTATAATGACCGTTACTTATTTACAGCTACTATACGGGCCGATGGTAACTCTATATTCGCACCTGGGCAAAAATGGGGCTATTTTCCATCTGGAGCATTTGCATGGATAGCCAGCCAGGAAGATTTTTTAAAGGATATAAAAGCAATTGATCTGTTAAAATTCAGGTTAAGCTACGGTAAATCAGGAAATGCTGCATTAAGTAATTACCTGCAACCCTATGTTACACAAGAAAGATTGGGACAAACCCTGTATGATTTTAACGGAGTGGGAGCAAACGGTTTATTGCCGGCACTTGGTAACCAAAATTTAACCTGGGAAAAAACAGATGAATATAATGCTGGTCTGGATATGCAAATGTTGAATAATAGAATTGGTTTGCAACTGGATTTGTACCGAAAAACAACTAAGGGAACTCTTTTAAACCAAAGAATTCCAGATGGAAATGGCTATAGCTTTATACCTAATAATTTGGGTACAATTCGTAACCAGGGTATTGAGGTAGGTATTAATACGGTTAATGTTCGCTCATCTAAATTTACATGGAATACCAATTTTAATTTTGCCATCAATAGAAATAAAATACTGGAGTTATATGGCGATGGTAAGGATGATATAGGTAATGGGCTATTTATCGGCAAGCAATCAAGAGTTGTTTATCGCTATAAAATAATAGGCGTATGGCAAAATGAGGAACTTGCTGCAGCTAAAAGCTTTGGAAGAATACCCGGGCAATACAAAATTGAAGATATCAGTGGTCCTAATGGCGTACCTGACGGGCAAATCTCTTCGGTCGACAGGCAAATTGTTGGTAGCGATATGCCTAAATGGTTTGGTGGTTTAACCAGTACTATGAATTATGCTAATTTCGATTTTAGCGTTACCTTATACACCAGACAAGGTACTTTTGAAAATAGTGTGTTTTTAGAACAGGCAATGAACGGCGATCAAACCCGTGCGCGTTTTGGCGCATTTGACCGCGATTACTGGACTCCCACAAATCCAAGTAATACCTGGGCCAATACGGCTATTGAGCAGGATGGTGAAGCCAGAACTGTAGCACAGTTTCAAAACAGTTCGTACACTAAAATCAGTAATATAACTTTAGGCTATACTATTCCTAAAAAGGTTCTTAGTAAAGTTGGTATTCAGGGCCTCAGGGTTTATGCCAATGCCTTTAACCCTTTTATATTCAGCAAATTTATTGGATGGGACCCTGAAAATCCCAGCGGTAATTCATTCCTTAATCAGGACTTCCGCACCCGTACTATTATGATGGGTTTAACGCTTACTTTATAATTGGATATAATTATTAAAAATTTTATGATGAAATATATCAATAAAAAATATTTACTGATCAGCACATTTGCACTACTGATCGGTATTACAGGCTGTAAAAAGTTTACAGACGAATACAATCCTGCAAACCGTGTTGCCGAAGGTTATTACGATACACCATCAGGTTTTGAAGATTTGGTTAAAGCAAATTATGCTACTTTACGTGGCATAGTAAACTTTCCGGGTTTCTTTAATTTAGGCACCGACACCTACAGCACACAAAATATTACAGATAACAATGGCGAAAACTTGTACAATATAAACTTCAACTCCTTTAATGGTGATGTACAAAATTTTTATACACAGTTATATGCAGCAATAAACATTGCTAACAACACTTTATATTGGAGCACAAGGGTAACTGGTGGTAATGCCACAACTATAAATATTAGAGTTGCAGAAGCAAAAGCGTTGCGTGCTTATTATTATTTTTATCTGGCAGAGACTTTTGGGGATGTGCCTTTGGTTTTAACCCGTACTACAGGTGATATAACATTAGCATTTGTTCGTACGCCCGAAAAGGATATTTATACACAAATAATTCAGGATTTGAATGATGCCATTGCTGCTTTACCTGCCACCACTACCGATTTTGGCCGTGTAACCAAGGGCTTTGCCCAACATTTATTATCAAAGGTCTACTTAACCCGCGGGTATAAGTCATATGGTGCCGGTAATACCGACTTTACACAGGCGGCAACCTTAGCCGAAACGGTAATCAATTCAGGTACTTACGCTTTAAAGCCGAGATTTTCTGATTTGTTTGATCCTAATGTTGCTAATTATCAGGCTAATAACGAAGTGATATTTTCGGTTCAATATAGTACAAATACACTTTTTAATGGTGGCGGTAATACCCTTCACCAATGGTTTATGTGGGATGTTCAAAACACAGCACTGCTTGGAAGAAGTGTTTTTTATGGTAAAACTAACAATGCTATAGCTCCTGTTCCTTATTTTTTTAGTCTGTTTAACAAAACAAGTGATAGTCGTTATTTGGCAACTGTATATGATGCTATAATCACACAGATTGCAGGCACTTATAGTGGCAAAAGTTTTGCTGTTGGCGATACCTTGATTTATTATCCTAACGTAGCATTTACTCCTGCACAAAAAGCACTCCGCAAATACATTGTTATTAACCCCGATGAATATCGTACTTCTCCGTTTTTGGCTTCAGTACGCAATTATCCACAGTTTAAAAAGTTCCGTGATCCATTCGTTGCCGGTTATGTTGATAACGGCGGTGCACGGGATACTTATATTTTCAGGTTGGCCGAAACATACCTGATGGCTGCTGAAGCTTATGTTAAATTAGGTAACCAGTCAAAAGCTTTAACTTATTTAAACACTTTAAGAACAAGGGCGGCCAAAACGGGTACTAATCCTGTTAGCGGACTAACCTATGCTGCCGAATTACAGTACTCAGGTATAGTAACACTCGACGTAATATTGGAAGAACGTGCCAGGGAATTAGTTGGCGAAGAGTTTAGATGGTATGAACTAAAAAGAATGTATGAAACCGTAGGTAATGTGAGTACCAATAAATTACTTACGCGCTCATTATTGTATAATGAAGAACTTAAAGCAGCACAAACTGGTAAAACAGTTTTAGATGCAAAATTCTTGCTTCGCCCAATACCTCAGCAACAAATTGATTTAAACAGAGGTGCTTTCCCTCAAAACCCTGGATATTAATCAAATATTATCCAAAAATCCAACCAATCCCCTGGCTATACCAGAGGATTGGTTTTTATAATTTCACTACCTTATGAAATATACTGCCATAACTTGTTTTTTAGCTGTTCTGTTATTATTCATTTTCAATTGCAAAGCTGCCGATACCGATAGTACACGTGTTATTAAAATCGATATTACCAAGGTAGCAGGAACCCGGAGCCATGTTTACCAGGAATGTGTAGGTGCAGGCAGAGCCAGCGAGGGGTTACGGGCCGATTGGCAGGAGCAGCTTACCTTAATAAAAAAAGAAGTAGGGTTTAAATATATCCGTTTTCATGGCTTGCTTAATGATGATATGCATGCCTATACCGAAGATGCCAAAGGTAACCCGGTATATAACTGGCAGTATGTTGATAAGTTATATGATTTTTTATTACGTATAAAAGTACGCCCCTTTGTAGAATTTGGTTTTATGCCACCGGCTTTAGCCAGCGGCGAAAAAACGGTATTTTGGTGGAAAGGTAATATCACCCCGCCTAAATCATACGAAAAATGGTCGGCTTTTATTACTGCCATGGTTAAGCATTTTGAGGAGCGCTACGGTAAAAAGGAAGTAGAGCAATGGTACTTTGAAGTGTGGAACGAACCTAATTTAAAAGAGTTTTTCGGCGGTGATATTAAAGAATATTTTAAATTGTATGTAGCAACTGCAAAGGCAGTTAAAATTGTTTCAACTACCTATAGGGTGGGCGGTCCGGCCACATCGGGCAGTACGTGGATCAAGGAGGCTTTAGAAGAGTTTGCCACTTACCCGCAACTGGTAGATTTTATTTCTACCCATGCCTACGGCACCCGCTCCGTATTTGACGAGTTTGGTAAAAGGCGTACGCAAATGCGGGAAGCCGACGGAATACCTATAGCCGTAAACAAAGTAAGGCAGGATGTTAATGCATCGGCCCTGAGCAAAAGAGAAATTCATATTACCGAGTGGAATTCATCGCCTAACCCGCTCGATCCGTTGCACGATACTTATCAAAACGCAGCCTACGTGCTTAATGTGTTAAAGAAAACGGAGCACTTGGTTAACTCCATGTCATACTGGACGTTTACCGATATATTTGAGGAGGCAGGGCCCCCGCTAAAGCCATTTCATGGTGGTTTTGGCTTGCTCAATTTGCAATCCATTAAAAAACCTTCGTATTTTGCCTATAAATTTATTAATGAACTGGGAGAAAGAGAGTTAGTAAATACAGATCGTAGTTCATGGATATGTAAAGACAGCAAAGGCAATATACAGGTATTGTTTTGGGATTACCGTCTACTATCTCCCGATAGCTCTTACAATCAACAATTTTACAGCAAGCTGTTGCCTTCTAAAGCAGTAGGTACAGTTAAATTATCTGTTGATCATTTAACCAATGGGAAATATAAACTACAGATCTATCGTGTAGGATATATGAAAAATGATCCGTACACATCTTATTTAAAAATGGGTTCGCCTTCTTATATGTCACAGCAACAAGAAAACAGTTTAAAGGCTATAGCCAACGGCGCACCCGATAAAGAACTGAATATCGATATCCGTAACGGCAAATGGACATCTGCGTTTGAGCTTAAACAAAATGAAACCTTTTTTATAAAATTAAACCGGATCAATTAATTGTAATAATACAAGTACAAAACGGCTGTTGATAGAAGAGATTTTTTAAAATTTCTGCCGCAGCTGCATTACAAACCCGATAGATATATTATTGAATGAGGATAATAAAACACCTGGTAATTGCCATGGTAGTAAATATACTGCCCGTATTGGTATTTGCACAACAAAAAACATATAATATTACAGCTTACGGTGCCAAGCCCAGCCTGCGGTTAAACAATGGCAAAAGCATACAAAAGGCCATTGACGACGCGGCCTCGCATGGCGGTGGGATGGTTCTGGTACCTGCAGGAACTTATATAACCGGTCCGCTGGTACTAAAAACTGGTGTGGAGCTGCATTTGGATGATGATGCTTTACTTATGGGCAGCACCAACAGAATGGACTATCCGAAAGATAAAATGGCTGTTATATCGGCTGTTTCGCAGCAAAATATTGCCATAACAGGTAACGGTATTATAGATGGGCAGGGAAGAGAACTTGTAGAGAACGTGTTTGTATTATTACGGCAAGGAATAATTAAAGACAAGGAGTGGCTGTTAAAGCGGCCTACCGAAAGCAACAGGCCTGGAGTACTTCACTTTTATGATTGTACCAATGTTAAAGTAACCGGTGTAACTATAAAAAATGCAGCCTGCTGGGTTCAAAACTATAAAAAATGTAGCCAGGTAGTTATTAACCATATCAGGGTAATAAGTACTGCCTATTGGAACAATGATGGTATAGATATAGTAGATTCGAAAGACGTAAGGATTACTAATTGCTTTGTAAATGCCGCTGATGACGGGATCTGCTTAAAGTCGGAAGAGCGAAGCGGGCGCTGTGAAAATATATATGTTGAAAATTGCACAGTACGGTCAAGTGCCAGCGCCTTTAAGTTAGGTACGGGGTCATTGGGTACCTTTAAGAATATTACGGTAAAAAACTTAACTGTTTACGATACCTACCGGTCGGCTGTAGCGTTGGAAACTGTTGACGGGGCCGATATGGAAAACATTAACGTGAGCAATGTACAGGCTAAAAATACGGGTAATGCCATATTGATACGCCTGGGGCACCGCAACAGTGATGATAAATACAGTACCATAAAACATGTTTACATTGGTAATGTAAAAGCCGAAATTCCATCGGCTAAACCCGATATTGGTTACCCGGTTGAAGGGCCGCCGCCTAAAGTACCGCCACATAATTTGCTACCTGCTTCCATAACCGGTATTCCGGGCCATGCGATAGAGGATGTAATATTGGAGAATATAGAAATTACCTACGGAGGTGGTGCCAATAAAGAAAAAGCATATATAAGCACCGATTTGTTAAGTACTGTACCCGAACAAATACCTAATTATCCTGAGTTTACCATGTTTGGCGAATTACCGGCATGGGGCCTTTATGTAAGGCATGCCAAGGGCATTAAACTTAAAAACGTTACCCTCAAATTACTGGAAAATGATTTCAGGCCGTCGATGGTTTTTGATGATGTAAACGGGCTTGATGTTCAAGGGTTGAACCTGCCTAATGCAAAGGTGTTACCAACGGTTATATTAAACAAAGTAACCAGTCCATCTTTAAAAAGCATAAACCTGCCCGGGGAAAACCAAAACGCTGTTAAAACGCAATAGGCGAATAACGTAACCGTTTTCGTAAATAAATAATAGCTTAATAAGCTTTAGTTAATATATTTTATCCATTTTTAATTAACCAGTTATAACCTGTAAAAATGAATCATTTGTCTGTAAACGATTATATTGTTTTTTGCATATACTTTATTATAGTATCTGGTTATGGCTATTGGGTGTATCAGCGTAAAAAATCTGTTGATAAAAACGTAAAAGACTTTTTTTTAGCCGAAGGTTCGCTTACCTGGTGGGCCATTGGTGCTTCTATCATTGCCTCCAACATATCTGCCGAGCACTTTATAGGCATGTCTGGTTCGGGTTTTGCTATGGGGTTGGCTATTGCCAGTTATGAATGGATAGCCGCTGCAACCTTAATTATTGTAGCCATATTTTTTTTACCGGTTTATGTTAAAAATAAAATATATACTATGCCTCAGTTTTTGGCAAACAGGTATAACGGTACAGTAAGCTCAATTATGACGGTGTTTTGGCTGCTCACTTATGTGCTGGTCAATCTTACTTCTATTTTCTTTTTGGGCGCCAGCGCTATCGAAACCATTTCGGGCGTATCATTTAATACCTGTATTATCGGGCTGGCGGTATTTGCCCTGTTTATTACGTTAGGAGGAATGAAAGTTATTGGTTACACCGATGTTGTGCAGGTGTTTATATTAATAGCCGGCGGCTTAGTTACCTGTTATTTGGCCATGAGTCTTGTGTCGGATAAATTACATGGAACTGGCGTTTTAGATGCTTTCTCCATACTAAGAACACATGCCGACGATCATTTTCACATGATTTTCACAAAAGATAATAAGTTTTATGATGAACTGCCGGGCATATCGCTGCTGGCAGGGGGCATGTGGGTTAACAACCTTAACTATTGGGGCTGTAACCAATATATTGTACAACGGGCATTAGGCGCCAATATAAATACCGGGCGCAACGGATTACTGTTTGCCGCATTTTTAAAACTGCTGATACCTGTTATTGTGGTAATACCGGGTATTGCGGCCTATGTTTTATACCAGCAAGGCTTTTTTCAGCAGGAAATGGCTGATGCCGCCGGTCATATCAAACCCGATCATGCTTACCCCGTACTAATGAACCTGCTGCCGTCGGGATTAAAAGGGTTGGCATTTGCAGCTTTAACTGCTGCTATTGTAGCCTCGCTCGCGGGCAAAAGCAATAGTATCGCTACTATTTTTACGTTAGATATTTATAAAAAATATATTAACAAAAATGCTTCGGAACGTAAAATGGTAATTATAGGGCGCTGGGCCGTAATTATATCTTCATTAATTGCCATTATAATAGCACCTGCTTTACGCACCTTCGATCAAATTTATCAGTTTATACAAGAGTATGTTGGGTTTATATCTCCGGGTGTGCTGGCCATTTTTTTATTAGGCTTATTTTGGAAAAGAACAACTTCAACCGCTGCTTTAGTGGCAGCTTTAATTACTATACCACTATCGATAATATTGAAATTTTTACCTCAGCTTACAGCAGGTATGGTGGAGCCTATCCCTTTTTTAAACCGTATGATGTGGGTTTTTGTGATTACCATGGCCGTAATGGTAGGCATAACACTTACTGCACCTAAAGGTGAAAACAGTATGGTTAAGGTCAATAGCCAAATGTTTAGGTTAAGCACCCCGTTTGCGGTTTCATCAGTAATTATATGCGGCATTTTAGCCGCCTTGTACATCGTGTTTTGGTAAAAATTAATAAAAATTAAAATATTACACATGGAAAATTTGAGCAAACAAGAGATGTCTCCATTGTCAAGTATAGAAGATTGGGAGGATGATGTTTTGTCGAGATACCCGGAACCGGGAACGGCAAAATCTAAAGAAGAGTTTAGAAACTATAATGATCCTAAAAAAGACAGTGTTCGCGAGTTTTACCGGTTAAATCATCAATATCAAACTTATGATAATGTATTGGCCAAAAAAGCTAATTTTTTAAAGTTCGATAAAATGGAAATGCCATGGTGGGCGGCTATGGAGTATCTGAACACATTAATTGATGATTCTGACCCCGATACTTCGCTTGACCAGTTACAGCACCTGCTGCAAACTGCCGAAGCTATACGCGCTGATGGTCACCCCGATTGGTTTGTATTAACTGGTTTTATACACGACCTTGGCAAAGTGCTATGCTTGTTTGGCGAGCCGCAATGGAATGTGGTAGGTGACTCATTTCCTGTAGGATGTAAGTTTTCGGATAAAATTGTTTACCCCGAATTTTTTGCCGATAACCCTGATACCAATGATGAACGTTACAATACTAAATATGGTGTATATACACATCAATGCGGGTTAGATCAGGTGCACATGTCATGGGGGCACGATGAATATCTGTATCATCTTACCAAAAATCACCTGCCTGAGCCGGCTTTGTATATGATTCGTTACCATTCATTCTATTCCCAGCATCGTGAAAACGCTTACGATCATTTGCTAAGCGGCCATGACCAAGAAATGTTTAAATGGGTAGATAAGTTTAATCCTTATGATTTGTACTCCAAAAGCCCTGTACCTCCGGTTGTAGCCGAGCTTAAACCGTTTTATGAGGATCTGATAGCTAAATATTTACCGGCAACCGTAAAATTATAAAACCTATATATTATAATGCTAATTAAGCGGCTATACTTTATTGTTTTATGTTGTTTTACGGGTGCTAAGGTTATGGCACAAACGCCAGACCTGGTTAAGTATGTCAATCCGTTGGCGGGTACGGCAACCAGTACTACCCCATCGGCGTTAAAGCATGGTTCGGTACTGGCAAATTTCGCTAATACCATACCATCGGTATGCACGCCTTTTGCCATGACGCAGTGGACACCGCAAACCCAAGTGTCTGAAAGCAAATGCATCCCGCCATATTATTACAAAGATGACCAATTTACAGGTTTCAGAGGGTCACACTGGATAAGTGGTTCCTGCATGCAGGATTACGGCAGTGTAACCGTAATGCCGGTACTGGGCAAATTAAAAACGGTGAATTATGCTGTCAAATTTACACATGATGATGAACTGTCGACCCCGTATTTGTATAAGCTGAATTTACCGGCAAATAAATTACACGCGGCAGTTACGGCCACGCCGCGTTGCGGCCTTATGGAGTTTACCGCCGGTGCTGCTGATAGCCTGTACCTGTTAATTACACCTAACAGCGATTATGGTGAGGGCTACATTAAAATAGATAGTAAAAGGGGAGAAATTTACGGTTATAACCCGGTACACCGCATTTACCAGGGTTGGGGTAAGCCAGCCGGTTTTAGCGGATATTTTGTTATAAAAATAACCAAAGCATTTGGCACTAAAGGAACTTTTTCTGGCGAAAAAGTAAGTTTGACAGATAGTATAATAGCACAAAAAAATATAGGGGCTTATGTAGGTTTTAAGGTGCAAAAGGGCGAAAAAATACAGGTTAGCATTGGCACCTCCTTTAGTAGCCTGGATGGCGCACGTAAAAGTTTGTTGGCCGAGTTAAATGGTCAAAGTTTTGAAAGTGTGGTAAAGCAATGCAAAAATGTATGGCAGCAAGCATTATCACAAGTAGTGGTATCTACCTCAAATGAAGTTGATAAACGTATTTTTTATACTTCCTTTTACCATGCCATGCAGCATCCGCGTTTATATAATGATACGGATGGAACCTATCCTGTGTTCGCTTCAAATTACCAGCTAACCAAAGTTGTTAATGGTAATTATTATGATGATTTTTCGCTTTGGGATATTTACAGGGCGCAACTACCCCTGTTTGAAATTCTTAACCCCAAACTCATTAATAACTTGGTGCAATCGCTGATGTTAAAAGGCGAGCAAGGTGGCTGGTTGTCTATTTTTCCCTGCTGGAACAGTTATACGTCTGAAATGATCGGCGATCACACTACATCGGTTATCACATCGGCTTATTTAAAAGGTATAAGTACCCAAAACACGCAAAAAGCTTATCGGTTAATGCGAAAAAATGCATTTGAACAACCAGCTACTATGGAAGATTATCAGGAAGGAAAAGGCAGGCGTGCATTAACATCTTATTTAAAACACGGCTATATTCCTTTAGAGGATAGCGTAAAAGATGCTTTTCACAAAATGGAGCAGGTTAGCCGTACACTGGAGTATGCTTATGATGATTATGCATTGGCGCAAATGTCAAAAAAGCTTAATAAGGCGTCAGATTATAAAGTGCTGATAAAAAGGGCTGGCTATTACGTAAACGTGTTTGATCCATCAGTTGGGTTGGTAAGGGGCCGTATGCAAAACGGCAATTGGGTAAAACCGTTCAATGCAGATATTAAGCAAAGCTATATTACCGAGGGTACACCAAGGCAATACACCTTTTATGTGCCTCATGATGTTACCGGTTTGGCCAACCTCATGGGCGGTCGCAAAAATCTGGAATCAGCGCTTGATAGTCTTTTCCTGAAAAATGAATACTGGCATGGTAACGAGCCAGGTCACCAAATCCCGTTTATGTATAACTACACCGTAAGCAGCTGGAAAACACAAAAGGAAGTAAGAACGATATTAGCTGCCGAATACAGTGACGGTCCTGGTGGTTTGGGGGGAAATGACGATGCCGGGCAAATGTCGGCCTGGTACATGTTTGCTGCCATGGGCTTTTATCCGTTAAACCCGGTATCGGGCGAGTATTTGTTATGCGCACCATTGTTCGATAGGGTAGCGATATCTCTACAATCAGGTAAAAAATTCGAGGTCGTTTGCCATAAATCATCTCCCAAAGCAAGCTACATACATGCGGTTAAATGGAACGGGAAGCCTTACAGTAAAAACTTTATAAGTTATACCGGCATTATGCAGGGAGGAAAAATGGAGATCTATTTACAAGATAATCCTGATACAAACTGGGGTGCAAAACCTGCAAATCAGCCTTCAGGATTAACACCTATTATGAAATGAGCTATTTTAACCGGAACAAATTTTCAAATTGCCTCGTAACCCTGTTGGCTGCCTTGTTAATCATTGGCTTTTTGCCCATCCCGGCAGCTTATGGTAATACCGTTGAGCATGTATTTGATATAACCCAATATGGTGCAAAGGCAGGAGATAAGATAAATAACGCGGTTGCTATTCAAAAAACTATTGATGCCTGTGCAGCCGCGGGTGGAGGCAGAGTGCTTGTACCTGCCGGTAATACGTTCGTCGCAGGTCCTTTTAAGCTTAAATCGCATGTGGAGCTGTACGTTGAAGCAGGTGCCAAACTTTTGGCAAGCCCCGATGAAAAACTTTATACAGAAAGTGCCTTTCGCGAAAATAAAGGGGAGGGTACGATATGGATCGGCGGTAATAACCTGGAAGAAGTTACTATTTGTGGCGGTGGTATAATTGACGGTAACGGAACTTCATTTATGGGGAAAGAACTGGATGATTCGTACGAGTTGAAACCCTTTAACGTGCTCGACCCGCGGCCGCACTTGTTAACACTAATTGGCTGTAAAAACGTGCAAATCCATCATATAACTATTCGTAATTCGGCTTATTGGACTATACACCTGGTTGGTTGTAATGATGTGGTAATTTCGGATATGACACTTTTAAACAGTGTTAAAGTGCGTAACAGTGACGGAATAGACCTGGATCATAGCAAAAATGTACGTATCTCTAATTGCTATATTGAATCGGGCGATGATTGCATCTGCTTAAAAAACAGGCGCGAATATGAAGAGTTTGGTGCTTGCGAAAATATTGTGGTGAATAATTGCACCATGACATCCAGTTCATGCGCTATAAAGATAGGATCAGAAAATATGGACCGCATTAGCCATGTAGTGATCAATAATTGCATCATCAGGAATAGCAACAGGGGCCTGGGTATTCAAAACAGGGACGAGGGCACGGTTAGCGATGTGGTTTTCTCTAATATTATTATCGATGCTCATTTGTTTTCGGATGTATGGTGGGGTAAGGCCGAACCCATTTATATAACCGCTTACCGTCGTGCAAACACCAATAATAAAGATGCCGGCTGGCGTTTACCTAAAGGGCGAACCGAAGGCCGTGTAGGCGGGGTGAAAAACATTTATTTCAGTAACATTAAATGCCAGAGCGAAAACGGTGCTTATATCAGCGGCGAATCGGCAGATAAGATTTCCAATATCTATTTCGATAACGTTGATATCCGCATCAACAAAACTACTAATTTGCCCGGAGGCGTGTACGACCGCAGGCCAAGCAATGTTGAAGGTATGGTAAAAGGCAGCACATCGGCTTTTTACTTTGACCAGGCTACTAATATATTTATACGTAACTGCTCGGTTAATTGGGGCGCTAACTTACCGGCGTATTATGCGCATGCCGTTGAGAACCATGGTGTGGTCAATCTTAAAATCACCGCTTTGGAAGGCGGGGCGGCTTTCCCCCAAAAATTTGAAGCTGTAAAGGCGTATTAGTATGGATATAAGCCAAAATATTATACGTTGGAAACCGGTAGTTATACTAATGGCTATGCTGTTGCCATTGGCTGCATGGGCACAACAGCCTTATCATACCTATGTTGACCCAATGATAGGTTCGCAGGGGCAAGGGCATATTTTTGTAGGCCCTTCTGCTCCTTTTGGTATGGTTAAGCCCGGTCCCGATTGTGGTAGCGGCGGCTCTAACAGCGGCTATCAACCCGGTATAAATGAACCAGTTATTGGCTTTAGTCAGTTACATGTTAGTGGTACCGGAGGCGGACCAAAGTATGGCAACATCCAGTTAATGCCTTTTGTTGGTGATAGTGATGTGATAGACCAGCGTTCGCTTCGCGATAAAGAAGTAGCTAAATTAGGGTATTACGGTGTGCTGCTTAAAAAGCACAATATCAAAGCCGAATTAACCACAACTGCCCGGGCGGCTTTTCATCAGTATATTTATCCGGCTAAAAGTAAAAAGGCCGTTAAGCTGGATGCCGGTTTCTTTTTAGGCGAAAAATCTGTACCCGATGCACGCGAAGCACAACAGTTTGTAGGTTCGGAAGTAGAGGTTGTATCGCCGACCGAAGTGCGCGGCTATAGCCGCATACGTGGTGGCTGGAATAACGGTGCTGCCTACACGGTGTATTTTTATGCAGTTTTTAACCAGCCGGTTCAACACTATACAACCTGGAAAGGTGACCGGATATATCCTGGTCAAAACACTCAACCCGATACGGGCGAAAAAACCGGTATCCTGCTATATTTTGGCGATGCCACCGCAGATACGGTAAAGGTTAAAATTGGTATTTCTTTTATAAGTACGTTAAAAGCTAAGCAAAATATAAATACCGAAATACCACACTGGAACTTTGAAAACGTACTGAATGAGAATGAGAAGAACTGGGAAGTACTTTTTAAAAAACTTGAAATTGATGCAGCCGCTACAGCTGCTCAAAAAACAATGTTTTATACGGCAATGTACCATACCATGCTTATGCCTGTTGACCGCACAGGCGAAAATCCTTTATGGACTTCGTATCAACCCTATTACGATGATTTTTATGCTATTTGGGATACATTCCGCTCCTCAAGCCCGCTTATAACCTTGGTAACCCCATCCAGGCAGGTAGATATTGTGAACTCATTGCTCAATATTTACCAGCACGATGGTTATATGCCCGATGCCCGCAGCGGTAATTACAATGGCCGCACACAAGGAGGTTCCCATGCCGAAGTGATGATAGCCGATGCTTACGTAAAAGGATTAACCGGTATAAATTACGAGTATGCTTTAACCGCCATGATTAAGGATGCCACCGTACCGCCGGGAGGCAATGAAGAAAAAGAGGGCCGGGGTGGTTTACCCGACTATAATACCCTGGGATATGTATCATCAAATTATGTAAGGGCCGGTAACCGTACTGTTGATTATGCTTACGATGATTATTGTATAGCTACCGTAGCTAAAGGATTAAACTATTTGGACCTGTACAAACGGTATAAAAAGCAAGCTGGCAATTGGCAAAACCTATGGCGTGCAACCTATAAAGATCATGGTGCTAAGGGTTTTATTATGCCTAAGGATGCTGCCGGCAAATGGATCGATAGCATTGCCTATGCTGCTGCCGAAGGCAAAACCGCTTATTTAAAATACACACCGCTAACTAACGAATATCCAAAAATATGCTGGTGGTGCTGCTTTTTTTATGAAGGTACTTCCTGGGAGTATTCATTAAGCATACCTCACGATATTTCGGAGGTGATTAAAAAATCGGGCGGTAATGCAGCTTTTATTAACCGGCTGGATACGCTGTTTACCCGCAACTACTACGATGTGGCCAACGAGCCGTCGTTTTTAACACCTTGCCTTTACCATTGGGCGGGCAGGCCCGATTTAAGCGGACTGCGGGTTAAGCAAATCATTAATAAAAACTTCAATGTATCGGCAGCGGGCATTCCCGGTAATGATGATTCGGGGGCCATGTCGTCATGGTTAATTTTTCACATGATGGGTTTTTATCCTAATGCAGGCCAGCCTTACTATTTGTTGCATGCTCCACTGCTAAAACAAAGCATATTACACCAGGAAAACGGGAAGGATTTTAAAATTACAGCACTCAATTTATCTGATAAAAATCAATATATCAGCTCGGCAACATTAAATGGAAAACCGTTTACACAAGCTTGGATCAATCATAAAGATATAGTTAAGGGCGGCGAACTGGTGCTGCAAATGAGTGATAAAGCATCTGCGTGGGGCACCAAAGCTTTGCCGCCAAACTAACTTATTATTACCAACTATTTATATGATGAAAAAACTGCTATCAGCTATGCTGTTAACCGGGTGTTTAAGCCAGGGAATAGCTCAAACTACAAAGCCTGCCGAAACGGAAAACAAAAAAATGGAATGGTGGAAGGATGCCAAATTTGGTATGTTCATTCATTGGGGAGTTTATTCGGTACCTGCCGGTATGTACAAAAATGAGCGGGTTAAAGGTATTGGCGAATGGATTATGAACACCGCAAAAATCCCGGTTGCCGAATATAAAACTTACGCTAAAGAATTTAACCCCGACCGCTACAACCCCGAGGCCTGGGTTAAAATGGCTAAGGATGCCGGTATGAAATATATTGTGATCACTTCCAAACATCACGATGGATTTGCCATGTTTGATTCGAAGGTGACCAACTGGGATATAAAAGATTCGTCGCCTTATGGTAAAGATGTGTTAAAGCCATTGGTTGATGCTTGCCGCAAGGCCGGTATTAAAATAGGATTTTATTACTCACAGGCGCAGGACTGGACCCACCCGGGCGGTGCCGCAAGCGGTGGGTCATGGGATGAAGCCCAAAAGGGTGACTTTGATGCTTATTTGGATAAAATAGCCATACCGCAAGTAAAGGAAATCCTGTCTAACTATGGCGAACCCGATATTTTATGGTGGGATACGCCTCAAAACATGACACCCGCACGTGCGGCGAAGTTTGCAGCCATAGTTAAAGAGCATCCTGGGTTAATTACCAACAACCGTTTAGGCGGAGGTTATGAGGGCGATACCGAAACCCCCGAACAATTTGTACCTGCAACAGGTTTCCCTGGGCGTAACTGGGAATCATGTATGACTATGAATGATACCTGGGGCTTTAAATTATATGATGAAAATTGGAAAAGCACCAAAACAATGGTACGCGACCTAACCGATGTGGTAAGCAAAGGCGGTAACATGTTGTTGAACGTAGGCCCAACCTCGCGCGGCGAAATACCCGGTGTGAGTATTGAAAGGCTTGCCGAAATAGGTAAATGGATAAAAGTTAATAAAGAATCCATATATGGCACCACAGCAAGTCCTTTTCCCTACCTGTCATGGGGCCGTGCTACCCGTAAAGGGCAAAAATTATACTTGCATGTTTTTAATAACCCGGCCAATGGCGTGCTGGGTGTGCCTATGTTAAACAAAATAAGCCGTGCATACCTGTTGGCCAGTCCTGGTAAAGCGTTAAAGGTTACCAAATTAGCTGCTAAATCACAAATTGTATTGCCAAAGCAACTGCCCGATAGCCTGAATACTGTTGTGGTGGTTGAATTTACCGGCGAACCAAAGGTGGCAGCGTCGCCGGTTGCCGATAAGAAAATTACAGTTTCTTCTCAAAAGTCGGAAGAGCTGGCTGGTAAAAATCTGTTAGATGGCAGCAGGTTAACCAAATGGGAGGCAGCCAAAGGCAGCCGGAGCGCAACATTGGAGCTCGACCTGCAAAAGCCGGTTGACATATCTACTATGATAGTTGATGAACCATGGCATCCATGGGAAAATAAACACCAGGATGTTACGATGGAATATAAAGCCGGTAATGAATGGTTGCCTTTGGTTAAAGTAACCACCGCAGGCGTAGGCAGTGTGCAAAACTTCAAGGTTATTAAAGCGCAATATTTTAGGCTGAAGGTAGAAAATAAGTTGGCGGAGCCAACCCTTTTAGAATGGCAATTATATGGGCCAGAATAACATCATAAATATGAAAAACTATCAATTTTCTATGCTCTTCTTTGTGCTGTTATTGGTGTGTACAAACGTATGTTTGGCGCAAAGCAGGGTACAAACCGATCCGGCTAAGGTTTTTTTAAATCCGCCAGAGAGTGCGAAACCAGGCGTGTTATGGATGTGGATGGGATCTAATTTAAGCAAAAGCGGCATCACACGCGACCTGGAAGCTTTAAAGAAAGAGGGTTTTAACCGTACTACCATGTTTAGCCTGGCCGATATAACTACGCCCTGGGCGGGCGAGATTAAGAAAAGCCCGACGCCTGAACTGGTATCCTGGACCGAGCCCTGGTGGAAACTCGTAAGGCATGCTGCTTTAGAATCAAAACGGCTGGGGATGGATTTTGGGATGTATAACGGGCCGTCTTATGAATCGAGCGGAGGTCCATGGATAAGTCCTGAACTTTCTATGCAGGAAATTTGCTGGGGAGAAACAAAACTATCTGGCAACAAGCATATCAGCGTTAACCTGAGCCGGCCGCAAGTAAACCCGCGCGGGCATACGCCCTGGCCTATTTATAATCCCGAAACAGGTTTAGTAGAAAGGCCCGAAATTGCTGCCCGTAAAACTTATTATAAAGATATTGCGGTTATAGCCCTCCCCGCGGGTGGTGTTGTTCCTGAAAAAAGCGTTATCGACTTAACCGCTAAAATGCAGGCGAACGGGCAATTAGAGTGGGATGCACCTGCAGGCGACTGGATCATATACAGGTTTGGCCATACCACAACCGGTACACTGATACAACCGGCGCAATGGAAAGCAACCGGTTTAGAATGTGACAAAATGAGCCAGCAGGCCGTAGATTTTCACATGGACCATGTAGTTGGCGAAATTAAAAAGCATTTGGGCGATTTGATAGGAACGGGATTTACTCATGTACATTTTGACAGCTACGAAGCCGGGGATCCAACCTGGACACCCAGGATGAGAGAAGAATTTCGATCGCGCAGGGGGTACGATTTGCTGCCCTACCTGGCCTCATTTGCAAAACGTACTGTTGGAAGTAAACAGGATTCGGCAAAGTTCAGAGCGGACTTTAGTGCTACCATCAAAGATCTTTACCGGGATGTTTATTTTAAAACTATTGCTAAAAAGCTGAAGGCTGCTAACCTCACTTTTTTATGTGAACCTTACGGGGGGCCTTGGCGGCAAGATGAAATTATGCCCTTGGTACAAAATGTAATGACAGAATTTTGGACACATAAAGGTAAATATGCACCATACGAGTTAGATCCAACGGTGGCTGCACTTAGAAAATCGGGGCAAAACATTATTGAAGCCGAGGCATTCACCGGCGATCCAAAAGACAGCAAATGGAACGAGACACCGGCATGGCTTAAATCAATGGGTGATGCTGCATTTTGTGCCGGTGTAAACCGTTTTATATTGCACCGCTTTGTGCAGCAACCCTGGGATGATAAATACAAACCCGGCGCAACCATGGGTCAGTGGGGAACACATTTCGACCGTACACAAACCTGGTGGGAACCGGGTAAAGCATTGGTTAAATACTGGCAACGCTGCCAGGCTTTACTGCAATGGGGGCATATCGTATCTCCGGCCGATGATTTTACAGCAAGTGTAGCAGATAAAAGCACGGATGTTAAAGCTATTCATCGTAATGCCGATAATACCGACATATATTTTGTAGCCAATGTAAACCGTTCTGCCGGTTCGGTAAATTGCAGCTTTAAAATTACCGGTAAACAACCCGAGCTTTGGGATCCTGTTACAGGTGATATGCGCAATCTTTCAGATTTTAAAGAAAGTAACGGACATACATTAATACCACTTGATTTTGATAATTCTCAAAGTTATTTTATAGTATTCAGAAATAAAGTACTAAAAACATCGGCCAAACCTAATTTTATGCCAGTTGTGCCAATTGCAGTAATTGATGGTTTTTGGAATGTGAAATTTGATGCCACCTGGGGAGGGCCGGCACAAGCGGTAAAATTTAATGCCCTTGAGGATTGGACATTGAACAGCGAACCTGGTATTAAATATTATAGTGGAACTGCCGTTTATACAAACTCCTTTAACATTGCAAATACAAAAATAACGGGCAACAAAATGCCGCTATATATTGATTTAGGTGTGGTGAACCACATAGCAAAAGTTAAAATCAATAACATAGATATAGGGGTAGTTTGGACAGCTCCCTGGAGAATAAAAATTCCGGCACAATTACTAAAAAGCAAAGGAAATAAAATAGAAATAGCTGTAACGAATGTTTGGGCCAACCGGCTTATTGGTGATGAGCAAGAACCTGCTGACATGGAGTGGATGCCGGGCCACATGAACAGCGGGGATTTTTTAAAAGAGTTCCCCAGCTGGTTTTTAAACAATCAGCCACGCCCATCGAAAGGTCGTTACTGCTTTACTACCTGGAACTATTTTAAGAAAGATTCACCCTTGGTTTCATCGGGCTTGCTTGGCCCGGTAAGGGTAGTTACAGAATAAGAATTAAGCTAAAATAACACTAAAACAATAAGAGCCGATCGTGTTTTGATCAACTCTTATTGTTATGGAATAATTTATTTCCAACCTCCACCAAGGTATTTGTAAATGTTCACTATAGCGTTTAACTGTTCTTTCTTCGTGTCTATCAGTTCGAGCTTTGATTCCAGCGCATCGCGTTGAGTAAGTAATACTTCCAAATAATCGGCCCGGGCAGATTTGAACAGGTCATTGGAGATATCAATAGACTTGGTAAGCGCGGCCACTTGTTTAGATTTTAACTCGTAGCTTTTGCTCAGGTTGCTAATATTGGATAGCTGTGTGCTGACTTCCATATAAGCGTTGAGAATGGTTTTTTCGTAGTTGTAAATAGCCTGCAATTGCCTTGCATTGGCCGTGTAAAACTCCGCTTTAATAGCATTACGGTTAATTAACGGTCCTGCCAGGTCACCGGCCAATGAGTAAAGTACCGATTCGGGGAACTTAACCAAATACGAAGGCTTAAATGCCTGAAAGCCTAAAGCTGCCGATATAGCGAACGAGGGATAAAACTCCGCACGCGCAACTTTAACATCCAACTTGGCGGCAACCAGGTCAAGTTCGGCCTGTTTGATATCGGGGCGGTTCGCCAATAATTGCGATGGCACCCCCGAACTAACGGCCATCGGCATCAATGCTAAAAAACTACTCTTATCTCTCAAAATCGGCGTTGGGTAACGGCCTAATAAAAAGTTAATCCTGTTTTCAGACTCCTTGATCTTCTGCAAAATATCGAATTCCAGGCTTTGTGATTTCAACACTTCGGCCTGAAACTTTTGAACAGCCAGCTCGGTTACCCTAGTAGCTTGTTTTTGCACCTTTATAATCTCCAGCGCGTTTTTTTGCAGGGCAATGTTTTGCTGCACAATTTCCAGCTGATTATCAAACGCAACCAGCTCGTAATACGAAGTGGCAACCTCGGCAATTAAGTTGGTGAGTACAAAATTTTTGCCTTCCACTGTGGAGAGGTAACGTGTTATGGCTGCCTTTTTTGCGTTGCGCAATTTTTTCCAGATATCTACCTCCCAATTGGCCGAAATGGCAGCGGTATAATCTCCAAGCGGATCGGGAAACTCACGGCCCGGAGCAATTTCGGTCGTAGCATCACCGGCACCCTGGCTGGTGTATCTACCTACTTTTTCAACACCTACGCCAAGCCTTGCGTTTACAGTTGGCAAAAGTTGTCCTTGCTTTATACGAATATCGTTTTGAGCTATACCGATATCCTGTAAGGTTATTTGCAATTCCTGGTTGTTTTTAAGGGCGGTATCTATAAGGCTAACCAGGTTTTTGTCTGTAAAAAAGTTTCGCCATTGCATGGCAGACATGTTAGTGGTATCCCGGTTACCATTATTATCGAAGGCTTCGGGAACCGACCTGTTTTCGGTTATCTGCAATGCATCAGGCACCTTACAACTTGCAATAGCCAGGCATATACCCAGCAGGGTAATGCCTTTGTGTTTGCTATATTTATACATTATGATCAATTTCTTCGGTTAACGGATTTTCTTCCTCGTCTTGTATCAAAACGAATTTTGCGGCGATGGTGCCAAATATGTAGTATAGGCCAGGTATAATGAGTACCCCGAATATAGTACCGAACAACATCCCCCCGGCAGCGGCAGTGCCTATGGTACGGTTACCAATAGCACCCGGACCAGATGCGAACACCAATGGAATTAAGCCGGCAATAAAAGCGAATGAGGTCATCAAAATTGGACGGAACCTTACCGCCGAACCTTCCATGGCAGCTTTAAGCACTGTTGCGCCGTTTTTGTGTTTTTGAACGGCAAATTCTACTATTAACACCGCGTTTTTACCCAGCAAACCAATCAACATTACCATGGCTACCTGCGCGTAAATGTTGTTTTCGAGGCCTAATAATTTGAGCATTAAAAAGGCACCGAAAATACCTGCCGGTAAAGAAAGGATCACCGCTAAAGGCAAAATAAAGCTTTCATACTGTGCAGCCAGAATTAGGTAAACAAAAGCCAGACAGATCATGAAAATATAAATAGCCTCGTTACCACGGGCCACCTCATCTTTGGAGATCCCGGCCCAATCGATACCGAAACCGCGAGGCAAGGTTTTTTGGGCAACCTCGGCAATGGCACTAATAGCGGCACCACTGCTGTAACCGGGTGCGGCGGCACCACTAATTTCTGATGCATTGTACATATTATGGCGGGTGATCTCCGATAGACCGTAAACCTTTTGCATTTTCATGAATGCCGAAAAGGGTACCATTTCATCCTTATCGTTCTTTACATACAGCTTTAAAATATCCTCGGGCAGGGCACGGTATTGGGGCAGGGCCTGTACCATTACCTTATACTGACGATCGTATTTAATAAAGTTGGTTTCGTAGTTACTACCTACCAGGGTAGAGAGCGTGTTCATGGCATTATCAATGGTCACACCTTTTTGCTGGGCAATATCATTGTCAATCCTTAACATATATTGCGGAAAGCTGGCACTGTAAAAGGTAAATACCGACGATAGCTCCGGGCGTTTGCTCAGGTCTTTCACAAAGTCGCGGCTCACGGTTTCCATCTTCTTGAAGTCGCCCGAACCGGCTTTATCCAGCAAACGCAGCTCGAAACCACCTGCAGCTCCGTAGCCCGGTACAGCGGGTGGTTGAAAGAATTCGATGGTAGCACCAGTGATCTCGGTCGATTTTTCCTCCAGTTCTTTAATTACGTCCTGCACCGAATTTTTACGGTCTTCCCAGCTTTTCAAGTTAATTAAGCAAGTTCCCGAGTTGGCACCAGTTCCCTCGGTAAGTATTTCGTAACCGGCCAATGATGATACAGATTGAACGCCTTCAATTCCTTCGGCAACTTTCTGTAATCTTTCGGCTATCTGGTTAGTTCTTTCCAATGATGAACCCGGAGGCGTTTGAATAATGGCGTAAAACATCCCTTGATCCTCGTTAGGGATAAAGCCTGATGGAAGGTTATTATTCAGGAAATATATGCCAATACAAAACGCAATCAGCATCATGAAAGTTACCGCCCTGCGAGTAATAATTAAGCCCAGCACTTTCTGATACTTGCCTGCCAAACTGTTGAACCCGTTGTTAAAGCCGGCTAAAAACTTATCGAGTATATTCGCTTTTTTAATTTTTCCATGATTATTTCGCAGCATCATGGCGCAGAGTGCTGGCGTAAGCGTAAGCGCTACTATTCCTGATAGTATAATGGCCGTTGCCATGGTGATGGAAAACTGCCGGTAAAATATCCCTACCGGGCCCGACATGAACGCGACTGGCACAAATACCGCTGCCATTAGGAACGTAATAGCAATGATGGCTCCGCTAATTTCGTGCATGGCCTTTTTGGTAGCTTTTAGTGGCGAAAGATGGTGTTCTTCCATGTTAGCATGCACCGCTTCAATTACCACAATGGCATCATCTACCACCACACCAATAGCAAGCACCAACGCAAAGAGCGTAATAAGGTTTAGCGTTATGCCAAAGAACTGCATAAATACGAACGTACCAATTAACGATACCGGTACCGCAATGGCCGGTATTAAAGTAGAACGCCAATCGCCCAGAAACAAGAACACCACTATGCCCACCAAAATAAAGGCTTCAACCAGCGTATGGATAACCTTTTCAATAGAAGCATCCAGAAACTTGGAAACGTCATAGCTGATTTCGTAGTCCATTCCTTTAGGAAAAGATGTTTTTTTCAGCTCCGCCATTTTAGCCTTAATATCCTTAATTACCTGGCTGGCGTTACTACCGTATGATTGTTTTACCGTAATAGCGGCCGAAGAGCGCCCGTTAAGGTTGGAGTAAATATCATACATGGAGCTTCCAAATTCAATTTCGGCAACGTCTTTTAAACGCAGGATTTCGCCATCGGAACTTGATTTTAGGATAATGTTTTCATATCCTTCCTTGGTGGTAAACCTACCGGGATATTTTAAAACGTATTCGAACGCCTGCGATCTTTTACCGGAGCTTTCACCGGTTTTACCCGGCGAGGCTTCCATGCTTTGTTCACCAAGCGCTTTCATTACTTCCTCAGCCGAAATTTTATAGGCCAGCATACGGTCGGGTTTTAACCATATCCGCATGGCATATTCGCGGTTACCTAAAATATCGGCCACACCCACGCCATCCACACGTTTCAATTCCGACAATACGTTGATATCGGCAAAGTTGAAGAGGAATTTTTGATCGGTATGCGGATCTTTACTATACAAGTTAATGTACATCAGCATATTCGATTCTTCGCGTGTAACCTTTACGCCCTCGCGCACTACCAGCGGCGGCAGTTTGTTAACTACGGAAGCCACCCGGTTTTGAATATTGATGGATGCCTGGTTAGGATCGGTACCCAGGTTAAATACCACCTGAATGGTTGCCTCGCCGTCGTTACCGGCATCGGATGCCATATACTTCATGCCGGGCACACCGTTAATGGCCCTTTCGAGCGGAATTACTACCGATTTGATGAGCAGCTCACCATTAGCACCAGGGTACTCAGCTGTAATATTCACCTTTGGGGGAGAAATAGAAGGAAACTGTGTTACCGGTAAGTGGGTAATAGCCAATACTCCCAAAAACACTATAATGAGCGATATTACTATAGAGAGTACCGGCCTTTGTATAAACTTATTAAACATTTGATTTACTTATTTAGGTATTGAACCACTATTCTGCCTTTAAGCGCAAATTGGACATAGCCTCTTTAGGCTTTATGTATTCAAACTTGATCTTGTCATCATCCTTTACCTTTTGTACACCTTCCAGCAGTATCCTGTCGCTTTCGGCAAGGCCGCTTGCAACCACATACAGGTCGGGCATTTCGCCGGTTATGGTTATCACCCGCGAGCGTACCACTCCTTTAGTATCTACTACAAAAACATAGGTTTTATCCTGTATTTCGTATGTAGCCTTTTGTGGTATTACAAGCGCGCCGCGAAGCGGAACGGTCATTTGCACTTTACCGGTTTCGCCGTTTTTCAAGAGCTTATCGGGGTTGGGGAAACGTGCCCGGAAAGCGATGTTTCCGGTTTCGTTGTTGAACTCGCTTTCTATAGTTTCCACATCGCCTTTGTATTTCAAGGGTTGGTTATTGGCCAAAAGCAGGCTTACCTTACGGTCGCCCCGACCTTTAACATTGCTCTCATAATCCAGGTACTCTGGTTCGGATACGTTGAAATAAGCGAACATCTGGCTATTATCCGAAAGGCTGGTCAATAACTCGCCTTCATCAATAAGGCTTCCCAGTTTCTTAGGGATCCGGTCAATGGTTCCATCGAATGGTGCCCGTATTTCGGTAAATGAGAGATGGAGCCTGGCAAGTGATGTTTCGGCTTTGGCCTGGTCGAGTTTGGCCTGCGCCATAGCCAGCTCATTTTTAGAAACGATGTTTTTATCAGACAGCAGCCTGGTATTTTGCAACTCTATTTGTGCTGCCTTGGTTTCGGCCTGTGCTTTCAGCAGTTCGGCCTCATAAACTTTGGGCATTATTTTAAACAGCAACTGACCGGTTTTTACTGTCCGGCCTTCATCAACATAAATGTTTTGCAGGTACCCTTTTTCCTGTGCCCGGAGTTCGATGTTCCGCACCGATTTGATTTGCGACACATATTCTTTGGTAAAAGAAGTGTCGATTTTTAAAGGACTGGTAATGGTGTAGGTAGCAGCTTCTTCCTTTTTCTCTTGTTTAGGAGTACAGCTAACTTGGTACAGCAAGGCCAATAAGCCCGTGTACATGACAATTTTTTTCATGATTTTATATGAATTTTTAGCGATTGAATGCCTGGAATAAAATTCCTTTAGACGAATGGACACATCAGTTTACAGGACATTACACAGTATGGGTGAAGTAAAAGTAATGCACAAGTAGAAACAGGGTATAATAATTATACCGCGGTGAACTGATGAAAAAGGGTTATCAGAGTCTTAAAACTCTTTGAGTTATATACTTGCAGGAACTGGCATTAGCTAAATGGCCGCAATAAGGAAGGCGGTCTTTAATAGAGCTGAATAACGAGCTTAGAATAAACGCGTAGGAGAGGGCAAAAAAACAGCTGACCAAGAGCACATATTTCCTGGCCGATATTGTATGGTCATCTTCCTCATTATCGTCGATGGTTATTACATATTCATAAACATCGGCCGATGCTCTATTTTTAATAACGGCATGCTCTTTATCTGGTATGGCAAGTTGAAGATGTGGGGGCTGTGCAGTTTTTAGTTGTGCCGAACAATCTGTTTGCTTGTAGTGACCGGCATAGCTATGCTTTATACCTCCAATCAGAAGGAAGCACAGGATTATACCAATTAAATAAACAGATTTCATCAATGGCTCCAAATATAATATATCAAACATTAAGTTGACTATATTATTATAAATTTTACATACAATAAGCAGTATATATGTTGATTTAGTACCTGTAGGGATAATTATGATATAATAGTTACATAAAATAGTGATTTGTCTCTCTATAGAATACAAACATATATGCTGCTATAAGTTGTTGCTTCAAAGGAAATTAAGCAATGGTGTTTTATAATTAATTAAAACCAGCGACTATTAAATAATGTTTAAGTTAAATAATAAAATTAAAATTTAAAAAATTTATTTATGAAAGCAGCAGTTTTTCACAAACCGGGTGATATAAGCGTGGATACTGTTGATGATCCACGTATTGAAGAGGGTGGCGATGTGATCCTGAGGGTTACTTCTACAGCTATTTGCGGTTCTGATCTTCATATATTAAGCGGAGGTGTTCCACAGCCTAAAGACATGATTTTGGGACATGAGTTTATGGGCATTGTAGAAGAGGTTGGCCCATCGGTTACCAAACTAAAAAAAGGCGACCGGGTGGTAGTTCCGTTCCCTATTGCTTGCGGGCATTGCTTTTTTTGTCAACATGGTGCTTCGCCATCATGCGAGAATTCAAATTATGAACATTACGGACCTGATGGTGGACTGGCGGACGAAAAAGGAGCGGCTTTATTTGGCTATACCGACCTTTATGGAGGATACTCGGGCGGCCAGGCTGAATATGTACGTGTTCCTTACGCAGATATTAGTCCGCGCATTGTGCCCGACAACATGACTGATGAGCAGGTACTATTTTTAACAGATATTTTCCCTACCGGGTGGTCGGCTATAGATTGGGCGCAGCTCAAAGGCGGCGAAGTAGTGGCCATATTCGGATCAGGGCCTGTGGGGTTAATGGCACAAAAAGCTGCCTGGATTATGGGTGCAAGCAGGGTAATAGCAATTGATGTATTAGATTACCGCTTAGATAAAGCCCGAACGGTAAATAAAGTGGAAACACTTAACCCTAATAAGGTTGATGTAGTTGAGGCTATAAGGCAAATGACTGGTGGCCGTGGTGCCGATGTATGTGTGGATGCTGTAGGTTTTGAGCCTGAGCGCGGCATTTTGGATAGGGTGAAATCGGCCGTGAACTTTGAGGTAGGTAGCATGAAAGTACTCGACCTGGCTTTTAGAGCGGTTCGCCGTAGCGGAACGGTTACTATTGTAGGTGTTTATGGTTCGCCATACGATAACTTTCCGATGCACCGTATTTTTGATAAAGGCCTTACCATTAAACAAGGACAAGCTCCGGTGTTGAATTACATTGATCATTTGATTGACCTGGTGAAAGAAGAGAAGGTTGTTTTGGATGATATTATTACCCACACCTTGCCATTAAGTGAAGCCGCCAAAGGGTATGAAATATTCAGCAAAAAACAAGACGATTGTGTTAAGGTAGTTTTGAAACCGTAACAGCCCCTGAATTGTGCAGGTGGCGCTACAAGGTATTTGAGGATAAACTCGTAAAAATACCGCTACAGATAGATATGACAATTACAGGATACAGAACATATTTTGGTTTAAAATAAAGTAATACAGCCATATTTAATGTTAAATCCGACAGTATGATTGTTTATACAATGCTATATATTATAACAAAAGCCACTTATATAAAGGTGGCTTTTGTGTTTAAAATATTATTGAACATTTAGTATAATACAATATGTAATCTATAAGTTGATTTTAAATTAATCGAATAAGTCAGTTTTAAATAAGCTTGATTTTAAAAGTTGTAAAGCTATTATTAGGTAGGCTGAAAAAAAACCAATTGGCAGCAACAAGCCCATAACCTGATATCCGAATGAATAAAAACCTATTAATCAAATTAACTCAGCTCCTGCTTTTGAACCTTCCAAATATAGCCGTCTAACACATAATGGGTAGCTTGCGGTAAGGCCAGCAGGGGGACTAATAAGGATAGCAGTTGCGTGTTTTGTATTTTTGGAAGCTTGGTAAACGCGCCGAATATGGAGGCATGTTCACGCCAGATAAGGCCATCCCATATACCTTCTTCCAAATAAGCAAATACAATTAAGGTGATTACGAATAGAATGATACCGTATTTGCTAAAAGAAGCGTTAAGCATAAAGCTATCAGATTTGCCCGGATACTTTTTCTTTTCTGCTATCCAAATGAGTGCCATATAGGGTATGCCGTGCGAAATTACATTGAGCATAGTGAATGCAAAATCGCCGTTGAAATACACAATGCCAAAATACCACGACACGAAGGTGCCGATAACCAGCAGATTGCGGGGAATATTAAATTGCCGGATTTTCTTGATCAATAATATTTCTTTAATGATGTAAACTGATATCACAACCAAATAAATGATTAAGCCAACATTAATTAAAGTTGTTGAAGTAGATACCATGATGAAATCATTGTCTGTAAACCAATTAAAATGCCGGTTACCTTCAAAGTGCCAGTAAAAGATAGGGTAGATGGTGGCTGTATATATGGCAATGGTATCTATAAGCATATAAAATTTATGGTAAGTTTCTTTGCGCGAATACAACCGCATAAAACCATATTGCTGCCTAATGAAATGGAACACTGCCAGGTAAGCTAATATACGCCAGAAAAGTATCGCATCAACACTATGCAGCAGCACACCTACCACATAACAAGCCATTGGAATAACGATTAGTAATGAATTTTGCCGATAACTACTATAGTTGAAGTAGGTGCGGTAAAGTGTACTGTACACATGCGCCACATCAATGAACACCACTAATATTAACCAATACATTACCGGTATAGCCGATGACGATTGAAATACCACTGGAAAAGCCACGACCAGCAACAAGGCCAAAAACGGTGGCAATAGTATGAAAACACTATCGGTAGCCAGCGAGTGAAGCCATGGTTGCTTATATGTTGTGCTTTGGTTCATAGGATGCTAATACATCGTTTGCCGCTTTTATACCCTGGTGAAAGGCTTCCTCAAATATAGAGATCCCGCTCAAATCGGTGTGTGCAAAAAATAAAACCTCGTTAACAGGAGCTTGCGCATTTTTACGCTCACTGCCCCAAATGTAATTTAATGTTGGGGCAATCATGCCATGGCCCCAAATCCAGCCGTCTACCTGCTCAATATGCGCTGTAATGCCGGGGTGCATAAACTCCAGTTCGGGTATCACAATATCCAGCCATTGTTGGTAAGTACGGGTGTATGCTGCCAGCCGGGCTACCCGCGGTTCCCTGTCGCATAGTGGTAAATAGTAGGTGAGCACTTTTTTATTATCACCGGTGTTCAGGCTTTGCTGATTGGCGTTTACATACCCAACTGAGGCGGTGTTGTAAGCCACATTATCCCAACTTAAACCTCTACCGTTGGTTTGCGGCAGGTTATTAACGGTAATATTGGCAACAAACCATGGCGAGTAATTAAAGCTATGTATATTAAAATGACGATTAATAGGACTTTTGATAATCTTTTGGTTCACAAACTGCGGCGTAGCCATAATTACCCGTTCGGCTATAATGGTGGAGGTGGTTCCGCTTTTTATATCCATAACATCAACTTGTACGTTTCCTTGCGCTAATACAGAAACACCATAGCACATGGAACCGGTGCGCGTATGCTCTTTAACGCTGCTTGCTAACTGTTTCATCAACCAGCCGTTTCCATTAGGCCAGGTGAGCACGGCGTTGCTTTCGGCATTGGCGGCTTTACCTTTGCGGGCGGCAAAGTAATGTAGCCCTGCCCAGGCCGATATTTTATCGGTGGTTTGGCCATAATCATCTTTGCAACAGTAGTCCAGGTACCAAAGCAGGTAAGGGGATGTATAACCTTCAGTTATTAAATAATTTTTGAATGACAAGCTGTCGAGCCGACGGTATCGTTCATCTGCGGAGCTATTGTCGAGCGGGATAGCGAACGCATATTTATCGTCTGTTCCTTTGGCGGTTTTTAATTCTTCTATCAGTTTAAAAAACCGTTTAATCTGAGCGCGGTCAGCAGGGGTAATGCCAAACTCGGGGACTAAACCTTCTTGCCATTGGCCATTAATGAGCAGGCGTTCTTCAGGGTCGAAACATAGGTAATATTCGTTGTAAACCGGCAGGCCATTTTCAAAGCCTGTGATCACACCGCATTCCGTTAAAAAGTCAATGAGTATTTGGTCTTCATTATTGGCAATAGTGATGTAATGTGCCCCTAATGGGTAATCAGAAACTGCGTTGCTACCCGAATGTGCATTACCACCCAACTGGTCTTCCAGTTCCAGTAGTTCAAAATCATGGTGACCTTGCCTTTTCATGCGCCATGCAGCGGCGAGGCCGGATATACCGCTGCCAATAATTAGCGTTTTTAGGTTACGGGTTGAAGTTGGCGCTGGCAAGAGTGTTTGGTCCCTGAGGATGTGCCCAGCTTTGACATTAGGGCCTCTCAGGCCACCTTTAATATTTTTATATGTAGCTGATTTTAATTTTTTAATGCAGCCGCTTAAAAATATGCCCGAAGTGATCAAACCGGCTTTTAACAAAAATGCGCGACGGCTACCGCTGTTCAACAGGTTCTGCTGCTTATAAAACGGCTGCCCACTCATCTTCAAAATATTTGACCAAGGCCTGGTTATTTAGTTTATTTACTTCAGTTTCCACTTTGGCCATATCGGGCGGAAAGTATAGCATTTGGTTGAGGCTGCCTGTTGAAATAAATTTCATGCCGGGTAAAAAGTACTTAGGTTTAACGTAAGGCTGCCCTTGGGTAGCCATAATGTAGCCCCATTCGCCAAACGAAGGGACGAAATTATGATAGGGTATGGTATGCAAACCTACAGAACGCAGGGTTTTATCAACCGTCCAAAAAGATTTTGGCGCTACATAAGGTGAGGTAGATTGCACCACCATAATTCCATTTGGAGATAAAACGCCCTTAGCCAGTTTATAAAAGGCATTGGTATAAAGCTTTCCTACCGAATAGTTGGATGGATCGGGAAAATCGACCACAATGAAATCGTATTTGCGCTTTTGCGCACGTATCCAGGTAAAAGCATCGGCATTAATAACCGTTACCTTGGGCGATAGAAGGGAGCGTTTGTTTAGGCTCAGCAATATACTATTCGATTTAAATAAAGTCGTCATACCCTTATCCAGATCTACCAGTGTAACCGATCTGATCTGAGGATAGCGCAATATCTCCCGCACGGCTAAACCATCACCACCACCCATAATCAGTACATTTTTGGCATAAGGCAATGCTTGCAGGGCAGGGTGTACCAGTGCCTCATGGTAACGGTATTCATCATCTGAACTGAATTGAAGGTTGCCATTTAAAAACAAGCGTAGTACTTTGCCTTTCTTAGTTAGGATAATGCGTTGATAAGGCGTACTTTTAGAATAGATAATGGTATCGGTATAGGTGAGGCTTTCGGCATAACTGGTAATATTATTAGCGTACACAAAGCCCACAAGCAAACCAATTATGCTGATGATAGCACTGGTTTGCAGATATGTTGCCGCCTTAATTTCCTTTTTAAAGTTAAGGCATACCATTAAAGCTACGCTTATATTTAAAATACCTACAAGATAGGAAGTTTTCACTAAGCCCAGGTAGGGGATAAGCAATAGCGGGAACACCAGGGAGGCCAATAGCGCGCCAATATAATCGAACGTAAATACTCGAGAAACGAGGTCTTTAAACTCGTACCGGTCTTTCAATATGCGCATGAGTAGAGGGATCTCTAATCCTACTAAGATGCCCGTTAAGCCAACAAGGCTATATAATATAATGCGGAAGGATGCTACGCTTTCAAAAACGAGGAAAAGGATGGTAGAACTGGTACCGCCTACAATGCCTACCAAAATTTCTAACTGAATAAACCAGTAAATAATGTTTTTTTCAAAGTATTTGGATACCCATGAACCTATACCCATAGAGAACAGGTACACGCCTATTATGGTAGAGAACTGGGTGACCGAATCGCCCAGTAAATAGCTGGCAAGCGTACCGGCTATTAGTTCGTAAATGAGCCCGCAGGTGGCTACAACAAATACCGAAATGAGCAAAAGCGCATGAAGCTTTTTATTCATGCTTACCCGTGAATGGCCGAACTTATAATAATAGCTACGGCGATCATAAACGCGGCACAAACAATAGCCAACGCCACGTTATGTTTTTCGAGGATCTCTTTATACAGGTTTTCGGGCGTGGTCTTTTCAATGATCCAGAAAGCGACCAGCAGTATCACAATGCCAATAACGGAATATAGCACCGAGGCTATAATGTACTTAATGTTAATTAATTCGTTTAAAGTCATCTTTATAATGTTTATTTATGATAAAATCTCATCCCGCCGCCGCGGTGGCCGCTGCGCGGGGCATCGGTGTTTTTTTCAACCTTGCTTTCCCAGTACGCCACGCCGTTAAAGCAGGTATAAGTAAAGTAACCCACTACGAGTGCTACTACAACCAGGTAAATACGTATTAATTTATAGTCCATTATTCATCGGTTTCATAAGGTGAAAAATCACTGTTCACCCAGCGTTGCTTTTCAAAGTTTTGCATGCGTACCCAGCAGTAAATAGGATATAAGCACAGTAGTAAGCAGGTTATAAACAAGTTCATCCATAAGGTAACATTAGTGGTAACCGCCATGCGCAAATTGGTTAAACTTTTGTTACCCGATGCCGGGTACACGTTTAAGTGGTACTTACCTGCAGGAATTGAGGATAACAAAACCGTAGTTTGCTGCGATCCTTCGCTCCAGTTTTCGCCCCCCTCGTAACCATGATAGTATTCCACGCCTTCGGTAACTTCCCAGGATTGGTTGGTTTTCTCGTTCACTAAAGTTACGGTAGCTTCCAGCCAGTTATTGTCAATAGCCGAGCCTAAATTGATCTCCATGGCCGATGAAGCGTCGTTTACCATAAAAGCAGGCGTGGCAAAGGATTTAAAATCATCGCCTGCTTTAGTGCTATCATACCCAATAACAAAGTCCTGATCCATTACAACCTTTTCGGGTTTAAGCAGTAAAATGGCTAACTGTATGGCCAGCATTGCCAAAATTAAAAATACTGTAACGCGCGATACGGTGTACCAGCGGCTATAATACATAGAAAACTGGTTAGCTCCGATCCCTATTTTATCTGGAAACCGGTTCAAATCTACCTTAAACGCGTCGGCAATAGTTGATGCTTCGGTATATTCGCCTAAATAAAGTTCTGGCTTGTTGGCGGCGGGTTCCCCCAATTCTTTATAAATAATGAAAGGAGGTGCTATAAACTCGGTGACTTTAATTTTTTCACTAAGCAGATCCCAATCGAATTCACCTATTAAGCCGGTTATAACAGCAGTATATTTATTAAACATTTTGTATTCAATATTCTGGTATTGAACAAAGCCCCAACTGTTATTACCTAAGCCTTCCAGTTCAGGATAAAATGCCTTACCGGCTACCAGGTTCCAATGACCATCGAACTCTGCCAGGTTAGCGTAGCCTTTCTCGTAGTTATAAAGCAGGTATTCGCGCCAGGCATATACGGTAGCACTTTCCTTTTTTTCAATGTAAGCAATAACCTTATAAGGGATGCCTTTAAGTACGCCCTCGGTTCCTATGGGTATTATTGGATCAGATTTTATTAACGGCGCCTGTTTCTGAGTTCTGGCATAGTCATCGGCAATAAACCTAATAAAAGAATGACAGTTGGGGCATACACAAAATTCGCTGCCTGCAGGGTCATATAGCGTAATGCTTTGGTTGCACTGGGGGCAGGTAGCCACTTCTGTATTAGGAAAAGAGGTTAGTTTATGGGTCGCCATCTTTATCGTTCCAGTTCGTTTTTCTGTATTTCAACGCCTTCAAAAAAGCTGAACACCTCGGCATAAAATTGCTTTACTTTTTCTGTATTGTCTTTTTGGTAGTTAGATAGAAAGATATCGAAAGTAGCCAGGTTGAACTCGGGCCAGGTATGTATGGATAAGTGCGATTCGGTTAAGCAAATGATACCAGTGAAGCCGCCATTTTCAAACTCGTGGTAAGCTTCCCCAACTTTAGTTAATTCAAAATCTGAAACCAGTTGATCGAACAGGTCTCTGCAAGGTGAGGCCGATGTAAGATAATCTGTTTTAGCCGTTGTAAATTCGGCCAAAATGTGTAAACCAGGTTTGTAAGGCATCAATGGTTTCGTGTGAAACTCAAAAATATAAAAGTTATTGAAATATTGATACCGATGAAAAAAAACTGACTTATAAATAAACTAATTGAAGCTTAAAAGTTTTTTTATGGGGATTTTAAAACTCCTTTGTGCGTACAATACTAAGGAGGTGAAGATCAACCCTTCCATTAAGGTCAGCAATAAACACAAAGCAGTTTGCCTGATGGTGGTATGGTGCAATTTATAGCCTAATATGCGCATGTTAATATCAATAAAATAAACGTGGCAAAAAAAGGTGAGGATGGTAAATGCGTTAATAAATTTATGATAGGTAAGCACACCATTTAACTTAACGTGTAAAATACCATAAAATGCCAGTATGCTTAGAGGCATCATACTAAAAACAAAATAGTAAGAATGGTAGCCAACAGCAATATAGTTTAACAGTATAATTTCCAGCATTACCACTACCGAGGTAAGTAGTGTTAAGGTCCACGCATTTAACTGTAAAAATTTGTTGTCGTATTTACCAAGCAAAGTGCCTGCAAATACAAATGTAAAACCAAACCCTACATATTTATAAATTATAGCCATTGCTATGTTTACATAGGTATTACTTAAAAAAGATATGGGGCCAAATATGCTTTCTATCAAAATACGCAATGTACCGAACATACATAAAGTTAGCAAAAAGCCTGTTAAAGCTAATTTGGAGGCCAATGCGAGTTTTTTTGTGGTGTATAAATAATAACAGCTTATAGTACCAAATATGAGCGGTGGTACAAACCATAAGGCTGCATTAGGCCCTGTAACAAATAATATATCAAGCAATATGATACTTTGTTTCAAAATAAGGTGTGGAACAAAACCGTAATGCACAAAAAGCGGTACCACATTATCAAGCAGGTAAAATATAAAAAATATCAAGTACACAGAAGTGATCCACATAATGTAACGCCGCACGTATAGATGGGGATGTTTTGCGTTTGACCAGCCCTGATATGCTAAAAAGCCCGATATGATGTAAAAACAGGGTACCACAACAGCTACAAAACTGTGCAAACCAATAATGCTTTTATTAAGCTGGGTGTAAATTTGCGGTAAACCAATATGTGTAAAAACTACCAGTAAACAACCAACAAGTTTATACAAGGTTATTCCAGGGTAATATTTACGGGTTTGGTGATTTTGAATAGGAATTTGTTGCATTAAACAGAATTGTTAACATCGAATATTTTATATGATCTACTAAATAGATTGATATTTTTTGTTTAAACTTTATTTTAATTTAGATAATATTATATATATCATCATTAATATAGATTTTCATTTAAATTTGTTTTACTTGTAACTAAAATAACTTTCAATTTTTTATAATAAAATAGCCAGGTCATATTATTGGCCTGGCTATTTTTATAAAACAATTTAATATTAAACGGTTAAAAACTTATTTAAATGTGCAAATAAAACAATGTCTAAACCGTACACATCAGGTCGGAACTGTAACCTGCCATTTGCATCAGGCCAACAGGTGATGTAAGTAAGATATACGGGCATTTTTTGAGGTACCTGTAAGTTTGAAGGATCAGGATTATCCATACCCATAAACTTTTCAATTTTTTGGTACTTATCGCCATCCCCAAATAATGCATGTGCCAAATCAAGCGGGCGTTCTACCCGTACGCAACCATGGCTAACAGCCCGCATTGGCTTATTGAAAGCTAATTTAGCAGGCGTATCGTGTAAATACACACTACTGTTGTTTTTAAATAAAAACTTGATCTTGCCTAAAGCATTATCATCGCCCGGGCGTTGTTTAAATTCATATTCATCTTTACCGGCCGATGCCCAATCAATTGTTTCAGGATCTTCTACAACCTTGCCGCCTTTATAGGCATCAATGTTGTTGTTGGCTAAATAATAAGGGTCGTCTGCCGCCTTAACCATAATTTCTTTGGTGGCTATACTTTGAGGAATATTCCAGATAGGGTTAACCTGTACCGAATAAATCATGCTGTTCAACTGCGGCGTTTCGCGCGAAAAAGGACGGTCTTTTTTATCACTTTCATCATACTCTATCAGGTTATCGGCACGGTCAATGTTGCGGCCCTCGCCCACACACACTTTCATATTCATAATTGAGTTACCATTGTCCATAACATCTAAGCGGTAGTCAGGAATATTAACGATAACATATTTACTTTGAGCCGGTTTGTTTTTCCAGCGTAGGCGCTCTAAGTTCACTTTAAGGATTCGATCGGTTTCTTCCGGCGTTTTACCGGGAACCTGTACGTTTTCTTTCAAAGCCTTTTGCAGTGCTAAATATGGGGTGCTTTTTGGTTGCACGCTATCTAAAAAAGTTTTCAGATCGCTAATGGCGAATACCTTATTCATGGAAGCGCTATCGGGCCGTTTGGTTTCGGTGTAATAACGGGCATATATTTTACGCGGACTAATTACGCCATATTGTAAGGCATTGGTGTAATTAATTAGAGAGTTAGCCAGCATAACTTCCAGCTCGGCCATGTTTTGGTACGCCTCTTCGGTTGTTTTAATAGCGTTTTTACTGTAAAATTTATTCACCAGGTTGTTTACCTGCTCAGCCTGGAACATTTTAGGATCTAAACCATGCTCACCCGAATTTTTTAAATATGCGGCCAAAGTTTTCAGATCGTTTCCTGCCATGTGGTCTAAAACCAGTACGGGGTCAAGTCCGTTCTTTTCGTAAAAACCGGTGATCTGTATAGGGTTTTGTAACGATTTTTTCTTTTCGGCCAAAACTTTTTCAAATACTGATGCAAAACCTTCAGGGGTAACTCTGTTAAAGGCCTTATTATTATTTATCTTGTAAATAGTTTGGGCCATGTCCGACCGTTTGGTATTTTTGCAGCTTTGTACCGTAAGTAACAATGCGGCGCACAGCGTTAATATAAGTGCAGGCCATTTGGCTGCGGGTTTTAAATTAGTAAATTTTATCATAGGTAAACAGTGTTTGTATGCATATATGCAATAGCTGTACCATTGTGTGCTGTTTAACATAAACAGTTGTTTAAAGCATTATTTAAAGGTTTTGCAAATAGCTTGTTGCATTACGTTTACTAAATTTTGTATAGTTTAGCATAACTTTACCTCATGCCTAACAAACTACCCGAAGTATGGCTACGCGGGTCCCTAACCAGTATGCCCGCCTTATTGCAGCCTGTAGCACATGCATTATTGCAAGCCCGTGAAGAGTTAAATGAATTAATGGAGGGTTTTCCTGAAGAGCTACTTTGGCAAAGGCCGGCCGGGCTGGCATCGCCGGGTTTTCATTTGCAACACTTAACAGGGGTGCTGAACAGGCTATTTACTTATGCCCGTGCCGAATCTTTAAACCATGATCAGTTGGCTTACTTAGCTACAGAAGATAAGCCACCGGTTGGCGATTATAGTATTAAAAGCCTGGCTAAAAACTTCAATGAAGAGGTTGACAAAGCTTTGACTCAGTTAAGCACAACTGACGAGCAAACGCTAACCCAGGTAAGGGGCGTAGGGCGTGCGCAGGTACCCTCAACAGTAACCGGCTTGTACACGCATGCGGCCGAACATACCATGCGGCATTTGGGGCAATTGTTGGTAACTGTGAAGATATTACAAGCCGGTTTTAATGCTGATGGCGTATCATAAGGTTCGTACCAGCAAGGGTACTTATTTTAAATTTATACAAGCACCAAAACCCTGATGCCGAGGCTATGCTAATGGTACCCAGCATCCACCATAACAGCGTGTAACCGCTACGGGCAATGGCTTCGCCGCCTAATACGGGGGCCAAAATTTGTGCTACCGACCAAGCCATAGTGTACAGGGCCGCGTATTGACCGGTGTTACTGGTATTAGTGCGGGCCAGCCAAAAGGTGTTCATAAAGGGTATGCTCATGATTTCACCAAAGGTGATGAACAAAATAATTACGACAGCCGCCCACCCAGAAACCGGCAGCAGGTTTGATAAAACAAAACCAGTACCCATAAGCAATATCCCCCAAACCACATAGATTAGTGGATGCCGCCGGCCTTCAATTTTGTGGATGAGTACCATTTCAACAGCTACAATGATCAGTCCGTTGAGCGACATTAATAACCCTATAAACGATTCGTTGAAATGCCATTGTGTTTTATAGAACACCGGTTGCATGGTAAACAACTGGAAAAAGCAGGCCGCAAATAATACCGTACAAACCAGGAACATGAGGTACACACCGTCTTTATAGGCCGATGCCGCGCCGACCGCTTCTTTCATTTTGTGGGCAGTCTGTTTTAAAGCACCGGTATGCGGCATCAATTTAACCAGTAATAGTGCCGATAAAATGTTGGTAAAACCATCTACCCAAAAGAGGAGGTGGTAATTTACTGATGCTAAAAAACCACCCAAAGCACCTCCAAAAGCCCAGCCTAAATTAATAGCCAGCCGGTTAAGGGAGTAGGAGCGGGTGCGGTTTTGGGGCGAACTGTAATGCGCTACAGCAGTTGAGTTTGCCGGCCTGAAGGCATCATTACATACACTCAATATAAAAGTAACCACACATACCGCCGTAAAACTTTGTTGAAAACCCAATATTAAAAACAGGATACCACCGCTAAGCAAGGCGCCAAATTGAACAAAATAAAAGCCAAACTTATCGGTAATGCGCCCGCCTATAAAAGCGCCCACTAACGAACCCACACCAAACATAGACAGCACTATACCTGCTTGCGCAATAGTAAAATGTAACTGCTGGGTACAGTATATACTCATAAAAGGCAGTACCATAGTACCGGCCCTGTTCACCAGCATTACCAGCGACAAGTACCAACTTTCGCGCGTAAGGCCGCTATAAGCATTTTTATAAAGCTGAATTGTGGATGCGAACATGGTGATATTGTATTTAATCTTATATGTTATGCTGAATTTTTTTCAGCACCCCGCTTGCTTGGTAATATGTTTGCCATTTGGTTTGCACACTGCTAACCTTCTGGTAGGATGCCAGAATAAATTCGGCATGACTGCTGTAAGTTCATCAAATAAAAAAAACCACTGCTATGACGAACAAGCAGTGGTTTCTGTTACCTAATGGTATCTGAAAATCAGATCCGGGTTATGTCGGCACCTAATGCTTTTAGTCTTTCGTCGATGTGTTGATAGCCACGCTCAATTTGCTCAATATTATAAATGGTAGATTGGCCCTGAGCCGATAGTGCTGCGATTAATAACGACACCCCAGCACGAATATCGGGCGAGGTCATGGAAATACCCCGCAGTTGCACCTGCTTATCCAAACCAATTACCGTAGCACGGTGCGGATCGCACAAAATGATTTGGGCACCCATATCCAGCAGTTTATCCACAAAAAACAAGCGGCTTTCAAACATTTTTTGATGGATCAATACCGAACCTTTAGCTTGAGTAGCCACTACCAATACAATGCTGATGAGGTCGGGCGTAAAGCCCGGCCAAGGCGAATCGGCAATGGTCATGATCGAGCCATCAATAAAGCTTTCAATTTCGTAATGGTCTTGCGCCGGGATAAAAATATCATCGCCACGTAGTTCCAGTTTAATGCCTAAACGCCGGAACGTATCGGGTATAATACCTAATTCTTTATACTGTACATTTTTAATGGTGATCTCCGAACCGGTCATGGCCGCCAAGCCAATGAACGAGCCTATCTCAATCATATCGGGCAGCATGCGGTGCTCGGTACCACTTAATACGGTTACGCCTTCAATAGTTAATAGGTTAGAGCCAATGCCGGTAATTTTTGCACCCATACGGTTCAGCATTTTGCAAAGCTGTTGCAGGTAAGGTTCACAGGCGGCATTGTAAATAGTAGTGATGCCTTTGGCTAAAACGGCAGCCATCACAATATTGGCTGTACCGGTAACCGAAGCTTCATCTAATAATATGTAAGTACCTTTCAGGTCCGATGCATCTACTTTGAAGAAGCCATCCTCCGGGTTATAGTCAAACTTGGCACCTAATTTTTCGAAACCCAAAAAGTGGGTATCTAAACGACGACGGCCAATTTTATCGCCTCCGGGTTTAGGAATAGAAGCCTTACCAAAACGGGCCAGCAGCGGACCAACGATCATGATAGAACCACGCAGACTTCCTCCTTTCGATTTAAATTCATCCGAATGGAAAAATTCCAGGTCGATATTAGCAGCTTCAAAAGTATAGGTATCGGCCGAGAGGCGTTCAACCTTTACACCCATATCGCCTAAAAGTTCAATGAGTTTATTGACGTCTTTAATATCGGGTATATTGCTGATGGTTACCTTTTCGCTGGTTAACAGCACGGCCGATAATATTTGAAGGGCCTCGTTTTTAGCACCCTGTGGTATTATTTCGCCCTTTAAAGGTTTACCACCCTGAATTACAAAAGCATTCTTCATATAATTTACAATAGTGTTTAACAGACACTATGGCCGGTTTTGTTTCTGCAAAGATGTTTAAAACAGATTCAAGAAACAAGAGCCAAGAAACAAGATTCCTTTCAAACGGGTTAAGAAGGTTTCCTGGCTCTTGGCTCTTATATCTTGGCTCTTGTCTCTGTCCCTTAATATTTTCTCGGCCCGCTATTGCTGCGGTTTTGGTTATTATTGTTGCGGTTTTGCTGACCACCACCCGGACGGTTATTTTGCTGACCACTACGGTTTTGCTGACCACCGCCGGTGCTTCCACCACGATTGTTTTGGTTGTTATTGGTGCGTTGGTTATTGGTGCGGGTATTTTGTACCGGTGTACGATACTCCACACGGGCCAGGTTAATGTTTTCTTCCAGTTTCAGTTCACCGTTCGATAGTTCGCGCAGATCCGATAAAATGCTTTCATCGGTAACCGAATCCTTGTTCCATTGTACGTAAGCCATTTTCATGAAATTGGCAATAGATTGCACCATGTGTTGCTTGCGGGCAGGTTCATCAATAGCCTTGGCCTTGGCAATCATCAGCTCAATGGTTTTGCCATAATGCTTAAACCTGATGCGCTTGTTAGGGTAACCCAACGGCTCGGGCTTAATATGAATAGCCTCGGGCGATGGAAGCGGGTAAGGCGAATCCACATCAATTTTATAGTCGGATATAATGTGCAGGTGATCCCAAAGCTTGTGCTTAAAATCGGCCACATCGCGCAGGTGCGGGTTTAAAAACCCCATCAGGTCTATCACCACGTTGGCGTAACGGTTACGTTCTTCTTTAGTGGGCAGGGCAACTATATATTTGACCATGTTTTGCACATTGCGGCCATATTCTGTTAATAAAAGCTTGCTACGGGTTGAGTTATAATCGAAATCGGCAGGCGTTCCTTTTTGAGCCATGTAGTAATTTAATAAGATTTTTATGCAGCGACTGTACCTTTAATTAATATATGGCAGGTAAAGCAGTCGGCAGAGATTTGATAAGTTAATACAAAAATATATCAGAGTAACGCAAATATAAACTAAATTGTGTTTGTTGCAGCTATATTATTAAGCACAAATGTGTAATTTTTTTACACATTGCGCTCAAATAGTTTGTTAACTCAGTATGGTATTTAATTTTAACTTCGCAATGCAGCAGCGCGTTTACATTAAACATATAGATATTTACCGGTTCAGCATACCTATGGAACCGTTTACCATAGCTACCGGCACCATGCACTACGCCCAAAACGTGCTGATCCGCATTTATACCGATGCGGGCTACTATGGTGTGGGAGAATGCTCGGCTTTCCCTATGATAGTAGGCGAAACGCAGGAAACCTGCCTGGCCATGGCCAAAGACTTCGCACAGCTATGGGATAGCCAGGATGCGCTGGATATACCCGCGCGCATGCAGCAGTTACACGATTTTACAGCTGGCAACTACACCATTAAAGGAGCTTTTGATATGGCGCTTTATGATATAGCCGCTAAAAATGCCGGACTGCCCTTGTATAAATATTTAGGCGGCACCCGTCGTGAGGTTGAAACCGACATTACCATCGGCATAGCTCAACCCGAAGCGATGGCGCAAAAGGCTATTCACTTTAAGCAAACCGGTGCAACTGTGCTAAAGGTAAAGTTAGGTAAAGATGCCCGGCAGGATGTAGAGCGCATAAGGCAGATCAGGCAGGCGGTTGGGCCCGAAATGAAAATTCGTATTGATGCCAACCAGGGTTGGAACTTTGAGGATGCGGTATATGCCCTGCAAGCCATGGGCGATTTGGACGTTCAGTTTTGCGAACAACCCATGCGCACCTGGTATAATGATAAACTGCCCGAACTCATGCAGCTATCGCCCGTGAAAATTATGGCCGATGAAAGCGTGTACACACACCACGATGCCCGGGTTCAAATCCAAACTAAATCGTGCGATTATATCAACATTAAACTGGCTAAATCAGGCGGGATCCACGAGGCCTTAAAGATCCATGATTTGGCTGCTGAGTATCAAATACCCTGTATGATGGGAGGGATGCTCGAAAGCCGCGTGGCCCTAAGCGCCAAACTGCATTTGGTATATGCCTGTCCCAACATCCGGTTTTACGATATGGATACTTGCATGCTGGGCCACCTGGAAGACCCCTGCATAGGCGGAGTAACTTACAATGGCTACCACCTTAACATTGACGACACACCAGGCATTGGTGCCGACGCCAGTCCCGCTTTTTTAGCAAAATGTGAACACTGGCGTATATAAGTACTGGTAACATGTACCGAACAATAATTTAAAACAATAGCACTGAAAATCCACTTACCATCATTAATAAAAACGTGTATAACACTAAGTTCCATCTTTAAAACTAATTTTTTATGATTTTTATTTGGAAAGGATACGGCTTTTTAGTCCCGTTAATTACTATTGTAGCTGTTGGAGTAATCAGTGTGTTATTCAGTGCCGTCTTTAAAACAACGCAGCCTTACGGGGTAGCCATTGGCGCATTAGCCGCGGCAGTAGCTCTTTGGTTCGCGGGCAATAGTTTTAATTCACCGGCTAAAGACCGCGTGATGATAGACAAACTAACCGGTCAGGAATTTATCATGAAACCCAGCCACTCCTTCTTCTTTATTAAAATGCAATATTGGGCTTACATAGTTGGAGCTATAGGCGTGTTTTTTATGGTGGCGTTATTGTTTAGCAGCAAGTAAAACAAGCCCCCTCTAAATCTCCCCCGGGAGGGGAGACTTTAAGAAATAAATATTCATTAAAAGCTCTCCCTCCCGGGGAGGGTTTGGGAGGGGCTGGCCTAATGTATAGCTGGAAACGAGATCCCCTTAATATTTCTATACAGTTCAACAGCGTACAAGTCCGTCATGCCCGACACGAAATCCAGCACACTTTGAATTTTAGAATACAGATCGGGCTTAGGGTTGATAAACTGTTTAGGGATAAGCTGAACCAGCTTTTTATAGTACGGCGTATTGTTATGGATCATGGCGGGTATAAACTCTTCCAGCAGGCCGGCCATTACTTTGTAACCAGCAACCTCAATTTGCACTACCGACTGGTAATTATAGATCTTTTCTACCGAGATCGTTCCTATCGTTTTCCAGGGCGTTAAAAATGGTTCGTCTAAAGCGTCGGTTAGTCCCTGGTTAAAATTGCCGCTTAGTATGGCTTCCTGGTTATCTAAAAAGATGCGGGAGCATTCGGTAACCAGGTTATTAATGGCTTTGGCTCGCATAATGCTCACCTTAGCATCTTCGTCATCAAACTCAGTTTCCAGCCAGGTGCCCATGCGGGCGCTGTTGCAAATAGGCATCAGCAGTTCCTTGATCTTATTGTAGGATAAGATCTTCAAACGATGCGCATCCTCCAGGTCGATAATATTATAGCATATATCGTCGGCAGCTTCTACCAAGTAAACCAGCGGATGACGTTTGTAGATTAGCGGCTCATCCTGCGATTTAATTAAACCTAATTCATCGGCAATAGCCTGAAATGTAGCCTGTTCCGATTGGAAAAAGCCGTACTTTTTTTGATGGATATTTCCTTTAACATGCCCTGCCACAGCCACGCAGGGATATTTAACAATGCTCGCCAGTGTGGTATAAGTTAAAGCAAAAGCGCCGTTGCCCTTGCCACTGAAAGGGTAGGTTAATAAACGGAAAGCATTGGCGTTACCTTCGAAATTGATGAGATCATGCCACTGATTTTCGGTTAACAGGTTTTGGTAAACCTTACCGTCACCATCCGTAAAATAGCGCGACAAGGCCGATTCGCCCGAATGACCGAACGCCGGGTTGCCCATATCGTGTGCTAAACATGCGGCGGCCACCATATTACCTACCTCGCTAATGAGCGGTAGGCGGGTATCTAAACCGGGTTCCAGTTTCTTTAAGTTATTATAAAAGATGGTGCCTAAAGAGCGGCCTACGCTGGCAACCTCTAAACTATGGGTAAGGCGGTTGTGTACAAACACACTGCCGGGTAAAGGGAAAACCTGGGTTTTATTTTGTAACCGGCGAAAAGGAGAGGAGAAGATCAGCCGGTCATAGTCTTTTTGAAACTGTGAGCGGTCCTTGTCATGATCGGTTTTGCCGTCATCCTTTATACCCCAGCGTTTAGCCGAGATCAACTTTTCCCATTGCATCATAGGGGGGCAATTTACAAGGAAATTCTTGAACGTGAATTGCAGCGCATAAACTAATTAAAACACAACAATATCTTCTTTTATGTCCACTGATTGTCACACCACACCAGCTAAGTCATGGTTAACCCATAAAGCATTAATTATTTGAATATTGTAATTAATCGTTCGAATATTGCAAACATGGCCTGTAGTTACCCACTACATTTGTATCATTATTAAAGCACATAGCTCATGAAATTAAATATACCTTGTTTGAATAAACGCCACAATCAGCTCATACCTGCAAAGGAAATATTCGACTTTAATACCACTATGCCGCATGCCATATCGTGCACCCGTTTGCCCGATGATACAGTAGTTTGCAGTTCGCAAGTTGATGAACCCGGTATGCAGATAGACCACACCAATACCAACGTAACCGATTTTGTACAGAAATGCACTGTTTTAGGCGATGAAAAGGAACTGGCACTGCTGTTTTTAGACATTCGCAACTTTACCTCCTTTATGGAGCAGCGTGCGCCTTACGATGTTATTTATGTAATTCGTAAGTTGTTTGTGCTGTTTAATGATTCCATACGCGAAGTGGGTGGCCGCATTATAGAAACCATGGGCGATAGCATTTATGCCGTGTTTGGTTTAGAGAGCGATCTGCAAAAAGCGGTACAGTCATCAATGGATGCCTCGCTGGCTATCTTTCACGATCTGGAAGTGTTTAACACTACTTATGCGCAATCCTATTTTAATTTGAATTTTGAAATAGGCATTGGTTTGCATCAGGGTAAAGTTTTGGTAGGCGAGTATGATATGGATTACAACAATCACCTTACCGTTATGGGCTTACCTGTTAACATTGCTGCCCGCTTGCAAGCCGAAACCAAAGAGTTGAATAATGATCTGCTGATATCGGAAGATGCTTATAGGTTTTTAGAAAATATGAACGTAAGCACACCCAGCAAAAAGGTACGCCTTAGAGGTATTACAGAGCCGGTACAAGTACGGTTAATGGGCAACGCTTATCAGCGCAAACCGGGTAATGATGATATGATGGATTATTATTTATCGATGGCTGGGTAACTCAACCATAGTTGAATGATTTTTTTACGATGTAAAGGTAGCCTGTTAAAGCGGTGCCAAAAATATCAGATCAGATTTTGTTAGTATTAACCCATAAAAAATTGATTTGCAGGTTAGCCAGGTATAAAACTCTTGTATCGTAATATCTCATTAATAAGTTAAGCTACACAGGTAGTATTTAACCAAAATTCGTGTAAGGAACTAAGGCATTTAACTAAATTACTGTAGCCCAACGGTTTGGTAACGTAAGCATTAGCGCCGAACTCCAATGAGGTGCGTATATCTTTAGGATTATCTGAGGTTGAAAAAATTACAGTAGGGATGTAACGTAATGCTTGAGTTTCTCTTATTTTTCTCAGCAGGTCTAAACCCGAAAGGCCGGGCAGGTTTAAATCTATTAAAATCAATCTCGGCTTAGCTTTATTTTCTACCATTTTATCTAAAGTGGTTAAGGCCAATGCGCCGTCTTCTATGGTATGCATAATGGTTTTGCCATCAATTTGTACCATAGCACACTCAACAACGTCAATAAAATCTTCGTTGTCTTCAACATATAATATATCTGGTGTTGCCATTACGCGTCTTTTTTAAATGCTATATAAAATACCGTGCCAATTCCTAACTCGCTTTCTACCCATATACGGGCATTGTGCTTATCTATTATACGTTTAACAATAGCTAAACCCACACCTGTTCCCTCATAACCACGCACATTGTCCATACGTTTGAATAAATCAAATATACGGTCATAATAGTTTAAATCAATACCAACGCCATTGTCGCTTATGGAGTAAATAATTTCGATACCAGTTTCTTTACCTTCTATTTTTACTTTTGGCGATATTGATTTACTCGAATATTTAATGGCATTGTTTAATAAATTTGCAATAACCTGACCAATCATGGTTCTATCTCCATAAACACTTGGGGTACTACCTACTTCAAACTCTAAATTATGGATATTGAAGGCTACAATCAGGTCGTTTTTGATTTCCCGAATCAGGCTACCCATTTCTATATGCGTACATTCCATATCCGCACGGCCAACTCTCGAATAATTTAATACCTCTTTGATCAAAAAGTTTAATTTATCGGCTCCATTAATTACTTTTTGCAGTATGCGCCGGGCTTCACTGTCTAAACTGGTATTAGATTCCAACAAAAGTTCCGAATAATTTTTAATGGTAGATAGCGGTGTACGGAGGTCATGCGATACGGTGAAGCTAAAAGTATCCAGTTCTTCGTAAGCTTGCTTTAGTTTTTCGTTAAGTGTACGTATCTCATTGGCTTGCCTGTTAATAGCAAACATTACTTCTTCGCGTAGCTTTAATACATTGGAGATTTCCTCTTGTGTCCAACGTGATGAGGTGTTTTTAACCGTTTGCGACCATACCTCAAAAGAGCGCCGGGGCGAAAGGTTCATTATACCATCATCAGTGGTTTCCACTGGTTTATTGGGGTTGCCGGCCCAGTTAATAGTAGATATTTGTTCGGGTTTAAACCACATCATTATTTCACCCAGTTCTTTAGATAGGGTACAAGCCAGTAAACCACTGGCTACGGCACTGTAAGCTTTGGCAGGTTGGTAAACTTCGGGTAACTGATTGGTATAGTACATTCGGTCATTCATGTTATGCTTCAACCAATTTACCAGTTCCTGCAGTTGCTCTTGGTTAGGCGTTGCACCTATCGTGGTAATTTTATTTTCATAAACAATGGCTGCCCCGCTGGCATCGGCCACATCTAATAGGGTAGTATTATGCCCCGATATAGCATAAGCCACATTTCCACCATTGCGTAAAATAAGCGAAAGGGAATCGTAAGCCGCTTTGTAATCAAAGTTTTTAACCATGTTCTCTTCGTCTTGTTTGTACTCAAGTGCCGAAGAGATGATCTGACCGATTAATTTGGCTGCTTCGCGGGCTTTAAAATTGATAAAGCGTGGCGTGTAATTATGGCAGGCAACCAATCCCCAAAGCTGATCGCGGTAGAGCAAGGAGATGCTAAAACTGGAAACCACCCCCATGTTTTTCAGATACTGAATATGAATGGGTGATACCGCCCGCAATACCGAATGGGTAAGATCGAGAGGCTCGGCCTGCCCGTTTGTTGCCAGGGCAAATATGGGCGATGCATCTGTATTAACATCGCTTATAATACGGGTAAGGTTTATTTTATACAGATCCCGCGCCTGTTTAGGAATATCGCTGGCAGGATAGTGCAATCCCAAAAAAGGTTCCAGATGGTCTTCTTTTACTTCTGAAATAACTTCACCATGCCCGTCTTCTCCAAATTTATAGATCATGATCCGATCATATCCTATCAGGTTTTTGATCTGTTGGGCAGCATTATCAAGCAATTGTTTTAGCTGTTTGCCAGCCAGCATTTCTGATACCGACCGGCCTATGGTTTTCTGAATATCAACCTCTAAGCCGATGTTGTTTGGTTCAAACTCGAGCAAATAATATTTACCCGTTTGCGACATAATGAGGTTAAAGCTGCTTCCACCAATATCTAAACGTATAGGGTTAATAGTGTCGAAACTTTTGGCATGGCGCCCCAACTGCAGCATTTGATTAATAAAACCCGAGCTTTCATCTTTTTGCAACAGGCTTTCCACTTCTGCTATATTTTTACCTAATAACCTGCTTACTTCAATAGGTAAGTAAGCTGAAACACTCTCGCTTGCGTAAGTAATAATAGCGTTGCTATCAACAGCCAACAAAAAGCCATGTGATTGCACCTTGCCTGGTATATGTATGGGCTCAAGGTCGCAATTGGTTAAGTCTACTTGATAATCAGTCATTTAATGTATTTTGGAAGCGAAGATGTTGCAACACAGGCTATCAATAAATGCTTACCTATAAATAATATCTTCTAAATTTATTAATTATTTACTGTTATATAGCCAGTGCTTGTGCTGGTTATTACTCAAAGGTAAAAATATTAAATACATTAGTAACCGACCATTTTTCTTAACTTATATATATGGTTTTTAAGATTTATTGGTTTTATCAACTACTGGTAATTCAGCATTACTGGACTGAACAAATAATTGGAAATAAATTTTGATATTCTGTAATTTAATGGTGAGATTAGTTTACGCATCTATCTTATGTTATCAGAAACAGAAGAAACCGATTACTCTGCCGGTAGTTTTTACCAAACCGACAATCAGCTCAAGCGCTTGTTTATGCAGGCACAAAGCCTTATAGCTATTTTGCGTTGGCGCGAAGGGGTGTGCGAACTCATCAATCCGTTATTTAAAAACCTTTGGGGGCCACGAGAGGTGCTTAATAAACCTATGCGTGTAGCATGGCCCGAATTAGGTAATGGTTTTTATGAAAAAGTTGAACAAGTGTACGATACTAACCAAGCTGTGCAATGCTTTGAGTACGCTGTAGTAACCAATCCCGATAGTGAGAAGGAAGCTGCCGAGTCGTTTTTCGACTTTCTATTTTCTCCTTATTGTAACCAGCAGGGAGATATAGATGGGGTAATGATTATAGGTTTTAACGTTACAGCCAAAGTTACGGCGCGCAGGGAGTTAGCGGAGCATCACCTGTTGTTTAAAGACATTACCGATGCGGCCAGTACAGCTCTTTGGACCGTAGATACTAAAGGAAACATCACCTTTGTAAATCATACCTGGATAGATTGGACCGGGCAGCCCTATGAAACACATTTGGGCCGGGGCTGGATAGAGTATGTAGTGACCGAAGACCGCGACCGTGTAATAAGCAGTTACATTAGAGATGTAAACCGCAAAAGGCAGTATGAAGTTGATTTCAGGGTTTTGCGAAGTGATGGCCTTACACAATGGGTTGCTGCAACGGGTAAGCCCCGGTACCTGCCCAACGGCGATTTTGCCGGCTATGTAGGGTCGTGCATGGATATTACCGAGCGAAAAAAATCGGAACAGTTATTAAAAGATAGTGAGGAGCGTTTTCGAAACATTGCAGATTCGGCTCCGGTATTAATATGGATGACGGGGGTAGATAAGCACACTACCTTCCTGAACAAAAGCTGGATGCAGTTTGCCAACGTTTCGCAATTACTTTCGGGTACAGGGTATCTTCAGTGCGATTTGGTGCATGAACACGATCAGGAAGATGTTTTAGACCGTTACTTGTGCGCTTTTGACAATAGACAGGAATTTTACCTGGAATACCGCATGAAAACTTACGACGGTTATTACCGGTGGATAGGCATGAAAGGCGTACCCCGTATTAGTGCCGATGGTGTATTTGAAGGCTATATAGGCTCGGGTATGGATATAACCGAAATGAAGGAGCACGAGCAGGTTAAAAATGATTTTATTGGCATGGCCAGCCACGAGTTAAAAACACCTATAACTTCTATAAAAGCATATATTCAGCTATTGCTTACTATATATAAAAACAAAACCGAAGATGAGTTTTTAACAAAATCGTTAACTACTGTAAACAAGCAAATTAACAAGCTTACCAGGCTTATAACGGATTTGCTGGATGTTTCAAAAATGGAAAGCGGACGTTTGAGTTTAAACAGTGAACCGTTTTTACTGAACGACCTGTTAAAAGAAACCATTGAAGAGGTACAGCATACCGCTACCCAGCACGATATTGTTTACATACCTTCAGCCCAGCATTATACAATATATGCCGACCGCGACCGTATAGGGCAAGTTATAACTAACTTTTTAACCAACGCCATAAAATACTCTCCCGAGAGCGACAGGGTTGATGTTATGGTAAGCACTACTGATAATGAGGTGAAGGTTACTGTACAGGATTATGGCATAGGTATAAATCCTGAAGAGCAACCTAAAATATTTAACCGTTTTTACCGTGTTGAGGGCCGCAATGAGCAAACTTTTTCGGGCTTTGGAATAGGTTTGTACGTGGCTGCCGAAATTGTAAGAAGGCACAATGGTAATGTTTGGGTAGAAAGTGAAAAAGATAAAGGCTCTGCCTTTTATTTTACTTTACCAATACATACCAATAGTTTATAGGGCATAGTTGCAATTTATTTGTGTCGATAAAAAAAACAAGACCTGGCACAATGTGATAACCGCGCCCAAACTTTTTTTACAAAAAATAAACAGTAGCGCTAAAAAAACGTTATTGCATATATCATCTACTAAAAAAAGAACAAAACATGAAAGATCAAACTAAAATTATTGCAGCACTTTTAGTAGGTGCTGCAGCTGGTGCAGCAATAGGTTTATTATTAGCACCCGAAAGTGGTTCGGAATTAAGAGAAGACATTGCTGACTACGTGAACGACCTGGTTGAAAAAACCAAAGACAAGGCTAAAGTTACTGCCGACGATGTAAAAGAATATAGCAGCACGTTAGTTGATAAAGCCAAAACCAAGTTTAATGGTGTATTGGGTAACCTGTCTGACTATAAAGAAGAAGCTGAAGATAAGCTTGATGAAGCTAAAACTTATGCAAATGATTCATATAACCAGGCTAAATCAAAATTTAAAGGTGAGGCCGATGATTTAAATAGCTCTATTCAAAACTCATAAATATTTTTAATATACGTAAAAAGCCTTTAGCATTGTGTGGCCGTTGCGCAACAGGGCTTAAAATGGCTGAATAATTTAATTTGCAAGGCAAATGGTTATTCAGCCATTTGCTTTTGAGGTTAGTTTTAAAAGTGCTTATTATGGCTTTTATCTTTGCTATCCAAGCCAAAGAAGTATTTTCAAAGCCGCCAGAAGTGTTACCTGCAAGCTTTATAATTCTTTTTCTGGCCCTTGTTGGTATGCCATTAACTAGTTTTTTTAGATTATAGGCAGTGGCGGCCATGATCATACATTTGTTTGCCAGCTTGATCCCCTTTGTATTAACCTGTCTCATACCTGTAAAATTGACCAGTGTACCCAATACAGGTTCTACTGTACTTTGTCTCAGCTTTCTGGCTCTTCTTCCTTGCCCGGTTTGCATGCGTTCCTGCATTTCTATATAAAGGTCTTTAGCTACCGAATCTTTGAATACTTTAAAGCCTTGCAGATTGGCACAGGTCCTTTTAAAAGGGCAGTCCCTGCAATCTTTAACACTGGTGCGGTAGATCTTATGTGTGTTTGCGTTCTTTGCTTTTTTGAAATTATGAAAAGTAAGGTATTTGCCTTCAGGACAAATATACCGGTCTTGTTGCTTTTCATAACTAAAGCCTTCCCGGCTCTCCCTACTTCTGTATCCTGCTTTATTGGGAATGTACCCTTTGATATTATTATTTGTTAAAAACAGGAGCGCTGCTTCACCGCTATAACCAGTATCTGCAAGCACTTCTTCTATCCCTATCCCATTATCTTTAAGGTTATCAGCGACATGGGTGAGGATCTCAGGCAGGCACGGTGCGTCCCCTTTATCTGCATGAAAGGCCTGAATATGCGTAATAACATGGTTTTGTGTATCTACGCTTGCATAGGCGGAGTAGTTTAGCCTGGTTGTTTTTCCGGGCTTTACTGAAATACGGGCATCGGGATCTGATGGGCTGTAACGCTTACTATTTGCTTTTTTATCGACCTTAGCGTTCTTTCTTGGCTTAGGCGTGATGTTTTCATCTATTGTATCCTGAGCCGGGACTTCATCATTATGGTCGTCCAGTTGCTTGCCGTAAGTTGAAGCATCATCCATGATCTCCCGTTCGACCAAACTTGACATAGCGGCATTGGCTTTGACAAATACACTATCGATAGCCTGCCTTTTACCAGCTACCAAACCTTTGTCAATGCACTTTTTAAGAACTTGTTTAAAGATGGCTGTAAACTCTTCCTCGCCATAAAGCTGGCGCGTACGGCTTAAGGTTGAATGCCAGGGAAGCTCTTCATCCAAATCGTAGCCGATAAAATAGAGGATATCCATACGCATACGGGAGGTAGCTACAATGCGTCTGTCGCTATTCAGGTTCTCTAAATAACCAACCAACATCAGTTTGAAAAACACAACCGGATCAATACTTTTTTGACCCTCTGTGCCATAATACTTGGCGGTCGTATCATAAACAAAGTTGAGATCAAGTATGCCTTTCAACCGCCTGTAGAAGTTGTCAGCCGGAACATGGTCTGAAAGCTGAAACCGGATAAAGAGCTTTTCCTGGTAGTCTTTTTTGCCTTGCATGCCCTTAATGTACAAAATAAGCAGCTAAATATCAAATACTTATAAAAAAAACAACCCGATCGAAAATTGTTTGATCGGGTTGTTTAAAAGCCTTGACTTAGTTGCGCAACAGCCACATTGTTGTTAAAGGCTTTTTACATTATATTGCGTTTTTGCTTTCCCGTGTTACGTATTCGTCTGCTATCATTACAAATAGCTTATCATTATCGCTCGATTCGTCTAAGCTTTCTAACAGCAATTGTTCTACCTCTGCGTTGCCCATTGTTCCGGCTAAAATTTTAAGCATACGGTAGGAAGTAATGTTAATATGCTCCAGTAACTGCAGGTACAGTATAATATCTATATCGTTCAGTAAACATGTTTCTACTTCATATTCCTGCGGTTCAAAAGCATCCTTGAACATGGCAATAATTGGCACACAATTTTCTGGAGCAGGCTTGGCATTTAATAGCTCATAAATTTTTTGTATTCGCTTTACTTGTTTGCCTACATCTTCCCAAACTTCTTGCATGCCTTGCTTTAGTTTTTTAAAGGAAGATAGTTCGTTAAGGTCGGGTAAATGTTTGTGAAGGTACTGTTTACCATAATACACTCTGTTCAGGTGATGAACAAAATGTTCTTTAAGTAATTCGGGGCTGGCTGAGTTCATTGTGGTAGAATTCATATAGTAAAGTAAGTTATTATTAAGCGTGATAGCAATTGTTTTGGCAAAATAAACGTGTGATTAACTGCTAATTAAAACCATCTCATATAATGATTGTAAATAAATTTATGCAAGAAGCAAATTTTGACGATTTGGATTTTAATCAGAAAAGTGCCCAAGAAGCTTTTTAAATTGGGTAGATTTTTACGACACCAGTGATTTATTTAACATGCTGGTTATACCCTGAATGATACTTGTTTTGTTGTAACTAATAACCAACACCTATATAAACGGGTACATACCTGCAAAGATCCTGATTGTTGTGAACAACAAAACATTAGCCTCGATGAAGAACGGTAAAAAGGGTAGGTGCCGCTATACAAGTTGCTTCTCCAAGGGCTGGTCAGTTTAAAAAAGTATAATTCGAAGACAACTCAGCTTTTCATCGCTTCTCGAGATCTCAAGCTCCCTCAACTAAAATTACAACTCCTTACGTAAACGGGCAACCGGTATATTCATTTGTTCGCGGTATTTAGCTACAGTACGTCGGGCAATATTATAACCTTGCTCTTTCAGGATATCCGTTAGCTTTTCATCAGCCAGCGGGTGGCGTTTGTCTTCGCCGCCAATATGCTCTTCCAGTATCTTTTTAACTTCTTTGTTCGATACTTCTTCACCGCTTTCGGTTTGAATGGCTTCTGAGAAGAATGATTTGAGCAGGAAAGTACCAAACTCGGTTTGCACGTACTTAGAGTTAGCCACACGCGATACCGTAGAAATATCCATACCAATACGGTCGGCAATATCTTTCAGGATCATAGGGCGCAGGTTTTTTTCATCGCCGGTTAAAAAAAACTCATATTGGTATTGCATTATGGCATTCATGGTCTTCAGCAACGTTTGCTGGCGTTGCTTAATGGCATCAATAAACCATTTAGCCGAATCGAGTTTTTGTTTAACGAACTGTACGGCTTCTTTCATTTTTTTATCGCGCTGCGATGCCTTATCATAATGCTCGAACATTTCCTGGTAGGAGCGGCTTACACGCAGTTCGGGGGCGTTTTTAGAGTTAAGGGTAAGTATAAGCACGCCATCGTTATTGCTGATGTGAAAATCGGGTATAACCTGATGCTGCTTGGTATTAACTTCGTTAGAGTCGCCTGGCTTAGGATTAAGTTTCAAGATCTCGTTCACCACACCTCGCAACTCTATAGAGTTCATATTGAGTGATTTTTCCAGCTTATCGTAATGCTTACGGGTAAACTCGTCCAGGTAATGTTCTACAACAAGGGTAGCTTTTTTAATAATAGGATCGTGTATATCTTTACGGCGTAGCTGGATCAGTAAACACTCCTGTAATGTGCGGGCACCTACACCTGGGGGGTCAAAACTCTGAATTATTTTCAGCATTTCTTCCACCTCATCATCCTCGGCCATTACATTTTGTGAAAAAGCCAGGTCATCAGTTAACGACATAATGGGCCTGCGCAGATAACCATCATCATCTAAACTGCCTATAATTTGCTGACCAATACGAAAATCTTTATCATCCAGCGGCAGCAGATCAAGCTGGGCCTGCAGGTTTTCAAAAAACGAACTCTGGATAGCTATAGGCATTTCCTTGCGCTCTTCCTCATCATCACCGTTTTGGTCGTAGCGCGAACCATACTCGTTCAGGTTGTCGTCTTGCAGGTAATCGTCTATATTAAATTCGTCATATTCGTTATTTTCTTCACTGCTCGCTGAGTAATCATCTTCCGGGTCGCGGTCGGGGTATTGCTCCTCGGGCTCGCTCATGTTGGTTAAGCTCAGATCTTCAAGCGCAGGGTTTTCCTCCAATTCTTCTTTTATACGGGTATCGAGCGATACAGTGGGTACCTGTAACAGCTTAATAAATTGAATTTGCTGGGGCGATAGCTTTTGTAAAAGTTTTTGTTGAAGGTTCTGTTTTAACATATCGGTAGACTACGCCAAAAATACATCAATAGCGTTATTAAACAAAAAGTAAAATGAGTTAGATTTATAGTTAATACCTGCGTATCAAAATTTGTTTTTTAGAAACAAAAATTTTGATACGCAGGCATAATTGTTAATTTAGCATGATTAACAATATACTTACACCATGTCTATCTTAAAAGAGTTTAAAGAGTTTGCCGTAAAAGGCAATGTGTTAGATTTAGCCGTTGCTGTAGTTATAGGTGCTGCTTTCAATAAGATAATAGGTTCCTTAGTTGAAGATATAATCACACCAGCTATACTAACACCGGCTTTAAAGGCAGCCAATTTATCCAATCTTAGTCAATTGGTAATACCTGGTACAGCAATTAAATACGGGAATTTTCTCTCTCAAATAATTTCTTTCGTCATAGTGGCATTTTCGCTATTTATAGTGATCAAAGCCATTAATCGTTTTAATAAAAAAGAAGCTGTAGCACCAACAGTAATACCTGCACCAAGTAAGGAAGAAGTTTTATTAACCGAAATACGCGATATTTTAGCCAGCAAGGCTTAAAAGCTTTTACGCAGCGTACCGTTGGTTATAATAATATAGTTATTGCTTTTGCTGTATTTGCTCCAGTCAACGTCGTTGAACTTTTCGTTGGAAAACGCAGCAACGTTAATAACACGTGCGGCCGGGGCATATATTAGGAGCTGGGCAGCAGCGCCCAATTTGTCTTCGCTATGAAAACCGCCGTTTACCTGCATAATTTTGCTACCCGGATGAGCCGTAAAATGTTTGGCAATTGACCAGGCCATAGTTGCATCCCATAAATTTTGCGATTGGTAAATATTCATACCCCCCATGTTGGCGTGGCCGCCCATAAGGTTCACAAACTTGTTGTAGTAGGCACCTGTGGCGGTATCAATGGGCAAAGGTGGGAGATAAGTTTTAGCCACAGCATCAAGTTGATCCAGGCTTTTTAGCGTAAGGCGGGTAACGCGGTTGGTATAGCGGGCGGGCGCATTAGCAGCAATAACAGGCAATTGCATTTGCTTCGCCAGTTCAACCATAGGGCGGTAATCTTTATAGTTGTTCCAGGCACGGGCATCGCTAACCAGGTTTTTTTCTCTAATGAGGTTGGCCAGGTATTCATTAACAATAGGTTGAGTATCGGTTTCAAACATTTCTAATGATAGCACAGCTTTGGTTTGATACTTTTGAACCAGTTTGGTAAACAGGGCCAGTTCAATAGCATGTCCAACCGAATCATTATGCTCTTCGCCGTAAAAAAGCACATCGGCTTTAACCATGTCGTTTATAATATCATCGAGCGTGGCCGGCTTTTGGGTGGCGGTGTTATATATTTTATAATTGTTTTGTGCTGTGCTCAAAAACGGAAGCAACAGGAAATAGAGGAGCGTAATTAGTTTCATATATAATGGCTTGCGCTACTAAAATACGCGCTAATCTTCTTAAAAGTAAATAGTAATTATTATATTTGAAATCTTAAAAATAAACGCTAAATTTGCACTCCCGTTTTTAAGGAATAACGAATACTACAATATAACAATCATGAAAAGAACGTTTCAGCCGTCTCAACGTAAAAGAAGAAACAAACACGGTTTCCGTGAGCGCATGTCTACTGCTAACGGCAGAAGAATCTTAGCTGCCAGAAGAGCTAAAGGTAGATCAAGATTATCAGTTTCTGACGAGCGTCGTCATAAAGCATAATACAGGTTGCTTACTCCGGTAATGGGGTTGGTGCCGTTATTTTAATTTATCGGTTTGCCAGTATAAGCATTCATGTACACTTTTAAGAAGGAAGAACGGCTATGTAACAAAAGGCTTTTAGAACAGCTTTTTGGTAGCGGTTCTTCCTTTTTGTGCTATCCGTTCAGGGTATCATGGGTTAAAAATATTAATACTCAGCCAGCTGTTGTACAGGTAGTTTTTTCGGTTACAAAAAAGAGATATAAGCGTGCGGTAGACCGCAACCTGATTAAGCGCCGCACCCGCGAAGCCTATCGCCTGCATAAGCAGGAACTGCTTTATCAACATTTGCAAGAGCAAAATACACACGTTATTCTATCAATTAACTATATTGGTAAAGAGATAAACGACTTTGCATTAATAGATAAAAAGATGGTTAAATTGTTGACACAATTAAGTGAACAGATCCATGCAAGCCATCTTAAAACTATTTAATGCGGGGTTGAGCGCGCTGTTTTTGGCGCTTATTAAAATTTACCAGGTTGTATTATCGCCGGTTTTGGGCGCTTCTTGCCGTTTTACGCCCACCTGTTCGCATTATGGTGTGGAAGCTATTAAAAAGCATGGACCTTTTAAAGGCGGATGGTTAACTTTAAAACGTATTGGCCGCTGCCATCCCTGGGGTAGCCACGGGCACGATCCGGTACCATAAAATAAATGATATGAGTTTACTGCTGCAAATAGAAACCGCTACTACAGCCTGTTCGGTTGCCTTGGTGCAACACGGTAATGTACTTGCTGTAAAAGAGTTGAACCAACGCAATATACACGCCGGGGTAATTACCGTTTTTATTGAAGAGATATTTGCCCGGGCAGGTAAAACCTACGCCAATGTAGATGCTATTGCCGTAAGCAGTGGACCAGGCTCGTACACTGGTTTGCGTATTGGTGTATCAACAGCTAAAGGTTTATGTTTTGGTTTAGATAAACCCCTGGTATCCGTAGAAACCCTACAGGCCATGGCCGATGGTATGGCCCAACAAATTACAGAAGATAACATTTTGCTTTGCCCCATGATAGATGCCCGTAGAATGGAGGTTTATACCGCTTTGTTCGATAGCAAAGGCAAACGCATCCGTCCAACATCGGCCGAGATTATTGACGAGCATAGTTTCGGCGATCTGCTTATTAATCAAAAAATATTATTTTTTGGCGATGGGGCTGCCAAGTGTAAGGAAGTTTTAAGCCAATATGCTAACGCCTGTTTTGATACTGTTTTTGAAAATTCGGCAACACACCTTACTAAAGGAGCCACTTTGGGTTTTGATGCACAGCGGTTTGAAGATGTAGCGTATTACGAACCGTTTTACTTGAAAGATTTTATTGCCGGGAAGAAGGCGGGTGCTTAGTGGTGAAATTTAGTTTTGATAAAGTTAAATTAGGTTTGAAGGACGTTATAACTATAGTTGCTGTTAGTATGAGCCTGTAGGAGACTTAACAAGCAGACATGTATTCGGCAGGCTCATACTTACAGCGGTCAATTAATTAACTGATTGTATCGGTGATTAAAATTTTCCCACCCGGGAAGAATTTAGGCGTGGCTACCTTTTATTTATTAAACGCGCTATTCCAGGCACGGCCAAGCGGGCCTTGTTCTGAGCCGTTATAATAGTAACTTTCGTTTTTCCAGCGTTCTATACGCTTGCCAAATTTAAAAGAGAAGCCCAGGTAAATATTTCCACCCGAGTGCGACATGCTTTTAGTTATTGCGCTCTCATCATTGCCGGAGGCATTGTATAGATTAAGTGTTTTACCTAATTGTTCACTACCTACAAAAAATTCAAAGTTCGGGCTTTTGTACATGAGCTGCAACCCCATATCAAACAGTTTATCCTCATTATATAAGCCACTTATGGAGGTTCCGAATCCGCCAAAGTCTAATTGATTTACCAAAGCCATGGCAGCACCCGAACCATAAATTTGTTGGGATATTATAGCGGTTGGTAAATAAGTAATGGAGCCGAACATGAACTTTTTAGCCGCCGAAAACTCGGCACGGCCCACAATTGGTTTTACGAAGGCTCCGGTTTGAGGCTTTCTTTCAAATAACGTAGTTAAAGCATTGGTTACATTAGTTTCGCGTTGAGGGGTTGATAAGCCCTCAATACGCACAGGAGGTACGCCATTGCCGAAAGAATAAGTAGTAGCATCGGCCCCCCAGCGTATAAACCCCAAATCTTTAATATTACCCTGCATAATAATACCGGCCGGGCCAATCAATGTAGCACCCAAACTTATTGCCGCGCCAGGATGATCTAAGGAGGGGAGAAGGTCGCGTTTACTGAGCTGACCCAAAGCATATGTACTTTGAAATACACCACGCATAGCCAGGTTGGCAGCATCATTTTGCCGGTCGAAATTAATGTTCGATTGTACGATATTGATTTTTTGATAAGCTATACCTGATAGTGCGCTAAGCTTAACACCAAATGAGAGTGTGCGCGTCACCTTTTCGCGGTAGGTTATGCTAAACTGATGAAAGGATTCATAAAATGCTTTACTGTTAAAAATGTCACTGTAGTTGTTTTGCGTGAATTTTCCAAGCCCGTTCAATAAAGCAATCGTTTCATCGGTAACCTGTCCGCGCCCGTTGGCTTTAATCTGGTAAGATAAACCTACTTCCTGTTTGCCACTTAAACTGGTAAACATTTTAAGTATCCCAACATATACATTTACGTTAGCCAAAACATTATTATATTGGTTTTGGCCAACGGTAACGGCACCGTTATCGTACCTGCCCAAAAACAACCGGGATTTTAAGGTGTATTGCGCATTACCCTGCAGGTATGTGTTTAAAGTAAAGTTAGGGATAATATTAAGGGCGAATTGCCTGCTGGAGTCGGGTATAAAGGCGGCCTGCGACGGGTTTTCGAACGAATCGTACAAGGTACCGGTATTGTATTGGGCAAAACGCTGAGCATAACCCGGTAAGCTAATGGAAATTAGCACTATACAAATCAGTAATTTATTCATTAGGGGTAGCAAATAATTAGTATGGATATAGACCTAATATTTATGGAATTATTACATTCAAGCATTTATATATAAATGCTGATTACTTCTTTACGGAAACAGTGTCGGGCATATTTAGTTTGAGGCATAAGTTAGTGTAAAATTCCTGGTCGGAACCCGATAGCTGATAAGCGGCGGCATAATAGCTCTTAAAACCTGGTTGTTGCAGGTAGATTTTAGCATACGCAGGTTTTAAGGCGCGTTTAAATACATTGCCCGCATTTTTAAAATGCACAAAAAAGCAAATATTGCTTTGTTGTGCCAGCAGGTTATTAAATTCAATATATTCATCGCCTTTACTCAAAAAGGCGTTGTTCAGATAGTTTTCCTTGTAATTGCTTAGTTCGCGCGGGGTATTGGCCAAAATGAGATAATTATCTAATATCATATAGTACGGCTTACGAAACGGGGCCATAACATCACCCAATAAAAATAAAGGTACCTGGTTGTAGTTAAACTGGCCTGTCTCCTCATCAAGCATAGTACTAATGTTGTTAAAAAGAGGTTTTAGCAATGCACCGTTCTTCACTTTAATTATGCCCAGTCTTTCTTGAAAGCGGGTAGTTACAACTGCAAATTCATTATCAACCAAGTTGTTAAATTCCTTATCAATCTGCACACCGGTTTCTGTTTTGATCTGGTTAAAGAGCTTAACGGCATCTTTGCTTAATCCCGTTTTTTTTTGCCAGTTACTTATCAGGCTTAAAAAACGTTTTACATTATCAACAGCATAATCGTTAGAAAAAGCAGTAGTAATCGGAAAAATATTCTTCAAATCATTCTTTACCGGTTTCATACCGGTAAACAGGCTCATGTAGCTAAATACTTTCTTGTCGAGCGTAGTAAAGCCGTTGAACATTAATGCATCGCTTTTATAGTTTAAGCTTAACGCTGTAGTAGCGGGCATTAGTTTCAATAGTTTCCATATATCGGTATTGCCGGTTTGGTATAACTGGTTGAGTAACGGGTTAAGCTGTGTATAACTCACATACAGGTTACCGAGTGTGCCGCCTTGTTGTGCTGGTAACCATACAAGGCTTGGTTTCTCATCAGAAATATAGGTTAAACCTTTTTGCAGCAGGGGCATCGAAAAGCTACCCATCCATATATCCTTGCCTTTTTCGGCCAGGAAAAAATGGCGTTTTAATGAATCGATGGTTACTTCATAGCCGTTTTTACCAGCAATGTTTATGTTTTTGACGGATACACTTGTTTTGCTTTGTTTAAACTGCGTTATGGCTTCCTGGTTTATTTGAGTTTTAGATGGAAGGGTAATCAAGTAATCGATACTATCGTTTGGTTGTGGATGAATGGATATGAAGATGTTTTGATCGCCGAAGTATGTTTTTAATACCGTATTGTTAAGAAGGGAATGATGCAATGTTTGGAGTTCGTCCATTTTTGCCTTACCTGTAATTGCGGTAAACAGGTCGCTTTTTGCATACATGTCAGAGAAGCTGCCATCGTTACTAAACTCAAATACAAATACGGCCGATAAGGGGATATTTTTTATGGCCTTGTTGGTGCGCTTACCCGGCGAATTAAGATTATTAAAATATTTAACTGTTATTACCACTGTGGCCGCCAGTAAAAGTAAGGTGATAATAATCAGTTGTTTCATAATAATTTGAATAGGGCTAATGTAGATTTTTACCTTGTGCCAATAAAGTAATACTTGCAATTGGCTAAATTAGCCCAATTATACGTTTACATGAATAAAAGAATAATTACAACCGCGGCAATATTGGGCATGCTGGCTGTTATAACCGGTGCTTTTGGTGCCCACACTCTCAAAGTCAAACTCTCTCCATTGCAATTACAAACGTGGGGAACGGCAGTACAGTATCATTTTTATCATGTTTTCGCGTTATTATTTCTGGCAACGCTTAACAGGGTAAACAGCTGCCTTACTTATGCCAGTTACTGGCTGTTTACTTTTGGTATCGTGTTTTTTTCGGGTTCGTTGTACCTGCTGGCCTGTAGCAGCATTTTGCAATGGAGGTGGTTGCAAGTTTTGGGCCCCATAACTCCTGTAGGTGGTTTGCTGTTTATTGCAGGCTGGCTTACATTGGCCCTTGCAGCCCGCAAAGAGAAATAATATGTTAGAATTTGCCGATCATCAATATACCGGACGATTAACCCTGTTTGCAGAAGTTATATTACCCTTAGCCATTTCTAAAAACTACACCTACCGCGTACCGTTAGAGTTGAACGATGCTGTGGCCGTAGGTAAAAGGGTAGTGGTGCAGTTTGGCAAAAGCAAGCTTTACACCGCAATTATTAAAGATATAACCCAGGTGGCCCCCGAAAAGTATCAGGCCAAATACCTGATGGAAGTATTGGACGACCGGCCCGTGGTTACCCAGCAGCAACTGGATTTTTGGAAATGGCTGGCCGATTATTACCTGTGCAATACAGGCGAAGTAATGGCTGCCGCATTGCCATCGGCTTTAAAGCTGGCCAGCGAAACCCGCATTATGCTCAACCCCAATGGCGAAATAGATCGTTCGGTTTTGCATGATAAGGAGTTTTTGATAGTTGACGCGCTGGATATTCAACCCATATTAAGCGTTAGCGATATTGTAAAGCTGCTAGGCCAAAAAATAGTGATGCCGGTGCTGAAGTCCATGTTTGATAAAAATATCATTCATATATCTGAAGAAGTAAGCGAACGTTATAAGCCCCGTAAGCGTAGTTACATCAGGCTTAACCCGTTGTATGATGATGCCGATATGCGTCGCGAGCTGTTTGCCGAACTGGAACGCCGTGCCCCTAAGCAGGCTGATACCTTGCTGGCTTATATAAAGCTGTCGCGTGAGCAAAAAGTAATCTCCAAAAACGATTTAATGGAAGCCAGCGGTGCCAGTACCACCGTAGTTAAGGCATTAACCGATAAAGAGATTTTTTATATAGAAGATAAAAACGTAAGCCGCTTATATTATGAAGATTTCAGTGAGTCGGCTACGTTTAAACTGAGTGATGCACAGCAGGTTGCGCTTGATGATCTACAGCAGCAGTTTAAAGAAAAGGAGGTGATACTGCTACACGGGGTAACCTCATCGGGCAAAACGGAAATCTACATCAGGCTGGTAGAAGAAGCCATTCAGGCCGGCAAACAAGTGCTATACCTGCTGCCCGAAATTGCCCTGACCACTCACGTTATTGAGCGTCTGCGCAAATATTTTGGTAACGATATTGGCGTTTACCATTCTCGTTTTAACGATAATGAGCGGGTAGAAGTTTGGCAAAAGGTGCTTAACCACGAGTACAAAGTGGTACTGGGTGCGCGTTCATCGGTATTTTTACCGTTCGATAATTTAGGGCTTGTTATTGTTGATGAAGAGCACGAAACTTCCTACAAGCAGTTTGACCCCGCACCGCGGTATAATGCCCGCGATGCTGCCATTTACCTGGCTAACCGTTACCGGGCTAAAGTACTGCTGGGCTCGGCTACGCCATCTTTCGAATCATACTTCAATGCACGTACGCAAAAGTTTGGTTTGGTGGAACTAAGTGAACGTTACGGCGGTGTGAGCCTGCCCGAAATAGAGGTGGTGAGCATTACCGAAGAAATGAAGCGCAAAAGTATGCAATCGCACTTTACCAGTGTGCTCATGCGCAATACGGAAGTGGCTTTGGCTAATAAAGAGCAGGTGATCTTGTTTCAAAACCGTCGGGGATATGCACCGATATTAATATGCCGGGTATGCGCTTTTACGCCGCGTTGTATCAATTGCGATGTAAGTTTAACTTACCATAAAAGCAGTAGCCATTTGCATTGTCATTACTGCGGCTATAAAGAAGAATCGTTAAGCACTTGTCCGGCTTGTGGTTCGGCACATTTAGAGTACAAAGGTTTTGGTACCGAAAAAATTGAAGACGAGTTACAAGTATTATTACCTGATGCCCGCATAGCCCGCATGGACCTTGATTCTACCCGTGCCCGCAACGCCTATCAAACCCTACTCAATGACTTGGAAGAAAAGCGCATCGATATTTTAGTAGGTACGCAAATGGTAGCCAAAGGACTCGACTTTTCGGATGTTACCGTTATCGGCATTATTAATGCCGATAGCCTGCTTAAATACCCCGATTACCGGGCCAACGAGCGTAGTTTTCAAATGCTGGCCCAGGTGAGCGGCAGGGCAGGGCGCAGAGGCAAACAAGGTAAGGTAGTGATACAAACCTATAACCCGCAGCACCGGGTAATTGACCAGGTGATACGTAACGATTACAAGGAACTATATTTAACCGAGATAGATGAGCGTAAAAGTTTTAAGTATCCGCCTTTTTACCGTATTATTCAAATGGATATTAAGCACAAGGATGCCGAAAAGCTTTATCATCAGGCCGAATACCTGGCAGTGGAATTACGCAAACACTTTGGCGACCGTGTTATAGGCCCCGAATACCCATTAGTAAGCCGCATCCGTAACTTTTACATCAAATCTATAATGTTGAAGTTTGAAAAGGACGGTGTATCGATTGTAAAGGTGAAAGCCATCATTCGCGAGGTGATCCTGCAGTTTCAAACCACAAAATTAAGTAAGGGCTGCATTATACAGCCCGATGTTGACCCATACTAAAATTTACCGCTTAATATCATACAGGTGCATATATTTTAATTTTTGTCCCCATCCACAAACAAAATCGGCATCCGAAACAGTGTATTCAATTTTTACGTTAATGCCGCTTTCTTTAAAGTTTTCAGGCAAATTATCGGGACTGTAGCTAACCGTGCCAACTTTAATAAGCCAGCCACAACCATCCAGTGCAGGGCTTCCGGTATTAATAACAGTTGCAATTGCTTCTAACTGGCCTGGTTTTTTGTCCTGGTAAATAATTTCCTTTTTACAAGCTGATGTAGCAATTAAGATGCACAACAAAGCTATTAGTTTAGGAAGTATAAAGTTTTTCATGTTAAAAAAAAATATTTTAAACCATACGTGCTTATGCACCCATACGTTACAGTAAGTACAAAGTTTATACCGCGTATAATAACTGTTATACAGGGAGGCTAACAGCCAAACCACTCCTATGCGGCGCGAATAACAAGTTTAAATTGTTAACGCCTAAATGGCCTTTTTAGGTTAGATTTGTAGTAGAAATGGCGTATAAATTTATAGATAATTACCGTGAAAAAGGTGCCCGCAAAAGGTTGGTGGAACTGCTCAAAAAAAAGGGGATTGAAGATGAGCAGGTGCTCCAGGCCATAAATAAAGTGCCCCGTCATTTCTTTTTCGATGAAACTTTTTGGAACCAGGCTTATAAGGATATTGCTTTCCCTATAGGCGAGGGGCAAACTATTTCGCAGCCTTACACGGTAGCCTATCAATCCGAGTTACTGCATATCGATAAAGGACAAAAGGTATTGGAGATAGGTACCGGCTGCGGTTACCAAACCTGCGTTTTGTTAGAACTGGGCGCACAGGTGTACACTATAGAAAGGCAGGAAAAACTTTATGAACGTACCATACAGGTATTGCCCTATATGGGCTACCTTCCACGTTTTTTTTTAGGCGATGGCTCTAAGGGTATTGAAAGCCATGCCCCTTACGATAAAATTATTGTTACTGCCGGCGCCCCCACCGTACCCGAAATATTATTGCGACAACTTAATGTAGGTGGCTTATTGGTAATACCCGTGGGCGACGAAAAGGAACAAAAAATGGTTACCATACTCAAGGTAGCCGAAAACGATTACGAAAAAGTAGTACTGGATACTTTTAGGTTTGTACCGTTGGTAGGCGATAAAGCGTGGTGAGGTTAGAGGCAAGAAACAAGAAACAAGAGACGAGAAACAAGAAACAACAGCAGCCAGGAAATAAGAGAAATATTTTATATACTAAATATGCTAAAGTCTTGGCTCTTGTTTCTTGTCTGCTGTGTCTATTCAATTGGGGTGCTGGATAGCTCAGTAATAGAGCGGTTAAGCTGGTCGATGAGATTGCCATAGGCAACCTTGCACATCCACCGGCCTAAGTAATAACACAAAGGGGTTAATATCGTTATAGTGGCAATCAATATCCAAACTACGCCGGGTTTGCTTAAAAACCATTCCACACTTTTGCCCGAACCAACAAAGCCACCCAGTAAAAAACCGCCACAGGCACTAAATGGGTAAACAAAAAGTGCAATCTGGTTTTGCAGGCTTATCCACTTTGTCATCACATCGCGGTTACGCCGCAATTCGGCCAGTAAATTATTAGCTGTTACATTTTCGCTGATTTGAGTATGTAACCTGTAAGCCGAAGAGCCTGCCCAAACCGTAAATAATAGTGCCACACCAATTAAAGCTTGTATTTGCCAAATGTGGTAATAAACCATTATAGCTATATATATTATTGCAATAGTTGCGCACCATATTGCGCTTACTTTCAACCGTCCCTTTATTTTTTTTAAAGGGTTTAGGCTGTTTTTCACTTGTAGGTCGCTAATGTGATTAATGTGCAGGATATGAGTGGAGGGTATATGGCTTTGCCAAATTTTTTGTAAATCCATTATACAGTTTGTAAAAGTGTTTGTAACTGGTTCTTTATCCTGAAAAGCTTTACACCAACATAATTAGGTTTAATACCTATCATAGCGGCAATTTCCTGGTTATCATAACCTTCGAGGTGTAAAATGATCAGGGCCCGGTCGGTTTTGGTTAACTGCCTTATGGCGGTGTACAATTGCTGTATCTCTTCGCGGCTATCGGTTTGGGGTGCTACCGGAATAATAAAGTCTTCCATAGCATCATGGTATATCAGCGGTTTTTTTTTGCGGTTAAATGTTAACAAGGTATTTAACGCCACCTGGTACAACCAGGTGCTAAATTTAGCCTCATGTCTGAAATGGTTAACACCTTTCCATGCATTCAGTAAAATTTCCTGGTAAAGGTCATTACGGTCTTCAACCGAATAAGCATACAGGCCAATCAGCTTTATCATCATGCCCTGGCACAGGTTTACCTGTTGTATAAATACGCTTTCTTCCAATTATTTAGTATTAAAATTGAGTATGAGTACACCAATACCAAAAACCAGATGCAAAATAAGCCAAACACGTTGCCAAAACGGCCTCAACGCCCAGGGCTGTGCCGGGTTAAAAGGATCGAAAGCTAAACTCAGGTTTATCCATGTAGCGGCCTGTCCCCAATCTTTCATGTATATAAATGCACCACCGGTTAGCAGCATAAACACATAGGCATACCGGTTAAATGGCAAATAATCGGGCCGGGAGGAGTTTGCGGGCGTAATTTTCATCAGCTTACTTATTTAAATACATAAGTATTCCGAAAAAAGGAATTATTACAGAATATAAAAATTATTTATAATATTTCTGCTTGAGTGACTGGAAAATTCGAAATTCGAAAACAAAAAAACTATCTCTTCATTGCCCTATCCATCTCCACCTTCGTATCGCGTTCTTTCATGGTTTCGCGTTTGTCGAAGGTTTTTTTACCCTGTGCAAGGCCGATTTTTAATTTAGCAAACCCACGTTCGCTAATAAACATGGCCAGGGGAATAATGGTCAGTCCTTTTTCTTCGGTACGAGCCTTTAGTTTTTTAAGTTCTTTTTTGTTGAGAAGCAGTACACGGTCGCGTTTATATTCATGGTTATAAAATGAGCCGTGCGTGTATTCGGATATGTGCATGTTGCGCACGTAAAGCTGTTCGTTAATAAAAGTGCAAAAGGCATCACCTAAGTTAACCTTGCCCTCGCGGATAGATTTGATTTCGGTACCCAGCAGTTTTATACCAGCGGTATATTCGTCTAAAACCGAGTATTCAAAGTATGCTTTTTTATTTTTGATGTAAAGTTGATCGTTCATGGCAAGCCTGCAAATATGCGAAATTATTTTGGGGTAGCCTTAACTACAAGCACCGGTACATTTACCAAGTGCCTTACCGTATCAACAGTAGTGCCATAAATGAGATCTTTTATGGCTTTGTGCCCGTGCGATCCCATAACCAGAAAATCAACCTTTTCTTTATTTACTATCCCGGCAATAGCATCGCCCCGGCTACCATAACCAATGTGTGCTATGGCATTGTAGCCCAGTTGTGCCAAAGCGTTAACGTACTGCTCCATGTTATCAAAATCACTTTGCGTTTCATGATCCATAACCTGGGTGCCATGATACTGGGCTCCGGCAGTTTCTACCACATGTATAAGTATGTAAGCAGCTTTTTTGCCACCCTGCATCAGCGCATGCCTGATAGCAGTTTGGTCGTTGTTGGTAAAATCGATAGTTACACCAATATGGTTGTAGGCCACCAGGTCAATATTGTTAATAACCGATGCCATGCCATGTGGTATAGCTACTTCCCTTACCGGCTTACTAATAAATGGTTTCATAAAAACATAAATTAGTAATAAAGCTACACCCGCTGCAATTGGCGAAATAACAAAGTGTATTAAAAAACCCGAAGCGGGGTTAGCCGCACTCCATTTACTTATTTCCTCAATTACCAGCCGGCCGTTTAAAACTACAATTAATAAGGCGCACGTCCAGGCGCCGATTTTGACCAGGGTGTTGTTGGCAAACTTGCCCATTGTTTTCTTATCCGATGTAAAGTGGATAAGAGGGACAACCGCGAAACCTAACTGTAAGCTTAATACTACCTGGCTTAATACCAATAGGCGGCCCAAGCCATTCTCTCCGGCATAAAGTAAGGTTAAATAAGCAGGAATGATTGCAAGCATACGGGTAAGCAAACGCCGCAGCCACGGGGCTATACGCAGGTTTAAGTGGCCTTCCATAATAATTTGCCCGGCAAGGGTACCGGTAATGGTAGAGCTTTGCCCGGCTGCTATTAAAGCTATGGCAAACAATTTAGGTGCCAGCGGACCAAATATATTGCTGAGTAATTTATGGGCATCTTCAATTTCGGCTATCTCGTGATAACCATTCCTGAAAAAAGCACTGGCCGCCAAAATTAATATAGCGGCATTTACAAAAAAGGCCAGGTTTAAAGCGATGGTGGTATCCCAAAAGTTAAACTTAATGGCACTCCTGATGCCCGAATCGCTGCGGTCAATTTTACGGGTTTGTACCAGGGAAGAGTGTAAATATAGGTTATGCGGCATTACCGTAGCACCAATAATACCAATAGCTATATATAAGGCATCGTGGTTTAAGGCGGTTGGTATAAAGCCTTTAGCCAGTTCGGGTAGGTCGGGTTTCACGATAATCATTTCAATAAGGAATGATAAGCCTACAATGAAAATAAGGGATACGATGAAACCTTCGAGCCTGCGCATGCCTTTATTTAAAAGGAAGAGCAGCAGCAGGGTATCGAGCATGGTAATGGATACTCCCCAAATCAATGGCAGATCGAACAGCAACTGTAAACCTATAGCCATACCGATAATTTCGGCCAGGTCGCAGGCTATAATGGCAATTTGTGCCAGTATATACAGACAAAAGTTTACAAAACGCGGATAGGTTTTTTTAGAAGCCTGCGCAATATCAAGCCCGCGTACAATACCTAATCGCGCACTTAACGATTGCAGCAGCAAAGCTATAATATTTGACATGAGCAAAACCCATATTAAACGGTAGCCAAATTGGCTGCCCGCCTGTAAATCAGTCGCCCAGTTGCCCGGGTCCATATAACCTACGCTAATTAAATAAGCTGGGCCAATAAAGGCCATAATTTTGCGCCAACCGGTTTTTCCTTCGGTATCAACTGAGCCGTGTACACTGCCTAATGATTCACTATTCGTGCTCATACGAGTATTAATAAGTTTTTAGCCACTTCGCGGCTTATGTTCAATTGTTTGTTGTTTGCTTGCAGTAATACCGATAGATCGTAATCAGTAACATCGGTTATAGTTATCGTTTGCCCAATAGTAAGCTGCGTTTTTTCGAGGTATTGCAAAAAGGTAGAAGAATGGTCGGCCACGCCGGCAATAGTGCCCGTTTGATTCTTGCAGAGCATTAATGCTGGTTGCAACAGCTGATTTTTCATTTGCCCATGCGTATCGGGTATGGGATCGCCATGAGGGTCAAATTGTGGGCATCCCATAAATTTATCCAGGCGGTTAATCAGTTCTACCGATGATATATGCTCCAGTTCTTCGGCCATTTCATGCACCTCGTCCCATTTAAATTTAAGTTTTTCTACTAAAAAATGTTCCCATAGGCGATGTTTGCGTACGATGTGCAGGGCAATTTTTTCACCATTAGCTGTAAGTGTAACACCTTGGTAACGTGCATAATTAATCAGCTTTTTTTCGGAAAGCTTTTTAAGCATATCGGTAACCGATGCAGCCTTGGTTCCTAAAGCTGCCGCAATATCATTTGTTGTAGCGTTTTGTGCACTACATAACAAATGGTAGATTGCTTTAAGGTAGTTTTCTTCTGTAAATGAGTGCATTTATGCAAATCTAATATATAATTTAGACAAGTCTAAATTATAATACAGAAAGAATTAACTTTTGTTTATCTATATCAATAAAAAATTTTATTTTGTGGCGTACTGATATATCTTTGCAAACATGGGTGCTGAATTAGATAAAATTGATCTTCAAATATTAAAGATACTTCAAGAGAACGGGCGTATTACCAATCTCCAACTGTCCAACGAAATTGGGTTGTCGCCCGCACCTACTTTAGAGCGCGTACGCAAATTGGAAAATGCGCAATACATCAAGAGTTACCATGCTTTGGTAGATGAAGAGAAGCTGGGGCTTGGTATCAAAACATTTATACAGGTGTCGCTCGATTTTCATAAGAGCAATACCATTGATATTTTTTTAAAAGAGATCCAAAAAATTAAGGAAATAACGGAATGTCATCACGTTACCGGCCAGTGCGATTTTTTGCTGAAAGTGTACGTGCGCGATATTAAATTGTATGAACAACTGATCATGGATAAGATAAGCCGTATCCCCGTGGTGAAAACTTTCCAAACCATGATGATCATGTCTACCAGTAAAAAAGAACCTACGGTGCCGTTGGAATACTAATTCAGAGTCAAGATTATAGAATCAAGAATATAGAGATTAATAGTTTTTTATCTTGATTCTATAATATTAACTCCGCTAAACTATTTGCCAATCAATCTCCTCTTTCCCTTCTTTCTTCAAAATCTCATTGGTTTTGCTAAAGTGGTGGCAACCGAAAAATCCGCTTTCTGCTGAGAAAGGGGAGGGGTGAGCAGCCTTTAAGATGTGGTGTCTGGTTTGATCTATGAGTTCGGCTTTGGCTTGTGCGAAGCGTCCCCATAATAAAAATACGATCCCTTCTTTTTCTTCTGAGATTTTACGGATTACGGTATCGGTAAATGTTTCCCAACCCTTTTTTTGATGCGAACCTGCCAGCCCGGCTTGTACCGTTAGAGTAGCGTTGAGGAGGAGCACACCCTGATCGGCCCATTTGGTAAGATCGCCATGGTTGGGGGTTTCAAAGCCGCGTATATCGGTTTTAAGTTCTTTGTAAATGTTAGCCAATGACCGCGGAACCGGGATGCCTTTGTGTACGGCAAAAGATAGTCCCATAGCCTGGTTAGCACCATGGTAAGGATCCTGCCCTAAAATAACAGCTTTAAGATGGGTAAATGGGGTATGGTTAAAGGCATTGAAAATGTCGCTGCCTTTTGGATACACTTTATGCCCTGCTTCTTTCTCCTGTTTTAAGAATTGTTTAAGTTGCAGCATGTAAGGTTTTTCAAATTCATTGTACAGTATTTTTAACCAGGAAGATTCTATTTCGACAGCCATATAAATATTTGTGCGGTTAATTGCGTAAGCGTATAAATAAACGGATATTTGCACAATAATACAAAATGTACAAATGATGTCGAATATTGTTCGGTTAATTATAGCCTGTGTGGTTATGGGTGCAGGTGTTACCCTTTGCGCCTTTGGTTTTTGGGGCTGGGGTATTTTAGTGTTTTTAATTGGAGGTTTAGTGCTACTTACTTTCTTTTATAACGAAAACATGCTGATAGCGCAATATTACTTGCGTAAAGAGAACTCGGACGAGGCCGAAAAATGGTTGTTAAAAATAACCGATTACGAAAAGCAACTTTTTAAAGCGCAGCACGGTTATTATAACTTGCTGATAGGTTTAATAGAATCGCGCAAGGCCCCGTTGAAATCAGAGAAGTTTTTTAAGAAAGCGTTGCAATTAGGCATGACCATGTCGCATAATATTGCCTTGGCAAAATTAAGTTTGGCAGGTATAGCCATGGCAAAACGCAATAAACGCGAAGCACAGCAATATCTGTCGGAAGCGGCTAAAGAAGATAAAAACAAATTACTGGCCGAGCAAATTAAAATGATGAAGGGGCAAATGGCGCAAATGGACAAGCAACAAGTTCAGCGCGGTGGGTACCGGAACTTTTAGGGATTGTAAAGCGGATATAAACTATTGTAGTTTCAGTTTGAGCTTGACGAAGACTTGTACTACATGCCAAATCTTGGACAAGCTCAGACACAGGTATAGTAAAAGAATAATATAAAAAGGCTTGGATGATAACATCCAGGCCTTTTATTTTTCGCTAATATTACCGAAGTAATCTGGTTCCGAATTATAGCTTTGACTGGGTTGAATATAACGGTCGGGGATAATAAAATCATCTTCAGACGGGTTAGAAAATTCTACCAGTTTTAATAAAGACCGTACAAAAGATACATTGAACTTCGAGCGGTCCAGCTTGATCAAAAATTCGCGATCTGTAATTTCGAGCGTTGAGTTCATAAAATCCTATTTTTATAAAAGTAGAATAGGAATATAAATCAAAAGTTAGCTGTGTTTTAAGTTTTGGTTAAGTATTGTAGAAAAAGTGTTCATGAAAGCGTTTAAAAACCGTTCACACGTGAACGCTTTTGAACGCTTTTTAAACAAAATATCGCATTTCACTAATTTCAAAAACCTAATTAAATGAAGAATAATGAAGTTTTTTGAAGTTTAATGTATAATAACGGACTATTTCATTGTGAACACTTTTGGGTTCATCGTAAATGAGTTGAATCTTTAAAATTTACGCAAACCAAGCCATCACTTCTTCCTTAGTTGGCATAACTAAATCGAGCTTTAACTTTTTACGCATGCCACCCATATCGTTATAAACTTTATTTGGGTTAGCGGCTTTTAACTCTTCCACCGTATTAAAACCCATTTTGTTGAGTACCGGCACCCACCCGGCAGGTACGCCAAGGTTTACAAAATCTTGTACGGTTACTACTTTAACTTTTTTCTCGGGGCGCATTTGCGGGAAGAACAGTACTTCCTGTATGGTGCTTTGGTTAGTCATCAGCATTACCAAACGATCAATACCTATACCTAAGCCCGATGTTGGCGGCATACCGTATTCCAGGGCACGTAAAAAGTCCTCGTCCATAGCCATAGCTTCTTCATCACCACGACCGGCCAGTAATAGCTGATCTTCCAAACGCTCCCGTTGATCCAGCGGGTCGTTCAGCTCACTATAGGCATTGGCTATCTCTTTACCATTTACAAACAGCTCGAAACGTTCCACCAATCCGTCTTTTGTACGGTGCTTTTTGGCTAATGGAGTCATTTCAATAGGGTAGTCGGTTATATAGGTAGGCTGTATTAGGTTGGCTTCTACCTTGGCACTAAAAATCTCGTCTATTAATTTTCCTTTGCCCATTGAGGCATCTACTTCAATAGCCAGGTTGCGGCAAGTTTGGCGCAATTGCCCCTCATCCATGGCCGATACATCAATATCGGTGTACTTTAATATAGAATCGTACATCGATAGTTTTTCGTACGGACCGGCAAAATTTATTTCCTGTTCACCCACTTTTACCAAAGGCTGGCCATGAATAGCTAAGGCAACTTTCTCCAGGCAATGCTCTACCATTTCCATCATCCAAATGTAGTCCTTATAAGCTACATAGATCTCCATAGCTGTAAACTCGGGGTTGTGCGTGCGATCCATGCCTTCGTTGCGGAACATTTTACCAAACTCATATACCCCGTCGAAGCCAGCTACTATAAGGCGCTTTAAATACAATTCGTTGGCTATACGCAGGTAAAGCGGCATATCCAGCGTGTTGTGATGGGTATTAAACGGACGAGCCGCTGCACCGCCATGTACGGCTTGTAAAATAGGGGTTTCTACTTCCATCCAGCCCTGCTCGTTAAAGTAATTACGCATGGTGCTAATCACTTTCGAGCGGTTAATGAAAATCTGTTTGTAAGCCGGGTTAACCGTCAAATCCACATAACGCTGGCGGTAACGCATTTCGGGATCGGTAAAACCATCGTAAATGTTGCCATCATCGTCGCGCTTAACCACCGGTAGCGGTTTTAACGATTTCGCTAAAATAACCAGTTCGCTAACATGTATCGAAATTTCGCCGGTTTGGGTCAAAAACACATAGCCTTTTACACCTATATAATCGCCCAGGTCCAACAGTTTTTTAAATACAGTATTATACAGTGTTTTATCTTCGCCGGTACATATCTCATCGCGCTTAATGTAGGCCTGAATGCGGCCTGTGGCGTCCTGCAATTCCAAAAAGCTGGCGTTACCCATAATACGGCGCGACATGATGCGGCCGGCTACGTTTACCTCTTTATAATTATCGGGGTTGGCGTTAAAGTTGATAGTAATATCTTGTGCCCAGGCATTTACAGGATATGCTTCGGCTGGATAAGGGTTTATCCCTAATGCTCGTAACTCCTGTAACGATTTGCGGCGTAATATTTCCTGTTCAGATAAATCTGCAATACTCATAGTAAAAAACGGTATTTTTAAGGGAGCAAAGATAGGGGTTTGTTGTTATGTTAGGGAGTTATTGAATTATTAAGTTGTTGGTTTTAACTAACAGTACCAACTAATTATGGTGTTTTACCCCAAGCCGTACATTTCGTTTAAATTGGTAAAGCTTGTGGCTGTGTGTTGTAGTATCATCAAACCTATTTTGCTGCACCCTGTCATAATCCTGTACATAGTCTGGATGCTCGGTAGCCATCATACGGTCCCATACTCTAAAGTATAAGCCGTAATTGCCTTTAAATTTACTGTGGTGCATGTTATGGTGTACCGAAGTGTTTATAAACTCGAACAAAACGGTATGCCTGAACCACCGCGGTGCTACTTCGAACCCTAAATGGCCGTACACATTAATCATAAAACCAATAATAGTAAACACGATAATAGTCAACGGGTGAACCGGAATAAGCAGTGCGATCACAAACAGAACGGCGCCCTCGGTCCAGGCCTCAATAAAATGAAAGGAATAAGATGCCCAGGGCGAAGGATTGGTTGATTGATGGTGCACCAGGTGTGTTAGCTTAAAGAGCTTTTTGTGGTGCAGTAGGCGGTGCATCCAATAGAAATAGGTGTCGTGTATAATAAGGCTTAAAATAAGGCTGACGCCAATCCACCAAATTGGATAGGCATTAATGTTAGTATAAATTTGACTATGATTTTTGAAAGGAGTGAAAAACGCGATATAGCCTACAATTACCAAAACAGCCGTGGTTTGCATGGAATGCAATATCTCGCGTTCAAAGTCTTTAATATTTGCTTCCTTTTTCTGAATTTTTGATTTGCTGAACCAAGAAGTTAGTATTTTATAAACCAGCATGAATGGTACACCGGCTATTACAAAATATCGTATTGCCGATACACCAAAGAGCCTGATGAATGTTTCGAATGTAAAATGCATAACCATTACTATTTGTTAATGCAAATCTATGTTCGTACAATCAGCCAAAAATTAACAAAGGATAATTATCGTTTAGGCACTTGGGAAATTCTTTTGCGAATACGGCTTAAAGAAACGGGTGTTATGCCCAGTAGGGTTGCCAGGTATTTATTATGAACACGGTTAAAAATATCAGGCTTATCTTTTATCAGTTGCAGGTACCGTTCTTCGGGTGTTAGCAGCACAAAAGATTCCATTCTTTCCAGCGATTCGGCCAGCATACGTAACAGGAAAATGTTTCGATGAGAGGAAAGCTTAGGATTATTATCCAAAATGTTCTCCACTTTGCCATAATCCAGTTCCATTAGCGTGGTGTCTTCCAAGGCCTGGTATATAAAGCGGGACGGTTGATCAAGGATCACACTATCATGCGATGCCACAAATTGGTTTTCCCAACGTAGAATTAAAGTAACATCGTCACCGTTTTCTTTTACTTTGTAAGCCCTAATTAAGCCTTTGCGTATCAGTCCTAATTTTTTAGACGATGAACCTTCCTCGATATAAATACCGTTAGCCGGAACATGACGGGTATGCGCCATCTTAAATAGCTCTGTAATATCGGCTAAGTTTAAGCCTTTAAATATGCTGAAGTAAAATTTTATATCGTCGTTACTAAGCATGTATAATTAAATCTATGCTGCATTGTTATTTATTATCATGGCGTTTCCCTCCGGGCGGCGCCTTACGCTCATACTGCGCAATGCCTTGGCCACAATGCCAGGTATCCGCTGCACTCGCTAACGCGAATTTTTTTTTAGGGTAATGCAATTGTCCACACATGTTAAGCACTCATCGCAGATGAGCGCAAGCATACAAACAAAATATTTTTGTGTTCATGCTCTCTCTTCAGGGGGTTCGGAGGGCTAATCCTCTGCCTTCTGCAAATACATTTCGTTAATTTCATCGGCGTATTTTTGCTGTATCACCTTACGTTTAGCCTTCAGTGTAACGGTCATTTCACCTTCTTCCATACTAAAGGGATTGCGCTTAATACGAAAGTGTTTGATGCGTTCAAATTTAGCCAGCTCGTTACCTAACTTACGGATATCTTCATTTAGCCAATCAGTTATTGCTTTGTCATGTACAAATTTATCCGACAGCTCAAACCAGGCTTCATTTAAACTAAACGTTTCCTGTAACAACTCTTTTGGAGGTACTATAATGGCAGTCACGTATTCGCGGGCATCACCTATCAGAAATATCTGCTCAATTTTCGGACTTTTTAAATAGGTGTTCTCTACCGGGGTTGGGTATATGTTTTTACCGTAGGCGTTAACCAACATATTTTTTAACCGGTCGGTTATTTGCAAATATCCCTTGTAAAAACGGCCAATATCGCCACTGTGGAACCAGCCGTCTTTATCAATAGCCACGCTGGTTTCCTCGGGTTTGTTCCAGTAACCTTTCATTACGGCTATCCCTTTAATAATGATCTCGCCTTCTTCCGAAATCAGGTTAGGGTTCATCGACGTATGCGTTTGCACGGTATAAATTTGTCCCGTTTCAATATTTTGAATGGCAATTTCCGAATTGGGCAGTACTAAGCCGGCTGTACCGTAAACCTGGCGGTCAAATTCGGTTACACAAACCGGGCCCGTGGTTTCGGTTAAACCGTAGCCTTCCAGTACCGGTATGCCTACGTTACCAAAAAATTCGCCCACATTTTTGGGCAATGCACCACCACCCGAAATTAGGAACTTTAACCGTCCGCCGGTTTTTTCCTTAATCTTGCTGAATACTAATTTTTCGGCCAGCGCATGTTGGTTACGTAATATTAAGCCAGGCTTTTTACCGCTTTCCACAACCTCACGGCGTTCCTTCCCAATTTTAAAAGCCCAATTGAAGATTCTGGTTTTCATGCCGCCGGCATCGGCACCATTTTTCATGGCCTTGTCATGAATGCGTTCGAGCAGGCGAGGCACACAGTTCATGATGGTTGGTTTAACCTCTATCATATTTTTGGCCAGCAGCTCAAGGCTTTGGGCAAAAGCAATACGGCAACCACCACCCAAGCACATATAATAAGTAGCAGCGCGTTCAAACACATGAGATAGCGGTAAAAAAGACAGGAAAGTATCATTTTTATCCACTACCGAAATTTGCTCTAACCCAGCCCAAACGGTTTGAACAAAATTGCTGTGCATGAGCATTACGCCTTTAGGCGTACCAGTTGTGCCCGATGTATAGATGAGGCAGGAAAGATCGGACGGCAGAATAGCTTCGCGTGCTATAATAATGGCACTTGCGTACTGGCTAACCAAACCCAGCCCTTCATTTATTAATTTATTAAAACCAATTACACCGGCGTTGAGGCTTACCTTTTCGGTATATTTTTCAAAATCATCAAAAGCGGTGATCATACGTAATAGCGAAGGACAGTTGTTGGCTACCTTCATTACTTTTTTTAGCAGAAAGTGATTGCCTACCAGCAAAATCTTCAATCCCGAATCGTTCAGGATATATTCTGTTTCGGCTTCGGTAAGGGTAGGGTATATAGAGGTGTTAATGGCGCCGATTTGCTGTAATGCCTGGTCATAATAAATATAATCGGGACTATTTTCGATCACCAGGCCTAAGCGGTCGCCTTTTTGAATGCCCATATTAAGTAGCCAGGCCGATATGGCGTCAATTTTTTCAATAGCTTCCCGGTACGATATATCAACCCATTTATCCTTTACTTTATGAGTTAGAAAGGTATGCGTATCGGGGTGAATATGGGCTACAATATGGCGTATGAGGGCAGGAACAGTGCTTGGCTTATTAACCGTGTTCATGAATCTATAATATTTAGCTTATAATTAGTAAACAAACTTAGGCTAAGTTATTTGTATATACAATATAAAAAAAGGCCTATTCGCTAAACAATTGATACCGGTAGCCGTCATAGATTATGTCAAAATAATCGGCAGTTTTTCTGAAGGGAGCTTCATAACCAACGGGTAAATGTTCACCCGTACTGGTGACTAAAAGTTTAATAATTTTTCCTTTAAATTTACGACCGGTTTCTTTATCTACTACGACGAGATCGATAAGGCGATCAAAAAGTGTTTTCATCAAACCGCTCGTAATAAACCAATAAACTGTTGTTGTCAATACGATTACATCATGCTCCAGTATTTGGTTAATGATATGTTGAAAGTTATCATAATGGGGGATTAAGTTTCCTGATAGCTTTAAGACGTAATAGTATAATTTAAGAGGTAAATAAGGGTAGCGGTTAAAGTACCATAACTATCAACTACAAAATTTTTGGTGTTGCACTCTTTGCGGTTGCTGGCTAATATAACAATGGTACTGTTATCCATAGGTGCTATAACAGGGGAGGGTAGGAATTGTGTGTTTGGCTTAATTAATCTCATTTCAACCTGTTAGTTTGAGCTTGTTAATTCGGTAAAGCGTACAATTCTTGGACAGATTTAAACTGATAGGTTGGATATAACATTCCATTTGGTGAAAGCGTTTGCCTGCGATAGATAAAGATTTATACCCATGAAAAAAGGCGCTGTAAAGCGCCTCCTGTATAATTTAAATAATTGAACCTTAAACCGAGAAACTTTCGCCGCAACCGCAGGTACGGCTGGCGTTAGGGTTAATAAAGTTGAAACCTTTACCATTCAACCCGTCCGAAAAATCGAGTTCGGTACCGGCCAGATATAAAAATGATTTCATATCCAGCGCAATACGAATGCCTCTGTCTTCAAAGAACTGGTCGCCCTTTTTTTCTTCGTTGTCAAAGTCCATGTTATAAGATAAGCCCGAGCAACCGCCGCCTTGTACCGATACCCGTAAAAAATACGAAGCATCCAGGCTGGCATCCTGCATCAGATGGTCTATCTTACTTTTTGCTTTATCTGTTATGGTAACCATAAGAATAGAATCAAGAGATTAGAGCCAAGAGCCAAGACGAAACCTGTTTACTTGTTTCTAACTTCTTGTATCTTGTTTCTGAATTATTAATGGTGTGATTTTTCCAGCTCGATAGGAGCCATGCCGTTTTTAACGCGGTAATCATTAATAGCAGCTTTGATGGCGTCTTCGGCTAATACTGAACAGTGGATTTTTACCGGTGGTAAAGCCAGTTCTTCCACAATGTCCATATTGTCGATAGACATAGCATCGTCAATGCTTTTACCTTTCAACCACTCGGTGGCTAATGATGACGAAGCTATAGCTGATCCACAGCCGAAAGTTTTAAACTTAGCATCAGTGATCATGTTGTTTTCGTCTACTTCAATTTGTAAACGCATCACGTCGCCGCACTCAGGAGCACCAACTAAGCCGGTACCTACTTTGTGGCTACTTTTATCTAATGTACCCACGTTGCGTGGGTTGGTGTAATGATCAATTACTTTATCTGAATAAGCCATAGCTTTTTATATTTAGTTGTCAGTTATTAGTTGACGGTTGTCAGTTTCCTGATGTTCCGCTTAATATATTATAATCTCTAATTTAGTGCCAAGTTAATCTGCATATCTGCACATTCACTTATTTGCCCATCAATTAATGTTCTGCCCACTCAATAGAGTCAAGGTCGATGCCTTCTTTAAACATTTCCCACAGCGGAGAAAGCTCGCGAAGGTGTGTTACGGCCTTTAAAGTAACCTCAACGGCATAATCAACTTCTTCTTCGGTTGTAAAACGGCCCAAACCGAAACGGATAGAAGAGTGTGCCAGATCGTCAGATAAACCCAAGCTTTTCAAAACGTAAGAGGGTTCTAAGGAAGCTGATGTACAGGCCGAACCTGACGATACCGCCAAATCTTTCATAGCCATCATCAAACCTTCGCCTTCTACGTATTTAAAGGAAATGTTGGCTACATGCGGTAAGCGATGGTTAACATTGCCGTTAACATAACTTTCTTCCAGTACGGTTAACTTAGCTTGTAACCTATCGCGCAGGGCAGATAAACGGATAGCATCGCTCTCCATTTCGTTATAGGCAATTTCACAGGCTTTACCAAAACCTACAATACCAGGTACGTTCAACGTGCCCGAACGCATACCGCGTTCATGGCCGCCACCATCCATTTGGGCGGTAACTTTAACCCTTGGGCCTTTACGGCGAACGTATAAAGCACCAACACCTTTAGGACCGTACATTTTATGTGCGGTAAATGCCAACAGGTCAATACCATCACGGTTAACGTCAACAGGTATTTTGCCTACAGCCTGAACCGCATCGGTCATAAACAAAGCACCGTATTTATGGGCTATGTCAGCAATGGCTCTAACAGGTTGTATTACACCGATTTCATTATTACCATACATGATAGATACCAGGATGGTTTCGGTGGTCATGGCTGCTTCCAGTTGCTCCAGGTCAATCAGTCCGTCTTCTTTAACGGGCAGGTAAGTAACCCTACCGCCTAATTTTTCAACATGTTTACAGGCATCTAAAACTGCTTTATGTTCGGTAACGGTAGTAATAATATGATTGCCTTTTTCCTTATACATTTCAAACACACCCTTAATAGCCAGGTTATCCGATTCGGTAGCACCCGAGGTAAAGATGATCTCTTTTTCGCTGCAACCGATCAATTTAGCTACCTGTTCGCGGGCATAATCAACACCCTCTTCGGCTACCCAGCCAAAATGGTGGTTACGGCTGGCCGCATTACCAAATTTTTGAGTGAAGTAAGGTATCATTGCTTCCAGTACCCGTGGATCCATGGGAGTGGTGGCATTATTGTCTAAATATATAGGAAGATTCATATCTGTTTTATTACAATACAAATGTAAGCAAAGTTTTATACTAAAAGATATACCAAACAGGTAGAGTACGTCATGTTTTTGCCATTTTAGGTAGCTTGGTAATGGTATAATGGTTTTGCTTAATATACTACGGGTAGCACCTGTATTTCATAGTACCGAAAATTGTTTGACGAATAACCGGACGGTAATGTTTTTGAAGCAATAAGGCTCTTGAGTAATCAAGAGCCTCTCTGTATTAGTTTACCATCATTTTTAAAAACGATGCTAATTTTTCTTTCATTTCCCGGCGGTCAACTATAAAATCTAAAAAGCCGTGTTCCTGCAAAAACTCTGAAGTTTGAAACCCTTTTGGCAAGTCTTTTTTAATGGTTTCCTTAATAACCCGCGGACCAGCAAACCCTATCAGCGCACCTGGTTCGGCTATATTAATATCGCCCAGCATAGCGTACGATGCCGTAACGCCACCTGTGGTTGGGTCGGTTAGTAAAGAGATGTAAGGTACTTTAGCCTTAGCCAGTAAGGCCAGTTTAGCCGATGTTTTAGCCATTTGCATTAACGAAAATGCGGCCTCCATCATACGCGCACCACCCGATTTAGAAATCATCAGGAAAGGCACCTTATGCTCAATACTGTAGTCGATAGAACGGGCTATTTTTTCGCCCACTACCGAGCCCATAGAGCCACCTATAAAACTAAAATCCATACAAGCTACCATTAACGGCTGGCCTTCAACCAGGCCATGGGCAGCACGTATTGCATCATTTAAGCCGGTTTTGGCTATGGTATCTTTTAAACGGTCTTTATATTTTTTAGTGTCTTCAAACTCCAGCGGGTCGCCCGAACGCAAGTTGGCAAACAGTTCGGTAAATTCGTTTTTATCAAATAATACAGAAAAATATTCTTTAGAACCAATGCGTAAATGAAAACCGCAATAATGACAAACATATTGATTTTCAACCTGCTCGGAGTAATGCAGGGGTCTTTTACAGTTAGGGCACTTGTTCCAAACACCGTCCGGGGCTTCCTTTTTATCTTCGGTGGAGGTAGTGATACCTTTTGATTCTCTCTTAAACCACGCCATTGCTATTTCTTTCATAAATATCAGTTGCAAATAAACAAAAATTATCTTACTTAATTATTGGCCTGGAGGCATAGATTTAAAGGTTCGGCACTAAAATATATAGTCGATGATATAATTTACCGCATTACTTTATACTTGAAATACATAAAAAATTATACATTCGTACAATAAATTAATCTCGTATATGGATTTAAAAAGTTATAAAGGCGTTTTGCACGGCGATCAGGTGCAGGAAATGTTTGAAGCCGCCAAAAAGCACCAGTTTGCTTTACCGGCCGTTAACGTAATAGGTACCAACTCCATTAATGCCGTAATGGAAACAGCCAAGGCGGTTAATTCGCCGGTAATCATTCAGTTATCTAACGGTGGCGCGCAGTTTTATGCGGGTAAGTCATTAGATAATTCCGCGCTTCAGGCTTGTATTCTGGGTGGGGTATCGGCCGCTAAGCATGTGCATTTATTAGCAGAACATTATGGTATTGCGGTAATTTTGCATACCGACCATGCCGCTAAAAAACTATTGCCCTGGATAGACGGCTTATTAGAGCATGGCGAAAAGCACTTTGCCGAAACCGGTAAACCGCTGTTCTCTTCGCACATGCTCGATCTGTCGGAAGAGCCTATTGAAGAGAACATTGAAATATCGGCCAAATACCTGCAACGCATGGCTAAAATGGGTATGACCATTGAAATTGAGCTCGGTGTAACCGGTGGCGAAGAAGATGGTGTTGATAACAGTGATGTAGATAGCTCACGTTTATATACTCAGCCCGAAGAAGTTGCGTATGCTTATGAGCATTTATCGGCGGTAAGTCCGCGTTTTACTGTTGCCGCTGCTTTTGGTAACGTACATGGTGTTTACAAACCGGGTAATGTAAAATTGCAACCCGTTATTTTGCATAACTCACAGGAGTATCTTAAAAACAAACATGGTATCACTACCGAAAAGCCGATCAACTTCGTGTTTCATGGTGGTTCGGGTTCGAGCCAGGAAGAGATTCGTGAAGCCATTTCTTACGGTGCCATTAAAATGAACATCGATACGGATATGCAATGGGCGTTCTGGGAAGGTATTAAGGATTTTTACAAATCGAAAGAAGGTTACCTGCAATCGCAAATTGGTAGCCCTGATGGTGAAGACTCTCCTAATAAAAAATACTATGATCCGCGCGTTTGGTTGCGTAAAGGTGAGGAAACGTTTGTTAAGCGTTTAACCCAAGCCTTTGCCGATTTGAATTGTTTGGATGTGAATAGCAAATTGTAACTTTTTAATCAGATTTTTGTGAAAGCGCCGATGCACATTTGCATTGGCGCTTTTTTTTATGGATACTTAATTATATTTAATCAGATCATCAATGTCAAAGAGCAGGAATACCGGTTTTTTTGAACGTTTTGCCAATTGGGCAACTATGGCTACCGGTAGTTCGGGCGCGTTTATCATAGCAGCTATGGTAATAGTGGTATGGGCGGCCAGCGGCCCTGTATTTCGTTACTCGGAAACCTGGCAGCTGGTTATTAACACCGGCACTACCATTATTACTTTTTTAATGGTGTTCCTTATTCAAAAGGCGCAAAATAAGGATTCAAAGGCTGTACATTTAAAGCTGAACGAACTGATAGCTGCTATGGAAGGTGCCAGTAACCGGATGGTAAATATTGAAGATTTGAGCGAGCAGGAATTAGAGCAAATTCATAAGTTTTATGTAAAGCTATCTCAATTAGCTAAAAGCGAGGATAACTTAGGTTGCACCCATACTTATGATGCGGCCCATGTCAATCATCAGGAAAAAGCAAAAAGAACATTAAGTACTACACAAAAAGTAAATGAATCAAAAAATAAAAATAAGCAAGGTAACGGAACAGCCTGACCTGGACAAGGTATTTGCCATACGGCGCAAGGTTTTTGTAGACGAACAAAATTGTCCTCCTGAACTGGAATGGGAATTTGAAGACGAATCGACACACTTTATAGCCATGGTTAACGGTGTGCCTGCCGGAGCCTGCCGCTGGCGTAAAACCGATAAAGGATATAAGCTGGAGCGTTTTGCAGTGCTCACATCTTTTAGAGGATTTGGCGTAGGCCAGGCATTAGTGCAAGCCGTACTGAACGATTTACCTGCTGATGCTAATTACGTTTACCTGCATGCGCAAATACAGGCTGTAACCTTGTACGAAAAATTTAATTTTGAAAAAACAGGCCCTCAGTTTGAAGAAGCCAGCATTCAGCATTACAAAATGGTGCTGAAAGGAAGTGAAGGAATATAGGTTTAAAGCATAATGTTGAAAGTTAGAATTGAACCGCTTATATCAGGATAAAGACAAAGGGTGAAAAGTTTAACTTTTCACCCTTTGTTTTTTATCCGCAATGGAATCGGGAAAGAATCTGTTCACCCTTAACCTTTAACTTTTCACCTTCAAAAATCAATCTGTTTTCGGCAACTGTGCAGCGGCCGCAGCTTCTGGGGCAACTTCACGTACATAACGGCGTATAATTAAGCGTGTACCACCGTTATAGGTCATATAGCTACCCAACCAGGCAATAAAGGTAATCACCTTGTTTTTAAAGCCTAATAAAGAGATTAAGTGAATAAACATCCAGGTTAGCCATGCTATAAAACCGCTGAGTTTTATTTTCCCTAAATCGGCTACGGCTTTGTTACGGCCAATAGTTGCCATCGATCCAAGGTCGTTGTATTTAAAGGCTTCGGTTGGCTCACCTTTAATTAAATGAACCAGGTTTTCGGCCAGCTTTTTACCTTGCTGTATGGCTACCTGGGCCACACCCGGATGACCATTAGGTGTAGCTTCCGTAACAGATGCCCCAACATCGCCAATGGCAAAAATATTACTGGTGCCCACTACCCGGCAAATTTCGTCTGTTTTAATACGATTACCTTTAACCAGCAGATCTTCAGAGATGCCCTCGGGCACAACACCCATAACGCCTGCAGACCATACTACGTTTTTGGTACGAATTACTTTTCCTCCTTCAAATTTAAGTTCGGTACCATCGTAACTTTCTACTTTAACACCCAGCATGAGGTTAACACCCATTTTTTCGAGGTAACCCTTAGCCTTGGCCGATGAATCTTCAGACATAGGGCCTAATACCTTTGGTAAAAAATCTACCAGGTAAACCTGCATTTCTTCTTTTTTTAGTTCAGGATAGTCTTTAGATAGTACATGGTTCTTAAGCTCGGCAAATGATCCGGCCAGTTCCACGCCTGTTGGGCCGGCACCTACCATTACAAACGTAAGGTATGGTTCCCGTTCTTCGCGGGTAGGGGCTATAACAGCTTGTTCCAGGTTTTGCAAAAACATGTACCGCAGGTTTAATGCCTCGGGTATGGTTTTCATAGGCATGGCATTATGCTCTATATCTTTGTTACCGAAAAAATTGGTGGTCGATCCGGTGGCCATTACCAGGTAATCATAAGCTATTTCGCCAATAGTAGTTTCCAGGTAATTGTTTTGGGTATTAACACCAGTTACCTCGGCAACCCGGAAACGAAGGTTTTTTTGCCCTTCAAAATTTTTACGTAACGAAAATGCTATGGCTTCACACTCTAAACTACCGGTTGCAACCTGGTATAATAGAGGGGGAAATGAGTGGTAGTTGTGTTTATCGAGTAATAAAATTTCAACTGGTTCTTTAGCCAGTTGTTTTGCCAGTTCTATACCGCCAAAGCCTCCGCCTACAATAACTATGAGTGGAAATTTTGTATTTTGTGTAGTATCCATATTTAGTTCAAAAAGTTTGTGTGTAAGGTTTTGAGTTTGTTGTATTAACAAAAAAGGCTTCAAATGTTCTTTGAAGCCTTTTTAATAAATTATTATGTAATTATTAAGAATTGAGCTTCTTACCTCCAAAATCGAGCATAACGGGTGTTGCCACACAAATGGATGAATACGTACCGAAGCACACACCCACTAAAAGGGCAAAAGAGAACCCGCGGATCACATCACCACCGAATATGAATAATACGATCAGTACAAAGATAACAGTTAATGCGGTAATAATGGTACGACTTAGCGTACTATTAATGGCCTGATTAACAACTACCGCCGGATCATCGGTTTTGGCATGGTGCAAACCAAGGAATTCGCGAATACGGTCAAACACTACCACGGTGTCATTAATAGAGTAACCAATAACGGTTAGTATGGCTGCTATAAAAGCCTGATCGATATCTAAAGCGAATGGAAGTACACCGTTGAATAACGAGAAAAAGGATAAAACCAGCAAGGCGTCATGCGCGGTAGCCACCATAGCACCTAAACTGAATTGCCACCTGCGGAAACGGATGAGGATATATCCCGATATAACCAATATGGCAAAAATAACCGTCCAAACGGCCGATGTTTTAATATCGTTGGCAATGGTAGGGCCTACTTTTTGTGAACTTAATATCTTAAACGTAGGCGATACCTGGCTTAAACCTTTACGCAGAGTAGTCTCCACTTTATTATCGGCAGCCGTAGTATTATCTTCAATTAAGTAATTGGTGGTTATGCGCACCTGCTTGTCGCCACCAAATGATTTCACTTCAGATTTACCTTTGCCCAATGTGTTATCAATTGAACTGCGAACGTCTTGGGTGGTGAGGGTCTTATCGAAACGGACGATATAACTACGGCCACCTTGAAAATCCACACCATAACTAAAGCCGCGGGTAGCCATAGATACGATACCTGCAAGTATGAATATACCAGAGAAGGCATAGAATTTATAGCGGTTTTTTACGAACGCGAAGTTGGCATTTTTAAACAGGTTGGAGCTCCATGGATTTGAAAACTTAATATCGATCTCCTTATCCAGCATCCACTCGAATATTACTCGGGTAATTAACAGGGAACAAAACAGGGAAGTTAAAATACCGATCATTAAAGTAGTAGCGAAACCCTGGATAGGGCCTGTACCGAAAATAAATAATATTAAACCGGTTAAGAAAGTACTGATGTTTGAATCGAGAATAGATGACAATGCATGTTTGAAACCATCGGCTATTGCCAAACGTTTTGTTTTGCCCAAAGCCAATTCTTCACGTACACGCTCATAGATGAGCACGTTGGCATCAACCGATATACCCAATATCAATACGATACCCGCTATACCCGGAAGAGTTAATACCGCACCAATACTGGTAAGTACACCCATCAGGAAAAACACGTTAATGAACACGGCAACGTCGGCAACTGTACCGGCACGGTTATAATAAAATACCATAAATATTAATACCACAACTAAACCTACACCGCATGATATTAAACCACTGGTAATAGCTTCCTGACCTAATGATGGGCCTACAATATCTTCGGATACGATACGTGCCGGGGCAGGTAAACGACCAGCCTTTAAAACATTGGCTAAATCGGTAGTTTCATCTTGGGTAAAGCTACCACTGATAGATGATCGGCCACCTGTAATCTCGTTACTTACACGAGGAGCCGATACTACGTTATCATCTAATACAATGGCGATGCAACGGTTATCGTTTTCATCGGCCGGGTTACCGGCAGCTTCTGCAGTTGCGCGTCTCCAGGTTTTAGCACCGTCCGAATTCATTTCCATGGTCACTTCGTAACCACCGCTGCCCTGGTCAATATCGCTTTTGGCATCGGTAATTACAGCACCACTTAAAACAGAGCTATTTTCGGCACCAGTTAGTTTAATGGCATATAATTGAATGGCTTTGCTACCATCAGCAGGTTTAGCTCCCCAAAAAAGGCGCATGTTTTTAGGCATCACCGCCTTAACATCTTCGTTATTTAAATAAGAATTAACTTTTGCAGTATCTTTAATTAAGGCATAGCCTACAACAGGGCCTGGTACTAACTGCTGTTGACCGTTGGCGCCCTGGCCAATTGCCGGAGGTAATACAGAAAATAATGGCATGCTCTCGGCCATTGCATTTTTACCCTTTAAGGCAGACGCTGAAGTATCTTTAGCAGCGTTTTGTTTAACCTTACTTAATAACGAACCACCTTTTTTTGCAGTATCGGCTGAGGTGGTAGCAGTAGTGGCAGAAGCAGAAGCAGTATCTTTTTTGGTGTTTAATTTGTTTTTTGCAGCCAGGATACCGTTGATGTTGGTTAAGATGGGATAAACCTCGGCATTGTCATAAGTGGCATAGAACTCTAATTTTGCAGAGCCTTGTAACAGTTTACGTACCCGCTCTTTGCTCGATTCAGATACACCAGGCAACTCTATTAAGATACGGTTACCGGCTTGCTGCTGAATGTTTGGAGAGGTAACACCAAACTTATCTATACGGTTACGCAAGATGTTGAAAGACTGTGTTACCGCAATGTTCGACTGGTCGCGCAGGTATTTTTCTACATCGCCGTTACTGGCATCAAATTTCAGGCTCTTTTGGTTAGACTGGTTTGCGAAAATAGCGGCAAGTTTACCATTCGGGCTAACTTTTTTAAACTCGCGCATAAAAATGTCAATATAGTTGTCCGGGCTGGTACGAGCTACTAAATCGGCGTTGCGTAAAGCCTGGTTAAAGGTAACATCGGTGCTGTTGTTAGCCAGGGTACGGATAAGCTCACTTAATGAAATTTGCATGGTAACGTTCATGCCGCCTTTCAAATCGAGACCTAAAGCCAGTTCTCTTTCTTTACAGTATTGATAGTTGTGTTTAAACAACGGATAAACCGGTTGTGATGAAATAGAATCTAAGTAAGATTTTTCTTTTTCAGGACTGCCTTTAGCGTATGCCCTGGCATCGTCTTCCACGTTTTTGGTAACCCAAGTAAATGAAAGCTGATATAAGCAAACAAGCGCCAATAGAACGGCAAAAAATTTAATAACCCCTTTACCTTGCATGGTGTAATCTATGTGTAAAATTAATTTATAAGCTTTTCAAAATAAGACGGCAAATCTAATAAAATTTAGTAAGCGAAACAGTTTAATTAAAACAAAATAAACTGGGTGGGTGTTAGCGGCGTTTTAGGGTGATAAAAGAAAAGGGTAATGCATTCATTTCGTCGGGCTGATGGTCTTCCCTGCTTATTTCCTCCCATTGGTTATAATCGATTTCCGGAAAGAAGGTATCGGCCTCAAAGCTTTGATGTACAATGGTTAAGTAAATGTAATTGGTAAGCGGCATAGCCCGATGATAAATTTCAGCACCACCTACAATATCCACTTCAGCCTCGCCTTCGGCTAATACGAGCGCGGCCTGTAACGAATTAACTACTTCACATCCTTCAATTTTGATATTTTGCCGGGTTACTACAATATTACGCCGATTAGGTAAAGGCTTACCCACCGAATCGAACGTTTTACGACCCATAATTACGGTATGGCCGGTAGTTAATTTCTTAAAATGTTTCAGGTCTTTAGGCAAATGCCAAAGTAGTTTATTGTTTTTGCCTATAGCGTGGTTTGAAGCTATGGCGACAACGATGTTGATATTCATGGGTTATGTATGAACAGTATTTAGTTTTAACTAATTAAGAATATCATCGTATCTCATAACGCCGGTACTGGCGGCAATTACCATATCATATTTAGTTTGTTCATCCGAACTAATATCTTGTCCATTTTCCAAAAGTAAATAACGCATTAATGTATATGCGATTCTTTTGTTACCGTCGATGAATGGATGATTAATGATAAGGCTCTCTAATAAAGCCGCAGCTTTCTCTAATGGTGTAAAATAAAGATCCTGCTGGTCAAAAGTTGCGAAGGGTATGGCTAAGGCAGCTTCTAATGCTGCAATGTCTCTTAAACCTTTTGCACCACCATATTCATCAATTAATATACTATGCAGCTGCTTTGCAAATGCAACAGTTATCATTGTGCTAATCTTCTTAAAAGTTCTGCATCTTCTTTTAAAATCTTCTGAATATTTTTATCTGCCCTAACGTCATCTTCAAATTGAACCTGTAAATGTTTAACATAATTCAATATACCGTTCAGAGCACTATCCGGAACGTCATTTAATACTTTTTGTATCTCCGCCTTTATTTCAACCGCAGTCATAAACAAATATAATTAAATTAATTATTATCAACAATTCCTACACTGCCACAGCGCCCTTAATATGCGGCCAGGGATCGTAATTTTCCAGTGTGAAATCTTCAAATTTAAAGCCAAAAATATCTTTCACTTCCGGGTTGATCTTCATAACTGGCAATGGCCGTGGCTCGCGGCTTAATTGCAAATTAACCTGCTCCATGTGGTTGTTATAGATATGTGCATCGCCAAAAGTGTGGATAAAATCGCCGTATTCCAGATCGCATACCTGTGCCATCATCATGGTAAGCAGGGCGTATGAGGCTATATTGAATGGTACTCCTAAAAATATATCGGCACTGCGCTGATACAACTGGCAGGAAAGTTTACCTTTAGTTTCGCCCTTTTGCGGGTTTGCGGGTTCTACATAAAACTGGAACAAGCTATGGCAAGGTGGCAAAGCCATTTGTTCTACATCGGCCACATTCCAGGCAGATACCATGATGCGGCGCGAATCGGGGTTAGTTTTAAGCTGTTTGATAACCTGGCTAATCTGATCAATATGTCCGCCATCGGGCTTAGGCCACGAGCGCCACTGGTAGCCGTAAACAGGGCCCAGGTTGCCATCGGCATCGGCCCACTCATCCCATATACGCACACCATTTTCTTTCAAATATTTAATATTGGTATCACCGCTTAAAAACCAGATCAATTCGTGTATGATCGATTTTAAATGTAGCTTTTTAGTGGTTACCAGCGGGAAACCATGCTGCAGGTTAAAACGCATTTGGTAGCCAAACACGCTAATGGTACCGGTTCCTGTTCGGTCATGCTTTTGTGCGCCGTTTTCCAGTACATGGCGCATCAGGTGGTGGTATTGTTTCATAGTTTTTATGCAGGCAATTATACAACTCGGTTTAAACGCTTGCGGTTACAAAGAAAATTAATCTATTTTGGCTTTCCTACTAATGTGCAAAAGTTGGTAAGGATATAATGCTTTTATGATCGATTTTCCTAACGCTAAAATTAATATCGGCTTAAATATTACCGAACGCCGCGCCGATGGTTACCATAACCTGGAGACCGTTTTTTATCCGCTCATGATTAAAGATGCGCTGGAAGTTATTGAAAGTAAGGAGCTGAATTTTCAATCATCAGGCATAGTTATTCCGGGCAGTAGTGAACAAAATTTATGTTTGAAAGCTTATTATTTGCTTAAACAGGATTTTGATATAAAGCCTGTTGATATACACTTGCACAAGCACATTCCCATTGGAGCAGGGTTGGGTGGTGGTTCGGCCGATGCTGCGTTTTTTATTAAACTGATCAATCAAACGTTCGCTTTAGGTTTAACACCCGATGCCATGATGCAATATGCCCGGCAATTAGGTGCCGATTGTGCATTTTTTATTAACAACCAGCCTGTTTATGCTTATGGAAAAGGCGATGATTTTGAGCCGGTTAGTTTAGATCTTTCGGCTTATAAATTGGTGTTAGTTATGCCGCCGGTACATGTTTCAACTGCTGAAGCTTATGGTGGTATAAAGCCGGTGCCAGCTCAAACATCATTAAAGGGGTTAATTAAGCTACCGGTAACTGAATGGAAAGCTCATATTCATAATGATTTTGAGGGACACATATTTAAAGCGCATCCTGCAATTGCAGCAGTTAAAGACGAATTGTACAATGCCGGCGCTTTATATGCCAGCATGAGCGGGAGCGGGGCATCGGTATTTGGGATATTTGAGAAGTTGCCCGATTTGAGCCGGTTAGAAAAAGAGAACCAAGTATTTTACGGCGTATAAAACCTCATTCTAATTCGTAAAAAATTCAATAGATCAGATTTTTATACATGTGTAGAGACCTGAAACTTATGAATACCGCTTAGCCATAATAACGGGATGACATAAATTTAGACTCAATAAAAAAAGCCGGACACAAGGCCCGGCTTCCATATTATAAATTTAAAAAATTAAAATTTACCTAACTCTTCAACCAGGTCAATCAGTTTGTTGGAGTAGCCCCACTCGTTATCGTACCAAGATACAACCTTAACAAAGTTGTCATTCAAGGCTATACCTGCTTTGGCATCAAAAATTGAAGTACGTGCGTCGCCTTTGAAGTCTTCAGATACAACCTCATCTTCAGTATAACCTAAAATGCCTTTCAGTTCGCCTTCAGAAGCTTCTTTCATAGCAGCTTTAATGGTTTCGTATGAGGCACCGTTTTTTAATTTTACGGTTAAGTCAACTACCGATACATCGGCAACAGGTACGCGGAAAGCCATACCGGTTAATTTACCTTTCAATTCAGGGATAACCAAAGTAACTGCTTTAGCAGCACCTGTTGATGAAGGGATGATGTTTTGGTAAGCACCACGGCCGCCTCTCCAGTCTTTAGCCGATGGGCCGTCAACTGTTTTTTGGGTAGCAGTAACCGCGTGTACAGTACTCATTAAACCTTCTTCAATGCCAAATTTATCGTTCAGCACTTTAGCAATCGGAGCCAAACAGTTGGTTGTACACGACGCGTTAGACACGATGGTATTTTCGGCGGTCAGGCTTTTGTGGTTTACACCCATTACAAAGGTAGGGGTATCATCTTTGGCCGGGGCCGACATTACCACTTTCTTTGCACCAGCATCAATATGTTTTTGAGCAGTTTCCTGGGTTAAAAATAAGCCGGTAGACTCAATAATAACTTCGGCACCTACATCGCCCCATTTAAGGTTGGCAGGATCTTTTTCGGCAGTTACACGAATAGTTTTACCGTTTACAACCAGGTTGCCATCTTTAACTTCAATGGTGCCATCAAATTTGCCGTGGGTAGAATCGTATTTTAACATGTAAGCCATATAGTCTGGCTCAATTAAATCATTGATGCCCACTACTTCAACACCCGGACGGGTGATGGCTACTCTGAAAGCTAAACGACCAATACGGCCGAATCCGTTAATTCCTATTTTCATTTTGTTTTTAATTTTTATTAGAATAATATGTTAATAGATTGTTTATAGGTTCTTTTAATACGTATGCTATTTGTACACCTGTTTCATTTGCCGCTTGTTGCAGGTATGGTTTAAAACCGGCAGCCACCGATCCGGCAAAGTGTACTTCGGCATCGGGGTGTTGTGCTTTTAAAGGCAGTACGTAGGTTTTAATCATTAGCTTAAACCCATTAATGATAATGCTTTGCAGAAACGGGTCGGCGTGGTTATCAACAAAAAATTCGGCTAAACGGCTCAGAAATAATACCGGCTGCCGTTGATGGTAAATTTTTTCAAGCAAGATCTTTCTGTCGGCATCATATTCCTTCATAAATTTTTTGCGCAGGTTGTTTGGCAGTGTTTCGTTCAGGTATGCCTTAATCAGCTGACGGCCCAACCAGTTACCCGATCCTTCATCGGCTAAAATATAACCCAAGCCATAGTTATTTGGTTCAATTTTTTTACCATCAAACCAAGCCGCGTTAGAGCCGCTGCCACAAATGCAAACTATGCCCGGTTTGTTTTTGCAACAGGCAATGGCAGCACCCAGCATATCATGGTCAACCGTAACACGGGCGTATTTAAAAAACGATGTAAAGCTATTACTTACCGCATCCTGCAATCCCTGGTTTAGTACACCGGCCCCAAAAAAGTGGATCCGTTTAATTTCTTCGGCATGATGGATCAGGTTTATGTTTTTATTTAATAACTGCAGTATATGTTTTTCATCGTTAAAAAACGGATTTATACTGCTGGTTTTAAACGAGGCTACCGTGCGGCCCTTATCGGCCAAACGCCAGTCTGCATAATTAGATCCGCTATAAATAACTGCAACCATGTATTTGTATAGCAATGTGGCGGGCAAATATAATAACTTTGACGGCTAATTAGCTCAAAGTTGTACGGGTAATGTGTAAAATTTACACCAAGATTTTATTAACGTAACTAATACCTGTTTGTAAACCCAATTTTATTAAAATTGTATAACGGTATTTTAAAAATAACCTTTGCTTGTTATTTGCTAAACTTGAATTAAATTTCAACTGCTTAAAAATTACCGTTATATTTAAAGCCATCATTTACTAAATTATAATAACCTTGGAAGAACGTTTGGTTAAGTTTGAATCTGAATTTTCTATAGATTGTGTTATATTCGGGTTTGAGGCCGGTGAGTTGAAAGTGTTGCTTATTGAACGAAACGATGAGCCCTTTGAAGGCTGGCTGGCTTTGCCGGGTAACCTGGTTAAAAATGATGAAGGCATTGAAGAAGCAGCCGGGCGTATTTTGCACGAATTAACTGGTTTGGATGATTTGCACATGGAGCAGTTTCATACTTTTGGTGATGTAAACAGGCATCCGCGTGGGCGTATTATTACCGTGGCCTATTATGCCCTTATACGTATCGACGCGCAAAAGGAACTGATACCCGGTCAACTGGCCCGTAAGGCTTTCTGGCATACCGTAACCGATTTACCTAAACTGGCATTTGACCATTCCGAAATTTTCAGGACCGGCTTTAACAAACTACGCCGCCGCTTGAGCTATCAGCCTATAGCTTACGAACTGCTGCCCGAAAAATTTACACTTACCCAGTTACAGCAACTGTACGAAGCTATATTGAATAAGAAATTGGACAAGCGCAATTTCAGAAAGAAAATGCTGAGCTACGGTTTTTTAAAGGAATTGGACGAAAAGCAAAAAAACGTATCGTTTAGGGCGGCAAAACTTTACAAGTTCGACCGCAGGAAATACAGCAAGATATTTCAGAACGAATTAGGGGTGGATATGTAAGCCACTCTCAAACCTTCCCCGGGAGGTCTTTTTAATTTGTATATAGATAAAGTAAGCGTATAATGACTAAAGACGATATTTTATTAATAACATTCCCAATTACAGATTTTAGCGGTAGCAAATTGCATCCGACCGTTGCACTTGCCAATACACTCTTTTCGCTAATTTATATTTAGTTTTGTATATGCAGACACTCGAAATTATTGTACCGGACAACAAAACCCGACTGGTTAAAGAATTTTTAAAAGAGTTGGGTGTAACCATAAAGGTAAAAAGGAAAAGCAATGTGCCCAATGCAGAAACTATAGCAGCTATGGAAGAACTTAAAGCAGGTAAAGGGACGCATTTTAAAAATGTGGAAGAACTTTTTAAGGCTATCTGAATTTAAGCAATGTTTGAAATTGTTACTTCTACAAAATTCTTGAGAGATCTTAAACTGCTTAAGAAACGTTCAGCAAAATATTTGCAGATGTTGCAAGAGATAGTTACAATACTTGCCAATAAGGGCCACAACGGACTCGACCAAAAACATAAGGCTCATAAGCTTAGTGGCAAATACAACGGGTATTGGGAGTGCCATGTTAAACCTAATTTATTACTCATTTGGGACGAGAATGAGCAAATACGTCTTTTAGAGTTGGTGCGTGCTGGTACGCATTCTGATTTATTTTAGTATTACCAACCACAGGCTTAAAAGCTGTTGGTTTATAGCCACGCAGAACTACAGTTAGCAAAGGTCAATTAAAAAACTAACGATATGATTCGTGCCTGATTTTTAAGATCTTTAAAGACAGACCGATCAAAAAAACAAAAGCAATAAGATACCGTGGCCAGGTAACAGGTTTATTGCTTGGTGCAAGCTTGAGTAATCGCTCTTTTTCCTGTTCAATAATTTCCAGCTTGTCGGCAATTAATTTTATTTCGCGTTTAAATTCAATATCTTCAAGGCTAATACCCGGATCTTTTGGCCAATGATATTTTAAAGCCTGTACGTACCCCATTACCGGGAACTCCTTCGCTTTAAATACAAAACCTTCCGTATAGTTCACAAAGCCCTCCCATTTTCTTGAATCATAACCATCGTCCATTAAATTAACCATGGTATGAAACCACTCCAACCCTGTCTTTTGTCCTTCTGATGAATGACTAAGGTCAAGTGCCGGCAAATGTTCACCAATTAATATCTGTACTTCCGCAAAGTTAATTTTGGCAGCGTTATGCAACTCCTCGTACTCAATTCTCTTATCTACGCTAAGTACCTCCATGGTGCCGTATAACACACCCAAAAATGAAATCATCACCCAAAATAATTCTACTTTACCCCAAAAAACCAAAGGCATATTTTGAGGGATTACGGCATGAAAAAATAGGATCATCAGGCTCAACGACACCAGGGCAGCAATTACTATAAGCATTTCAAATCAGGGAGTTATTATAAAGTGGGAAATATAATGCTTATTTGTAAACTGGTGAATACTAACCACAAAATTATAATATTCAGATTATAGTTGGTGTAATTATCGCACTATTCGTCGGCGGAGTAAAGCACATGCGCTATTATTACTTCCTTTAGCTATATTTAATAAGTTAAAGTTTGGTGGCTTGTAATTACACTTGAATATTAAATCCTTTAAGTTCATTGTTTATTTTCTATTTTTGTAAATAATGAAATACGTTGCTGCCATATTTAGTTTCTACTTTATATTACTGGCTGTTATGCCTTGCCAGGATAAAGATGATATGGGGGTTATTTTAAGAAACCAGGCTTCCGTTCAAACAGAACAGTCTTCTGCAAATAATGCTCATCAGGAGGCATGTGCACCGTTTTGTATTTGCTCTTGTTGTTCTACCCCAAGGCATATTCCGTTACAACAGGTTTTTACTTTGTTTACACAGCCTTGTGCGCAAAGCTTTGCCGAACAAAAAATTCCGGCTACACAACAGCAGAGCCTGGATATTTGGCAGCCGCCTCAATTAGGTTAATTTATTTCTCTTTGATCTAATTCACATGCCTGCGTAACCCGGCGGGCTGTATTTTTACTGTTTTTTATTTTAGCGTATATTATGTTAGATGCCATTATACGGTTCAGCATACGCAATAAACTGGTAATTGGCTTTTTTACCCTGGCGCTTATTGCCTGGGGTATCTGGAGCACATTGCAGATACCCGTTGATGCGTTGCCCGATATTACCAACAACCAGGTGCAGGTAATTACCCAAGCACCCACGCTGGCTGCCCAGGAGGTAGAACAGTTTATTACTTACCCGGTAGAACGTTCACTATCAAACTTACCCAATGTTACCGAAATGCGCTCGATGTCGCGGTTTGGATTGAGCGTAATTACAATTGTTTTCAAGGAATCCGTAGATGTTTATTTTGCCCGACAGTTGATAGCCGAAAAGCTGAACGAGGTTCAGGAACAGATACCCGCCGGAACTGGCCGTCCTGAAATGGCACCCGTAACCACTGGTTTAGGCGAAATTTACCAATACATTTTGCACCCTAAAAAGGGTAGTGAACATAAATACTCTGCCATGGACCTGCGTACGATGCAGGACTGGATAGTTACACGGCAGCTTTATGGCATTACTGGTGTTGCCGAAGTCACGGCTTTTGGCGGGGTAGCCAAGCAGTATGAGGTGGCGCTCAACCCCTACAAACTTAAAGCCATGGACGTAAGTATCCCCGAAATATTTACCGCCCTTGAAAAGAACAACCAAAATACAGGTGGTGCTTATATTGACAGGAAACCCAACGCTTATTTTATACGGGGTGTAGGTTTAATGTCGGGCATACCCGATATAGAGAACACCATTATAAAACGGCAGGCCAACGGTGTGCCGATACTGGTGAAGAACGTTGCCAAAATACAATTAGGATCGCCGCCCCGCTACGGGGCTATAACCTACAATGGTGAAAAAGAAGTAGTTGGCGGTATTGTACTGATGACTAAGGGTGCCAACAGCGCCGAAGTGGTTGGCCTGGTGAAAGAGCGCATGAAACTGGTTCAAAAGTCGTTACCTAATGATGTGATCATCGAACCTTTCCTTGACCGTACCAACCTCATTAACCGCGCTATAGGTACCGTACAACGAAACCTTATTGAAGGAGCTTTGATTGTGATCTTTGTACTGGTTGTTTTTTTGGGTAACTGGCGGGCCGGGCTTATTGTGGCCTCCGCCATTCCACTGGCATTATTGTTCGCACTCTCGTTAATGAATCTTTTCGGGGTATCCGCCAACCTCATGTCTTTAGGTGCCATCGATTTTGGATTAATCGTTGATGGTGCGGTAATTATTGTAGAAGCTACCATGCATCATTTGCTGATGCGCAAAAGTACCGGGCGCTTTACTCAGCACGAAATGGATGAAGAAGTATTTGAATCTGCCTCTCGTATCCGTAACAGCGCTGCATTTGGCGAAATCATTATATTAGTGGTGTATATTCCCATCCTTACCCTGGTGGGCATCGAGGGAAAAATGTTTCGGCCAATGGCGCAAACGGTAGCTTTTGCCATACTGGGTGCATTGTTGTTATCACTAACCTACATTCCAATGATGTCGGCTTTGTTTTTATCTAAAAACGCGGCACCCCAAAACACCTTTTCAAACCGGATGATCGCATATTTACAACGCCTGTACCAACCGGTTTTAAAAGGCGCTATCCGTTTTAAATTCGTAATTATTGGGGCAGCGGGCGCTTTGCTGATAGTGAGCGGAGTGATATTTTTCAGGATGGGGGGCGAGTTTATCCCTCAACTGGAAGAAGGGGATTATGCCATTGAGTTTATTCTTCCGCAGGGAACTTCCCTTTCACAAACTACCGAAACCATGATGCAGGCCGAACGGATGCTGCGGAAATACCCGGAGGTTAAAATGGTGGTTGGTAAAACTGGCAGTGCAGATGTAGCTACCGACCCTATGCCACCCGAAGCTTCCGACCTGATTGTAATCCTCAAAGATAAATCGGATTGGCCCGAGGGTAAAGGGTTTTATGAACTGGCAGATGATATGCGTAACACCCTGGCAAATATTCCGGGTACCATTGCAGAACCCAGCCAGCCTATTCAAATGCGTTTTAATGAACTGATGACCGGCGTTAAGCAGGATGTGGCCGTTAAAATATTCGGTGAAAATTTAGATACACTTAATAACTTGGCTATGAAGGTAGCACAGGCCATTAAACCAATTTCGGGCGTTACACAACCACAGGTAGAGCGGGTAAGCGGCCTTCCTCAAATCACTATTAAATATGACCGTGCGCGTATGGCTAATTACGGGTTGAATATTGAAGATGTAAACCAGGTGGTAAGTACGTCATTCGCCGGTAAAACCACCGGCTACATTTATGAAAATGAGCGTCGGTTTCATTTGGTAGTCAGATTAGACTCGGCTCACCGGAACGCCATAGAAAACGTAAGCGAACTGTTCATCCCCACAACAGATGGAAACCAAATCCCTTTATCGCAGGTGGCCACGGTGACCTATGAAACAGGGCCCGCACAAATAAGCCGAGAAAATGCAAGGCGGCGTATAGTAGTGAGCTTTAACGTAAGCGGCCGCGATGTGGAAAGTGTGGTAAAGGAAGTTGAGGCTAAGCTTAATGCCGGGGTACCGCTGCCTACGGGATATTATTACACTTACGGCGGAACTTTTGAAAACCTTCGCCAGGCTTCGGCCAGGCTCATGATCGCAGTTCCGGCTGCATTGCTGCTCATATTTGTTTTGCTATATTTTACCTTCAGGTCATTTAAACAGGCAACGCTCATTTTTACTGCCATACCCATGTCGGCCATTGGTGGCGTTTTTGCTTTGCTTGCGCGTGGCATGCCGTTCAGCATATCGGCTGGTGTTGGTTTTATCGCTTTGTTTGGTGTAGCCGTATTAAACGGTATTGTGCTTATCGGCACGTTCAATCAACTGGAAAAAGATGGTATGGAGAATGTTTTCGATCGCATTATGCAGGGCACTAAAGACCGTTTGCGCCCGGTGTTAATGACCGGCGCGGTTGCCTCGCTGGGTTTTCTGCCCATGGCGGTTTCATCAAGCGCGGGTGCCGAAGTGCAAAAACCACTGGCAACTGTTGTAATTGGCGGTTTACTTACTGCAACATTGCTTACATTGATCGTGCTGCCTTTGTTGTATCTCCTATTTACCAAAAGCAGTAAACAACCATCAGTTAAATTAAAAAAAACTATACTCACCCTGCTGGTGGTGGGCGTTACTATACCATCTTTTGCACAAACCGGTACTGTACTTAAAAGGATCACTTTAAAAGATGCTTACGAGCTGGCCCTTCAAAATAACCTGCAACTGCGTTCGGCCGGTTTAAAAACAGAACAGCGCAAAGAACTGGGTAAAACTGCATTTGCTATTCCCAAAACCGGCATTTTTGCGGAAAATGAGGACATCCTGCCGCAGTCGGCAAAAGGCATTCTCAAAATAGGGTTTTCTCAAAGTTTGGATTGGCCCGGTTTGTACCAGGCCCGTAAAAACCTGCTAAGCCAGCAAACCCTTTCATCAGAATATGCCAGGCAGGCACAAATAGCCGAGGTTAAAAGGGATATTGCCGTAACTTATTATAACCTGTGGTATTACCAGAGTAAGCAGCGGTTATGGCAACGGCTGGATAGCATATATTCTACCTTGGCCAAAGCAGCGGTATTAAGGGTTAAAACCGGGGAAAGCGCGGGCTTGGACAGTATTGCCGCACAGGCTAAGGCTAAGGAAACAAAACTGCAGTTGCGTTTGGTAAAGCACGATATTGCCAGCCAGCAACAAACGCTTAAACGGCTTTTAAACACCGATGTTATTTTACTGCCAGACAGCTCCAGTCTGGAAAAAATTAAACTGGAAGGTGTACCCATTGATACCGCAGCACATCCGCTGCTCAAACTTCAACAACAAAACATCAACATTGCCGGTGCCGAGGCAAAGGTAGCGGGCCAGGGTCAGATGCCATCGTTTGAAGGGCGGTTTTTCTCTCAGCGGCTGTATGGTGTTAGCCCGCCGTTTTCGGGGTTTTCGGTCACGGTAGGTATTCCTTTATTTGGAAGAAGCCAGTATAAACATGCTGTAAAAGCCGCACAATTCGAAAAAACTTATCAGCAATCGGTACTTACCGATCAGCAACTGGCTTTCTATACTTCCTACAACCAGCAACTGGAAACCCTGCAGAAGAACAATGACCTGTTGGAATACTATACATTAACCGGCCTTAAACAAGCGGATGCAATTATTAAAGCCGCTAATTTGGCCTATAAGTCGGGCGAGATCAGCTTTGCAGAACTGTCGCAGTTTTTTACTCAGGCTATAGATATTAAACGCAATTACCTGGATGTGCTTAATGAGTACAACCAGTCGGCCGTTCAACTAAATTATTACACCAGCAAATAACCTTTAGCATGAAAAAGCATTTTAAACATTATACATATACGCTGCTGGCCGTATTCACGGTTGCCCTTGTTGCCTGTAACCAGCCCGAAAAGCCAAGGGAAGAAGCCAAGGAAGAACAAATTCCAGAAACTCCTAACAGGGTAAGCCTTACCGCCAATCAACTACAAACCGCGGGTATTGTTATTGGAACTATAGAAATGAAAAACCTGGCTACGGCTATTAAAGCTAACGGTTTGTTATCCGTACCCAATCAAAATAAAGCATTGGTTACTTCCATTACCACCGGCACTATCCAAACGCTGAACGTGCAGCCGGGTAACTATGTTAAAAAAGGGCAGTTGATAGCAACTATCCTCAACCCCGAAATTGCACAATTACAGCAACAGGCGCAAACCACTATAGCGCAGCTTACTTTAGCCGAACAGGAATACGAGCGGCAAAAGGAATTGGTTGCCGGTAATGCGGCCCCGCTAAAAAACCTGCAGCGCGCAGAAGCAGAACTGAAGGCAATTAAAGCTACAGCCCAATCGCAACGCCTCCAGTTAGCCGCGTTAGGCATCAGATACGGTACGGGTACCATAGTCACCAGCATACCAGTACTGGCACCCATCAGTGGAACGGTGAGCGAAGTTACTGCACAAATAGGCTCTAATGTGGACGCATCTACCCCTATAGCGCAGATCGTTAATAATTCGCAATTACACCTGGATCTGTTTGTGTTTGAAAAAGATCTGCCGAAGGTGGAAGCAGGACAGCGTATTCATTTTACGCTCACCAACAGTGCAGGTAAAGAGTATGATGCACAGATCTATTCTATTGGTACAGCTTTTGCCAGCCAGTCTAAAACCATACCGGTACACGCTGTTGTAATGGGTAACAAAACAGGATTGATAGAAGGGATGAACGTAACGGCCATTATTAGTATTGGCAATGCCGTTTTGCCAGCTGTACCTACCGAAGCCATTGTGAGCACCGGCGTTAAGGACTACATTTTTGTGGTAAATAAACAGGGCGAAAAAGAAACCTTATTTGAGCGCATCCCTATAGCCAAAGGCGTTACCGATATTGGTTTTACCGAAATTACCCCTGTACGGAGTTTAAAACCAGGCTCCAGAATCGTAATTAAAAAAACCTTCTTCGTGCTTGCTAAAATGGTTAATACCGGTGAAGATGAGTAGAAAAGAAACAAACTAATAGCTCAAACCTCCTGATGCTTGTTGCTGCTTGCATTTCGGGCCTAAAGTTGCCCAAGCTTAGGGTGAACAGTAAATGTTTTAAACACAATGCAATTTCAGTGGCTGCCTGTTGGTGAAAACCAACGGGTATTTTTCTGTAATCAAATTGCTGCGGTCAAGCCCGTAATTCACATCATCGGTTATACTTATATCTTTAAAATTACAATAGAATTGTATAAGCAATGCTTTCCAGAAACGGAGTTTATTATCAAATATGAGGTAGGAGTTAATGATGACAAATCGGTAATCACCAATGTGGTTTGCCGCATAATTTAAAAAGCTCTACGTTACAACTCCAGTTCACTGCTTTTAGCAATTCGACAGCAATCAGCCAGAAAAAGAAGTCTACCCGTGGATGCCAAGCCGTAGGGTAACAGGATATGCATCATTTTGTGATAAGGTAGATACATGATATTGCAAAGTATAAGGCTTGTTACCAATTTTTACATGACAGAGCCTATATATAGGCTCTGTCATGGGGTTTTAAAATAAAAAACCTTGCTTATACCGGTGTATAAGCAAGGCTATTATTTAATAACTTATTATTTGTACTTATTCGTTAAAAGAACCTTTGCCAACAGCAGGTTTTGCCGCTGTGTATAACAAAGCTTTATCAGCCGATTCGGCAAATATTAAACACTCACGGAAACCACGGCCGCTAATAGCTAATGTACTTGAGTTGCCACGCATTAAAGGCGACATAATTACCTGATAGCTTTGGAAAGGTTCGGTATATTGTTTACCCATAGTAGCCCAGGCAGCATTCATGGTTAATTGTGAACTTTGATTTTGGATGATTTTAGTATAAAGATCCTTGTGTTTGGCATAAAACTCGCGGAATTTAGTAGATGCAATAAAATCCTGCATGCCCGTAGTATAACGTCTGAAATCTACCCGGTTTAAATCGATACGGTAATCGGTTTTTAATACCATACGGTTACGATCATTTAATTTAAACGCATATAAACCATTACGGAAATGCGTGAAATTGTTAATATTACCTTGAAGATCCTTATTAAGTTGCTTAACAATTTTATGATTTTTAAAACCATTAAAATGTGCAATTACTTCTTTGTAATATTGGGTATCCTTATTAATTAAACTGGTATCGGTAGTACCAACATCGGTTAAAGCTAACAAAATGTAGCCCAACTCACCTGTTTCGGGTATTTGAGCAGCGATCTGGTTGGTGTTCGCCTTAATGTGCTTTGATGTGTAGCGTGAGGCAACATCATCATAACTTTTACAGCCACTATTGAATAAAGTAATGGCGCCGAACAACACTGTGCAAAATAAGGGGCCTCTGTAGTTAAGTTTCATATATGTAGTTTTTTTTACCTTTTTACGGAATTGGATTACAAATAGTTACGTAAATTATTAATTAGTTTTATAAAGGTATATAAACTTTTTTAACATATATTAAGAGTTATCAAATTTAATTTTGAATTAATTATGGGTTAATATGGGTTAAACTTTAATTAAGGTTTCGCCTTCAATTTTCTTTTGCAACTCTAATATGGCTCCAATGAGAGCTTCGGGGCGTGGGGGGCAGCCTTGTACGTATATATCTACCGGTATTATACGGTCTACACCCTTAACTACATGGTAGCCGTGCTGCCAGTAAGGGCCGCCGCAGTTAGAGCACGATCCCATCGAAATTACGTAACGCGGCTCGGGCATTTGCTCGTACAAGCGTTTAATGCGTTCGGCCATTTTAAAGGTTACGGTGCCTGCAATAATTATAACATCGGCCTGGCGAGCCGATGGGCGCGGAAATACACCCAATCGGTCAACATCATAGGTTGATGCATACATGCCCATCATTTCTATAGCGCAGCAGGCTATGCCGAAACTTAACGGCCATATTGATGAGAGACGGGCCCAGTTCATCAGGTCGTTTAATTTAGTAATAACCACACCACCTTCTTCATTCATATCCTTATTCATCTGCCGCTGGTTTTTTAAATGATGGTTTAAACATAGGCTTTTTTGCTATAACATTTGTAGTGGGCGTAACTGCTGTTTTGCTAACTACAGCCACTTCGTTTTGTAAGCTAAAGCCTTTAACTTTAAACGCTTGCTGCTGCTCGTTTAGTTTGTTGTAAAGCAACATAGGTATGGATGTATTTACCTGCGGGGTAATGGGTTTAGGTTTGATCCATTCTAAATCGCCTTTGCGCCAAACATACACCAGCCCTAATATCAAAATCCCGGCAAAAATAAACATTTCTATAAGCGTAAATACGCCCCAGCGGCTATCGGCCGCTATCAGCTCTTTATTGGCATACACGGTAGCCCATGGAAATATAAATATCATCTCTACATCAAACAGCAAAAAAATAAGTGCTATTACATAAAAGCGGGTATTAAAAGGCATCCATGCGCTGCCAACGGGCTCTTCGCCACACTCGTACGAAGAGAGTTTTTCGGGGTTTGGCTTATTGGGGGAAAGTAACTTGCTCAAAAACAAGGTTATACCAACAGAAATAAAGCCCACGATCAAAAAGATGAATATCTTGCCAAATTCCGATATTTGTGAAACCTCGTTCATGTGTGCAAATCTAACAAAACAAACAAATTTTGATGCCATAATAATTGGCGCCGGTGCCTGTGGCTTAATGTGTGCGGTGCAGGCCGGCTTTTTGGGTAAGCGTACGCTGGTAATGGAAAAAAATGATCGTGCAGGTGCCAAGATATTGATAAGCGGGGGAGGGCGCTGCAATTACACTAATTTACATACCACGGCCCAGCAGTTTATTTCGGGTAACCCCCATTTTTGTAAATCGGCCTTTGCCCAGTTTACGGTTGATGATACCATCGGGTTTTTTGAAACCTACGGCATATCGGGTCAGGAAAAAACTTTGGGACAGCTTTTTCCAACTACCAATAAGGCCAAGGATGTGGTAGAGGTATTTACCGGTTTATGTTTTGATTTGGACCAGCCCATTTGGCTTAATACCGATGTGAAATCTGTTACGCAAACCGATGGTGGCTTTACGGTAATTTACGAACGCAACGGTAAAACGAGCAGCATTTTTACTCAAAATGTGGTAATGGCCACCGGAGGCCTGCCCGTGCAAAAACTGGGCGCAACCGATTTTGGTTTACGGGTAGCTAAACAATTTGGCTTAAACATTATAAAACCCATGCCCGCGTTAGTGCCGCTCACCATAACCGGTAAAGATCAGCCCTGGTACCAGCAACTTTCGGGCAATAGCATATTTTGCCGCGTTTGGAACGATAGGATAAGCTTCGAAGAGAACATCCTCTTTACACATTGGGGTTTAAGCGGGCCGGCCGTATTGCAGTTATCATCGTACTGGCAAGCAGGCGAGGAGTTTTATATGAATATGCTGCCGCATCAGCATATTACCGGTGTTATAGAGGCCGAGCGGTTAACTAATCCTAAAAAAATGTTACTTAACCTACTGGCCGGATTATATACCCGCAAATTTGCCGAAGCTTTAAGCAGTCAGCTGCCGGTACAAAAAAACCTGGCTTCGTTAAGTAAAACGGAGCTCGAAATGATAGATGCACTTATTCATCAGTTTAAAGTAAAGCCTGCCGGCGATAAAGGGTATGATAAAGCCGAAGTGATGCGCGGTGGGGTAGATACCGGGGAGCTATCCTCTAAAACGCTGGAAGCTAAAAAAGTACCCGGGTTGTTTTTTGGCGGTGAGTGTGTAGATGTTACCGGCTGGCTGGGTGGTTATAACTTTCAATGGGCCTGGGCCAGTGGTTTTGTTATAGCACAAAATATATAGTGTATTTTAATATTTGTAAAATACTTTTCTTAACTATATATTTGTAACGCCCCTGTTACAAATGACCAAGAGATTAAACCTTTTTGCCATCTATAAGCCTGTGTGTTTATTATGGATTGCTGTAAGCATGTTTTGCTGGCAGTATAAATATTTTAATAACCGCTATAATAACTATAGTATTTTTGCCGGAGTGTATCATCATACGCTGGCGCAAACTAATTTATACAAGGATTACCCTGCGGAGCATTTCGATACCAACCATTACGGGCCGGTTTTTAGCCTGGTGGTTGCACCATTTGCTATGCTACCTACAGGTTTTGGTTTTTTATTATGGAACCTGATGAACGCCGGAGTGCTGATATGGGCGCTTACCCTGCTGCCTTTAGCTAAAAATCGGAAGATACTGATCTTGCTATTTTGTGCAATCGAATTTGCCAATACACAGCATTCTATACAGTTTAACCCGGTTATTGCCGCTTCGTTAATTTTGAGCTTTTACTTTGTGGAAAGGAAGCAAGAGCAGTGGGCCACATTATTTATTGTAATAGGTACGCTTATTAAGCTATACCCTATAGTTGGGTTGGTGTTCTTCCTGTTCTCCGAACGTAAACGGGCTTTTGTTTTATGGAGTATAATATGGGCGGTAGTTGGTATAACCTTGCCCATGCTCATTTCCAGCCCGCATTTTATAATGCAATCCTATGTAGATTGGTACCATTCTCTCAGCGAAAAGAATGTGATCAATATAGGCCTTAACTCGGCCCAGGATCTTTCTATGATGGGCGTAATGCGCCGTATCACCAGCGACCTCACGGTACCCACTCTTCCGTTTTTAGCTTTGGGTGCTGCAACCCTTGGGGCTATCGTATTTCGTGTAGAACAGCACCGATCCTTAAAATTCAGGCTTCATGTACTGGCGTTATCGTTAATGGTTGTGGTTTTGTTTAGTACCGGGTCGGAGCCGCCAACTTATATTATAGCTTCCTTAGGTGCTATGATTTACCTGCTATCGCAAGATAAGCCTTTCGGCCAGGGCAATCTTGCTTTTATAATATTGATTAGCCTGGTTGCCGCCCTGGCATCTACCGATGCTATACCAGCCTTTATACGTAAACCATATTTAAGCCGCTATGCTATGAAAGTATGGCCTTATATTGTTTTATGGGGTAAAATGGTTTATGAATTATTGTTGACCAACTACGGTATCGAAAACTCGAAAACTACCGAAGTATTTGAGCTGGTATTTATACCAGCCGAAGAAAGTGGTTTAGAACATGCCGGTTAATTGGTGTGCGCGGCTTTAAGCTCACGGTAATAGGTCAAGAGGTTCTGCATCTTATTCAAGCTGTACTTGCCTTTTTGTATCGCCTCTACGGCCTGTGGTTCGTCGGCCATTATATCGCTCATTACTTCGGCAAAGTTCATGGGGGTTACCTGGCTCATTTCGCCAACACCGGCACCAAAATAATAAGTGGTGCGTATATTATAACCACCGTTACCACCTCCGCCACCTAAACTAATGCCTACGCCGCCACCGCCGTACCCGCCCCCGCCAATACCGCCTGAAAAGCTGGGCGAAACCCTGAAACCGCCACCTCCGCCGCTGCCACTTCCTCCGTTGTAAACGTATAATTTAAGCGGTTCATCCAGTTCCACCTTTACAAAATCCAGTTCGGCTTTGGGCCAGGTTTCGTAAGCGGGAGGGTGGGCAATAATAAAGCTGTCTTTACCAGCCACATAATATTTAATATCGCTGGCGCTTAGTTTGATCTCGTTCGATTTGGCGTTGTCCTTATAAATAATAAAGCCTTCATTCTTAATTGGCCCCTTGCCGGTTTGGCCGGTTTGTATCAATCCGGGTACCTTGTTTCCTTTAATATCTAAAAAGTAGCCGGGTTGCCATTTTTGTGCAAAGGCGGTTACAGATGCCGTTACCAATACAAAACTTAATATAATTAGATGCTTCATGTGGATGTTAAACGTATCAAACTTTAATTACTTATATGCTGCCTAATATTAATGAGTGTAACACTCAAAATACATAAAACCAGTAAAATTGTACGCATAAGATTTTAGATATTTGAGGGCTAATATAATATAAATACAAATATGATGATTGTTGATCTGCGCAGCGATACCGTAACCAAACCAACCCCGGGCATGCTCGAAGCCATGTGGAGTGCCAAAGTAGGCGACGATGTTTTTGGCGAAGATGAAACCATAAATGAACTGGAGGCCAAAGCCGCCGTTATGTTTGGAACGGAGGCCGGTATATTTTGCCCATCGGGTACCATGACCAATCAAATTGCCATTAAATGCTTTACCCAGCCACTGGATGAACTCATAGCCGACCAAACCGCCCACGTTTACCGTTACGAAGGTGGTGGCATAGCTTTTAATTCGGCCGTATCAACGCGTTTATTGAACGGCGAGCGTGGCATACTTACGCCCGAAATGATAGAGCCTGAAATTAACGCCGAAAACATACATTACCCCAATACCAGTTTAGTAGTGCTCGAAAATACGGTGAATAAAGGTGGTGGTAAATGTTATACGTTGGAGCAGATAGCGCCTATAGCGGAATTGTGTAAAAAGTACAAGTTGAAACTTCACCTGGATGGTGCCCGTATTTTTAACGCGCTGATGTACACCGGCGATAATGCTGCCGACTATGGCCGATATTTCGACGGCATATCGGTTTGCTTATCGAAAGGATTAGGCGCGCCGGTGGGTTCGGTATTGCTGGGCAGTAAAGAAACCATAAAGTATGCCCGCCGTTTACGCAAAGTTTTTGGCGGCGGTATGCGCCAGGCCGGCTTTTTAGCCGCGGCAGGTATCTATGCTTTAGATCATCATGTGCAACGCTTAAAAATTGACCATAGCCATGCCCGTATTTTAGCCGATGAACTGGCCCATTGCAGCTGGGTAACCGATGTAGTTGCGGTTGAAACCAATATCGTATTGTTTGACACCGTTGAACCGGCTGATGTGATCGTTAATAAGCTATTAGAAAAAGGCATTAAAGCCAGCGCTACCGATAAACACCGCATCCGCTTTGTAACGCATTTAGATATACACCCCGATCAGGTAGAGTACACGGTAGGGGTTTTAAAGGGACTTTAAGTCGGGGAAGTGCGTTAGTCCGTGATTCAGAAGAGTGTAAGAGTTGTGTTTTATAATCCCTCCCTGGGGAGGGTAGGGAGGGGTTTATCAAGCGATATGGTTTGCTAAACCGCTCCCTGCCAAAGCACATCCAGCCGCACCTAACTCCGAATAGGAAGTTGAATGGGAAAATGTTAGTTGATCAATTGCCTTATAAAGGGTCAATTACCAATCTTTCTTCCTAAGCTTAAAATGGAAATAACAAGTTATATCAACTTGTTGGTGAATGTAACCATTGGTGAAATAGTAATCGTCCATTAAATATGGAGCAGTTTTAAGTTCCAATTTTCCATAAACGGTTTGTCCAACTTTGGGGTGCAAATTGCTTAATGTAAGACGAGACTTTTGTGTGGGTACAAAAATTTCGTTAACTTTTTTGTGATTTATCTTTAAACGGAAAAACTTGTCGTACTTACTATACTCATGCCATACAGTTACTGTTTTTCCTTTGTAAATTTTGGTAGTGGAGCCCGGCATTAATATTCCTGTATTAATCAGCAATGTATCACCCGATATATAGCCTTGGGCACTCCATGGCATAGGTAATTCAATAGCGTCACTTTCGAATTTTGTTTCAATATTAGTATCTGCATCTAAAATTAGGATGCTATTATATTTGCTTGGATCAAACTGTTTTTTGTTTAATGTGTCAATTTTGTAACGACTAATTAAACCCATATATGATTCCTCTATAAACTTTTGAACAACAGGAGGCGCTTTCATAAGCGCGTGTTTGTATTGGACACTCAAATTTTTATCTTCAATAGTTTGAGCTATACATAAAGTTTTAATGAACAGTATTAAAAGAGTAACGGTTAGTTTCATTGCACTAAAGCTAAACTAAACTGGGCGTTTCACAAACTTATATATCTTGCTGATGTTGTAATAAAAATTACAATGAACCGCCTCCTCCAAAAACTTGAAAAAATAGGCCGCGACCCTAAGATCACTGCCAAAGCTGCCGGATTAAGATACGTTACCGACGCTTCACCCGGTTATACCCGCAAAACATCGGGCAAGGGATTTGCTTTTTTAGATGCTGATGGAAAGCCGGTTAAGGATAAAGAACTGGTGCAACGCTTCACTAAACTGGTTATTCCACCGGCTTACACCAACGTATGGATCTCGCCTTACGAAAACAGTCACCTGCAATTTACCGGTACCGATGCCGCCGGGCGTAAGCAGTACCGCTACCATGCCGACTGGAATAAATTGCGTAACCAATCTAAATACCATCGCCTGCAATCATTCGCTACACATCTGCCTGCTATACGGAAACAGGTAGATGAGCATTTACTGCGCTCCAGGTTAGATCATGATAAGGTATTAGCGCTGGTAGTACGGTTAATGGAGTTGACCAGTATCCGTATTGGCAACGAATCGTACAAGAAATTATATGGTTCATACGGCTTAACCACCATGATGGATAAGCATGTGACCATAGAGGGTTCTAAAATAAACTTTGAATTTAAAGGTAAAAAAGGTGTTTACCATAAAATAGACTTGCAAAGCAAGAGACTGGCCCGATTGGTTAAGCAATGCCGGGACATACCGGGCAAGGAACTTTTTCAGTATTATGACGATGATGGCAAGCGTTGTACGATAGATTCGGGCGATGTGAATTCTTACCTGAAGCAAATAACAGGGGAGGATTTTACCGCTAAAGATTTTCGCACCTGGGCGGGCAGTGTAAGTTCGTTATATGCTTTTAAAGAAGCAGGTGAGTATGAAAACCAAACCCAATGCAAAAAGAACATCATCAGTGTGCTCGATGAAGTGGCCATAACCCTTGGTAACACCCGTACGGTATGTAAAAAATACTACGTACACCCAACCGTAATAAAAAGTTACGAGGAAGGTACACTTTTTAAATACATAGCCCAGCTCGATGAGGACAAGGATGTTAAAGCATCAGAACTAAGCACGGCTGAGCGGGCCTTATTAGAAATTTTAGACAAAGAAAAGCTGGCCGAAGCCAGCTGATCTTAAACGGAAAGGTTTAGGTTTTATAATATAATTCCATTTAAAAAGGTTTAATATCCAATGATAATAAGCGAACCTTTCATACTGCATTTATGGCATATTGCGTTAATATTTATTATGGAAAAATTTCATGTATTACCTGGAAATCAACATATTTAACGCCCTTATAAAATGAGCTTTAATAAGTTAATAGGCTTTTTTATTAGCCTTTATACCTTGTTTGGTTTTAATTAGTATCACACCATTTTTAGCCTTTTCGCCATATAAAGTAGTAGCCGATTTGTCTTTTAAAACTTCAATTCTTTCAATGTTGTTAGGGTTAATATTAGGCACTTCGTTGGTTTCAACAGGTTCGCCATCCACAATAAAAAGTATTTTTTCCATGCCGGGTTTTACCGAACCGTTCAACCTGATAGATATTACCTTTTTAGTTGTGTCGTTACGGGTTGCATAACCAATAACAGAAATTTCTTTTAGCAAACTATCTGGTCTTGGTGTAATATTTATACCGTTAATTTTACCTTTAGCTGGATAAGCGTTAACTCTTATTTCCTTTATCGAATCACCCTTTGTACTGTTAAATTTGTGTGCTGAACCAACTACTGCAATAATTTGTTGGGGGATGCTGTAAGCAGAAAGTTTTTGATTTGTACTTGCAGGTGTGTTGTAACCCGATGAAACACCGCCTGCTTCAAACCTGGCTGTACCATTAATACTGATTTTGTTAATTTGTTGCCCACCATTGGTTGTATTATAAGATTGCTTAACTTTTTGTAAAAGCTCTTTTACTTCAGCCATGTTTTCACCATTTTTGTTGATAATAAGTACTGCACCATTGCTTGCCGTTTTTCCAAATAAATTTACAGCAGATGCATCTTTTAGTATATAAATACTGCTAATGTTACTGGTGTTAAGTTTAGCTAATTCATTTTTTGATACCGGTTTACCATTTATTAAGTAAAGTGCCGAGTCGCCCCCCAATGTTTTAGACAGGAGTATTTTTGGAGTATCGGTATTTATCGGCATTCTTTGCGCTATAGTATCAACGTTATAGGCCATATTCAGCAGCTGCATAGCTGGTTTTTGTAAAATAACATGCCGGTTTTCGATATTCGTTGGCAATATATCAGCTGCTTTTTGTGGCGAAATGGTTAGCCCTATAGTAGCCATTGCTTTGTTGGTTATTACATTTACTTTTTTGATTTGTATTTTCATAAATGCCGCTCTTGAACTGCCAAAAGCCAGCAGGAGCACCAGCACTGCCGGTGCAATAAAGCTATACCTGGTAAGGCTGTAAGCCGAAGATTTTTTGGAGTTCATCATCATAATTCGTTTTTTAATGGTAGAAATATTGAAATGGTTTACCATGGCATTATGGGAGGTATTAAAGCTGGCATATAATAAACTATACTGGTAGCTTTTGGCATCTATGCCTAATTGCAGTATTTTACGGTCGGTAATAAATTCCAGGTTTTCGGCAACGGCTTTTTTCATGAGCCAAACACCCGGGTTAAACCAGTAAAATACAAGGCTTAGTTCGGCTAATAAAATATCGAGTGTATGCCACTGGCTTACGTGTACTTGTTCGTGCGCAATAATAGATCGTAGTTCTTCAGCGCCGTGCTGCTGCGGATTAATGTAAATGCTTTGCCAAAACGAGAACGGGTTGGCTTCTTCGTTAATAACACGTACGCTGTAATTATGCAGGCTTGCCGGTTTGGAGCGGCGGTAAATTTTTAACAACGATATAAACTGTATGGCTAACCTAATGGCCATTAAGGTAACGCCTATCCAAAATATAACTACCAGCCATTCCCAGTAATTAGTTTGTGCTATAGGCTTTGCCAGCAGGCTTGCCTGGTTGTTTAAATTAATTACTATAATCTGTATGGGCTCTACCAGTTTTTCGTGCCGCTGCATTAAGCCGGTCAAATCAATAGCCGGGTACACCGATGAGAATATGATTGCCGTAATTAAATACACCCGGTTAAGAGTGTAAAATGTAAGACGCTTCAGCACTAAATAATAACCCAGGCAAAACAGCAGCAGGGCTATGTTTACTTTAAGCAGGTATATCAGTATTTCGGGCATGGCTATTATTTTTTAGGGTTTTCAATCATTTTAATAATTTCTTGCAACTCATCGGTGCTTATCTTTTTATTTTGGGCAAAAAAGGTGACCAGCTCCTTATAAGAGTTTTGAAAGTAATTGTTTACAAAGCCGTTCATAAAACGCTTTTTGTAATCTTCTTCTTTAATGCTGGCCGAGTATTTATAACTGTTGCCCAGTTTATCGCCTTTAACAAAACCCTTGCGCTCCAAATTTTTTACGGTTGATGCCAGGGTAGTGTAGGGTGGTTTGGGTTCGGCCATACTGTCTAGAAAATCTTTAATGAAACCTTCGCCAAATTGCCAGATGGCTTGCATGGCTTCTTCTTCTTGTTGTGATAATTTTTCCATTTTCTACGATAACTTCGTAAATCTACGAATGTTTCGTAATAAACAAAATTATTTTTTATTATTTTTTTAGATGCGGTTCAACGAGGTTTTTTAAAGTGATTTTGCGTAAATATGAAATTTTATGAAATTTATTGCGGCTTGTATATATGAAACTTGCTTTAATGGTAACGGATAAAATAGGGTTATATTGAAATTGAATTTCATAAATTCAAGAAAAACAGTTCAATATTTATTAATTATCTAATTATTTTTAACACTTTTTTAAATAAAACAGATAAAAATTTATCTTTATAGCATATATTAAAGCAAATAATCATTTTTGATTTGAAAAATATTTCCAGAAGAAACTTTTTAGGTAGAGGAGCGATGCTAACTGGTGCTGCTTATCCTGCTATGATGGCTTTGGGCCTGTTGAAATCGGCTCCGGCGCATGCTTTTAACCTGGAAGGAAGTGGAAACAGTAAAAAAGTGATTATTTTAGGTGCCGGTTTAGCCGGAATGACCTGTGCTTACGAACTCACCAAGTTAGGCTATCAATGTACTATACTTGAAGCCCGCGAGCGTACTGGTGGGCGCTGCTGGAGCATCCGCAATGGAAGTAAAAATACGGAAGTTGATAAACCAACGGCAACCGCCAGTTTCGACGAGGGCCAATATTTTAATGCCGGGCCATCGCGCATACCGCACCATCACCAGCTTACTATGCAGTATTGCAAGGAGTTGGGTGTGCCGTTGCAAGTATATAATAACGTAAACGAGAGTACTTATTATTACGCTGAAGGTAAAGGTCCTTTATCTAATAAAAAGATCCGCAACCGCGAGGTACATAACGATATACGCGGCTACATGACCGAAATGTTAGCTAAAAGCATAGATCACAGTAGTTTAGATGCGGCATTGACCAAGGAAGATGCACAAAAAGTAATTGAATACCTGATGGCCGAGGGGGGCCTTGATGTAGATAAATTGTACAAAGCTTCAGCCCGGCGCGGTTACCTGGAATCACCGGGCGCAGGTGATCGCCCGGGCAAGATAGCTGACCCCAACAAATTGGCCGACCTCATCCACTCCGGCCTCATGGACCCCGACTTTTATAATGTGGCCGAGTACACTTACGAGCTGCAAATGACCATGTTTCAGGCAGTTGGTGGTATGGACCAGATTGCCAAGGCATTAGAGAAAAAGGTAGCCACCATGCTTAAAAAGGGAGCAGAGGTAACAAACATCACCAACCTGCCCGATGGTGTGAAGATCATTTACAAAGATGCCAGAGGCGAGCAGGCCATTACCGGAGATATGTGCATTTGCACTATTCCGTTGCCGGTGCTGAGCAACATCAGTAATAATTTTTCATCGGATGTTAGCCGGGCAATTGATTTTATCAGTTATAACGAAACTGGTAAAATAGGACTGCAGTTTAAACGCCGCTTTTGGGAAGAGGACGAGAATATTTATGGCGGTATTACCCATACCAACAACGAGCTTACCCAGATATTTTACCCATCGTACGATTATCAAAGCAAAAAAGGTATTTTGATAGGTTATTATAACTTTAACGAGAAAGCCAAGCATGTAGGCGAATTAAGTTATGCCGACCGCGAAAAACTGGCGTTGCAAAAAGGCAGGCTCATTCACCCGCAATACGATCAGGAATTTGAAAAGTCGTTTTCGGTGAGCTGGCATAAAACTAAATACAATATGGGCGGATGGGCCGTTTACAGCAATACCACTCGTAAAGATTATTACCCCGCATTACTAAAACCCGATAAGAACGTATATTTTGCCGGGGAGCATTTAACCTACTTAAATGCCTGGATGGCAGGGGCATTTGAATCGGCCAGGAGCGTAGTAGCTGCCCTGCATAGCCGTGTTACCGAAGCCCGGATAGCTTACCCCGATACCCATACTAAAGGATAGATCAGCAATCACTCAACAATAGCAAAACCATGGCAAACTCAATTAACCGCAGAAACTGGATCAAAACAAGCGCCTTTATGGCCGGAAGTGTTACCTTCTTTTCGGGTGCGCTCAACAAACTTTCGGCTATGCCCATGAAAGTTAAAAACGTGTTCACCAGTACCGATCTGGTGACCGACGAGCAGGTTATTTTGCAGGCACCCGGGGTAATGAAAGCCCGTCTTTCGGCCAACGAAAACCCATTCGGCCCTTCACCTGCGGCTAAAAAGGCCATGACCGAAGCTATGGAAACCTGTTACCAGTACCCGTTCATGAAAACTCGTGAACTGATGGGCAAGATTGCTGAGTTTGAGGGTGTAAAGCAAAATAACATTTTAATGGATGCCGGCTCGAGCCCGTTACTGCATGCCGCTGCTATGTTTTATGGTAAAAACGGTGCTGAGATCATTACCGGCGATCCGTCTTACAATGACCTTGCCAGTTCTGCCGCTAATTTGGGCAGTAAAATTATTAAAGTGCCTTTAACCGCCGACTATAAACTGGACCTGGATGCCATGGAAGCTAAGGTTGGCCCTAACACCGGCCTGGTTTATATTTGTAACCCTAATAACCCCACCGCAACCGTGGTTGATACTGCTAAGCTTAAAGCATTTTGCGAACGTGTAAGTAAAAAAGCCGTGGTATTTGTTGATGAAGCGTATATTGATTACATGCCCGATCCGCAGGCTTCCAGCGTAATGAGTTCAGTAAAAGCTGGTCAGAATATCATTGTGGCGCGTACTTTTTCTAAGCTTTATGGCTTTGCCGGTTTGCGTTGCGGTTACATAATTGCCTTGCCCGATACGGTTAAAAACTTATCGGGTTATGCTACCGGTATGATGAGTCTGGCAGCTACCACCGTTGCCGCCGCCGCCGTTGCTTACCAGGAAAAAGAATTTTTACAGGATGCCCTAAAGAAAACCATGGCGTCAAAAGAATTTTTATATGCCTTGCTCAAAAAGGAGGGCTACACTTATATCCCGTCGTCGGCCAACTTTGTAATGTTCCCTATCAATATGGAAGGATCCAAATTTTCGCAGGAAATGAACAACCGTGGCGTGAGCATCCGTACTTGGAAATTTAATAATAAAGACTGGTGCCGTGTAAGCATTGGCCGCATGGATGAAATGCAGGCCTTTGCCGATGCCTTTAAACAATTATCTTAAAAACTATTAACTGACCCGATAGATCAACTCGTCGTTGCCTGAAAAATGTGCAACGGCGAGTTTTACATTTAATATCTGTAATGCGTAAAACAACATTAATATTCCTGTTTGCCTCGTCGTTCTATTTAGCACAGGCGCAAACTAAAGTTAACCCGAGGCCGCTTACCCTGGCTGAGTATGATAAAGCCAAAACCTTTGCCATAGCCGATATGGATAAGGATAGCTACATTAAATTTGAGAACACCTACATATTAGACCGCTATGAAGCCCGCAAGCCTTACTTTATTACCGGCGATGACGGACTCAAAAAACGCATCGACCTTTATAAGCTCATAGCCAAAGAAGGTATGCAGGAAATTGGTACAATGGTTTTTTATACCAACGAAAAAGGTAAAGTTTACAAAGCATTAGTACCTGATTTTACCGCCGATGGTAAAGTATGGGAAAAATATTTTCAGGATATAGATAACATCAATAAGGAAGAGAAAAACTTCGTGTTAAAATTATCATACATCCTATCCAAAGAGTTAAGTTTTCAGCAGTACAAGGTGCTGAACGGCGGTAAGGATATGAAAGAAGAAGGCGCTACTTATGGTAATGATATTTGCTTCCCGGGCGATGAGGTAGTGCAAATGGCGAATGGTGCAAAAAAATTATTAAAGGAAATTAAAAGCGGCGATGAGGTAGTTACGGTTGATCCGGCCACGCACCAGTCGGCTGTAGTTAAGGTGAAAGAACTGACCGTGCATGCGGCTAAAAATTATGCTATTACCCAGCTTACTTTAGTATCGGCCCAAACCTGGAACACGTTAGCCGGTACCGAGGTGAAACTGAGCGGCAAGCTGTTACAAGCCACACCAAATCATCCTATGCTAACCAAACAGGGCAACCTTAAAATAGGAGAGGTGGCCGAAGGCCAGGAAGTATTATGCCTGAACGCAAAAACAGGTAAATACGAGACCTTTACCGTACTGCTAAAAACCGAAAAAGCCGGAGGCGTTCAAAAAGTGTATAACATGGTAGCCGATGGCGGCAGTACCTTTTTAATGAACGGTGTAATGGTGATGCAGAAGTAGAGTTTAGTTGATTGGTGAGTGGTTGATTAGTTTAAGTTGTTAAATTTTTGTTGACTTGTTACAAACAAAACAATGTTGCTATCTTTTAACTTAGCAGCCTTAACTATTTAACTCAATCAACTAATCAAACTTAACTATTCATTATGCCTTTCAGAACTACAGTTATTACCGGTGCTACATCGGGTATAGGTAAAGAAACCGCATTTGCGCTGGCTAAAAAAGACCATGCTTTGTACTTGCTGGTGCGTAATGTGCAAAAAGGCGAGGAACTCAAAAAGGAGATAGTTAGCCAAACCGGTAACCGCAGCATTTTTGTGATCCATTGCGATTTAGCCGATATGCAAACCGTTAAACAGGCTGCTGATGAATTAAAGGGCAAGTTGTTTGCTATCAACGTACTCATTAACAACGCCGGTGGTATCAATTTTAAACGCGAGGAAAGTAAAGACGGTATAGAACTTACGTTTGCGATGAACCATTTAGGTCATTTTTTGCTGACCATGAGTTTGATGCCGCTACTGCAAAAAGGCCAGGCCAGGGTTATCAACGTAAGTTCGGAAGCCCATAAAATGGCCCGGCCCGAACTGTTGAAGGATGTTCAGTATAAGCAGGATTATTCGGCATGGAAGGCTTATGGATTGGCTAAGTTGTGTAATATATACTTTGCCAAAGCACTAAATGAAAAATACGGACAGACGGGTGTAACGGCTTACGCCTTGCATCCCGGCATTGTGCAGTCTGACTTTTGGGGCAGTATGAGTGGATTTGGAAAAGTGCTGAAAATATTGGCTTCGCCCTTTATGATCACACCACGCCAGGGTGCTCAAACTTCTATTTATTTGGCCGGTGAAATAAAGCTTAACCCCAAATTAAGCGGGCAATATTTTAAAAATTCACAGGTAGCTAAACCAACTTTAGCGGCTCAAAATGTGTCGGCGCGTAATAAACTGTGGCAAATAAGCGAACAGTTGGTAGCTCCGTTTTTATGATAGTTGGTTAAGGGTTTTAATATAAATTGTATTATTAAAATGAAGTATTAATTACTTTTTTGGGAAATTAACAGATCAAGCTCTTCAACTAATGCTATTTGTGCGGCGTTGATCTTGATTTTGGCTGTAGCTACATCAAACCAATCGGCTGCATCAATCTCGGGTATCTCTATCCATTTTCCCGATTTATAAGGGTATTCCATTTTGAACGTATTGCTTACTATCGCGCTTGCATTAATATTACCCTCTACAGCCCAGGCGTGTACTACCTTCCCACCTTTTTGCTTAACGCTTTGCAGTGGTATAAACTTGCCGCTAATAGGTTGTCCTGTTTCTTCCTCAAATTCACGCTGAGCAGCTATTATACCATCTTCATCTTCCATGAATTCTCCTTTAGGGATACTCCAAACACCTGTATCCTTATTCTTGAAATACGGCCCTCCGGGATGAACCAACAATACTTCCAGTATAGATTGTTGTATGCTGTAAAGTAATATTCCGGCACTTTGCTTTGGCATGTATTTAAACTCAGATGGTTAATAAACAGTATTTGCTTTATTATACAAAATAATGGGGCATAAGGTGTTAAGTTATGTTAAACATTTATACCTGCTGTAATTTAGCGTTATATTAGCTCAACAACAATTGCTATTACCAATGAGGCCAATTGCTATGCTGATAATGATGATGCTTGCATCGATGCCGCTGTTTGCCCAGCGCGTTAATGGTATCGTATTTGACCGCTCAACAAGCCAGCCTATCGCTTTAGCCACTGTAAAATCTGGCTATAACGTTATAGCCACAGATATGGCCGGCAAGTTCAGCTTTAACTTACGGTCAGTAAATGACACGGCTTTAGTAACCAACATGGGTTATAAGCCATATCATGTGGTGTTTAAGGCAAGCGCCGACACCATAAAGATCTACTTGCAGCAGGTGAGCATACTACTGAAAGATGTAAAAGTGGCAAGCCGCCGCGATTTTAAAAAGGATTCGGTCAGGAACAGGCGCATGTTCTCATCAGTATATAACTACAAAGCTCCGGGCATCAAAGATGCGTTAACGCAAAAAGCTATACTGGCTTACATTCCTTCTAATCAAATAAACGTACAAAACAGCACCACATCACTTATGGGGGTTAATGTGCTCTCGCTGATTGGCTTATTGAACAAGAATAAAAACTCCATTAATAAACTGCAAAAAGTGATGCTGAAAGATGAAGAAAGCAGCTATATAGAGCGGGTATTCAGCAAGCAAAAAGTAGAAAATGTTACTATGCTCAAAGGCGATTCTTTACAGAACTTCATTATTAAGTATCGGCCATCTGTAACTGAGGCTAAAAACATGACGGAATACGAACTTGTGATGTACATTAAAAAAAGCTATGCCGAATTTATAAAATAAGACCTTTCAAACCTAAGCACCTGTTACACACAACAACCAACAAAAGAGCTGCCTTTGGGCGGCTTTTTTAATTTGCCTTGGCACCAAACTGTGTCATATCACCATGGTACGAAAAGTCAGGTTAACGCGCGGTGTAGTTATTTTGGTAGATTTAGGCAAAGAATGCAACCAGTTGGTTTGCGTAGCTCCTTTCATCACCAGTAAGCTGCCATGCTGTAAAATAAGCGAAGTACCCTGTTTGCTTGCCCGGTGTTTCAGTGCGAACTTACGTTCGGCACCTAAGCTTAGCGATGCAATGGAGGTGTTTTTACCCAAGGCTTTTTCATCATCGCTGTGCCAGCCCATACCCTCGTTGCCATTGTAGTATAAATTTAGCAGGCAGGAGTTAAATGATGTTGCCGTAAGTTTCTCAACCAGTGTTTTTAATTCCACTAACTCGTCCGTCCAACGCAAAGCCTGTTTGGTTGTGTTGGAGTAGGTGTAAGCAAATTCTTGATCGGCATACCAGGCCACTTTGCGCTGGGTAATGATATGCTTTCCAAAAATAATGGCTTCATCATTTTTCCAGGCAATGGTATTAAGCAGGGTGCTGAGGTAATGATCGGCTTCGGCAACAGTAAGTACCGGTCCATAGTAATTTACTTCGCCATCATAGGGTAGCAGGTTGGCTGTATGTTCGGTATTAAAAAGATCCATTGTGGTTTAGTTTGTGTTTAACGAGGCGGCGTTCCAAGCTTGATATTTACCCGGAAAGCAGTTTGCGCAAGGGCGGTAGCCCATTGCCAGGGCTTCCTCTTCATCTTTAAAGAATACCCGGTTTAATGTGAGCATACGCATGCCGCTTTTGCAGGTAAGCAAGCCGTAAATTCTGCCTTTTTCGTAGCCGCCAATACTGATCTCTCCCTTAACAATCAGTAGGTATAAATGCCTGCTTCTTGCAAATGAGCTGGCAGCTAATTGGCTATGCCGGTACATGGGTTTAAATCGAGGTTAGTAGTGTTTTTGATGCTTCCCAGCCAATTATAGCATTTTTGCGCGTACTGCCCCAGTGGTATTGACCAATTTCGCCAGTCGACCTGATAACCCGGTGGCAGGGAATAAGGAAAGCTACGGGATTATCGCCCACGGCAGTGCCTACTGCGCGGCAAGCGTTTGGGTTGTTTAAACTACAAGCTAAGCGGGCGTAAGTAGTTAAGCCACCCATAGGCACTTTTAGCAAGCTTTCCCAAACCTTGAGTTGAAAAGCCGTACCTTTTAAATGCATTTTGATCTCGCCAAGCTTGCCCCAATTTTGCGTAAAAATAAACAACGCGTTTTGTTGGATCTGGTCGAGCATTTTATGATAACCGGCATTAGGGAAGCGGCTTTGTAATTTAATAAAAGCGTCTGTTTCATCAGCATCGGCAAAGGCCATATAACAAATACCTTTAGGGGTTGATGCCACCAGGATGGTGCCGAACGGGGTTTGGGCAAAGCTGTAATTAATGTGCAATTGTTTGCCGCCGTTCTTGTATTCGCCGGGTGTCATTCCCTCAATCTTCACAAACAGATCGTGCAGGCGGCCCGTGCCCGATAGTCCGGTTTCAAAAGCTGTATCAAACAGGGAGGCCTGCTGCTCTTTCAAAATACTTTTGGCATGTTCTACACTTACATACTGCAAAAATTGTTTGGGCGTAACTCCGGCCCAGTCCTTAAACATTCGCTGAAAATGGAACGGGCTTAAATTCACAAAATTGGCAGCTTCGTTTAAAGTGGGCTGGCGTTTGTAATTGAGCCTTAAAAACTCAATGGCTCCGGCTATTCTCTTATAATCTAACTCGTTTTGCGTTTCCATTATTGATTTTATTGATACACAAAAGTACTTGGCTAATATAGCGCATGAAACCCGTTTCTTGCTGTAATTATCGGGTGAGAATAATTGATAATGATTTACAACTGATAAACGCCTGCAAGATTATAACTAATATTGTGCTCACAAAATTTACTTCCTTTTTATAGGGGAATTGGGGGCAATATGTTTACCGGAATAATAGAGACTTTAGGCCAGGTGGCCGATTTAAAATACGAACAGGGCAATGTTCACATCACGGTTGCATCTGATATTTCATCTGACTTGAAGATCGATCAGTCGGTAGCACATAACGGCGTTTGCCTTACCGTGGTTGCCGTGGCCGATGGCAGGCATACGGTTACCGCAATCGAAGAAACACTCAATAAATCGAACGTCGGGCATTTAAAAGTGGGCGAACTGGTGAACCTGGAACGCTGTATGCAAATGAACGCCCGCTTGGATGGGCATATTGTACAAGGGCACGTAGACCAAACCGCTACCTGCACCGCTTATAATGAATTGGACGGTAGCTGGGAATACACTTTTACTTACAACCCGGCTATGGGTAATGTAACCGTTGAAAAGGGTTCTATCTGTATCAATGGCATTAGTTTAACGGTGGTAAACTCTCAGGCCAATAGTTTTTCGGTAGCTATTATACCTTATACTTACGAGCACACCAATTTGCAGCATGTACGCATTGGCACGGTAGTGAACTTAGAGTTTGATATTATTGGTAAGTATGTGGCGCGGTTAATGCAGCGTTAACAATTGTTGAAGTGCTAATTTTCTTAAAATTTAATAAAACTTTTTTTGAAAATAAGTCTTGTAATAGTTTACAAATATATATTACAGATGGATAAGATCAGAAAATTTGAACTAATGGAAAAGATTGTCCATGAGTTAGAAGACTTAAAGCACAGCCAACAGGCCATTATACAAAAACTGGGAAAAATTGAGGTTGATAATATTGACTTAGGCGATAAACGTCTGGAGAAAGACCTGCCGGATATGCACCAGCGTGTTGCCGACAACCTGGATGCCATCGCATCTATATTGGAAGATTTTGCCGGTCAAACCAGCGAATATGAAGGCAAGAACAATATTCAGGCCTTGAAAGAGCAGGAAGAAATAGACAACTTGAAATAAATAGTAAGCTAAATAAACAGAAAGGCCTCGAAATTCGAGGCCTTTCTGTTTATTTAGTGATTTGTTATGCTGAGCATGTTGAAAACTTGTACAATTTACTAAGCCTTCGACAAGACTGACTTTATAGTTGTTACCAATAAGCCTTAATCAACCCTTTTACCCTTCATAGCCGTACTAATCGCCTGGTCCATTACCCGTTCGGCAAAGGGACGGGTCAAGTTGTTCAGGCTGTCTACTTTTTTCAGGATCAGGTCTTTATCGCCGCTGGTCAGTACGTCTTTTAAGTGTTGAATGTACTGGTGTGTTTCGGCAATTTCGGCAATGGTAAGTAGTTCCTTATGCTTCTCAATAAAGCGTTCGGCGGTGTACACCATTTGTTCTCCCTCGGTACGCGCTTCTATTACCATACGCTGGTTCACATCGTCTTGGGCGTGGGTGATGCTGTCAATAAGCATTTTTTCAACCAAATCGTCGGTGATGCCATAAGCCGGTTTAACTTCTACTTCTTGTTTGGTACCTGAGCGCAACTCGATGGCCTGCACGGTTAAAATGCCATCGGCATTCAGCAAAAAGTTAATATCTACCTTAGGGAAACCCGCAGGCATAGCCGGTATGCCTTTCAAATCAAATTCGGCCAGTTTACGGTTCTCTTTAACCAAGTCGCGCTCGCCCTGGTAAACGGAAATTTTCATGTTTACCTGTCCGTCAAGAGAGGTGGTGTACTGTCTTCCAGCTTTAGTAGGAATTTTGGAATTACGCGGAATAATGACATCCATTAACCCGCCCATAGTTTCAATACCTAAAGATAGGGGAGTAACATCCAGCAGTAAAATATCGCTACGGTTACCGGCCAATATATCGGCTTGTATGGCGGCGCCTAAGGCAACTACCTCATCGGGGTTCAACTCGTTATGTACTGGTCGGCCAAAAAATTCAGCTACCTTTTTTTGAACCAACGCCGTGCGGGTGGAACCTCCAACCATAATCACTTCGTCAATATCGGCAATGGTCAGTTTGGCATCTTTTAAAGCATTGTTACAGGCGTTAACAGTTTGCTGTACTTTAGGCGCTATCAGTTCTTCAAAAGTATTACGGTCAAGTGTGCACCAAATATCGCCTATCTTTTCGTTGAATAAGCTTTGATGTGCAAATGCTTTTTTGGCCTCTTCGGCTTTTAAGCGTAGTTGCTGGGTAAGTTCACGGTTTTCACTCAGTTCGGTTTTGTTGAGATTATTTTTTTCTATCCAGTATTCTACAATAGCACGGTCAAAGTCGTCGCCGCCTAAAAAGGTATCACCATTAGTAGAGAGTACCTCAAATATCCCGTTTTGAATTTGCAAAATAGACATATCAAAAGTGCCTCCCCCTAAATCGTAAACGGCAATAGTTTTGGTTACTTCGGGATCTAAACCTATTCCATACGCCAAACTTGCCGCGGTTGGTTCGTTCACAATGCGGAGTACATCCAGTCCGGCCAGTTTACCGGCATCGCGGGTAGCCTGGCGCTGCGAGTCATTAAAATAGGCAGGTACGGTTATAACCGCGCGGTTAACCGGCGTTTTCAGCGCATGTTCAGCACGTTCTTTAAGTTCTTTCAGTATTAATCCCGATAGTTCAATAGGCGTGTAAAAGCGGTCGCCCACTTTAACCTTAACCAGGCTTTCGGTATTATCATCAATCACCTTGTATGAAAAAAAATTCTGATAATTTTCAATATCATTGTATGAACGGCCCAGCAAACGCTTTACCGAAAATATGGTGTTCTGCGGATCGGTTATTAAATAACTTTTAGCTTCGTTACCTACCGTAATGCTACCGCTGGTGTTAAAATGTACAACCGATGGCACCAGCACGCCTTTACCGGCATCATTAATTACTTTCGGGTTTTTATCTGGGTCGATGAATGCTACCAGTGAATTGGTAGTGCCTAAATCTATACCAACAATAATGTCTTCTTTTTGTAAAGAACCTGTTGCCAGGTTAATGGAAACTTTAGCCATAGTACTTGCTTAACAAGCGTCAAATGTAGGTAGTTTTCGGCTAACGGATGTCATGCTTATGTGAATTGACGAGCGTTGATTTACTCGCAAATTCTCCCTATTTTCACGCTGATGTTTGAAGTTAAATTTTGCGGACTTATTGCAGCAGGTTTATTATTAGGTATAAGTGGGGTAAGGGCACAGCAATTTGGCGGTAACCCTCCATCGGTTAAATGGAACCAGATTAATACCCCGGCAACTCGGGTAATTTTCCCTGTAGGTATGGATTCGGCAGGTTTAAGGGTGGCTAATGTAGTGCAACAGATCAACAATGTAATGAAACCTACCATTGGCACTAAGCAAAGGCAGGTTAATATTGTTCTTCAAAATCAACTGGTTACTACCAATGGTTACGTAGGTTTAGCCCCTTTCCGTAGCGAATTTTATATTACACCGGCTCAAAACAGTTTTTCATTAGGTAGTATTTTACCAACCGATCAGTTGGGCATTCATGAGTTTAGGCATGTACAGCAATATAATAATTCCGATGTTGGCCTTACCCGTTTTTTACATGTACTTTTTGGCGAGGGCGGGCAATCATTAGCTTATAGCATTGCCGTGCCCAACTGGTTTGCCGAGGGTGATGCCGTTTATAACGAAACTTTGCTAACTAATCAGGGCAGGGGCAGATTGCCTTACTTCTTTAACGGATACCGTAGCCTTTGGGCAGCCGGTAAAAATTATAACTGGATGAAGTTGCGCAACGGATCGTACCGCGATTATGTGCCCGATTGGTACCCTATGGGCTATATGATGGTGGCTTATGGTCGCCAAAAGTACGGCGATAACCTGTGGCGTAATGTAAACAACTATGCCGCGGCGTATAAATCATTCGTTTATCCGTTTCAAAATGCGGTGAAAACTTATACTGGTCAGGACTATTCCAAATTCAGGTTGGCCGCTTTTGAGCATTTTAAAAAGCAACTGGTAACCCCCGAACTGCAAAAAGGTGCATCCGCTTATAAAAGCAACCAGCATTTTATTGGTAACCAGGAATTTCCGGCTTATGCAGATGAAAATACTGTAATTTACCGAAAATCATCATACCGGCAACGTGCGACTTTTGTGGAAAAAACGGGTAACCTGGAACGCAAGATCCGCTTGAGTGATTTTACACTCGATGGATATTTTAATTACCAGAACGGACAAATTGTGTACGCTTCGCGTAGGCCCGATGTGCGCTGGGGGTACCGGGAGTATAACGAAATTAAAATTGTTGACATTAAAACCGGCCATCAGCGGCAAATTACTACCAAAACCAAATACTTTGCACCAGCATTTAATGCCGATAATAGCCGGATTGTGGCGGTAGATATACCCGCATCTGGAAAGTATGCTTTGCACGTACTTAATGTAGCCGATGGTAAATTAATTACAGCCGTACCTAACCCCAACCATGTATTTTATACCTATCCGAAATTTTATAATAACAGTGAGATAGTTGCAGCGGTGCGGAAACCATCAGGCGAAATGTCTATAGCGCTCATTGATATAGAAAGCGGTAAAACCGATGATCTTACAACGGTTGATATGGCACCCAAAGCATTCCCGGTGATACAAAAAGATACGGTGTATTTTACCGGCACATGGGGCAAGGACGATAAAATGTTTGCCCTTAGTATTAAAGACCGTCAATTATTTGAAATACAAAGTGATTCGCTAAAGGCTTATATAGGCAACTATCAACCTGCTGTGGGCAGCAATAAGATAGCCTGGGTAAGTTTTAGCACCTTTGGTTACCAATTGCATGAGCTTGAAAGAAACCGGCTACAATTAAAACCTGTTGATGCCTTGCCGCCATTGCCTGATTTTGAGATCGCATCATTGAAAATGGACACAGGGGCTAACTTGCTGGCTTCCATTAAAAAGAAAGCCCTGCCATATAAAAAATACCCCAAGTTTACACGCCCATTCAATTTTCATAGCCTGGTTCCATACTTTGATGATCCCGAATATTCATTTTCGTTAATGGGCGAAAATATTTTAAACACACTGCAAAGCGAACTATCTTTTAGCTACAACCGCAACGAAGGCTACAAGCAGTTTGGCTTCACATCGGTTTATGGCGCTGCTTTTCCTTATCTGTTTGCCGGTGTGAATTATACTATTGACAGGCGCGACTATGGCTTTGACCAAAACCGCAATACGGTTGAGGTGAACTGGAACGAAACTAATTTGCAGGCTGGTTTACAACTGCCCCTAAATTTTGCAGGAGGCCGTAATTACACCCGCTTTAATATAAGCAGCAGTATTAATTATAGTATTAATGATGTTAAACAGGTAGCTTTTAAAAGTGCATTACCTAACAATACCTACTTAAATAATTCCATTACCTTTAGTAACCAAATTGCTAAACCTTACCAGTTAATTAACCCACAACTGGCACAAAGCATTACGCTTACTTACCGTAATACCATTAACACTTTAAATGCACATCAATTTTTAGCTTCAGGCACATTTTACTTTCCCGGCTTGTTTACCAATCATAGCTTGGTTTTTAATTTGGCGCATCAAAGACGAGACCGCAATTACAGCATTTTTTCTAACCAGTTGCCGTTTTCGAGGGGATATACATCTGATAATTTGTACCGCTTATATAAGGCAGGGGCCAATTATCATTTCCCGGTAGCTTACCCCGATGCCGGAATAGCCAACCTGGTTTACCTGATGCGTTTAAGAGGAAACTTATTTTATGATTATACCCACGGAACCGATTTTTACCGAAGTGGTGCTGCCTTTAAAGCCGATTTCCGTTCGGCAGGGGCGGAGTTGTATTTTGATACGCAGTGGTTTAATCAAAGCCAGGTAACGTTTGGCGTACGCTATACTTATTTGCTTGATACCGATGTATTTGGCGGATCCGGTAGCAATCGCTTTACGCTTATATTGCCTTTAAGTATTTTTTAAAGCAAATACTGCTCATTGGCTTTAAGGATAATATTTTTTACACGGTCTGCATCTGTTTCATCCAAATCGTACTCGTCGCTAAAAGTACTGCCTATAATAATATGCGTATTTTTGAATGTCATGGCACTTTTACGACGTACTTTTGCCGAAGAATGAATTTCGTTTGCACCTGTAAAATGAACCAGATCGGCTACGTTGTGCTCGCTAACGCCACCACCGGGCATTATAACTATACGGCCTGCTGCCCTCTGAATGAGTTGGGTAATTTTACTGGCACCTTCAATAGCTGTGGTTTTACCACCCGAGGTAAGGATGCAGTCGAAGCCTAATTCAATAATATCTTCCAAGGCCTGATACATATCGGCACAAAGGTCAAAAGCGCGATGAAAAGTTGTGCGCATGCCGGCTTGCTGAGCTATTTCAACCAACTGCGCGCAACGAAATTTATCTACCGTACCATTGGCATTTAAAATGCCCGTAACTATGCCCTGGCAATCAGCAAGCGCAGCATAATTTAAATCGGCTTTAATTACTTCAAATTCATTGTGGGTATATAGAAAATCGCCTGTGCGCGGCCTTAATAAAACATGTACTGGAATTTGAATGAGTTGACGTACGATTTTTATCTGGCCGTAAGAAGGTGTGGTACCTCCCTGGTGCAAATTGTCGCATAGTTCTATACGACTTGCCCCTCCCGCCTGGGCAGCTATAGCAGATTGTACAGAGTTAGCACAAACTTCAAGCAATATTTTCATGATAAGTATCAGCTAAAATACAACCGGCGGTTAAAGACCGGAGAGCCTAATTTTTTACGCCTAATATAGATACATACCGTTTAAATTCATCTATTTATTAATAAAAACTTTTTCCTTTAATTAGAAGGTCCTGCTTGTTTTTATTGCAAACCGCAAAGGAAAAGCCTTTTTGAATGGCATAAGCGCCATACTCTCCCTTTTTGTTGATAGCCAAAAATCCAACTTGTATCTCTTTAGCTGTATCTGGCTTTTTCTTGATGATGCGCTGAACCGCTTCCTTGCAAGCGGCTTCCGGCGTGTAGCCCTGTCGCATGAGTTCAACCACTAAAAAGCTACCTACATTACGTATCACTTCTTCGCCTACGCCGGTTGATGTGGCACCACCAACTTCGTTATCTACATACAAACCAGCACCAATAATGGGGCTGTCGCCAACACGGCCGTGCATTTTAAAAGCCATGCCACTGGTAGTGCAAGCACCGGATATATTGCCCTTAACATCAAGGGCCAGCATGCCAATGGTATCGTGATTATATTGATTCCCTGGTATGCCTTTACTGTCTTCGATGTTGATGATGGGCTTGTATTCCGCTTTTTTCAGCCACTCTTTCCATGCTTTTTCAGACGAGGGCAGGAGCAACCTTTCTTTTTTAAACCCCTGTTCAACCGCAAATTGTGTAGCTCCTTCGCCAACTAAAAACACATGGGGTGTTTTTTCCATTACCAGGCGTGCAATACTAATGGGGTGTGCAATATACTCCATAGCAGCTACGGCACCACAATTGCCTTTTTCATCCATAATACAGGCATCCAAGGTAACGTGCCCGTCCCGGTCGGGGTAGCCTGAGCGGCCAACGGTATGGTTGGTTAGGTCGGCTTCCGGTATTTTTACACCTGCCTCTACTGCATCTAACGCCCGGCCGCCTTTAGATAAGGTTTTCCATGCTTCCTGGTTGGCCGCAATGCCAAAACCCCATGTAGATATTACGATAGGTAAACCGGCCGCCAGTGGTGCCGCTGTAACGGTTTTTGCCAGCAGATCTGTTGACACAACAGCCAGTGAGGCACCTGCGGCTGATAATTTAATGAATTTACGGCGGTTATACATAAGCGGATATTATAAAACGAGTAGGTAATCTTACTGCTGTGAAAATAACAATTAGCGGGTAAAAATTAACCGGGTACCTTTTATTGTCTCGTTAAAGTTACCATTGCTATAAACCAGGTTGCCCGAAACTACGGTATGCTCAATACTTGCCGGGAAGTATGTACCTTCAAATGGGCTCCAGCCACACTTGTACAAAGTGTTTTGTGTAGTTGCCTGCCAGGGTTTATTCAGGTTAACCAACACTAAATCGGCCCAGTAACCTTCGCGAACAAAGCCGCGTTTTTCTATCTGAAAGCAGATGGCTACGTTGTGTGCGGTTTTTTCGGCTATTTGCTCCAGGGTTATTTTACCTTGCTGATGCATAGCTAATAAGGCCGGCAAGGCATGTTGTACCAGCGGACCTCCCGATGGTGCTTGTAAGTAAGCCTGTTCTTTTTCTTCAACCGTGTGCGGGGCATGGTCGGTTGCTATTACATCGATGCGGCCATTTAAAACAGCTTGCAAAATGCCATCACGGTCTTGCGCGGTTTTAACGGCAGGGTTCCATTTAATGAGGTTGCCTTTGGTAGCATAATCTTCATCACTAAACCATACGTGGTGTAGGCAGGCTTCGGCGGTTATCTTCTTGTCTTTTAATGGTATAGTATTGTCGAATAGTTCTGTTTCTTTAGCTGTGGAAATGTGCAAAATATGCAGCCTTGCACCGTGCTGTTTGGCCAGTTGCACCGCCATTGAGGAGGACAGGTAACAGGCTTCGGAACTGCGGATCTTCGGGTGATAATCAATCGTAATATCATCACCCAGCAATTCTTTGTAATGAGCAAAATTGGCTTTGATGGTTTGCTCGTCTTCGCAATGGGCGGCAATTAATATAGGCGACTGTGCAAACAATTTTTCGAGGGTTTTAGGATTATCCACCAGCATATTGCCGGTAGACGAACCCATGAAAACCTTTACGCCGCAAACGTTTTGTATATTGGTGTGCAACACCTCCTCCAGGTTATCATTAGAAGCACCCATGTAAAACGAGTAGTTAGCCAGCGAGTTACGCGCAGCTATATCATATTTATTTTGAAGTAATTGCTGGGTTAGTGTGTTGGGAACTGTATTAGGCATTTCCATAAAAGAAGTAATGCCACCCGCTACAGCCGCCCGGGCTTCGGTATAAATATCGGCTTTATAAGTAAGCCCAGGCTCACGAAAGTGTACCTGGTCGTCAATGCAACCGGGCAAAAGATGTAGTCCTTCTGCATTAATAGTTTGCTGGGCTGGTGCATTAATGCTGGTATCAATACGGTTAATGTAACCGTCTTTTACTAATATATCGGCTACGAACAGGCGGCCTTCGTTAACTATCGTGGCCGATTTAATAAGGATGGATGACATGGCATAAATATAATCATTAGAAGATATAGAAGCCAAATTTGGTTAATATTAGGCATTCGGCTATTGGGCTGTTGAAATAGTTTGTAAGTTAAATTTCCATTTCCCTGCTTACATAGGGTTGTTATCGGCTGTGAGTTTTTTTGTATTAATCAAAAACTAAAGATTATGTAAACGAAGGAAATTATGGCAACACAAAACACGGTTATGAGTCCTGCTCAATTGTTAGAACACTGGCAGGGGCGCCGCGGACTGACCCGCAAAATGATTGAGGTCTATCCCGAAGACCAGTTGTTTACTTATTCGATAGGAGGAATGCGCCCCCTTTGCCCTGCTTGTGATGGAAATAATAGACCTTGCAGGTGGTGGCATTATTGGCGTATTCACCGGTAAATGGAAACGCCTGGACGAAATGGAGCCATGTGAGCGGTGCAAAACCAACTACCAAAGCATAATTGTTAATACAATGGGATGAGGTAACCGCTCAAATAAATGAATATGGCCCGAAACTCACCTCTGCTCGTTTACAGGATATAGCGGTAGCTTTTAGTATGTACGCAAAGCACCTAACTATTCTACGTTACTTTATTGATAACTAAACTTATCACAGGGGGCAAGGCTATGTGTAGCTACGGTTGCTTGGCGTAACTCCTCCACCTTTTTGGGAGCGGAATGTTGGTTAGGATACATTTTGAAAGCGTTATTACACAACCTCATCCCGTTATACATCAGTGAAATTTATTAAGTCTTTAACGTGCTAATTTACAAATCAAATATGTTGATTATATTTCCTCTATAAATCCATCGTACGATATAGCATTACGGTTTGTAATAATCATTTGTAGTGTAGCTACCCCGTTATCAGCTATATCTAAGATCATTTTACGGTTGTACTGCGCATCTTGAGGCGTAATGGTAATAACGGTGTTGCCTTTTTTACCTGTTTTGGCATCATACTCAAATTTGGTGGAAGTGAACTTTACGCCGCCATCTGTAGGGTTTAAGCTTGGTGCAAAGGTGGTACGGCCAAAATAGGGTAAAAATGTTATTACCGAATCGGGCCTGATACGTACATCATAATCTGATGTCAAATAAATATGACCGGTTCCCTGCGGGGAAATATTGATCAATTGTCCGTTTAATGACATCACACCGCCTCCTAAAGGATTGGCATACCTGGCGTGAAACGTGAACTGCTTACTCTCTATCAGTTTTTTTACATCGGCGGCTTTAAGTGCATTGCGCTCAGCCTTAGTGGTTTTTTTGCTACTATCCTGTGTTAATACGGTCGACGAATTATCTGCAATCAAATGTGTGCGTTGTTTCTGTACAGGTGTTGTTTGCGCGCTAACCACCAATGCACTGCCGGCAAACAACGATGTAAATAACGCGATATATTTTAATGCTTTCATGGGTTTGAAATTAGTTGGGTAAACTTATGATCGGTTATCTTTTACAAGTATAAGATCATGCAAATTGTTTGATAACCCGTATAATTAGACACAAAAAAAGCTGCCAGGTTTAATGGCAGCTTTTGGTTTTAATACAGTATCAGAATAAATTACACTGACAACGCTTTTCTACAATCTCAATTATATCAAATTCACACTACGGTTTACAAACTCGGTAAGATCGGCACCGGTTAGCAAACCTTGCGATAACAAGGCCAGATCAAAGGCTTGTTTAGCCAATTGCAATTGGGTGGCCTCATCGCTGGTTTCCAGTATGCGGGTAATTAATTTGTGGTTTCCGTTCACAGCTACTTTGTAGCTATCGGGAAAGTTACCGTAAAAGCCCATTCCGCCGCCATTCATTTGCGACATTTCTTTCATGCGGCGCATAAACTCGTCCATAGTTACGGTAACCGGCAACTCTTCGGGGTTCAGGCTTTCCAACTCAACCTTGTAGTTTGGTTTGGTGATCGCTTTTTCAAATACGGCTTTTACCTGGGTGATCTGCTCTTCAGTTAAAACAGTTTCCGGGGCGTCATCTTTTTTGATCAGCTTATCGGCCACATCAGCATCCACACGTTTCAGAGATGTTTTCTCCAGCTTTTGCTCTAACGAACCCACAAAGTGGTTGTCGATAGGCGAGTTCATCAGCAATACATCGTAACCCTTTTTAGTGGCCGATTGTATGAACGTGTTTTGCTTATCGGGGTCGTTGGTATAAATATAAACCAGGTTGCCGTCTTTATCGGTTTGCGCTGGCTCAACTTTGTCTTTGTATTCGGCAAGTGTAAAGTTCTCTTTGCTGGTGCTGGTCAATAGCACAAAGTCTTTAGCTTTCTCTTGAAACTTATCGTCGCTTACATAACCGTATTTAACAAACAAACCAATATCGGTCCATTTGTCTTCATAAGCTTTGCGGTCTGCTTTAAATAGGTCGCTCAATTTATCGGCCACCTTACGGGTAATGTAGGTGTTAATCTTTTTAACGTTGCTATCGGCCTGTAAAAAGCTGCGCGATACGTTCAAAGGAATATCCGGCGAATCGATAACACCATGCAATAGCATTAAAAATTCAGGTACAATATCCTTTACCTCGTCGGTAATAAATACCTGGCGCGAGAATAATTTGATTTTATTGCGCTGAAAATCAAAGTCGTTTTTCACCTTAGGAAAGTAAAGCACACCGGTTAGGTTAAACGGATAGTCAACATTGAGGTGTATCCAGAATAACGGATCTTCCGAAAACGGATACAGTTCTTTATAAAACTGCAGGTAATCGTCGTCTTTTAATTCAGAAGGTGCTTTGGTCCAAATGGGATTAGTTTCATTGATGATATTATCACTTTGAACATCCATGTATTTTGGCTTGCCTTCTTCGTCTTCGCCATCGGGTACGCTATCGGTCCTTTCGCCAAACTTGATTGGTACAGGTAAAAACTTAGCGTATTTATCTAAAATTTCCTGTAACCGTTGTTTGCTCAAAAATTCTTCCGATTCGGTGTTTACATGTAATATAATGTCGGTACCGCGGGTGGTGCGCTTACCTTCAGTAATTTCAAATTCGGTGCTGCCATCGCAGATCCAGCGGGCAGCCTCGGCACCATCCTGGTAAGATAGGGTTTGTATTTCCACCTGGTCGGCCACCATAAACGCGGAGTAAAAGCCTAAACCAAAGCGACCGATAATTTCATTGGCGTCTTTAGCTTCCTTAAACTTTTCCATAAACTCGGTAGCGCCCGAAAAAGCGATCTGGTTGATGTATTTCTTGATCTCGTCGGCCGTCATACCCAATCCGTTGTCGGATATGGTGATGGTTTTGGCAGCTTCGTCTAACGCTACTTCAACCTGTAGTTCGCCCAAAGTACCGTTGTATTGGCCTAACGAAGATAAACGCTTGATCTTTTGAGTTGCATCTACCGCATTTGATACCAACTCGCGCAAAAAGATTTCGTTATCAGAGTATAAAAACTTCTTAATGATCGGGAAAATGTTTTCGGTATGAATCGAAATCGTTCCTTTTTCTTGCATATAGTTAAATTTTAAAAGATTTATGTTTGTTGATATACCGCATACATCAATGCCTGTTCCAAACGGTTACGCCTTGTCAAATTGGCAGTTAGTTACGGTATAAAATGTATAACTAATGCGCGTTTCATCTGTTTAATAACTTTTTGTGGAACACGTTAAATAAAAATGAAGAATTATGAACTTTGAAGGGCAGATTATCTAATTTACCTGTAAGATAAACACCGTACCTTTACCCTCGGTGCTTTGTACCTGAATGTTACCCTTGTGCATGAGCATAATTTGTTTACACAAGCTCAACCCAATACCGCTGCCTGTTTTACGGGTACTAAAAAACGGAATAAAGATCTTTTCCATTAACTCGGGCGACATGCCCACACCGTTATCACTCACTTTCAATACCGATTTGCCATTTGCCAAAATCTCGGCCGAGAGGCTCATTATAGGCTCGGGTTGATCTTTTACCGCTTCTATGGCGTTAACTAACAGGTTAATGAGTACTTGCTCGATCAGGTTAACATCCACATCAATGGTCATGTTAATTTCGCGCAGAATGATATCTAATTCAATGTTTTTCTTTTGGAGCGTGGGCAGCATCAAGGTGTTTAAATTCTCAAACAGGTCATAAACCGAAACTTTTTGCAGTTCCAGCTTGGTGATCTTGTTTAAGCTGCGATAGCTTTCGGTAAACTTTAACAGGCCTTCGCTACGGCGTTTAATGGTATCTATACCCAGTTCCAGATCTTCCAGATCATGTTGCCCCGAAGTGTTACTTTTATCGAGTGATTTAATGCGGTTCTTTAAGGTGTCTGCCAGTGAAGAAATTGGTGCTACCGAGTTCATGATCTCATGCGTCATTACGTTCAGTAACTTCGACCATGCGTTTGATTCCGACTCGTCCATTGCGTCACTCACATTTTGGAAAGCCACCAGTTTGTACACCTTGTTTTCACTACGCAACACGCTGGCCATCAGTTGTAGCTTAACTTTCTGCTGATCCTTTATAATAGTAACCACCTTGCTATCACCCGATTTAAGGCTGATGATTTCTTTATACAAATTCTCATCGCGTTTCTCTAAAGAGTAGATACTTTTCAGATAGGGGATATTCAGCAGGTTTTTAAACGACTCGTTCACCCAACCGGTTTCTCCTGTTTCCTGATCGTACGATAAAATGCCCGTACCCACCAGTTCCAGAATTTTTTGCAGGTAATGGTATTGAGTTTCACGTTCGCGGTTGATAGTTTTAAAAGTAACATTAATATCATTGAATCCCTTGCGTAAAATCTGTACGTTGGCCGGTGCACTTTTTATAGCGTAATGGCGCGAAAAATCACGGTAGTGCACCGCTTCTGAAAATTCCTGAACCTCTTGCTGCACTTTAGTGTATTGCTTTAAGATGCTAACAATTACATAAGTAACAACGGGAGCTGCAACTATACTGTATATATATTGCCCGCCTGCCAAGCCATACGCCGCGCCGCATAGTATAGCAAATAAGATAAGCACCCGCAGCAATAGCTGCCATTCATAGCGTTTAAATATCATACTTGTTCAATCGGCGATATAGAGCGGTTCGGGTTAACCCCAGTTCTTTAGCGGCACGGGTTATATTACCATTGTGCTTTTCAATTACCCGCAGTATGGCGTTCTTTTCCATCATGCTTAAAGGCACATTATCGGCCGCTTCAGGTGCTTCCGCAATGCTGGTTTCCAATGAAGAAAATATCAGGTCATCAGGTTGCAACAAGGCATCTTCGGCCATAATTACAGCACGCTCAATGGTATATTGTAACTCCCTTACGTTGCCCGGATAATTGTAGCTTTGCAGTTTTTGTAAAGCCGCATTGCTGAAATCAACAGTCGGTTTCAGGTATTTAGAAGCGTAGATCTTAGCAAAATGACGGGCCAGTAACGGAACATCGTTACTCCGTTTCCTTAGAGGCGGCATGGTAATCTCTACTGTATTTATCCGGTAGATCAAATCCTTCCTGAACTTATTCTCGTTAGCCAGTTCCTGTAAGGGAATATTGGTAGCACATATTAAACGGATGTTAATATCAACCGCCTTATTGGTGCCCAAACGGGTAACCTGTCTGTTTTGCAGTACTGTTAACAACTTGGCTTGTTGCTGTAAACTGATATTTCCTATCTCATCTAAAAACAGCGTACCACCTTCGGCTTCCTCAAAACGGCCTATACGGTCTTCCCGGGCATCGGTATAAGCACCCTTTTTGTGACCAAATAATTCACTTTCAAAAAGGGTATCGGTCAGTGCGCCTACGTCAACCTTAATAAAAGGCTTGTTGGCCCGTAAAGAGCGTTCGTGTATGGCTTTTGCCATGAGGTCTTTACCGGTACCGTTTTCACCTAATATTAATATGTTGGCATCGGTAGGGGCAATTTTGTTTACTTTATAAAATATGTCCTGCATGGCTTCAGCCTCGCCTAAAATTGAGGTGCTGCCTGCCGTGCTTTTAACAGCTACTTTTGGTTTTTTAACGCCTTCCTGTTTATCGAGCAAATCTTTCAGGGTCTCAATCAGCTTTTCATTATGCCAAGGTTTCACCACAAAGTCGTTGGCCCCCTCTTTTAAGGAGCGTACGGCCAGGTCAATATGTCCATAGGCTGTAATCATAATTACACAAACGTTGGGCTTCCATTCCTTAATTTTACGTAGCCAGTAAATCCCTTCATTGCCGGTGTTCATGGCACTGTTAAAGTTCATATCCAGCAATACCAAGTCAACCTGGTTGCGGGTAAGCAGCGAATTGATATTCTCGGGATTTTTTTCGGTAATGATTTCCAATACTTCTGTTTTCAGTAAAAGCTTTACCGCGGTAAGTACGTCTGTATCATCATCAACAACCAGTACTGTTGCCTTTTTTAATATCATTTGGTTATATTGTGAATGGTTAAGTTAAACATATATAGTGTGGAGTGCAAATTACACATTGTTTTAAACCGTGCTGCTACACTACTAAAGTGGCAATTGACCATCCAAAAGTATAACTATTTGTTAATCAATCCACTCGTATTTATTCCATTGTTTATACTGTATCGTTACCGCACACTTTATGTAACACAAGCGTACGGTGTAATTAACTATGGTTATATAACGTATTGATAAACAATTAATTAAACTATGGCATAGGGTTTATATACTTACTTATAAAAATACATACTTTAAGTGGACAGAATAATTGAGAAAAAAACGTGGAATACGAAAAGGGTATTAATCATTGGCGGCATAGTAGCCGTGGTTTTACTGGTAGCCGGAAGTATTATTTTTACTTCGGGTAAAAGTAAGCTGAATGTTGATACCGAACGCATAACTGTTAGTGAAGTTAAAAAAGGTTCCTTCCAAGAGATCATTCCATTGAATGGAATTGTAATGCCCATTACTACTATTTACCTGGATGCTGTTGAAGGCGGACGTGTAGAAAAACTATTTGTGGAAGATGGTGCTACCATGAAAGCCGGTGAGCCGATATTGAAACTGGCCAATACCGACTTAGAGCTCAGCCTCGCTAATGAGGAAACTGCCGTATTCAACGTGCTTACGCAAATGCAGATCTCACATGATAATGCCAACCAAAATACCATAGGTAAATTAAACCAAATGGCCGAGGTGGAAAGCGCACTTAAAGAGGCCGACCGCATTTATAAATTGAACAAACGCCTGTATGAGCAAAAAGCTATTGGCTTGCAGGAATACCAAAAATCGGAAAACGATTATAACTATGCCCTGCGCCGGAAGCGTTTAACCACGCAGATCCTTAACCAGGATTCTACCGCCATTAATCAGCAAACCAAACAGTCGAGAGAGTCTTATGCACACATGAAATCTACCTTGGAACTGATGCGCAAAAAGGTAGGTGACCTGATTGTTCGGGCACCTGTAAACGGCCAATTAACCTCATTAGATGCCGAGATAGGTCAAAGCAAGCAAAAAGGAGGCAGGTTAGGCCAATTAGATGTACTATCGGGCTTTAAGGTTAGGGTTGATGTGGATGAACACTACATTACTCGCGTTTTTAATGGACAAATGGGTGAATTTACTCTGGGAGATAAAACATATAAGCTGAAAATCAAAAAAGTATTCACACAGGTAAGCAACGGCCGTTTTCAAGTTGATATGCAGTTTAACGGACCGATGCCTAAAGATTTGCGCAAGGGACAGAGCCTGCAGATCCGTTTAGCATTAAGTGATGAAACACAGGCTGTATTAGTACCTAAAGGCGGATTTTACCAGCAAACAGGTGGTAACTGGATCTTCAAACTAAGCGATGATGGTAAAACAGCTTATAAGATAGATATTCAGTTAGGTCGCCAAAACCCGGATTATTACGAAGTTATGCAGGGCTTAAAACCTGGCGACCGCGTAGTAACATCCAGCTACGAGAATTATGGCGATATGCAGGAACTGGTGCTGAAGTAAGAGAGTACAGAAATATAGAGTCAAGAATATAGATGTGAAAACATCCAAACACAGACAACTGAAAACAGATAACAAAATATTAATAAGGAGGCTAAATGATTAAAATAACTAATCTGGAAAAATTTTACCGCACCGAGGAGGTAGAAACTGTTGCATTAAACAAGCTCAACCTGGAAATTAATACGGGTGAGTTTGTAGCCATTATGGGTCCATCGGGCTGTGGCAAATCTACTTTGCTGAATATTTTAGGTTTGCTGGACGACCCTGATGGCGGCAGTTACCTATTTAACGGTACCGAGGTGGCTAAATACAATGAGCGTAAGCGCGCCGATTTGCGTAAGCATAACATTGGTTTCGTTTTTCAAAGCTTTAACCTCATTGATGAATTGACCGTTTTTGAAAATGTTGAGTTGCCTCTCATTTATACCGGCATTGGTACTGCCGAACGAAAGGAACGGGTAGAGGCGGTACTCAGCAAAATGCAGATCATGCACCGTCGTAACCATTACCCGCAACAGTTATCGGGTGGTCAGCAGCAGCGCGTGGCCATTGCCCGCGCCGTAGTAAATAAACCAAAACTAATACTGGCCGATGAGCCTACCGGTAACCTGGACAGCAGCAACGGTAACGATGTAATGGAACTGTTAACTGATTTGAACGAGCAAGGTACCACCATTATTATGGTGACTCACTCGGAGCACGATGCCCGTTACAGCCACCGCATTATACGCTTGCTTGACGGCCATACAGTTGTAGAAAATATTATGATGTAATTTAGTAAGATTGAGTAGTTAGTGAGTTATTAGGTATTTATGTTATACCAATATGGCGTGCTCATTCATATCAAACTTTTCAACCACTCTAACCACTCACCACTAAACTTATTACCACTCACAAAAAAACAATGATCAAAAATTACATAAAAACGGCTTGGCGTAACCTTTGGAAAGGCCGGATATTTAATTTAATGAATATTGTAGGACTTTCTATTGCCATTGCCTGCTGTACGCTGATATTTTTGACGGTATTTTATGAGTTTTCGTATGATAAATTCCATACCAATCTTAAAGATATTTACCAGGTTTACACCATATCTAACCGAACCGGCGGCGCTGAAAAAAGCTCAGCCATGCCAGTACCTTTTAGCCCTACGCTAAAGGCTGAATATCCTGCAATAAAATTCATTAGCCGTTCGGCAAACGCGGGCGCTTTGGTTAAGTATGGCAACAAACAAATTGATCAAAACATTCATTTTGTTGACCCCGACTTCCTGCAAATGTTCTCATTCCCCTTGGTTCAGGGAAATGCGAAAACTGCAATGTCTGATCTGAATAGTATAGTAATTACCGAATCATCGGCGAAAGCCATATTTGGTAACGAGCCTGCGTTAAATAAAACAGTTGTGCTCAACATCGGTAATCAAGAGCAGCCGTACATTGTATCGGGTGTGGTAAAAAATATAGCCGATAACTCGAGCATTACTTTTGATATACTACTGCGGTTTGAACAAATACCATGGTACCAAACCGAAAAAGATGTTTGGGACAACCGCAGTCATTCATCGCTTGTACAATTTAAAAAAGGTTACAACACCGGCTTGTTCACTAAACAGTTAAAGCCATTTGTAACCAAACACTTTGCGCAAGAAATTGAAACCTTAAAAAGAGATGGTGCTAAGGCCGATGCACAGGGTAATGTATTTAGTCTTGCAATTTCACCGTTTAGCGATAACCACTTTACTACCGATTTGGGTGGGGTAGAGGGTAACCCAATAAGCAAAACTTACCCCGTTAGTTTAGTGGTAATAGGCTGCTTCATACTCATTATCGCTTGTATTAACTTCATTAACCTATCGGTAGCACGTGGTTTTACCCGTGCCCGCGAAGTTGGGGTGCGCAAAACCCTGGGTGCCGGTAAATGGCAGTTGTTGAGCCAATTTTGGACCGAAACCATTATGGTTTGCCTGGTATCAACTTTATTAGGCGTAGTATTATGTACGCTGTTAATTAGTTCGTTTAAGGCTGTTTTTAAAAGCAAGATAAGCCTGGGCATGATGCTGCAACCGGCACATTTGTTTGGTATTTTGGCGATATTTTTACTGGTAACAGCGGTGGCTGGTTTTTATCCGGCTTTAATGATGATCCGGTTTAAAACCGTAGCGGTATTAAAAGGTAACGTAACATCGGCCAAACCAGGTAAGCTCCGCAATACCTTACTGGTAGTGCAGTTCTCCTTATCAACTTTACTCATTATTTGTACTATAATTACCTGGCAGCAAATCAATTATCTGCAAAACAAACCTTTGGGTTACAATAAAACCGAAGTACTTAGCCTACCCATAAATAGGGGTATTATTGGTGAAAAAGCATTGCAACTCATGCGTAACGAACTGCGGAGTAATAACGAAGTTGTTGCAGTAACAGGTGCTTACATGAATATGGGTCGTGGCAACGATGGTTCGTTGCGCACATCGGTATTGGGTTTTGGCCTGGAAGGCCGCGAGATTCGTACTAACATACAGCGGGTGGATTATGATTACCTGAAAACGCTGGATATTCAATTGGTGGAAGGACGCGAGTTTGATCCCAAATTTGCGGGCGACAGTACCGGCATTATTATTAACGAAAGCATGGCCCGCGAGTTAGGCGGCAAAAACCTGGTAGGTACTTTTTTGCCCATGTACGATAGGCAGCCTAAAGTGCAGATCATCGGTATCGCCAAAAATTTCAATTTTAAGTCGCTGCATGAAAAAATTGATCCGCTTACTTTAACTATGGATAAGAGTTATAGTATCAATTACATTTTTGTGAAAGCTAAACCCAACAGCCTGGTGCATGCTTATGATGATATTAAGAAAAGCTGGGCACGCCAATACCCCAATGCCGAATTTAAAGGCTCATGGATCAACGAAAATACCGAACGTCAGTATTTAAATGAGCGCCGCTTGTCGGGCATATTTGTAAGTGGTGCGGTGCTGGCTATTGTTATCTCGTGCATAGGCTTGCTGGCAATCTCTATTATGATAGTGATACAACGTACTAAAGAAATAGGTATTCGTAAGGTACTGGGTGCTAATGTATCCGGCATTATAATGATGCTATCAATGGATTTTGTGAAGCTGGTTTTACTGGCTTCGGTTATAGCGTTTCCAATAGCCTGGTGGCTAATGGATAACTGGCTGCAAAGTTTTGCTTACCGTGTTACCATTCAATGGTGGGTGTTTGCCCTTTCAACTTTATTGGCTATTGTAATGGCCTTTGTAACCATTAGTTTTCAATCAATTAAGGCGGCGTTGGCTAACCCGGTTAAAAGCCTTCGCAGCGAATAATCAAGTTTTTAGGATTTGAGTTGAAGGTATTACTGCCCGCAATACGAAACTAACAACCCGCAACACAAAAGAACTATGTTTAAAAACTACATCAAAATTGCCTGGCGAAGCCTGCTGAAAAATAAAGGGTTTTCGTTTATAAACATTACCGGGCTATCTATTGGTATGGCTGCCGCTATGCTAATAGCCTTATGGATAAAAAACGAGGTTGGCTTCGATCGTTTTCACAGCAACATAGATAACTTATATGTGGCGTTTAACCGAGCCAATTTTGAAGGGGAGATCGGTTGCTGGTCTACAACGCCCAACCCTTTAGGGCCTGCACTTAAACAGGAGTTCCCGGAAGTAAGATCATCAGTAAGGACCACTTCCGCTGAAAGTCACCAGATTGACTACAACGGCAAAAAAATACAAGCCGATGGCTTTAACGCCGATTCCGGTTTCTTAAAAATCTTTAGTTTCCCGCTTTTAAGTGGTAACAAAAATATAGCGCTCAATGGTGTTTACAATATTGTAGTTACCGAAAACTTTGCCGAAAAACTGTTTGGTACATCCAACGTACTGGGTAAGATCATCAAATTTGATAACAAGTTTAATTTGACCGTTAGCGGTGTGTTGAAAAAGCTACCATCGAACACTCGTTTTCAAAGTGATTTTATTATTTCCTGGGCATTTATAAAATTGCAATATGGCAGGGACGACCCATATTGGGGAAATAACAGTTACAAAACGTTTGTAGAGTTGCAGCCTAATGCCTCTTTGCAACAGGTTAACCAAAAGATCAAAGACATTACCATCCGCCATAGTAATAAGCAGGAAGACAATGAGGTATTTCTTTTCCCGCTAAGTGATTTTTATTTGCATAATGTATTTAAAAATGGCTTACCATCAGGTGGCAGAATTGATGTGATAAAGCTGTTTGCTGTAATAGCTGGTTTTATTTTGTTGATCGCCTGCATCAATTTTACCAATTTGAGTACTGCCCGAAGCGAAAAACGCGCTAAAGAAGTAGGGGTTCGGAAGGCAGTAGGCGCACTGAAAAACTCGCTTATCGGTCAGTTTTTATTAGAGTCGGTTATCGTAGCGTTTATTGCAGGGGTTATAGCAGTTATTTTAGCGCAGCTGTGTTTGGGTTATTTTAATACGTTAGTGCAGTGGCAATTGGTTATGCCATATACCGATGTTGAGTTTTGGGTTGGGATGCTGTGTTTTATATTGTTTACGGGCTTGCTGGCAGGTTGTTACCCGGCGTTATACTTATCATCCTTTAAGCCTATTGAAGTATTGAAGGGCACGTTTCGTTCGGCTAATATTTTAATTACCCCACGTAAGGCTTTGGTTATCTTACAATTCACTTTTGCCGTAGTAATGATTATCAGCACCATCATTATTCGCAGGCAAATACAATATGCGCAAAACCGTGATCAGGGTTACGATAAGGGTAGTTTGTTATACAGCTGGTTTTCGGGTGATATGGAGAAAAACTACAACCTCATTAAAAACGATTTGTTAAGCAGCGGCGTTGCAACCGCAGTAAGCATCACTAACCAAACCATGGTTAGTGCGGGCAGCAATTCGTGGGGATTAACGTGGGAAGGTAAAGACCCCAATGCAAAAATAGTTTTTGACCAAATGGCAACCAAAGGCGATTTTACTAAAACCATGAAGCTTAAAATGGTGCTGGGCCACGATATTGATCCTGAAAAATTTGCAACCGATTCAACCGCCTGCTTGCTGAACCAATCGGCCGTGAAGGCCATGAAGTTTAAAAACCCGTTAGGACAAATCATTGATAAGGATTTTGTGAAGTGGCATGTAGTAGGTGTTTTCAAGGATTTTATATGGGGGTCTCCATTTGAACACATGAACCCCATGCTGGTAATGGGACCTAAAAGCGACTGGAACAATGTAATTAATTACAGGCTCAGCCCTAATCAACCTGTAAGTGCCTCGTTGAAAAAAGCCGAAGCTATTTTTAAAAAATACAATCCTGCGTTTCCATTCACCCCGTTGTTTGTAGATCAGGAATATCTAACCAAGTTTAAGGAGCAGCAACGTACCTCCAAACTGGCCGGGAGCTTTGCCCTACTCACCATCATCATATCTTGCCTGGGCTTGTTTGGCTTAGCGGCTTACATGGCTGGTAACCGTACTAAGGAAATTGGTGTGCGTAAGGTGTTAGGTGCATCGGTAGCCAATATTGCAACCCTTATTTCTAAAGACTTTATAAAGCTGGTGATGGTTTCTATCATTATTGCCACACCCATAGCTTGGTATGCCATGAATACCTGGTTACAAAACTTTACTTACCGTGTAGCGGTAGAATGGTGGGTTTTTGTAATGGCTGGTACATCGGCTATCCTCATCGCTTTAATAACGGTTAGTTTTCAATCAATAAAGGCTGCCGTGGCTAACCCGGTAAAAAGTTTAAGAAGCGAATAATTTGTAACCAATTAATACTGCAAACTAATAATTATAAATACGATGTTAGCTAACCATATCAAAATCGCATTCAGGAGTTTATGGAGAAACAGGGCGTTTTCTGTGATTAATATGCTGGGTTTAGTATTAGGTTTTGCTGTATTTATCCTTATAACCGAGTATGTAGCTTTTGAATGGAGTGGCAACCGCTTCCATCAAAACTTTAAACAGCTTTATCGTGTATCGTTTTTGTACAAGGATGGCCGAAGCAATTATTATATGCCGCCTGGCTTGGGGCCGTTTGCAAAAGCCAGTACACCGGGTATTAAACAGTATGTGCGTGTTGCAGAAGGTGTTGGCAGCGGCGTAATTACAGTTGATGATGCTGCCGGTATAAAAACATTTCGGGAGGATATGGTGTCGTTCACCGATAATAATTTTTTTAAAGTTTTCACCTTTCCTGTTTTGCAGGGAAGCGGTTTGTTGAACCAACCCAAAACGGTAGCTGTTTCACAAAGTGTTGCCAAAAAATATTTTGGAAAAAGCAATGTAATAGGTAAGGTTTTACAGGTTAATAATCAATTTGGCAACACCGCTTACACAATTACTACCGTATTTAAAGACATGCCCCAAAACTCGGATATACAGGCCAATGTACTGCTGTCTTTTTCAACGCTTGAAAGTGAAGCTGGCCGTAATGGCAACGACTGGGCCGATCCTGCCGGTTTAGGGGCGGAGTTTACCTATTTGTATATTTTAGCCAATGAGGGTGTGTCTGTAAAACAATTAGAAAATCAATCCACACAGTTATTACACCGCCTTAAACCCGATACCAAAACCGATAAAGTAGGTTTTCAACCTCTGGCTAATCTTCACCTGGCACCTGGTTTTAATTACAGTTTTCAAACATTTGGAAGTTTGCTGTTGGTGGTTTCATTTTTAAGCGTAGCTGTACTAATCATTATAATTGCTTGGGTCAATTATATAAATTTATCTACCGCGCAAGCGCTTAATCGCGCTAAGGATGTGGGTGTACGTAAAGTTTTAGGTGCAAACAGGTGGCAGCTTACCCTGCAATATTTTACCGAAACCTTTGTACTTACCTTACTAAGCTTAATTGTTGCATTGGTTTTGGTAATGCTGGTGCAAAACGTTTATAATAACTTTTTAGAAATTGAGCTATCGTTATCCATATTAAACCAGGGACTATTTTGGCTTGCCGCATTCACATTAATTTTGGCCGGCACCTTACTGGCCGGCGGTTACGTGGCGTGGGTGCTTAGTTCATTTAACCCTTTAAAAACTATCAGAAGCAAGGCTTTATTAACCATTGGCGGCTTATCGTTAAGGCGTAGTTTGGTAGTGTTTCAGTTCGTTACTTCCATTGTGTTCATTATAGCCACTATTGTATTGTATCAACAGCTGCAGTTTATGCAAAACCAGGATTTGGGCATGAAGGTAGATCAGCGGATAGTAATTACCGGCCCATCGGTAATCAATAGTTCGCAAATTAAAAACTCATTAGCATTTGAAAACCAATTGCGCCAGCTACCATACGTAAAAAAGTTAGCTGCTTCCAATAACATTCCGGGGCAAGGTTATAACTTTTCTACAGCTGGTATAACCAACATGAACCCCAGTGTGGGTGATGACAAAAAAAGTTATGCTATGCTAATTGTTGACGACCAGTTTTTTAGCACTTATGACATCAGTTTTTTACATGGCTCAACTTTTACAAATGCTGTATTAGCGCAAGGATGGGGCAAAGCTAAAAAGGTTATATTAAACGAAAGTGCCGTTAAACAGCTGGGTTATACAAATACCAATGCTGTAATTGGACAAAAAATTAAATGGGAAAGCGATTACGAAATTGTAGGTGTGGTAAAAGACTACCATCACCTGGGGCTGCATGAGCAAATAAAACCGATGATTTTTTTACCAGCGGTGGCCGATGGTTATTTTACTATAAAAACGGATGGCAGTAACATGCCCGATAAGGTTGAAGCTATCCGTAAGTTGTATCAAAAGATATTTCCCGGCGATCCATTTAGTTACTCATTTTTAGATGAGGCCTACGACAGGCAATACAAAACCGAATACAAGCTTGGCCGTATATTTATTGCTGCAGCATTTACCGCGGTTTTTATTGCTTGTTTGGGCTTATTGGGTTTGGCTATGTTTACCGCCCGTCAACGCATTAAGGAAATTGGTATCCGTAAAATTTTAGGTGCTAATTTATTAAGCCTTATTAACCTTATTTCGGCAGATTTTCTTAAACTCGTTATTATTGCTCTCATCATCGCATCGCCCGTAGCCTGGTATATAATGCACAGCTGGCTGCAAGGCTTTGCTTACCGTATTACCATACAATGGTGGATGTTTGCATTGGCAGGAGCTTTAGCCCTGTTCATCGCCTTTGCAACGGTAAGCATTCAGGCCATTAAAGCTGCCTCGGTTAACCCGGTTAAGAGTCTGCGTAGCGAATAGTTCATTGGTTTACTTGTTCATTGGTTCAGTAGTTCATTGGTTCATAAAGCAAGTAGCATCGATACTACCTTGTTTTAATCAATAAACATTTCACCAATGAACTAATGAGCAAGTGAACTAATGAACAAAAAAATTGTATCGCAACCGCACAATGTATGTTACGCAAGCGAACAGGTTTATATTCCCAAACGGTAATAAACTGTTGATATTCAGAGGATTGTTAGTTTGGTACAGAATTGACACTTGGTAACCTATAATTACAGCGAACATTTGCTTATAACTATCCAATAAATTATGCTAACACTTAAACAAATATCAAAATATTACGCTTCGGGCAGTGCCAAAACCTATGTGTTGAACAAGGTTGACCTGGAGGTTGAACAAGGGGAGTTCGTATCAATTATGGGCCCCTCGGGCTCGGGTAAATCTACCCTGTTAAATATCATTGGTATGCTCGATCAGCCGTCCGAAGGTTATCATTACTTCGTGAACGAGCCGGTGCATCAGTTGAAAGAAAAGCAACGTTCGGCATTATATAAGCAAAACATAGGCTTTGTGTTTCAAGCTTACCATTTAATTGATGAGTTAACCGTTTATGAAAATATTGAAACACCTTTACTTTACCAGGATGTAAAATCATCGGAACGTAAAGCTATGGTGGCCGATACTTTAGACCGTTTTAATATGGTGGGTAAAAAAGACCTGTTTCCGGCACAGTTATCGGGCGGCCAGCAGCAGTTAGTGGGTATTGCCCGCGCCCTTATCAGCAAACCAAAACTTATTTTGGCCGATGAACCTACCGGTAACCTGAACTCTAAACAAGGCGAGGAGATTATGGAATTGTTTAAGAAGCTGAATAAGGAAGACGGCGTAACCATTATACAGGTTACCCACTCCGAAAAAAACGCCCAGTACGGTTCACGCATTATTAATTTACTCGATGGAAAGATCGATTCATCTATTATATTGTAAATAGCATGCGTTACCTTGTCTTATTTTTAATTTTAATATACTGGCATCAACAGGGCCAGTGCCAAACTGCCGATTCGGTTTATAACCTGCAGCAATGTATTGATATTGCCATAAAAAACAACCTTACCGTTAAACAAACTGAACTGGATATGGAGCGTAACCGTGTGTACTGGCAGCAGCAACGCGCTAATTTGTTGCCTACCTTAAACGGCAGTATCAATCATGGTGTTAGCACGGGCCGCAGTTTAGATCCTTTTACCAATACGTACCTTAATCAGCAAATTTCCTCAGCCGATTATAATGCCAACGCCAATCTCGTTTTGTTTAATGGCATGGCCGTGCAAAACAGCATACAACGTACCTCACTGGCATACCAGGCCGGTAAAATGGACTTTGAGCAGGCTAAAAATGATATTACGCTTAACGTGACCACCACTTATTTACAGGTAATAAATAACACCGATTTACTTACCCAGGCTAACAGCCAGTTAGAGGTATCGAAACAGCAGTTGCAGCGTTTACAGGTAATGAACACTAATGGCGCAGTTAAACCATCAGATTATTATGATGTAAAAGGCCAGCAGTCTACCGATCAACTCACAGTTATTAATGCTAAAAATGCTTTGGAGCTTTCTAAACTAAACTTATTGCAGTTAATGAATGTGCTCTATACCAGGAGTATATCTGTTGAACGTTTAAGTGCCGACCTATTATCGTCTGCAAAGTTCAATGAAACTGCCGAGGAAGTTTATACCTCGGCCCTACAAAACCTGCCACTGGTTAAAGCAACTACATTAAGGCGGCAAAGTGCCGAAAAGCAGGTTAAGGTAACCAAGGGGGTACTTTTCCCTACATTATCTTTGTATAGTGGCCTTTCAACACGGTACTCTAATGCCGCCAGGCGGTCGGTTTTTATCGATTCAACCGAGGTTAATACAGGAGCTTTTATTAAAACGCCTGCCGGAAATCAGCCGGTGTATCAGTTCAATCAAAACTTAGGTAACGAAAAGATAGGTTATTATGACCAGTTTAAGAATAACTACAATACGCAGGTTGGTGTAAGCATTCAAATACCTATACTCAATGCATTTTTAAATAGGAGCAGGGTATCTATAGCAAAAATAGACCTTACCGAAGCGCGTTATGTGGAGGAAAATACCCGCATACAACTTAAACAAAACGTGGAGCAGGCTTACATCAACATGAGTTCGGCCTTCAGTAGGTATCAAATTTTAAATGAACAGGTAGATGCGTTTAAGGAATCTTTTCGCACGGCCGAAATTCGTTTTAACGCGGGTGTATTAACCTCGGTTGATTATATAGTAGCCAAAAATAACCTGGATAGGGCTAATAATAACCTGATTAATGCCCGGTATGATTATTACATCCGCACTAAAATTTTAAACTATTATAAGGGCAGGTTGTCTTTTTAAGCAAATAGCATAGTATAAAGTATAATTAGGGCAGCACAAAAGTTAACGAAAGTTGTTAAGCCAATATATACCTGTATTATGAAAAAAGCAATATACATTTTGGCAATTAGTTTATGTACTGCTGCATCCGCATCGGCCCAGTTTATTCCACGTGTTGAATTTGGTGCTAAAGCTGGCGTAAACCTGTCTTCATTTTCAACCGAAAATACGTTAAGCAGTGAAAATAAGGCTGGTTATTTAGCCGGATTTTGGGCGCGTGTAGGCACCGCTGGTATTCACTTTCAACCCGAATTGTATTTTACTGCCAAAAATGTAGAATTTAGAGATGCCGCCACCAGTACTCAAAATACAGCCAAGTTCAAAAGCATTGATCTTCCTTTACTGGTAGGAACTAAATTTGGAATGTTTGGATCGGGCGTTCGTTTGAATACCGGCCCGTTGGTTTCATTTGCAGTTAGTAACGATCAGAGTGTGGGTACTGCTTTTGCCAATGCCAGTAGGTTGCGTGTTAAAGATCAGAATTATGCCTGGCAATTTGGTGTTGGTTTAGATGTTCAAAAAGTGTCTTTAGACTTGCGTTACGAACTGGGCCTAAATAAACTGGAAAATGGTCCGGGTGATTCTAAGATTAGGGCTAACCTCTTTAACCTAACCATGGCTTACAGGTTGTTTGCGCTGTAATTAGAGCGATATTTTTTAAAATACGAGGTTGTGTCATACATCATGATCAGCCATTTTGTTTGATTATTCGGGTGCTTGGTTTAGCACGTTTTCTTTTTAAGCGATTCCCAAATCCCTGATTTTGATGGTAATACGCATTATTTGTTATATAAGTACGTATTTATAATTTGTTTATATTTATTAGGATACATTTTTTTATTCACCAAATAAGTTGTGCCTTAATTCGGCAGATATTTCATCAGTGATACGGATAATGTCATCGGCTATCTGGGTGTTGTTAACCACAATTTTATCACAACTTTCGCGGTAGGGCAGCAAGTATTCTTTGTAAGCTGGTACTACATGGTTGTACCATTTATAAAGTACATCATCGTTAGAGTAACCCCGCTCTTCCAGGTCGCGTTTAAGGCGGCGCTTGAGGGCAACTTCTTCGTCGGTTTCTAAAAATATCCTTAGGTTTAGCTTTTCAGCTATATCTTTAAAATGTAGGATAAATAAGCCCTCTACAATAAGGATGGGTGCGGGTTTGATTTCCAGTGTTTTTGACGTTGCGCTGGGGTTATTGAAAGTGTATTCGTCTTTATATACCACCTCGTTATTAATCAGGCTAACTATATCCTGGTAAAAATGATCGAAGTCTATAGTACGGGGAAGATCAAAGTTATAATGTTTATTTTCTTCGGCAGTCATGCGGTGTGCTACCGGAATGTAATAATCATCTTGCGATACCAAGCACACTTCATCGGCCGAAAAGTGTTCTAAAAAACACTTCAAAAAAAAAGTCTTACCCGATCCGCTGCCACCGGCAATACCAATAATATAAGGTTTATTGTTCATTAGGCGTTCCGTAGCTAATGTTCACATAAAAACGTTTATCGAGGGCACCCAATGCATCGGCGGCGCTTTTAGTTAACACAATAACCACATCCTTGGTGGATTGGTTATCGGTAAAACGACCTACCACCTTGGCAAAGGTAGTACGGTTAGTCATAGGATTGGTGATTTTTAACACCGTACCCACCGGTGCTGTGCGGTGTAAAACCAGCTTTTTATTAGGGTCTAAACCCATACCGGCATCGTCTATAAAAGTGGCTACGCCTTTTTCGTTACGCTCGGTTATGCCATAACGGTTAGCCGGTAAACGACGTTCAACCACAGTGGCACTATCTGTTTGCCCAACTAAAGTAGAATCTCTCTTGGCTGGATATACCGGCGCAGTGCTCTGCTGTACTACGGTAGCAGGGAGGGACGTTACCGGAGCCGTCACCGACCTGATTTGCAGGATCTGGCCCGGCACCAGGCTGTTCGATGTTAAATTATTTTGGCTTATAATATCTTCTACCTTAACATTAAAACGTTTGGATATAGCATATAATGTTTCCCCGGCCGATACTTTATACTCCGTGGCTGCCGTGCCGGCACCTACGTTGCCTAAGGTACTGGTTGGCACCGGCTGCTGCGTACTGGCCGAAACAAAAGATTGTTCGGTAGGCACCTTTACAATGTTGCCTACCCTTAAAGATGCGTTGGTATTGTATTGTATAATGACCGATGGTTTAATATTATACCTGCGGCCAATAGAGTAGTAATTATCTTTAGGTTCCAGTTTGTGTAGTATTATCTTTTTGCCGTCCTGGTTTTCTACCCCAACCGAATCGGGCAGGGGGCTGGCTACTAATGGCAATGTACATACCCATAACAGGCCGCCTAATAAATAGATCTTCAATGTCATATTCAAACTTTACAGCTTATAAATTCAGTACCTTAATCTCCACTTTATCTTTGAGGTAAATAAGTTGATTACGGTATAACACAAACGCCTCGGGCTGCAATTTTTGTATATTGGTATTTAATATATCTTCAAAAACAAGCTGGTTATTTTCAAAAATATAAAGATATTGCCTCAACTGGCCTGCCCAAAGCGCGTGCAAAGATACAATTATCAAATTATTGTACCTGAGGTAATACACATTGTTACGATGCGGTTCTACCGGCAGTTTGGGCAGGTTAGCGGGCGTGGGTATAGCTTGCGGAACACTGATATGGTTATGGGGAATGGTATCAATTGCGCCGTTAAAGTTGCGTTGCCCAATACCGGTGGTAATGTCGGTTACTTTATAATGCGGAGGCTGCAAACGGCTATCATAAATAATTGGTCCGTTAGTGCTTAAATGATCGAAAGTGTAATTAAAGTTATGCCAAAGCAGTTTACCGGTGGTAGCTTCAACAGCGGCTAACCCTTTATGCGCCGGGCTGGCGGCATTTTCGTAATAATGCAGTAACAATACCGAATTATAGGCAGTTTCAATGCCGGTAAGCCAGCTTTCGTCAATAGTGTAGTTTTTAAAAAAGGTTTTACCGGTTACCAGGCTAATAGCGGCAAAGCTCACTTTACGGTCTTCATTATTACGAGTTTCGGCAAATAGGGTATGGCTTATATGATCTATCTCCATGCGCCATATTTCCCCGTTAAAATGTTCGGCTACCAGCAGCTTTAACTGAGTCATGTTTAAAAATAGTCTTTTTATTTAAAAGCATATAAATTGTTAGCTTTTTAAAACACTTAGGTTAGGTTTGTGTTGAAACTTAACTTTAAAACTACAAATACTATGGATGCTAAAGAAATAAGCCTGAACGAAAAAGAGGTTAAACCGGTTGTTGATCATTTAAACGAACTGCTGGCTAACTATCATATTCATTACCAAAAAATAAGAGGATGCCACTGGAATATTAAAGGCCCCAGTTTTTTTACATTGCATGCCAAATTTGAGGAAATGTACACCGTGGCAGTACAAACCATTGATGACCTGGCCGAGCGTATATTGACTTTAGGTAAGCCACCTTACAGCACTTTTGCTGATTATATTTCTGTTTCTACCATTAAAGAAGTTAATACCATTGGTCAAACCGATACCTATTTGGTGAAAGCATTGATAGAAGACATGGCAATTTTGATTGAGAAGGAGCGTGAAATACTGGATATTAGTGCCGGTGCCGGCGATGATGGGACTAACGATCTGGTAAACAGCTTTATGCAATATAAAGAGAAGAATACCTGGATGTTACGTTCATTTGTAAACGAGGATTAATTCAGTACATTATACAATTAACGAGAAAGCCCCGGTAAAAAGTTTACCAGGGCTTTCTCGTTTAAACATTATCTGTTTGCTTTTAGAAACGCAAACCAACTGTTAAAAATACATTGCTGTTCCTGTTACGTATATTGGCCGGAGGGCTGAAATCACCAATTTCATAGGGATATTGCGTTACCGAATTTTTTACGTGAGTATAAGTTACGTCGGCATAGTAATTGCCAAAACGGTAACCTAAACCTCCGCTTGCGGTTTTAATATCACTGCCGCCGGTTTTAAACGGACTACCTTGTATGCCGTAACCACCTCTTAAAAACAAGCTGCCAGGCAAACGAGCCTCCGCGCCAAAGCGGGCGTTTACAGCCGATTGATAGTTTCTTTTGATGTCGTTATTATCTACAGTAACATCATATTCTTCACTGGTTATTTTTGTGCTGGTGTAGTCGATAAACTCCACATCGCCGGTTATAAAACCATATTTGCCTAAAAATACGGCTAATCCGCCTGCTACTTTAAATGGCGTACGTAAATTGTAGCCAGCTTGGTAGGTATCGCCCTGGGTACTGTAATTAGGGCCACCAATATAACGTGTTGCCAAACCTTCGTAGCTATTATCATCAACGGTGTACCATGTAGGGGTTGTTACAGTAGCCCCAATTCGCACAGCTTCTACCGGCTTGTATATTAAACCTAAACGCCCGTTAACGCCATTGCCTTTTGTAACCTGGTCGCGCGTGTAAGTCGAAAGAAAATCGAGATTGTTCTCTAAATTCAGGTTGTCTTCTAAAAAGTTAGAGGTGTAGTTATACCTGATGTTGGTAAAACCAATACCCATACCTAAATAAAGCTTATTGCTATAGTTAGCACCGAATGAGAAATTATACTCGGTTTGTCCGCCGGTAGAAGTAATTGTATTAGATTGAGTACCACCAAATGCAGGTGCCGCTACGTAGGTATTAGGATCATCATTATTATTGATCAATTGCTGATTACGTGCCCAGCCTTCGAGGTATCCATCTAAACTAAAATCATTATCAATGGCCTGATTGCCTAAAAAGGCATAATAATCGGCTACCGAACTGGTGGTATTTTTGCCTTGATAATAGGTGTTTTGATAAAAGTCGTTAGTACGATTATACGAAGCCCCAAAATTTACGCTCAGCCAACCTTCGGTTTTGCTTTCACCGCGGCTTTTTTTGAGCTGATTATAAAACACTACCGATGCGTTATTAAAGTTACCTGTATTTTTCTTATCAGTACTGTTAGAGCCAACATAACTGCTGTTTACTTTGCTCATGTTAAATTCGGGCGTAATGCTCACTTCCGACCGGGTAAAAAAACCAAGACCAGCAGGGTTACCGCCAACCGAACTGAGATCGCCGCCTATAGCTACGTTAGCATTACCTATTGCTTTAATGCGCGATGTAGTACCGGTTTGCCCGGTACCAAAACGTATGGCATCTTGCGAATATTGGGCAAAAGCCGATGGAGCAATTGCTACTATAGCTATTGCCAGGAGTAAATATTTAGTTTTCATGGATGTATATGCAATAAGATATTATGGTCTTGATGGACGGCCGCCTCCTCTGCTTCCGCCGCCGCCAGATGAACTGCCAGAAGAAGAGGAACCTGAACTCCTTTCAACAGATGCCGGTTGGTATGTTGGACGTTGAACCTCGTCGCGCTGCGGGCGTGCAACAGGTCGTGGATCAGCCTGCCCTCTTGTAGTGCGGGCTCCTCCGTTACCAGTATAACTACCATTGCTGCCAACGCTGTTTGACCCGCGCCTGCCTGGATAGTTCATGGTGTTAGGGTAGTTGCCGTTATAACCGGTAGGGCGTGCAGTTGAACGGCTGCCGTTCATATTAGAATTTGGGAAGCCTGAACCACGGTAAGGCCTTGCACGTGCCACGCTGTTATTAGCCGAAACTACACCCCAGTAACCTCCGCCGTAGCCATAACCTGTTCCCCAATAGGAGTAAGGTGAGTAAAAACCACCGTAACCGTAACCCAGACCTAAGCCAAAACCACCGTATCCGTAACCGCCGTAGCCAAAGCCGCCGCCATAACCTAAGCCGTATCCAAACCCACCAAATCCGCCGTAACCGTAGCCTAAGCCCACGTTCCAGCCGCCGTAACCGGCGTAATTATTGTAACCATACGGGCTGTAACCGTAATAGTAATCATCATAATAATTAAATGGCGACGCATACCCAAAACGGTTTATGCGTGATGAATAACTATCATAATAGTAATAATCGTCATCATTTCCTTCGGCTCCATCGGTTTCCACGTAGCGCTCTTCGCGTATGGGTTGACGGTAAACAGGTGCTTCACCAGCTTCAGCTTTGCTGAAATAAACATCATCATCTGGTTTTGATGTTGATGCAATTTTATTGGTTGTTGAGCAGGAAGCCAGTGCCAGGGCACTCAAAAGAACGGCGGTATGTAGTATGTTCCTTTTCATTTTAGTTGAGGTATATTTAAAGTAGAAGTTTAATTAACGTATAAATTTATAAATTTGGCGGCAATAATACACATTTTCAATAGTCAAAATCTATTCCATAAAACATATATGAGCAAGGGGATTACAAGTAAAGACGAAGATTACTCGCAATGGTTTAATGACCTTGTAATAAAAGCTGATTTAGCCGAATATGCACCGGTACGCGGCTGCATGATCATTAAGCCTTACGGCTACTCCATCTGGGAAAAAATGCAGGCTGCGCTTGATAAAATGTTTAAGGATACCGGTCACAGCAATGCTTATTTTCCGTTATTCATACCTAAATCTTTTTTCTCCAAAGAAGCCAGTCATGTTGAAGGTTTTGCCAAAGAATGTGCGGTTGTAACCCATTACCGTTTAAAGAACGATGGCGAAGGTAACATTATTGTTGATGAAGATGCCAAATTAGAAGAGGAACTAATTGTTCGCCCAACATCCGAAACTATAATATGGCATACTTATAAAGGCTGGATCCAGTCATACCGCGATTTGCCCATTTTAGTGAACCAGTGGGCTAACGTTGTACGCTGGGAAATGCGTACCCGTTTATTTTTACGTACTACCGAATTTTTATGGCAGGAAGGACATACCGCGCATGCCACCGCCGAAGAAGCTGTAGCCGAAACAGAGCAAATGTTGGAGGTTTATGCCGACTTTGTAGAAAACTGGATGGCCGTACCCGTGGTAAAAGGGCGTAAAACAGCCAACGAGCGTTTTGCCGGCGCGCTGGATACCTATTGCATTGAAGCTTTAATGCAGGATGGTAAAGCCCTGCAGGCAGGTACTTCTCACTTTTTAGGACAAAACTTTGCCAAGGCATTTGATGTAAAGTTTACCAGCAAAGAAGGTAAGCTGGATTACGTTTGGGCCACCTCATGGGGGGTATCCACCCGTTTAATGGGAGCACTGATTATGACCCACTCTGATGATGCCGGTTTGGTATTGCCACCCATGCTGGCACCTATACAAGTAGTAGTTGTGCCTATTTACAAGCATGATGAAGAACTGGAAAATATCCGTGCTTACGTGAAAGGATTAACCATAGAGCTGAAGGCCAAAAATATCTCCATTAAGTTTGACGACCGTGATACCCAACGCCCGGGCTTTAAGTTTGCCGAGTACGAGTTAAAAGGAGTACCACTGCGTGTTGCTATTGGCAGCCGTGATATGCAAAACGGAACGGTTGAGCTGGCTCGTCGCGATACCCGTACAAAAAATACCGTAGCACAAGAAGGATTAGCCAATCATATCGAACAATTGTTAGAAGAGATACAGACTAACATTTATCAAAAAGCGTTTAATTTCCGTGCAGAGAACACCACCGAGGTTGATACTTACGATGAGTTTAAACGCCTGCTCGACGAAAAACCCGGCTTTATATCGGCCCATTGGGATGGCACACCTGAAACCGAGCAGCGCATTAAAGACGAAACCAAGGCTACCATTCGCTGCATCCCTTTGAACAATAAACAGGAAGAAGGTAAGTGTATATTGACGGGCAATCTGTCGAGCCAAAGGGTGTTATTTGCAAGGGCATATTAAAACCCCACCTGAAGCCTCCCCGAAGGGAAGGACTTTGATTTACAAAAAAAATATAGCCCTCTCCTTTTGAGAGGGTTGGGAGAGGTCATGAAATTCGGAACAAAAGCAATACACGCGGGGCAATACCCCGATCCAAGCACAGGCGCGGTGATGACGCCTATATACCAAACATCAACCTATGCGCAAAAAGCGCCGGGCGATAACCAGGGATACGAGTACTCGCGGGGTACCAACCCAACCCGTAAGGCTTTAGAAGATTGCCTGGCCGCATTAGAAAATGCACAATATGGTTTGGCGTTTTCGAGCGGCATGGGTGCTACCGATGCCGTAATGAAACTGCTGCAACCCGGCGATGAAGTCATTACAGGTAACGACTTGTATGGCGGTTCGTACCGGATGTTTACCAAGATCTTTGCCGGTTATGGCATAACTTTTCATTTTCTTGATCTGAGCGATCCCAGTATTATTGAGGAGTATGTGAACCGCAATACCAAAATGGTCTGGATAGAAACGCCTACCAACCCAACCATGCAGGTGGTGGATATTGAGGCCGTTGCTGCTATCAGCAAAGCTAATAACTTAACGCTGGTGGTTGATAATACTTTTGCATCTCCTTACCTGCAAAACCCCATGGATTTGGGCGCAGATATTGTGATGCACTCGGTAACCAAATACATTGGAGGCCACTCTGATCTGGTAATGGGTGCGCTCATGATGAACGACGAAGACTTGTACAAGCGCCTATGGTTCATTTACAATGCCTGTGGTGCCACTCCGGGGCCAATGGACAGTTTTTTAGCACTGCGTGGTATCAAAACCCTACACCTGCGTATGAAAGCCCATTGCGAAAACGGTCGCGCCATTGCCGAATTTTTAAAGGATCATCCCAAAGTAGAAAAGATCTACTGGCCTGGCTTTACCGATCATCCAAACCACGAGGTGGCCAAAAAGCAAATGCGCGATTTTGGCGGCATGATCTCTATCGTATTGAAAGACGCCGATTTGCAGGAAACCTTCCGCATTGCCTCTAACTTTAAAGTTTTTACCCTGGCCGAATCACTGGGCGGTGTAGAATCATTGATCAATCACCCGGCTACCATGACGCATGGCTCTATCCCAAAAGAAGTGCGTGAGAAAGTAGGCGTGGTGGATAACTTGTTGCGTATAAGCGTAGGTGTAGAGGATATTGAGGACTTGCTGGAAGATTTAAAAACAGCGCTTAGCCCCCCGACCTCCTAAAGGAGAGTACTATAGGATGGGAAAAACTTTTGATACCGATAGTCAAATATTCCCCCTTCAGGGGGTTAGGGGGCTGCTCGATGCAAAAGTAGCGCAATACAACCGCCCCGAGTTTATTCAAAATGATCCTATCGTTATCCCGCACCAGTTCACGCTGAAGCAGGATATCGAGATCATGGGTTTTTGGGCCGCAACGCTTGCCTGGGGTCAACGCGTAACTATCATTAACAAATGCCGCGAACTGATTATGCTGATGGATGGCGCCCCCTACGATTTCATCATGAATCATAAGGAACCCGATTTGAAAAAGCTGCTGAGCTTTAAACACCGCACTTTTAACGATATTGATACACTTTACTTCATCTCATTTTTCAGGTATCATTATGAACAATTTGATAGTTTGGAAGATGCATTTTTGCAGACCCCCAGCCTACAGCCCCCCGGCCCCCTAAAGGGGGAGCAGGAGGAGAGCCAAGAGACAAGAACCAAGAGTCAGGAATCTGTATTCAGTAAAGAAATTCGAAATCGAATATCCGAAATTCGAAATTTTACTCCCCCTTTAGGGGGCCGGGGGGCTGGGGCTGAACTTCTGTTAAATCATTTCCGTTCCTACTTCTTTTCCCTGCCCGATTTTCCTCACCGTACTAAAAAGCATGTATCCTCGCCGTCGCAAAAAGCTACTTGTAAGCGGCTGAACATGTTTTTGAGGTGGATGGTGCGTAAGGATGATGCCGGGGTCGATTTCGGGATATGGAACAGGATAAGTGCGGCAGATTTAATTTGCCCCTGCGATTTGCATGTGGATAGGGTAGCCCGTAAACTTAAACTCATAACCCGCAAACAAACCGACTGGCAAACCGCCCTCGAACTCACCGATCACCTGCGGCAGTTTGACCCTGCCGACCCGGTAAAGTATGATTTTGCCCTGTTTGGTTTGGGTATGGAAGAGCGCTGGGGACTGGATACTATTTTGCCTGGCTTGAAAGATATAAGATAAGATAAGCGCCGGCTTTTAGCAGTTCACGTTAAGGATTGAAGCGGATACCGGCCCGTGCTGTAAGGCCTGCAGGCGTATGAGCAAAAAGCCTGACCCATAGGGGAACGCCCATATTGCAGGAACGATAAAACTGTTATGTTCTGTTAAAAACAATCATTTAATATACCTTTATTGCACAATATCAAACTAAACTGCCACTTTTTCATTTAATATTCCCAATTTTGTCTACTAATTATGTGGAGTAATAATATACTGGAAACCATTGGCAATACGCCCATGGTTAGGCTAAATAAAATAACAAAAGACATTAAGGCTACCGTGTTGGCTAAGATAGAAACTACCAACCCTGGTAATTCTATTAAAGACCGTATGGCCCTGAAAATGATAGAGGATGCCGAGAAGGATGGTCGTCTGAAACCTGGTGGTACCATTATAGAAGGTACATCGGGTAATACCGGCATGGGGTTGGCTATAGCAGCAGTTATTAAAGGCTACAAATGTATTTTCACCAGTACCGATAAGCAGTCGAAAGAAAAGTTTGACGCCCTGCGTGCATTTGGTGCCGAGGTAATTGTTTGCCCAACCAATGTAGAACCTGAAGACCCGCGGTCATATTATTCTGTATCGTCGCGCCTGGAGCGTGAGGTACCTAACTCATGGAAACCCAACCAGTACGATAATTTGTCGAACTCACAGGCACACTACGAGCAAACCGGTCCCGAAATTTGGGAACAAACCGAAGGCAAGATCACGCATTTAGTGGTAGGCGTAGGTACCGGTGGAACTATTAGTGGCACTGCCCGTTACTTAAAAGAGCAGAACCCCGATATACAAGTGTTGGGTATAGATACTTATGGCTCGGTTTTTAAAAAGTACAAGGAGACCGGTATTATGGATAAAAATGAAATTTACCCATACATTACCGAAGGTATAGGCGAAGATTTTTTACCGCAAAACGTCGACTTTAGGCTGATAGATCATTTTGAAAAGGTGACCGATAAGGATGCCGCCTTAATGACCCGCCAGATAGCCATGCAGGAAGGAATTTTCGCAGGTAACTCCACAGGTTCGGCCGTGGCCGGTACTTTGCAAATGAAAGACCGCTTTAAAGAAGGCGATGTGGTGGTGATCATTTTTCCTGACCATGGTACCCGTTACCTGGGCAAAATGTATAACGAGGACTGGCTGCGCGAACGTGGTTTCCTGAAAGATGATAAGCTCACCGCCCGCGATATAATCCGCAAAAAAGAAAGCACGGAGATTGTAACCATTGACACCGAGAAGACCGTTTTGGAGGCTATCAACACCATAAAAAGCCTTAATATTTCTCAAATACCAGTTACCCAACAGGGCATGGTGATTGGTAAAATTACCGAAAGCGATATACTGGATGCTTTGTTAGAAAACCCGTCGTTAAAATCGCAGCCGCTCAAAACCATCATGACTGCGCCGTTCCCGTTTGTGGATTTGAATGCGTCTATTGATAAGATCTCGTCCATGATCAATAAAGAGAACATTGCCGTATTGGTAGAGGATGAGCAAGGTAAAATAGAGATCATTACGCAGTACGATATTATCAACGCCATTTCGGCGTAAGCTCCCGGCCCACCAACGGGGAGTATTTTCACAGATTATCATTGCGAGCGTAGCGTGGCAACCGCACGCGTTTAGATATACACGCGTGCGGTTGCCACGTCGCTATCGCTCCTCGCAATGACATGTTTTAAAACTGTGGCTCCGGTTTAAACAATTCCATAAAAAATTACATATTTGCTCCTTAGTCTTGATTCTGTATTCTTGACTCTATATTCTAACAATCATGGCAGGCAATTCATTCGGACAAATCTTTCGTATCACCACCTTTGGCGAATCGCATGGCGTAGCCATCGGGGTAATTATTGATGGCTGTCCTGCTGGTTTAGAGGTAGATATTGAATACATACAGGCTGAACTTGATAAGCGCAAGCCCGGTCAATCTAAAATTACAACCCAACGTAAGGAAGCCGATACCGTGCAGATCTTATCGGGCACGTTTGAGGGTAAAACTACCGGTACGCCTATTGCCATGCTGATACCTAATGAAGATCAGCGGTCGAAAGACTATGGCCATAATACCGATATTTTCCGCCCGTCGCATGCTGATTACACCTATCATCACAAGTATGGCATTCGCGATCATAGGGGCGGAGGGCGTTCATCGGCCCGTGAAACGGCCGCGCGTGTTGCCGCGGGTGCTATTGCCAAGTTGCTGTTGAAATTGCAGGGAATTGACGTATTGGCCCATGTATGCAGCGTAGGCAAAATAGATGCACCAAATATCAGCATCGAATCGGCCGAGGAGTTTATTGCTGTTCGTGAAGCCAATATTGTACGTTGCGCCGACCCGGCCACAGCCGAAGAAATGATTGCCCGTATAGACGAGATTCGCAAGCAGGGCGATACTATTGGCGGTAAAGTGAGCTGTACTATTACCAATTGCCCGGTAGGTTTAGGCGAGCCTGTTTTTGATAAGCTGCATGCCGATTTAGGCAAGGCGATGTTGAGCATTAACGCCGTACATGGCTTTGAGTATGGTTCGGGCTTTACTGGCAGCGAAATGCTGGGGTCGGAACATAACGATATTTTTGTCAAAGACACCGCCGATGAGGTGAAGACTATCACCAACTATTCGGGTGGGGTGCAGGGTGGTATCAGCAATGGTATGCCTATTGAATTTAAGGTAGCCTTCAAACCCGTAGCCACCATTATGACTAACCAAAACACGGTAGATGCCGAAGGCAATGCCGCTCAAATACAGGGCAAAGGCCGCCACGACCCTTGTGTGGTACCCCGCGCCGTACCTATTGTAGAAGCCATGGCCGCCCTGGTACTGGCCGATCATTGGCTGAGGAACAAGACGGTTAAGGTGTAACCATTCTCAAACTCGTAATTGCGAGGTTCGAAGCAATCTCTGCGTAGAAAAGTTGCCAATTACTCATCTTGCAGCGGTTGCTTCGTACGTTGCAATCACGTGTTTTTTACTATTATTATACAATGGAAAGAGGTGGCTGTGTTTATATCTTAACCAATAAAAGGCATTCCGTATTCTATACAGGAGTTACGTCCGATATCATTGGAAGAACATGGGAGCATAAAAATAAGGTCCATCCCAACAGCTTCACGGCAAAATATCATTGCGATAAATTAGTTTACTACAATTTTTATCATCATATTGAAGAAGCCATCGCCGCAGAAAAGCAAATTAAAGGAGGGAGCCGGCAGGATAAAATAGATCTTATTGTTAACCTTAACCCAGGTTGGAAGGATATATATGATGATCTTATTAATCAGTAACACAGCTTTATACTCTCGTCATCGCTAAGAAACAAAGCAATCTTCGCGTAGAAGGGTTGCCCGTTTGGTTGTCGTTCACAATAACTCACAGTTCATTGCGAGGACGCCACCCTGTCTGTCGTACAGAGATTGCTTCGTACCTCGCAATGACGGGAAGATACCTATAGCATCCACAACATAACCCCGCTCATAACTATCATCAGCCCATCCTCAATAATGGTAACCGTGCTCATAGGCAGGTTAAACACAGCACCCAAACAGGCGCATTGAATAGTTTTTTTGCTGAGTACGCTTTGTAACACGCCAATAATACTAACCAACATCACCACTAAGGTTACCAGGTTGGTAATCACCGGGTTCAAATTAGCCGCATAGGCAATCCCCAACCCTAATTCTATTAATGCGTAAATATAACCCCAGGCTTTAAACTTGCGGGCTACCACATCATACATGGCATAGCTATCGGCAAAGCCATCTAAATTAAGCAGCTTAAAAAAAGAGAATACTAAAAAGAAACCGGCCATAAATACCCGCATGGCTGCCATTTCATCAAAACCTAAAACCGTGGAACCGGCTATAACCGATACCAGGAACACATAGCCGAAGATAAGCACTATGGGCTTATAGGTTTCAAACCACGATTTCGTTTCTTCATCCATGCTGCCGCTGATGGCACTGCTGATGGCAGGTGCATCAGTCAACTGGTATTTGGGGTAATCTTTAAGCGCGGCTTGCAGGGTAGGAGTGCCGATGTGCTTGTCCATCTCTACCGTAACCTCACTTTTGGTAAGATCTACAGTGGCTTCCATTACATTTTCTACCTGGCTTAACAGGTGCTGAACTTTATATTGACAACCGGAACAGGTCATTCCGGTTACTTGATAGGTATGTTTCATTTTGATGTATGATTTATACCACAAAGATACGGCAGTGGGGCGGGGTTGCTTTACATTATTCGGGCCGGGATTTATGAAATTTACAGTTCTTCAATGTTGCGGCGCTTATTTTCTTTAATATGCTTGAAATGGCTTGGTGTTAACCCGGTTTCTTTTTTAAACTGGCTGCTTAGGTAAGCTACGCTACTGTAACCCATACGGTAGGCAATTTGGCTCAAAGTAAGTTCGTCATAAATAAGTAGTTCCTTAACTTTCTCAATTTTTTGGCTGATGTAGTATTTTTCTATAGTGGTACCTTCCGCTTCCGAAAACATGTTACTTAAATAATTATACTCATAATGTAACTGATGGGCCAGGTAGGCGGACAAATTTATACTCAAGGTATCGCTGGTATGATGAACCAATTGAATAATGAGGTTCTTGATCTTTTCCACCAAACGGCCTTTCCTGTCATCTATCAACTCAAAGCCCAGTTGCTTTAAGCGGGTATCTAATGCTTCCAGCTGTTCTGTATTGAGTTCTTCTTCAATGATTACCTCACCTAACTCAATTTGCTGCGGATGATAGCCGCTTTGCTTTAATTCGGCATCTACAGCCAGCTTGCAACGGTGGCAAACCATGTTTTTAATGTGGATTTTCATAGTATTTTATAGTACAACAGGCAAATTACCAAATACTTGGTTAATTTTAGCCAACTCCTTGCCATGTCAATATCACAAACCAAATCTGCCAAACATCTTTGGCCATTCGTGTTCATTTTTGTAGTTGTTAAACTGGTGTTTAACCTGCTTAGTGCAGGGCATTACGGCTTTCACCGCGACGAAATGCTGCACCTGGTTTTAGGCGACCACTTGGATTGGGGCTATATGGAAGTGCCACCTCTTATCGCACTTTTAGCCAAAGTAAGTACTACTGTTTTCGGGTCGACGGTTGGAGCTGCACGTGTTTTTCCGGCTATGGCCAGTGCCGCCATGGTATGGTTCACCGGTTTATTGGTAATAGAATTTGGCGGCAGGCGGTTTGCCATTGCGCTGGCCTGCTTATGTGTCATATTTTCGCCGGGAATGGCCGCCAGTGGGTATTTGTTTCAGCCGGTAGTGTTCGATCAGTTATGGTGGCTGCTGGCAGCCTATCTATCGGTTAAATATGTAAACACCAATCAGGCGCGGTATCTGTATTGGTTAGGAGCGGTTATAGGTTTAGGCCTGCTTACCAAATATACCATGGGCTTTTTTGCCGGAGCCTTACTGTTAGCAATACTACTCACGCCACAGCGCAAAATATTATGGCGAAAGGAAACGCTTATTACTGTAGCTATTGCCTTGCTTGTATTTTTACCGAACCTGTTATGGCAATATTTACATCACTGGCCGGTGCTTGCCCATATGCACAACCTGCAGCGCGAGCAATTAGACCATGTTAAACCAGCGGAATTTATTGTACCGCAGTTGTTAATGCATGCCGCTTGTTTTTTAATATGGGTTGCAGGATTTGGCTTTTTGCTGTTTCATCAAAGTTTACGTAACTACCGTTTTATAGCTTTTGCCTATATGATAGTGTTTGCTTTTTTACTTCAAATGAACGGAAAGGCTTATTACCTGCTGGCGGGTTACCCCATGCTATTTGCGGCCGGCGGCTATAGTTTGGCACTCTTTTTAAAGAATTATATAGTGCGTGCTTTGGCAGTTCTGCTTTTAATAGTCCCGAATTTATTGCTGTTTCCCATTGCGCTGCCTATTTTAACATTGAATCAAACACTCAGCTTTTTTAAATATTACCGGCAGCATGCCCCGTTCATAAATTTTTTGGTAACCTGGGAAGATCATAAAATACACCCGCTTTCGCAAGATTATGCCGATATGTTGGGCTGGGACGAAATGGCCGCCAAAACTGCTGCCTCCTATTACAGCCTAACACCCGAACAGCAAAAGCATACCATCATATTTGCCGACAACTATGGCGAAGCCGGTGCCCTGCATGCGTACCGTAAGCAATATAAATTACCCGACGTGGTATGCCTCAACAGCAGCTTCGCTCTTTGGGCGCCCGAAAACTTAAAAGCTAACTACCTGATCTATATAAGCGATGATAACGACATCAGCGATATGAAACCCGTGGTAGAAAGCTACAAAAGGATAGGTGGGGTTGAAAACGAACTTGCCCGCGAATACGGTACAGGTATCTTTTTGATTACGCACCCCTCGCCGGTGTTAGAAAAAGTTTACCAAATGCACAGGAAGGAGAATAGGCTGGAAAGCCCTCCGGCCCACTAAAAGGAGGGGGAAGTTTCTGCAATGCTACCCAACATCATTTCCGTCTTCGCAAGGTACTCTCGAATAAACCCCACGAAGACGGAAAATGTAGTTTAGAATAAATGGTCTTTACTTCAGTACTTCCACCCATTGCCCTTTTTGCAGGGCATTAATACTGGTATCATACATGGCTTCACAATACGTAGCCGGTAAATAGTAACGCCCGGTGTACGACGCGTTGAGCATGACGTAATACGTGGCTTCCTGGTGTTCGCCTAAGCTGAAGTAGGTGTTCACCCGGTCGTCGCGGATGTCGCGGTAATCCGACGGGGCCGATTTAAAAACTTCGTCATTGTTCATCATCCGGGTATTTAATATTTCCCAGCCCGAAGGGAAAATTTGTGTTAGTGCCATGTTAGCATACCTGCCCCGCTGCCCCGGATTTTTTAGGACTACCTGCGCTATAAAATCGGTTCCCTGTTTTAACGACGTTGGGTCGATAGGGGTCCCGTTCAGCATATAATATTTTACCTGCATCTGCAAAATATCCGGGTTAATGTTCGATGGCAGGTCTTGACCCAACGTGGGTTGCCCTTGCTGTATTAAACGGATGTACAACCTGTTTTTACCCTGGTTTTTGATCAACGCCTTACCGCCGTTTGGCGAGATGCCGGATTGCCATAAGTAGGATATGGCATTAACCCCGCTTTTTAAGCTGCCCGCTTGCACATCGAACTGTAAACGGCTGCCCGATTTATTTTGACCGCAATACTGCGCAATAGCCAGCAATGAGTAAGCGGTGGTTTGGGTACTATACCAGGTATTGGCCGAGAGCTTGGCTGCTACCGAATAAACCAGCTTGGCTGCTTTTGATTGTTGGCCTAAAAGGGTCAGCGTTTCTAAGATCATGGCTTCGTCGCGTACGTCGGAGCCATAAGTGTAGGCCATTTGCCGGTAGGGTTTAACTTCGGTTGGCAAACCGGCTATGAGGCGTAAGCCCGCTTCGGGCTGGCCGGCCAGTTTGTAGGCGGCAGCCAGTCGCCATTTGGCTTCAGGGCTTAAATATTTCAGTTCTTTCAAACGGTTCATGGCACCCAGTTCGGGCATGCGGGCAAGGGCCAGCAGGTATAAACGATAAGCCTGTATTAATCCCGAATCGTAAAACTCACGCACATCGGGCGACCAGTTTTGCGCTTTTTGTTTCTGGAATTTTTTCCATCCCTCTAAAATGCCAACCGGCAGCGTATAACCTTTGGCTTGTGCTTCCAATAGAAAATGGCCAGCGTAGTTGGTACCCCATTCGTCGGCATCGCCACCATCGGGCCAGTAGCTGAAACCACCGCCCGGTACCTGGAAGTTGTTTAAACGGTCGATAGCCGCCTTAATGTTATTTTTAGCTTCGGCTTGCTGGCGAGCGTTCAGGTCGATCAAATTACCCAGATATAACTGTGGAAATGCTGCAGAAGTAGTTTGCTCCACGCAACCATGCGGATATTGTACCAGGTAACTCAAGCGTTTACTCAGGTTAAGCGCCGGTATAGACGAAACTTCCAGCGTGGCTTTATTGGTGCCGCCCATGCCAATGGCGGTATAGGTGGTGTTCCAAACTTCACCGGGTTGCAACTCTTTTTGGATGATGCTGGTGATAGGCGGGTTAGGGTTACGTACGTTGAGCACCACATCAAACGCGGTGGTTTCGCTGCCGCTTTGAGCGGTGATCTTTACCTTGCCTACGCCTACAAAGTTCTTTACATCCAAATCGAAAGATACCAATTGATCGCCCGTTTTGGTGAACGTTACCGTTTTTTGATAACTGCTGCCCGGATTACTGAACGCGTTGGATTGAACTTTGACCATCACTGTTTTAATGTTGTTTTCCATAGCAAATACGGTTACCGGTAACTGTACCTTTTCTAACGGACCTAACACGCGGGGCAGGGTAGCCAGTATCATCAACGGCTTTTTAACGGCTACCGCTTTTTCGGCAAAACCATAACTGCCATCGTGCCCGGCTATTACCATTGCCCTAACAGAGCCAATGTATTGCGGCAGCGTGAACTGTTTGGTTTGCTTTTCGCCCTTGCCTAAACGGAACGGGCCTAAAAATTTCACAACGGGTTTAAAGCGGTTTACCGATACGTTTTTACCATTACCCACGCCGCTGCCATCGCCACCGATGCTTAATATGCGTTCCAGTCCGCCGCCAAAGGCACCTATCACATAGTCGAACAAATCCCAGGTTTTTACACCCAACCCTTCGCGGGCATAAAATGTGCTGTGCGGATCGGGCGTTTTAAAGTTAGTTAAATCGAGCAAGCCTTCGTCAACCAAAGCAATGGTATAGGTCATTTCCTTACCCGATGTTTCCGACACGGTAATGGACGACTGCGTTTCGGGCCTGATCTTATCGGGCATGGTAATTACCGGCTTCAATATCGTTTCGGGGTCTTCCACATCCAGCCCAATAGCGCCGTACATCCGTATAGGCAAATCATTCAGTGTTTGCGCATGACGTTGCAGCAGGGTAACCGTAGTAAAAATATTAGGTGCCATGCCCGGTTCTATTTTAAAGCTGTAGCGGGTTTGACCTTTTTCGGTATTGATCCAGGCTGTTTTAATGACATGGCTGCCGTTCTCTATACTGATGAGTGCCCGGCCTGCCGCACCGGTTGGTATGGTGAGCGTGGCTTGTTCGCCTACCTTATAGCTTTTCTTGTCGGATGTAAAAGACAACATGGCCGCCTCGGTAGGGTTATCCTGCTGTAAACGTTCCGACCAGTTAGGCCAATCTACATAAATAATTTTGCCGGTAGAGTGGCCGGTTTGCAGGTCTTTTACCCTGATGAGGTAACGGCCCCAGTTTTCGCGGGGCACTCTAAACGACCATTTGCCACGGCCGTTGGTTACAGTTACATTTTCGGTATTCACCAGCTTATTATACTGGTCTTGTGTGAAATTGCTTAGTTCGTTGCCGGTTTCGTCCCACCACCAGCGCCATTGTATTTTGTAAACTTCTACCTGTACGTTGCGGTTGCCGGCAAAAAACTGACCCTTGCTATTCACATCCACAATGTCAATAGTGTTGTCCTTATCGGTTTCCAGCATATTGTTCATGGCGCTGCCTTCAGGGGTTTTAATGCCCACGTAGCCGCTATATACGTTGTACGGCATGGTCATTTGCTGTATGCTGAAATTACCGCCCGGTTCAAACACTTTTACCAGGAAATTAGCACGTAACTGCCCGGGGGCTTGTTTTTCTACATTAATATCGGCATTAATGGTGGCATTGCCTTCGGCATCTAACCGGCCGTCAAAAACGGTTCGCGTTTGGGTATTAAAGGCCAGGGTAGGGTCGTCAAACTCGTAAGCATCCAGGTTTTTAAACACAGTTTTTTGTGCCGATACAAATGCATCCACCTTAGCTTTTAAGTTTTGAGCGATACCGCCAAACAGCCAGCGGGCGTTTAAGATACCACCGGTACTGCTGCCTTTGGTTAATTCCTGCTGGTTGCCAAAGCTCAGGTTAAGCTTGAGGCGGTTAGGCATAATGGTTTCTACCTTGATGGTTTTTTCAAACACCGCACCGCCTACTTTCACCTTAGCCCGCCAGTTACCAGTAGGGGAGCCGGTTGTGGTGGCCGTATGAAAACTGTAAAAACCATCAATGGATTTGGTGCGCGTTAAGCGGCTATATAATTGTCCTTGCGGGTTAAAAAACTCAAACTCCACCGGGTGATCTTCGGGCAGGGTTTTCTTTTTGTCTTCTAATATAAAGGATACAAAGATAGAATCGCCGGGGCGCCATACACCGCGTTCACCATATACAAAACCTTTTAATCCCTTTTGCACCTGGTCGCCGCCTACGTTAAAACGGGTTAACGGCAACGAACTGGCATCATCCAGTTTAAGGTAGCCTCGCTCGTCGCCGTTTTTGGCTACCAGCAAGTAGGGCTTGCGTTTCAGGTCGAACTTAGCCAAGCCATCCCCGTCTGATTTCACCGACATAATCACCTGTTTCTGATAGTCTAACAGGTCGAGCGTAACGCCGCTCATGGGCTGGGCATCCATAATATTGGTTACGGCTACCACCATGCTATTATCACTGCCGCGCTTGGCAATTAAGCCAATATTAGAGGCTAATATATTGCGGGTAGCCCAGCGGTCTTTGGTGTAGTAAGATAAGCTGCACGCATCTTCGCGCTCATCCCAGTTATAGCCCGATGGGTAATAGTTATCGTACCTCGACCAAAACTCATCATCCTCATCAATACCCGAACCGTTGCCGCTACCCTCTTCATCTCCCTCGCCGCTGTAATCACTGTTTTCGTCTTCATTATTGGTAGTAACACTGCCGCCTTTAGCCGCGGTACACCTGTATAAGGAGTACTCCTGCCTGAATCCGATAATCACCCTATAAATAGCGCCCGGTTCGGTACGCATGAGGTGGTCAACATCCAGCATAAAGCGGTTCTTTTTATTGAGGTTGAGCCCTTTATCAGTATCCAGCCGGATGGTTTTTTGCAGCACAGGTTTACCTACCTGCCTTAACTCGTAATTGCCATCGAAACCGTTATTTTGAAAATACTGCGGAATATTGTTCTCATAGATCTTAATAATGCTCACATCTACCGCGCTCAAATTAACGGCTTCAAAGGGCATCATTAACCGGCCCGAATCGGGCAGAATAACACCTTTACCCGGAATGGTTACCGATGGCAGGCGGTTCTCAAAAAATACGTTTGCGGTAAAAGCCTGGGTTGTTTTTTTGTGCGTAATATCTTCAATGCCCTCATTGGCGAAAGCGGCATAGTTGCCTTCCAGTTTGTTAGCACCATATACCTTAATGGTACTGCCTTCAATGGTGTAGGCGGCATCGGCCACAGTACCAATGCCGGTTAAACCGTTAAGTTCCTGGCCTACCATTATTGGGTTAGAGAGTTGTACAAGCACGTATTGTTCCTGATCCTGCACGGCACGGATAGCCAGCACTTTAAAGTCGCCTATTTTAGGAATGTCGAAATCGCTGCTTTGGCTTTCGTTGATACCCAAAGCATCGCCATTATAAGCTACCGCCAGTTTTGTAGGTGCCGTTGCCGAACGCTTAATGTTGTTTATAGTGAAATTGTGCGTACGGGTAACCTCGTTATGCTGCCAGGTAACTGGTGTGGCCGAAGGGTAGGAGGCCGTAATAATTTTTTCAACCTTAGCCGGGTCTTCCACATCGGCGGTTTGAATGCTGCCGGTAAATTTCATTTTATCCAGCGAGGTATTGGTGGCTGTTTGCAGCCCACCATAATCAACCGTAAAATCGGGTCTAATAGTTTCAAACGTGAACTTAAATTCTTTCAGGTCGCCGGGTACATCGGTAACGTCGCCCAGCGCAAATTCTACCTCGTAAGCTTTATTGGGCTGCATACCTTCTTCTGGCTTAAATTCTATGGTTTGCGCATCTACCCAGTAAGCCTTACCTTTTACCGTTGGCGAAAAATCGAAAACACCGTCTTTTAAAGCCTCATTTTTGGCGTGACTGGTTTGTACCTGGTTAGATAGTTTGATGCGGATGGCGCTCTGCCGGGAGATAACACCCGTGGTGTACGACTCGATGTACTTGCTGAAAGCTGGATCGATCTTGTTTTTACCCCGCTTGTTCATGATGATGACCAGTGCGATAATGATACAAGACATAGCCAGGCTAATAGCTAAAAGCCTTTTTGCCTTGGGCGAAAGATTTGCCATACGGTTGATTTTTGGTGTAGATAGATATTGCTGAAATGTAGAAAGTATTTATAAACAATACAATAGCCAGGGAAGGTTTATCTGCATCTTTTTTCAGCAAATTATTAAATGTAGCGGATATTAAACTTTTGTCAGCATCAGCAATCATTCAAGTAGATTTATTCAATTGGAGCTAAAACTCCATATCCCAGGCGATAATGCGTTTATCATCACCGGTGGATAACAACTGGTTACCGTTCCAGGCCAGTTTGTTTACCGATAACTGGTGACTGGCGTAACCCTTATCCCGGCTGATGACCTTGTATAATTTAAAATCATCTGCACCCCATATCTTGATGCTTTTGTCCATGCTGGCCGATGCGAAATAGGGTTGTTCGGGATGGAAAAGGATATGATTCACAGCAAACAGGTGCGCTGCGATACTTTGTTTAAGTGTTAATGTAGCCGGATCCCAAACTTTGATCTGTGCATCGCGGGAGCCGGATAGCAGGTATTGTCTATCGGGTGAGTACTGTACTGTAAAAACGGCCATACTATGGTCTTTCAACGTATTAATAAAGCCGTAGTCTGTTAAACTGTAAATGCGTACCCTATTATCCCGACAGCCAAATGCTACCTGTTGCTCATCAGGTGAAATACTGATACTACGAATGGTATCGGAACTTACCTGAATAGTATGAACAAATTTCAGCGTGTTTAAATTCCAGATGCTTACCGCACCATCTTCGGCGGCAACAAGCAATTCCTGCTTACCAGCAACCGACTTTATATCAAAAATTGGTTTAGTATGCTGTTTAAGTGTGGCTATAACTTTTTGCTGAATAAAATCGAACACCAGCACGCTGCCGTTGCGTAAACCAGCAAACATCAAGGGGTACCCGGCAGGACAATGGATAGCATATACTGAAGCTGCAACCGGGAACATCACTTTAATAAAAGCTTGTTTGCCAAGGTCCCATTCCACCAAGCCCTTATCGTTACCGGCGCTAAACAGTATTCCCGGCTTCTGCGAAAGTTCGAGGGCGAAGATGGGGTTTTGGTGCCCCGTTAGTTCGAATGCTTTTTTAACGGAGATCATGTATAAGTTCTTATAATGTAAGAAAGCAAAAATATTTTGCTGCTATGTTGATCGGTTGTGTATTTAATAAATATCTACTCGATAGCATTATCATAAACAGCTTTAGCTATCCGTGCAATAACCGATTCGCGCATAGCCAGGTCAACTTTAGAATTGCTTATAAATATGGCAACGGCAACATGCTTACCGTTAGGTAGGGTAATAATACCTACATCATTGGTAGCTGCGGTAATTCCTGCTGCGTTAGTGCCAGATCGTCCCGTTTTATGATAAACAACCGTATTTTTTGGCAGTAACCCTTTTATTTGATTTGGCCCGGTTGAGGTTGCCTGCATTATTTGCCACAGATAAGCGTGGCTGCTTTTAGAAAGAAAATTGCTCTTAAAACTTATATCCAGTAAATGCGCTATGGCATTTGGTTCGCACCAATTGTTAAACTGAACGTTCCATGCAGTTGCCATTTGTGCCTCAGAAGCTTTTATTGCAATATTTTTTATGCCGATCTGGTGCATGTACGCTTCTGCTTTTTCCGGCCCACCCAACACTTTAAGCAATATATCGCAAGCGTTGTTATCGCTTAACGATACCATGTAACTTAATAATTCGCTAATAGATATATCAACATTGCCGTTTGGAAATTTATCTCCTAAAGGACTGTATGTTTTAGGTAAATCGTTTTTAGTGATATGGATCAGTTGATTCAAAGCCAATTTGTGCTGATCTACAGCATGCAGTACTGTAATGGCAATAGGGAATTTCATTACACTTTGCATAGGCAATTTGCTGTTGCCGTTAAAGGACAATGTATCGCGGGTATCTAAATTTATAATAGATATTCCAACTGTGCCTTGAGCGTCTTTAGCGATATTGGAAATATTATTGCGAAGTGTGCTTAATTGGGCATTTACATTTAATCCAATACAAATCAAAAAAATGCAAAAAATCACTGCTCTTAACATAGTAAGTTTACTTATGCCTTCCCTCTAAATTTTTAGCGATAGTTTCTAAACTCAATCCCTTTTCGCGGAGTAAAACCAACAGGTGAAATACCAGATCTGATGCTTCGCCAATCAATTCGGATTCGGTTTCTGCAAGGGCGGCTATAACCACCTCCACACCTTCTTCACCAACTTTTTGGGCTATTTTGTTAAGCCCTTTTTTGCGGAGTTTGTTTATGTATGAGCCTTCCTGTGGATTTATGTACCTGTCTTCAATAATGTTTTCCAGTTCCAGTATAAAGTTTTGATTGTAAGCAGTTTGAAAACAGCTACGTGCGCCGGTATGGCAGGTTGGTCCATCGGGTTTGGCTTTAATAAGGATGGTGTCATTATCACAATCAACGTGAATGCTTTTTACATGCAAAAAGTTGTTGCTGGTCTCGCCTTTTGTCCACAAGCGGTTTTTGCTGCGCGAGTAAAAGGTAACTACTTTATCCTGAATAGTTTTGTCGTAAGCTTCCTGGTTCATGTAACCTAACATGAGTACTTCTAGGGTTTGCTCATCTTGTATAACCACCGGCACTAAGCCATCGGGTGATTTGGTGAAATCTATTTGCATTGGTTGTTTTTTACGCCAACTACGTGGCACTCGTTTGTCATACTGAGCTTGTCGAAGTATCAGCGTGCTAAGTTTTCTACAAGCTCATACTCTGACAGTTGTAATAATTAACTTTATCTCACTTCAATACGATGCGTTCTTAGCACATCTTTTAAATCCGGTATCAAAATCTCTCCATAATGAAACACCGAAGCTGCCAAAGCTGCATCTACGTTGGTTTGCTTGAACACATCTACAAAATGCTGAACACTTCCTGCACCGCCCGAGGCAATCACCGGGATCCGTACTGCATCGTTCACTACTTTGAGCAAGCCATGATCGAACCCTGCCTTAGTGCCATCGTGATCCATCGAAGTAAGCAGGATTTCGCCCGCGCCACGGCTTTCGGCTTCTTTGATCCAGGTCAATGTTTCTTTGTCAGTAGCTATACGTCCGCCGTTTAAATGTACAATGTTGGTATTGGCCACATGCCGGGTATCAACCGCCACAATTACGAACTGTACGCCAAATGCTTTAGCCAGCTCATCAATTAAAGCGGGATTACGAACGGCAGCTGAATTGATGGAGATCTTATCGGCACCGGCATTCAGTAAAGCATCGGCATCTGCAATTTCATTAATACCGCCGCCAATGGTGAAAGGGATATTAATTTGACGTGCTACAGATTTCACCAGTTCCACCAGTGTTTTTCGTTTTTCGTGTGTGGCGGTAATATCCAGGAAAACCAATTCGTCTGCACCCTGTTGCGAATAGTTCCAGGCCAGTTCTACCGGGTCGCCGGCATCGCGCAGGTCAACAAAGTTCACACCTTTTACAGTTCGACCGTCCTTAACGTCGAGGCATGGGATGATGCGCTTGGCTAAGCCCCCCGGCCCCCTAAAGGGGGAGGCAATAGCATCTTTAATTTGCTCCAAAACTTTTTCTATTGTAGTAAAAATCTGATTATTAATAAATCTTAGTACTTTAAAACCTTTGTTCGTTAAATAAGTTTCCCTTTCAATATCATTAGCAGCTACTTATGGTTCTAAATGAATACTTCCATCGACCTCAATAATTATTTTGTGTTGATGGCAATAGAAGTCGGCTATGTATGTTTATAAAGGGTGCTGTCTCCTAAACTTAGCACCGAGCTGCTTCCCCCTTAAGTGCATCCACAAAATGGTTTCAGCCGTCGTAGGGTTATTACGTAATAGCTCTGCATTTTTAAATATCAAATGGTTTGCACCTAATGACATTCTACTTTTTTTCATACTGATTTTAAGTCTCCCACTTTAGGGGGCGGGGGGCTTGTACTATATGCTAATTAACGATTTCAAATTCCAGTTTTTTACGTCCTCTATGGTAATGCGGTCTTCGTAAATGGCTTTGCCAACTACGCAGCTTTCTACCTTAATTTTATTTAAGTCTTCAATATCGTTCATGGAACTTACGCCACCCGAGGCTATGAGTTTGATGAAAGGGGAGTGATCCAGCAGTTTTTCGTATAGCTCAATACCTGCACCGCCTAATTTGCCGTCTTTATTAATATCGGTACACAAAAAGCGGTAAAAGCCTAAATGCACGCAGCGGTCAACATAATCGATGAGTTTAATAGGCGAACTTTCCATCCAGCCTGAATATTTGATTACCTCGTCTAACACATCAATAGCTACCACAATTTTATCAGAGCATTTGCTGCTGCCACACATGGCTTTGCTCAAATCATCTAAAAATGTTGGATTACTGATAGCTTGAGTACCTACAATAACGCGCGCAATGCCGGCATCGGTAAGTTCCTGCACCTTTTCAATACTACGGATGCCACCACCGTACTGAATTTTCATATCCGTTTTTTTGATGACATCAAACAGGTATTGCTGGTTACTGAAATCGCCTTTGGCGCCGTTGAGGTCTATAATGTGGATCAGCTCGGTGCCTATGGCCTGGTAGCGATCGATCATTTCTTCGAGGCTAACCTCGTATTGGGTTACTTGTTGGTAGTCGCCTTCGCGCAGGCGGACCACTTTTTTGTCCAGAATGTCGATAGCAGGAATAATGTACATGCTTTAAATTTTTGAAAAATTGGCTAAAAGTGTTTCTCCATAAATTCCCGACTTTTCGGGATGGAATTGAACACCGTAAAAGTTATTATACCAAATTGATGCCGAATAAGGCAAACTATAATTGGTTGATGCTAAAGTATATGCATTGTTATACTCAATGTAATAAGAATGTACGAAATAAAAGTGCGCATCGTTTGGAATACCTGCAAATAAAGGATTTTCCTGTGTTTGGTGTACGCGATTCCAACCGGTGTGCGGCACTTTATAATCGGGACTGCTTTTAAAACGTAAAGTTTTGTTCGGGAAAATGTGTAGTAAATTGGCATCACCTTCTTCGGAGTAGGCCGTCATTAATTGCATACCCACACATATACCCAGCGTTGGTTTTTGTAGGGCTTTAATAACCGGTACCAACCCGGTTTGCTCCAATTTATTCATGGCGGCTCCGGCATGCCCAACTCCCGGAATAATGTACCGGTCGAACTGCTCCAGATCTGTTTCGGTATGAACCATGCCGTAGGCAATTCCCAACCTATCGAGTGCACAAGTAAGCGAGAAAATGTTGCCTGCACCGTAGCGCACTATTCCTATCATAATTTGAATTCAGATGCAAGAGCCAAGAAACAAGAGCCAAGATATATGCCATAATTACGTAGCATCTTGTTTCTCGCCTCTCGTTTCTTGTCTCTTTCTTACAGTACTCCCTTTGTACTTGGTAAAACCATATTGTTAACATCGCGCCGTACGGCCATTTTAATGGCTTTAGCAAAAGCTTTAAAGATAGCTTCTATTTTATGATGTTCGTTAACTCCTTCGGCTTTTATATTTAAATTAGCTTTAGCGGCATCGGTAAAAGATTTAAAGAAGTGATAAAACATCTCTGTGGGCATGTCTCCCACTTTTTCGCGTTTAAAGTCGGTTTCCCACATCAGCCAGTTACGGCCGCCAAAATCAATGGCTGCTTGCGCCAGGCAATCATCCATAGGCAGACAAAAGCCATAGCGTTCAATACCTCGCTTGTTGCCTAAAGCTGTTGCCATAGCCTCACCCAGGGCAATACCGGTATCTTCAATGGTGTGGTGTTCATCTATATGCAGGTCGCCTTTGGCTATTACTTCCAAATCTATACTGCCGTGACGGGCAATTTGATCGAGCATGTGATCAAAAAAGTGCAATCCGGTGTTTACCTTGGCTTCACCGGTACCGTCAAGGTCAATCTTAATATATATATCAGTCTCTTTGGTAGTGCGGCGATGTTCAATCACTCGTTTTCCTGCTTTTAAAAACTCATATATCTTTTCCCACTCGGTGGTTTTTATGGCAATAGTTTGGTTAATAGCTGCCAGCTCTTCTGTAGAAAATTCTTTGGCACCCATGCCCATCCCATCGTTCAGCCAAATGGCTTTTGCACCTAAATTTTTTGCTAACAACACATCATTTAAGCGGTCACCAATTACAAAAGAGTTAGCCAGGTCGTATTTTTCTGCATCCAGGTAAGCGGTTAACATGCCGGTGCCGGGTTTACGGGTAGGGGCGTTATCAGCCGGAAAGGTACGGTCTATATAAGTAGCCTCAAACTTGGCTCCCTCGTTCTCAAATGTTTTCATGATGAGCTCGTGCACCGGGAAAAAATTTTCGTTAGGGTGCGAGATAGTACCCAAGCCATCCTGGTTAGTGACCATTACCAGCTCATAATCCATTTCCTTAGCTATGCGTGGCAGGTAAGTTAGTGCACCCGGATAGAACTGTAACTTATAAAACGAATCTATCTGTTCATCGGCACATTCGCCGATCATGGTGCCGTCGCGGTCTACAAACAATACTTTTTTAGGACTGCTCATTTAAAGTTTTTAAGGTATTAATGAGTATGGTGTTTTCTTGTGGTGTACCCACCGTAATGCGTAATGCGCCTTCGCAAAGTTCTACTTTGGATCTGTCGCGTACAATGATGCCATGTTGTACTAAAAACATGTAGATCCCTTTTGCATCGGTCATTTTTACTAATATGAAGTTAGCATCCGACGGGTAAATATCCAATACAAAGTCAAACTCTTTTAGTTGTAAAACAAGTTGATCCCGTTCGGTTAAAGTATCTTTAATCCAACCGTTTACCTGCTCAATATTTTGCAAAGCTTGCAGGGCTAATTGCTGCGAGGCTTCGTTGATGTTGTAGGGAGGTTTTACCCGGTTCATCACTTCAATAATTTCTTCGCTTGCAAATGCCATACCTACACGTAAGCCGGCCAAGCCCCATGCTTTTGAAAGGGTTTGCAATACTACCAGGTTAGCATATTCGGTAAGTTCTTGTATAAAGGTTTTTTGACGACTGAAGTTAATATAAGCCTCGTCGACCACCACCAGTCCGCTGAAATTAGCAAGTAGGGTTTCAATATCGGGCCTGTTAATAGAGTTGCCGGTTGGGTTGTTGGGAGAACAAATAAAAATAAGTTTGGTGTTTTTGTCAATAGCTTCAGCAATGCCTTCCAGGTTCAATTGATACTCTTCGGTTAGGTTAACCTTGCGGATCTCAATATCGTTTATATTGGCCGATACCTCGTACATGCCATAGGTGGGGGGTACTAATATTACATTATCAACTCCCGGATTACAAAAGCTGCGGAACAAAATATCAATAGCTTCATCGCTGCCGTTACCTAAAAATATATTACGAACGGGCACACCCTTAATTTCCATCAAGCGCTTTTTAACGGCGTATTGCAAAGGATCAGGGTAACGGTTATAATTAGTATCTAACGGAGAGCCAAACGCGTTTTCGTTAGCATCCAAGTACACACTGGCCTCACCCTGAAACTCATCGCGAGCGGAGGAGTAGGGTTTAAGGTTTTTGATGTTTGCTCGGAGTATGTTATTGATGTCAAACATATTATTTGTAAAGTTTAAATGATGGAGAGAATTTCCACAGCCTGTTGCCAATTTCAAATACAACGGTATCTTTATTCAAATACGGTTGAGGAAAATAGCCTGCATCGTCCGTCTCTAATGCTTCATTCCGTAAATACATGCTCTTTGTTGAACCGGATATAGGATCAAACACAGCAGCAGAAACAAGGTTGTTTTCTTTAATTTCTTTTACTTGCCAGTAATATATATTGTGATTGATTATAGCAGGGGATGCAAACCATCCAAAATTGGGAGCATTTTTATTTAGATTTATTTTTCTTTTATTATTGATGATTACAAAGTCACCAATGTTAGCCTTTATAGACTTTGTGTATTCTTTGTTTGCTTCTAATGAATTTAAATTATTTACACCTTCAATTACAAGATACATATACTGATGATCATCAACCTTATTCATTCCGTAAGTATGGTCAATAGTATCAATAAGCTTATCATTTTGTTTGATTACTGAATAAACACCAGAACCCAGCCCAAAATCGAAATAACCTGTATCTGTCACGTAAAATTTATCCACTAACTCATAAGGCTTAAATGCAGTATCAGGTTGACGTACTTTCACTTTTGGAATTATTTTTAATGTATCGGGACTATCAATGACAGTAGTATCTATTTTATTCGAAGTCTTATTAGCCCCGCAGGACATGAATACGATACACAAGAAAAAATATTTAATCAGTTTCATTTAAGATGTGCTGTTTATCATTTTTCATCTGTACTGTTGCTACAATACGCTCGCAATGACATGATGGTTAATTATAAAACTTCAACTTCCACTTTTAGGGGTTGGGTGCTTGGCTTTGCATCCTTACACTTACCGCGTTTCTGTGCGCATGCAAGCCTTCCAAATCGGCCAATATTTCTACATGTGGGCCTATGTTTTGCAAGCCTTCCGGTGTTAAATGCTGAAAAGTGATCTTTTTCACGAACGAATCTACCGATACGCCTGAGTAGGCTTTAGCATAAGCACTGGTTGGTAAGGTATGGTTAGTGCCCGATGCATAATCGCCTACGCTTTCGGGGGTTTGGTTACCTAAAAATACAGAGCCTGCGTTAATGATGCTGCCTGTAATCTGTTGCCAGTTATCGGTTGCCAAAATGAGGTGTTCAGGAGCATAAATGTTGCTGAAGTTTATAGCCTCATTCAGGTCGGTCACCACTACAGCGTACGAATTAGCTATAGCCATGCCTGCAATTTCGGCGCGGGGCAATATGGCTAATTGTTTTTCCAACTCGGCAACTGCTTTCTCAATTATTTCTGCCGATGTGGCTACCAATATGCTTTGACTATCAATACCATGCTCGGCCTGTGCCAGCAGATCGGCTGCTATATAGGCGGGGTTAGCGGTTTCGTCGGCAATTACCAATACTTCCGATGGTCCGGCGGGCATATCAATGGCTGTAATTGTGGTGGACTGTATAATAGTTTTAGCCTTGGTAACAAACTGGTTGCCGGGGCCAAATATCTTATCTACCTTGGTAATACTTTCGGTACCGTAAGCCATAGCGGCTATGGCCTGGGCACCACCTGCCAAATAAATGCGATCTACATTAAGCAATTGCGCTACATATGCTATAAAGGCGTTCACTTTCCCATTTTTACCGGGGGGCGAACACACCACCAGCTCATGGCACCCGGCTATGCGCGCCGGGATGCCCAGCATTAAAAAAGTGCTGGGTAAAACAGCCGTACCACCTGGTATATACAAACCTACTTTTTCAATAGGCCGCAGTTCGCGCCAGCAGGTTACCCCGGGCATAGTTTCTACCTTGTCCTCGGTTTTTAACTGCGTTGCATGAAATTTATAGATGTTCTGGTAAGCTATTTCTAAGGCAGCTTTTTGTTCGGGAAGTAGGGCGGTTGCAATTTCGGCCAGTTCGGTTTTGTCCAGGTAAAGCTTGTCTAACACTACCTTATCAAACTGCTGTGCATAATTTAGCAAAGCACTATCGCCATGCTGCTGTACATTGCTAATAATGTTTTCTACCACGGTACGAATCTCGTTGGCCGGGTCTACATTACGCTGCACCAAGGTTTTTAATTCTTCGGTGCTTAAATTAGCATAGTTATAAACTTTTAACATTTTATGTTTATTGGTTATAAGTGCTTAAATCAACTCTCTTTTATCTGTAAGCCAACTGTCATACTGAGCTTGTTGAAGCTTTATACGCTCGGCTAAGTTTTTGACAAGTTCAGCATAACAATGTTTGTATAATCCATGCTTCCCTTTTTAGGGGGCTGTGGGTTACAAAATTATTTTCTCAATTGGCATTACTACAATACCCTGTGCCCCGGCTTGTTTCAGTTGGCTTATGCGGTCCCAAAAATCACGCTCGGGTATTACGGTATGTACGGCTACCCAGTCGGCTTCGGCCAATGGCACAACCGACGGGCTTTTTACGCCTGGCAGCAATTGTATTACAGCATCTAAATGGTCTTTAAGCACATTCAAAACCACATATTTGGTTTCTTTAGCACGTAGCACCGACTGTATGCGCTGAATAAGCTCTTGAATTAGTTCATTATTTTCGCTGCCTTTACCGCCTATTAACACGGCTTCGCTGCTCATTACATCGGCAAAGGGTTTTAACCCATTGCTTTTTAAGGTGCCACCTGTTGATACGAGGTCGCAAATGGCATCACTCAAACCCAAACCCGGCGAAATTTCTACCGAACCCGATATGGTACGAATATCTGACTGGATGCCCAGTTCGTTCAGGTATTTATTCAGGATAACCGGATAGGTAGTGGCAATGGAGCGGCCGTTTAAATCGGCTATGCTTAGGATGTTGGTATTATTAGGCACTGCAATTTTGAGCGAGCATTTGCCAAAACCTAACTTTTGAAGGTAGCTTACTTCCACTTCAGTTTCCTGGATCACGTTTTCTCCAACAATGCCTAAGTCGGCAATACCGTCCTGTACGTACTCGGGGATGTCATCATCACGCAGGAACAAGATTTCCAAAGGGAAATTTGATACGGGCGAAATAAGGGAGCTTTTATAATTTTCAAAATTAAGGCCGCAGTTTTTCAGCAACTCTACAGATTTTTCATTTAGCCGTCCAGATTTTTGGATAGCAATTTTAAGTGTTTTCAAAAGATTGGGGGTATTATACTATAAGTAAACGGAGGTTTTGTTATTTCATGTAGAAACATACATCATTATTATCGCCACAGGGGGCGATGGTGCAAATGCAAATGATGTAAACAAATACCGTTCATGGTTATAGCTAATTGTTAGATGAGCTGGGCAAATATAAAAAGTTATTTATAATACATAACCAAACATTTAAGGTAAATGTTTAATTAATTGAAAAATAGTACAACATGCTTACAAATCCATTTACTGTATTTTTGATCACAAATACACAATCAAACTTTTATCATTTATTTAAAAGATTTTCTTTTTAAAGTTATATAACCCTAAAGTGAATAATTATTATTGGATATTTACGATATTGTATGTTTTTGATTAAAGTATAATATGCAATTGATTAATAGTAAAATATATAGCCGATGAGATTAGGTGCATTACGTATTGCTATTGTATATATAGCATTGGGTACTCTATGGATCACGCTCAGCGATAAGCTATTATTTTTGTTAAAAGGCGAGTTAAGTAATAAAACATTTGAATTAGCAGGTAACACTAAAGGTATTTTTTTTGTAATAGTGACCGGTGTTTTGCTTTGGAAACTAATCAAGCGCGATGATAACAGGCTGATTGAAAGTGAAAAACAATACCGTTCCATGTACGAAGGCAGCCCTTTACCCATGTGGATATACGATTTAGAGACCCTTAAATTTTCATCGGTTAACCAAACAACAATTGATACCTATGGCTACAGCAAAAATGATTTTTTGCAAATGAGTATATCGGATATCAGGCCGACCGGCCATGTACCCAACGTTGATGAAGAAGTTAAAAATGTATCAAAAACTGTAAAGCAATCAGGCCCGTGGCTACATAAAAAAGCTGATGGTAGCCAGATATACGTTAACATAGCAGCGCAAAAAATTACGTTTAATAATAAGCCGCATGTAATTGTAATGGCCCAGGATGTTAACGAGCGGGTTGCCTTTGAGCAGCGGCTGAAGAAACTTAACAACGATTTGCGCGAAAAGACAAGCAAATTGAGCGAAACCCAGCAAATAGCAAAAGTAGCAGGATGGGAACTTTTTTTGGAGAACAAGTACATGGTATGGTCTGATGAAATGCATATGATTACAGCCATAGGCCCCTTACAAAACAACAATATGTTTGATTTGTATTTACAGCACATACACCCTGAGGATAAGGAGAAAGTAAGCGATAAGCTGGAACTGCTGGCCAGCACAGGCGAGGAAACGGATTTCACCCATAGGATGATACTGGAAAACGGTAATACGCATTATGTAAGGCAAGTAGCCAAAATGGAATATTACTGGACTTGCCCTATAAAATTGTTGGATCTGCACAGGATATAACGGAGTTTAAACAACTGGAGTTAGAACGGAATAAATACCTTTTTACTTTAGAAGATACACTGAATACCATAAGCGAAAGTTTCTTCACGCTCAATAAAAACCTGGTTTTTACAAAAGTAAATCAACAGTTTGAGGAAGAGACCGGCTTTTCAAAAGCTTATGTGATCGGGAAATACCTGTTAGATGTTTTTCCGGAGGTGCGGGAAGATAGCGCTTGTACAAGGTTTAAGAAAGTGATCAGCGATGGAAAATCTGCCAAGTTTGAGGAATATACAGAAGCACTGAAGAAATGGCTATCCTTTTCCGTGTACCCAACCGAAGACGGCCTGGCTATATACTTTCAGGATATTACAGAGCAAAAGGAAAAAGATTTGCAATTAAAGGAAGCTTTAAACCGGTACGATATTGTATCGAAAGCAACGCACGATGTAATATATGATTATGATATTATAAAAAACACCGTAATTTATAACACCAGTTTAACGCAATTGGTAAACTGGGACATTCAAAATATACATAATAACCTTAACTGGTGGCGATCAATTATACACCCCGATGATTTAAAAGAAGTAATTAGCAGCCAGCAAAAAATATTGGCCAATAAAGAAACAAATTGGTGGTGCGAATACCGGATAGATTGCGGCAACGATATTTTTAAATATGTGTACGACCAGGGTTACTTTATTTATAATATTGAAAATGAACCCGTACGGCTTATAGGTGCAATAAAGGACATTGATGCGCTCAAACGAGCTGATGAAGAGAACAGACGCCTGGCCGAAATTATTACAAAGGTGAATAACATGGTGGTAGTTATGGATACGCATGATATGGTTACCTGGGTTAATAAAGCATTTGAGGATTACACCAGTTATAGCTTTGAGGATATGGTGGGGCAACAACTAAAAGAAATTCTTTACGGCCTGCAAATTTCGCACGAAACAATGGTATTGATTAACGAGCGTAAAAACAGGTTTGAAACCTTTACCATTGAGGTATCGCACCATTTACCTCGCCTCGGGCATCAATGGCTGGAAATAGAGTTCACTCCTTTATATAATGATTGTGGTAAACGTACCGGCTATATTGGCGTACATCAAAACATAACGGCCCGTAAAGAAAAAGAAGACCGGATTAAACAGCAAAATAAAACCCTGCAGGAGATAGCCTGGTTAAGCTCGCACGAGGTACGCAGGCCTGTTGCCTCCATATTAGGGCTGGTGTACCTGGCTAAAGATATTGAAACTACAGCCGATAAAGAAGAAATTATGGAAATGATAAACCTTTGCGCAAAAGAACTGGACGGAATAGTTCACCGGATATCTGAACGGGTGAATGAGGAAGCCGACCTGCAAGCAGAGTAAGGTGTTGAATTGGTTATAAACAAAAAGAGGCTGATACCAACCTCTTTTTGTTTACAGCTTAAAACTGATCTTTATGTGCTTCTACAATGTCCTTTAAAAAATTATAAAAAGGTTTAGCAAACTCTTTGCGGCGCAACGCAAATTCCACGTTGGTTTTTAAAAAATCCAGCTTGTTACCAATATCATAACGTTTACCTTCAATGGTATGGGCGTACATGCTTTCGCTTTTAAGCAGGTTAAGCATGGCATCGGTTAGTTGTACTTCATTGTTTTTACCGGGAGGGGTTTTTTCTAACGCGGTATAAATTTCGGGTGTTAAAATGTAACGACCTGCAATAGCTAAGTTCGATGGTGCCTTGTCTACATCGGGCTTTTCTATCAGCGTGTTCAGGTTCATTAACGTGTCCGACAGCATGTCGCCACCCACAATGCCATAGCGTGAAACTTTATCATGCGGTACGGTTTCTACGGCAATCACCGTGCTTTGATACTGCTCGTAAATGTCTATTAACTGCTGCGTAACCGGTATTACCGAATTGATAATGGTATCGCCCAATAAAACGGCAAATGGCTCCTTACCGGTGTGATGGCGGGCATAATATATGGCATCTCCTAAACCGTTAATTTCTTTTTGACGGATGAAGTGGATATTGGCCATGTCCGACAGGTGCATGATCTCGTCATACATCTTGTCTTCTTTTTCCAGCAAACGCTCTTCCAGCTCAGGGTGGCGGTCAAAGTGGTCTTCGATAGACCTTTTGCCTTTTCCCGAAATGATCAAAATATCCTCGATACCCGAATCAACAGCTTCCTGTACCACATACTGGATGGTAGGGGTGTCAATAATTGGGAGCATTTCTTTTGGAGATGCTTTAGTGGCGGGCAAAAAACGGGTTCCTAAACCGGCTGCCGGTATTACTGCTTTCTTAACCATAATTATATCATGTAAGGTTTTATAACCCTTGCGTTAATCTTTTTTAAACTGTAAACTAATTTCTTCAACATCTCATCATCCTGGTATATACCGATGATGGCACCACCCGAGCCGGTGAATGATGACGATGCACCACAATTACGTGCCGTGTTAATCAATTCCATATTGCTTTCGCTAATACTCATAATCTTGCAGCGGTTATCAAAATTGGCGTTTATTAACTGGCCTAACAGGTCGTAGTCGCGGTTCTTTATCGCTTCGGCACCCTGGTCGGCCAGGTTGGCAATCGTTTTAAGGGTCGATATCACATGCTCATCACCCTTATCATATTTAGAGCGAATCTCGTTCAGTACCTTGCCCGATACCTTACCCAGGTCGGTTTTGTAAGCGATGTATAACTTAGGCAGCAGGTTAGGGTCAATAGGCGTATATACCCCGTAACCGTGTTCCTCTATCTGCGCTTTGTTAAAGTCCATGTGTACGCAGCCTTCATAGCACTGTATTACCCGGTCTTGCAAGCCGGCATTAATACCCATTTCCTGAGTTTCGGCTTGCAGGGCAATGTTAGGTAGTAAATGCAATGGGATTTCTATACTATAAAATTGCATCAGCGCTTTTAGCGTAGCAATAATAATAGCGCTCGACCCGGCTAAACCCACCTGGCGTGGTATAGACGAGTGGTAACGGATAGTAAAGTTTTTGTTGGATAATTTGATGTTGTTTTCGTCGCAATGATCGCAAAACTTTTTAATGGCAGCTTTAATAATAGGAATGCCACCGTTGTAACCAATCAGGCTAACGGTATCTCTTAAATGGTAAACGTTACGAAAAACGTTGGCATCAGCTTCCTGCGGCTCAATAACCAATTCGGGAGATTGATATAATAAAATATGGGCGCCAAAGTTTTTAATACTTAAACTAATGGTTTTACCAAAATACCCATCACTGGGGTTCCCCAACAATCCGGCCCTGGCAAAAGCCCGCGAATCAATTATCATAGGTATGTGTTCTTTTTTGCTAAAATGCAGATAAATTTGAAATATTAAAGTGTTTTAAATAATTGTTTCAGGAATTTGTCTCTTTAGCTTGTTGTTGGTATTTATACCGCATTTGTAATTAACCAGCAATGTGTCAATCCGTTTTTTCGGGCTAACCCATATCCACAATAGTTGCTGATCTATATTTCATATAGGTACCTGCAAGCTTTTTTCTTTCCAACCCGTTAATGTTTTTTCAACGTTTTTATATGGTACCATAAATGTTTCTTAAATGAATATGTGCATTCATAAAAACCAGGAATAACTTAACGATTTTTACCGTGTAAGTTTTTTATTGATTTACTATGGGATGGAAATATAACTTATTGTATAATAAGCGGAAATGCTTAAAAGAGGAGGGTGGCGTACATGTACACCATTTAACAAGCAAAGAATAGAAATCCCTATCCTTTAGGGCAACTACCACAGCGTTTACCTTTTTTGTATTTCTTACAGCACTTTTTGTAAACACATTCCAGCTGAAAAGTAAACTCTTTGATCAAAATTAATTGATTAGCAGTATATTCGGCTGGTTTATTTATAGTTTCTGTATCCATAGCAATTATTCTGCTGCAAATATAGTTTATAATTATTCTAAATAAAAATACCAATATTAAATTCACTAAAACCTGTATGCGTAAAACAGTTTTTTTAGCAGCATTGATCCTGTTAGGGGAGTTATGTTGCCAGGCCCAGGATGTTGCCGTTAAAAGCACCGATAGCCATATACATTACATGGGCAGGGTAAATGCTCAAGATGATAAGGCCGTGCTATCGTGGTCGGGTACGAGCGTAAAAATTAATTTTAACGGTACCGGCGCCAAGGCCGTTATGCAGGATGAACGCGGCGATAATTATTACCACGTTATTGTGGATGGTAAGCTCGTGCAGAAGATTCACCTGGGCATCGATAAGCAGGAGTACACATTAGCCACAAATTTACCTGCTGGTAAGCACAGCCTCGAATTGTTTAAGTTAACCGAGTGGGCTCACGGTAAAACCTGGTTTTACGGCTTTAATTTAACCGGTAATGCACAAATTTTAACAGCTCCGGCTACCCAAAAGCGTAAAATCGAATTTTTTGGGAATTCGATTACCTGCGGATATGCTGTGCTGGATACCACCGGGCAAGACCGTGGCAGCGCCCCGTATGAAGACAATTACAAGAGCTACGCGGCTATAACGGCAAGGTATTTTAATGCCGAATACCATTGCACTGCCCGTAGCGGAATTGGCTTAATGGTAAGCTGGTTTCCATTGATTATGCCCGAGATGTATGACCGGCTGGATGCTAACGACCCTGAAAGCCATTGGGATTTTAACAAATATACGCCCGAAGTAGTGGTGCTGAACTTGTTTCAAAATGATGCCTGGCTGGTAACCCACCCCGAACATGAGCAGTTTAAAGCACGTTTTGGAAGCACCAAACCCGCTGCCGCTGATATAGTAAAGGCGTATGAAGCGTTTGTAAAAACCATCCGTTCCAAATATCCTAAAGCTCATATTATATGTGCCTTAGGCAGCATGGATGCCAGCCGGGCCAATTTACCTTGGACCGGATACATTAAACAGGCGGTTAGCAACCTGAACGATAAAAATGTGTACAGCCTTATTTTCCCGGTTAAAAGTACGCCCGGCCACCCAAGCGCCAAAGAACAGCAGGACATGGCCGACCAGTTAATTGGTTTTATTAATAAAACAGTTAAGTGGTAGTTTGCCATTTACATGTGAAATTAAATTAAGTTATGCCGATGAACTTCGGCATAACTCGGCTTATTGGTTTGCTACGCAGGCAAAAGCCACTATTTGTTTGATCAGCCGTAAATACCAAACGGGCGTTTAAAATCCTCTTCTTTGGAGAGGGCGGGGTGAGGCTTTACTCAAATTGCTCTTCTAATCGCTCCAGCCGCTCAATTAAATAGCTAACCCGTTTTTCTTCGCGCTGTATCAGTTTGTCCTTTAAATAAAATGTACAAAATAACACATATGCCGCGCACAAGGTGTAATATATGATTCTGAATACTAAGGGTTTGTTATTTAAAACCTCAACAGTGTATAAGGAGATCCCAACGCAGATCATGAGCACAAAGGCGTAATAAAAACGTCCGTACAAATAAGCCCGGCGTTTTTGGTACTCTTTTAAACTGTTGAGGTAAGCGCCAGGGTTAAGGGTTAGGTCGTGCCGGGCAATGGTACGGTAATCGCCTATTTGCAGCACCAGGTAAACAATCATCCCAATAAGCAAAACAAATAAGCCAATGTAGCTCAGGCGCTTTTCAAACACGGCAAATAACGTTAAACCCGCAGTGGTGGCAATAGCCACCGATATACTCACAATGCTCCATAGCACCCTTATTCCTAATTTATTTATTCCTTTTTTTACCTGTTTAAGCACATCATCTACCGAAAGCTTAGGCAGCTTTGGTTGTTCTTGCCAAACCGATAGCAGGTGATCAAAGTCTTTCATATTGGTTGTATAAATCGGTTAGCCTTTGTTTAATACGATGAATTTTTACCCGAAGGTTTCCTTCTGATATGCCCGAAATTTCGGCGATCTCGGGGTAGGGCAGTTCATCAAGCACCATGGTAATTATAATCCTTTCCGATTCTTCGAGCCGGGCTATACACTTGTAAAGTAAAGCTACCTGTTCGTTTTTCTCCGAATATTCTTCCCTGCGGGTTTCGGCCAATAGAGGGGTGAGTTCTTCTTTAGCCTGGCGTTTCTCCGACCGCAGATACGTTAAGCACGTGTTTACCGCAATACGATAGATCCAGGTAGAGATCATGGCCGTGTTACGAAACTTGTCGAGGTTTTGCCATACCTTCACAAAAGTTTCCTGTAACAGGTCATGCGCCGCATCTTCGTCGCCGGTATAACCGTAACATAAACGGTATATCTTTTTTGAGTTCGATTCAAATATCTGCCTGAAGGCAGCATCTTTATCAGCCACTGAAATAGTTTTTAAGTTGTAAGGTTTAGAGAGCCGAAAGATAGCGATTGTTACAGGTAATCGTTTTTATTTATCCAGCTTAACTTTTCATCGGCTTCCAGTACCGCCCTTTCAAAACCGGCTTTGTGGTCATATTGTAAGTCCTCGTGTAACGCGCCAATCAACTTTGCCGTTTTTTCTAATTGCTTATGAAGTATTTGACGTAGCGGTTTGTAACCCGTACGCTTATCAACATGGGTAACATACTGCTGGCAATAATGCAGCAGTAAGTCGATCTCTGCAGGTTTCGACGCCATGAATTTGGTATGCTTGGTAATGAGCTTCAAAATTTTGCGCATGCTTTTGGCCGCATAATAGTAATGAGCCGGCAGTTCTTTAAATAAATCATCCATCTCCTGTTTGATGCCCCCTATATAACTTTCGTGGTTACCGGCATCAAACAGTAAATAAGACAGTAATTCCTTGTTCTCTTTCTTATATTTAGCCAGGCGCAGGCATAAATCGGCCAGCTGACTGCTGCTCAAATGCTGTAATTCTTTTTTTACCGACTGTAAATTGTAGGTTGTTAACCCCATACCTTCACTTTAAATTTTACCGAAATAGGATTTAATTGTAGCTTAGCCACTCAAATAGTTTCATGAAACAAAGCAAACTTACCCTTTTTATTTTTATTGCCTTATTGGCCGGTGTTATAACCGGGTATTTGTACAATATTTATGTGATTAATGCTTATAACGTAAAAATAGCCGCTGCCGAAACCCGGATAAAGGCTATAGACGTACGTGTTGTACAGTTAACCGACACAACTTTAGCTGAATATGCTACACTGAAAGCCGAACGCAGCACCGAGGCAAAGATTCGTAAAGAGAACGATACCATACGTGAAGACAAACTGGTTGGCTTTAGTATATTAAGCGATATATTTTTAAGGCTCATAAAAATGATAGTGGCCCCGCTGGTATTTACTACGCTGGTGGTAGGTGTTGCCAAAGTGGGCGATATTGGTGCGGTAGGGCGTATTGGCGGAAAAACCATGCTGTGGTTTGTGAGTGCCACGCTGGTATCGTTGCTGTTGGGTATGGTATTGGTCAACTTTTTTAAACCAGGCGAAAATATGCACATTCAATTACCCGATAGTCATATTAGCACAGGTATTCAAAAAACAGCCTTATCCCTTCGTGATTTTATTACACACGTTGTACCCAAGAGTTTTGTAGAAGCTATGGCTAATAACGAGATCCTGCAAATTGTAGTATTCGCCTTATTTTTCGGGGTAGCTACCGGTGCTATTGGCGAAAAAGGTGAGATCGTGATTAAAGCGATGGATGCCATAGCCCATGTAATTTTAAAGATAACAGGTTATGTAATGCTGGTAGCACCGCTGGCCGTTTTCGGGGCTATAACCGTAGTGGTAGCCCGGCAAGGACTGGGCATATTATCTACCTATGCCATATTCATTGGCGAGTTCTATTTTTCGCTGGTAGTACTTTGGCTGGTGATTTTGTTTGCCGGTTTCCTGGTGCTGCGTAAACGGGCCTTTACTTTGGTAAACCGTATAAAGGATGCCATGCTGGTAGCCTTCAGCACTTCTACCAGTGAGGCGGCCTATCCACGCATATTAATGGAACTGGAGCGCTTTGGCTGTAATAACAAAATTGTAAGCTTTGTGCTGCCTTTAGGTTATTCCTTTAACCTCGATGGTTCTATGATGTACATGACCTTTGCTTCACTGTTTTTGGCGCAATCGTATGGTATTCACCTGGCGTTCGGTCAGCAGTTATCCATGTTGTTGGTGCTCATGCTTACCAGTAAGGGTATTGCCGGTGTTCCACGCGCTTCTTTAGTGGTTATTGCAGGCACTATTGCCATGTTTAACATACCCGAAGCAGGTTTGGCATTACTAATTGGTATTGACCCACTGCTGGATATGGGCCGCTCGGCTACCAACGTATTGGGCAATGCTATGGCAACCGCCGTTGTTAGCAAGTGGGAGGGAGAATTGAAGCACTAATTTGAAATTTCGAATGTTTAATTTCAAATTGAGTATTCATTAAAGGAAATTCAGCTGATTTTTAAATTCAGAAAATTATAATCTGAACAAGAATATGACCGTGTAATTATTCCATTTGATCTATTTTTGCAAGTAAACAGCATAATCTGTAAAATTTACATGACTGATAAATCTAAAAAGATATTTTTTGCACTAACCGTAATATTGCCTATAGCGTTCTATTGTGTATATTATTATGGTATGATGATCAAAAATGCTCCTTACCGCTTTTCCGATCTGCAATACATTAGGTTTGAATACGGGCTGGGTGATAGCCTGATTAATAAATACGACTCGAGAACAAGTGCTTACCAATATGTTACCCGTAGTGGAAAACTTAAAAAGCTGACCATGCGTATAACCAATGAGGATAAATTATACCTGCATCGTAAAGCATCCGACCTTGGTTTCTGGAATTTTCCGGCTGTAGAAGAAGGTGATACGTACCAGGGTAAAAAATTAAAATCGCCCAGGTACCTGATAGAATTTGCATATAAAAATAAGGTAAAAAAAGTATTGTTTGACCAGGCTTACAATGGCGATGTAAATTTGAAGGATGCCAACCTGCGCCTCATTAAAGAAATCCAAACCATATTAGACGAGCGCGAAAAGCATCTGGAAAATTAAGCAACAGGTGGAATGATGAACCGAAATATATTCTGAAACATCAATAAATAAGTAAAACAGAGATTTTGACCTACAATAATTGCGATAATATTAATATGGAGTGCGTTGCTTTTTAAAATTTCAATTCGTATATTTGCACCTCAAATTTTTAAACAATTTAATTAACAAACAATGTACGCAATAGTAGATATAGCCGGACAGCAATTTAAAGTTGCAAAAGACCAGCACCTCTTTGTACACCGCTTGCAAGGAGATGAGGGCGCTAGTATTGAATTTGACAAAGTATTGTTGGCTGAAAACGAAGGTAGTTTTTCGTTAGGTAGTGCCTTACAGGGTGCTAAAGTATCAGCAACAATCGTGTCTCATGTTAAAGGTGATAAGGTTCTTATTTTCAAAAAGAAAAGAAGAAAAGGTTACAAAAAGAAAAATGGTCACCGCCAGCAATTCACCAAAATAACCATTACAGGCATCACATTATAATTGAAGGTTTAACGCGGGGCTGTTTACAGTTTCGATAAAATATTAAAACATGGCTCACAAAAAAGGTGCGGGTAGTTCCAGAAACGGCCGCGAATCCCATAGTAAACGTTTAGGTATCAAAATATTTGGTGGCCAGGTAGCAATTGCCGGTAACATCATCGTTCGTCAGCGTGGTACCCGTCATAACCCAGGCTTGAATGTAGGTATCGGTCGCGATCATACCTTATTCGCTTTGATCGATGGTCAGGTTGTTTTCAAAAAGAAAGCCGATAACCGTTCATACGTATCGGTATTACCATACGAAACTGCTGAAGTAGCTGAAGAAATTACTCCGGTTGTTAACATTGCATTTGAGGCAGAAGAAATAGCTGCTCCAACTAATGGTAAAGCTAAAAAAGCTGCTGCCCCTAAAGTAGAAGAAGAGGCCCCTAAAGCTGAAACTGCTACAGAAGGCGAAGAAGTTGTTGCTTAATTAGCAATAAATTAACTCATAAAAAAGGCTTACATCAAATGGTGTAAGCCTTTTTTTTATGAATTAAACTTTTTCGCCTGCTAATTATGAGGAAATTTTATTGGAATCGTATATTGTACTCTTGCTGGCATACCAGCCGCCAGACCCGGATGCCATTTGGGAAACAAGCTTACTAATCTTATAGCCTCTGCATCAATTTCGGTATTTAATCCTTGACTAATTTCAATATTAGTCAAGGTTCCGTCTTTTTCAACAATAAATTTAACTTGTACTGTTCCCATGATGCTATTTTCTTTGGCCTGCTTTGGATACTTCAAATTCTTATTGATAAATCTGTACATTTTTTCGATACCTCCCGGATACTCAGGCAATACATCAACAGTGTAAAAAACTTCTTGCTTTGCGGTAGTATCAGTTTGTGATTTAGCTGTATAGCTGCAAAGACAAATTAGAATTATAAATAATGATTTTTTCATAAAATAAGTTTACTTTTCCCTCACCATTAACCCATCTGCAAAATTACGTAGATACTGCTTGCGGTCTTCAGGTAAATTAATTTGATCTAAAGCTACAAAAGCTTTGTCTGCAAATTCCTGCATAGCCTGCTCGGCATATTGCCGGATGTTTAGGCTATTATAAATTGCTTTAACAGCATTCACTTTATCTGTTGGCTCAAAGTTGGCTGAATTGATCCAGTTATTTAATATCTTCTTTTCGTTAATGCCGGCCAGCTCTAAAGCTTTAATGAGCAGATAAGTTTTTTTATTAGAGATAATATCGCCGCCTACCTGCTTTCCAAACTTATCGGGGTCGCCATACACATCTAAAATGTCATCCTGTAGCTGAAATGCTATACCTAATTGTTCTCCGAAAGTGCACAGTAGGTCGGCATTGGTTAAACTTGCACCACCAATTAAAGCACCAATTTTAAGAGCACCACCCAGTAATACAGCCGTTTTAAGGCGAATCATATTTATGTAAGCATCAATTTCAACGTCAGCCTGTTGTTCAAAGTTCATGTCTATCTGCTGACCTTCGCAAACGCCAACGGCGGTGTTACTAAATATCTCCAATACCTGGCGCAAAACGGATGTATCAACCTGCATCATCAGCTTGTAAGCTTCTACCAGCATTACATCGCCCGAAAGGATGGCCACATTAGGGTTCCATTTTTCGTGCACGGTAACCTTGCCCCGGCGCAATGGGGCATTGTCCATAATATCATCATGTACCAGTGTAAAGTTATGAAACACCTCTATAGCTAAGGCAGGGGGTATGGCGGCTTTTACATTACCACCAAACATATCACAGGCCATAAGTACCAGGGCAGGGCGCATACGCTTACCGCCTACCGATAGAATGTAGGTGATAGGCTCGTACAGTTCGGGCGGGTAAACAGGGTATTGCAGTTCATGTACCGCATCCTCTATCAGCTCTTGTAAGTTTTTTAATGTATTCATATTTATAGCAAGTGCAGGCAAAATTAATCCTGCACCAGCAAAAAATCAATTTGTTTTTTGGTGAGATCTACGTTTTTTACTTTAATGCGCACTTCATCGCCCAGCTGGTAAACTTTCTTTTTCCGCTGACCAATAATAGCATAGTTCTTTTCATCCCAGGTATAAAAATCGTCTGATATGTCGCGCAGGCGTATCATACCCTCACAGTTATTTTCGATGATCTGCACATACATACCCCACTCTGTAACGCCCGATATTACGCCGGTGTACATGCTGCCTATATGGTCTTTCAGGAACTCAGCCTGTTTATATTTAACCGATGAACGTTCGGCATCGGCCGCTTTCTTCTCTTTTTCGGAACTGTGCTTGCTCAATACCTCGTAATGCTCGGCATTAACCGATTCGCCACCGTTGAGGTAATGTAATAACAGCCGGTGCACCATTACATCGGGGTAACGGCGTATGGGGGAGGTAAAGTGGGTATAGTGGTCAAAGGCCAAACCGTAGTGACTGCTGCTTTTGGTCGTATAAACCGCTTTAGCCATGGAACGTATGGCCAATTGAGTGAGTACGTTTTGCTCTTTTTTGCCCTCAACATCGGCCATCAAATGATTTAATGAGCGGGCTATTTCCCTGTCCGATTTCATGTTAATTTTATAACCAAAACGAGCTGCAAATTGCGCGAAGTTACCCAGCGTTTCGGGGTTAGGCGAATCGTGGGCACGGTACACAAACGTGTATTTCTTTTTACCCTTGCCTTTTTTGCTTATAAATTCGGCCACCTTACGGTTAGCCAATAACATAAAATCTTCAATCAGCTTGTGTGCATCCTTGCGTTCTTTTACATAAACGCCAATAGGCTTACCGGTTTCATCCAGCTTAAACTTAACTTCTTTACTTTCAAAACTAATGGCACCATTTTTAAACTTAGCATCACGGAGTTTATAGGCAAGAGCGTTAAGTTTTAAAATTTCTTCAACGTAGTCACCTTCACTCGTTTCAATTACTTCCTGCACCTCTTCATAAGTAAAGCGGCGGTTGGAGTGGATGATGGTTTTACCGAACCACTCGCTTATAACATGACCTTCTTCGTTCATTTCAAATACGGCCGCAAAACAAAGCTTGTCTTCATTCGGGCGGAGGGAACATAATCCGTTCGACAGGCGTTCGGGCAGCATAGGTATTACCCTGTCTACTAAATAAACTGATGTGCCGCGATCGTAAGCTTCCTTATCCAGGGCCGAATCGGGAATAATGTAGTGCGAAACATCGGCAATGTGTACACCTACTTCAAAATTGCCGTTGTCCAGTTTTTTGTACGAGATGGCATCATCAAAATCTTTCGCATCAAAAGGGTCGATAGTAAAGGTTAGCACCTTCCTGAAATCGCGGCGTTTAGCAATTTCTTCTTTAGTAATTACATCCGATATTTCTTCGGCATCGTGCTCAACCTCGGCAGGGAAGGAAAGTGGGAAACCGTATTCGGCCAGTATGGCGTTCATTTCGGTATCGTTTTCGCCTTGTACGCCTAAAATGGTTTTAATACGGCCAATGGGGTTTTTGGCTTCAGGCGGCCAATCGGTAATAGCGGCAACGGCTTTCATTCCATTTTTTGCGCCGTTTAAATCGCCTAAAGGAATAAATATATCGTGCAGCATCTTTCTATCATCGGGGATAAAAAAGGCAAACCTTTCCGATAGTTTTACGATGCCTGTAAACTCCATTTTAGCACGTGTAATAATCTCCATTACTTCGCCTTCTTTGCGTTTGCCTTTGCTTTTAGCATATACGTACACCTTAACGCGGTCGCCATTCAAGGCATTGCGCAATTTGCGCGGGGCTACAAAAATGTCGTTCTCAAACTCGTCTTCGGTTACAATAAATGCCGAGCCATCATTGGTCATATCAACCTTTCCTTCTATAAAGGTTTTCAATTCCAGTATTTTAAATTTACCGGGGGCTATTTCCTGAAGGGTATCTTTCCTGGCTTCTTCTTTTAATATTTCGAGTATAGTTTCGCGCGATTCGGGCTCACGGATGTTGAGTTTGGCCGCAACCTGTTTGTAATTTAATGCTTCTTTCCCGTCCTGTTCAAATACATCCAACACAAGCTGTGTAAGTACTTGTTTAACAGATGGGTTTATATTTTTCTTTTTAGACATTCGTAATCTGTATGGGTGCTAATATACACAACAAACTTAATTAAGCTATGCATGCATAGTTATGGCAAAGCTAAAACACCTTATGTTGCTATCCAAATTATTGTGGAAGTGTAATTTCAGGTATGGATGCGATGAGCTTTTGCGTATAGGCTGTTTTGGGATGATGGTAGAGTTGGTCGGGTTCGGCAATTTCTTCTATTTGCCCTTTGCTGATCACCATAATACGGTCTGATATATGCTTAATTACCGCCAGGTCATGAGAGATGAAAATATAGGTTAAACCCAAGTCTTGCTGTAGCTGGCGGAGCAGGTTCAGAATCTGTGCTTGTACTGATACGTCCAAAGCCGATACCGATTCGTCGCAAATGATGAATTGCGGCTCCAGGGCCAGGGCACGTGCTATAACTACACGTTGCCGCTGCCCACCCGAAAACTCGTGCGGATATCGGTTAAAATGCTCAGGGAGTAAATTTACCCTTTGCAGCAGTTCCATTACTTTTTGGCTGCGTGTACTATCGTTACCATGGAGGCCATGCACCTGCATAGGTTCCATTAACAGTTGCCCGATAGTTTGCCGCGGATTTAAAGAAGAGTAGGGGTCCTGAAATATGATCTGGATTTGCCTGCGCATGTGCCGCAGATCGGTGGTATTCAATTGGAGCAAATTAGTATTCTTGAAAGTAATACTGCCGGATGTAGGTTCTATCAAGCGTAATATACTACGGCCAATGGTAGTTTTGCCACTGCCCGATTCACCTACCAAGCCTAATGTTTCGCCCGGATATACCTCAAAGCTTACATCGTTTACGGCTTTAATATTATTTTTTTTGGACGAAAACCAGCCGGATTTGACCGGGAACCAGGTACACAAACTGTTTACCTTTAAAATAGGTTCCTGCTTGTACAATAGCTGTTTACGTTGCCTTGCCTCCATTTCAGGATAAGCAAAATTTTCTTGTACGCTGCCAAGTGTTAAACCTGTGCCGGTTAAGTGCCCGCTATCATCAACTTTTAAAAAATCGGCTATGGTAGGTAAGGTTTTAAGATGATGGCTTGCCGATGGTCTGCAGGCTAATAACCCTTTGGTATAAGGATGTTGCGGGTTAGTAAATATGCTTTTAACCGTTGCTTGTTCAACCACAGTGCCTTTGTACATTACTAAAACCTCATCGGCCACCTGGCTTACCACACCTAAATCGTGCGAGATGAAAAGTAAGCTCATATTGCGTTCGGCTTTGAGTTTGAGTAGCAGGTCTATAATTGTTTTTTGTACCGTTACATCAAGTGCGGTGGTGGGTTCATCGGCAATCAAGAGTTCGGGGTTGCACGATAGGGCCATGGCTATCATCACACGCTGGCGCTGGCCGCCCGATAGCTGGTGCGGGTAACTATCGAACATACTCTCGGGGCGGGGAAGTTGAACTTCGGTAAAGAGGTTAATGGCTTGCTGCCTTGCTTCGGCCTTATTAAGCTTTCTATGTAGTATGATAGCCTCTGTAATTTGTTTGCCGCAGGTTAAAACCGGGTTAAGCGAGGTCATCGGTTCCTGAAAGATCATGGCTATGCGGTTACCCCGTAAACCTTGCATTTGTTTTTCGGCAGCCTGGGTAATATTGATTCCATCAAAAATAATGTCACCGCATATGCGGGTCTGCTTTTCATCCAACAGGCGCATGATACACAAGGCCGTTACCGACTTGCCCGATCCCGATTCGCCAACAATACCCAGCGTTTGGCCGTTTTTTATGCGTAATGATATTCCTTTAACCGCCTCAAACCATCCGTTTGATGTACGAAACTGAATGCTAAGGTTGTTAATTTGAAGCATAATTATAAAGAAGATCTGCGGCTCAATTATACGTTATATGAAACGGTTATTAACTGTTATTTATTATAGATTATTGATCTACAATAGTTACCTGTTCGTCGGTAATAAGCTGCTCTCCTTTAAAGCGTTTGAGCAATTGTGCCGTAGTAAGCACATCTTTCTGGCAATAAACGCATATACGCTCTAACTGGTTTTCAACCCAGTAAACGTTGCCTACCATACTTCCGTCAATGTCATCTTTGGGGGTAGGTATATTAAAAATAGCAGCCAGTAAATTTAAGGAAGTGAAATTTTTGTAATCACCGAATTTCCACAGATCCATAGTGTCGAGGTGACAAATTTCCCATGGACGTTTGCCTGCTATTTGCAACTGCACAGGTAGCTTAATGCCGTTCACCAGCATGCGACGGCATATATAGGGGAAATCAAATTCCTTGGCATTATGGCCACAAAGTATCAGTTTATCCGACATGCTGCTTAGCATACCTGCAAAGTTGGTTAATAGTTCAGCCTCATGATGCGATGCGAAGGACTTTATCCTGAAACCGCCGCCCTTGGTAAATATACCTACCGATAAGCAAATAATTTTTCCGAATTCGGCCTGGATACCCGCGTTTTTATAAAAATCTTCAGCCGTTTCTTCCTTACGCTGGTATTGTGTTTTTTTATCCCAAAGTTTTTGAAAGTGCTCGGGCAACTGATTGTAACTGCTGTATTGAGGCACGGTTTCAATATCAATTACCATTATATTATTCCAGTCCAAATTTTCGAGCATGCCGGTCAATAGTTTTATACAACTACTAAAGTAAAGCAATTTTACTAATGTTGGGGTATTGATGCTACATTTGTGTTTTTACAAATGCCTGCTTTCATCACCGGGAGCATAATTTAAACTATTCAGCCGTTTAATGCGTTTTAAAGCAATATTGTATTAAAAACCATTTGCTTTGTAATTGTTGCCTATGATTATTAATAAGTTGTCCATTATTATACCTGCCTATAACGAGGCCCGGACTATTCACCTTATTCTGGATAAAGTAAAAGCGGTAGAACTGATCAACGATATTCAAAAAGAGGTGATTATTGTGAATGATTGTTCGCGCGATAGTACAGAAGATGCTATTCTTTTATACCGGGAAACCAATGCCGGCCTTGATATACAGTACTTTAAGCATGAGGTAAATATGGGCAAGGGAGCTGCATTACATACCGGAATAGCCAAGGCCACAGGCGACTACCTCATTATACAGGATGCCGACCTGGAATACGACCCTTTTGAATATAACGACCTGCTGAAACCGGTTGTTAACGGGTTTGCCGATGTGGTGTATGGCTCACGCTTTATGGGCAGTAACCCCCACCGTATCCTGTTTTTTTGGCATACCATTGGTAACCGCTGGTTAACCTTTGCATCTAATATGTTTTCTAATATGAATTTAACCGATATGGAGACTTGTTACAAGTTGTTTAATACCAAAATGATACAAGGGGTAACCTTAACCGAAAAACGTTTTGGGTTTGAGCCCGAAGTAACCATTAAAATTGCACGCATACCGCACATACGCATTTACGAAGTAGGTATATCGTATTATGGCCGTACGTATTACGAAGGTAAAAAGATAGGTTGGAAAGACGGTGTGAGGGCTATTTACTGTATACTAAAGTATGGTATGTTTAAGGCTAAATAGATGGGTCATTATATTTCAATAAAGTAAGCATGATGATGTTAGCATTCGCAGATCATAACGCTTTAAGTTATGAATTTATGAAATCCTCCTATTTTATTAAATGCAACACCTCGCCAATGGGCTGGTCGCTATTGATCAGGATTCCGGTAACACCTGCCGCCTGGCCGGCCTCTACGTCGCGTTCGCGGTCACCTATAAAATAGGATAGGGAGGGTTCCAAATCGTATTCTTTAATTCCTCGTAACAACAAGCCCGGTTTAGGTTTGCGGCATTCGCAGGCACCAGTAAACAGCGGGTGGTGCGGGCAATAATATATATCGGTAAAGGTTACGCCGTGCGCAGCATAAGTGTTTTTTAAATGTTGGTGCATTTCGGCTAATTGTTCTTCGGTGTACCAACCCTTGTCTAAGCCGCCCTGATTGGTGGCTACAATGAGTAAATAGCCGCGTTTTTGCAGTTCTTTTAGGGCAGCAAAATTATGTTCCAGCACTTTAAAATCTTCCAGTCGGCAAACGTAATCGCCCAATTCTTTATTTAATACGCCGTCCCTATCTAAAAAAACCGCTTTGTTTTTAACATTCATTTTAGTAATATTGAAGTTCAAAGGTAAGTTAAAGCAGCCTGATATGCAGGTTAGCATGCCTCAAAAATATTCATAACCTGTTATGAAATTTGAAAAATATTTAGTTGTTAAGCTATAATATTTTGAAATTTGATAAAAAAGCAATTTTAATTTCGTTTAAATTGCTAAAACAGTATATTCGTACTAATAGCCCAACTTTACAATATTTTATTTTAAAATGGATCAAATAGAAAGTGACCAACAAGGCCTGTACAGGTCTGAATTTGAGCACGACTCCTGCGGGACGGGTTTTATTGCCAATATTAACGGCAGTAAATCCAACCAGATAATTCATGACGCCCTTACCATGCTCGAAAATATGGAGCATAGGGGAGCCTGCGGCTGCGATCCCGATTCGGGTGACGGTGCAGGCATCCTGATACAATTGCCGCATGAATTTTTAATGGAAGAGTGTTCGGATATAGAAGTGAGCTTGCCGCAGCCCGGCGAATATGGTGTGGGGATGATCTTCTTTCCAAAAGATTCGACACTGAAAAAAGCCTGCCGCAATATTATTGTTAATGCTGCCGAAAAATTAGCTATTAACCTGTTAGGGTTCCGTAAATTACCGGTAAACGCCTCTGTAATTGGCGAAACCGCCCGTAGTGCCGAGCCCGATGCCGAACAGGTTTTTGTGTCAAGGCCGTCGCATATTCATAATACCGAAGATTTTGAGCGTAAGTTATACGTACTGCGCCGTTTCATCAATAAAACAGTTAACGAAACCTTGCCTGCCGCAGTAGAGCATTTTTATTTTCCATCGTTTTCTTGCAAAACCATTGTATATAAAGGCCAGGTTACTACCTTTCAGTTACGCCAGTATTTTACCGATTTGGCCGATCCGCGATTGGTATCGGGCTTTGCCGTAATTCATTCGCGTTTTTCTACCAATACATTCCCATCCTGGAAACTGGCCCAGCCGTTCCGCTTAATTGCGCATAATGGCGAGATCAATACCTTAACCAGTAACTTAAACTGGTTCTTCAGTAGTGTAAGATCGTTAGCTTCGGGTTATTTCAGCAGCGAAGAGATGGAAATGCTATTGCCGGTGATAGACAATAACCAGTCCGATTCGGCTTGTCTGGATAATATTATTGAAATTTTACAGCACTCGGGCCGCTCTTTACCACACGTAATGATGATGCTGATCCCCGAGGCCTGGGATGGCAACACGCAAATGGACCCACTTAAAAAAGCGTTCTATGAGTACCATGCCACCATTATGCAGCCCTGGGATGGTCCGGCAGCTATCAGTTTTACCGATGGTAAACTGGTTGGTGCCTTGTTAGACCGTAACGGTCTGCGCCCGCTGCGTTATACGGTTACCACCGATGGTCGCGTAATTGCAGCTTCGGAAACCGGTGTATTAACTATTGATGAAAAGCTGGTATTAAGCAAAGGCCGTTTACAGCCCGGCAAAATGTTGCTGATTGATACCGTACAGCACAAAATTATAACCGACGAAGAGATCAAACAGGAAATGGCTTCGCGCCAGCCTTATGGCCGTTGGTTAGAAAATTACAAGATCCGTTTAGAAGACCTGCCCGAGCCGCGTGTAGCTTTTACCAGTTTAGCGCCTGAGTCAGTTTTCCGTTACCAGCAAGTGTTTGGTTATACCCGTGAGGATATTGACGGTATTATTAAACCCATGGCAACCGATGCCATGGAGCCCATCGGCTCCATGGGTACCGATGTGCCTTTGGCCGTATTGAGCGATAAGCCTCAGCACTTGTCCAGTTATTTCAAGCAGTTTTTTGCCCAGGTTACCAATCCGCCTATAGATCCTATCCGCGAGCGTTTGGTAATGAGTTTAGCTACTTTTATAGGTAACAACGGTAACCTGCTTGATGAGGATAAAATGCACTGCCATTGCGTGGCCTTAAAGCACCCCATATTACGTGACCATCAGTTAGAAAAACTGCGCAGTATAGATACCGGCTTGTTCCATGCTAAAACGTTACAAACCTATTTTAAGGCCGACGGGCATCCGGGTAGCCTGCAAAAAGGTATTGAGCGTTTATGCCGTTATGCCGAAGATGCCGTTGATGACGGTTTTGAGGTACTAATATTAAGCGACCGCGCATTGGATTCCGAACATGCGGCTATCCCTTCATTGTTAGCTGTATCGGCTGTTCACCATTACCTGGTTAAAAAGGGCCGTCGTGGCGCGGTAGGTTTGGTGGTTGAGGCAGGTGACGTTTGGGAAGTTCATCATTTCGCCAGCTTACTGGCCTTTGGTGCAACGGCTATAAACCCTTACCTGGCCCTGTCTACCATCGAAACCATGAAGAACAATAGCAGTATCGATAGTCCGCTGGATGTTAAGGCATTATCTAAGAATTATGTAAAAGCGGTTAATTACGGCCTGCTCAAAATATTCTCAAAAATGGGTATTTCAACTTTGCAATCTTATCATGGATCGCAACAATTTGAAATATTAGGACTTAACAAAGATGTGGTTGACCGTTACTTTACCGGTGCGGTTACCCGTATTGGTGGTTTAGGTTTAGATGAAATTGCCCGCGAGGCGTTAACTAAGCACAAATTTGGATTTACCACCTCCAAGGGTGAAGTGAAACTATTGCCCGAGGGTGGTATCTATCAATGGAAACGCAGGGGTGAGGCACATTTGTTTAATCCGCAAACTGTTCATTTGCTGCAACATGCTACCAGCACCAATAACTTTGAGGTTTATAAAAACTACGCCCGTTTGGTAAATGAGCAAACCGAAAAGCATTACACCATCCGTGGTTTGCTGGATTTTACGCATCACCGCGAATCTATTTCTATTGATGAGGTAGAATCTATTGAAAGCATCATGAAGCGTTTTGCCACCGGGGCCATGTCGTTCGGCTCTATCTCGCACGAAGCTCACAGTACCTTAGCTATTGCCATGAACCGTATTGGTGCCAAAAGCAACACCGGCGAGGGTGGGGAAGACGAAATGCGTTACGAAAGAATGGCTAACGGCGATTCCATGCGTTCGGCCATTAAACAAGTTGCATCGGGACGTTTTGGCGTAACCTCCAACTACCTCACCAATGCCGATGAACTACAGATAAAAATGGCACAAGGCGCTAAACCCGGCGAAGGCGGACAACTGCCCGGCCATAAGGTAGATGCCTGGATCGCTAAAACCCGTCACTCTACACCGGGTGTAGGCTTAATTTCGCCACCTCCACACCACGATATTTATTCGATAGAGGATCTGGCACAACTGATTTTTGATTTAAAGAACGCTAATCGTGCAGCACGTATCAATGTAAAACTGGTATCGAAAGCGGGTGTAGGCACTATAGCCGCAGGTGTAGCTAAGGCTCATGCCGATGTAATTTTAATTGCCGGTTATGATGGGGGTACGGGTGCATCGCCTATTAGCTCCATTAAACATGCCGGCTTGCCTTGGGAATTGGGTTTGGCCGAAGCGCACCAAACCCTGGTACGCAGTAAACTGCGCAGCCGTGTGGTTTTACAGGCCGATGGTCAGATGAAAACCGGTAGGGACCTGGTGATTGCTGCACTTTTAGGTGCCGAAGAATGGGGTGTTGCAACGGCAGCCCTGGTTGCCGGTGGTTGTATTATGATGCGTAAGTGCCATTTAAACACCTGCCCGGTGGGGGTAGCCACGCAAGACCCTGACCTGCGTAAGCTGTTTAGCGGTAAGCCCGAGCATATTGTGAACTTATTCCGCTTTTTGGCCGAGGATATGCGCGAAATTATGGCCGAGCTGGGTTTCCGTACCATACAGGAAATGGTTGGCCGTGTACAGTTTTTACGCGTTAAGGATAACCTGCAAAGCTGGAAAGCCAAGAAGGTGGACCTATCGGGTATATTACACCCGGTTACCAATGCTAAAGGCAACACACTTTATAACAGCGAAAAACAGGATCATGGTATGGAGAATATCATCGACTGGCAATTGCTGGAAACCGCACAACCTGCCCTGGCCGATAGAACGCCGGTATTCGCTTCTTTCGAGTTGAAGAACACCGACCGTACCGTGGGTACTTTGCTCTCTAACGAGATCTCTAAAAAATACGGGTCAGTTGGTTTGCCCGAAAATACCATCAATTATAAATTTAAAGGTTCGGCGGGTCAAAGCTTTGGCGCGTTTGCCGCTAAGGGTATTGCTTTTGAACTGGAAGGCGAAGCTAACGATTACGTAGGTAAAGGCCTTTCGGGTGCGCAACTGGCTATTTATCCAAAAGCAGAAGCCAGCTTTACTTCCGAAGATAACATCATTATAGGTAACGTGGCCATGTATGGAGCTACTTCGGGCGAGCTGTTTGTACGCGGTATGGCAGGCGAGCGTTTTGCGGTGCGTAACTCTGGTGCAACCGTTGTGGTGGAAGGTATTGGAGACCACGGATGTGAGTACATGACCGGTGGCCGTGCCCTTATAATCGGTAAAACAGGTCGTAATTTTGCCGCAGGCATGAGCGGTGGTTTAGCCTGGATTTATAACCCCGATAACGACTTTGCCGATAACTGCAACACCGAAATGGTTGACCTTGACCCATTGACCCAACAAGATGAAGAGCACATTATAAGCCTGCTTAAAAAGCATATAAATTTAACAGGAAGCAAGCTGGCCCAGCAATTATTAAACAACTGGGCTTCGGCATCGCTGAGCTTTGTTAAGGTATTCCCCAAAGAGTACAAGAAAGTGTTGTTGCAGCAAGAATATCAAACCATTAGCTAATTTAAGAAATGGGAAAACCTACCGGATTTCAGGAGTTTAACAGAGAACTACCCGTAAAAAAAGCGCCCGATGAGCGTGTGAAGAATTATAACGAGTTTGTTGGTTTATATAACGACGAAAAACTGAACGAGCAATCGGCCCGTTGTATGAACTGTGGTATTCCGTTTTGCCATTCGGGATGCCCGCTGGGCAATGTGATACCCGAATTTAACGATGCTGTGTACCGCCATAGCTGGGAAGAAGCGTACGATATTTTGTCGACCACCAATAATTTCCCGGAGTTTACCGGGCGTATTTGTCCGGCCCCTTGCGAATCGGCCTGTGTGTTGGGTATCAACAAGCCCCCGGTAGCTATTGAGGAAATAGAGAAGCATATTATTGAAATTGCTTACGCTAAAAACCTGGTTAAACCTGGTGCTCCCTTCATCAAAACCGGCAAAAAAGTAGCGGTGATAGGTTCGGGACCGGCGGGTATGGCTGCTGCCGCGCAGTTGAGCAAAGCTGGTCACCAAGTTGCGGTTTATGAACGCGATGATCGTCCGGGTGGTTTACTGCGCTACGGTATCCCCGATTTTAAATTGGAAAAATGGGTGATAGACCGCCGTGTAAAAGTAATGGAAGACGAAGGTATTGTATTTAAATGCAACACCGAGATTGGTAAAGATATATTGTTAGAAGAACTGCAGCGTAATAATGATGCGGTTGTGCTGGCAGGTGGTTCTACTATACCGCGCAACTTGCCTATACCGGGTCGTGAGTTTAAAGGCGTGTACTTTGCCATGGACTTTTTAAAGCAGCAAAACAAACGGGTAAGCGATACCGCTTTTGCAGTAGAAGATATTTTGGCTACCGGTAAAGATGTAGTGGTGATAGGTGGCGGCGATACCGGCTCGGATTGTGTGGGTACATCCAACCGTCATGGTGCCAATAGTGTGCGCCAGTTTGAGGTAATGATGCAGCCTCCACAAGCCCGTAATCAAAATATGCCGTGGCCGAGCTACCCCATGCTGCTCAAAACAACCAGTTCGCACGAGGAAGGCTGTGAACGTTACTGGGGAGTAAACACTAAAGAATTTTTAGGCGATGAGAACGGCAACCTGCGTGCTTTAAGAGTAACCGACGTAAGCTGGGAACTGGACGTAATGGGCCGCCCTATGAAGTTTGCCGAAGTACCCGGATCGGAACGTGAACTCCCTTGCCAGCTGGTGTTTTTAGCCATGGGCTTTTTACATCCGCAGCATACCGGTATGGTAGAGCAAGCAGGTTTGGAACTGGACGAACGCAAAAACGTGAAAGCCAAAGAAGGTGCTTACCGTACCAATGTAAGCAAAGTATTTGCCTGCGGGGATATGCGCAGGGGGCAATCTTTAGTGGTTTGGGCTATTAGCGAGGGCCGCGAAGCTGCCCGTAAGGTAGATGAGTTTTTAATGGGCCATTCGATGCTTGAAAGCAAGGATGCCGTTAGCGCTTTTGAATATTAAACAATACGCAAGTGTTAGGTGAGTTGGGTAGGTTTTAGCGCAAACAATTTTACATTTATAATTGACCAGTTAAATAGTTAGACCTCAATAATAGAATAGATGGGAGTAGTGCTTTAACCTAACCAGCTTACCTAATATAACTTCAAATAATAAAACTCTCGGTGCTGTGTGAGGTTCTTTGAAAAGATAATTGTTGTGCCGGAGACTATGCAGCATGACTTATGAACAGGAAAATAATATTTACTCATCAATAGTGGAGTTGAACCGGGGTATGAAGTAATTGAAAAACCGTTGGAATAAAAGTTAGTCAAAAATGGTTTTGCACAAATGAAAAATGCCTGTACGTTATGTAAAGGCATTTTTAAAAAAACTTTAGTTTTTGGATTTGTGATCCCTAATAAGTTCGAAAATATTTTTTTATTAGCTTATTATCAATTACCTATTTAGAAATTAAAAACTCTAATACTCAATTAAGTGCCCAATTATTAACCCTTCAAACATACAACCAATTTAGAAAATCAATATTTTTTATCGCCTTTCAAATTAATTTTTGCTTTTATAACACTTGCACAATAAGTTAATATAAAGGACGTAAAATCTATATATTCTGGCGATTAACCAGATCCAGCTAATTCCGGTGCAAATTTTCACACTACACAGTAGAGGATGGTTTGCCAATATGGGCTTGTATTGCTTCAGTAAAATAGAGAATTTAACTTCATCAGCAGTTCCTGTAAAATCTTATAGCAGTTCTATAAAGAACAACAACTAAAATGTAATATTTGGTACAGCCAATTAATTTTTGCCGGTAGGTCAGCAATAAAGCCGAATGAATTTTACGCTTCGTTTATTCTATTCATTTTATAGCAACTAATGAGATTATTTTTTTGCAAAAAAATAGCGCTTTGAAAACATTACAGTGATTAGTTAATTAGAGATAGTATTTAGTGCGATACTAATTAAAGTTTTATAGGATGTTTGATAATATTAATAAATTTGTAGAACATCACGACCAAAAGGTAATTTACTAAGTAGCAAACGAGGATCTGAGATTTGTAGATAATCAAACTTGTTGACCTGCGCAAAAGCAAATGTAAAATTAAATTTCATCAAATAGACAGGGATATAATCCTGATAACAATATATAGTGTATTAGCAAGCATATTGATGCTGAATGCTGAAGGGCGTTGCCGCCTTTAATCATTACAGCTAATTTAATTTGCAAGTACACTTTACTAAAGTGATAATAATGAAAAATGTGATTGTTATTTTAATAAATTGTACATTACTGTTGGTAACAAACTGTGGTATTATTTCTGGTAATAAGGGTTTCGTTAAAACAAAAGTTATGGTGGATAATGATACCCTTAAACAATATAGAAATTTAAGATATGCAGAAAAGCCTGAGGGTTTTGAAACAGATACATCATCAGATAGAAAGCTGGATTTGTACTTGCCTGCCAATGTATCCAAAAATAAATTTCCTGTAATTTTGTTTATACACGGTGGTGGATTTAGTGGCGGTGATAAAAAGGGTACAGAAGAAATTTGTTCTAAATTTTCAAATTCAGGCTATGCGGTTGTATCTGTAAATTATAGACTTGAGTTAAAACGGGTTAAAATAAAAGGTGCAGGCGCAGGTGATAATATGGCACTCGGACTGCCTGTAAACGGTAAATTTCATCCTGCACTTAATAAAGCTATTACTATGGCTTCTGATGATGCACTATTGGCAATAACATGGATTAAAAATAATGCCCACACTTATAAGCTCGATTCTTCGAAACTTATTATATCCGGTGGATCAGCAGGTGGAATGACGGCCTTATACACAGCTTATGTTTGTAAGAATAAAGCTTTACCAGTTAGGGCGGTAATAAATCTGTGGGGAGGTTTAGAAAATGCAGATGTTATAGGAAATAATGCTCCGCCAATAATTACCTATCATGGCGATATGGATAAAACCATTAGTGTAGATTACGCCTATGCCATAGAAAAAGCGTTTAATAATAAGAAAGATAACCATTTGTCGGAACTTCATATTATGGTTGGAAAAGGACATGCACGCTATGATTTTATTGCTGGCCAAAAAATACAGGAAATAGATCGCTTTATAAAAAAGGTATTTAATTAACAAATAAGATATTTAGTATTTAATAAGTAGGCATTTATTGCCTGTTTATTAAGCATTAAAAGCGACGTTATGTAACCTTTTATTTTTTATTGATTACTTTTTTATTGAAAAAACTTCATATTTCCACATTTGCCGGTAGTGGTATATGGCCCGGTAGACTACCGTGTACCAACACGAGCCACTACCTGAACCGGTAACCTGATTACAAAACAGGAGTTTTATTACATATTTTTTTAACCAAACACCGTAATTATTTACTTTAAACTTGGTAAAAATTTTGTTCGGAGTGTATAATGTATTTAATTTGCTAAAACGTTTTAACATCTTGCTTTGAGTAAATTGTTAAAACGTTATTTAGCCAATTATTAATTAACCACATGAAAAAAGCCTTTGTAAGTTTTGTAATCATATTCGTATGCTGCGTTTGTACGTTTGCACAAACCGGTAACTTCAAACCCTTTGTGCCTTCGGTAAACTATCAGAAAGCCTTAATAAGAGCCGAAGCTATACTGCAAAAGATGACCGTTGACGAAAAAATAGAAATGATCCGAGGCAAAGGTTTTCATATTGCAGAATTTAAAAAATATGATATTCCGGCTGTAAATTTTACAGATGCCAGTCAGGGAATACGATTAAATGCACCGTCTGATACTGCTACAGTTAATTTAACTAAAAAGTCTGTAGCATTTCCGGCGCCTGTTGCGCTGGCAGCCACATGGAATACCCGTTTGGCTTATCAGTATGCACAAGCTATAGGGGAAGAAGCCCGTTCAAAGGCTATCAATGTATTGTTAGGGCCGGGCCTTAACATTTACCGCATTTCACAAAACGGGCGAAATTTTGAATACCTGGGCGAAGATCCTTATCTGGTATCTCGTATGGTAGAAAACTACGTGGCAGGAATGCAAAATACAGGTACTATGGCAGTAATTAAACATTTTGTGGCCAACAATACTGATTTAGACAGGCGGAAAAGTAACTCTGTAATTGATGAAAGAGCTTTGCATGAAATATATATGCCAGCTTTTAAAGCGGGTATTGATGCCGGTGCCATGGGGGTAATGACCTCTTATAATTTGGTTAACGGTGAATGGGCCGGACAAAGCGAATATGTGATCAAACAACTGTTACGGAAAGAATTAGGTTTTAAAGGATTGGTAATGACCGACTGGACATCGGTATGGGATGGTGAAAAGGTAATCAAATCGGGCCAAAATTTGGAAATGCCTAACGGAGATGCCCTAAAAACAACCCGACAGTTGCTTGATGCCGGTAAAGTAAACATTGCCGATATTGATGATATGGTGAAGCATATAATGACAGCCTGTATAATGATGGGTTTTTACGATAACAAACCCTTAATTAAAGAAGAAGAAGGTAAACCATATCCCGAACATGAAGAAGTAGCTTTACAAACTGCTCGCGAAGGAATAGTGTTATTAAAAAACGAAAACGGAATATTACCGCTCAACACCGGGGCACCTGTTTTGGTTATGGGAAAGTATGTTAATAAAAATGCTTTGGGAGGAGGCTCGGCCAGGGTATTAGGATATAACAATGTGAATTTAAAAGCTGCTTTATCAGCAACATTCAACACAATTAGGTTTACCGAGCAGCTTACCGATGCCGAAATAAAAGCTGCGCCTTATATCATCTTATCTACCGGTACTAATGATGCTGAAGCCATAGACCGGCCCTTCAATTTATCGAAAGCCGAGAATGATAAGATATTGCGTATATGCAATTTAAATTCGCGTACCATTGTGGTAGTTAGTTCGGGTTCGGGTATTAATATGAACGCTTGGAAAGACAAGGCAGCTGCTATATTATATGCCTGGTACCCAGGGCAAGCAGGGCAGGTTGCCCTGGCCGAAATATTAAGCGGCAAAATTAATCCGTCGGGGAAGTTGCCCTTTACTATTGAAAAAGATTTTCATGACTCTCCCGGGTTTGGTTATGAGCCCGGCGACAGGCCTATGAATAAGAACGCGCCTAAAGACGGCGACCGTTCAAAAATTTACAATGTAAATTATAGAGAAGGAATTTTTGTGGGTTACCGCTGGTACGAGCATCAAAATATAACTCCTTTGTTCCCATTTGGTTATGGCTTATCATACACTAATTTTAGTTATGCCAATTTAAAAACCGATATAAAGAGCTTTAAAAGTAATGGTACCATTAAAGTAAGCTTCGATATAAAAAATATGGGTACGCTGGATGGTGCCGAGGTAGCTCAGCTTTATATTGCTGATAAGCATAGTACAGTTGAACGGCCGGTAAAAGAATTGAAGGGCTTTAAAAAGATACTTATTAAAAAAGGTGAGCTTACTACGGTTACTTTATTATTAACTAAACACGATTTTGAATACTGGCATCCCAAAACAAAAAGCTGGACTTTTGAACCGGGCAAATTTAACTTACTTGTTGGTAGTTCATCAGCTTTAATCAAATTAAATACTACTGTTATTTTATAATGTTACAGATAGTATAAAAAAGCAGTATCAAGGCTAAATTATAAATGTTAAAATGCATAATTTAATGAATTTAGCTTTGCCTTATAAAAATTTGACTAATGCTGTTTCAAAAAACGTGTAAAAATTTTATACAACTTGTAACAACGGCTGTAAATTTTTGATAATGCATAAAAGCATTTTTTTATTTATTGAAAATATAGTAAAAGTTCATATTCTGCTTTACAAATAAAATAAATTAGCTTTATTTGCTAAAACGTTTTAGTTTCTAAACTAAATTATTAAACCAATTATAAATGAATACAAGATTTACTTTGCAAAACTATGTTTGCGGACTTAAAAACCGTAAGCGCCAAGTACTCCGTTACGTAGTACCCGTATTGTTTTTGTTTTGTGCAATGCTTTCGGCCTGTAAAAAGGACACAAGTATTGATACTGATGAAGCCGTAAGTGTTTACAAAATTCTCCAGGAAGATATCTCTAATTTTAGCTTTATGCGTGCAGCTGTAGACAGGGCGGGTTTGGCAGATTCTTTAAATGGAAATGTTAATATAACTGTATTTGCGCCCGTTAACCAAGCATTCATAGATGCGGGTTATGCTAATGTTAACGCAGTAAAAACTGCCGATCCACTTTTGCTGCGCAGTATTGTGAGAAACCACATCGTTAATACAAAAATCGATCTGAATACAACCACAGATAAGCAGGAAATAAGCAGTGCGGTTAACCAAAAGATCGTATTGGGAAAAATAAATTTTACAACAGCCGATACGTCTTTCGCAGCCACGTTCGCTAACGGAGCCAATGTGTTAAAAACCGATGTCAAAGCTACTAACGGCAACATTCAGGTTGTTAACAGGTTGTTGATACCAAACAGCAGGACTATACTGGCTACGCTTCAGGCAGATCCAAATTATTCGTTTTTAATATCTGCCGTAACCCGTGCCAGTCAGGGTTCCACAAATTTCGTTCAACTCTTATCCGGTACGAGTGATTACACGTTGTTTGCACCAACTAATGCTGCTTTTACAGCAGTTGCCGGCGGTGTATATAACTCTGTTGCTAAAATAGCCGCAGCGGATATTAACACACTTACAACTATTTTAAACTACCATATTGTAGCCGGAAAATTTTTCGCACATGATTTACCTGCCAATACAGTAACCATTACGCCTGGCACAACGCCAACAACAATTATTATAACTAAAGTAAGAGCAACAGGCCCTAACTCGTTAGCAGGTACACGTGCTTCTGCAAATGGTGTAACTGTAAAAGGTTTTCTGGCTAATTCAGTTGCAAGTAATGGTATTATACATGGTATAACATCTGTATTATCAGTGCCCAGCAACTTAAATACTTTGCAAACTATCAATGCCAATACCAACCTTAAATTTTTATCGGCTGCTATAGTAAAGGCCAGTACAGGCACAACCAACTTTACGCAACTACTTTCGGGAACGAGCCTCAACACGGTTTATGCGCCAACAGATGCAGCCTTTATTGCTGCGGGTTATGCAAACGAAGCTGCCGTAAGTAACGAGTTAGCAGCGACGCTTACAGTTATTCTTAACAATAATATATTTAAAGGGCGCATATATGGCAGCAGTTTAGAAATAACTCCAATTTACACTTTTACTGCCTTAAGTGGAGCCAAAGCTACTGTTACGTTATCTGGCGGTTATAAAATTCTAGGAAACGGAAACACTGCTACAGCTAATGTTAACCCAGCCGATATTACCACCACCAATGGTGTTTATAATGTTATCGATCAGGTTTTAAGACCATAACGCCGCTTTCAAACCAAATAATTCCAGAGATAAAATTACCCTGAATAGTTAAGCCTAAATAATTATGAAAAAAAATTACTTGAAAGATTCTGAAGCCGTTTTTATTGGTGACCAATCACCCTTAAAAGCGGTTGCTAAGAATTTATTGATTAAAAAGATATTACTTCTTATACTGTTATTTTGTGCAAGCAGTGCTTTTGCCCAAAAAAATGTTACCGGTGTAGTGAGTGATGATAACGGAGAGGCCCTGGTTGGTGTTACCGTAAACTTAAAAGGAACACAAACTACCTCTGTCACCGATGTTAACGGTAAATATGTTATCAGGGTTCCTAACAACAACGCCGTAATAGTTTATAGCTATGTAAGCTTTGTTAAGCAAGAAATAACCGTTGGCAACCGTACATCAATAAATGTAGCTTTAAAAACTGATGTAACCAATCTATCGGAAGTTGTGGTACAAACAGGTTATACCGGATCCGTACGAAAAATAGATCTGACAGGTTCTGTTGGTTCGGTAAGGGTAGGTGAATTGCAAAAAGCACCTGTTCGATCGTTTGAGGAGGCATTGGGAGGCCGGGTTGCCGGTGTGCAGGTAATTAATGGAGATGGCCAACCGGGCGATGCGGCCGAAATTGTGATCAGGGGTAATAACTCTATCAACGGTAGCAATGCGCCGCTATATGTAATAGATGGTTTCGCGATAGAAAATCCGGATAATAATACGCTCAACCCGGCTGAGATCGAATCTATCAGTGTATTAAAGGATGCTTCATCTACTGCAATATACGGTTCGAGGGGTGCTAATGGCGTTATTATTATTACTACAAAAAGAGGTAAGGTAGGTACACCCAGTGTATCATATAGTGGTTATCGCGGTTTTAATAAGATAACGCAGAAAGTTAATTTGATGGACCCCTATCAGTTTGTAAAATTACAAACCGAAATTAACCCAACAACTGCAGCTAACAGCTATTTTACAGATGGAAAAACCTTGGAGAGTTACCGTAATATTGCAGGGGCAAGCTTTCAAGACAGGATATTTAAAACAGGTGCTTTTCAAAACCATTACCTTGCCTTAACCGGCGGAACAGATGCCACCCGTTACACAGTTTCGGGCAGTGTTACAGATCAGGACGGTATCATCGCTAATAGCGGATTTAACCGTTACCAGGGCAGGGCCACGCTCGATCAAAAGATAGGGAAGAAGTTTAGGATCGGTAGTAATATTAATTTTTCGGCAAGTGAATCATTTGGTTTAGTGCCCAGAAGTCAAAATAATGTAGGAGGAAATGATGTTACCTTCAACCTGCTTTATCAGGTTTGGTCATATAGGCCTATTACAGGTAGTTTAAATCCTGATGACATTCTTGACGAATTTCAGGACCCTGACAATCCTGCTAACTCGGGTGATTACAGGGTTAATCCGATCTCATCGGTGAATAACGAGTATAACCATCAATTTAATAATACGTTTTTAGCAACCCTATATTTGGAATATAATATAGCTCCTGGGTTGGTATTTCGTAGTACAGGCGGTGCAAGTTTATCTAACCGCCGTAACGAGGTGTTTTATAACTCATTTACACGCCAAGGGAGCCCATTAACTAATCAAGGTAGGGCCGACGGGCAAAACGGGCGCATCGATTACACTAAAGTAAATGATTTTACCAACACCAATATATTAACCTATAATAAAACCTTCAATAAAGATCATAGGATCAATTTACTTGCCTTAGCCGAAACCCAGGCCAGTAATAGCCAATCTTTTGGCTACAGGGCTATAAGAGTACCTAACGAAAGTTTGGGTGTAAATGGTTTAAAGGATGCACTGGCCGGTAACATTACCCCTTTTGGCAGTGCAACAGAATATAAGTTATTATCATTTGGCTTTAACGCCGATTATCAGTTATTAGGCGGCAGATACCTGTTTAAAGCAAGCGCAAGGCGCGACGGATCGTCTAAGTTTAAAAGCGATAGCAGGTTCGCATTCTTCCCTACCGGTGCTTTTGCCTGGCGTTATACCGAAGAGAGCTTTATTAAGAAACTAAAATTATTTTCAAGTGGTAAATTAAAAGCCAGCTATGGTATAGTGGGTAATAACAGGATCAACAGTAACTTCCCGTCATCCTCTTTAATAACCGGTACCAATACTTACTATCCCTTTGCTAACCAACTTGCACAAGCCTATTACATCACCTCATTAGGTAATGAGAAATTGAAGTGGGAAAGCACCAAACAGTTAGACCTGGGTTTAGAGATGGGTTTGTTTAAAGACCGTTTGTTAATTGAGGCCGATTATTATAACAAGCAAACATACGATCTGTTATTATCATCACAGTTGCCTTTAAGCTCAGGTATAAATAGTATATTTGATAATATAGGCCAGGTGAGCAATAAGGGTTTCGAACTTACCGTAACCTCCGAAAATGTGCGTACTAAAAATTTTAATTGAAACACCAACTTCAACATATCTTTCAACCAAAACAGGGTTGTAGCGTTAAATAACGGTTCGGATAATATTACCAGGCCGGTTGGGGGTGCGGGCAATACCCTGAACACTGTAATTGGCTATATCACTAAAATTGGTTATCCAATTGCCAGTATGTATGGTTTTGTTTTTGACGGTATTTACCAATACAGCGATTTTAACCAGCAGCCGAACGGTAGCTATGTAATAAAAGATGAGGTACCGGCCGGAAATGGTGTAGGTGGCCAAACGCCACTTAATGTGCAGCCCGGAGACCCTAAATACAGGGATATCAACGGTGACGGATTAATTAATGCCAATGATCAAACCATTATAGGTAACCCATACCCTATACACGTTGGCGGTATCAATAATAATTTTACTTATAAGTCATTCGATCTTAACGTTTTCTTTCAATGGTCTTACGGTAATCAAACTTACAATGCCAACCGTATATACCTCGAGGGAGGAACATCCGTGGGGCTAAATACTAACCAGTTTGCAACCTATGCTAACCGCTGGACACCCGATAACCCGAGCAACGAACTTTACCGCGCTAATGCCATAGGTACATCGGTGTACTCAACCAGGTTTTTAGAGGATGCTTCTTTTATACGTTTAAAAACCATGCAGTTAGGTTATACACTGCCTGCTAAACTCATTAACAGGATAGGCCTTAGAACGCTCAGGTTGTACACCTCAGCGCAAAACCTGTACACCTGGACCAAGTATTCTTCTACCGACCCCGAGAATTCTACACGTGGCAACGGTGTTACAGCCGGATATGATTTTTCGGCTTACCCGCGTGCCTTAACAGTAACTTTTGGTTTAAACCTTACTTTATAAGCTTTAAAAAAATGAAAAGAAATAAAATATTTGCAGCTGCATTAACCATTGTTTTGTTTGGTGCAACATCGTGTAAAAAATATCTTGAAACTATACCCAAGGACTCGGTAGCGTTAGAGGCCTATTTTGCCAACGAAGCGCAGGCCGATGCCTATCTGAATTCTGTGTACGACGCCATGAACACTGCTCAAGGTACCACCTCCTGGTATTCTTCTAATTATCAATGTTTTATTGCGCAGGGTACAGACGAGAGTTATAATCGTGGTAATACATCAGGTATTAGGGTAGAGCATTATATGGATGACGGATCGGGTGCAAACACTATTGGTCTTTTCAGACGGATTTATGAAGGCGTTGAAAGAGCAAATACCTTGTTGGAAAATATTGACAGGGTACCAGGTTTAAATCCCGTTAGGAAAAAACATTTTATAGCCGAAGCTAAATTTTTAAGGGCTTACTACTTGTTTATAGCTACACAATGGTGGGGCGATGTGCCTTTAAAACTAAAATCTACACGCACCCCTGCCGATGCTAATATAGCCTTCACCCCTTCAAAAGAGGTATATGAGTTTGTGATCAAGGAGATGACGGAAGCCGAAGCTATGCTTTCTGATCAGCGTGTAGCTAACATTACTCCATATCACAGTGAGCGTGTGGTGCAAACTACCGTACAGGGTGTTTTGGCCAGGGTATGCTTATATGCTGCCGGCTTCCCAATTAATGATACCAAGCGATATGCAGAAGCTAAAGCCTGGGCAGCAAAGGTAATAGCCTCGGGCGATCATCGTTTAAACCCCAGTTACGAGCAAATTTTCATTAATCACTCAGCCGACGCGTATGATGTAACTTATAAAGAGAGTATGTGGGAGGTAGGCTTTTATCGCGTTGCTGCCGAAAATATTACCCGCGAAATCATGAGTAATAATATGGTTGGTATAAATGACGGGGCAAACCCTAACGGGCAAACTATAGGGCAGCTGTTTACTACTCCTTTATTGTATAGGTCTTACGAATCATATTATAACTCAGGCTTAAGCATGGATAATACGCCTGATTTAAGGCGCGATTTAAACTGTGCTCCCTTTGATTATGGAGGTGGTACTCCAACCGTACCATCGGTACAGAGGCCATTTGGCTGGAATCAAAATGGCTGGTGGCAAAGGTGGCCGGGTAAATGGAAACGTATAAACGAGGTACAGCTACCGCGCGATAATAATAACACGCCTCAAAACTGGCCATTATTACGTTATGCTGATGTGCTACTAATGTTTGCTGAGGCAGATAATGAAGATAACGGACCAACCGCAACGGCTATTGATGCCGTAAACCAGGTACGCCGTCGTGCTTACGGGCAACTGCTTGCGGGTGGAAGGAGAGTGCGGGTTAAGATCGCCAATCAGGGAATTACCAATTATACTACAGTACCAACCGTAACCATAACAGGTGGCGGCGGTACAGGTGCTACGGCAACGGCCAGGGTAGTGACTGGTAAGGTAGTGGAAATTTTAATGGGATCATTAGGCACTAATTATACTTCTGCGCCAACGGTAACCATAACAGGTGGCGGCGGCACGGGCGCTACAGCCACAGCCGAACTCATTGTGGGCGATATGTCACCTGATATGTACGCTTCAAAACCCGCTTTCCAGAAAACTATACGGGATGAAAGGATGCGCGAGCTATGCTTTGAAGCTTTTAGGAAACAAGATTTAAAACGTTGGGGTATTTTAGTGCAAAAAGTTAGGGAAAATTACGATTTGGCAACCAATGGCAGTGTAGAGCGGTTTTATGATAATGTGCAAAGGATACCTCCTCAACCTCGCGGCACCGGAGGTGCCAATTATTTACCTGTTATGTTAGATGGTACTAACATTAGTGATAGGTGGAACTTATTGCCGATTCCATTTATAGAATTATCTAACAATAAATTAGCTAAACAAAATCCTGGGTTTTAACATAAAATTTAAAAATGAAAAAGATATTGTTACCATTATTGGCTGTTGCTTTACTGGCAACCGCTTGTAATAAAGTAAAATTAAAGCAACCCGATTTTAATGCGGAAACTAATAAGCTAACTTTTAAAGTGGGCGATACTGTTAGGTTTAACTTATCGGGTACGGCCGACTATATATACTTTTTTAGTGGCGAAGTAGGGAGCGAATATGAAAAGCGAAGCGAGTACATGTCGCCCGTTAATGGCAAGCCAGAGTTTGAATTTACCAGCAATGTGCAGTTTGGCACGGCGACCAATAATTTATCGGTACTGGTATCAAGCAATTTTAGCGGAATTAATGATGCCGCAAACATTAGCAAAGCCACCTGGACAGATGTTACAAGCCGTGCCGTTTTAGGTACCTCGGCAACCAATTTAGCATCGGGTGTTATTAGTGTAAATGATTTGGCTATGGATAGTAAGCCATTATACGTGGCATTTAAATATTTGTCCAATAGCCCCGAAACATTAAAACAAAGACAATGGACAGTTGGTGGATTTAAATTTCGTTCCATATTCAATAACGGAAAAATTACCACCCTTGCAGCAGATAATGTAGGCGGTGCCTTTACTTCGGTAGATCTTAATGGTGGCAACGCCTCATGGGTAGTAAATAGCAGCAATTTGAGTCATCTTGGTTTGGATATTGGCTTGCCGGCCGACGAAGACTGGGCAATCTCTAAAGCGTTTGACCTGAAAAAGATCACCGCCGATGCAGCGAACGTAATTACGATCAAAACTGCTTCTACAGGTTTCGTGGTACCGCAGTTTACATATATTTATACAACGCCGGGTACTTATAAAGCAACATTTGCCGTGCGTAATGCTAACGCTGACGGGGTGGAAGAAAGCTTGAAAGAAATTACTATAACAGTAACGCCATAGCTAATAACCATTTACCGATAATATGATTGGAGTTCACTTATCCTGCGCTTGAATACAAGGCGCAGGATAAGTTTAGTTTTTTAACCCTAAAGTAACTTTACATGAAAATAACCTTACTAATAAGTCTAACATTATTTTGTGGTTACTCTGCATTTGCCCAGGTTACCGACGATTTCGAAGCAGGCCGCAAACAATGGAAAAATGCCAACTCGCAATGCGAGCCGGTAATAAGCATCAAGCAGGCCCGCAGTGGTAAGCAAAGTTATGAAGCCGGTACAACTGCGAAATGCGGTATATTTAAAACCATAAGTCCTGCAGTTGAAAATGCCACCATAAGTATATGGTTTTATGATCAGGCCGAAGCTACCGGTATAACGGCTGTTTCAATAAATAATACAGAAACCAAAGAAGTATATATGATAGGTGTGCGTACGGCAACCTCGACAACTAATTACAGTGTACGCTACGGTAAAGATTTTAAGCCTACCAGTGTACCCCGTAAAACTGGCTGGCATGAATTCAAATTTGTTTTTACTATCACAGGCTGCGAATTTTTTATCGATATGCAGTCGGTTAATAAAATACAATCAGGCAACAAGGTAGATAAGGTTTTTCTGGGTTCGGTTTGGGCCGACATCAACACTGCGCCATTTTACTATGATGATCTTAAAATCCAAATGCCCCAATAATATTACATCAACAAATGCAATTACAACCTTCTATTGCAGTTAAGCCTGCCTTTACCGAAAAAAAGTTTTTGGTTACACTCATTTTTGTTATCTCCTTATTCCTGTTTTGGGGCATAGCCATATCCATGGCCGATGTTTTGAACAAGCATTTTCAACAGGTGTTAAACCTATCAAAGTCCCAATCGGGCTTGGTGCAGTTCTCTATCTTCGGAGCCTATTTTGTAATGGGTATTCCCGCCGGATTGTTCATGAAACGCTTTGGATATAAAAATGGTGTATTATTAGGCCTATTGTTATTTGCACTTGGCTCGTTTTTGTTTGTACCTGCAGCTGCTGCACAATCTTTTTTATTTTTTCGTGTAGCCCTGTTTATTATGGGATGTGGATTGTCTACCTTAGAAACTGTAGCACATCCGTTTGCAGCTGCATTGGGTAACCAGCAAACCAGCGATCAGCGTATCAATTTTGCGCAGGCTTTCAACGCTGTTGGTAGCACCATTGGCCCAACTATAGGCTCTTTCTTTATATTTAATACCGTTGCAGTACATGGTGAGGCTGGGCTTAGTTCAATAAAAACCCTGTATATTATTATCGGAATTGCTATTACAGTTGTTGCCATTGCATTTGCATTTGTTAAAGTACCGCCTGTTGCAGATCCGCATCAGGCTATAACCGAAGGTTACCATACCGATGCTGTATTAATGCCTGTTAAAAAAGGACTTTTCGGCCATCGCCATTTTGTATGGGCCGTTACCGCACAATTTTTTAACGTAGCTGCGCAAAGCGGTACCTGGGCTTTTTTCATTAATTACGGTCACGAAAAGATGGGCCTCACTGATGCTACTGCAGCCCGATACATGAGCATATTTATGTTTATGATGCTGTTAGGACGTTTTGTAGGGACTTATTTAATGCGCTTTATTGCACCCAATAGATTACTGGCTGCTTTTGCATTAGGCAATATTGTAATGTGTTTAATAGTAGCACAAGGCTTTGGGTGGGTATCTTTCATCGCCTTGTTTATGGTCAACTTTTTCTTCAGTATCATGTTTCCCACTATTTTTAGTTTAGGGATCAAAAATCTTGGTGTAAAAACTCAGCAAGCTTCGTCCTTTATATCAATGGGTGTGGTAGGAGGAGCATTTTTTCCGCTTATAATGGGGCAGATTGCCAATTATGATGTAGCTGCAGCATATTACTTACCTATTGTTTGTTACGCGGTTATATTTCTTTTCGGATACAAATTTTACAAGTCCTAATTTTTCTTTTTTTCATGAATTCATCTATAATTATTGGTGCAGATATTGGTGGTTCGCACATTACTACCGGCATGGTTGATATTAGTAAACGTATAATTGTTGACGACTTTTGTTTACGCAAAAGTGTAAATTCAGCGGCTTCTGCGTCTGAAATTATAAAGGTATGGTGCATGACCATGGAAGAGCTTTGCAACAAAGCAGGCTTTAAACCGCAAAAGCTGGGTATTGCTATGCCCGGTCCCTGTAATTATGAAACCGGAGTAGTATGGATTAAAGGTTTAAATAAATACGAATCCTTATACGGCTTAAGTATAAAAGAATTAATTGCCAAAGAGCTGGATCTCGACCCTCAAAATATACACATGAAAAACGATGCCCCTTGTTTTTTACAGGGAGAGGTTTTAGGTGGCGCAGCAATAGGCTATAGCAGCGTAATTGGAATTACCTTGGGCACAGGTTTTGGAACCGCCAATTATGCAAACCATGTAGCTAATGATGCCGAACTTTGGCAAATGCCTTTTAAAGAGAGCATTGCAGAATATTATTTTTCAACCAATTGGTTTATAAAACGGTATTATGAACTTACAGGTAATATGGCGTTAGATGTAAAACAATTGGCAGATGCAGCAGCCGGTAGTAAATTAATACAAAACATGTTTGCTGAATTTGGTTATAATTTGGGTTTATTTCTGGAAGAGGTGCTTTCTTCAAATAAATCGCAGGCTTTAATATGTGGTGGTAATATATCAAACGCTTTTGATCTGTTTGCCCCAAGCCTACAAAAGCAGCTTAGCAGTAAAGGTATTGCCATTGATGTTAAACGTTCTGCATTGGGCGAAAAATCGGCACTAATAGGAGCGGCAAGCGGCTGGCAAGCGCATAAACTTATTAATACTAAAACTATTTAACATGGCTAAAACCGATTTAAAATATAAAATTTTATTGCCCCTGTTTTTACTTATTTTATGTGTATGGCAATCAAGCATAGCACAATCGTTTAAAATAGTATCGCCAGATAAGAGTACCATTTTTGAGCTGAACACAACTTCCTCAAAGCAAATGGTTTATGGCATATCTTTTAACAAGCAGCCATTATTAACCGCTTCGCCGCTGGGGCTGGAGGTTAAGCAATGGACAGGTGCTCTCAATAATATAATGGTAAACCCGGGCAGAGTAACTCAGGTTAACGAAATTTTTCCTTGGCCGGTTGGCGAAAATAAAGAAATTAGCAATAAGTATAGCGGTCAGTTTTTTGAAGTAATGGCCTCTGGTAAAAAGCTTTACGAAGTAGAAATACGTGTATTTAACGGCAGTGCTGCCTTTAGGTACCGCTTAAATAATGCCGATACCCTTACTATACTTAAAGAAACCACCGGATTCAATTTTAGTAAACCACAAACTATTTTCCGTTATGAGCAAGAATCCGTGTTCAGGCCAACGGCTTTATCATCCCTCGCCGATTCATGCGACTTTCCAACCACATTAAAATCAGCTTTGGGTTATATTAGTATTGCCGAAGCTAATAATATCAATTATAACAAAGCGGTGCTTCGTAAAGGCGAAGCTGGTGATGCATTAAAAATGGCGTTTTTTAAAGATAAAGTTGTCAATGCCACCCCTTATTTTATAACGCCATGGCGTACAGTATCATTTGCAACAACAGCAATAGGTTTGTTAAAATACAACGATCTGTTACTTAAACTGTGCGATGTAAAATATTCAGCCGCCCAAAACAACTGGATAAAACCCGGTAAGATATTCCGGTCAAATTTAACTGATAATGATGCCCGTTTGAGTATTGATTTTGCCGTGGCACATAACTTTCAATACGTGTTGTTTGATGCCGGCTGGTATGGTTCCGAATTCAGGACTACTTCAAACCCCAAAGTTTTTATACCGGCTATAAACATACCGCAGGTAATAACTTATGCGAAAAAAAAGAACATTGGAGTATTTTTGTATGTAAATTATGTTGGCTTAAAAGCACATTTAGATAGTATTTTACCACTATATAAAAAATGGGGAGTTACCGGACTCAAATTTGGCTTTGTTGACGGTTTAACTCAAAATGGCTTAAGTTGGCTAAACCAGGCGCTCGATAAAACTTACAAAGCAGGCTTTTTGGTTAATATACATGATAATTACAAGCCTACCGGCTTAAGCCGTACTTACCCTAACCTGTTAACCCAAGAAGGAATACGTGGTAATGAGCATGGCGGTAGTGCTTTGCATAATGTCACTTTGCCCTTTACACGCTTTTTAGCCGGCCCGGGCGATTTCACCATCGGTTATCTTAATAGTAGCCGGGCCCTTTCTGCAAGGTACGCCAAATTGGGTTTCGACGTAAGCAAAGGCCATCAGTTGGCTTTGTCTGTTATTTTCTTCAGCCCTTTGCAAACGCTTTTATGGTATGGCAAGCCCGAAGATTATAAGAATGAAAAAGAACTTGAATTTTTTACCAAAGTGCCAACGGTTTGGGATGAAACCCAAGCCCTGCAAGGTCAAATAGGTGAAAATATTGCCATAGCCAGGCGCAACGGTGATAGCTGGTATATGGGTTGCGCTACGGGTACTACAGCATGGAATTCGAGCCAGAAACTTTCATTTTTAAAACCGGGAGTTACCTATAAGGCAACTATTTACCAGGATGACAAGCTGGAAAGTATAATGACACGTACTATACAGGTAAATAAAGATGATAACTTTACGTGGGATATAAAACCTTGTGGCGGCCAAACCATTATTTTTACGCCGCAGAGTAAGTAGTGAAATTTTATGTTTAAAATTTTCAATATCGTTTACAATGCTATAATTATTGTAATCATTTGTTGCTGTTATGTTTCAGTTAAGGCACAAGTAATTCCTATACCACAGCACGTAACAGCTGTACACCCGCGTATTTATACCAGTAATAGCGAAAAACAGCAGTTAACTGATAAAGTAAACCAGTTTGCCTGGGCAAAAGCGGTTATTGACCGCACTGAAAAAAAATTGAAACCCTACTTGGCTTATTTTCAAAAAGACAGTACCTGGTTGGTGTCTCGTTTGCAAATGTATTGGAAATCGCACCACACCGATATATATACCCGTGTGAATGATTTTGTTAAGGCAGAGGGCTATGCGCCGGTACCAACGGTAAGATATACAGGTTCGAGAGACTGGTCTACACCTTACAGTAGTCCAGCTATAAAAGATTTGGTACCCTATGCCGATCCAGATGATGGTTCTGTATATATGATGAGCGAAGGCAAAGGAGTATGGGTACAACCTTCTAAAAGTGGTCTTAATATCGAACGTATTAACGAAAGCATTATTAGTTTGGCGCAGGATGCCGCATTTTTGTACTGGTACACCGGCGATAAAAAATATGCAGATTTTGCTTTGCCAGTGCTTACTACCTACATTAAAGGATTATACTACCTCAAACTACCTTTAGATGCAGATGAGCACAAACCTAATAAAATATCGGGTTTAACTTCCTTCGAGGTCATACATGAGTCGGTAATTATTCCAACAGTCATAAGTTACGATTTTTTATATACTTACCTGGAGCAAAAACATCCGGGTTTCGGTAAACAATTTGCAGCCCCCGTTTTTCAAAAATGGGCTGATAATATTACTCTCAAAGGTGTTACCAACAACAACTGGAATATATTTGAAGCCAGGTTTTTATCGTACCTGTCCATGGCGCTTGATGATGATGATAACTATGAAAACGCAAAAGGGGTTCAATATTACTTAGATATTATTTTTAACCGAACTATGCCCGCACAGGTACCTTTAACAGAGAGCCTTAAATACTTTGACACCAATACTGGTATATGGTATGAAGCCCCGGGCTATTCGCTTAGCGTATCAGAAGATTTTTTAAAAACCTTGCTCTTAACCGATCGTGTAATGAAGGGTAATGCCAAACCCATTGTGCCGACCTTAAAAAAGGCGGTTATTGCCACCGCTCAATATTTAATGCCCAATAAGCACACGGTTTCTTTCGGCGATGCACATTACGACAAATTATCCAATAAGAGCATAGAGTATATGATTGCCTGGTGCAACAAATACCGAGAAAAAACTAACCTTGATACTTTTACAAGCCTGCTCAAATATAGCCAAGGTGATGATTACGACCGGGGTATTACCTCTTTGTTTGAACTGTTTTTTTACGTGCCCGAGCTGGAAAGAACAATACCCAAAGGGCTCGAAAGTTTTGCTACCTCTACTTTTTATGCACCTAATGTAAGCTGGTTTGTGCAACGTAACGGCTTTGATATCAATACCGGTATGATGGCCTCCGTTAATGCATCTATGGGTAACCATGCGCATGCTAATGGTATTAATGTAGAGCTATATGGCAAAGGTTACCCACTGGCCCCCGATTTTGCTGCAGGCGATAGCTACTGGCAGCAAAACCACCATGAGTTTTATTCTCAATTTGCTGCCCATAATACGGTGGTGGTCGATGGTAAATCAACCTATGGCAGTATGCGTTCCAATTATCCGTTTGTATTGGAGGATTATTATCCGCAGGTTTTGCAAAAAAACAGTCTGTTTAAAAACGTTACTTATACCAGGGTTAGCTTTATTGAACCGGCAACCAAGGCCGTGCAATCACGTCTGGTGAGCATCATTCGCACAGGTAATTCAACAGCTTACTATGTTGACATCTTCCGGTCGGCAAAAACAGACCGTAGCGATGTCAAAAACGAATACCTGTATCATAACCTCGGCCAGCATACCTGGTTGTACAATGCCGGAGGTAAGCCGCTTATGTTGCAGCCTACCGATGAACTTTCATCAGCTAAAGGCGATATTGTAGGTTATAATTACTTTACCGATAAAATCGCCATAAATTACAATGGTGATTTTAAGGCCCAATTCGAGCTTCAGGGCGTTTCCAAAAAAGCTATTTGGATGAATATGTGGATGCAGGGGCAGCAAGGCCGAAAAATATTCTCTGTAAATTCACCCAAGGCCCGGTCATTACGAAATAATTTGGTAGCCAGTGATATAGCTGAAGCAAAAGTGCCAACCCTCGTAGTACGGCAAAATGGCGAAGCCTGGACAAAACCTTTTGTAGCTGTACTGGAACCTTCTTACGCGCATGAGCAATCGGTTACCGGCATCAGCAGTTTTGCCGCCGCTAACACTAACCCTGTATTTACCGGCCTTAAAGTGGCCAGTATTAATAGAACCACTCAATATATTTTTGCCGATGCCGACGGTAAGAAAACTAATAATTATCAGGATTATAGTTTTACGGGTACTTATGCTGTTGCGGGTTTAAAAAGTGGTAAGCTGGAATACCTGTTTTTAGGTAACGGGCAATCCTTGTTTAAAGGTAACTATGGCATTAAAGCGCTTCACACTTCGGTTACCGCCGCCTTAAGTTATGAAAACAAGGTATGGAAGCTTTATGCAGATAAGGCCATTGAGCTAAGTTTACCCTATACCTTAAAAGGCAGGCAAGCCTTGTTAACAGCGGTAGATGAAAACGGCAAGCAAAATACTTATATCGGTAAAATTATTACGGCTAATGATGCCAGGCAGGCGGTTTTTACTTTGCCTGCCATGCAGGGAAAAGTATCAACTATTTATTTAAAGTAAAACTGATGTTGAAGCGTACAAGTGCAAAGTTAAGCGGTGTTTTAAAGCCTTCTTTAAATGCCTGTTTTTTAGTGATAGGCTTAATAAATATGAGTTACGTGCCGCTTGCAGCGCAGGTAAAACTACTGTCTTACGTTCAGCCCTTATCGGGTACGGCAAGCAGTACTACTGCCGAGGCGCTTAAACATGGCGATGGCTCTGAACAGTATGCCAATACCATACCGGCCGTAGGCGTACCTTTTGGCATGACCCAGTGGACACCCCAAACACAAGTTGGCGAACAAAAATGTGTTCCACCTTATTTATACAAAGCCACCAGTTTTAGTGGCTTGCGTGCCACGCATTGGATAAGTGGCTCCTGCATGCAGGATTATGGCAGCGTAACACTCATGCCTGTAACCGGCAAATTGCAAACCGGTGTTCAACAATATGAAACCGTTTTTTCGCATCAGGATGAAGTTTTAGCACCTAATTACTACCGCGTAAACCTGCCCCGCTACCAGGTTACGGCCGAAGTTACCTCATCCGAGCGATGCGGTATTTTACGTTTTACTATGCAGCGTACCGATAGCCTGTACCTGCTGGTTACCCCCAATAATGACCGCGGCAAAGCTTATATTGAAGTTAACGCCAAAATGCAGGAAATTTATGGCTATAACCCTGCCTACCGCCTGTACCAAGGTTCGGGTAAGCCGGCGGGCTTTAGCGGCTATTTTGTAATGCGCATGGTAAAAACATTTGCCCAAAGCGGTACTTTTTGTAATGATACCATACTAACCGGTAAAACACTAAGTAACAGGAAGGGCATCGGCGCTTTTGCAGGTTTTAAGTTACAAAAAGGTGAGCAATTGCTTGTGCGTGTAGGCACTTCTTTTACCAGTATTGCCGAAGCGCGGAAAAACCTCGATACCGAAGTGGCCACACTCAGTTTTGAAGCTTTGAAGCAACGCAGCGCCGCACAATGGGAAAAAAGATTAGCCCGGATCAGGGTAGAAGGTGTTGAAAAGAATAAGCGAATATTTTATACGGCTTTATACCATACCATGCAACTGCCACGCCTGTTTAGCGATGCCGATGGTACGTACCCCCAATTTGCACAGCAATATAAAACAGCTAAACTTACATCAGGCAAATATTATGATGATTTTTCGATGTGGGACATTTACCGGGCACAGCTACCCTTGTACGAGTTACTTGATCCTGCCCTGGTAAATGATTGGGTAAACTCTATTCTCATTAAAGGCAGGCAGGGTGGGTGGCTTCCAATATTTCCATGCTGGAACAACTATACCAACGAAATGGTAGGCGACCATTCAACCGTGTTTATAGCTTCGGCCTATTTAAAGGGCATTAAAGGTTATAATACCCAACAAGCCTACAGCCTGATGTATAAAAATGCTTTTGAAACCCCTCCTGTAGATGAATACGTAGATGGCAAAGGACGCAGGGCATTAACCTCTTACCTCAAATACGGTTACGTTCCCTTACAGGACCCGGTTAAGGAAGCATTTCATAAAGCAGAACAGGTATCGCGTACGCTGGAATATGCTTATGATGATTATGCCCTGGCTATGATGGCCAAAGCTTTAAATTATACCCGTGATTATCAACAGCTGATGAAGCGATCAGCCAGTTATAAAAATGTGTTCGACCCGTCCGTAAGCCTATCACGCGGCCGAAACGACGACGGCACCTGGATAAAAGATTTTGAGCCGGATAAAAAAGTAAGTTATATAACTGAAGGTACGCCCCGGCAGTACACCTTTTATGTGCCGCATGATGTGCCTGGTTTGGCGGCCCTAATGGGTGGAACCAATAAGTTGGAAGCTGCGCTGGATACTTTGTTTAAAAAAGGAGAATATTGGCATGGTAATGAGCCTGGGCACCAAATACCTTTTATGTACAATTATACCAAAGCCCCATGGAAAACACAGCGTGAAGTAAGGCGCGTACTGGCAGAGGAGTACACCGACGGTCCGGGCGGCTTGAGTGGAAACGATGATGCAGGTCAAATGTCGGCCTGGTATGTGTTTGCTTCTATGGGTATGTACCCGCTAGATCCTGTTTCGGGCAGGTATGAGCTGTGCTCTCCTCTTTTTAGTAAAATAATTATCGGGTTGCCAAATGGTAAACGGTTAACTATTGCAGCACCAAATAGCTCACCTTCGGTAAAATATATACAACTTGTAGCTAAAAACGGATTACCTTATGTGAAAACTTATTTAGAACACAATTCAGTTGCAAAAGGTGGAAACATACTTATTAAACTGGGGAATTTACCTAAGCAATGAGTATCAAAATAATAAATTATTTATGGCTAAAACGATTTAGTATTTTGTAAATTTGATAATTGATAATTTTATGCAGATGAATTATGCTAAGCTTTTCCTATGTAAAAAACACTAATAAAAATCAGATCATATTCAACAAGATGATTTATTACCATATAAACAAGATACTATATACTGCACTGTGTTCCATTTTGCTGTTCAACATGGCTTTGGCACAAACCAACCGTGCTATTAATGCCGATATGCAGCAGGTAAAAGGTAGTACCAGTACCATGTATAATTTTTGCGTGGGTGCCGGCCGTGCCAATGAAGGCCTCCGTGCCGATTGGCAGCAGCAGCTTACCGATGTTCAAAAGGTAATGCACTTCAAGTATATTCGTTTTCATGGATTGTTGCATGATGATATGGGGGTGTATAAAGAAGACGCCAATGGTAAACCCATTTACAACTGGCAGTATGTTGATAAACTTTACGATTTTCTGCTCAGCATAAAAATCAGGCCTTTTGTTGAGTTTGGCTTTATGCCTGCTGCCCTAGCAACTGATGCCAGCAAAACCGTATTTTGGTGGAAGGGCATCAATACGCCACCAAAAGATTATAATAAATGGAATGATCTGATTGTAGCTATGGTTAAACATTTTGAGGAACGTTATGGAAAAGAAGAAGTTCGGCAATGGTATTTTGAAGTATGGAACGAACCTAATTTAACTTCTTTTTGGTCGGCCGGGCGCGATGAGTATTTTAAGCTTTATAATGTAACTTCTAAAGCGGTTAAATCTGTATCGCCCAATTACCGCGTAGGCGGGCCGGCTACTTCGGGCAAAACCTGGGTACGCGAGTTTATTAATTACTGCAAGCAAAACAATTTGCCGGTCGATTTCATCTCTACCCATGCTTACGGTTCTGGAAGTTTTTTGGATGAATTCGGTACCCGCAAACAAAGGTTGCGTCCCAGTAATGCCATTCCAGAAGATGTGAATACTGTTTTACACTGGATGGATAGCCTGAGCTATAAAAAGGAGCTGCATTTTACTGAGTGGAACTCTTCATCAGGCCCAAAAGATACCCGGCACGATACTTATCAAAATGCTGCCTTTGTGTTGCATGTACTGCGCCATACCGAGGGTGCTAATTCGATGAGCTACTGGACTTTTACCGATATTTTTGAGGAACCGGGGCCGCAGGTAACCCCTTTTCATGGTGGTTTTGGTATGCTTAACCTGCAGAGTATTAAAAAACCCACTTATTTTGCTTACCAGTTTTTAAGTGAATTAGGTAATCTGGAACTTAAAAATAACGATGGGGAATCCTACGTTTGTAAAGATGCTAAAGGCAACCTGCAGGCCTTGTTCTGGGATTTTATGGCCAAGCCCGATTCTAACTATGCCGTTAAGTATTTCGATAATGGTAACAAACCCGAAAACCAGGGTAAAATTAAATTGAACATTGCCAACGTGCCTAACGGAAAGTACAGAATACAATTATACCAAACCGGCTACCATCATAACGATGTCTTAAATGCTTATAAGGAGATGGGATCGCCATATAATATTAACCGCGAGCAGGAAGGTAAGCTGAAAGCACTTACCGCAGGCAAGCCTGTTGTTGAAAAACTCCAAAACATTACTACCGGCAGTTTTACTTACGAAGTTAACGTACAAAGTAAAGACGTATTTTTTATAAGATTAACAAAGCTGTAGCAATATATAACTAACCAATACAAGCATATTAAATTAATAATTAGGATTACCAATATGAATAGATTGATTTTCACCGTAATAATGCTTATGCTGGTTACCCTGTCTGTAGCGCAAAAAAAGGCGCCTAACATTGTTTTTATGTACACTGATGATCAAAGGTTTGACGGCCTGAGCATTGTACAGCAGGAGCAGGGCAAGGCAGCAAGATTTCCATATTTAAAAACACCTAATATGGACAGGATAGCCAAAGAAGGCGTACGTTTTAGAAATGCCTTTGTTACCTTGTCGCTATGTTCGCCCAGCAGGGCTTCTTTTCTTACCGGCAAATACAACCATGTTAACGGTATTATAGACAATTATCATCCTTTCACCGATTCTGTAAACACCTATCCGGTACTGCTTAAAAAGGCTGGTTATACTACAGCTTATATTGGTAAATGGCACATGGGTAGCCAAAGCGGCAAAAGGCCGGGGTTTGATTATTCGGCCAGTTACGTAGCGCACGGGCAGTACAATAATTGCCCCTTTGAGATCGACGGTGTTAAACAACCTACTAACGGTTGGGTTGATGATGTGGCTACCGATTACGCAGTAAATTACATCAGGAAAAATAAAGACAAGCCTTTTGTAGTTATTTTAGGCTTTAAAGCTCCGCACGGTGGCTGGACACCACCGGCCAGGTATAAAAATTTATATACCGATGCTAAGCTTACCAAACCGGTGAACGAACTATCGAAACCGTCATATATCTCATTTTGGGACGCTCGCTTTGCCAACCCCGATAAACCCTTGTATTCGTGGACAGACAGTAGCGGCAATAAACGTGTAAAACCTTATTGGGGCACCGTTACCGGCGCCGATGATAATGTAGGCCGCATACTCGATTTACTTAAAGAACTGAAGCTGGAGGAAAACACCATCGTAGTTTTTACCAGCGATAACGGTTACTTTCATGGCGAACACTTTTTACAGGATAAGCGCGCCGCCTATGAGGAAAGTATGCGCATTCCTCTGTTAATTAAATATCCGGCAAAGTTTCCTAAGGGCAAGGTAATTGACGATATGGTACTGCATCTGGATGTTCCCTCTACCTTACTGCAACTGGCCGGGGTAAAACCACCGGCGGATTTTCAGGGTAAAAGTTTGGTTAACCTGGTTGCCGGAAAGGAAAAGCAATGGCGCGACGCTTTCTTTTTTCAATATTACTACGAAAGTAATTCGCCAACTCCTACTATGCTTGCCGTACGCACCAAAACAGCTAAGTTGATCAAATATCCACATCAGGACGATTGGACGGAACTGTTTGACCTGGGTACTGATCCTTATGAAATGAATAACCTGTTTAACAACCCTAAGTACGTCGCCCTGCAAAAGCAAATGGAAGCTGCATATCAAAACCAGCTTAAAGAGGTAAAATACGTAGAGCCGGCCAATGCCGCCAAACTGCCGCTTAACGCTGAAGGTAAATACAAGCCTTACCCGGTAAAGAAGCAAAGAGCTGTTGATTAATTATGCAGCTATTGCCTTGCATACTACAGGTTGCCCAAGCACTTATTTAGTGTTCATATACTGTTGGTAACATAAATTTGAGCGTTTCGGAAACGGAGTTTGACAGGAGAGTTGAAGTTTTGTGAGGCAATAATGAACTTTTAAGAACTTCTATGAAAAAAATAATCTTTGTAATATTATTATCACTGGTTTATGGGCAGTGGGCTAATGCGCAAATAAATTCGACTCAAGATGAGCGTATGGCTTGGTGGCGCGAGTCGCGTTTCGGTATGTTCATACATTGGGGACTGTATTCTATCCCGGCGGGAGAGTGGAAAGGGCAGTACGATGATAAAAAGATAGGCGAGTGGATTATGAATACCTACAAAATTCCTTATGCCGAATACAGTACACTGGCTAAACAGTTTAACCCTGGCCGGTTTGATGCAAAAGCCTTTGTTAAAACAGCCAAAGATGCCGGGATGAAGTACATTACTATTACCAGTAAACATCATGATGGTTTTGCGCTGTTCAAATCTAACGTTTCGCCCTACAATGTGGTAGATGCCACACCCTATAAAAAAGACATTATCAAAGCCTTAACTAATGAATGTCATAAGCAGGGTATGAAAATATGTTATTATTATTCGCAGGCTCAAGACTGGGCCGAACCTAACGCCTGGGGTAACAACTGGGATAATTATCCACCCGAAAAGGAGAGAAACCATACCCAATACATCAACAGCAAGGTTTTGCCTCAACTCACCGAACTGTTAACCAATTACGGAGAGGTAAACATGATATGGTTTGATACCCCGTTATCCATCACCAAAGAACAGGCTGACACTATAAAAGCATTAGTGCGCAAACTACAGCCGAAATGTATTATTAGCGGCAGGTTAGGTGGAGGTATAGAACCCGATTACCAATCTACCAGTGATAATACCGTACCACCCACCACCGTAACCGGCGATTGGGAAGTGCCTGCTACGCTCAATAATACCTGGGGCTTCAAAAAGTATGATAACGCCTGGAAATCTCCCGATGGTGTAACCCGCCTGTTGTTTGATATTGCCAGTAAAGGGGGTAACTACCTGCTGAACGTTGGGCCAACTGCCGATGGTGTAATACCCCAGGAATCGGTAAATATACTTAAACAGGTAGGAGACTGGATGAAAGTGAATGGTGAAGCCATATATGGTAGTAAAGCCAGTCCGTATTACCTGGAATTTCCCTGGGGTAACATAACTCAAAAACCAGGTAGGCTTTATGCCGGTATATTTAACTGGCCCCAAGGCGATTTTTATATAGAAGGGCTGCAAAGTAAAATAAGAAGAATGTACCTGTTGGCCGATAAAGCAAAGAAACCAATACCTTTTGAAGAACAATATAATAAGCAAGCCAATCATCACACGTTAAAAATAAAGCTGCCCGTTCAGGCACCAGACAAGGTGTTATCGGTACTGGTATTAGAGATTGAAGGTGCAGCTAAAACAGAGCAACAAATTGTTCAGGACCATACAGGTAAAATAAACTTGTTTGGTGGTAAAGCCGCCATTACCAAAAACGGTAGAGCTGCGTTACTGGCCATTAATAACAATGGGGGAGGAGCACAAAACTGGAAAGATGCCGCCATTAAACTGGATTGGACATTTACCGTTATTAAGCCCGGAAATTATAACATGGAAGTGGTATCTACCGAAACCGGCGCTCATGAAAAGCCCGACTGGACCGGCGGCCACCAGGTAAAAGTTATTTTTAACGGTAAAGTAACCGATTTAAAAATTTATGCCGATAGTAAAAGGCCTAACCCACGTACCCTGTACTGGAAAAACATTATAACCAATGCCGGTAGCCTTACTTTTGAGAAGCCGGGAATTTACCAGTTAAAATTAGAACCCATAACTATTATACAGGAAGGCCGTGGCTTTACTTTTCGCGAAATTAACCTGGTTCCTGCAAAATAGCCTTATAATAAAACTTAAAACACCAGCTATCCTATCATCAGCACATGTTCAAATATATATTCATACTCACATTAACCTTTTTTACAGCTGAAGTTTGCCATGCGCAAAAAGAGGCTAAGCTACCGGTACAAAAAGTATTGAAACTGGCAGAAGCGCAATTGCAGGGTTACCTGAGCAAATATCCCGATACTACAAAATATGCCCGCAATACCAATGCAGATGGATCCTTGCGAACCGTTAACGCTTCCGATTGGACCAGCGGCTTTTTCCCCGGCGAATTATGGTTCATATATCGTTTTACCAACAACCCTTATTGGAAAAAGCAGGCTATGGCTTTTACCGCAGGTATAGAGAGCCAGCAAAACAACACCGGCACGCACGATTTGGGCTTTATGATGTATAATTCTATTGGGCAGGCATATCACCTAACCGGGTCGGCCCATCATAAACAGGTACTGCTGCAAGGTGCTAAATCTTTAGCCACCCGCTTTAATGCCAATGTGGGCGCTATCAAGTCCTGGGACAATCCGAAGTTTAACTATCCGGTCATAGTAGATAACCTGATGAACCTCGAGTACCTGTTTTGGGCCACCCGCGTTAGCGGCGATTCATCCTTTTACAAGATAGCCGTTAAGCATGCCAATACCGACATGCAGTACCGTTTCAGGATCAACAATTCTACATACCACGTACTTGATTTTGACAAGGAAACCGGTAAGCTGCTGGCCAAAAGAACGCATCAGGGTAATGCCGATGAATCGTGCTGGGCGAGGGGACAGGCCTGGGCCATTTACGGTTACACTAACCTCTACCGTGAAACCAAAGATAAGCGCTATCTAAAGCAAGCCATGAAGGCAGCTAATTACTTCATCAGTCAAACCAATAAAATAGCCGACCACATTCCATATTGGGACTTTAACGCACCTGATATTCCCACCGCCCCACGCGATGCCTCGGCCGCTGCCGTTGCCGCATCTGGCATGCTGGAATTGAGCCATTACGCAGGTGCGAAAAATGTGTACAAGCAAAAAGCTGTTCAGATGCTAAAAAACTTATGTTCGCCGCAATACCTGGCTAAAACAGGTACCAATAACTATTTCCTGCTCAAACACAGCACTGGCCACAAACCTGCCGGTACCGAAATAAACGTACCTATTGTGTATGCCGATTATTATCTGCTTGAAGCTTTATGGCGATATCAGAATTACAGTAACATGAAAAAGTGGTTTTAGCAATATATAAGTAACACCACATAACATACTACCAATTGTACGCATGAATAAAAAATATAACTACGTTACCTTGCTATTTACAGCATTAGCTATAACAACCTTTGCACAGTCGAAAAATATTTATTACCATGGTTGGAACGACCTAAATAAAAATGGCAAGAAAGATATTTATGAAGATCAGAGCCAGCCGGTTGATAAGCGCATAGCCAATTTATTATCGCAAATGACCTTGGAAGAAAAAACCTGCCAAACGGCCACCTTATACGGTTATGGCAGGGTACTGAGGGACAAACAGCCCACTCCCGAATGGAAGAACGAGATATGGAAAGACGGCATAGCCAATATAGATGAGCAGCTTAACGGTGTGGCTGCGCACAGTACGTTTATTTCAAATGAGTTTACGTACCCACACAGTAAGCATGCCGAGGCTATAAATGTGATACAAAAATGGTTTGTCGAACAAACCCGTTTGGGTATCCCGGTTGATTTTACTACCGAAGGCATACACGGCTTAACACACGATAGGGCCACCCCGTTGCCGTCGCCCATTGCCATTGGCAGTACCTGGAATAAAAATTTGGTGTACGAAGCCGGTAAAATTGTAGGCCGCGAAGCCAGAGCATTGGGCTATACCAATGTTTACGCACCTATTTTAGATCCCTCGCGCGATCCGCGCTGGGGACGTGTGGTAGAAACTTACGGCGAAAACCCCTTTCATATAGCCGAACTGGGCATACAAATGACCAAGGGAATACAAGACCAGGGCGTAGCCGCAACCCTAAAGCACTTTGCCGTATACAGCGTACCTAAAGGTGGCCGCGATGGCAATGCCCGCACCGATCCGCATGTAGCCCCGCGCGAAATGCACCAGCTATATCTGTATCCCTTTAAAAAAGTAATACAAGAAGCGCACCCCATGGGTATTATGAGCAGCTATAATGATTGGGACGGCGTGCCTGTAAGTGGCAGCAAATACTTTTTAACACAATTACTGCGCGAGCAATACGGCTTTATGGGCTATGTAGTGTCAGACAGTGAGGCGGTAGAATTCCTATACACCAAGCATCACGTAGCCGATACTTATAAAGAAGCCGTTAGGCAGGTAATAGAAGCTGGTTTAAACGTGCGCACCCACTTTACCCCGCCGCAGGATTTTATATTGCCCCTGCGCGAACTGGTAAAAGAAGGTAAAGTTTCGAAGAAAACATTGGATAGCCGCGTGGCCGATGTGCTGCGGGTGAAGTTTCAGTTAGGCTTGTTCGATCATCCGTATGTGGCCGATACCAAAGCAGCCGATAATGTTACCGATCCGGCACAAACCAAAGATTTTGTGCTGGATATGGCTCGCCAATCCATCGTATTGCTCAAAAACAACAATAACTTTTTGCCACTCGATATTACCAAAACTAAAAAAATATTGGTAACCGGTCCGCTGGCGGCACCTACAAGACATTTGGTAAGCCGCTATGGCCCTTCGCATGTAAGCAATGTATCGGTATTGGAGGGTATTAAACAATATGCAGGTAGCCAGGCTACTGTAAATTACATTAAAGGCTGCGAAGTAGCAGATGCTACCTGGCCCGAAAGTGAAATTATTGCTACCCCGCTTACTGCCGCTGAGCAGGCTGGTATAGACTCTGCCGTTACGGCTGCCAAATACAGCGATGTGGTTATTGCCGTATTAGGCGAAGACGCGTTTACGGTAGGAGAGAGCATGTCGCGCACTGGGCTCGAATTGCCCGGCCGTCAGCAAAAACTGCTCGAAGCGCTCCAGGCAACCGGCAAGCCGGTACTGCTGGTATTGGCTAACGGGCAGCCTTTAACCATTAACTGGGCTAATAAGTATGTGAACGGTATTATTGAAACCTGGTTCTCCAATTCAATGGCAGGCAAGGCCCTGGCCGAAGTAATATTTGGCGATTATAATCCGGGGGGTAAGCTACCCATTACCTTTCCTAAAACTACCGGTCAAATCGAATTTAACTTTCCCTTTAAGCCTGGTTCGCATGCTGGCCAGGCATCCAACGGGCCAAACGGCTCGGGTAACACCAGCGTCAATGGGGCTTTGTATCCATTTGGGTTTGGGTTAAGCTACACTACGTTTGCCTTTAGCAATTTAAAGGTTAATCCCGAAGTGCAGAATAATCAAGGCAATATACAGGTAAGTGTCGAAATAAAAAATACAGGTAAAGTAGCCGGCGATGAAGTGGTACAACTGTACCTCAAAGATGAATATAGCAGCGTAACCACCTATGAGTTTGATTTAAGAGGCTTTGAGAGAGTAACCTTAAAACCCGACGAAAGCAAAATAGTGAACTTTACGCTACACCCCGATGACCTGTCTTTGTTAGATATTAATATGAACTACGTGGTGGAACCTGGTACTTTTAAGGTGATGATAGGCAATTCATCCGAAAGTATTAAACTGGAAAAGCAGTTTACAATTAAATAAATTTTAAAATGACGGCCAAACACATCATTATAGGTTTAGTTGTTTTGTTTTTTATACAAAATAGCGTTAAAGCTAATGGAAAAAACTGGGCAATAACTCAAATAACTGTAGATTATTCTGTAGCACCTATTAATGTTAACCATGCTTCGCCGGGTATAAGCTGGATATTATCTTCAAACAAAAATAACCAATACCAGGCAGCTTATCAGGTGCTCATTGCCACTTCGGTCGGTATGCTTAAACAGGGCAAAGCCGATGTATGGGACTCGGGTAAAGTCAATTTGGCAAAAGCCCAATATATTCATCCCAATAGTAAGCTTATTAAGCCCAATCATGATTATTACATACAGGTAACATCTTGGAACAGGCAGGGTGATAAAGCGATAAGCAATACTACTTTTAGTACTGCTTTGTTTGATAATACAAAATGGGAAGGAGAGTGGATTGGTTATACACTGGAAAAAATGTTAGCCGGTGAAAAACCCATACCCTCGCCTGATAGCCTGCTCGAAAACCGCTCGCAATATTTACGAAAACAAGTAAACTTAGTAAAAAACATTAAGCGTGCCCGTGTTATGGTAAGCGGTTTGGGTTTTTACGAGCTGAGTATTAACGGTAAAAAAGTGGGTGATCATGTGTTAGCCCCGGCCAAAACACGGTACACTGACCGTGCCCTATATGAAGTGTTTGATGTGAAAGAAAGTTTGAAGTATGGCAGCAATGTGCTGGGCATTCAATTAGGCAACGGCTGGTATAACCCCCTTAAAAAGTATCAGGACTGGCGTATGCCTTTTTACGGTTATCCGCGCGCTGCATTAAGGCTGTATATAGATTACACCGACGGCTCAACCGAAATAATAAAAACGGATAACAGCTGGAAAGCGGCATTTGGACCAATTACCTTTAACTCGGTTTACGATGGTGAACATTATGATGCCCGTTTGGAGCAAACCGGTTGGAATATGACCGGCTATAATGATCAAGGCTGGAAGGTTGCCAAAACATTGCCCGCACCCGGAAAATTAATGGAAGTAAACCTGATGCCTGCCGAACGTGTAACCCAAATTATGAAACCAGTAAAAGTTTTCAAGAAGGAAAACGGTACTGTTATTTATGATATGGGGCAAAATTTTGCCGGATGGGCACGTATCAAAGTGCATGGAAGCGCCGGTACAGTGATTACCCTGCGCCATGCTGAAGACCTGCAAACAGTTGATAGTTCTTTGAATACTAAATCTAACCGGGCAGCAGCCAATGAGGATCGATATACCTTAAAAGGTACCGGCACCGAAATTTACGAACCCCGATTTACCAGCCACGGATTTCAATATTTGCAAGTGAGCTTGCAAGGCCAGGCCGAAATTTTAAGCGCCGAGGGCTGCGTAGTACATAACGATTTGCCTCAAACGAGTGAATTAACTACCGACCACGATCTGATTAACCGTGTACACCAGGCCACCTTATGGTCGCAGCGCAGCAATATGCAGGGCCTGCCGCTCGATTGTCCGCAGCGCGATGAGCGGTTGGGATGGATGGCCGATGGTTATGTTACTGCCGATGAAGCCATGCTTAATTTTGATGCGCCGCTGTTTTATACCAAATGGGCCGATGATGCCCGCTATGCTCAGGACAGTGCGGGTCGCTTACAGCATATTTCTCCAACTTTTGTAGTTTCAGAAAATACCAACTGGAGCTGTGGTATGGTATTGGTTGTGTGGGACCATTACCGCAATTACGGAGATGCCCGCGTATTACAAACTTACTATCCTGCTATCAAAAAGTATGTAAATTATTTGGCTGCCAATGCCAAAGATTATATTTTAAAACCGGACCGTTACGGCGATTGGGGAAATCCAGCGCAAGATAGTAAGGCTACAAGCGGCTGGTTAAGAGGTAATCCGGCAATGTCAACTACAGCTATGTTTTACTTATGTACCAAAATACTGAGTGATGCCGCAGGTGTGCTTAATAACGCAGAGGATAAAAAATATTACGAGCGTTTGAAACAAAATACCTTACGATCCTTCAACAAAAACTATTTTGATGAAACAATTGCTGCTTACAAAGGGGAGGAGTATCATTACCAATACCGGCAAATAATGCCCTTGTACTTAGGTTTAGTGCCTGCCAAGTATAAAGCACAGGTAATGCATAATTTGGTAACGGATATTACGGAGCACAGACAAGGACATCCTTACATAGGTATTATTGGCTTAAAATATATGTTAGACCTATTTACACAGGAAAATCGAAATGATTTAATTTATAGTATGCTGAATGTAAAAGGCTATCCAGGTTTCGATTACATGCTTCAAGGTCGTAACACGTTCCCCGAGTGGTGGGATGGAAGCGGATCGCACAATCATGTGATGTTTGGCAGTATAGATGCCTGGTTTTATCATGCTTTGGCCGGTATAAATACCGACGATACTTTAACAGGGTTTCGTAAAATTATTATAAAGCCTTACATTCCTGAAAGCGGGCTTAACATGGTAGAGGCCGGGATAAGTACGGTTAATGGCAGAATAACATCGGGTTGGAAACGGGAAGGTAACCGGGTAAAATTACAGGTAAGCTTACCAGCTAATACATCAGGCTCTATACAACTTCCGCAAAATGTGAAAGATTTACGTATAAATGGTGCTTCCATAAAAGGGGTAATAACGGATGATCATATTTTGCTGCAAGTAGGTAATGGCAACTTTGAGGTGAATTTCATTAAATAGCTCAATACTACGTATTTTAAAGAGCCGTTAAAGATCATTTAACGACTTTTTTTTTGCTCAAAATTTCTGTAAAAATATTTCTAAAAAAATTTGCTAAATCGATTTAGTATTTTTAAGTTTGACTTAACCAATTATTACTATTAAACAAAATTTATCGTAAGCTTTTAATGCATTAACCAATTGCGTTGTTGTTGCTAAAACGTTTTAACGACTGTTTCTTTTCTCCTTAGATATCAGTTTTTATAAGCTTTTTAGTGCTTTGTCAGCTTAAAAATTAGGAGAAGTAGCGTTAACAGCTTTGTTTCGCCGCTTGCTTTATTTTTTCTTGGCTTATTGCTGTAAACTTAAAATAGAACAACTAATAATCAATTAAATTATCCTATGAAATCACTTTTAAAATTAAGCACCCTGCTGTGTATAACAGTAGCTATGCTAACGGCTTGTAAAAAGCCGGAAGTAATTAGTGAAGCCGTTGAAACAGCGGCTGCGGATGAAACACCTTACCGGTCGGCTACTATCTTTTCGGGCGACTGGCAGCATCCTGGCATTCTTAACTCGCAGCAGGATCTTGATAGGATGCGCAGCAAGGTAAACGCCAATTTGCAGCCCTGGAAAGGTAGTTATGATAAGCTGGCTGCGGATTTTTACGCACAAAGCACTTACACTATACGTGGCCCCCAGGGTGTTACAGTGGTAAACCGCGAAACAGGCGGCCTTGATCCAACTGGCAGTAACACCCGCTGCGACAAAGATAGCCGTGCCGCCTACGAAAACGCCTTGATGTGGTACATTACCCAGGATGTTGCGTATGCCAATAAATCGCGCGATCTGATTGATGCCTGGGCATCGGTGATTACCGATTTTACCGGCGCCGATTCCCGTATATCGGCTTCTTTGTATGGGTATAATTTTATAAATGCTGCCGAAATTTTGAAACATACCGGTTATAGCGGCTGGACTTCGGGTTACAATACCAGGGCTACCAGCTTTTTCACAGGTCCGGTTTATAATGAAATAAAAAATTACAACCAGATAGGCCCCGGTAATCAGGACGCGTTTATTATTAAATGTATGATGGCTATTGGCGTATTTACCGAGAACACCGCTATTTTTCAGCGTGCGGTTGACGAGTTTTATGGGCGCAGCACACCTGCCAATGGCAACCTGGCCAATTATATTTTACCAAGCGGCCAGTGCCAGGAAACCAACCGCGACCAAAACCATACCCAGGTAGGTTTGGGTAGTTTAGCCGAAGCCTGCGAAATAGGCAAGCACCAGTATATGGATATGTATGGCGCCCTCGATAACCGCTTGCTAAGAGGTTACGAGTTTACTGCCCGTTATAACTCCGGTAATGGTTTTGCCAGCACACCTGTTGATTATGACGGCATAACCGGCAGTAAAGACTACGGCGATGTTCCTTCTACAATTGGTTATGGCACTTTCTTCCCGGTGTACGCTCTGGCCTATTACCATTATGGATACCGTAAAGGGTTGCTCAGTTCATCCAGCATGACCTATTTGAAACAGGTGGCCGAAAGTATATCGCCCGAAGGTACCTCTAATGATCCGGCTGCCCCGGGCTTTGGCACACTGTTATTTGCAGTAGGCCCTTATGGCGGCAATGCCTTAACCAATTACAGCTTTGAAGGCGGAACAGTCAACTGGTACGCTGCAGGAGGAGCCATTCTTACATCTAACACCACCCTGCATATTGAAGGCAGCAAATCTATCAGTGTAGAATCGCGTGATTTTGATTACTCGGGCCCCCGCCAGGATGTGAAACAGTATTTGCTTGATAACGGACAAGGTTTATACGATTTAAGCGCTTATATACGCACGATAAGTACTACTTCAACCATATTTACGGGGCAGGTAAACATTAAACTGGTAGATGGTACCGGCACCCATTATTATACCGCCAAAGAAAAATATGACGACAGCTTTGCCCAAATATCGGGCTCGGCCAATGTTACCTGGAGTGGTACGCTTACCGCAGCCGAATTTTATGTAACCACACCTGGCAACAGCTACTCTATAGCGGTAGACAAATGTTCGCTGGTAAAAGTTAAGTAACCAACTACACCATTAACCGCCTGGCTGGCGGGATAGCTATACTGTCGGCCAGGTTATTAAGTAACTCAATATGAAAGCTTACACTAAAATTTTTGTACTGCTGTCATCAGCTATAGTGCTGTTTGCGTCATGCAAAAAAAACCAGCTTGCCAACGAGGCCGCAGGTGAAACACAAACTCAAAACGCATCAAAGCGTACGGCCACACTGTTCTCCGGAACGTTTGTACACCCCGGCGTAGTGCACAATTCGCAGGATCTGTTGAACATTAAAACCAAGGCATTGGGTAATGTAGAGCCTTGGAAAAGCGGTTACACAGTTTTTAAGGCCAGTACTTTTTCGCAACTTGGTTATAAACCACGCGTACCCGATCCTGCGGCCAATGGTATTGTTGAGCGGGCAATTGGCGGTGTTTGGATATCAAACGTAGGTCAAATTAATGATGGTGCAAACGCGGCTTATCAACAAGCCATGATGTGGGTAATAACTGGTACGCGAGCCTATGGCGATACAGCTAAAAAGGCTATTGCGTTATGGTCAGATCCGGTTAACGGGCTTAAAGATTTTACCAACAACGATGCCAAGCTTATGGCTGGCGTAACCGGGTTTAAGTTTGCTGCCGCTGCCGAGTTACTAAAGCATACCGGTTATCCGGGCTGGACCAGCAGCTTTGAAACTGAAGTGGAAACCATGTTCCGTAATAAGTTTTATAATGAAATAAAAGACTGGGCGCCAGCCAATCCTGGTAACTGGGATGCGGTTAATATCAAGTGTATGATGGCTATGGCCGTTTTTTTAGATGATGTAGCCATGTTTAATAAAGCCGTAAATCATTTTTATAACAAAGAGCCGGGATTTGTAGATGCCTCTACCGGTTACACGTCGCCTTATTGCAGCAACGGCTGTTTGGAAGGGTACATTAAGTTTGCAAGCGGGCAAACGCAGGAAAGTGGCCGCGATCAAGGCCACGTGCAATTTGGTTTAGGTAGCCTGGCCGAAGCCTGCGAAGTGGGTTTAAACCAAGGTATGGATATGTACGGATATTTAGATAACCGGCTGTTAAAAGGGTTTGAGTACACGGCCAGTTACCTGCTTGGCAATGCGCCATCTTCGTACGTAAATTATATTAATGTGAGAGGTACCAATACTTACAGTACCTCTATCTCTCCCGAAAATAGAGACTTGATATACCCAACTTATGAAATGATCACCAACCATTATGCCCGCCGCAAAGGCCTTATATCAGGCAGCTCGGGCAGCCCGGTTTATTATTCCACTCAATTGGCCATTCAGGGCAGGCCCGAGTTAAGAGACACCTATTCGGGTAATATAGGCTTTGGTACATTGTTGTTTTCTACACCCACCTATTACCCGGGTAACCTGATTGCCAATGGTAGCTTTACTACAAATGCAAGCAGCTGGACTGGCAACGGATGTGCTATTACAGCCAGTGGCGGTACTTTACAGGTTACAGGCCGTACGCAAGATTATAACGGGCCAAGGCAAAATATACTGACAGCCCTGCAATCGGGTACTGGTGGCAAAGGAATTTATGATTTAACCGCCTTTATGAAAAAAATACCGGCCGGAGCAGGCACTTATGTAGGCAAGGTAACCGTGAAAATAACCGCTGGCGGCGTAACCCAATTCTTCAGCGTAAAGGAGAACTTTAACCATGATACCTATGCCCTGGTTTCGGGAAGCGTAAACCTGCAATGGAGCGGCACGCTTACAGCAGCCGAATTCTATGTAGAAACCGATGGTAGCTTCCGCGATTTTTCGTTAGACAAATGCTCAATGGTACGTACCAATTAATTATTAAACCGAAAGCAGCCTGCTGCTGTAATACAGGCTGCTATTTATAAACCCCCAAATGAGAATTTTATTAAACAACGTAAAATTATGGCAGCTATGTATTGTTGTAACGTTAACTACAGGTTTATTATCCTGCAAAAAAACAGCTAATGATCAGCCCGATGCTTTAGCTGAAAGCAGCGAAAAAAATCGTATTACGTTGGCCACGGCCACTTATACGGCCGATTTGCCAACTAAAGCTACTATTTACGAAACCCGTACCACAACACTCAGTACCTTAAACGTTAGCGAGGCTACCAAACACATTAACAACGCCACGCAAATTAACAATGCCATTAACAACATGAGCAGCCAGGGCGGTGGTACAGTGGTGCTTAATGCCGGTATTTACCGGATAACAGGACCCATACGCCTCAAATCTAAAGTGCGGCTTAAGGGAGTGGGTATCGACGAATCGATAATTAAACGCGACGAGTCATGGACGCCCGACTATGATAACGGCAGCGATATGGTGGGAACCCGCGGGGTGATTTCTGATATGGTGATATCCGACTTAACTATCGATGGCAATACGCCTTCATCAAGCCGTATGAGTAACTTCTTCAATATGTACGGTATTCGTATAACGGTTGACGACTTTCCGGGCTCAAAAAATCAGCGGGCTTATGTCACTACTATTAAAGTAGTAAACTGCGGTATGGGTGTGCATATAAAACATACCAATGATGTAATTCTTCGTAATTGCGATGTAGAAGCTAACGGAACATTAGGTAATAACACTACGCATCCTTCGCCTTATTTTTTTCATAACGTTTACCTTCGTAGCATCGACAGGGCGCAGGTGTATGATGGTAACCGCTTTATTAACTCGCCCAGCGGTAACGGGCTCAATATTACGGCAGTTACTAATTTAACCATTGATGCTAACATCATGACAGGGAATAATTTCCGGGGTGTACGCATAGGAGGAGCATCGGTTGATGTGGTGGTAAAAAACAATACGGTGAGTAACAATAAGGATTTTGGTATTGGTACCGCTACCGATGGTGGCACACCTACGCGCTTTAGTTTTGTTGATAATACTATTTCAAATAACCAAGGGTATGGTGTTAAAATTGGCAGTAACTCCAGTTACGGGCAGGTACGCGGCAACTCATTGTCGGGCAATACGCCTACTAATTCAGTTTCTTTAGGTAATGGATTGTCTAATATGGATGTACAATAAAAAAAGTAAAAATAAATTTCGCTAAAACGATTTAGTTCATTATAATTGTAAGGTTTTATTCCATTTTAGTTGGAAATTGGTAGCTTAGTGGCCCGGCTCCCCGCCGGGCACCACTAAGCATTTTTTATTTATACGTGAATACACAAGCTGTTTTAAAAGCGCTATGTCCTTATAAAATCTTTTTTTAATAAAACGTTTTAGCAAAGTTTATTATATTTATAGCGTAAAGTCGTTTATGAAACAGTTAACCATTATTCTTATTTTATTAATTACAACAGTATTTGTAAAGGCCCAATCTGTAAAACAGTTTATACATCCGGGTATATTACACACCCAAAGCAGTTTGCAGCTTATCAAAGAAGCTGTTAAAGCGGGTGAGCAACCCTGGAAAGACGGTTTCAAGGCATTAGCTTCTAACGAATTATCTGGTGCGTATTATAAGTTGCAGGGGCCTTTCGATAGCGTTTCGCGTGATGCTACCAGGCGTTTGCATTCGGCACAAATTGAGCACGACAGCAATGCCGCCTATTACAACGCCCTGATGTGGGCCCTTAGCGGTAAAAAAGCACATGCCCAAAAGGCTATAGAAATATTGAATGCCTGGTCGTACGGGTTAAAGGCTATCGTATATGCCGATGCACCTTTGCTGGCCGCCTTTGACGGATCGCAGCTTGTAAATGCTGCAGAAATTTTACGCTATACCGGCGCAGGCTGGAAACCCGAAGACATTGCACAATGCGAAAAAATGTTTAAAGAGGTTTTTTACCCGGTTATGAAAGATTTTGCGCCTTACGCTAATGGCAATTGGGGCAATGCCGCCATTAAAGCAATTATGGGAATAGGCGTTTTTTGTAACGACCGGGCCATATTTGACAGCGCGGTCGACTATTATTACAACGGTAAAGGTAACGCCAGCTTACCCAATTATATATATGAAACCGGGCAATGCCAGGAAAGCGGTCGCGACCAGGCACATGCCCAGTTAGGTTTGGGCAACCTGGCCGAGGCCTGCGAAATAGGTTATAACCAGGGGCTTGATATGTATGGTGCGTTAAATAACCGCCTGCTAATTGGCTTTGAGTACACTGCAAAATATAATTTAGGCGTCGATGTGCCTTACACTATGCATCCCGATGTGAACAACAAATACCGCTTTACAAAAATCTCTGATGATCACCGCGGCGATTTCAGGCCTATTTATGAAATGGTATATAACCATTATGTTAACCGTAAAAATTTACCCGCCCCTTATACCGCTAAAGTGGTGAGTAAGATCCGACCCGAAAACGAGGGCCCCCGTCCGGCGGATCAGGCAGGCTTTGGTACTTTACTTTTTAATTCAAAAAATTCTAACCTTAAACGCTAATGAAAAAAATGTTTAAATATACTTTATTAGTGATCATCTTTTTGGCCTCTACAGCTATGCAACCTGTAAAACCAAAAAGGGTCATCTTCTTTGGCGATTCTATTACCTGGCACGGGCCAGATCCCGATGGCTTTATAACCTTGATGCAAAACCGCCTGAAAGAAAACAAGCTGGCTGATAGGTACGAGTTAATAGGTGCCGGTGTATCGGGTAATAAAATTTATGATCTTTACTTCAGGCTTAATAAAGACGTGCTGAGCAAAAACCCCGATATGGTTTTTATTTACATTGGTGTAAATGATGTTTGGCATAAGATTCAAACAGGTACAGGTACCGATCTTAACCGTTTCGAAAAGTTTTACTCAGCAATTATCGAACAAATACAAGCAGCAGGCGCAAAAGTGGTATTATGTACTCCGGCTGTAATAGGCGAAAAGAAAGCTAATACTAACGAGCAGGATGGAGATTTGAACTTGTATGCAAAAACTGTAAATAATTTAGCTGTAAAATATAAATGTGAATTTATTGATTTACGCAAAGAGTTTACGCAATACAATGAACAAAATAACATTAGAAATGAAGAGAAAGGCGTGTTAACGAGAGATAAAGTTCACCTGAATGCTGCCGGTAACCAAATGGTAGCAAAATTAATGTATGACAAACTGGTGATGTAACCTCATAGCATAAAAATAACAAAATAGATTTTATATGATACATTTGCATTTGCTGTAACTAAAAATGCCGGCCACTATGAAAAAATTGTCAATCGTTGATATCGCAAAACAGCTAAATACATCAGTTACTACAGTTTCTTTTGTGATTAACGGTAAAGCCGAAGAGATGCGCATTAGCGAGCCGGTGGTTAAAAAGGTAATGCAACTGGTTAAAGAGTCGGGGTATAAACCAAATCAGCTGGCCCAGAGTTTTCGTACAGGTAAAACCAAAACTATTGGATTGATGCTCGAAAATATTGCCGACCCCTTTTTTGCACAGATAGCCAAACATATTGAAGACGCAGCTTATGAAAAAGGTTACAAGATTATCCATGTAAGTACTGACAATAATACCGATAAAGCCAAAGAACTCATTAAGGTATTCAGGCAACGTAAGGTAGACGGTTTTATTATTACGCCGCCTATAGGTATTGAAGATGATCTTTTATTGCTATTGAAGGATAATTATCCTTTTATTTTATTTGACCGTTACTTTAGCATGCTTAAAACTAATTATGTTGGCATTGATAATTTTCAAAGTTCGCTGAATGCGGTTGAGCATCTGATACAGAACGGGTATAAAAGAACGGCAATGATAACAATCATATCCGAACAAACACAAATGATGGAACGGCGCAGAGGATACGAAAAAGCGATGGACAAGCACGGACTGTTGCCTTCTATTTTAGAGATACCCCTTCATACAAAGCACGAAGACATTGTAAGCCAGCTGCTCAGGTTTTTTGAAGCTAATCCTAAAGTTGATGCTATATTTGTAGGAACTAATTACCTCGCTATCAGAGCATTGGAAGCTTTAAAAATAAAAAAAATTCGCATTCCTGATGATGTGGCGGTTATTGCTTATGATGATCATGATCTTTTTAGGCTGTACACACCATCAATTACGGCGGTTGCCCAACCCGTTGAGGCTATGTCTAAACAGTTGGTAATAAAAATTTTGCAACAAATTGATGGTAATGAGAAGGATCTTGGCGATCAGATTATTATCCCGGCCAACCTCATCGTTAGAGAATCTTCAATAAGAAATACCTGATAAAATAAAAGCCATCTTTTTTTGAATTAAAAATAAGTTTTTTTTATTGCTAAAACGTTTTAACAACTTTTAAGTTAAACACTTATACTAATTATATGACCAATTTTATAAAAGCGATATGCTTTATTACAGGTATAGCGTACAGTAGCAGTATATACGCTCAGGCTACAGCCACTGCCTACGAAGAAACTAACGATAAAGTACAATCGCTTAAGATACAAAGCGATAAAAATGCTGTAACCGATGCGTTGGCACCCGGTAGCTGGTGGCGAAGATCTATGCAGGACCATGACCAGCGGCTGGCCTGGTACACCGATGCCCGATTTGGTATGTTTATTCACTGGGGTGTGTATTCGCTGGCCGGTGGCGTTTGGGAAGGTAAGCCTGTAGGCGGTTATGCCGAACAAATTATGCGTACCAAAAAAATACCAGGCAAGGTGTACCGCAAACTGGTTGATAATTTTAACCCGGTTGACTTTAATGCAGATGAGTGGATGAAAACCGCCAAAGAAACCGGTATGAAGTATATGATCATTACCGCCAAGCACCATGATGGCTTTGCCATGTACCCATCAGATGCTTACCCTTACGACATACGCCTCACCAAATTTAAGCGCGACCCTATGAAAGAATTACGTGCTGCTGCTAAAAAATATGGTATCAAGTTTGGGTTTTATTACTCGCATGCCAATGATTGGGAACACCCCGATGCATCGGGTAGAGATTGGGACACTGTTGGCAATGCCTATCTGGCTAACTTAAAAGGTGCACCCGATTGGAACAAGTACCAGGAATTTATTCCGAGGGTACAAAAATATGTAAATAATAAGGTAATACCTCAGCTAAAAGAATTGGCAAAATACGACCCCGACATTTTTTGGTTTGATACCAATCAGCACCTGCCCATTTCAGAAAATCTGCGCATTTTACAGAATATACGCACCTTTGCACCCAATGTAGTTGTAAACGGCCGCCTGGTAACTTTTAATGATTTTAATTTTGGCGATTACCTGAACACTACTGATAAACCTGCATTCTTTCGCCCTCAAAACCAAGTATGGGAAGGTTTACCTACCACTAACGAATCGTATGGTTACAGTGAATTTGATACCCGTCATAAGCCGGCCTCGCATTTTATAGGCCTGTTGGCCGGCGCGGCAAACAAGGGCGGTAATATATTAATGAATGTAGGCCCAATGGGTAACGGAAAAATGGACCCGCGCGACTTGGCTATTTTAAAAGGTATTGGCAACTGGATGCAGGTGAACGGCGAAAGTATTTATGGAACAACAACCAGTCCGCTTAGTGTACAGCCCTGGGGTGAAAGCACCTATAAAAATGGAACGCTTTACCTGCAGGTAAAGCAATGGCCTAAAGATGGTAAACTTATAGTGGGGGGCTTTAACGGTACCTTGCAAAAGGCTTACTTACTGGCTAACAAAAGCGCTTCTGCTTTAAAAACTGCGCGTTTGAATGATAAGGATTTGATAATAACAGTTCCTGCCAAAGCGCCGGATAGCATTATATCGGTTGTGGTTTTAAAAACCACTGGTAAGCCGAAACTCGATTATACGCGCTTACTAAGTAACACTACAGCTAACGTATTACAGGCTTTCGATGCTGCCTTAACAGGAAAAGATCTACTATATGGTAACGGTAAATTACATAACGAGTTCATCAGGCACTGGAAAGATGATACCCAGGTTTTGGCCTGGAATTTCAGATTAAATGAAACTGCCCGCTTTAAAGTAACCATAGAGTACAATACTGAAAATGAGAATGAAAGCGGCAAAGTTTACATTACTGTAGGCGAAAAAAAATTGTGGGTTGATTATGCGCCAACTACTTCCAAGCAACGTGTATCCAAAACATTAAATGTAGGTATCATTGAGCTGCCCGCGGGTGCGCATGAATTAAAACTTACCGCTGGCGAACATCAGGGTAAATATTTAATGCAGCCTTTGAATATTACACTAACACCGGTTAATTAATAGCTACAAGCTTCAATTAGTAGTATCTGTAAATAGTGATTAACTTAGTGTTGATATTTGCTAAAACGTTTTATTTATTAGGAAACCAATTAAATAACAAATATGAGAAATGTGCAAATTAACAAGAGCTTGTTTTGGGCAATATGCCTGGCAAGTGTAACTGTTTTGCAATCATGCAAAAAGGGTGAAAGTACAACTGCTACCGAAGAAGCAGCAAGCGTAGAAAACCCCGTAGGTGTAAACAAACTACTTACCACAGCTAACGAAAAGGAAACCAGTTTTGAGACTGTAGTTACAGACCCTGATCCTAATAGAAGTGGTAACACTTTGTATCCTTTTTGGCCGCGCAATACTACCAACGGCAACCAAGTACAGCGCATACAATCGGGTGCGGGTGCTAAAGATGGTACCTGGAGCGCTAAATTCATTTGGAGCGAAAACAATATATTGCTTGATAGCAATGGGGATCCTACCCGTAATACCAAGGGGGCAGAGTTAACACAGGATGCTAATTTTATTAAGGAAGATGGTTGGTTTGGTGGGGCTTATTATTTACCAACAGGCAGCACTAACTTTCCAATTAACAAAAATACTATTATTTTGCAGGGCATTAATAACTCAAATGCCGGCTGTAGTGCACTTAACACCTGGACCTGGCATTTAGGCGTTGAAGCCGATGGTAAGGTATATTTGACATGACGATACGGGGCAGGCGGTTCTACTAAGCAATTGATAGCCAATGCGCAACAAAACTTGTGGAAATCAATTGTAGTGCATGTGCGTTATTCACGTAATAATACAGGGATGATAGAAGTATGGCATGGCGATGCTACACTAAATCAATCGGCACCAACTTTTAGCGTTAGCGGTATTAATATTGGGCAGGATTGCTGGAATGGCGACTCTTTACAAAATGGTACAGCTATTAAATTTGGCATGTACTGTCATGATGATTCTAATTACACTAACGGCGAAACCCGTGTATTATACTGGGATATGCCAAGTGTACTGGTGGGCAACCCAACCGATGCCTGGAAGAAAGTAAACCCTTATCAGCCTAATTATTAAGCACTAATACAAAAAAACCACAGGATGTTATAAATAGCATCCTGTGGTTTTTTTATGTCCAACTCAAACTCCTTTTTTGCAGGGCTACTAACTGCAGTACAATTTCGCAGCTATAACAATTTCAGCTATATAAAGGGATAGCTTGTTATTCACTCACGGTCACAGCCCTACAATTAACATTCATCATTCAAGATACAATTGCGAGATAAACAGTTTTAGCCCGGCTAATTCATTTTAAAACTGTAACTGCCCGAACCTACCTTTAATACCCTGTAACCATCTTTTTGCCCGGCATCTGTAATATCTTTAACTTCAGTAAGTTGTTTGTCGCCTTCTTTAACACCCTCTGCTAATTGAGCCGGTAAATATACGGTGGCCGATGTATTGGCCGGTACATGAATGTTTAACACTATGCTGTTACCTTGTTTATTCCATTCCACGTTAATTAAACCATAAACAGAGTTATAATGTGCTTTAACATGTTTTAAATCGCCTGCAAAGCCTGGTTTAATAACAAAGTGCTTGAAGCCGGGGTATTCGGGGTGAGGCTGTATACCTGCCAGGTCCCGGTAGAACCAGGCACTTACATCGCCAAACATGATATGGTTAAGAGATCCGCGGTTTGGTGTGCCTTTGCGGCCCCAGCCTCCCCATAATGATGTAGCCCCCTTATCTACAAAATATCCCCAGCCCGGGTTTTTTGTAGTGTTAACCAACTGGTAAGCCAGGTTGGTACGGTTATGATCAGACAGGGTACGCAACAGGTGTTTAGTACCCAATATACCCGCATCAATGTGCCCTGCACTGTCTATCTTCTTAAGCAATGCATTAAATACTTTTTCATTATCCTGCGGAGGAACCATATCAAAATACAGCGGAGTGGCAAGGGCGCACTGGCTGCCATTGTCATATAGTGAGGTTGCTGTGTTTAAAAACTTTGAATTAAAAGCGTTTTTTACCTCGTTTGCCATCCGCGCATAAGTAGCCGCATCATCGGGCTTGTTCAGCAGGCGTGCTATTTTTGTCAATATCTCGGCATCTAAGTATAAATAAGCATTGGCCGTTAGCACTTTAGAGGTTTGCGTGTCGTAAAAAGCCCAATCGCCATAAGAGTATCCCTTAATCAAGTTGTTTTTACGTTGCAGGGTCAGCTTATCTACATATAATTTAAGGCGGTCGTAATGTTTTTCCAGTATGCGGATGTCGCCATAATACTGATATAGGTCCCAGGCAATAATATGGTAGGCACTGGTCCATTCAGGGTCCCAGTGTTCGCCCCAATTAGCGCTGGGCACAATTACTGGTATTAATCCATCGGGAAGTTGCGAGTCGGCAATATCATCCAGCCACTTGGCATAAAACGAAGCGGCATTATAATTCATGATGCCCAAATCGGCAGCCAGGTGCGCATCTGCCGTCCATCCGTTCTTTTCACGCTGGGGGCAATCGGTAGGAATGTTTTGACTGTTGCTCAGGTAAGCCTGTAAAATTATTTTTTGAATATTGTTGATAAGCTGGTTATCGCATTCAAATTTTCCGTCTTCTTCAAACATTGTATAGGCAAAGCGGCCCCTGAAATTGTCAAGTGTGGGCTTAAAAGGCAAACCTGTTACTTCCACATACCTGAAGCCGCTGTAACTAAAACGCTGCTCCCAGTTTTCAACACCTTTGCCTTTGCAAATATAGCGGTCGGTTTGAAAAAGTTGCGGTGGTGCCGAAGGAGCCATAAACGATTCAATATTACCGCGTCCTATCATGCCCTTATCGTCTAAATATTCTGCGTAACGCATAGTAATTACTGTTCCTTTGGGTGCACTGATGTTCAGTTGTGTATGTCCCGAAAAATTTTCACCCATATCTACTACATAAACTCCCGTTTTGGGTTCAGTAATAGCAATTGGTTTGATGGTTTTGGCAATACCAACCGGCGGACAGCTCAAAGCCACCATTTTACCACCTGGATCAGGCATGGTTACGGCATCTTTCCAGGTTTTATCCGTATAGGACGATAGATCCCACCCATTGATCTCTTTATTGGCGTCATACACCTCGCCGGTATAGATCCCATCGAACCGGATAGGGCCATCAGCAACCTTCCAGCCCGGGCCCGAACAAATAGTTTGTGTGCGGCCATCGGTGTACTCAACAAACAATTGCAGTTTTAACCGGGGCCTGCCTCTCCAGGGTGCTTTTTCCAGGTTCCAAACGGCAAGGTCATGTACATCGTACCATCCGGTGCCTAAAATGGCGCCCAAAGCATTTTTACCAATCTTAAGTTGTGCTGTTACGTCGTAAGTGGCATATAACAGCCTTTTATCAAAGCGGGTGAAGCCCGGGTCGCGTTCGCGGTTAGCGCCCACTTTTTTACCGTTAAGTCGCAATTCCGCAAAGCCGGGCGCACAGGCGTAAATACGTGCCCGTTTTACCGCACCTGTAACGGTAAATGCTTTACGCAGGTAGGGGGCGGGCTGCGTTGCAGGCGGGTTATAAATGAGCGGAAGCCATGGTTTTTCGCCAAATGGTGCAATTACCTTTGCTGCTATCGCGTCGTCGGGTGCTGCACTACTTGTTAACTGGTAATTTGCCTTCCACGTACTATCGCTTATAACCAGTGTTTTACTGTTATCGATGTAAGTTATTAACAGGCGGCATACCAGTCCGGCTTGTTTACTGCCCCCTCTGGCCGTAAAAGTAAGGGTATTGTTACCGGGCTTTAACCAATTACTTATCGTAACTTTTTTTAGTTGTTTCCATTTTTCGTTGGGATTTACCGGTTTCTGGTTTACCTCCTTATCATCTTTAAGGCCAATTTGATTAAGTTGGGCGGTTGTAACGTTTTCGGCGGTGTACAATAAGTAAGCGTCCTTAATTTTTTTATTGGATACGCTAAATGCTTTAGTAAATATGCAGTTAATGCTGTTATTAAATTTTGGATGCCAGATCCAGTTACTGCCTGTAAGGGTATTATCATACTCGTTATAGACTACATTATTTCTCCCTATCCAACCGGCTTGCCAGTCAATGTCTTTAAGTACACCCATTTCCCAGTTAGCCGGTGCGCTCCAGCCAGAGACATGGTTGTTGGTGTCCCAACTCATTACTTTCCAAAAGCATAACTGGTGCGAGGTAAGTGGTTTGCCCCGGTAAATTACCTGATTACTCGCAGTTGAAAGCTGTTTTTTACTGTCCCATAAATCGCCTTTATTAGTTTGCAGGTTTTTAACTGACGAAGCTACCAATATACGATAGGCGCTTTGTTGCCAGCTGCGCCCGGTCGCTTGTGTTATCCAGCTTAAACGGGGTTGCAAGGCATCTATGCCTATAGGATTAACTGCATATTCGCAGCGCAGGCCGGTAAGTACAGTATTGGTTTGCCCTGCCAGTGGCATATTAAAACAACAGGTTACAACTAATAAAATCAGCCATTTGTTAACCAGGGTAAAAGTGCGTACTGTTTGTAATTGCCACTTACAGGCTACGGTATGATAAAAGGGCATAAGCACTTTAATTAAGGTAATATGAATTGGTGAAAATATCGATAAATATAGCATTTAAACTAAATCGTTTTAGCAAAATTTAATAATTTTGTTTAAACTTGTAAGCAATTTATATTGCCAATTAAAACGGCTTGAAAAAAACAATTTTTTTTATAAGCCTCTATGTAAACCTGTTTTGTATTAATAAGCTATGATGAAAAATATATTTTTTTTAATTATGCTAACATGTTTTAATTTTAGCGGTTACTGCCAATGGGAATCATATTGGGTAAGATACGATGTGAATGGCAAACTGGTTTACAAATCTGATGCAAGCGGTAATACCATCCCCGATTTTTCGATGGTGGGTTATGAGGGAGGCAAAACAGCCTTTGCTCAGGCCTCGGTTAAGTTTATCCTAAGCCCATCAGGTGCCGATGATACTAAAGCCATACAACAAGCTATAAACGAGGTAGGGAAGCTACCCATAGTTAATCAAATGCGAGGTGCTATACTGCTTAAAAAAGGTGCTTACACAGTAAGCGCAACCTTGCAGATAAAGCAAAGCGGCATTTTAATTAAAGGAGAAGGTGATGATGAAAAGGGTACGGTAATCAATTATACTTCGATGAAGCAAAGTGATCTGTTCGGTATTGCAGGTCGGGACTCTATTTTAAAACAGGAGGCCGGAAAAACTGCCATTACGGATGATGTGGTACCGGTGGGAAGCAAAACTTTTCATGTAGCATCCACAACGGGTTACAAGCCTGGCGATAAGGTTATTGTTTACCGGCCTGCCACGGCAAAATGGATACACGATATTAAGATGGATAGTATAAATAAGCTGCCGCCTAACGGCAGGCAGTGGCCATTAAATGAATTTAATTTAAGTTACGAACGCCTAATTACCGCTGTAAACACACAAACTAAGCTTATTGCATTGCATGCACCCTTGGTGATGAACCTCGATAAGCGTTATGGGGGAGGGCAGTTATACCATTACACCTTTGCGGCACGTATTAACCATGTGGCTATTCAAAATCTTAGAATGGTATCTGTATATGCGGGTGAAGACGATGAACAGCATGGATGGAATGCCATCTCCATAAAAGCAGCCGAAGATTGCTGGGTGGATAAGGTTACCTCGGTCTCTTTTGGCTATAGTTGTGTTAATATTGCACATACCGCTAAAAATGTCACAGTCCAAAATTCCCGTTGCCTCGACCCTGTTTCGCAGATACAGGGAGGCAGGCGTTATTCTTTTAATTGCGACGGCCAATTAAACCTTTTTAAAAATTGTGTAACCCGTAACGGTCGTCATGATTTTGTGACCGGCGGCGCTGTATGCGGCCCCAACGTATTTTATAACTGCTCGGCTACAAAAACCCATGCCGATATTGGTCCGCACCACCGCTGGGGTACCGGTACATTGTATGATAACGTTACTACCGACGGTGAAATAAATGTACAAGACCGTGGAGCCTCGGGTACAGGACATGGCTGGGCAGGCGCTTTCCAGGTTTTTTGGAACTGTACTGCTAAAACCATGATATGCCAGCAGCCACCTATGGCCATCAATTGGAACATTGCTCCCAAGGCCCGTTATGGAAAAGCATGGCATCCCAGGCCTAATAGTATATGGGAGGGAATAGGTCAATCCTTAATTAAACCTGTTTCACTTTACCAGGCGCAATTGAACAACTAATTGTAAGTATCACAAGATCAAAAATAGTTACAGAAAATAAAATTCGATAAAATTGCTAAAACGTTTTAACAAAATGAATACATTACTATATAAACCAGTTAAACCAACCCGTGCGTCTAAAAAATCTGCCTTATGTGCAGTAATTATGCTGGGCTTTGTTTTTAGTTCGTGCGGCAGTAAGCAAACCGCACCCCAGCCACAGGAGCCTCCGGTTGTAGTACCACCGGTAATTCAACCCCCTATATCTACCGCGTTACCTGTAGTTATAGATTTTACCCGCACTGCTGATGCCGGCTCCGCGCTTAACCAGGAACTTATAGGCGGATATTCTCCGCAAAAATGGGTTAATGCCTCCAAAATTTATGACAAGGCCAACGTACTTGATGCCCTTTCGCTGCCATTCAGTAAAGTAAACTTACCTAATGTAACTAACATTGCCAGTGATGGTACCTGGAACGACATCAACGATGGCGGGCAGCCTTCACAAAGGTCTATATTAACATCATTGGTTTCGGCTGGGGTAGGTATTCACTTAGGAATAGAAACTGTACCTGCTGCGTTGCGTGGTGATGCTGCTAAAGTGCAAAAAATATTTAACACCTCTTTAACCAAAGTGAGAGGATATATAGGTAATGATGTAGAAATATATTACGAAATACTAAATGAGCCTGAACTGGCCGCAGCCAGTGTAGAGTGGGGTTACTACCCCGATTTTGAACTTTTTTGGAAAGATTTCTTAAATGCTTACATTGCCCTGGCCAATAAACGGCTTACCGATCCAAACCTTAAAATAGGAGGTCCCGGGTTTGAACTTACCCGCTGGATGACACAGTTTATAAGTAAGCTGACTGACCCTGCTACAAATAAAGTACAGCTTTCGGATGGCTCTACACAAACTATAGACCTGGATTTTATAAGCTACCACAACTATTTAAACTGGGACGATAACCCCATAGCTCAATCAAACATCCAAACGGCTATCGATAAAATGAATACTTTTTACAATGCCGTGGCCGCTTACCGTACAAGCCATGCCAGCGTAAAGCTTTTTTGTACCGAGTACTCTTGGCTAAAAAGCCCGTTTAATGCTATAAATGATGCAGCCAACAATAGTTACCGTAGCTGCGCCCGTACACTCGAACTTACAAAATTGGCTATTGAACAGCTGCCCCGTACTAACCGGTTTTACTGGGCACAAACTATGGGGCAGGGCTTTGGGGGAGGTGATGATTATTTTACCCTGCAAAATTACGACTGGGACAGTAAAAAATACCGTTACCGCTCGGGTGCTTATGCATTATGGATGTACCAGCGCATGCCAGCCAGCCGTAGTTACATGACGTTTGACGGTACAAAGCTCAATGGTTTCGCTTCTGCCGCCGGCGGCAGGTATTACCTGGCAGTTTGGAACCGTACTGGTACCGCACAAAGCATACAACTTAATTTAAGTAATATCAATACGGCTAATCTTAATTACGATATGTATGCCATTAATAGCAATACATTTAACTATAGCGCAAGTTCGGCATTTGGTAACGCCAAAACACCAGCCATAACTAAAACCGGGGCTGCCAGTACTATTGGTGAAATTACGCTCGAAAAGGAAGCTACGATTTACATTGAGCTTTATGTGAAGTAACTGTATTAGGCCTAATCAATTGCTTTTGTAGGCTGCAACTATAAAAAATTCATTCTTGAAAAATAATCATGCATTTCCGCAAAACATAAAAATTATAATATAACTTAAATATATACTCATGGTATTAAATAAATTATTTTGCTTAGGTACTGTTCTAATATTTATTTTATCAGGTCAAAGCATTGCACAAAACAAAGCTGCATACAAATACCCTTTTCAAAATCCTAACTTGTCGGTTGAAATGCGTGCTAACGATATTGTTTCGCGGTTAACGCTCAAGCAAAAAATTGCACAGATGTGTAATGGTGCCCCTGGTATAGATAGCCTGGGCATACAACCATACAACTGGTGGAACGAAGGCTTGCATGGCATTTGCCGGTCGGGTATAGCTACCGTGTTTCCGCAGGCAATTGGTATGAGTGCCACCTGGAACGATAAGCTGCATTTGCAGGTGGCTACAATAATTTCTGATGAGTTTCGTGCCAAATACAACGAGGCTCAACAAAACAAGAAATACGGACAGCGCTATAAAGGCTTAACCGTATGGTCGCCTAATATCAATATATTTCGCGATCCGCGCTGGGGTCGCGGACAAGAAACCTATGGCGAAGATCCATATTTAACCAGTAGGTTTGGTGTAGCATTTATAAAGGGCTTGCAGGGTACCGACCCTACTTATCTTAAAACAGTAGCCACACCCAAGCATTACATTGTACACAGCGGCCCCGAGAGTTTGCGGCATGTGTTTGATGCCCGCACCGATGCCCGCGATTTTTGGGACACCTATGCCCCGGCTTTTGAAGCTTGTGTTACCGAAGGTAAGGCATGGTCGGTAATGTCGGCCTATACACGTTACATGGGGGAGGCGGCCACAGCAAGCCCGTATTTATTACAGGATATTTTGCGGGATAAATGGGGTTTTAAAGGTTACGTTGTATCTGATTGTGATGCTGTAGCCGATGTGTACAAAACTCATAAAATAGTAGCCACAGCCGAAGAAGCTTCTGCACTATCTGTTAAAGCCGGTTGCGATCTTAATTGCGGTAATACCTACCTTACGCTCAACACGGCTGTTGAAAAAGGTTTAATTACCGAAAAAGATATAGACGTTAGCGTAAAGCGTTTATTTGTAGCCCGCATTAAATTAGGTATGTTCGATCCTGCCGGTATGGTGCCTTATAACAAAATTCCTGCTACTGCTTATGATTTGCCAAAGCACCGTCGGTTAGCACTTGAAGTTGCCCGTCAAAGTATAGTGTTGCTTAAAAATGAAGGTAAAACCCTGCCCTTACGTAAAAGCACAGAAAATGTACTGGTGGTTGGCCCTAATGCAAACTCTAATGATGTATTATTGGGTAATTATAACGGAATTCCCTCGTCAATGGTCAATGTTTTAGAAGGAATAAAGCAAAAGTTACCCCATGCCAAGGTAACCTATCTGCCAGGTTGTGATTACTCCGAAAAAGTTCCGGCACTTTCGCTTATTCCGTCTAACGTATTTGTTAACGGCATCAAAGCCGAATATTTTCAAAATCAAAATTTAGCAGGTACTCCTAAAAAGGTAAAAACCGAAAACCAAATTGATTTTACCTGGACAGCTTCCGGGCCGGATGAAACCATCAAAAACGAAAATTTTTCAGCCCGTTTTACCGGTAAACTAAATATTGAAAAAGCAGGCAGCTACAATATGGGTATAAACGGAGAAACCGGGTATCGCCTTTATTTGGACGATAGCTTAGTAATTAATCACTGGCCAAAGGGCAGTGCTAAAAAGAAAGTACAATTAGCAGCAGGTTTGCATAATTTTAAATTAGAATACTTTGTAACCACCAATGTTGATTTTGCTGAATTACATTGGCAATGGGAGTTGGTTAACACAAATTTGAATAACGAACTGCTCGAAGCTGCTAAAAAGAACAACGTTATTATTTTTGCTGGTGGTATATCGCCGCAAATGGAAGGCGAAGGCGGTACTAACGACCGCACAACAATCAATTTGCCCGAAATACAAACTAAAACCCTGCAACTACTGCAAACCGCAGGTAAACCGGTAGTATTGGTGCTCATGAGCGGCAGTGCTTTAGCATTTAACTGGGAAAAAGCTAATTTACCCGCAATAATGTATGCATGGTACCCTGGCGAAGAAGGTGGTACAGCCGTTGCCGATGTATTATTTGGCGACTATAATCCGGCTGGACGATTACCGGTTACCCTATATAAATCAGACAAAGATTTACCGGATTTTACAGATTATAGCATGAAAGGCCGTACTTACCGTTATTTTGAAGGCGAAGCTTTATATCCGTTTGGTTTTGGGTTAAGTTACAGTAATTTTGCGTACAGTAACTTGGTAATACCTCAGGTTTTAAAAGCAGGAAAACAGGTAACGATGAGTGTAGACGTGCAAAATACGAGTAAAACAAACGGTGATGAGGTTATTGAGATTTATATTAAAGATTACGATACATCGTTAATTTTGCCTGTTCATAGCCTGCAACAATTCCGTCGTGTTCATCTTAAAGCTGGTGAAAAGAGAAAGGTAAGTTTTGTGATTACATCTCAAAACTTTTCACACCTGAATAAAGACAACTTGAGGGTTACAGCACCCGGCAACTACGAAATATCTGTTGGAGGGCAGCAACCCAATGCAAAAGGGATAAAAGCCACTACAACTCAAGTACTAATTAAAAAAATAAAATTAATATAATTAAAAGGCGCATTCCTGAATATGGGAGCTGTTTTTTCATAGGATAATTAATTACACTACAATTTACCTGCTTTAATGGTTCGGTTTAGGTTCGTTACACCACGTTAAACTTCATCGTTCAAAACAAGTAAAATAACAGCGAAAGTAAAGTGCAAAATGTTGTTAAGCTGGTAGTATAGGTGTGCAATAGTCGCATAAATCAAAATTTATTTAAAGTGAAAAACGTAAAAATTATTATTAGTACAAGTATTGCAGCAATTGTAGCGGTAACATGCTTGTCTTTAATAAAAACGCCTGTTAAAACAACGGTTACTCCTCCTCGTGCAGCTGCAAAAAAAGTAGCTATTTGTTGCGAATCCAATATCCCAAAGAGGTACCAATCGCTGGTTGTTGCGCCGACCGGTACTTTACCGGCAGTGAAAACACATGAGGGGATGGTTTGGATTGATGCAGGCACTTACGCTATGGGAGCAGATAATAAGCAAGCAGCAGATGATGAGTACCCAAAGCATAAGATAAGTGTAAAAGGCTTCTGGATGGATGTTACGGAAGTAACTAACGGCCAATTTGAAGAATTTGTAAAGGCGACGGGATACATTACTACTGCAGAACGCAAGCCCGACTGGAATGAGCTAAAGAAGCAATTACCCCCAGGTACATCAAAGCCAGCCGACAATTTGCTGGTGGCAGCTTCGTTAGTATTTAAACAGCCAAAAGATGACGTGCCTTTGAACGATTATAGCCAATGGTGGGATTGGAAAAAAGGGGCAAATTGGCGGCACCCACATGGTACGGGCAGCCATATTAAAGGCAAGCACAATTATCCTGTGGTGCATATCTCCTGGTTTGATGCCGTAGCTTACAGTAAATGGGCCGGCAAACGGCTGCCTACCGAAGCCGAATGGGAATGGGCGGCCCGTGGTAGCCTGAAGGGTAATGTGTACCCGTGGGGCAACGAGCCTGTAGATGCAGGTAAGCCAAAAGCCAACACTTGGCAAGGCAGTTTTCCAAACACCAATATGTTGAAAGACAAATTCTTTTATGCCGCACCAGCGCGCTCTTTCGCACCTAATGGATATGGGTTGTACGATATGGCCGGTAACGTTTGGGAGTGGTGCGCTGACTATTATCGTAGCGATTATTATAAAATTTGCACGCGGATGGCATTGATTGCCAATCCGCAAGGCCCGGCCGATAGTTATGACCCCGCAGAACCCTATACTAAAAAGCGAGTGATGCGCGGCGGGTCGTTTTTATGCAACGATAGTTATTGCTCGGGCTACCGCGTGGCCCGGCGCATGAAAAGCAGTGAAGACAGTGGAATGGAGCACTTGGGCTTCCGTTGCGTAGCCGATAAATAATGCAAGCTTAAAGGATTGGTGGCCGGAGTAATTAAGCGAATCCCTGTAAATTTAAAGCGCAAGATTAAATATGATATTAACGGTAAACTCACCGCAATGGAAGGTTTGAAAATAACACAGGTAGTGATTTAGGTGCACAGAAGTTGAAGTTTTTTAAGGGGCTTCTGGTGCTAAAAAAATCACCTGTTGTGATCCCGCTGGTTCAAATTTCGAACCTCTGTAGCAAATTTGAGAAGAAAAGCCAATTTTAAATAACAGTGGTTTGCATAGCACTTTTGAGCTCGAATAATTTCTACACAGCTTCACGATGATCGGTAATTGTAATGGTAGTTATCTTTGCACCCAGCCGCTATTTTGCAAATCATAAGCCCTTTCGCTGTTATCGTGAGCCACTAAATATATTGGTTTTAGCAGATCTGGCTTATCCATACGCTCCCAGCAAGCGATAAACCATTTAATGAACAGATCTTTTTGCTGGCGATAAAAATAGTCGATATTTTCGTTGTTATCATTGCCATACATTTCATAATCCAGATCATAGTCATAACAGCTTAATACACCATCAGAGTGCTTTGCAAGCAGCTATTTTTCTCCCAGTTGTTGTTCATCGGCACTTATGGAATAAGCTACCAGCCGGTGCCCATCCTCAAAAAATTCGATACAGATCTGATGAACATCTTTATTATCATTTTTTTCGATAGACCGTAGTTTCCTTGGGTTAAAGAAGTTAGTTCGGCTATTAACTCCTGGCTAATACTATCAAGTTTTGCCTGCGTATGGTTCAATATCGCTGTAATTTCCGACTTCATATATCTCAATTATATTAATACAATTAAAATAACATGTTACTATTAAATTAAAATGTAATTTGAACAAAATAGATTTACGTAGTAGTTTTTATCGGCAATGGCTGCATCATATTAGCCTTAGCATGTGTACTATATCAAATAACCACCAATGCACAGTAGGTGTGATCACACCCAAAGTAACCTATAAAAGAAATATGGAAAATCGTTCGTAAGTGTTTCGCAACTTGCGAACGATAGTGATCCCATCAGGGTTCGAACCTGAGACCTACTGATTAGAAATCAGTTGCTCTATCCAGCTGAGCTATGGGACCAACACGATTTATTTTTCGCGGTGCAAATATGTGAAAATTGGTTGATATAGGCAAACACATTTTTCCCGTTGTATAAAATGGTATTGAGTGCCTATCTTTGTGCCACGCTCAACGTATTCAACTTATTATCTTATGGCTCATATCAGTCAATTATATATATATCCGGTTAAATCTTTAGGTGCAATATCCCTGCAGCAATCGGAGGTTACCAGCCGTGGATTACGATACGACAGGCGTTGGATGCTGATAGATGAAAAAAATAGGTTCCTCTCACAACGCAAGTATCCTCAAATGTCTTTGTTTCATTTAATATTGCAGGAAAATGGGATAAAGGTGACTTATCAACCCACCGGGCAGCACATTATTATACCGTACAAGCCTCAAACCAATACAGTGGTAGAGGTTGATGTATGGGATAGCTTATGCACCGGTAACTACGTGAGTGAAGAAGTTGATGAATGGTTTAGCACTTTATTGAACATAACTTGCCGTTTAATATATATGACCGATGATAGTTTGCGACAGGTTGACGAGCGGTACGCAGGCCCTGGTCATATCACCTCGTTTTCGGACGGTTACCCCATATTGCTCATCAGCGAGGCCTCATTAGCAGACTTAAACACCAGGCTTACACATCCGGTTTCCATAAACCGCTTCCGTCCTAACATCGTTATAAAAGGAACCGAAGCTTACCTTGAAGATTGCCTGCAACATTTTGAAGCGGGTGGCATCAGCTTTTATGGCGTTAAACCTTGCGCCCGTTGCGTAATGATAGGAGTTGACCCGCTTACGGCAAATACCGGTGCCGAGCCGTTAAAAACCCTGGCCTCTTATCGTAAAGTCAATAATAAAATATACTTTGGTCAAAATTTAATTCACAAGGGAGAAGGGACGATTAGCATTGGGGATGAGCTGAACATAAAGCAGTTAGGCGATGCCGCTATTGTAAAAGTGGTATCAGTGCAGGTTTAGCTCACGTTTTAAACAACAATAATCATAAACAAAACGAACCAACTCGCACTTTAAAGGTTAATAAATTATGGCAAACAATTTTGAAATAGATATCCCAATGAAAGACCATCCCATGGCTGTTATGGTACAACGCCGCGATGAAACCGATAATGCCCATGTTTTTGATTTGTATTACTGCAACGAGTTCTGCGGCTGCATGTTTCAAAACCAAAATGGTGTATGGATTTATGAGCCTCATGCACACGCCGCCTTACTGTTTGATGCAGAACAAATACAGCACCTGGGTAAAGAAATAGGGGAGCATTCTTATAATAGCTAACCAATTTTACAGCTTTACTATAATTCAATTATCAAAATTAGGTCATACTCATTAATGGATAAACTATACACCTGTGGGTTGCGTAAGTAGTACTATGATTAATTTGAAGACAATAATTTTATTAATGGCTTGTACTTTAACCATACAGGCTAAAGCGCAGGCTATTAAACCGGCAGCTGCCGAAAAAGCCACGTTTGGTATGGGCTGCTTCTGGTGTTCCGAAGCTATATTTCAGCGGTTAAAAGGTGTAACAAAAGTACAATCGGGTTACTCGGGCGGTACGGTTAAAAACCCGGATTATGAGGATGTATGCAGCGGAAAAACCGGCCATGCCGAGGTTATACAGGTTACGTTTCGGCCCAGTGTCATCTCTTATAAAGAGCTATTGGAAATTTTCTGGAAAATGCACGACCCCACTACCTTAAACAGGCAAGGTGCCGACGAGGGAACACAATACCGTTCAGTTATATTTTATCATACCCCCGAACAAAAGGCGTTAGCCGAAGCCTATAAAACAGAATTAAACAAGCAAAAGGTTTATCCAGATCCTATAGTTACTGCTATTAATGCCGCTACTGATTTTTATGTGGCCGAAGATTATCACCAGAATTATTTTTCACTTAATGGAAGCAAGCCTTACTGCCGCATGGTTATACAACCTAAGGTAGATAAGCTTGAAAAAGTTTTCAAACAAAAGCTAAAATAAAATTAACTGCCATTTAAAATTAGCATATTGCCATAATTGCCTTAGGAATACCGCTTTAATATGCAGATATTGTAAAAAACAATTTTAAATATGACCATTCTGGTTATATTTCCCTTAATATGATGATTAACGAATTTGACCGCCTTAACGCAGTAAACCGTTTTACTAAATTAGATGCCGGCATCAAAAAAGATTTAAATGAACTGGTTAACCTTGTTGCGCAAATATGCAATGTTCCGGTAGCACTTATAACTTTAATTGATGAAAAAATGCAGTGGTTTAAAGCCAGTGTAGGTACAGGTGAAATTAATTGTAATGAGCGTCAACTATCTTTTTGCCAGCAAACCATCTTGCAAAACGATCTGCTTATTGTAAATGATCCTGGTTCGGATAAACGTTTTGCCAACCTGCCTATTGTAACGGGCGAACCGTATATTAAATTTTACGCGGGTGTGCCGTTGATAACTTACGACGGGCATGCGGTTGGTACGTTATGTGTTTTACACGTACAACCGGTTCAGCTTACCGAGCTGCAAATAAATTCTATTAAGGTACTTTCAAAGCAGGTATTGAATCTTATTGAGCTTAACTGGAGCATGCAAACGCTCATGGAGCAAAACCTTAATACACAGCATCAAAAAAAGGTGCTCGAAGAATCGGAGATCAAGCTTAAAGCTATATTCGATAGTTCGAAGGATATACACTTGCTGGTAAGCCGTAAAATGGAGATTTTAGCATTTAATAAAGCTGCATATAATTACGTTTGGGCCAACTATAAAAAAGCACTTACTACTGGGGTACATTTATTAAATGTTACCAATCAGGATTTCGCCGATATGACCATCGACAACATACAATGTGCATTAAAAGGTGAAACTGTTGAGGTAGAATGGTTGTTAAGATCTGAAGAAAAATCCAGGTGCTGGTTAGAAATTAGTTTTGTGCCTGTACTGGGCACCTTTAATAATATAATTGGCGTTGCCGTAAATGCTACCGATATTACATTGCGTAAGCTGGATGCCGAGCAAATTGAGCAGCAAAATGCAGCATTACAACGGATAGCCACCATACAATCGCACGAATTACGCCGCCCCGTAGCCTCGTTAATGGGTTTAATGGATGTACTTAAAATGGATGAGGGATATGTGTACAATAGTTATTACCCGATGATAGAGATTACCATAAATGAATTGGATAATAAAATTAAAGACATAGTGCACGACTCTGAACAAACACTCGGCTGCAGGGCTTATTAATACGCTATAAGCCCCGATGTTCATATTAAATTCTTATTGTCGTAAATTTTTGTAAGTTTTGAAGTTGAATTATATAGCTCGGCTCCATGAAACTTACCTTTACTAAAATTATACTTTTACTTGTTGCGTTATCATTTGCAATAGCCGCAAGTGCCCAAAAAATACAGGATGGCAAGTTATGGCTTAACGAGGACGGCAGCAATTACTTTAAAGTAACGCTCATTTCGCAGGTGTGGGTCCGTAATACCGTTATGAACCCCGGTACCACTATAAATGGCTACGCCAAAGATAATTATACTGATATAGGCATTCGCCGTGCAAGGCTGCAAGCTTATGGCCAAATTGCCGACCGGGTATTTATTTATAGTCAAATAGGGATAAATAATTTTAATTTCCTATCCGACCGTAAGGCAGGCTTTTTTGTTCACGATATTACGGGCGAATATGAAGTAGCCAAAGCCAAGCTATCTTTAGGCGCGGGCTTAACCGCCTGGAATGGTTTAAGCCGCTATGCAGCACCATCGGTAGGCAGTATATTAGGTTTAGATGCGCCTTTGTTTGAGCAAACTACCAATGATGTTACCGATCAGTTTTTACGTAAATTAAGCATTTATGCCAAAGGTAAGTTTGGTAAATTAGATTACCGTTTGGTAATGAGCAGTCCAATGGCAGTTCAAAAATCCAACGGATACTCGGCCACTTTAACCGATTATTCCACCTACTCGGCCAAGCCGGCAAAAATGCAATGGCAGGGCTATTTTCAATGGCAGTTTTTAGATCAGGAAACCAATACCACACCCTATGCAACCGGAACTTACCTGGGCGCCAAAAAAGTGTTCAATATAGGTGCGGGTTTCCAGTACCAGCCCGATGCTATGTGGCGTAAGGGCGCTTCCATTACCGATACTATTACATCGGCCATGAGCCATTTTGCGGTAGACGCTTTTTACGATGCGCCATTGAACACCTTGAAAGGTACTGCCATTAGTGCTTACGCCACTTATATGCACCTGGGGCATGGTCCGGGCTACATTCGAAACCAAGCTACTATGAACCCTGCTAACGGCAGCAACAAACCCGGTGTATTAAACGGAGGTGGCAACGGTTATCCATCGTTTGGCAGTGGCAGTTTAATATACGGGCAGGTAGGTTACAAGTTTAAAAATAACCTGATAGGCAGTACTACCTTAATGCCTTATGCCAGCCTGCAACATGCCAGTTATAATAGATTAGCTACTACAATGAACTACTGGGAATTAGGTACGAGCTGGTTATTAAAAGGCCATACATCAAAACTAACCTTTGCTTACCAAAACAGGCCGGTTTACGAAACGCTAACGGCCGGAGCCAAAGCTATACAAACCGAGCGTAAAAACAGTTTTGTGTTGCAATACCAGGTGTTTTTGAATTAAATTATTATCAACGTTGTATTGTACAATTATTGGTAGAGACGAAGTGGGCAGTTTACCTAAAGATATAAGCTGTTATGCTGAGCATGCAGAAACATTCGCGTTTTTGCAAAAGTATTCGGCAAGCTCAAACTGGCAGTTTGTATCAGTAAACACTTACAACTTTTAAATGCTTAAAATAAATTACCGTCAAAACACTTTTGCCAATCATTAACCTTAAATTCATAACCTAAAACAGCCGGTACATTAACGCTATCAATAGCTTTCCAATCCTTCAACTCATCAACAAAATGAGGCAGGGGCAAACCTGCATGAACAGCCGCCTGGGTATAATACCAGCTTTTATGCGGATGATGTGGGGAGCAAGCGTTAAAGGTATAACCAAACGCCTGCTGATTTAAAATAGATTGAGTTAAGCCTACGCAATCTTGCTGGTGAATAAGGTTTACAGGCGCTTGTCCGTTAGGAATATTTTGCTTACCGGCAAAGAACCTGCCCGGGTGCCTGCCGGGGCCTACCAAGCCGCCGAAACGGATGATCGTGGCTTTAAAATCAGTTTGATTTCTGAATAATTCTTCGGCCTCAAACAGGATTTTGCCCGGCAGAGTATCGGGGTTAGGAACGGTCAATTCGTTAACAACCGAATTGCTTTCCAGGTACACGCCGGTGGAACTGATGTAAATTACCTGCTTAATTTGATGCTTGATAATAAGCGATATAACTAATTGTAATTTAACGATATAATTATCACCATCACCACTTCTTAGCTTAGGCGGGATACTGATGATCAACGTTTGGCAACTAAAAAAATCTTCATTAATGCTGGAGCCTGTACCGGGCAGTTGTAATATATAAGGTACTAATCCGTTGTTTGCAAGTTCGTGCAGCCGTGCTGCCGATGTAGTGGAACCTTTTACCTTAGCATCATTTTTAACCAAGGCCTTTCCTAATGCCAAGCCATACCATCCACAACCTAAAATACTGATCATGCGGCTAAGTTAAAAAGTATAAAACAAGGTTAACCTTATATGCATTTAAATTACAGCTATATGAAATAGAGATAGCCGAGCGTTATACCTGTTTGTGGCAAACTAAAGCCTTTTATAAATATACGAACATTGAAAAATATACTATTTTTTGGCGATAGCCTTACCGCGGGTTATGGCTTGCTAAATGTATCGCTCGAATCGTTACCGGCACTAATTCAAGCTAAAGTTATGGCCGAAAAGCTGCCCTACCATGTAATCAACGCAGGCGTAAGCGGCGAAACTTCCGCAGGCGGCCTTGCCCGTATAAATCTGTTGCTTAATAAACCTATCGATGTATTTGTACTGGAACTGGGTGCTAACGACATTTTGCGTGGCATACCGCCGCAAACTACGGCTGCTAATTTACAAGCCATTGCAAGCAAAGTGAAAGCTAAGTTTCCAAAAGCAAAATTAGTATTACTGGGTATGGAACTACCTGCCTGGATACCCGGTGCATTTGCGGGAGCTTTCCGGGAAGTATTCGCACAGGTGGCCGGCACTAATCAAATGACTTTTGTGCCTTTCTTGCTGGATGGTGTGGCCGGGGTAGCACATCTTAACCTGCGCGACGGATTGCATCCAACTGCGGCGGGTTACCAGATCATAGCCGGCAAAGTTTGGCCGTTCATCAGGCCTTTGTTAGAGGTAGGGTAGGGTGATCATCAACTCAAATTTGTGATTGAGTTGATGGTGTTTCAAGTTCTACACCGAGTTTAAAGTGTTCAAAATTACTGCATGATTCACTTGTAAAAAAAATCTAACTTTTTGAGGAAAAATGTAATTTTATGAAGAAATATGGAATTTTATGAAATAAAAAAAGGGAGATTATTCTCCCCTTTTTAGTCCGAATTTTTCGATCTTACTATATAAGTGACTTCGTTGGATATCAATGTCATCTGCTGTTTTCGATACGTTCCAGTTGTTCTTTTCTAACTTAAATTTAATGTATTCGCGCTCAGCGTAGTCTTTATACTCCTGGAAGTTTTTGAACTGCTCATAATCGGTTTGCGGAGCAGGTGCAGCACCAGCCACCGCCACCGGTACCGGAGCTGATGGATTAGCGAACGCCTTAACATCTGCATCGGTTATCGTCTTGTCACTCAGGATGATAAGCCTTTCAATCATGTTGCGTAGCTCGCGGATATTACCAGTCCAAGGCAGTGCTTTTAAAGCATCTAATGCGGCATCGCTAATCTTTTTGGTAGGCATGCCATACTCATTGCAAATCTCATCTAAAAAGCTTTGTGCCAGTAATGGAATATCATCTCTGCGGTCAATAAGCGGTGGTACGTGTATCAATATAACGCTCAACCGGTGGTATAAGTCCATTCGGAAATTACCGTCTTCTATCTCTTTTAACAGGTCTTTGTTGGTTGCCGCTACCACGCGTACATCTACTTCAATTTCCTTTTCGCCACCCACACGAGTAATGCGGCTTTCCTGCAATGCACGCAGTACTTTGGCCTGTGCAGAGTGGCTCATATCGCCTATCTCATCTAAAAACAAGGTACCGCCATTGGCCGATTCAAATTTACCAATGCGCTGTTTCACAGCTGATGTAAACGATCCTTTTTCGTGCCCGAACAACTCGCTCTCGATCAGTTCTGACGGTATAGCAGCACAGTTAACCTCAATTAACGGCGCATTAGAACGGCTTGATTTTTCGTGTAACCAACGGGCTACCAGTTCTTTACCACTACCGTTAGCACCTGTTACCAAAACACGCGCTTCGGTTGGGCCTACCCGTTCTATAGTTTCTTTGATCTTTAATATACCTTGTGAGTTACCCAAAATAGGGCGCACTTTGGATACTTTACGCTTTAATACCTTGGCTTCGGTAACTAAGCTGCCACGGTCTAATGCGTTGCGTACGGTAATTAGCAGGCGGTTAAGGTCTGGTGGTTTGGATATGAAATCGAACGCGCCTTTTTTGCTTGCTTCAACGGCGGTTTCCACTGTACCATGTCCCGAAATCATGATAAATGGCAGGTCGGGTTTAATGGCTAAACCTTCGGTAAGCACTTCCATACCATCCATGCGGTTCATCTTTATATCGCACAGTACCAAGTTGTAATCGTTTTTTTGTATCAACTGAAGCCCGTCTACACCATTATCAACGTCTTCAACTGCGTAGTCCTCATATTCCAATATCTCGCGCAGGGTATTACGTATTGCGCGTTCATCGTCAATAATTAAAATTTTAGCCATGTTTTTCTAAAATGGGGGGTAGTAAATATTAGCGTGCTAATATAGGTATTTGTATAGTAAAACAAACACTTTTCAATTAATTTGAAAAAAAATTAACCCTTTCTGCATAGCAAAAAGGGTTAAAATACAGCGGCAAAAGTATAAGCCGGGTTCTGTGCTGCCTGGCGGCAGTTTCTATCATTAATCTACTCCGTTTATCACTAAACGGCTTAAGCGACCTACCCGTCCTGACGATGCTGCTTGCGCAGCATACAAAAGCGAGCCGCTCTCATTTCAGGACCTATTTGGTCTTTCAACTCCTGAGGTTTACCGCAAGCATAGTTACCTATACAAGCCGTGAGCTCTTACCTCACGTTTTCACCCTTACCTTAATCAATTAAGGCGGTATATTCTCTGTGGCACTGGCTGTCGCCCGCTGCGAGGCGCCTTCCCGTTAGGAAGCAGGATGCTCTATGTTGCCCGGACTTTCCTCCGCCTAACCTAAATCAGGCAGCGATAGAACGTTTTGCCTGGAGCAAAGATAGTTGTTAAGTTGATTAGTTGAGTAGAGTGTAGTTGATTAGTTTCAAAAGCTCAAACAAAACAAGCAGAACTTGATTCGTTTTAATCAACCAATCAACCAATCAACCAACTAATTACACTTTTCCAACTCGCCGTTAACCTGCGCCACGTTATGCAAACCCAGTTTATTGCCGAATGAGTTTTGTACGTATGTAAGTACCTGGGCAATTTCGATAGGGGCCAGGCCCGATGCTGGCATTTGGCCATTATAGGCTTTGCCGTTAACAAGCAGGGGTAGCTTTAACCCGTTTTGAACATAGCAGGCCAATTTAGTACGGTTGGTTTTAAGGTAAGCCGAATCGCTTAGTGGCGGAATGAGCGCAGCCAAACCTTCCCCTTGTGCACCGTGGCAATTCTGACAGCGGGTTTTGTACAGTTCCTGACCCGAAGTGTAATAGCGCATATACTCAATCTCACTTTCGCTCTGACACGAATAAACGAGTGCCGCTACCACGAGCAACAGTATTGCAATTACTTTATATTTCATTGGGCTATAGCGTTTTCAGGTTCGGCCTGCAGGGTTTTAACGTCGGCTATGAGTTTGGTAACTTCCTCTTCATTGGTCCCATCGTAGGTGCCACGGATGCGTTTCTGCTTGTCTACCAGTATAAAATAGCCTGCATGTACATAACCGCCAGGGGCATCCTTGTCTTCCTTTACAGCCGTTAAATAGCTTTCGGCCAGTTTGTAGGTAGCTTCTTTATTGCCTTGTAGAAACCACCAGTTTTCGCCCGTAACACCCAGGTTATCAGCGTATTTCTTCAATACTGATACGCTATCATGACCCGGATCTATACTGTGCGAAATGATTTTTACGTTGCCGCTACTCTTAAACTCCTTATACACATTGAGCATGTTTCGGTGCATAATAGGGCATATAGACGGGCAACTGGTAAAAAAGAAATCGGCCACGTAAATGCTGCCATCCAACGACTTACGATTGATTTGCTTGCCATACTGGTTCACAAATTCGAAATCGGGGATGGTTTGATATATAGTATCGGTAACGGTTTTTCCGTTTACGGTTTTAGTGACGGGCTCACGGTTGCCGTAAATAGGTAAAATACTGTTGCTATGGCTGTTAGTAGTACATGAACTACACAGGAGCAAGCTGAAAATACTTAGGGCTAATAGTCTCATTGTTTGTGCGTTGAGATGAATTGTTCTGATTGGTTAATTGCAGTTTTCAACCTGTTATTTACGTTGGTAACTTTCTTTTGCTGATCGTTCAGGTACTGCATAATCTGCTCGTGAGATTTGCCTGTGTTATCAGCATTAAACTGGTGCATCCAGTCTTCCATAGCTTTATCAGCATTAGATAAGTTACTGATAACCATATTAATATCAGTTTTTTGCAGGCTGCTATTGGCTTTGGCAAGGCTATCCAGCAAAATCTTATCCTTTATTGCTTGCTCGCTTTTGGCCATGGCTTCATCATGAATTTTGATCACCTGTTCCAGCGCATCTTTCTCTTGTTTTTTGGTATCGGTGCAGGCATTTAACAGCCAAAATGCTGTTGCCATAATTACGTATAACTTCATTTTTCTTCAAATTCTTTTCAAATTAATACAAATTTCCTCAATTTTCGACTTCAACTAAGCCCATGCCGCATTTGGGGCAGGTGCCGGGCTTATCTACCTTAACATCGGGGTGCATGGTACAGGTGTAATTGTTTATTTGCTGACCAGCCGGAACCGCTGTTTTGGTTTCATTTGGTGTTGATGGGGTGCATGCTGTTAAGGCCACCATCAAACAAATGATACTTAATTTTTTCATGTTATTTGTTTTTAATAAAGGCAGCTAAACCGAACAAAGATACAATTAATACCCCCGCTGCGGCCAGCATGCTTAGAATGTCTCTCACGTTTTTACCCGCCCAGGCCATGCCGAAATACTTATGTAGAAATATGAACGACAAACCCTCCGCGCGATCTAATCCCGCAACTTTTGTAGCCAGTTTGGCCGATGTGGTTTCTATGTACCAATCCTCGTTTTTTGGGTAACTTACTTTTACAACCGGCAGGCGTTTATTAATAAAGCCATACTCATTGGTAAATTGCTTCACCGGCTCTGTATTAATAGGTTTAACGGCTTCTCTGGCTATGTTATTGCGATACAAACTACTTAGATAAAAAGCAAATTCGGCATCGCCATCCGGCAATTCGTTACCAGATGTGGCTTCAAAATAACGGATTTGTTTTTTAGCATCCAGCACCTGGTAGTAAACATGCTTATTAAATTTAGCTATATTAATACGCCTAATGAGGCTGTCTGCAATACTCAGCTTCAAGTTGTCGGCTTGTAGATTGGCCCGGTCAACAATCTGTTCGTAGGCTTTCATTTCAGGTTGCTGGTTGCAGAGTTTCACCCATAAGTGAAAACCACCGCTTACCACAAAGGTGAGCATCACAAAAGACACGATTAAACCCAATTGCCGATGAAAGCGATGAGTAAGGCGCTTTTTCTCACTACCGTTTTGCTTTTGCTTTTGCCTGATTTGCTTGAATCTTTTCCAGAATAGGCCATATACAATAATACCTGATAGAAGAGAAAATAACATCACCGTTATAACAATAAGCAACACCACAATTCGAAAAGTTTCGCCGCCGGCATCGGCTAAAAACTGCCAATTGTGGAACTGCTTAAATACCCACAAAAACGTTTTGCGAAAGTTGTTATTAAAGGTGCCTAAACGGCTTTGGCTGGTTTCTACATAAATGTCCATACCATCGGGCCTGTTGAAGCTTATCTTCCAAACCGGGAGGAGACGGTTTATAGGTTGGTAATTACCATCGAAGCTTTTTTGTAGCTCTATACTCCTGATCGTAGAAATGCTATCCTGTGTAAAATAGCGGGCCAGGTAAATAGCGTACTGCCTGTTGCCGTTGGGTAGTAAAGCACCATTGGTGGCCGAATAGTAATTGTACATACTATCGGTATTGAGTACCTGGTAGTAAGTTTGCTTGTTGAAATTCACCAGGCTGAAATTGCGTAACCGGCCTATATGGTTTTTATCCATTACCTGCTGCACAGATAACCCGGGCGACATTTGCTGTTGTGTAAGCGGCTTAAATACTTCTTGCGGTATAAACGGCCTGAACCAGTTAGACATAAACGGGTGGCAAAGCCCGCTTATGGTCCAAAAAATAACCGGTATTAAACTAATGAGCCCCAATATCCGGTGCCATTTATAAAAATTCTTATGGGCGGTTTTCTGTTGTGTCTTAATTTCCATATTTAAAATTTGGAGAATGAGTAACTGATGCCCAGCGTGTAGGTACGGGGAGGGGCGGCAGTATAGGTATCACCATACTGGTTGCTGACCACTGTAGAAGCATATAGCTGGTTGGTAACGTTGATGACGTTAAACCAGATACCAGCACCTTTCAGTACCTGCTTAAAATCATACCCTAAACGCAGGTTAAAAATATCATACCCGCTGTAGCTTTTGGTATTGGCCGGGTTGGTAAAGTACGCGTTAATATGCTGCCATTCGGGTGCTATCCTGAAGCCAGGTGCGAAGGCTGGTTTATAAGTGATCTCGCTGTTAGCAATCCAGGCAGGCGCATTGGCCATGCGTTTACCGTTGTAAGTAATGGTAGTGGTTTGGCCGTTGCTGCTACGCACTTCGCTGTAATCTTTGTAAGTGTGCCGGGCGTTGGTGCCGCTAAACCTAAAAGCTAATTGCTGCACGGGCAGGTAAGTAATGGTATATTCGATACCGCGGTGACGGGTTGCACCAGCGTTTTGATTTTGCGTTGTATTATCGGGCAGCAGCTGACTGATAATTTCATTTCGGCCTTCCAGGTTATACAAACTTACCTCGGTGTACAGTTTGTTATCTAATGCTGTGAACCAGCCGCCCACCTCGTAATTATTAAACGTAGCCTGCTTTAAAGGTGTTTGCTGGCGCGAACTGAATAGGTCGCCGGTTTCAGGCGGCTGAAAACCTACACTGTAGTTGGCGTACAAACCTTTGTGATTACCGAAATTGTAGGTCAATCCTAACTTTGGCGCTATTATATCGAAGTCGTTAGTTTGCTGCTGCTTATATTTTGTATTAGTAGATGGCAAGCCATTACGAAAGTTATAATGCACTTTGTCGTACCGCAAACCCATCACAATACGTAGTGGATCAATGGGTTTGATCTCGTATTGCGCGTAAGCTGCCGTATTAAATAGCTTGATTCGGTAATCATCAATATAAGTACCGGTATTGGTAAAGCTGGTATAATAATTACGCGTTACATCCTTTTGAATGCTTAAAAATTGCGCGTAGTACGAGCTTGGGCTGTTATCTATATAAATACCTGCTATCAGTCGCGAATGCAGGAAACTAAAATCTACCCGGTGCTGGGCCAGCAGGCCGTAACTTTGAAAACGCTGATCGTTCACTTGTCCGTTAGAACTTTGGTACAGGCCGGAAGCGTTGCGTACATCTGATATAAAATAGCTGGGTAGCTGCGCAGTTGAATTGTTGCGGTAGAACAGCGTTACAAACGTATTGCTTTGATTGTTCCAGGCATGTTCTAACCTTGTACTGGCCCTAAAAGCTTTAACTTTACGGTAAGTAAAACGCTGGTTGCTACCGTAACTACGGCTGTAAAAGCGGGTACTATCTAAACTGCCCGGCGTTTGGGTATTCAAATAGTTGTAGGTTGCCGATGTAATTAAGCGGGTAGCCGCATTAAAATCGTAAATGGCTTTAAGGTTTGCCGAATACTTGTCAAAGTCCGAATAATCCTGCCAGCTATTTTTTTGATGAGCAATATACCCACCTGCATATAAGCCAAATTTGCCTTTGGTAAAACCGCCGTCGGCATCTACACGGCGGTATTTGTAATTATCTCCTTGTAGTTGAACCCGGCCTACATAACCCGATGGTGGGTTTTGGGTGATGAAATTGACCGCGCCGCCAATGGAGTTACTGCCATAAAGTGAAGAAGCCGGTCCTTTGATCACCTCAATGTCTTTCACCCCGTTCATATTGATCTCGTACAAGGAATTGTGATTAAAGATCCCGGTTGGGCGGATAGGCAAGCCATCTTCCATGTACAAATACAATGCATTGTAAGTTATAGGTTGACGGATAGCCATGGTATGCTGCTCATTACCTAAATTAACCATATATACACCGGCCACTTTGTTAAGCAACTGATACAGTGCAGTAGCTTTAGTATCCTGAATTTGTACGGAGTTTATTTTACTGATAGCTACCGGCGCGCTTTGCCTGGATTGCCCTTCGCGACTGGCGGAAATCACTACCGGTTGCAGATCGACAGAGGAAGGTGATAGGTTGATGTTTAGTGCGCTGTTATTAGCATTGACATCAATTACACGTGTGGTATAACCCATCATGCTTACACTGATCCTGTTAAAAAAAGGAATACTAAACCGGCCTTTTCTATCGGTTACAGTACCGTCTTTGTTGGGTTGCGAACCGGTAGCTGAGCTAATAGTTACGCCGGGCAAGGGTTCGTGTGTAACGGCATCTACCACGGTACCTTCTATATTAGTTTGAGCACAGAGTGATATTGGAAAAAGAATATATATAAGGAACAATAAAATTTTTTGCATAATTATTTTGTAGGCATTACTGCCTGTAAGGGATGAATATTTTTGTAAATACAGATATACTTCTGAGTGCCGCCGCTCGGCTCCGGCCGAGTGGCAACTATTAAACCGCCTTTGGCCGATACAAATGCATTCGGGTTTAGACGGCGGCCTCCGGCCGATGCGCTAAGCTTTTTTTATTAATTCGCACATTTGCGGGCGGCCGGAGGCCGCTGAATAATGCTCACTCGGCTGGAGACGGGCGAGGGCGGTGCTCGAAAAAAAAGCACTCTAAACGCATCGAATGAACTCAGCGCTAAAAGCACTCCATCATCAATTAATAAAACCTGTAAAAAAAGAAGGGAAACTAAGCAACCCGCGGAGGACGTAGGAGATACTGACTAACCTGCTGAGGCTGCATGTTGAGGTATGGCTCAGAGATTTGCTGTAATAGTTTCGCATGAAACTTAAAGGTAAAACTTACCGGGAAGCAAGCATCCTGAAAAAGACTTTTTTCGATTTGGCGCTCGGCGCTGCGTTCTTTTTCTTCGGCCTGTTTTACTTTCTTCATTAAGTAACAGCGTCCTTTACAGTTTAGCCAGGGTTTGTCACGATTTTCGCAAAGCTTTGCTGCAATGTACTTTTGGTTCACTTCAAAGCCTGCATAGATGAATAGCCGGGTAAAATTGGCCGATATCATCAAAAAAATGAGCAGTAAGGCTACAAAGCGTTTAAACATTGGCGCAAAACTAATGCATCTGTACCAAATAGCATAAATTTTTAGTGGTTTTGTTGGCGTATGTACCAAATATAATCGGTAACGGGTAACTGCGTTAATCCAGCCTCTTTTAATAATAATCCGATTTGTGCCCGGTGATGGGTACCATGGTTAGTAACCTGTGTAAGCATATCGGTTACCGTGTTTTTAAATAAATCGCCCTTTGAATTATGATAAACTATTTCATCGGTAAAATCTCTCTCGTTTTTATCGGCAAGGTAGGCGGCTATGGCTTGGTAATTATCTTCTATAATATATTTAAACTGTTCGGCTTGCCAATCGGGCCAAATGCAGCTGTTAGGTAAAGGTGTTTCCTTACACCGCGATAGCCAAGTTTGCTGAGCTCCCAAGAGGTGTGCCATTAATCGTACTGCGGCTGGCAACTGGCCGGCTTCAATAATCAGATCTGAAAATTGCAGGTTCGCAAAACGGTCGTACCGAAATAATTGAAGGAAATGGTCTTTCATGAAGTTAAGGGCTATTATACAAATATATGTACAGCAGGCGAAAACAGGTAAACGAAAATGATGCTGTTAGGTAACTGCGCCAGGTAAGCTGTTATTTTAAATAATTTCCTTTCCATAATTGTTGTAATGCACCATAAGTAGTACTTTTAGCCCTTCAAATAAGGTAATTATACAGCGGTATAATTAGCCTGTAAAAATATACTCATCAGCATGTTCTCACCAGCCCATATTGCCCGGTTTAATGAACTGGAAACCCCTTTTTACTACTACGATTTAAATTTATTGCAGCAAACCCTAAACGCTTGCAAGGATGCTGCAGCAGAACATGATTACCATGTGCATTATGCTTTAAAGGCAAACTTTAACCCTAAAGTGCTGCAAGCGGTACAAGCTACAGGTTTTGGTGCCGATTGCGTGAGCGGTAACGAGGTATTGGCTGCTGTGGATCATGGTTTTGATAAACGCAAAATTGTATTTGCGGGCGTAGGTAAAAGCGACCGTGAAATTAACGCCGCGCTGGATGCCGATATTTTTTGCTTTAATGTAGAATCGGTACAGGAACTGGAGGTGATTAACGGGTTGGCCGGTGCCAAAAGTAAAACCGCGCGGGTGGCTATCCGCATTAACCCTAATGTAGACGCGCATACGCACCATTACATTACCACCGGACTGGAAGAGAATAAATTCGGTATTAACACCTGGCAACTGCACGATGTGGTAAGTACCCTGAAAACCTGCCCTAACCTGGAGTTTACAGGCATCCACTTTCATGTAGGGTCGCAAATTACCGATCTTGATGTATTTAAAAATTTATGTATCCGTGTTAACGAACTTCATGAGTGGTTTGACCGGCAGCAACTGCCTGTTAAGGTGCTGAACGTAGGCGGTGGTTTGGGCGTAGATTATTATAATCCTGATACCAACACCGTGGCCGATTTTAAGAATTATTTTAAAATATTTAAGGATAACCTGCTTATAAAAGCAGGGCAGGAGGTACATTTTGAATTAGGCCGGGTACTGGTAGCACAATGTGCATCGCTCATATCGCGGGTATTATATGTTAAAAACGGCCAAAAAAAGAACTTTCTGGTACTGGACGCCGGTATGACGGAACTGATACGCCCCATGTTGTACCAGGCTTATCATCATTTAGAAAACATTAGTAAGCAGGATATTGACCAGGCGGTCACAGTAAATTACGATGTGGTAGGCCCTATTTGCGAAAGCACCGATTGCTTCCGTACCGATGTGGCGATGCCCGAATCGTTCCGCGGCAATTTGATCGCTATACGTACAGCGGGTGCTTATGGTGAAGTAATGGCATCGGGTTATAACCTGCGCAACCGTGTACAAAGCGTTTATTGGGGGCAGCAAGAATTACAGGGTATATAAACATAACGGCGGCTTAACTATAACTTCATACCATAACCGTAGCTTGGTATATATTAAAACTACAAGGTTATGAAAGCTTTACACATTATTGGCGCATTGCTGTTTAATATGAAAGAATGGTTAGTGTTGCGCAGCCTAAAGTCGTCGTTTATTCATTAATGGTTATTTGCAAATATTTTATTTAAATCCATTTAATTTGAACAATTTGGGCCTGGCTTAGTTCGGGTTTAATTAGATGGATATTCATAAAACAGCTGCCACTTTTAACAGGCACGTATTTGGCGATGATTTTTACTGGGGTGTTTCTACCGCTGCTTTGCAAACCGAGGGGAACTGCGATGCTGATGGAAAGGGAATATCAATATGGGATGTTTTTACACAGCGCAAGGGTAAAATACATCAAAATGAAAATGCCGTAACCGCATGCGATTTTTATAACCGCTATGAGCAGGATATAGACCTTATCAAGCAGCTTAACATTCCAAATTTTCGTTTTTCCATTTCGTGGACGCGCGTTTTGCCTACAGGTACAGGTGTAGTTAACCAGGCAGGAATAGATTATTATAACCGGGTAATTGACTATTGCATACAACAGGGAATTGAACCCTGGTTAACCATATACCACTGGGATTTACCCCAGGTTTTAGAGTTGCAGAGCGGCTGGACTAACCGTAACAGCATAGAATGGTTTACCAACTTTGTAAGTGTTTGTGCCAAGGCATTTGGCAACCGGGTAAAAAACTGGATGGTAATGAACGAGCCGGCCGTATTTACCGGTGCCGGTTATTTTTTAGGCTTCCATGCTCCCGGCCGTACCGGTTTAAAGAACTTTTTACCCGCCGTGCATCATGTTACCCTTAGTATAGCCGAAGGTGCCCGAACTTTACGTGCCCTGCTTCCGCAGGCACATATTGGCAATACTTTTTCCTGCTCTCATATTGAGCCATACAGTGCTAAACCAAAGGATGTAGCCGCTGCCCAGCGCGCCGATGTACTCATAAACCGTTTGTTTATTGAACCATTGTTAGGCTTGGGTTACCCTACCGCCGATTTACCCGTGCTTAAAAAACTGGAAAAATATTTTAAGCCCGGCGATGCGCAAAAACTGGCTTTTGATTTCGATTTTATAGGTCTTCAGAACTATACCCGCGAAATTGTGAAGCACTCTGTATTTACACCCTACATAAGTGCCAAGTTAGTGGAAGCCAAAACCCGCAATGTGCCTTTAACCGAAATGGGCTGGGAAGTGTATCCACAGGCTATGTACGAGATCATAAAAAAATATAGTGCTTACCCGCAAATCAGGAAAATATATATTACCGAAAATGGTTCCGCTTTTAAAGATACCTTAAAAGATGGACAGGTGGACGATATGTTGCGTACGCAATACCTGCACGATAATTTACAGCAGATTTTAAAAGCTAAACAAGAGGGTAGCCAGGTAAACGGCTACTTTGTTTGGACACTGACGGATAATTTTGAATGGGCCGAAGGTTACCGTCCGCGGTTTGGCCTGGTACATATTAATTTTGATACCCAGCAACGTACCATCAAAAATTCGGGATATTGGTACCGCAATTTTTTGAAATGATAACGTGCGTAACTAAACATGCTGATACTGCAATTCCTGGCTGTATAAAGGCAGCCTAATATAAAAGGTTGTACCGGTTTGCTCATTGCTTTCAAACCATATTTGCCCATTGTGCATTTCAATAATTTGCCGGCAAATAGAAAGGCCCAGGCCAAATGATTTTTCGCCCATTGTACCCGGGCGCTTGGCCTCGGTAAACATATTAAATACTTTGTCTTTTAAATGGGCAGGGATGCCAATACCCGTATCATGAACAGATATTTCAACATGCTGGTTGGTTTTAACGATCATTACCTGTACGGTGCCGCCAGTAGGGCTAAACTTTATGGCATTGCTAATTAAATTACTTATCACACGCCATATCTTTTCACGGCTTATCAGCATCTCCTGGTGCATATCTAATAAATGCAGCGTAATCTGTTGATTTTTTTCGGACGCTTTAAAGCGTAATAATTCAACACTGTTGTTAAGCAATGTATTTATTTCAACCTTTTGCTTAACCAGGTTATCTTTGTTACTGGTGGTAGCTTCCAGTATTTCATTAATTAATTCGAGGGTATTGTAGGCGGTGTCTTTAACCAAACTCAAGTAAGTTTTTTGTTCGGTGTTGCACTCTTCGTCTTCAATAACCAACCCGGTTAACGAGGCAATACCACCAATAGGATTGCGTAAATCATGTGCAACGGTGCGCAGGATGCGGTCTTTTTCCTGGCTGCTGAATTCCAGATTCTCCAAAGCCTTTTCCAAGGCAGCATTTTTTATATGTATCTGCTGGTTAAGTTCACCAAGTGTAGTTAGTAGTGTTTTTGACTTTTGCCAGTTAAAATAAATTAATAGCAATATAATGAGAGCCATTATAAAAAACATAACAACTATAGTCAGATACCAGTTTTTTTGCTCGTTGGTTTTTTTAAGCTGGTCTACCTCGTAATCTTTTTCAAAACGTTTAAGCTGTTCGGCTATATCATTAGCTTTGAGGGCTATAACTTTATTATTAACAATGGCTTGTATGCTATCGTATTGTTTAAAGTACCTAATTGCTTGTGGCAGTTGTTTACGGCGCTCAAAATAAACGGCTTTCAAGAAATTCCAGTCGGCTAAAGCTTCTTTATTGTTAATGGTTTTTAACTGTTGCTCAACAATGTTTAACAGGCTCGGCATGGAGTCGGTTTGGTTCTGTTTTTCGTATAAGTGCAACAGTTTCAGTTCCGAGAGCAAGGCATCATTGTTATCGTAGTTTTTTTGCGCGTTAATAGCAATACTTTTTTTAAGAAGTTGCTTGGCCTTATCATAATTTTGTTTTTTAATATATACCGAAGCCTGGTTGCCATATACAACCCCTTTGGCTGCTTTTAGCAGGCTATCGGCCACTATAAAGTTTTTGTTGGGTGGGTTATTTATATAAGTTAAGCTTTTGTTAAAGTATAGCAAGGCGCTATCCAACTCATTAATCTTGTTGTAGCTTATGCCTGCGTTGTTTAATAATTCTTGCTGGCGGTAAAAATTTTTAAAAGTTATTTCGCATGCCCCAATTTCCTGAAAACTATTTTTAAAATACTGAGCAGCCATACGGTAATGTTCCTGCTTATACAGGATCATGCCCATGTGGTAACTATAATAGCTAAGTGCAATCCTGTGTTTTATTGCTTTTACTGCTGGCTAATTTTCCCTGGTAATAATTTAAATAGGCTTCATTATATTTATTAGATTCAAACAGCGCATCGCCCTTGTAAAATTTAGCTGTACTGTAAGCCGCTACATAATCATCGTTGTTTTTGGCTGTTTTCGATAGTTTTAACAGCAGGTCGGCATAGTATAATGCTTTTTCAGTATTTTTTTTGATATGAAAATAGTAGTTATAATGCATACCACAATAATCAAATTTCTGATTAAAACTCAGGTCCTGATAATTAGTGATAACCGAATTGAGATATTTAATAGCATTGCCAGGCTCACCGGCATCATATAAATGATTGGCCGAATCGATTAACAGATCATAAGCCAGATGTGTAGCAGCAGTGCTGTGGGGTTTTTCTTTGCACGACGAAAATAACGCTATAATCAATACGTATATACAGGGCACTATTTGATACCTGTAATTACATTGATTACTATACACAGAAAATAGCATGCAGTTAATTGGGTTTAACAATATTAATATTATTAAATTATAAACCGCAAATTTTTTATTTAATAATAGGTTGATAATTGCGGCGCAAATTATTGCTTTTTAGCATTTCGTATTACATTTGTCTAAATTAATTATTAGTTTAAGTTTCGGTAAATCAATTATGATCAAAGTAGGGCTTCATGGTGCCGAATTTTTTGCCAGGCATGGTTATTATAAAGAGGAGCAGGTATTAGGAAATTATTTTATAGTTGACATTGAGGCCTGTTTTATGCCCCAAAGCACGGCTATAAATGATGATCTGGATAATACGCTCAACTATGAGCGCCTGTACCAGGTTACAGCCGAACAAATGAAACATCCGCAAAAATTGCTGGAAACAGTTGCGCAGTCTATCGCTGATCGTATCATGCAATTGTTTCCCTATATCAATAACCTGCTGGTAACCGTTAAAAAACTTAACCCGCCGCTTAAAGGGAAGGTTGTAGCTTCGAGTGTTACTATTACCGTAAATGTTTAATTGGTATTGGTAATCAGTCCGGGTTCGTCATATTCTATCATGCGTTGTCTTTCGCGCTGAGGGATAGGCACCGATTTATAGTTACTATAATCATAACTGATACATACCGATTTGCCCGTAGTGCAAATTTCTTCGCCCTCTGATGTAATTTTTACCAGTACATATATTACATCAAAACTACTGTTCCCAATGCGTGATGTACGCAGGTAGCAGGCAATGGTATCATCAATTGTAATGGGCTTTAAATAATTTATTTCCGAACGGCCTAATATTACACCGCAATTGTTCCAGTCCCACTCTACAATCTCCTTCCAGTAATTTAGCCGGGCTATTTCAAAATAGGATAGGTATATCGTATTGCTCACATTTCCATAGGCATCAATATCTGAAAAGCGGATCGGTATAAGGGTTTTGTAACGGTAGTTATCTAAATTTTCAGTCATTGTGCGTCAAATTGTCTTGATGTAAAATTATAAAGCGACATAATGGCACTTAATAATGTTTAAATAAGTCCTTGGTATAAGGCTTGATATGATTACAACGAAAATAACTTAAAAAAACTTTTTGGAGGATAAAAATATGACTTTAGTGAAATTTAATAACGCAGCCATAAAACACACTGTAGGCCCACGCTTTAACGAGGTGTTCGATTCTATTTTTAACGATCAATATTTTAATAATACACCGGCTGTAAAAACACCGGCTGTTAACATTGCCGAGTTTGAAAGCGGTTTTGATATAGAATTGGCCGTACCTGGTTTAAAGAAAGAAGATTTTAAAATTAACCTGGAAAAAAATTTGTTAACCATATCGGCAGAAGCAACTAAAGAAGAAGTTGCCGGGGGTAAAACATATAACAGGAAAGAATTTAGTTTTAGCTCTTTTAGCCGCACTTTCACCTTGCCCGAAACTGTTGATCATTCTAAAATTGATGCAGAATACATTAACGGTATCTTAAAATTAACCGTTGCTAAAAAAGAAGAAGCCAAATTACAAGCCCGCGAAATTGCAGTTAAGTAATTGGAAACACGGTTTTCAAAAAATAAGTAAGTGTTGATTTAGTTTGATAGGCCGCTCCGGGTAAAACGGGGCGGTCTTTTTATTTTTTTGAATTTCACCGATGATTCTTGATTACACTGATTAATCGGTGCAATCATCAAAAATCTGTGTAATCCCAATCAAAAAATCAATCAGTTTCTCATATTAATATACTGCAACGGCTGGCCAAAATCTTCGCCGCGGCACAGGCTGATTACGGCTTGCAGGTCATCAATTTTTTTGGCTTGCACACGCACCTGGTCATCCATTATACTGGCCTGAACCTTTAGGCCGCTGTCTTTAATCTTTTTAACCACCTTTTTAGCAGCTTCCTTATCCAGTCCCTCCTTAATGCTAATCTCCTTGCGGATCATGTTGCCCGATGCGTACTGTTCTGTGCCAAAATCTAAAGCTTTGGGGTCCAGTTGTTGTTTAACCATGCGGCTAATTATCGCGTCTTGTATGGCTTTCAAACGCATATCATCTTCTGTTACTACAGTGAGGATATTTGTTTTTTTATCCAAATCAATGGTGCTTTTGGATCCATTAAAATCGTAACGGTTTAAAATGTCTTTTTTAGCCGTATTAATAGCGTTATCCAACGTTTGTCCGTCTATTTTACTTACTATATCAAATGTAGGCATAGGTAAATTTGTAATTTATATATATTGCAAAGGTATGGGGTTGCTAAAAGTTTTAACAAAACAAGTTAAAAATATTTAAGTTAATGTTATGTTAACATATAAATAAGCAGATTTGCATACACACACGCATTGCCCTGCAATGTTTACTTATGGCAACTAAAACTACACCTTTAATTAACAGAGAGATCAGCTGGTTGTATTTTAACGACCGTGTTTTGCAGGAAGCCGCCGATATAACGGTGCCGTTAATTGACCGGGTAAAGTTTTTGGCCATATTTTCATCTAACCTCGATGAGTTTTACCGGGTAAGGGTAGCCACGCTGACCCGGCTGGCAAACCTGAACGAAAAATCGAAAGCCCTGCTGGGTTATAATCCTAAAAAGATCCTTAACCAAATAAAAACATTGGTTGTTAAACAGGAAAAAAAGTTCAACAACCTTTACGAAAACATTATTGTAAAAGAACTGGCCGAAGAAAAGATATTTTTACTAAACGAAAAGCAGTTGAACGTAGTTCGTGGCGCTTTTGTGAAAAAGCATTTTCGCGAAAAGCTGTTATCCACCCTGGTACCCATTATGCTGGATGATACCATGCCCATGCCCGAACTGCATGACCGGGCCATTTACTTCTTTGTAAAACTCACTAAAGGTAAAAGGTCAAGGCTGGCCCTAATTGAGCTACCCGGCAATTTATCGCGCTTTTTAATACTACCCGAAACCAACCAGCTGAAATTTATTATTTTGGTTGATGATATTATACGTTATAGTTTAGAGGATATCTTTTTCATATTTGAGTATGATAGCATGGAAGCCTACTCTATACAGCTCACGCGCGATGCTGAGCTGGACCTGGATAAGGAGGTAAGCGAAAAATTTATTGATGCATTATCAAAAAGCCTGCAAAAGCGCCGCAAAGGCAAACCCATGCGTTTACTATATGATGCTGAAATGCCGGCCGATATGGTAAGCCATCTCATGATAAGGTATAACGTAGGTGCCGAAAACCTGATACCGGGTAATCGTTATCACAAGTTTAAGGATTTTATTGATTTCCCTAATGTGGGCGGCCCCGAGCTGGAATACAATAAGGTTAAGAACTTGCCCGTGGACGGGCTTTCGTTCGGTAAAAGTTTAATGGGTTTAATAGCTGTTAAAGATTACCTCATCAGTACGCCCTACCAGTCGTTCGATTATGTGATCCATTTTTTACGCGAAGCCGCTATTGACCCCAAAGTAGTGGAGATCAATATATCGGTTTACCGCCTGGCCAAAGATTCACGTGTAATACATGCGCTAATCAACGCTGCTAAAAATGGCAAAAAAGTAAACTGCCTGATAGAACTGCGGGCCCGTTTCGACGAACAAAATAATATTCACTGGACTCGTAAGCTGGAAGATGAGGGCATTAAAGTGCTGCATGGAATACCCGGTTACAAAGTGCATGCTAAAATTTGTATGGTAACCCGTATGGAAAAAGGCAAACCGGCCTATTACGCCTGCCTCTCTACCGGCAACTACAACGAAAAAACAGCGCAGATGTATGCCGATCATACCTTACTTACGGCTAACAAAAAAATTACCGAAGATTTGGTCAATCTGTTTAGGGCTATCAATAAAAACACATTGCCCAAAGGTATGAAGCATTTGATCGTGTCGCCTATTGATTCGAGGCCGGCTATTTATAAAATGATAGATAATGAGATCAAAAATGCCGGTGCGGGTAAGCAGGCCTATATGATATTAAAAATGAACAGCCTTGCCGATGAGCAGTTGATAGCCAGGTTGTACGATGCCAGTAACGCCGGTGTGAAAATTCAGCTCATTATTAGAGGCATGTGCTGTTTAGTGCCTGGTGTTGAGGGTTTTAGTAAAAATATTAAAGTAGTTAGTATTGTTGACAAATATTTGGAACACGCCCGGGTACACATTTTTGCCAACGGCGGAAAAGAGTTGATTTATTTAACCTCGGCCGATTTTATGACCCGAAATATAGATAACAGAGTAGAAGCAGGTTTCCCGATTTTTGATGTTGATTTAAAGAAGCAAATACGCCACATGATAGATCTCCAGTTAAAAGACAATACCAAATCGCGCGAAATCAACAAAACTAATACCAATAAATATCACCGTACCCATACCGATACACAACACCGGGCGCAGGTTGAAATTTATGATTACCTGAAACAATTAAACACACCCACAACTTGAGATACGCCGCTATAGATACAGGTTCGAACGCAGTACGACTGCTCATTGCAGATACCACCGAAGACAATGGTAAACTAACGTTTAAGAAAAATACGCTTATCCGTGTGCCATTACGCCTGGGCGACGATGCCTTTCTGCAACAGCATATATCAGATAAAAAGGCTAATGACCTGGTTAAAACTATGGCCGCCTTTAAAAACCTGATGGACGTATATAAAGTTAACGATTACATGGCCTGCGCTACATCGGCCATGCGCGAAGCCAAAAACGGCCCCGAAATAATTAAACGTATTAAGGAAGAAGCCAACCTCGACCTGGAAATTATACACGGCGAGCGGGAGGCCAGTATTATATATGCCAGCCACACCAGTATAGACCTGGATGAAAGTAAAACTTACCTTTATATTGATGTAGGCGGCGGAAGTACAGAACTGTCTTTATTTGATGATGGTGAACTTATTGCCTCTCAATCTTTTAATATTGGCACTATTCGCATACTGGATAACCAGGATAAGGACGAAACCTGGAAAGAAATGCAGGATTTTGTACGCAAACACACCAAACCCTTTAAAATGCTTTACGGTGTAGGTACCGGGGGAAACATTAATAAGCTCTTTAAAATGAGTGATGAAAAAGAAGGCGAACCTTTAAGCTACGTTAAGCTTAAATCTTTATATAGCTATTTATCGTCATACTCGCTTAAAGATCGTATTAATGTACTTAAATTAAACCAGGATAGGGCCGATGTAATTATTCCTGCTTGCGAAATTTATACCAGCGTTATGAAATGGGCTAATATTAAACAGATTTACGTGCCCAGCGTAGGCATGGCCGACGGTATTATCCAAACCTTGATAGAAAAGCACTCAGCTAAATAAAATTCAAATTATATTAGTATTAAATAAATAGTTATTACATTTGTATTGCCCCTTCAAGGGCATGTTTTTCATAGGTAGATGTAGGGTCGGGTACAAGTTATTCGACCCTTTTTTATGCCTTAACTTTAGTAACTTTGCTATGATAAAACATGCCATGAAAAAAAAGATCGTAATTGCTGTTACCGGTGCCAGCGGCTCCGTTTATGCTAAACTTTTACTCCAGCAATTGCAAAAACTTCAAAGCCAGTTAGCCGAAGTTGCCATTGTAATGTCTGCCAACGCCAAGCAGGTATGGCAACTGGAGTTAGGCGAAGACAGTTATAAGCAACTCCCGTTTAAGTTTTACGATAAAAACGATTTTATGGCCCCCTTTGCATCAGGTTCGGCCAGGTTTGATACCATGGTTATTATACCTTGTTCTATGGGCACATTAGGGCGCATAGCCGGAGGAATATCCGACGATCTGGTAACCCGAGCTGCAGATGTGATATTGAAAGAGCGCCGCCGGTTAATATTGGTAGCGCGCGATATGCCTTTTAATTTGATCCACATCCGTAACATGCAAACAGTAACCGAGGCCGGTGGTATAATTTGCCCTGCGGTACCCTCATTTTATAGCAAGCCTACCACGGTAGAAGAGGTAGCCATGACGGTTGTTAACCGGGTGATAGACCTCATAGGATTAGAACACGAAAGCTACCGTTGGAGTGAGGAGGAGTGATGGATTTCGGATTGCGAATATTCAATTTCAAATTTAAGGAATTAATAAAAGTTCAGTTAATTCAAAAATTCTGTAAATTCATATTCAGACAATTACTTTATGAAAGCTATCCTGTCACTCAGCTTATTTCTCCTGCTAAATACCGGCATCCAAGCCCAATCCGCTAAAATTAGCATCAATGATCTATCCTTTATGGCGGGTACCTGGATATTAAAGCATAAGTGGGGTGATATGGAAGAGTTTTGGGGGCCGCCCATGGGCAATAATATGGTAAGCAGTTACCGCTGTGTTAAAGATGGCAAGGTAGTATTTTACGAGTTTGTAGTTATAGAGCACAATAGTGGCTTTCCCGTAATGAAAATGCGTCACTTCAATCCTGGCAATATTGGATGGGAGGAGAAGAATAAGCCACTTGTTTATAAAATAGTTTTTCATAGTAAAAGTAAAGTGACATTTGAGTCGGCAGATAAACTGGTAAGGCTTACTTACGAACGACTCAACCCGCAAAAGATGGATGTATTACTGGAGGAAAAAAACAAGAAAGGTATTTGGCAAACCGATGTTTTTAATTATTCGCTAAAGCCATAACATGGTCATTAAGTAGTTAGTATATGATGCAATTAACTGCTCTCTTTTTACTGCTCACTAAAATTATTATCTTTGCCGCCTGATAATGAATAAGAAAGTAGCTTTTTATACGCTGGGCTGTAAGCTTAATTACTCCGAAACCTCTACTTTGGGACGTTTGTTGAATAACGCCGGTTTCGATACGGTAGAGTTTACAGAACAGCCTGATGTTTTTGTAATTAACACCTGCTCGGTTACCGAAAATGCCGATAAGAAGTGCAAAAAGATAGTTAAAGAAGCGCTTAAAATTTCGCCTAACGCCCACATCACTATTGTAGGTTGCTACGCCCAGCTTAAACCGCAAGAAATAGCCGAAATACCCGGCGTAGACCTCGTTTTAGGTGCTGCCGAAAAATTCCAATTGGTAGATCACCTTTACGATTTAACCAAGCGGGAAAAGACCGCAGTATTTAACCAGCCGGTATCTGAAGCTAATCAATTTATTTCCTCTTACTCTTTTGGAGATCGTACCCGTACTTTCTTGAAAGTGCAGGATGGCTGCGATTACTCTTGTACCTTTTGCACCATCCCTATGGCGCGTGGTGCCAGCAGGAGCGATACCATTGAAAGTGCCGTGGCGCAGGCCCATCAAATTGCGGCTTCGGGTGTAAAGGAAATTGTGCTGACCGGTGTAAACCTGGGCGATTTCGGTATCCGCAATGGCGAACGCCACGATAAGTTTTTCGACCTGGTTAAGGCGCTGGACGAGGTAGAAGGCATAGACCGGATCCGTATCTCCTCCATAGAGCCAAACTTGCTGACCGACGAGATTATTGAGTTTGTGGCTACATCGAAACGTTTTGTACCGCATTTCCATATCCCGCTACAATCGGGTTCCAATAAAATTTTAAGCTTGATGCGCCGCCGTTACCGCCGCGAACTATACGTGGACAGGGTGGCTAAGATCAAGCAACTCATGCCCGATTGCTGTATTGGTGTTGATGTTATTGTAGGTTTCCCCGGCGAAACCCGCGAAGATTTTTTGGATACCTACAACTTCCTGACCGATTTGGACGTATCGTACCTGCACGTGTTTACCTACTCCGAGCGGGAAAATACCCTTGCCGCCGAAATGACGGGCATTGTACCTGGTTCTACCCGTGCCGATAGGAGCAAGATGTTGCACATTTTAAGCGATAAAAAACGCCGCGCTTTTTACCAATCTCAGCTTAATAAAAGCTATGAGATATTATTTGAAAAAGAGAGCAACGATGGTTTTATGCATGGTTTTACCCGTAATTATGTGAAAGTAACCACCAAATTTGACCCCATATTAGTTAACGAATTTAAAACCGTTAAACTCACTTCCATTAGCGCCAATGGCGATGTTGAAATAACCGAAAGCGAAGAAATATTAGTACATTAAGCTTATATTCGCTACAAATTACTACCTGATGTTTCCAACCATATCCGACCTCATTAAATATTTTACTGGTGTAAACATACCCTTGCCTGTTCAAACCTTTGGTTTTTTTGTTGCCTTAGCCTTCATGGCTGCCTACTGGGCATTTATGAAAGAGTTTCAACGTAAAGAAAGATTGGGATATGTACACACTACGCAGAAAACTATTACAGTAGGCGAGCCGGCTTCTATGATGGAGCTGTTAAGCAATGCCATATTTGGTTTTATTTTAGGTTACAAACTTGTGGACGCGGCGCTTAATTATAGTCAGTTAGTAGATAATCCGCAGGAGTTTTTGTTGTCTGCACGTGGTAATTTGTTGGGTGGTATTATAGGCTCCGCAGGTATTGCATACTGGGCGTATTACGAAAAGAAGAAAGAACAATTAGCTGAGCCTGTTACCAAAAAGGTAACCGTTCATCCGCACGATTTGATGGGAAGTATTTTGGTTTGGGCTGCCGTATTTGGCTTTGCCGGTGCCAAACTGTTTAATGCCCTGGAGAATTGGGGAGAGTTCATGGCCGATCCTGTAGGCATGTTAATAGGCTTTAGCGGCCTAACGTTTTACGGTGGTTTAATTTGCGGTGGCGCCGCGGTGCTTTACATAGCTCATAAGCATGGCATTAGGCCGTTAACTATGCTGGATATTGGCGGGCCAGGCATGATGCTGGCTTATGCTGTTGGCCGTATTGGCTGTCAGATGTCGGGCGATGGAGATTGGGGTATTCCTAACCTGGCACCCAAACCAGGATGGCTAAGCTGGGCACCCGATTGGATGTGGGCGTTTAAGTTTCCGCACAATGTAAACATGGTAGATCATGATAACCCAATTGCCAATTGCATAGGTAAGTTCTGTTATGAATTAAAACTGCCCGTATATCCTACATCATTCTACGAATCGGTGATCTGTATGTTATTGTTCCTGTTTTTATGGTCTATCCGTAACCAGTTAAAAACACCCGGAACCATGTTCGGTATTTATTTAATTGTAAATGGCATAGAACGTTTTTGTATTGAGTTGATCCGCGTTAATACTAAATATGTAGTGGCAGGTATCCCATTCACTCAAGCCGAAATGATTGCGCTTTTGTTGGTTTTGGCAGGTATAATTATGGTAGTAACGGTACAGTCTGCTGCCAAAAAACAACCTGTTGCCAATGGCTAATTTATCTGGAGCGCAAAAACTATTGCAAAATAAGTTTGCACGTTTTCTGTTCTCGGCGGGTACCGGTTTTTTGGTTGACATTATTGCCTTTTACATTTTAAACGAATGGATATTCACTAAAAACAGTTATAGCATTTTAGGGCACGCTACAGGCAATCATGCGTTGTCATTGAGCATCTCGTTTTCGTTAGGTGTATTGGTTAACTTTCTTATTACCCGTTACCTGGTTTTTTCCGAATCGCGCTTGCCTTTTGCTCAGCAGTTTTTAAGGTTTGTGCTGGTGGCTTTTATCGGATATTTTGCTAACCTGGAGATACTCAAGTTGTTCATCAAATATCTTTATTTTTCACCGCCGGTTGCCCGTATTACGGCAGCGTTGAGCTTATTTTTGGCCAGTTTTTTTATTCATAAAATCTTTTCGTTTAATATATCACTACGCAACCATGCTCGAACAGATCACTAAACAGGTAACCGAAGTAGCCCGAGAGGCAGGCAATTTCATCCGCCAGGAACGCAAAAACTTTGATCCTAACCGTATTGAGTATAAAGGCTTGAACGATTTGGTATCGTACGTGGATAAAACGGCAGAACAAAAGATAGTTTCCGCCCTTAAAAAAATATTGCCGGAGGCAGGTTTCATTACCGAAGAGAAAACCACAACCATAGTTGGCGAGCGTTATAACTGGATTATTGATCCGTTAGATGGTACCACCAATTTTATACACGGCTTACCAACGTATTCGGTTAGCATTGCACTTCAGGATAAAGAGCAACTGGTTTCGGGTGTGGTGTACGAAGTAAACCAAGACGAGTGTTTTTATGCGAGTATTGATACGCCTGCTTATTTAAATGGTATGGAAATTAAAGTAAGCCCGGCACTAACCATTGCCGATAGTTTATTGGCCACCGGCTTTCCATACTATGATTTTGGTAAAATGCCTGAGTATTTAGGCTTGCTCACTGAGTTGATGAAGGGCTGCCACGGTTTGCGCCGGATAGGGTCGGCTGCGGTTGATCTGGCTTATACGGCTTGTGGCAGGTTCGAGGCATTTTATGAATATAACCTGCATCCCTGGGATATTGCCGCGGGTGTGGTTATTGTGAAACAGGCAGGCGGGCAGGTAGTAAATTTCAGCGGGGGAGAAGAGGTATTAAACACCCGGGAACTACTGGCTACCAACACCAAAATAACCGCTGAAATGTTGAAGGTGATACAAAAATATTTTAAACAGAAAGTTTAGTTTAAAGCGGTAATCCTATTAAATAGGAAAAACTTATATGCATTGTATTTAAATAAAGAGTATGGAACACGGCAGTAAATCAATCCGCCCTTTTATTGGCGCTAAAATTTTTGAAAAATCACGTAACTTCTATAACGACCTTGGTTTTAAAGAAGTGGTATTAGCTCCTAATTTTTCTTTTTTTGAATCTGGCAAAGTCGGCTTTTATTTGCAGGATGCCTACGTGAAAGATTGGATTGATAACACAATGATTTTCATGGAAGTTAACAACGTTGTCGAATTTTGGAGCGAACTAATTAAGTTAGATCTGCCTACAAAATATGAAGAGGTGAAACTGGTACCCATCAAAGATCTTGCTTGGGGACGCGAATGTTTTGTACATGATCCATCGGGCATTTTATGGCATTTTGGAGAGTTTCATCAAAAAGGATAACACTCACATTTTTACATAAAAAAAGCATGAATAATATCATGCTTTTTTTATGTGTACCACAGAACTAATTAAAGTTCCATAATTAAATAGCTGATTTACAAAGCTTCAGAAACCACCTCCTGTACTTCAGGAACCATACGTTTCAACAGGTTTTCAATACCCGATTTAAGGGTAAGGGTAGATGAAGGGCAACCGCTGCATGAACCACGTAGTTCTACAGTAACCACACCGTCGTTAAATGATTTGTAACTGATTGCGCCGCCATCCTGCTCTACAGCCGGGCGAACATAATCATGTAAGATCTGCTGGATTTTTATTTCCGAGTCGGTACCTTCAAAAGCAACTTCTTCCTGTTCTACTTCCTGAACGGTTAATTCTGATTCTACAGCACCCTTAACAAACTCTTTCAATATTTCTTCAATATCGGCCCAATTGCTATCTTCGGTTTTAGTAACCGTAACAAAGTTACTGGCGAAAAACACGCCGTTCACAAAAGAAAATTTATATAATTCTTTGGCAAAAGTAGATTTCTCTGCACTTTCTTTATTTGGATAATCTACACTACCGTTAATGAGCAACTTGTTCACAATGAACTTCATGGTTGCCGGGTTAGGAGTAGATTCGGTATATACGTTGATATTCATGGTATCTGGTTTGAATTAAACAAATTTAAACAGCTTTTTGATTTAACAATGCGCTAACACTTCATTTGACCTCAACATGACTTACACGCCCGTATAGTTCCACGGGGTAATCTGTTTAAGTTCTGCTTTAACCGAATCGCTTACGGCCAAATGGTTAACAAATTCGGCAATGCTATTCGCATTAATCTTTTGGTTGGTACGTGTAAGGTCTTTTAAGGCCTCGTAAGGGTTAGGGAAATTTTCACGGCGTAAAATAGTTTGAATAGCCTCGGCTACTACAGCCCAGTTATCTTCCAGGTCTTGCTGTATAGCCGCCTGGTTAAGCAGCAGCTTATTTAAACCACGAATGGTTGACTTGATAGCGATTAAAGTATGAGCAACCGGAACGCCGATATTACGCAAAACGGTAGAATCGGTAAGGTCACGTTGTAAGCGCGAAACCGGCAGCTTGGCCGCCAAGTGTTCGAACAAGGCATTAGCCAGGCCTACGTTACCTTCCGAATTTTCAAAATCAATAGGGTTAACCTTATGCGGCATGGCCGATGAGCCTACCTCACCCGCCTTAATCTTTTGCTTAAAATAGTTCATGGAAATGTAGCTCCACATATCGCGGTCCAAATCCATAATAATATTGTTAATACGCTTTAAGGCATCACAATGCGCGGCAAAATTATCGTAATGTTCGATCTGCGTGGTGTATTGCGAACGCTTTAAGCCTAATATTTCATTTACAAAACGGTTGCCAAAGTTGGTCCAATTTATAGCAGGATAGGCTACGTAATGCGCGTTAAAATTACCGGTGGCACCACCAAACTTTGCCGAATATGGAACGGCTTTGGCTAAATCTAATTGGTTTTCTATACGCTCGATAAACACTTCCAGCTCTTTACCCAAACGCGTAGGCGATGCGGGTTGTCCGTGCGTGTGGGCCAGCATGGGCACCGCTTTCCATTCCTCAGCGTAGCCTTTTAAAATAGTTAACAGGTCATTAATAGCTGGGTAGTACACGTCTTTCAAAGCAGCCTTAAATGAGTAGGGGATAGCTGTATTATTAATATCCTGCGAGGTTAAACCAAAGTGGATGAACTCTTTATGGTCTTGCAAACCCAAAACATCAAACTTTTGCTTAATGAAATATTCTACCGCTTTAACATCGTGGTTGGTTACTTTCTCAATGTCCTTAATGCTTTGCGCATCGGCTTCAGTAAACTGCTTGTAAATGCTCCGCAGGCTGTCAAATTTTATAGCATCAAAACTGGCTAATTGTGGCAACGGGTGTTGGCATAAAGCAATAAAATATTCAATTTCTACCTGTACCCGGTATTTGATCAGGGCATATTCTGAAAAGTAAGGTGCCAGCGATGCTGTAGCGTTATGATAACGGCCATCAACAGGTGATATGGCCATAAGCGGGGTAAGCGACATACAAGGAAAAGTTTTGGCAAAGGTAATGTTTTAGAAGCAAGAGCCAAGAAGTAAGAAACAAGAGACATGAAAGAATGGTCGCAATTCTTTTGTAAGCTGGGTTGGTCGAAGAGAGTTCTTTGCCGCCGCTCGGCTCCAGCCGAGCGGCGGCAGAGCTTGTTAATAACTTATTAAAGCGGCTAATACTTTCACAAGCTTCAGCATAACATTTGTATCGATTGTTTTAATTAGGGAATTGTGAAATAAGATCAATAACCTTTAAACTTCAAACCTTTAATGAGCTTATTTAACTTGGTCAATTTCTTTTGGCGGGCACTGCCTGAGTCAAGGGCATCATACACCAAGCCTGTTGCAACCGCGTACACGGCATGGTGTAAGGCATCAATGGCTAATGATTTGGGTTCCTGCTCATCAACCGGCGGTGCGGCGTCGTATTTAGGCAACATAATCAGTTCAGTTGCCCATATAGCACCAAAATGCACCAATGTAGCAGGTATGCCTTTTAAACCGGCTAAGCCTAACAAACCACGCACCGCACCCCAAGAGGTTCCATAAGCAAAATGTACTTCGTTGCCCAGTTTTTCTTTTTCACCTTCATTTGCCGGCGCAGCACCCAATATTTCTGATGCTACTTTTACCGGGGCTTCGCTTGGCCCACGGCCGGTAATTTTCATCTCTATCATTTGTGAAACGGTAATAGCTACCGTACCGGCTAAGCCGGCCAATAAACCTTTACCAACAGCACTGGCCAATTCGCCTAAAGCATTATTTTCATGCACTTTCATAGAAGTTTTTTTATTTGATAACACTACTTACAGGTTATTGATTTTATTTTTTTGTTAAAATACAAACACAACATGCGTTTTACATGTACAGTAATAAACAATGTATGATGAGTATGAAAATAACAAAGCCGGTGTGGCAAGCTGTTGGGTTAGGTGCTATTGCGGGTAGCCGCGCCATGTCGGCACCGGCTATTGCCAGCCATATATTGAGCCATCAATCTTCCAAAAACCTGGAAAGAACCAAACTTGGTTTTATGCGGTCGAACAAAACAGCTATGGCTTTTAAACTGCTGGCCGCATCGGAGTTTGTAGGCGATAAATTACCTAATACGCCTAACCGTATTTCGCTGCTTGGAATAGCCGGCCGATTATTATCGGGTGCTTTATCGGGTGCGAGTGTTTACAAGGCTGGTGGCGGTAAGGTATATATTGGTGCTATTTTGGGAGGAAGCGCGGCAATCCTGTCAACGTTCGGGTTGTTTTATTTACGCAAAGCAACAGTTAAAGGTACTCATATATTAGATCCTATTATAGGCGGAATTGAAGATGCCTTGGTATTAGGTGCCGGTGCAGGGTTGGCTAAAACGGCTTAGGTGTTTTATCGGATGTTAGTTGCGCAAACTGGCTGCTAAAATCGGTACGTAATTTAGGCAGGCTTTCCGGGTAATTTTTTTGAATAAAGGTGATCAGTTTTTCGCGGATGAAACAGCGCAGATCGAACGCATCAGAAGAATTACGGGCACTTACCAGCATACGGATCTCCATGGTATGTTCTTTGGCATCGGTAACCTGTAATACGTTTACCCGGTTATCCCATAAAAGAGTTTGGTTTAATAGTCTGTCAAATTCGGCACGTAGCGGCTCCATAGGTATAGAGTAATCCATGTAAATAAACACCGTACCAATAATGTCAGACGAAATGCGAGTCCAGTTTTGAAAAGGCTTTTGAATAAAGTAATTAATGGGTAAAATGAGTCGGCGTTGGTCCCAAATGCGCAGCACTACATAAGTCAGGGTAATATCTTCAACCCGGCCCCATTCTCCTTCTACCACTAGCACATCATCAATACGTATGGGCTGGGTAAATGCCAGTTGCAAACCTGCCAGCAAATTACCTAAAGAACTTTGTGCAGCAAAACCTATAATAATACCTCCAATACCTACACCTGTAAGTAAACCGGTACCTATTTTACGGAAACTTTCAAAGCTTAACAGCACCAGCGCTATAGTTACAAATATGATAATGGCCACCAACAGTTTGCGCAAAAATTTTAATTGCGTACGTATCTTCCGTTCCTTTAAGTTATCGGCCTTGTTAAGGTCGTAAAAATGATATATATAATCTTCTAAAACCCGGATAGCCCTAATAAGTAAAACCGAAAAAGAAACGATGAGCATGATGCCTATAACCCGATCTAAAGCTATTAGATAGGCTTTTTCCATCCGCATTAACGGCATGGCCAGTTTTAATATTAACAGGGGAATAAAATAGGTTACCGGAACACTTAAATGCGTGATGAAGGAGCGGAAAAAAGAGTAAGCATTTTCTTTATTGGCATACGCTTTAAGCAACCTTGAAGTAATAAACTTTAAAATGAGCCCAATAATAATGGCATTAACAGCAATGCTGATGTTCCAAACAAAAGGTGGCATTTGCCTCGACCATTCCAGCACGTTTGATGGGAGTATGGTTTGAATTTGTAATATTAATAGAGAGTACATGTTATGTAAAATACAACCAATATGCCAAATAGTTGCAGTTATGGTAAAACTATTCATCAGAAGAAATATCTACAATAATTGTTAACCTACAGTGTTATATTTATAATAAATTAATGTAATGTTAGTGTTTGTACGCTGCGTGTCATTTATAGGTAAATACAATTATTTTAAACACACGTTTAATAAGTAATTAATATATTTATTTAATAATTATCCCGAATGTGTTTATACACATAAAGGTATAAAGAAACTTCTTTAATGTAGAGGTGATTGTTTTAGAGTGATTGAAGCAGGCCGGGAGATTGATTGTCCTGGCCTGTTTTTTTTTATGCGTTGTTAACCTTCGTTTTTATTATAACGTTTCCAGACAGCAATTTATGAATAGGGCAGGCTTCGGTAATTTGTAATAACCGCTCAGTTTGTTCGGCAGTTAAATTACCTGTAAAGGTTACTTTACTTTCAACGAGGTACCCGTTAGGTACGGCAAAAGCTTCCAGTTCTATATGGATCTCATCAACAATCCACATTTTACGTTCAATGTACATGCGTAATGTAATTACCGTACAACTGCCCAGGCTGGAAAGTAAAAGTTCAAAAGGGTTCATGCCGGTATCCCCACCGTTCAAGTCTTCAGGTTCATCTATTATAATGGCGTGCTTGCCGCTGCTGGCAATAGTTTGATAGTGTGTACGTGCGATATGGGCTTCGGCCTTCGCCACTGATTTTTTTTCGGGATCCATAAATATTAATTTAGGATTCAACGGAATAGCAGCTATTAAGTTTGCGTTGCCGGTATAAGCTGTAGGGAAAGCTTTTCGCCGTCGTCTGGTTTGCGGGAAACACAAAGTATGGTGTGTCTACATCATATATTATAATGTGAATTTGGCGTAGAGACACAACACTTTGTGTCTATGTATGTAATATAATTGAAATGTGTGTCTCCACAAATTAATAAAAGTCGTAACAACGGCGCGATCCCTGGAACTTAGGTGTGGCGCTGCGCGATGGCAGGGTAGTTTCGTAACCTAAGCTGCCTTCGGTACTGCCACTGGTGTTGCTGTAATTCAGTTTTGATGAAGGTGCATCGTGGCTCAATCCAAAGCGCAGTTTTTCACCGCCCGATTTGTTGATAAAAAGATCGAATATAAACGATACCACAAATGCGCTTGGCCCGGTTTGGCCACCGCTACGGTACCACAAACCAGCATTTACGCTGCGGCGTTTATACTGCATACCTGCACTTACCGAGGTGGATGCAGCCTGTTTATACATTACAACCGACGGTATTACGAATGATTTTTCGTCTTCATCATAATTGTCGTACTTATTGAGATCGAAACGGTAGCTCAAATGGCCTGTTGCCCGCATGGGGAGTTTGGCAGTTGCACCGGTGAATGATTGATCGGGGCGGTTAATGTGTTGCAGCGCGCCACCAGCCATTAAGTTACCTACTACCAGGTTTATACCCGCTCCGGCATCAAAGTAAAACTTGTTATTGAGCTGACCTAAATCGGCTGAGGATTGTGAGCCGGGTATGTAACCCATACGCGGATCGATCTGATCGCCAAAAACGAGTTTGCCACGGTCGATGGTGCGGTTGCCTATACCCGCTTGTAGCCCAAAAGATAATACAAAATCATCAGAGCCAACACTATATGAGTAAATACCCGCTAAGTTATTGCGCAGGTAATAAGCTGTGCCCTCGTTACTACGGGTAAACATTAAACCCACACCTCCACCAAATTTGGGAATATTATAATCAATTGACGCGGTGATATAGGTTAAAGCACCGGGCAGGGTTGACCATTGGTTACGGTAGATCATGTTCATGCGCAGATCGCCTTCGAACTGACCGTTAAGTGCCGGATTTAAATATACGGGAGAATTAAAAAACTGTGAATACTGATGATCCTGAGCAGTGGCGGTAAAGGCCAGCAATGTGATTACCACACTTAAAAAACAATAGCTGATTTTTTTCATATCCGTTATTTAATTAAATGTATAGCACCTGTTCGCTTAGGCGAAGAGCTGTTATACGACATCCCTTTCCACTCAGCACCATTGATAAAGCTGGCATCAATTTGCCAGATGTAAACTCCTTGCGGTACCGGTGTTCCCTGGAAGGTGCCATCCCATCCATCAACCGGCTCGCCCCTGGCATCAAGCTTAGTGGTTTCCCAAACCAATTGCCCGTAATTGTTATAAATGCGCATGTGCCATTGGCGTAAACCCGAGCCTTTTGCCGCAAATATCCGCAGGTCCTGGTTGGTACTGCTTGGGGTAAAGGCATTAGGTACATATAGTTGTCCTGGTGTTCCGGTTATACGTACGTAGTGTATTTTAGTTGTGCCGCAGCTGCCATTTGTGGTGGTTAATGTTACTTTATAAAAACCTGTATCGGCGTATGTATGGGTAGGGTGTTGTTGCATAGACATGCTGCCATCACCAAAATTCCATCTCCATGTTTTAGGGCTGTTGGTAGAGAGGTCCTCGAATGAAAACTGGTAATTAGGGAACGTTTGAACACTATCCGGCCTTGCCCTGAATTCGCTTACGGATGGTGCCGAAACGGTTACAATACGGGTAACCGTTTCGCTGCAACCCGAGTTACGGTTGGTAACCGTTAAAGTAATTGTATAAGGCGAGCTTACATAATCAAAGGTATGTGCAGGCGTACGCGAGGTTGATGTATTATTGGCCGATCTAACATCGCCGAAGTTCCAGCTGTAGGTATAATCGTCGGCCGTGCCATTAACCGGGTTAGGGGTAGTGTTTACAAAATTTACCGTTAAGATTTTGCAGCCCGCGCCATTGTCCATAGTAAACGCAGGTGCCGGTTTATCGCTCACTATAATAGTTACTATTTGCGAGGCCACATCCTGCGCGCAATCGTTGCTGGCGTATAGCACTACATCATAACGGCCGGCTTTGGTAAAGGTGTGTATTAAAGCGCCGGTATTGTTGGTGGTGGTAATGGGTGTTCCATCTTTCCAATCAATACGGTAAGTTATTCCGCCCTGGCTGGTATTGTTAAAGTTTACTACATGAGGTGCACAGCCAAAACGCTCGGCCGTAGTGCTGGTAGTTATACCGGCAAATAGGGTACGGGCGGTAACCTGTATAGGTATGTTTGCGCTTTTGCCTGTACCGCAAACAGTTTGCGCTTCCATGTAAACCGAGTACTCGCCCTCGTTAGGTATGGTGATAGTTTGCTGCGATTTATTAGTGACGACCAAAGGAGTAATTGCATCAACACCGCTGGCATCCAGTACGTGGTAAATATATTTATCGTTAGTACCGGGCGAAATATTATCAATCACCAGGGCAAACGGCGCGCAACCGGTTGTTGCTTTCGGGGCTATGCGGGCAATTGGAGTTACAGGCTTTATCAATACGGTAGTAGCCATTTCGGTATTACTGCACGATGTGGTAGCCGTTAACTTTACATTATAAGTAATATCCCGTCCATCGGTAGCTGCCACAAACGTAACCGGATCGGGCTGAACCTTGTTTGAAGTTATACCATTACCAAATTCCCAATGGTAATTACCGCTTGCAAGCGGATCTGATGTATTGGTGAAGGTAACTGTTACGGTACCGCAATTTTGCGTAACCGACTGGGTATAGCTTGCCTTAACCGATTTAGTAGTGGTAAATATGTGTGTAAATACCGACGACTCGCAGCCCGATATGCTTTTGGCAATTAACCTGATCTCTACGGTCTCACCATCCGTGTTAATTGTATAACCCGGGAAGGTAATGCCGGTACCAATTACCTGGTTGTTGGCATACCAGGTATAATCGGCATTACGGTTGGGGTAAGGCACGGCTTTAATATTTTGAGTACTTAACGCAAACGGTACACAATCGGCATCCTTGGTCCAGGTAAATTCTGCCTTGGCATCCGGGTTAACTGTAATGGATATTACGTTACTGTAATTGCTTTGAATACCGGTACATAATAATGAGCTCACTACACGGCGGTATTGTATGTTGCCAATTAATACCGGTGTAGCATAATTAATATTGGTTGCCCCGGTAATGTTGGCCCAGTTGTTACCGCCATCGGTACTGCTTTGCCATTGGTAGTTGTAATTACCATCGGCACCGGCGGGTGTGCTGCCTGTAATGGTTCCGGCATCTTTATTAACGCAAACACTGAGGTTTAATAAAGCGATGCTGTTGCCACTAATGGCAGGCTGTACAATGGCGCGTACGGCGTTGCTTTTAGCTTCAGTGCAGGCACCCGATGCTACCACCCGTCTAAAGAAAGTGCTTTCTACTACGTTAATGGTAAGGTCCTTATTGGTTTGGCTGGATAGTACGGTCCAGTTATTGCCGTCTACACTGCTTTCCCAAACATAAGTATATGTACCGCCGCCGCCTGTTGGCGTACTGCCGGTAACGATGATTGTTTGACCTGCACAAGTAGTGGGGCTTACTAATGTTACGGTATTGTTGCCAATATCGGGGTTGTTTACTATAGTAACATCATCGCTTTGTACTGTACATTGCGCCGCGCCGCTAATGGTCCATTTAAAGGTGTACGACTGGCCGGCTTGCAAGCCGCTTACGCTCGTATTAAACTTCGAAGCGTCGGCAAAGCTAACGCCCGCTTGTCCCGAAGTCAAGGTCCAGGTACCGGTAAAATTTCCGGCATCGTTACCTTGCAACTGGTAGGTAGATTGGCAACATAATACGGCATCGTTACCGGCCAAAGCTACGGGTACCTGCGGTTGTACAGTTAAAGTTATGGTTTTAACATCACCTGCACACACATCGGCCGAGTTAGGGTTTACCGGTGTAACGGTATAGGTAACCGTGGCTACGCTGCTGCTGTTGTTTACCAATACCTGGTTAATGGCGTTTGCAGCAACCGGAGTGGTTTGATCTGTTGCGCCGGTTACACCTCCGGTAACGTTTACACTCCAGGTATATTGGGTACCGGTTACGGTAGATGTTAGTTGAACACCTGCCGCCGAACCACTGCATACAGAATTGTTTGTTGGGCCGGTTACGGTTAATACTGGTTTTGGCGCTACCGTTACGGTTAAAGTGAACGGTGTGCCATTACAACCGTTGGCTTGGGGGGTAATGGTATAAATTACCGTAGCATTGGTATTGGCCGATGAGTTGGTAAGTACGTCATTAATATCCCCCGAACCTGAGGTGGTAAAGCCACTTGCATTGGGCGAGCTTAAAGTTACCACCCAGTTAAAAGTACTGCCGGCAACGGTTGAAGCCGGTACATAAGCAACCGGGCTGCCGGTACATACGTTTTTGGTTGAAGCTGTTGTAACCGTATTTGTAGGATTAATGTTAATGATGACTTCATCGGTAATGTTTTTACAATCGCCCGGTAAAGAGGTGGTAACGGTAAAAGTTAGTTTTACCTGTCCGGCGGTTCTGTCGGCAGCGCTTGGGGTGTAAACCGGTTTCTCTATGTTTTTATCGCTGAAAGTACCGGTGCCCGATGTACTCCATACCATGGTGTTAAAAACACCGGCAACCGAACCATCCAGTTGTGCAACCGCGCCCGAGCAAATGATCTGGTCATCGCCCGCTTTAACGGTTGGGGCTTGTTTTAAGGTGATTTGTTGTACCTGCGATGTGGTGGTGCCGCAATCGTTGATATGTTTTACGGTTACTTCGTAAGTGCCGAAATCAGGAAAGAGGATTTGCGGATACTGGCTATTGGCCGTGGTGTTATTAACAAAGGTAGCCGCGCCAATGCCGTTTTGGCCGGTAACCGTCCATTGATAAGTGTCGGTTTTGGGTGTAACTGTACCGGTTAAAGTGGTACGGGTAAGGCTACCAGCGGTATTGTCAAAAGTTAAGGTCTGTCCTTTTCCGCACAACGAAAAATCGGCCGACAGGGTAGCTACCGGAGTACCTGTAACCACAATTGGTTTGGTAGTACTTTTAAAGCTGCCGCACGATGAATTGCTGATTTCTAAGTAAACCGCATAGTTGCCGGGCGTACTAAATACAAATTGCGGTGCTTTACTGGCGGCATTGGTACCATTGGCATAGGTAAAACCGGTTGCCGGGGTTACGGTCCATTTATAGGTATAGTTATCGCTGCAAATATTATCAAGCACCGATTGATCTAACGGTATAACCGCGCCACTACCTGTACAGGCTACATCGGCTATAGTAAACTCAGGTTTAGGTGCTTCCTGTACACAAACCGGTAACGAAAAAATAGGCGGCGTACACTCACTCTGGCTGTTCTCTAATTCTATAGATACAGTATGCGGGCCGCGGGTGGTAAAAGTCCACTTAAATTTTTCGGTCAGTTTTTTTCCAATAGCCTTGGGTGCACCATCTACGTACCAGGTATAAGAGGCATCGTTAAATTTGCAACCGGCGTTATTAGTACCGGGCGTGGCCGATTGGCCCGGATCGGATGTATTGGTAAAGGTGGCTTCGGTATTTAAACATATTTTAGCCGGCCCGCTGATACTGTTTTTGGGTGGGAGTAATACGGCCTGGTTGGTAGTGAACGAGTATGGATTATCGGCAGCTGAAGGAGGGGGGCAAAATGGATTGACCACGCTGAATTTAACCATGAACTGGTTGGTAACGTTACCCTGAGCGTTTTTTGCACCGCACGACGATTTATTAAAGGTATGTGCCAGTTGGCCGCCTGTGGCTTTTATTTGAGCAAACGTATAATCCTGGCTGGTACCATCGCCCCATGTAGCGGTGTAACGACTGCCGGGATAATTAGCTTCAATACTGCGTACGGTGGTTATATCAACATTAAAATTAACCTCCGCCTGTCCGTCTTGCAAACACTTGGCACCCGAGTTTTCAGAACCGAAATTAATTAAAACCTTATTATTGATGAGCAAATAAGCTTTGGTGCCAACTATGCCATTGCTGTTAACCGCTTTTACGGTCACCGTATAACTCGAAGCCGAAAGGGCCGGTGTTTGGCCTATCGGATCAATAACAATAGTGCCACCCTCGTTTTGGCGGCTCATGTCGTTATACAAATTGGCAGTAACGGTGTGGGTGTTGCTTAATGTACTGTTAAGGCTGAACCGGTTACCGTTTTCACCCACGCAGGTGCCAAATACTTCGGCCGAAGCCGATGACGTATTGGGCGATGCCGCCACCGCTTTAACACCGGTAAATGCATTAACTGTAAAGGGTACAGATGGTGCGCTTACCACAGCCGGAGCGGTACTTTGCACACGTATGCGGTAACCTGTACCCGCTGCTATACCAGCTGGTAAAATTCCATTAACAAAACCGGTATAAAAACCGGTAAACGAACCAATTAATGTTTGCGATGCAAAGTTTCCGTTAGCATCTGAGAGATATAAGTCATACCTGTTAGTCAGGCCTATACGGCCTGCGCTTTCGTCAACCGCTATGGTGGCGGCAATGCTGGAACCTTGCCCGTAAGGGCCGGCATCTACATTGCGGATGGTTATAGTTTGGGCAAATGCTTCTGTACCAGCCAACACACTGCACAACAGCAACAGGGTTCCTACAACAAAACGGGTAAATAATCTGACCATCTATCTCTCAGTATATGAACGTTTTTAGCTATCATTAATAGCTTTTCGTCCTTTTACGGCGGGTACATAGAAAGGTTGTTGTGAAGGAAGCCTAATTCAAATTAAACAGATACGCTATAATTTTAAATAAAATTTCTAAATATGATCATTGCTTGTAAATCCGGTAAGATAGTTAACCAAGGTTCAATAAAAATCTATCCAAAGAAAAGATAAGCTACAAATATAGCGGCAATAACACCGGCCAGGTCGGCAATGAGCCCCATAGGAATTGCATAACGTGTTTTTTTAATACCTACCGAACCAAAATAAAGTGCCACTATGTAAAAAGTAGTATCGGCCGAACCGTTAAATATACAGGCCAGGCGTCCTACAAAACTATCGGGGCCAAAAGCTTTCATGGTGTCCAGCATCATGGCTTTGGCGCCCGAACCGCTTAAAGGTTTCATAAAAGCAACCGGCAATGCGTCGGTAAAACGGGTATCCATGTTAAAATGGTTAAAAGCAAATTTAAACCCATCAACTATATAGCCTAATGCCCCCGAATTACGGAATACACTAATAGCCGCCAGCATAGCTACCAGGTATGGAATAATGCGAATTGAGGTTTCAAAACCACCTTTGGCGCCTTCTATAAAAATGTCGAACACATTAAGTTTTTTGTACAATGCCCCTAAAATAAAAATGATAGGGATTGAAAAAAGCAGCAGATTGCTTACCACTTTCGATACTATGCTGATCTCGTCTTTAGTGAGGTAAACCGAAAAGTACCAAACCAGTAATCCTATAAAAGCGGTTAAGCCGCCCAGCCAGGCCAGCACCACCTTATCGAGCAGGTTAATGCGTTGCTTTATGGCTACAGCCAGCATACCTACTAACGTGGCTACGTATGTGGCAATAATACAGGGTATAAAAATGTCGGTAGGGTCTTTAGCACCCAATATGGCCCTTTGCGCAATAATGCTGATGGGTAATAATGTTAAACCCGAGGTATGCAGCACCAGGAACATGATCTGCGCGTTGGATGCTGTTTCTTTATCGGGGTTGAGTTCCTGCAAACTGCCCATAGCTTTTAGTCCCAATGGTGTGGCAGCGTTATCCAATCCTAATAAATTAGCCGAAAAGTTCATCATCATTTGGCCGGTAGCGGGGTGGTTTTTAGGCACCTCGGGGAACAGGCGGTTAAAGAAAGGACCTACAATACGCGACAGGAAATTGATGGCACCTGCCTTTTCGCCAATATTCATAATACCCAGCCAAAAAGCCATGGTGCCAATAAGCGGCAGGGCAATGCTCATTACCGAAGTTTGTGTAGAATCGAACAAGGCCTCAACCAAAACCTGAAAGGCGTTTACATCGCCCAGGAAAATGAGCTTGCCCAGGGTTATAAAAAATGCGATAACAAATAAGCCTATCCAAATGTAATTAAGCGCCATGCAGGTGTGTTTTATAAAGGGTGTTAGTTATACGTGGTAATATTCTTTTCAGATACGATGCGGATGTCATAATCCTTTTTAATTGGGCTGTAAGGCGTTTTATCGGAAACCATCATGTAGATGTTGCCTAAGTCTTTCACCTTGTAATTGATAACACCCGATATATCTTCCTTACTGATCAAGAACGGCGCTATAGAATTAGTGATGAGATTCACCTGCATAATCTCATCAGTGGCTATGTAAACGTAAATGCGCCTACCGTCCAACCGGATTTCTACCTCGGAGGTATTGCCATCGTTAGTCAATTTATATTTGAGGTTATCTGCCTTCTTTGTTTTTAAAGCGGTATAGCCTTTGGTTAGCATAAAATCGGCGGTTTTTTGCAGGTTATTGGTTTCTATATAGACAATGTCTTCGTACGATAAAAACTTTTGCTGAGCCCGGGAAGGAAAAGAAAGGCCGCAAAAGGCTATAACCAGTAATATTTTTTTCATTACTATTATTTATGAGGCTAAAACTATCATTTTTATGATGGGCAAACAAAAGTTTCAACTCAAAATAATAATTTAGCATTTTTTATATCTATATATTATGCCTAAAATTGAATTAGTACGCATAAGCGGCGATTACGGCTTTGAAGCCAGTGACGAGTATGGACATACCATTAAAATGGACAGCAGCCCCGAAAGCGGCGGCCAAAACTTTGGTGTACGCCCCATGCAGATGTTGCTGATGGGTTTGGCAGGTTGTTCGGCCATTGATGTGATCAGTATTTTGAAAAAGCAACGGCAGGAAGTACTGGCTTACCGTATGAACGTGGTAGGCGACCGCGAAGCCGGCGTTGAGCCATCCTTATGGCAAAACATTACCATTGAATTTCATTTAAAAGGTAACATTGATGAAGACAAGGCCAAACGTGCCGCCGAACTTTCTATTGATAAATATTGCTCGGTTGCTGCCACGCTCGAAAAAGCTGGCGCAACCATTAACTGGCAGGTGATTATTCACCCTGCCGATACATCTTTATAATTTATACAACTACATGTCGACTGATAATTTAGATCCTTTAAGCAAGGCCATACGCATACAAACCCCCCGTACACAGCAGCAGGAACATTCTACGCCGTTATATTTAACCAGCAGCTTTATTTTTGAAGAAGCCGAAGCCATGCGCGCTGCATTTGCCGATGAAACCGACGATAATATTTACAGCCGTTTCAGCAATCCTAACGTGGATGAATTTATTGCAAAAATGTGCGCCCTGGAAAACGCCGAAGCTGGTTTTGCCACCTCAACCGGTATGAGCGCCATATTTTCGTCGATGTTTGCGTTGTTAGGCCAGGGCGATCATTTGCTGTGCTGCAGTTCGGTATTCGGCAGTACGTTTACCGTGGTAACCAAGTACCTGCCTAAGTATGGCATTACCTGTACCCTGGTGCCTGCTAACGATAAGGAAGCCTGGGAGGCCGCCGTGCAGCCTAATACCAAAATGGTGTACCTGGAAACGCCTACCAACCCGCAATTAGAAATTATTGACCTGGAATGGGCGGGGCAGTTCTCTAAAAAGTATAACCTTATTTTAAATGTAGATAATTGCTTTGCAACACCGTTGCTGCAACGCCCAACCGATTTTGGTGCCGACCTGGTTGTACACTCGGCCACTAAATGGATAGATGGACAGGGTAGGGTAATGGGCGGTGTAATTGTTGGTCGCGAAGACTTGGTTAAAGAGATCTACCTGTTTTGCCGTAACACCGGCCCGGCATTATCGCCGTTTAACGCCTGGGTTTTAAGCAAGAGTTTAGAAACCTTAGATGTACGTATGCAACGCCACTGCGAAAACGCCTTAAAAGTGGCCGAAACACTGCAAAGCCATCCTAACGTGAGCTGGGTGAAATACCCGTTTTTGCCAACTCACCCGCAATACGAAATTGCCAAAAAACAAATGACCTTAGGTGGTGGTGTATTATGTTTTGAAATTAAGGGTGGTTTAGAGGCTGGCCGTAAGTTTTTAGATCATTTGCAAATGCTATCGGTAACTGCTAATTTAGGCGATGCACGCAGTATAGCATCGCACCCGGCAAGTACTACACATTCCAAATTAACTGATGAACAGCGTACGGCCGTAGGTATTACACCCGGTTTAATACGCATTTCTACAGGTTTAGAGAAAGTTGATGATATAATTACTGATATTGTTCAGGCACTTGAAAAGAGTGCCAATTAAGGCATATAAATTATGGACCCGGTTGTTCCTATTCCAACTATACATTTGTTTGAAAAAGTAGATCGCTTACTTTTAGACTTGTTAAAATCCTTATCGGCAGATGACTGGGACTTGCCAACCCTATCGCCGCAATGGACGGTAAAAGACATTGCCGCACATTTGCTCGATGGTAATTTGCGCTCTTTATCCATAGCCCGAGATGGATACCGTGGCGATCCTCCAATCAATGTAAACTCTTACCGCGAGCTGGTAACTTACCTGAACGACCTAAATACGATATGGGTGCTGGCCTATAAGCGTATTAGCCCTAATATGCTGATAGAAATGCTGGAAAACAGCGGTCGTGAGTATATATCATACCTGCAGGAACTGGACCCATTTGATCCGGCTATTTTTCCGGTAGCCTGGGCAGGTGAAACCGAATCGCAGAACTGGTTTAATATTGCCCGTGAGTATAGCGAAAAGTGGCACCATCAGCAGCAAATACGCGAGGCTATTGGCTTACAACATGTATTAATGACGCCAGAACTTTTTAAACCCTGTATAGAAACGTTTATGCGTGCCCTGCCTCATGCTTATAAAGAACTGGATACGGAAACAGGAACGCTGATCAGGGTAGAAGTAACCAGCGAAGCGGGCGGTATATGGTACATCGAAAAAACTTTTAACGGTTGGCGCTTTGTTAAAAACCTGGCCATGGCCGAACCTTCCGCATCGGTGAGTATGCCCACTGGTGTTGCCTGGAAATTATTTACCAAGGCCATTAGAGTTAATGAAGTGGTGCGGCAGGTTACTATAACCGGTAACTCTGCGTTAATTATGCCGGTGCTTACTATGGTATCTATTATGGCTTAGGGCAATTTGTCTGTTTAAACAAACAAATTCTTTTTAAATTTCGCACTGCTTTGTGACGCCTTTTTTAGTTTATAAGCCCTGATGCCAGGTTATATTTACACCACACTATCGCTTTATAAAACGCTGCGGCACAACCTTAACCGTGGTTTTCTTATTATTTTCTAATTTTTATTGGCGCAGTGTATATTTTGCTCCCCGTTTTACTGGCACTAATGTTGACCATGGGAGTGCACAGCATAGTAGATACTACTACACGCTGTTATTAACTCAATAAAAAAATGAAACTAAATTTAAAAAAAGCTGGTTTATTACTTTCGGGAGTGGTAATGGGCAGTAAACTATTCGCGCAAACTCCGGCCGATACTACCATTAAAACTCAAGATTATGTTCAGCCATTTTCCGGCGGTTTCCGCACCTGGTCGGTAGGTTTACATGGTGGTATGATGTCGCCATATACTATTTTCAGAGGACAGGAAGATTACAAAACACCTAATGAAAGATGGGGTTACGGTGGTTATGTTAAAAAGCAATTATTGCACTCGTTTGGTTTACAGGCCAACTTTTTTAGAGGCCATGTACAAGGCACCACGCCAAATGGTATAAATATTTATAACCGGTTTGAAACCAAAATTAAATATGCGGTTGATATTAGCGCCAACATTACCCTGGCTAACATTAACTGGAGAAACCACAAGAGCTTTATGCAGCCTTACCTGAGTGTTGGTGGTGGTAGCATGAATTACAGCACATCATTATACGCTAATGCTGGCGCAACTGCAGCCAATGCGCGTACCGATGATTTTCAACAATTTTACATACCTCTTGGAGCAGGTTTAAAAGTAAACTTGGCACCGGGTATTAACCTGGACTTAGGTTACCAGGTTAACTTTGTGCAAAGTGATAACCTGGATGGTTACAACTACGGTAGCGGAAACGATAAGTTTTCATACGCTCACGCGGGTTTAGAATTTTCTTTAGGAAAACGCAGCAAGCCACAGTTAGCTACACACAACCCGGTTAACTCTATGCGTGTTGAGTACCTTACTGCCGAGCGTGCATTGCAAATGCAAGTAGAGCAACAAAGAGCCGCTAACGAGCAATTGCGTAACGACTTAAATACTACTAACGCTAACTTAGCCCGCTTAACTACTGATAGCGATGGTGACGGTGTATTTGATATGAACGACAAATGCCCTAATACCCCACGTGGTACTAAGGTTGACGGACAGGGTTGCCCATTAGCTGCTCCAGTAACTAAAGTTTATGTAACCGAAGAAGACAAGAGAGTAGTTAAAGATGCAATCACCAACTTAGAATTTGATTTAGGTAAGGCAACTATCCGCGAAAAATCTTTCCCAAGTTTAGATCGCGTTGCCGAATTATTGGTTAACAAAAACTTCAGCTTGAAATTAGCAGGTCATACAGATGATACCGGTTCTGATGCATTAAACCTTAAATTATCTAAAGACAGGGCTGAATCAATTAAAGCTTATTTAGTTGAAAAAGGCGCTAACGCTTCACGTATCGAAGCTACGGGTTACGGTGAGGCACAACCTATTGCAAGCAATAAAACTGCAGCCGGTCGTCAACAAAACCGTCGTGTAGAGTTCACTTTATTTTAGTAGAAGTTAACACCTCATATTAAAAGCCCCGGCCAATTTATTTTGACCAGGGCTTTTTTGTTTCTAAATATTGCGGCTTAACAATCGCTTTAGTCTACCTTAATTTCATCAGCAAAAATATAAGAGGGGCTTCCTTTGCTCTCATGCCACTGGGGCAGCGGGCCGTATTGTTGAGCTATCACCTTAATGTAACGGGCCTTACCTGTTAACGGCGCTGTAAAAAATTGCGTTTGAGGTGTCATGCTATCAATGCTGATTTTGGTGTTTACGGTGATGGCAGGGCGATAATTTTTTCCGTCATCTGATAGTGCGAACTGTACTTGCTTAGGGAAAACGATCCAGGCCTGGGTATCCTGCAATGTGCTTATACTAACTTGTTTTACCGGTTTAAGCTGGCCTAAATCAATTACGGCAACCAGGTCGTTACCCTGGTAACCCTGCCAGTTACCTAAACGCCAGTTGGCAGTGCCTGTTATGCCGTCAATTAAGGCATCATTACCACCGGCGGCATAATTGATCAGGTATTTATTGTTGAGGCTTATTTTAACATTGCTTTTGAGTAAGCTAAACGTACCTGTATTTACAAAACTACTTTTGCCGTTTTTAATGGCTACAGCACTAAGGGTTGTAGTGGCTGATACAGTTATGGGGTTATTATACAAGTTAGATGCGCTTGTTGGTGTACTGCCATCAGTGGTAAAATAGATACGTGCATCCGTATCAACGCAATTGATGGCGACTTTAATGGGCTGCCTAAAGGTGAGGGATGAAGCAATAAAGCATGGATTAGGTACGATCAATGAATCGTTTATAGCAGATACCGGTTTTTCCAGTTCCTGTACAAATAGCTGGTTGGGTAGGCGGCCGGTAAAAATTTCAAATTCACCACCATTTGCCATGTCTTTATAATCAATAAATAGTTTGCTATACGGCTTTTTATCCAGGTTCATACCCTGTAAATAAGTGTTGCTCAAACTAACTGAAACTCCTGAATTTAATATCGTGAACTTTTTACCGTTCTCTAATGAAACTACCGCTTTTTCAAACTGGGGCAGGCCTATTTGAAATTGCTGCTGACCGGGTGTAATATTATATAAGCCCAGCGCACTCATCACATACCAGGCCGACATTTGTCCGCAATCTTCATTACCAGCCAATCCATCGGGCTTATCGGTGTATTGGGTGCGCATAATGTTGTTCAGGCGTACTTGTGTTTTTTCGGGATTGGCCGTGAAATTATATAAGTAAGCTATATGATGGCTGGGCTCATTACCATGTGCATACTGACCAATTAACCCGGTAATATCCGATTGTTCCCGACCGCTCAACGGAGCATTGGTGGTAAACAACTCGTCCAGTTTAGCTTCCATTTTTTCTTTTCCACCTAAAGCCTTCATCAGGCCTTCTACATCTTGCGGTACAAAAAAGCTGTATTGCCACGAGTTACCCTCGGTATAATTATTATTAACTTCCGTGGCATTGAACGGCGTGAACCAGCTGCCATTAACACGGGCCTGCATAAAGCCGTTTTGGTTGTTGTACACGTTTTTCCAGTACTGCGCCCGTTTAATGTGGGTGGCATAATCCTGGGGCTTATCCATCATTTTAGCCATTTGGGCTATGCACCAGTCGTCATACGCATATTCCAGCGTTTTCGATACCGATTCGTTTTCTTCATCGGCCAAAACCACGCCGTTATTGCGGTACGATGCCAGGCCGAACTGATTACGGTTGGATGCCGCTTTCATGGCTTCCAAGGCTTTGCCGGCATCAAAATCACGAATGCCTTTACTGTAGGCATCTACAATAACCGGTATGGCGTGGTTACCTATCATACAATAAGTTTCGTTTGAACCCAAAGGCCAAATGGGTAACAAGCCGCCTTGCTCATACATGGCTAAAAAGCTTTTAATGAAATCGAGCGTACGCTCTTTATCAATGAGTGTAAGCAAGGGGTGTTCGGCCCTAAACGTGTCCCATAAAGAGAAAACCGTATAGTGATTAAAGCCTTGTGCGGTATGTACTTTTCCATCTAAGCCACGGTACTGGCCGTCGGTGTCGCTGTAAACATTAGGCGCCATCATGGTATGGTACAGGGCGGTGTAAAATATGGTCTGCTTGATTTTACCCTGATCGGCATATAACGGTTGCCTGCGCGGTGCCTGCTGGTAACCGTAACCATAGCCTGAGTTACTTTGCTGCACTTGTGGTACCGGAGGAGCACCGCCTTCCACATCTATTTTTGATAATTCTTTGTTCCAATCGGCTTTGGCTTGTTTTTGCACCTGTTTAAAATCAAAATCTTTAATTTCGGCATCCAGGTTTTTTAAAGCACCCTCGGCACTTACCGATGATATGCCCACTTTAACGAGTACCTCTTTAGGATCATCAAACTGCACATACATTTTAATGTTGGTACCTTCCAGTTTGGATTTACCCGTTTCAATTACATCGTTTGAGGCAATGCCGTATGTTTTAAAAGGCTTTGAAAACTTGGCATAAAAATACACGTACTGGTTTTTGGCCCATGACTGCGACTGGCGGAACCCACGGATTTCATGATCGTTCACTACCTCTATCCAGGAGTTCAGCACCTTATCACGATGCTTCAGGTCAATGATGATATTGCCTTGATTAGTATAGGGAAAGGTGTATTTATGTAAACCGGCGCGTTGGGTAGCCGTAAGTTCCACTTCCACTTTATACTTATCTAAAATAGTTTTATAATAGCCGGGAGATGCCTCTTCATTTGTTTTTTTAAAGCCCGACCGATAGTCGGTATTTTTTAACCGGGGCAAACCAACGGTGGGCATTAATAATACATCGCAATAATCGGCAATGCCGGTGCCGCTTAAATGCGTGTGCGAAAAACCGTAAACCGTAGTATCCGAATAATGGTAGCCCGAGCATCCGTCCCAGCCTTCCAGCCGCGTATCTGGGCTTAACTGCACCATGCCAAAAGGTACTGTAGCACCCGGAAAAGTATGCCCGTGGCCGCCTGTACCTATGAACGGATTAACGTAAGGTGTATAATCTTTTTTCTTTTTTTGGGCCGATGCGGGTAGTATAGTTATAATGAGTAATAAACAAGATAACGAAAAGGGGAATACTTGTTTAACAGATTTCATGAACATAGGAATATAAACTACTTTGGTTTTAACGCAAAATAAGCAGTTTAATGTTAATGAGCAATTAAATAAGATTTTACAACTTACTCGTCTAAACGAAAGCCGTCGGCGTCTTTTAAAAACGGCATAGCAAGGCGGGTTTTTACCAGTTCTTCGGCATTTATGGTAAAGGTGTACAGGTCTTCTTCGTTGGGTTTATAGTAAATAACTTTTCCATTAGGATCAATACACATCGAATCGCCCGAATGAAAAACCTCGTTACCATCGTGCCCAAAACGATTCAGGCCAATTACATAGGCCTGGTTTTCTACCGCGCGGGCCGGTATAAGGGTACGCCAGTGCAAAGAACGGCGTTCGGGCCAGTTGGCAACAATTAAAAGCAGGTCGTATTCTTCATTTACATTACGCAGCCAAACCGGGAAACGCAGATCATAACAGATCATAGGACAAATTTTCCATCCTTTAAGTTCAACTATCAGTTTTTTTGTGCCGGCCGTGTACGTTTCATGTTCATTCCCCATAGCAAACAAGTGGCGTTTATCATAGCATTCAAAGCTGCCATCGGCCCGCATCCATATAAGCCGGTTATAATATTTGCCGTTTTCTGAAATAATAATGCTGCCGGTAACCACACAATTATACTTTTTAGCAGTGGCCTGCATCCATTGCATAGTTTTACCGTTCATGGGCTCGGCCAGTTTTTGAGCATCCATAGTAAAACCTGTGGTAAACATTTCGGGCAATATAATGAGGTCGGCATGGGTACGCAACCCCAATAAACGCAAAGAAATATTTTGCAGGTTCTTGTCAATATTTTCCCAAAAAAGATAACCCTGAAAGGTGGTAATTTTTAAATTATCCATAGGCAGCGGCTTATAAGTAGGTTATAACACAGCAGGTTAGTGTTGCAAGTAACAAAAAAAACTACAATTTCATTAATCTTTCAACGGCTTTATCCAGGGTTTCTTGCTTTTTGGCGAAACAAAATCGTAGTACACGATAATCGGTACCCTTACTGTAAAATGCTGATACCGGTATGGAGGCTACGCCAAACTCCTTTGCTACCTGAATGGCGAAGTCGGTATCTTTAACATTGCTGATGTTAGTGTACCGTACCGATTGAAAGTACGAACCCGAACAAGGAAGCAGCTCAAACCTGGTTTGCGCCAGTCCCTGCCTGAATGCATCGCGCTTTTGTTCAAAAAAACCAGGCAAACTTAAGTAAGTGCTTTCATATTTCAAATATTCGGCAATAGCCACCTGCATGGGGGTATTTACACTAAACACTAAGTACTGGTGGATTTTTCTAAATTCCTGCATCATGGCGGCCGGGGCCAGGCAGTAACCCAGTTTCCAGCCGGTGGTATGAAACAGTTTGCCAAACGACGATACAATAAAGCTCCGTTGCTGCAATTCGGCATAACGTGCCATGCTGTGATGGGTTTCGCCGTCAAATATCAAATGCTCATAAACTTCATCGCTTAATATGAGTATATCCCTGTTCTTCACAATAGCGGTTAGTTCATCAATATCTTCCTGGCGTAAAATGGTTGAGGTAGGGTTATGCGGCGAATTTAAAATGATCATCCGGGTACGGTTACTGATCAGCCTTTTAACCATATCCCAGGCTATGCGATAATCGGGCGGTTCCAGTTCTAACGATTTTACGGTGCCACCCATGAGTTTAATAGCAGGAGCGTAGCAATCATAAGCCGGTTCAAATACAATTACCTCATCATTTGGATGTATGGCCGCGCAAATAGCTGTAAATATAGCTTGCGTACCACCCGCGGTTATGGTTATTTCGGTATCGGGGTTGTACCTGGCACCGTATAGTTTTTCAGTTTTATGGGCTATTTGCTCACGCAGGGGCATCCAGCCGGCCATAGGGGCATACTGGTTGTGGCCATTTTTCATGGCTTTAGTAACCAGGTTAATTAATTTAGGATCAGTTTGGTAATCGGGAAAACCCTGAGAGAGGTTAATAGCACCTACCTCATTAGCCAGGGCAGACATTACCGTAAAAATGGTAGTTCCGGTTTGCGGAAGTTTAGAAACAGACATCATTATCGGCTAAAATAGTTAATTACAAGTAAAATATATTGTAATGTGATAAAAGATATGGATCCATATATTCACAATTGTTTACTTTAGTGCAATGAAGCGCAACCACTACCTTTTACTATGTACTGCTATATTTTTACTGTATGCCTGTAAGTCACCTACAAAAAACAATGTGCCTGTTGTTGGTTTTGTTGATGCCTTTGAAGATGCCACTATTGCCCAGGCCAAAACCGGTTTTACCGATGCTTTAGCAAAAAATGGTTTCAGCGAAGCAAAAGGTACCGTTAAAATTGAATACCGCAATGCACAAAGCAGCATCCCTGCTCTTACACAAATAGTTAACTATTTTGTGTCCCAACCGGTTAATTTGCTGGCTACCAGCACCACGCTATCATCAGTTACTGCGGCCCAAAAAACAAAGACCATACCCATATTTATGATGGTATCGCCTACTCCCGGGCGCGCGAATTTGCTGGATGCCCAGGGCAAAGCACCGGCCAACTTATTTGGCACGGTAGAAGACCTGAATTACATCGATACCTCTTTTAGTTTGATACCTAAGTTATTAAAACCTAAAAGTGCTAAATTGAAGATAGGGATGATTTACAACCAATCCGAACCACAATCGGCCGATGCCATGGCGCGGATAAAAGAGCTGGCGGCTAAACTGAATGTTACTTTAATTGCTTTGCCCCTGAATTCCTCGGCCGATGCGCAACTGGTTACACAATCGTTATTAGGCAAAAACATCGACGCTTTTTTTGCCAACCCCGATAATACCGTATTTGCCGCCTTTGAAACTATTTTAAAAAGCTGTGAGCAAAAAAATGTGCCCATTTTTACCAGCGAAGCCGGTTTGGTGCAGCGCGGTGCGGTGGCCGCCTTTGGTGCCGATATTTATCAATGGGGCTATCAATCGGGCTTACAAGCGGTGCAATATTTAAAAACGCGTAAAACCGAGGGATTGAAACCCGAAATGGTAAAGATCAGGAAAAGGGTATATAACCCTGCTGCCGCTAAAAAATACAATTTAACCGTACCCGATAATTTTGAAGCTGTAAAGTAATGGACTTTTATTTAACTGCTTTATTGCAGGGATTAGGCTTTTCGGGAATCGCCTTAGGTATTTACATATCCATGAAGATTTTTAACATCCCCGATATTACTACCGATGGCAGCTATACCTTAGGCGGTATGGTAACGGGCGTAATGCTAACGTATGCTTACCCTTTGTACATTAGTATTATAGTGGTACTTATAGCAGGAGGATTGGCCGGGGCCGCAACCGGGTTAATACATACCAAGCTGAAAGTAAATGCTTTGCTGGCCGGTATATTAGTGATGACGGCATTGTACTCTATTAACCTTAGCATTGCAGGCCGGTCTAATTTACCGTTGATAGGTACTGCATCTGTGTTCACTTTTTTTAGTATAACCAGCGATGTTAACCTCAATTCGTTTTGGATATTGGCGGTGATAGTAACAATTTTAATATGCCTGATAGGTTACTTGCTGAAAACCGATTTCGGTATTGCTATGCGGGCTACCGGCAACAGCGAAACCATGATTAGGGCTTTGGGGGTAAATACCGACCGCATGAAGATTATTGGCTTGGCCCTTGCTAACGCGCTAACGGCACTAAGCGGCTTTTTAATAACCCAGTTGCAAGGTTATGCCGATATTAATATGGGAATTGGTATAGTTATCATCGGCCTCGGCTCGGTCATTATAGGCGAAACATTGATTGGCTGGTTTAAGATCACTTCGGTTTGGGGTAGCTTATTGCTGGTGCTGGCAGGAGCATTAGTGTTTCAGTTAGTGCTGGCAATTACGTTAGCTATTGGGGTTGATGCTAATTTATTGAAGCTGGTTACTGCGGTGTTGGTATTATTTATTGTGAGCCTACCCCGCTTAAACTTTAGTAAGCGGTATGATTAAGTTAAATAGCGTTACCAAAGTATTTAACAGGGGCAAAGCCAACGAGGTTAAGGCCATTACTAACTTAAACCTTACCATTGCCGAACAGGATTATTTAGTAATAGTTGGATCGAACGGCTCGGGGAAAAGCACGCTGCTTAATTTAATTGCCGGCAGTGTACTACCAGGCACTGGCGAAATTTGCATTGATAGTAACCCCGTTACACGTTTACCCGATTACCAGCGCAGCCGCTGGATAGCCCGTGTATTTCAAAATCCGTTAAGCGGCACAGCACCCGATCTGAGTATTTTAGATAATTTCCGTTTGGCGGCTTTACGTACCCAACCTAAAGGCCTAACTATTGGCACCCGTGTTGCTTTCAAAAAACAAGTGCAAGATAAAATAGCTTTGCTTAATATGGGCCTGGAGAATAAGCTGGAGCAGCCTATGGGCACACTATCCGGCGGACAGCGCCAGGCTTTAACGCTGCTAATGAGTGTTATGGACGAATGCAAGATCTTACTGCTGGACGAACCTACCGCCGCGCTGGACCCTCGTTCGGCCGGGTTGGTGATGCAAACAGCCGATGATCTGATCAAACAGTTTAAACTGACCGCTATTTTAATCACACATAACCTAAAAGATGCCCATACTTATGGCAACAGGCTTATTCAGATGATTGAAGGAGAAATAGTGCAGGATTTTTCTGCAGCAAGTAAATTAAATTTAACGCAAAACGATCTTTTTTCCTGGTTTAGTTAATTAACCAGTAATAGTGGCAGAGTAATTGTATTAGTAAGTGCATCTATGAAGAATAATCAATTTGCACCAATCAAAGATGCTTACCAGTTAGTGCAAGGCGCTAAAATCAAGGGCATTAAATACGAAGAAGTTTTTGAAATGGGTGGTTATGATCCCGACAAACGTGGTTACACTATCTACCCTTTTGAAGATGGCATAAAGTTTAATGACTTCAGCGTAATTGTTAGCGAAAAAGAGCTGATGACCCACTATGTAATTGAAGATCTTAACGTAAATATGCCTGTTATAGAAGCTGCACAAGAGCCATCGCGCTTAATGCAACTTGGCATGGCCAGCTAATACCTCCTTTCAAATTACTCACCATATAAAGCATCTTTTCAAATATTGTTGTACTTTTGTACAAATAATTGAAAAGATGCTACTGTTTAACCACATCTGCAATATGCAACTTACGCAGCCCATTGGGTTAATACAGAATATTTTTGCTCTTCAATAGCATTTTCTTGCTGCTGATCTAAAAGATCATAATTTTCTCCACATTTTATTTTTGATTTATCCGGTTTGTTATTAAGCCGGATGCATTTTGTTTATTATGGACACTTATTATACAATTGACGAAAAATACCTGCAAGCGGTAGAAGAGTACCAGTATGGCGAATCTCCTAAAAGTTTGCAGTTGCTAAACGAAATTATTGCCGCCGATCCGCTTTATGCCCGAGCCTACTTTCAGTTAGGGCTTATTTATTATTACGAGCTCAAAGATTATCAGCAGGCGGGTTACTGCTTTAAAACATGCAATGAGCTGGAACCTTCATTTCCTGATGTTTATGAGCACTATATACACCTGTTGGCTTTTTTAAATATGGAAAAGAACCTGAATACTATTAAAGCTAAAGCGCTGCAAACCCCGGGTGTGGATTATGCCACCATTTGGAACATACTGGGCGAGTATGCCGAAAAAAACAAAGACCTTAACCATGCCCGTAAATGCTATGAAGAAGCCTTTGCCGTAGTTGTAATTAATAAAGAAATGGACGACATTGAAGAAAGCCTGAAGCGTATTACTGTTAAACAGCAACGAACAGCGCGGTATTTTTATAGTATATCTTAAGCCTGTTTAAATTGCGATTGTTCTCTCGAACAATTTGAGAGATCTTGTTCAAACCTGCATGTAGCCGACTTTGCAGGACTAACAGGATTTCTCGTAACCTCGAAATGACAGGATTTGTATAAATTAAAACATGCTTAAACAAAAAGTTTGTTTCGCTTAACAGAGACAACCTTTTTGTTTACATTGTAAACCATAAATTAACAATCTGTTAATTTAATTCTTTATAAGGCTTAACAATGTGGTAATACTTTTGGTGTTTCAACAACTTTATATACATGAAACATTATTTACTCCTCTGTTTATTGGCCATTGGCTTGGTTAGCTGCAAAAAAGATAGAATCACTGACGAAGTCACTGAAATTGAAGACCCTTCCACATTTGCCGAAGTAGGCAGTATTGATATTGGCGACGTAGGTGCAGCCGAGATCTCGGCTTTCGACCCATCAACCAACCGCTTGTTTGTGGTTAATAACTTCCTGGTTCCAAACAGCACCAGTACCATTAATAAAATAGATGTGATCGATTTTAAAGATCCTTCTAAAATGTCTGTACTTTCCTCCATTAGCATGGTACCTTATGGCGGTGCTGTGAACAGCCTGTCGGTTTATGATGGTAAGGTAGCAGCCGCTATCGAATCTACCGATAAGCAGGCCAATGGTAAAGTAGTGGTATTTAAAACCAGCGATAACAGTGAAGTTAAAGTAATTAATGTAGGCGCCCTGCCCGATATGATCACTTACTCGCCCGATGGTAAATACATTTTAACCGCTAACGAAGGTGAACCTAACACCACTTATACCAACGACCCATCGGGTACCATATCTATTATAACCGTAGCTAACGACTATGCCGTAACTACTATCGATTTTTCGGCATTCGCCAGCCAGCAGGCGGCGTTAACCGCCAAAGGGTTCCGCATTTTTGGCCCGGGCAATAACTTTGTAAAAGATATTGAACCGGAGTATATTACTGTATCTGAAGATTCTAAAACAGCTTGGGTTACTTTGCAGGAGAATAACGGCATTGCAAAAATTGATATTGCCACTAAAACTATCACCAGCATTTTTCCGCTTGGCTTTAAAGACTATAACCTGGATGGCAACGAAATTGACCCAAGTGATTTGGATAGCAAAGTAGGTGTGGCCGCTAAATGGCCTGTTAAAGGTGTTTATATGCCCGATGGTATAGCCGTTTATACTTCGGGTGGTGTGCCTTACTTATTTACAGCTAACGAAGGTGATGCCCGTGAGTACACCGCCATTACCGAAGCAGTACGTGTAAAGAACAATGCCGTAGTATTAGATCCAACTATTTTCCCTAACAGAACTGCTTTAAAAACAGACGCACAATTAGGCAGACTGAATATTACCAATACACTTGGCGATATTGATGGTGACGGCGATTATGACGCGCTGTATTCATTCGGTGCCCGCTCGTTCAGCGTATGGAACGGTAACGATGGAGCGCAGGTGTTTGACAGTAAAAACGAACTGGATACCAAAGCAGTTGCTACTACTTTTTATGATGATAACCGCAGCGACGATAAATCAATAGAGCCCGAAGGAATTACCATTGGTAAAATAGGAAATAAGACCGTTGCCTTTGTAGGTATGGAACGCATTGACGCGGTTGCAGTTTATGACATCAGCACACCAACCAAACCCGTATTTTTACAGATATTGAAATGCGGCGATGCACCCGAAGGAGTGTTGATTATCCCGGCCTCTAAAAGCCCAACCAAAAAGAGCTTACTGGTAGTAAGCAGCGAAGACGATGGGGTTGTAAAAGTATATACTCCAAAAACAATTTAATACCACTCTACATTATACCTTATGCAAAAAGGCGGACTCTTTATCGGAGTTCGCCTTTTTTTATGATGTTGTTATAGCTTGAAGCAATTATTTAACACGCTCCAGGTATTCGCCGGTGCGGGTGTCTACTTTTACTTTGTCGCCCTGGTTTACAAATAACGGCACTTTTACCTCCACGCCGTTTTCGGTGGTGGCATTTTTAAGCGCGCCCGATGAGGTATCACCTTTAACAGCTGGTTCCGTATAAGTAACCTCCAGTTCCACATGGTTAGGTGCCTGGGCCATAATGGGTTCTTCACTTTCAAACGAAACAATCACATTCATTCCTTCTTTCAGGAACTTTACCGCAGGGCCGAATAATGCCTTTGGAATGTTGAACTGATCATAAGTGGTATTATCCATAATTACCATATACTCGCCTTCTTCGTATAAATATTGGTAATCGCTGGTTTCTACCCTGCAAATTTCAACCTGTTCGTCTGTGGCTAAACGGGCCTCTACAATTTTACCGGTTTTAATATTGCGAAATTTATCTAAATAGAAAGCTCCGCCTTTACCCGGTGTACGGTGCAGAACTTCGGTAACGGTTACCAACTCGCCGTTAAAACGTAAAATGTTTCCTACTTTAATTTCAGATGCCTTAGCCATAAATTATGATTGTAATTTTACTGGCAAATATAGATTAAGTTCCGATAAACCAACCAACTCAACTCCTGTAAAAAAAGTCCGTTATTCGGGTTATATAATTTTATGATAATAAAAGTTTATCTAAATAAAGATATTGGCCGTTCTCCTTAGTAAATATATATCGGTCCCGAAACTCATGGTTATCTAAAGTACAGGATGAATCCAAGAAACTAATATCGTTCCAGTTGGATACTTGTTTAAGATCGTTGATGATTGCTTCACCATAAAACTCATATTGGCTTAGTTTTGAGGCTGCGAAGTATGTCCATTTATATATTGCCCTTTCAAACGCTTGATATACAAAATAATTCAAATGATATTCCTTTTTATCATTGAATACTGATGCGCAAAAAATAGTGTACTTCTTATTTTCCGGGAAGATGCTGGTAAAATTTGCACGAAGCTCATGAAAGCTCACATATTCCTGCGGTCGGGTGATGCGTAAATATTCAAAAAAGGGGAGGATGATCTCTTCGTTAAAATATAATCGGTAAGCATGATTTATCTTTTCCTTTTTTTGTTGTTTTAATAATGAAACTAATACGGGAGTTGTAGAAAACTCTTCAAATTCCACATTCCTATAAATTTTCATTTCATCTTTAAATGGTATGTGCAGAGGCTGCTTAGGTTTAAATAATGAATTTTTAATAAAATATTCATTATTTAATTGCTGTTCAATATCTGCCTTAATACTGTCTCGGTTAATAAGGTTTCCGTAAAAGTGAAGATTTTGTAATACATACCACTTTTGTTCAAAATTTATTCCAACGAACGTTACAGAGAAGAACTTATATATCCCTTCATCTATAAGTTCTTCTGTGGTCTTGTTATGATAAGTGTTGTTTGATAAATATTCCTTAGCGAGTTCAAAATCATAATGGCTGGCTGAATGACTATTTAGTTGCTCATGCAGATATTGGTATTCTTCGTATTCAACAGATTTTAGATTGACTACAGTAGCAGCAACTAACTTGTCTTTTTCCGCGTTAAACAATCCGCCATAATAGCCGGTGAGCATTAGTTTTTCTATTCTTGGTTTTAAGATGGAAAGAATTTCTTCATTGTAAGTGAACATAATTTAAGGTAACTATATATTAATTGGGACAGGAATTTTAGATTAAAAACGTCGATTTTGAATAAGCAGGAAAAATATTTTTTCAAATAATTCTAAAATAAAAAGCGGTTGTAGTTGGCTATAAAAGCTTACAATATCCTTAAACTGTGAATATGCTGTTGGGACAAATATAATTGTAAGTTTATTCACCACAATGTGAGTTTTACGCCGAATTTCTGTCAACCGTTTGGATATGCCATTTGAAAATTGGCTTTATTACTACGTAATAGATTTTTTTGGATAAGGCGATTATCTTCTAATTTTATTCGCATGGAAGATGATGTAATAGCAGTGATATTATCTTAAGGGTTCATAAGAGAAAATGACGATACATTTGTTTGTGAAATAAAATGTGTAAAGTTTGACATTTACATACTGGGGGACACTATATCAGTTCATGAAGGGAGGGAGGGACATTCAAGGTACAGAGTAAGGGCGATGAAGTTTTTCAATACTGGTGAGGTTGATTTTATTCTTGGCAGATCATTATTTTGTGTGATCGGAAAGATGTCCAATGATTTTAAACAAGTCGTATAAAAACTCTTTTTTTGCATAATTGAATGCGTCTTTAGCTTTTCCGTGTTGGGTTGTTTCCTTTATGTCACGAACCAAGTCTCCGTCATCTTGTGATGAATTGTAAGATGGGTTATTAGCTGTGAAAGTTGCTAATATCGCTCTGCATTTTTCAATTGTTTGCGTTAAGGCATCGACAGAGGACTTGTCTTTAAATTTCAAGTCTTTTGTGTAATCAAGAAAATAGCGCAGTTGTTGTATTTCTTCCATGAGTTGGTTTATAAAATCAGAGAAAGGTACAAAAAGTATGAATATGAAGTTACAAAAACCCTCAAAGGAGCCTAAAATCGCTGTCCCAACTGGTATATAGTTACCTAATTTAATAAAAAAGCCACCTCATATTTAACAAGGTGGCTATAGTGAAATTATGGATTATTACTTACCTGCTCTTATCTTAGTCACCTCTGCAACGGTAACCGCACTGGCTTTATTACCGAAATTGCTGCGCACATAAGTTAGTACATCAGCAATTTGCTGGTTACTAAGGTAGTTGAACGAGGGCATTACGTTGTTGTACATTTCGCCTTCAATTTCTACACGTTCGCTAAAGCCGTTGAGCAAAATTTTAGTAAGGCGAACCTTATCGCCCAGCACATAGGTGGTTTTAATTAATGGCGGGTTTAAGTTTTGTACACCGTACCCGTCTACCATGTGGCACGATAGGCAGTATTGTGCATATAGGGCTTTGCCGTTACCGGCATTTGCGGTGGTACTTTTTGGTTTAACTGTAACGTTTGATTTTTTAGGGCTTTTTTGTGCCGATGTATAGGTAGATACTCCCGTAAATAACAGCAGAAAAAATAGGATTGTAAGCTTCATTTTTATTTTTTATTATAAATTATACGGTAAATAGTGCCTTTAACATCGTCGGTTACATATAATGAACCATCCGGGCCTTGTGCCAGTCCGCAAGGTTTATGGTCTACCCGTCCGCTGGCAGTTTTTTCGGGCGACCCCGAAAATCCGTCGGCAAAAACCTCATAATTACCAAAAGCCTTACCATCTTTAAAGGGTTGAAACACTACAAAGAAACCGGCTTGTGGTTCGGGTGCACGGTTCCATGAGCCATGAAAAGCGATGAATGCGCCGTTTTTGTATTTTGCAGGAAACTGGCTGCCGGTATAAAACAATAAACCGTTAGGGGCCATGTGGCCTGGGTAAGCAGCCGCCGGATCAATGGCGTTTTGTCCGCCTTCTTTTTTACCGTCGCCACCATACTCGGGTGCCATTATTTTTTTATGCAGGTCCTGGTTGTAATAAATATAAGGCCAGCCGGCGTTATCACCTCTCTTTAAAGCGTACAAGCACTCGGCCGGGTAAATAGACGATTCTTGAGTAGTGTACATAGCAGGAAACAGATCGTGTAACTGATCGCGGCCGTGCTGCATAACAAACAACTGATTGTTTTGCTGATTCCAATCCAAACCCACCACGTTACGCAAACCGGTTGCATAGCGCACACCGTCTTTATAAGTTTGATTGAGCTTGTCGGCCTTAAATTGCCATATACCGCCGGCCGAATCTAAAATAGGGCAACCTTCTTGGCCCATTGAGCCGGGAGTACGGTCTTTTTGCTGGCAAGAGTTAGAGTAAGCACCAATATTAACGTATATATTGCCCTCGTTATCTAACACTAACGATTTTGTTTCATGTTGCCTGCGATCTATAAGCCCTGTAATAATTTTTTCGGGGGCAGCCGCATCAATTACCTCTTGTTTATCGTTCAGTTTATACCTGTAAACCTCGGTGTTGGAAGAAGCGTAGAGGTACCCGTTTTTGATATACATTCCTGTACCGCCATAGTTACCAAAACCTTTGGTGTTTTCCAGCTTACCATCGCCATTACCATCGTGCAGGTAAATAATTCCATTTCCTTCTTTGGTAGGGCGGGCAAGCTTTATATAAATATCGCCAGCCGGTGTAACCGCAATATGGCGGGCACGGCCTGTATTGTCGGCCGCTTTTAAGGCACCAAAACCGGCGGGTAATGTAAGTCCTGCATTGTCGGCATCGGGTGTAACAGTGGCTATATCTGTGTGTTTATTAGTGCCGTACCAAAGCAAGCCGGCAACTGCCATCATGGGTATAAAACTGGTGAATAGTACTTTAGTCTTCATACATAATTAGTTATACCTCAAATAAAAGCAATATTGTTTACAAACACAAAAAACGGATATTAACAATATTGATACGGTGATAATTAATCATATTATTTACCGCTTTAAACCTTGCCACGGCATTTACTGTCATACCTAAAAATTACATAAAATGAAAAAGTTTGTCTTATCGATCATATTAGCGGCAGGTGGCTTAGTGGCTCAATCTGCCAACGCGCAAGTAGGGGTTAGTGTGGGTATGCGTATTGGCCCGTTGGTTATAAACATTCATAAACCTATTGCCCCGGCCGTAGTGTACGATGATTTTTATTACCTGCCCGATGTGGAGGCCTACTACTCGGTGCCCGAACAAAGTTACTATTACATGAACGGTAACCGTTGGGTAAATGCCGCTTACTTACCGGGCCGTTACCGTAATTTCGACTGGCGCAATGCCCGCCGTTACCAGGTTAGAACTCAACGTCCTTACGCCAACCACAATTATTATCGTAACAAGTTTGGCGGTAACCCCGGCGGCAATTGGAACGATAATAACCAATACGCTAACCGCGAACCTGAGCGCAGGGATGATAGAAGAAGTAATGATCGTTTCCCAAGCCCGCCTTATGATTCTAACAACGGGGGCGGCCGTGGCGGCTATAACCAGCCCGACAGGCGTAACGATGATAACCGTTATGAACGTGGTGACAACCGCGGCGGACAAAATGATAACGACAGGGGAAATGCCAACAGCCAGCCAAACCGCAGCAACAACGGTCAGGGAAACTACGGTCGGCCTTACAACGGCCAGCCATCTAATCAAAATGGCGGTAACCGCGGTAATAATAACCAAAACAACGGCAAAGAGCAACGCTATACCCAAAACAATGGAGGCGATAGGAGAATCCCTTTTGGTTCGGTTGAAAAGGTGTCTTTTTAATATTACCATCCCATCATATATTTGCTAACTGAAATGGCCGCTTTTTTGAGCGGCCATTTTATTATTAATGAAAGGAGACACAAGGTTTTGTGTATTTACGGGGGCGATATTAATTGTAGAGGCACCATATTTTGTGTCTCCCCCAATTATTATATATTAATAACTGCTTGCTTCGGTCAACGCGTTAATTACATTTTGCGGAAGCTTCAGCGTTACGGCTTGGGCTAACTCCTGTAACTGGCTAATGCTGGTAGCGCTGGCAATAGGAGCGGTTACACTTGGCCGGGCAATTAACCAGGCTAATGATACAGCCGCCGGTGTGGAGGAGTAGTTATGGGCTACGTCGTTTAACGCTTTAAGTATGCGTTCGCCACGCTGGTTCAGGTATTTTTTGATGCCCTGTCCGCGTTTACTTTGATGCAGATCGATTTCGCTGCGGTATTTGCCGGTTAAAAAACCGCTGGCAAGCGAATAATAGGTTATCACCCCTAAACTATTATCTTTACAAACAGGTTCCAATGCTTTTTCGTAACCTTCCCTATCATATAAATTGTACTCAGGTTGGAGGCTCACATAGGCAGGTTATCCCTGTTCGCTACTGATTTTCATCGATTCGCTCAGGCGTTCGGCAGTAAAGTTTGAGGCACCAATGGCACCAACCTTACCTTCCTTAATCAGCTGCTCATAAGCTTGAAGTGTTTCCTCAATTGGTGTATCCAAATCATCGTAATGTGATTGGTACAGGTCTATATAATCCACCTTTAATCGGCGTAACGAGTCTTCGGCTGCCTGGATGATGTATTTTTTTGACAGGTTCTTTTTACTGTTCGCAGGGTTCATAGCACTGCCCGCTTTAGTGGCAATAATTACCTGGTTACGCTTTCCGGTTTTTTTTAGCCAGTTACCAATAATGGTTTCCGATTCTCCGCCTTTATTGCCCGGTACCCAGCGCGAATACACGTCGGCGGTATCAATACAATCCAATCCCAAATCAACAAAAGCATCCAACAGTTTAAAAGATGTTTTTTCGTCAACCGTCCAGCCGAAAACATTGCCGCCAAATATGAACGGTACAATGCTGATGTCTGATTTGCCTAATTTTCTTTTATCCATTTTAACTATAACAAGGTGGGTGGATTGGTGGTGTTGAGGTTAATTTGCTCAACCAGCTCATCTACCCATCCTGCAAAGTAAGGTTCGCTTCCTTCCAGGCGTATCCAATTACCGTCGGTATCTTTGGCAATAATCAGGTGCAGGGTATCATCAATGGAATTAAACTCGTACGCCTGAGGGTAACCGGTATAATTAATTACATCTACTATACCTTCTACCGGGCTGTCCGATCCGGTTAAAACGGCATTAAATTGTTGTTCCATAAGTGTATGTTATAAGGGTAAATGATAATTATGAATGGATAATAACATTAAGCTGCTATTTGTTTTGCCTGTTGCCGATGTTACTTTAACTAACTATTAAAACTATTAAGCAAAGAGGGGCGTTATATAAATCATCAATTACTAATTATGATCTTTAATAAAAGTGTAAAGTATTTTCAGGTTGCCCAGGGTGTTTGGGGCATGCGTATTTTGTTTGTTAATGTGTACATTATTGCCAACCGCAGGGGCTTCCCAAAAGGGTGGGTACTGGTTGATGCCGGTGTGGAAGGCTCGGCCAACCGTATCATCGCTATGGCCGAAGCAATTTTCGGCCCGGGTACACGGCCGTCGGCAATAGTACTAACCCACGCACACGCCGACCATACCGGCGCGCTGCCCGAGTTGCTCAAACACTGGGATGTGCCTGTTTACGCCCACGAACTGGAGGTGCCTTACTTAACGGGTAAATCATCATACCCACCGTCCGATCCAACAGTGGGTGAGGGTATCCTATCGCTCATGTCGGTGTTTTTTCGTAAAAAGCCTATAGATATCAGCAGGAACATTCGCATTATTGATATGGAAGAGGGGATAGCGCAACTACCCGAGTGGAAAGTTATACACACACCGGGGCATAGTCCGGGTCATATATCCTTGTTTTTGCCCTTAAATACTACGCTTATTGCGGGGGATGCCTTTGTAACTACCAAGCCCGAATCGGCGGTTTATATGCTGAATAATATCAAAAAACTATCGGGGCCACCGAGATTTATGACCACCGATTGGGTAGCAGCCGGGGCATCGGTAAAAATACTAAGCTACATGGAACCGCGCATTGCAGCAACAGGCCACGGGCCGGTTATGCGTGGCCGTGAACTACAGGAAGCCCTGCGCAACCTGGCCGATAACTTTGAAGAAATTGCCGTACCAATAGGCGGCCGCTATGCAGAAGAACCCGCCGGCGCCGACGAAACCGGAACTTATTATGTGCCGCCATTCAGATCTACCACCAAGTTTAAAGTGGTGTTAGGAATGGTTGCCTTATTAGCTGGTTTTGCAGTTACCCGCACTATGGTGAAATAATAAGCCGCAATATGCTAAATTTACCGTGTGGAAAATATAAAACCAGACGGTAAAATATTAGTGGAAATAGTTAAAATGCCCATGCCGTTTGGCAAATATAAAGGCACCTTACTTTGCGATTTGCCGGTGAGTTATTTAGAATGGATGCACCAGAAAGGGATGCCTGCGGGAAAGTTGGGCATGATGCTATCAACCGTGTACGAAATTAAAATAAATGGGCTTACCGAAATATTACACGCCGTAAAGAAATCTATTAAACCCAACAGGATGTAATTTACGTATATTGTATTATGAACAAATTTATCACATACTTAGCCGTTGTAGTAGTGTTTTTTAGCTGCAACTACGGAAAAGCTAATAGCAGCACTATAACCAGTAAAGATAACGACTTTGCTATATTACCCAAACCAAAACCGGGTGAACAGGTAGCTACCTTTGGCGGAGGTTGTTTTTGGGCTATGAGCGAAGCCTTGCTGGAATTGCGTGGTGTAAGCCAGGTAGTATCGGGCTATGCGGGTGGAAATACCAAAAACCCTACTTATGAGCAGGTTTGTACCCGCACTACTAACCATGCCGAAACGGTACAGGTTTATTACGACCCAAAACAAATAAGCTATGAAACGCTTGCCGAAGCTTTTTTTTATGCACACGACCCTACTACCATCAACCGCCAGGGACCTGATGAAGGTACCGATTACCGGTCGATAGCGTTTTACCGTACTCCACAAGAAAAACAAATGTTGGATGCCGAAATAGCTAAGGTAAATGCTTCCGGGCATTATGCAGGTAAGATAGTTACGCAGGTAGTTCCGTTTAAAGTATTTTACCCAGCCGAAAAATATCACCAGGGTTATTACCGGCTACATTTAAACGACAACCCTTACCTAACATCAGTTTCTATGCCTAAAATTATGAAAATGCGCAAGGCTATGAAAGCGCAATTGAAGCCCGATTTTCAAAAATTATAACCGGGTAAACCAACCTTTACGCCAAAAAAACAGTAACTGCAACAGGCCAACCAGCACCATAATACCAACGCAGTACACATAACCGTGTGGTTCGTACAATTCTGGCATATTGGCCGGCAGCGGCCTGTTGGTCAGCGGATCGGCAGGGGCAAAATTCATCCCGTAAACGCCGGCAACAAATGTTAGCGGTATAAATATAACCGATATAATGGTGAGTACCTTCATAATTTCATTCATGCGGTTGCTCACCATTGATAGGTAAAGATCAATGTTGGTAGCGCTTATTTCTTTGTAACTCTCAATTAGGTCAATGATCTGTACACAATGGTCGTAGGCATCGCGCAGGTAGGTTTTGGTTTCTTTGTTAATCAGCGTACTCTCGGTACGTATCATATCATTAATTTTATCGCGTTCGGGCCAGCTGGCGCGGCGTAGTAATATCAACGTACGTTTAAGGTGTTGCGTATCAAACATCACACTGCGTTCGGCATTCTGGTAAATCCGTTCTTCAATATCTTCCAGTTGGCCGCCAATTTGGTTTAAGGCAACAAAGTACCAATCTATAATGGTATCAAACAAAGCATAACAAACATAGCCAGGGCCTAAATTGCGAATAGGGCTTTTAGGGGTATTCAACCTTTTTTCTAACCCTTCAAAGTTTTCTTCATAAGTTTCCTCAAAGCTTATCACCATGTTGTCTTTCACAATAACCGAAAACTGGCTGTTGGTTATTACACAGTTATCATCACAGGTTATTAACCTGCTGGTGCCAAATACAAATTCACCATACTCATCAAACTTAGGCCGCTGGTGAGTGTTCATTATATCTTCCAGCACCAGTTCATTAATGCTCAACCTTTCGCCTATCTCTTCAATTAACTTATCATCGCCCAGGCCGTTTATTTTAATCCAATGGGTGTGTTCGCCACATTCTTTCAACTGGTTAAACACAGTTGAAAGATCTTCTCCCTCAGCCTTTACCAGTTCGGTATTGTTATACGAGTATATTTTAATATGCGGTTTTAACGCTCCCTCGGGCACACGGATCATGCCGGGCCTATCGCCTACGTTACCTGTACGGGGTTGTATCTTAATACGTTTTAATTTGTTCGGATTCATTTTTTGTTACAGGTAGTTAACGGCCTGAGGGCCTTGATTAAAAAGCAGATCGATAATACTCAGATCTTTTAAAAACCCCTTACGTTCTTCAAAAACCTGAAAATAAGGTTTTTGTTCAACACTGCTATCTTTTTTAGGATGGATGGTATTGCGGTAATCGGTCAGCTTCAAATAATCCCGGTGATACTCATCGGTGTATTGCAGTGGTAGGGGCATCTTTAAAAATTTAAGTACCATGGTCAGCAGTTCCTCATTATAGTCGAATAATGTTGTAAATCGCTGCTCATAAAAACGGGCAAAATCATCTTCATAAAATTCAAAATAGGCCGAGCGGCGGTAACAGGTTTGCAAGCCCATCCAGTGTAAACGCTGCCAGGCAAAATCGTTGCTTATCTTTACATCTTTAATGGGCGTATGTACCTTAGAACCCTTAACAACAGGTACCACCAGTGTTAGTACGCCGTCGGGCGAGTATATATTGGCTCTGTTACGATAGGTTTGCTTAGGGAAATGCTCATGCTTTTCTACCAGTACATGCGGTTTATGCTGGTTTATAGCAGTAAAGTACGATACCGGCGGTAAATAAAACATAGGCAGTAAGGCACCGTTTTCCATCATATATTTTTATGTTTGTGGCTTTGAAAATTATTTTGCGAAAGTAATGATAAAGAAAGGTTTTTCCAGCTTGGGTGTAGGTTTGCTATACCTGCTGTCGTTGCTGCCTTACTTTGTGCTCTACTATATAGCCGATGTTATTTTTTTAGTGGTTTACTATTTAATCCGTTACCGCCGTAAGGTGGTGCAGGAAAACCTGGCTAATGCATTCCCCGAAAAACCGCTGGCCGAACTTCGGGCTATTGAAAAGAAGTATTTCCGTTTCCTGGCCGATTTGATTATGGAAACCATCAAGCTCAAAACACTATCGGCCGAAGAAACCATTAAGCGGGTAGTAGTAAGGGATGACGCTTTACTTACTAACGAAGCTTTTAAGCAGGGTAAAAGCATTGTTGCGGCGGTAGGTCATTATGGCAACTGGGAGAGTGGTTGTTTGCGCATGGGATTAATTAAAGAGCGACCCTGCATTATAGCCTATAAACCGCTAAACAACCCGGTTTTTGACCGTTATTTTTTAGAAATGCGGTCGCGCTTTGGAGCCATTATGGTAACAATGAAGGGTACATTTCGTAAAGTAGTTGAATATCGAAAACAGGTAACGCTTACCGTACTGGCGGGCGACCAAACTCCGGCGCAAGAAGAGGCCACTTACTTCACTAATTTTTTAAATCAACCAACGGCTGTATTTTTAGGGGTCGAAAAACTGGCAAAAGCAACCGATAGCCTGGTTGTTTTTTGTGATGTAAGGCGTGTAAAACGTGGGTATTACTCCTGTACATTTGTACCTTTGTTTGATAATCCTAAACTAACTGCCGAATACGAAATAACCAATGCCCATGTGCGGTATCTGGAAAAAGTGATACGTGAAGAACCTGAATACTGGCTATGGTCGCACCGCAGGTGGAAGTTTAAGCCGGAGGATAGATAATAAATGAATAGAACACCTAAAGTTGCTGTTGTTATTTTAAACTGGAACGGCCTCAGATTTTTACAGCAATTTTTGCCTTCGGTACTGCAATCAACCTGGCCTAACCTGCAAGTAGTAGTGGGCGATAACGGCTCGACAGATGGTTCGGTAGACTTTTTGAAAGCCCGGTATGCTAACGAGGTTACGGTATTACAAAACCACCAGAACTACGGTTATACCGGTGGTTATAACCGGGTGATTAACCAGGTGGATGCCGACTACTACATCCTGTTAAACTCAGATATTGAAGTTACACCCGGCTGGATAGAGCCGGTTATTGCACTTATGGAAAGTGATGACCAGATAGCAGCAGCAGCACCCAAAATTAAATCGTACAACCGTAAGAACTATTTTGAACATGCCGGTGCCGCGGGTGGTTTTATAGATAAGTTGGGTTACCCGTTTTGCCGCGGCCGCCTGTTTTATGAAGTAGAAGAAGACTTAGGCCAGTATGACGAGTCGGGTGAAATATTTTGGGCATCGGGCGCGGCGTTATTTATCCGCAGTAAGTGCTGGCACGAGGTGTGTGGCTTTGACGAACGCTTTTTTGCACACATGGAAGAAATTGACCTGTGTTGGCGGTTAAAGAATATGGGGTACAAAGTTATGTACTGCGCCCAATCGGCCGTTTACCATGTGGGCGGCGGCACACTTAACACCGAAAACCCTTTTAAAACTTATCTTAATTTCCGTAATAATTTGTGGCTCATTAAAAAGAACATGTCGGCCATGCGCTCCACTTATGTAATAGGTATGCGCATGTGGCTTGATTTGCTTGCCCTGTTAAGATTTGTAGGGGAAGGTAAACGTAAAGATGCCTGGGCGGTAAGCAAAGCACACCAGAGCTTTGTGAGGAGCTTTTTTAAAAAGTCGGAAGTCCGAAGTCGGAAGTCCGAAGTCGGAAGTGAAGAGGCACTCACTGTAAGAGAGTTGGGGGGAGGAATTATCTCCGGCCATGAACCATTAACTAATAACCATCAACTATCTCCTAACAAATCCGGTTTATATAAACGCAGTATAGTAGCCGATTTTTTTGTGAAGAAGAAAACCAGGTTTACGGCTTTGGATCCCCGAGATTTTCATTAGCCGGTGGTGTGGGTTCGGCAACGGGTACCGGGATCTTTACATCGCTGGCAGGCATCTGTACATAAACTTCCTGCTTGGGTTGTGGTATCTCAATACCTTCGGCTTCAAACACTTTGTATATGGCCGATAGTATGCGGCTTTTTAGTTGCAGCCACATGGAAATATCGGCCGCCCAAAACAACACCTTAAAATCAACCGAGGTGGGCCCTAATTTATCCAGGAACACCATGGGTTCGGGGCTTTGCATAATATCGTCGCGCTTGGCTAATACTTCCCGCAATATCATCTTTACCTTATCTACATCGCAGCCGTAGGCTACATTAATTAACAGTTCAACCTGGCGGTTATTATCGCTTAATGTCCAGTTAATTACATGTTGCGAGATGAGGTCGCCATTGGGTATAATAATCTCGGCACCATTACCGGTAGCTATCTTGCTCGAGCGCATACCTATTTCTTTGATGGTGCCCGCCCGGTTGGCTACCTCTATTACATCGCCCACCTGCACCGGCTTTTCAAAGGCCAGTATTAAACCCGATACCAGGTTATTTACTATGTTTTGCAGACCAAAACCCACACCAACACCCAGGGCACTAATTATAATGGTGATTTTATCTAACGGGAAACCCGATGCCGCGATAGCTAATAAAAAGCCAACACTGAACACCGCTATACGAACCAGCAGTAACGAAGTACGGGTTTTACGCTGTACCGACGTAGCCGATTTTTGCTGATCGGCAAAGTCATAAAAATAACTTACCACACGGGCTATAACGCTCGAAAGCCATATTACACCCACAAAAATGATAATGCTGTTGAACGTAAATAGGGTACCGCCAACCTTGCGCGATTCGGTTAAAAAACTGCCGATGAGGCTAAACACACTGTCTTCCACACTAATGTTTTGCAGTAAAGTTACCACCCACATAATAATGGCCACCATATACAGGATGCTTTTGAACTTAGCTTGCAGCAATTTAAAATCAAGGTAAGTGCTGATGCTGTCCTTATCTATTTTATGGGCTTCCAACTGTAAAAAAAGGCTTTGCACCAATATTTGTACCAGGTAATACAGGCTTAAAGCCAGCCAAAAGTTATAAACAGCGGTTACTCCAATTATTTTGGCCAGGCTAAAACGCCCTGCAATGTTAAATACAACCGAAATGGTTTCTAATATAATAAGCAGCCATAAAGCAATACGACTGTAAGGAATAACGGGTTCTTTACTTATGGTAAGCTGTTTGAGGAAAGCCCAGCTGATGTAAACAGTAGCAGCCGACAGCAGGAGTAAAGCCACCCGGTCAACATTAGAAATTTCGACAAAAAGGTTGCTTACACTTAATACTAATGTGATCCAGAATAATTTATGAAGATAATTAAAAGACGGTTTGTCGCAGGTTTTAAACGTTAAATATAATACGCTTAAAATAGTGAACATGAAAATAATTTCCAGGAAAACCACCGGCGGCTGGTCGTAAAAATAAGGTATAATAAGGGATGTTACCAGCAATGTTACTGCAACGGGATAGGCCGATACGTACTGGGTTTGCTTGAAGATCTCCAGGTAACCCGATTTGGTTTTGATGATTTTCCGGCGGGTGAAAATGATCCAGTAAAAGAAACCCACCAGTAGTATAAAGCCCAAAGCGTGTTTAAGCGATTCGCCGTTCAGTAGCTTAAAAAGTTTCAGGTTCATACTAACCGTACGCTCTAACGATGAGCCGAACGTGGTGCCCTCGGCCGGTTTCATATCCCATATATAGCCGTATTCGCAATTGAGTGCGTTCATACTAAAGTTCCTGATCTTGGCATTAATCATTTCCTTTTCCTCAATAATAGCTATATAAATGGAGGTTAGCCTGTTTTGCATCAGCCCTACGTTTAACAGGGCTTTACGGTTAATGGTATCCAGTTTATGCGCTTTAATTTCTATAGCAGCGCGCTGTTCTAAAAAGGTAATACGCAGGGTACTATCAGCCGGGAAAATCCTGAATATGGAGTCTCGTTCAACCTTGCCAATTCGCTCATCAATATCGGCCAGTTTTTCGTTGGCATCTTTTAAATCATCTTGCCAAACGTCCAGTCTATCCTGCTGTTTATTTAAAATATCGCGTATGGCATACAAATAGCGTAATGTACCCGATCTGTCGCGCGCTATTAAATTACGCATGGTAATGGTCAGTTTTTCTAAACGGGGAAGTTCGGCACTAATGGATGCGGTATCTAAACCCTTGCTCAGGGAATTTCCAATCTGGTTAAATTCCAGGGTGTAAAACTCAATACGCTGAAGTAAATTATTAGTGGATGTGTCGGAGGTTTTGTAGTACCTCATCATCGAATCGCGGCGTAGTATGGCTGTCCTGAGTGAGTCGCTTACCGAGCGTGACTTTTTTTTGCTGCTTTGAGCACTTACTACCAAAGGTAGGGCAAAAGCCAAAATAATAAAGCCTGATAAAAGTTTAATAGCAAATATTTTACGCATCAGAAAAAACAGGTCAATAGTACTGGTGAAAAAACAACACCCGCTTGTTAAAAAACGTATGCTTTTAGGTAGTTTTCAAGCGCTTATATAAGGTTTTTTTAAGTATTGATGAAGTTTTCTAAAGCCAAACGGTACGAATCCATCCCAAAACCTACTATTACACCACGGCAACTGGCGGCCAGCATAGATTGATGACGAAACGTTTCGCGCTTATAAACATTTGAAATATGCACTTCTATAACCGGTGTGGCAATAGCGGCAATAGCATCTGCAATGGCAATAGAGGTGTGCGTATAAGCACCGGCATTTATAATAATGCCATCGGCAGTAAAACCTACATTATGCAGTTTATCAATCAGTTCACCTTCTTTATTGCTTTGAAAATAGCTGAATGTATGCTCCGGGTAGCGTTGCTGCAGGGTAGCAAAGTAAGTTTCAAAGCTGGCATCGCCGTAAATAGATTTCTCTCTTACGCCAAGTAGGTTTAAATTTGGTCCGTTGATGATCTGTATATTCATTACCTTTCAAACTTAACTATAAAACATTAAAACTAAAACAGTGGATTGGCAGTCGGCAATAAAAGGTTTTCAAAACTATTTAAAACTCGAAAAATCGCTTTCCGAGAACTCCATTGATGCCTACAGCAGAGATATAGGTAGGTTGCGTGAATATTCTGAAATACAGATACCTGTGTTAAAGCCAGATAGTATCAGTTTAGCCGATTTGAGGTTGTTTATACAGTGGATAAATGAATTAGGGATGATTTCATCAACCCAGGCGCGTATCCTGTCGGGCATAAAATCATTCTATAAGTTCATGCTTATGGAGGATATGATAGTCAGTGATCCATCCGAACTGTTAGAGTCGCCAAGGATACAGCGTAAGCTACCCGATACATTAAGTTATAATGAGATCAATGAACTGATAGCTGCCGTTGACCTTTCCAAACCCGACGGTTCACGTAATAAAGCCATATTGGAAATGCTGTACAGTTGCGGTTTACGAGTATCTGAGCTTACCGAACTTAAACTCTCTAACTTATACCTGGATATTGAATTTATAAAAGTAGTTGGTAAGGGCAATAAAGAAAGGTTGGTACCCATTAGCAACACAGCCATTAAAGCCCTGCAGCAATGGCTGGAATATGGCAGGGCGCATGCTGTTGTGAAAAAAGGCGAAGAGGATATGGTTTTTTTAAACAGGCGGGGCAGCAGGCTTACCCGGGTATTTATTTTTATGATAATTAAACAATTAACCCAAAGTATTGGCTTAAAAAAGAAGATCAGTCCGCACACTTTTCGTCATTCGTTTGCTACGCACTTAATAGAGGGCGGGGCCGATCTGCGTGCCGTACAGGAGATGTTAGGTCACGAAAGTATTACCACAACCGAAATTTATACACACCTTGACAGAGAATACCTGAAAAGTACCATTATTCAATATCACCCAAGAAGTTGAATGTCATATTGTTAATGATAACCTGCATAAGGCATGGCATTATCATACACGCAGATGTTTACTGCTTACAATTCAGTATGGTTAATAAACATCACATTTACGTTTTATTATTTAATGTATAATAATAGCTTTGTTGAAATTAGCCTGGTTATCTACTTAAATAAAATTCATGTCTACACAAGGTTCCGAACAAAATACTTATTTGCCGCCGGTTATTTTTGGCACCAGTGGTTTAGGTAATTTATACACTATTTTACCTCAAAAAGAGAAATGTGCTATTATTAAAGCTTTTGTTGACAATAGCGCTAAACCAGCAGTTTTCGATTCGGCCGGAAAATATGGTGCAGGTTTGGCACTCGAGTCGTTAGCTCAATCTTTAAAAGAATTAAACATAGATCCGGGTGATGTACTGATCAGCAATAAATTAGGCTGGCTGCGTACAGAACTTAAAACGCCTGAACCCACTTTTGAACCAGGTGTATGGAAAGGGCTCCAATTTGATGCGATACAGCAAATTAGTTACAATGGCATACTCGAATGTTACGAACAAGGTAATACGCTGCTGGGCCATTACCCGGCTAAACTGGTATCGGTACATGACCCTGACGAGTATTTGAATGCCGCTACTGATGATACCGACCGTAACAAACGTTACCAGGATATTTTAGATGCTTACAAAGCCTTAGCCGAGTTAAAACAACAAGGCAAAGTTAAAAGTGTAGGTGTAGGAGCCAAAGACTGGAAGATTATTGAACGTATTAGTACCGATGTAAAGCTGGATTGGGTAATGATAGCCAATAGTATGACCGTGCACAGCCATCCAACCGCGCTGTTGGCTTTTATGAAAAAACTTCAGCAACAGGGTATCGGTATTATTAACTCTGCTGTGTTTAATGGCGGTTTTTTAACCGGGGGCGATTACTACAATTATCATTTAATTGATGCCGAAAGCCCCGAAGGAAAGGAACTTTACCAGTGGCGTGAAAGCTTTTATGCACTTTGTAATAAGCACCAACTGGAACCGGCCGCGGTATGTGTACAATTTGGGCTGGCGGCACCGGGAGTGGGTAGTATAGCTATGAATACTTCTAACCCTAATCGGGTAGCTCATAATTCGGGTATGATAGATACTGAAATATTACCGGAGTTTTGGACTGAATTATTTGAGGAAAAGTTAATAACCCAGCAAGGCCTGGAAATGGTTCAGTCGAAATATTCATCTAATTGATAAACATGTTTAGCTTAGCAAATAAAGTAGCCGTTATAACCGGTGGAGGCAGTGGTATTGGCAAGGCAGCGGCAATAATGTTTGCCCGGCAAGGTGCAGCAGTACATATTATTGATCTCAATGCCGACCAGGCCATAGAAACTACCCGTGAAATAACCGCAGCAGGCGGACAAGCCCGCATGCATACGGCCGATGTTAGTAATCAGCAGCAAATTAAAGATATTGTGGCATCTCTAAGCCGGGTGGATATACTGGTTAATAATGCAGGAATTGCACATATAGGCCGTGCCGATAATACCAGTGAGGAAGATTTTGACCGTATATATCGCGTAAACGTAAAAGGTGCTTACAATAGTCTGCATGCTATTTTGCCGCTTATGGTTAAGCAAAAGGGTGGCGCCATACTTAACCTGGCATCTATAGCGGCGCACGTAGGGCTAACCGACCGTTTCGCCTATTCCATGAGCAAAGGAGCTATTCATGCGATGACGCTTTCTGTAGCGCGCGATTATATTCAATACGGCATTCGCTGCAACAGCATATCGCCGGCGCGGGTACATACGCCTTTTGTAGATGGCTTTATTGCCAAAAACTACCCCGGCCAGGAAGCCGAGATTTTTGATAAGTTGTCCAAATCACAGCCAATAGGCCGTATGGGTACACCCACCGATCTGGCTTCGCTGATGTTGTACCTGTGCTCGGACGAAGCATCGTTCATTACCGGCAGCGATTATGCTATAGATGGCGGCTTTATTACCTTAAATACATAGTTTAACACCATCAAAATATACCCCTTATGAAACTAATAAGATTTGGCCAACCGGGCCAGGAAAAACCTGGTGTGCTAATTAACAATAAACGCTACGATGTTTCGGGATTTATACCCGATTATAATGAAACCTTTTTTGAAACTGATGGACTGGATAAGCTGAAACATATTGTTGAGGAACATGGAACTGATTTGCCAGCAGTAGATGATGATGAACGTTTGGGAAGTCCGGTTGCACGCCCGTCTAAATTACTTTGCATAGGTTTAAACTATGCCGATCATGCTGAAGAAACCGGCGCACCTTTACCACCTGAGCCGGTATTGTTTATGAAGAGCACTACGGCCGTAGTTGGTGCGTTTGATGATGTAGTAATTCCTAAAAATTCTTTTAAAACTGATTGGGAAGTGGAACTTGCCATAGTAATTAATAAAAAAGCAAGTTATGTTAACGAAGCTGATGCGGCCAGCTATATAGCCGGATATGTATTGCACAATGATGTATCGGAGCGTGAATTTCAGTTAGAGCGTAACGGTACCTGGGATAAGGGAAAAGGCTGTGATACTTTTGCGCCATTAGGCCCGTTTTTAGCCACTGCCGATGAAGTGGCCGATGTAGATAATTTAAAATTGTGGTTAAGCGTTAACGGTCAAATGATGCAAAATGGCACAACCGCTAATCTCATCTTTAATATCCCATTCCTAATATCTTATGTAAGCCAGTTTATGACCCTGTTGCCCGGCGATGTAATTTCTACCGGAACTCCGGCAGGAGTAGGCCTGGGCTTTAAACCGCCGGTTTACTTAAAACCCGGCGATGTGATAGAATTAGGCATCGACGGTTTGGGTACACAAAAGCAAACGGTTAAAGCTTACGGCGCGTAGCCATTACCAGTACATACATTTTTTAAAAAGCTGCGGTTAATTAGCTGCGGCTTTCGTGGTTTAGAAATACATCTGTCATAGTCAATTTGAGCACTTTTTCCGGGGAAGGTTTAAGTGGGGCTTTGAGGAGCGTATTGCCCAAAGCGTAAGAAATTTCTGAATCAATAACCATCGGCTCAATTAATACGTATAACACATTATACTTATTAAATGAGCGTAATAAATGTACTTTAGCTATTTTACAAAGGTTATTATTGGTAATACACTTAGTGGCTGATAATTTGCTTTTAATAATTAATACGATAACCAGAACCAATTTTTTAATATGATTAGTACTGATAGGCGTTTAAGCATTGTTTATGCCTGTGATAACAATTTTGTGCCTTTGCTGGCTGCATCCATTAAATCTTTAGAGATCAATTCAGCCGGGTCGCAAAAAGACATTTATATTATTGATGATGGTATCAGCGCAGCAAATCGTCAAAAAATCCTTGAATCAATTAGCAGTAACGAGATAAATATCCAATTTTTGTTAGTTAAAGATGTGGTTGGTAAAATTACTATACCATATTTTAACAATGCCGCCCTGCCTGTTACCACATTTTTTCGCTTGTTTGTACATACTTTTATACCTCCAGGAACCGAGCGCGTATTATACCTCGATTCGGATATGATTGTATTGGGCAATATTGCCGAGCTATGGGAGGTTGATTTTGGCGATAATATTATTGCTGCCGTGCAAGACCCTGGCATTAAAACCTTGGGTTGCTCCTGGGGGGGAGGCGTACGCAACTGGGCCGAACTGGGTTATCAATCAGAAGATAAATACCTGAATGCTGGTTTGCTATTAATTAATGTGGCTAAATGGAACGAGTTTGATGTTTGCACCAAAGCACTTGATGCCGCGGTTAAATACCAAAAATACATAGTGTACGGCGATCAGTACTGTTTAAATGCCGTGCTGGCCAACCGCTGGCTGCAATTGGATCCCGAATGGAATCACTTGGTAGATAATGACAAGCCCGGAGCCAAACTTTTACATTATATTGGTAATAAACCTATTTATACCAATTATACTTATAGCCAAAAATATAGAGATATATTTTTTGATTACCTCAACAAAACCGCCTGGAATAATTTTAAGCTGGTAGGAGCGTTTACGCGCAGGTTGAGGATGATCAGGCGTTTTATCAGGAAAATTACCGGTTAATTAATTAAGCTTAAATAGCATGGCTAAACACAAATTTGACCGGGTTACTCTATTAATAACACATTACAACCGCAGTAAATCATTGGAGTATTTACTTAAACGCTGTGCCGAAGAAGATCTGGAGTTTGAGGAGGTGGTAATATCTGACGATGGCAGCAAACCCGAGCATTTGGCTTATGTAAAACAATTGCAGGAAACCTATTTGTTTAAATTGATTACTACACCGGTAAATAAAGGTTTAGGTAACAATATTAATAAAGGGCAGGATGCTGTAAATACCCCGTACACCTTGTACGTACAGGAAGATTTTGAACCAACAACCTGTTTTGCCCCCAACTTTGCGAATGCCGTTAAATTAATGGATGAGGAAGATTGGGATCTTATCCGCTTTTATACATTTCCTTGGGCACCCTTTCCGTACTTGAAGGAGTACAAATACGGTTATGCCGAAATGCTGTTCAAACAAAGCTTATGGTATTTAAACCATTTGAAATTCAGGCTATATAGCGATCATCCACATTTACGCAGGTCTAACTATTTTGAAAAATTTGGCCGTTACCTGGAAGGTGAACGCGGCGATCCGACGGAGTACAACATGTGTATGCAGTTTATTATAAATAGGGGCAAGGCCTTATTATTTAACGGCCCCGATCTGTTTTTGCACGAGCACGGCGCCATTGAACCTAATACTATGGTGCGCAGCAAATGGAAATTAAGTAACTCTTTTTTGGTAAGTATGTTACGAACGCTTTATTTAAAGGGTAAAGTTGTGAAGAGCACTATTCAGTATAATAAGATGAAATAGCCTTTCATATATCTACGAACAATTAATTTCACGCTATCATCGTTAACCCGTAATGCTTTCAAAGATCAAGCAAATATTAGAGAAATTAAAGAACCCGCACATTGTCAATTTAATTGGCACTGCCGTTACGCAGGTACTTAACATGGTGCAAATTGCCATTTTGTTCAGGTATATGAGTATTGACAAGATGGGAGCCTGGTTTTTTTTTCAGGGTACGGTTGGCTTGGTAGATACGTTTAGGGCAGGTTTATTAAGTACCGCATTTATCACCTCTTATGCAGGTACTACCAAAGAACGTTCTGCCGAAGTTGCTGGTTCGGCCTGGTATTTGGCAACATGGATTACCGGACTATTTGTATTGGTTAACTTAGCTTACCTGGTTATTCCTTATCGGGTGGGCGATGTAGGTTTAGATCTTTTTCTCAAATGGTTTGGGTTGGTTTTCATCATTACCATGCCTTCTTTTTTAGCCAGTTGCATATTACAGGCCGAAAAACGATTTGATCGTTTGTTGTATATCCGTGCTACCAGTACCTGCTTATCCATATTTATGGTGATCGTATTAATTGCCTTAAACAAGCTCAACCTCATGATGGTAATTTATACCGGCTTTGTATCGGGCGGTATCACCAGTTTAATGACCATAGTTTTAGGATGGGCCCGCATCAATACCTTCTTTCATAAAACTACGCAAACGGTTAAAGCATTGTTCGCATTTGGTAAATTTAGTGTGGGTACTGCGCTGGGTAGCAGTATGTTCCGTAACTCCGATACGTACATTATTAATTTTATGCTGGGGCCAAGCAGTTTGGCCGTATATAATTTAGGCCTCCGTTTAATGGAGTTGGTAGAAATACCTTTGAGAAGTTTTGCCGCAACCGTAATGCCACCGCTTTCGGCAGCTTATAACCAGCACAATAAATACCATGTGATATACCTGCTTAAAAAATATTCGGGCTTACTAACTATTTTGCTTATTCCGGTGGTAATAGGTTCGCTTTTATTTGCCGAAGTGGCTATATGGATAGTTGATAAAAAATACCTGAGTACCGAAGCAGCCAATGTGTTTCGCGTGTTTATGACCTTTGCTTTGTTGTACCCGGTTGAACGATTTATGGCACTTACCCTGGATGCCATTAACCAACCTAAAGTTAACATGATCAAATTAATATTCATGCTTACAGCAAACATTGTTGGCGATTTTATTGGCGTGTGGGTGTTCGGTAATATTTACGGAGTGGCCTTTGCTACCATACTGCCCATTTTAACCGGTATGATTATTAGTTACCATTGGTTACAAAAATATATGAAGTTTGCCCTGTGGGATGTTTACAAAATTGGCTGGCTGGAAACCCAATGGCTTATAAAAGACAGCTGGGCTGTACTTCGCAAAAAGAAAGCTGCAGGTAATCCTTAACCTTAAAAAATATACCTAACATCAACCGTTCATATTAAGTTCTCAATTTGTGTACTTTAATAGGCCAGTGCATAAAAAGTGGTCTGTCTGAGCTTGTGGAACATTTATACGCTTTATGAAGTCTTCGATAAGCTCAAACTGATAAAAATCAGCACCAATTCGTGGACAAAAAACCCTCAAATAAATTCTACTAATTTTATAGACTTTGTACAAAAAGTATTATATATTTGCTATTATTTAATGAACGTTTTTTTATACTTATCCAGGAAAGACTGAGGGAAAAGCCCTGTGAAGTTTTTAGCAACCTATACCGGTTTACGCCAGGTAACATCGGCATCAAATTCAGGCAATTAAAAAATTATATGATCGTCCGGTTAATTAGCGAAGTACCGGGCATGATCTTCAATGGTAATACCGCAGAGGAGGCCAAAGTTTATATACCGTACTCAACGTAGGTTTACCCGCATTAAACTATAGCCTCAACTTGCTGCGATGTTTGGATGAGCAGGAAATTTCCGTATCGGGTGGGGAGCGCCTGTTCAACCGGGTCATCATCACACGTTTTGCAGGTAATTGATGCCGATGCCGGTAAAGAGAATATCAGGTTTTCGTTTAGCAAGTTGAATGCTTTTGCATAGATTGATCGGGTGATTGAAACTTTAGCCCAAATTTACCAAACCGTAGCCGCATAAAACCATTATATATTAATACATCTAAATATAAAATAACATGAGTTTAAGATTAGGCGATAAAGCCCCGAATTTCAAAGCAGACACCTCTATTGGGGTAATAGATTTTTACGAGTTTTTAGGCGAAAGCTGGGGAGTGCTGTTTTCGCACCCGGCCGATTATACACCGGTTTGTACTACCGAACTGGGCCGTACTGCTGCCCTTAAAGATGAATTTGAAAAACGTAATGTAAAAGTAGCCGCATTAAGCGTGGATTCGGCTGCTTCGCACCGGGAGTGGATTAAAGATATTAACGAAACACAAAATGTGGAAGTAGAGTTCCCGATCATAGCCGACGAGAACCGAGAAATTGCCGAGGCTTATGATATGATCCATCCTAATGCATCATTAACAGCAACGGTACGTTCATTATTCATCATTGCGCCCGACAAAACCATCAAGTTGATTATTACTTACCCGGCTTCAACAGGGCGTAATTTTCAGGAAATTTTAAGGGTGATAGACTCCTTACAACTGACCGCCAACTACAGCGTAGCCACCCCGGCCGATTGGAAAGCAGGTGAAGATGTAGTAATTACCCCGGCGGTAAAAGATGAAGATATTGCTGCTAAGTTTCCTAAAGGATATACTCGTGTGAAACCGTATTTGCGTTTAACGCCGCAGCCTGATAAGTAAACAAATAGCCCTCCCAATCCTTTTCGGGAGGGAGGGCTATTAAAATTACAGAAATTTTGTCATCTTGAACGATAGTAAGAGATCTTGTTCAAAATGCAAAATAGGCAACTTACTTAGTTTGACAAGATTTCTCGTTATCACTCGAAATGACATTTTTTGTTTGTGAGAAAACGAAGAGGGCATTCTACAATCCCACCATTGCCGAATCACCCAAATCAATCTCTTTAGTAATCAGATCGGCAATGCTGGTTTCCGATAATATTTTCAGTGTGGCATCGCGTATATCCATAAACATGCTGCGTATGCCGCACGTCGATTCGTTATGACATTCTTCGCAACGGTGGTAAAAATTTAAGCTCACGCAGGGTACCATGGCAATTGGTCCATCGGTAATGCGTAGTATGCTTACCAGGTAAATATCTTTAGGATCTTTGTTAATAGCGTAACCACCTCCGGCACCTTTTTTACTATATAAAAAGCCGGCTTTACGCAGTTCCAGTAAAATTACTTCCAAAAATTTCTTGGGTATTTTTTCCAGTTCGGCTATCTGCGCAATTTGCATAGGAGGATTATCTTTGTTCTTTCCTAAAACAATGAGCGCTTTAATGGCGTACTTGGTCTTTTTAGATAGCATATATCCCTAATTCAACTACAATGATATTAAAAAATTTGCACCCATACGCAAGCCGGTTGTTAATGAAGTAATATAATAGGCACGGGCAATTTAAATTATTACACAATACCCAATTAAAAATCTATTATGGTCAAATTATGAATAAAGAATAACTTTGAGCATGGATTTTTTGCATACCCTGTTAGGTGAGGATATAAAAGCCGGACTACTGATCATTTTAAACCTTATTGTTATCGAAAGCTTGTTATCGGTTGATAATGCCGCCGTACTGGCTACCATGGTGCTCGATCTGCCTAAGCATCAACGCAGTAAAGCGCTAAAATATGGTATTATAGGCGCATATTTTTTTAGAGGTGTATGTTTATTACTGGCAACCTGGCTGGTTAAAATATGGTGGTTAAAACCATTAGGCGGGTTATACCTGCTCTACCTTTCATTCACTTATTTCAAAAGCAAAGCAGCTGAAGGTAATGCCGAAGAAAATATTAATAAAGAAGAAAGTTGGTTTTACAAAGTAACGGTAGGTAAACTGGGGGCTTTTTGGGCTACCGTGGTTTTAGTGGAAATTATGGACCTGGCTTTCTCTATCGATAACGTGTTTGCAGCTGTTGCCTTCACCGATCATGTGTTCCTGATTTATACAGGGGTATTTATTGGCATATTAGCTATGCGTTTTGTGGCGCAGTTTTTTGTTAAATTGATGGAAAAATTCACTTTTCTGGAAACCATCGCTTACTTGGTGATAGGTGTGTTAGGTATTAAACTCTCTATATCGTTATATACTCACTTTTATCCCGAAACAGAAATTACGAAAATTATAGAAAGTGAACACACCGATATGTGGATTTCCGTATTCACCGTGGGTATTTTTATTATCCCGGTATTATCATCGCTTTTGTTTAATTTTCCTAAAAAGCATGTTGTTCATTATACAGAGGATTAAGCCCTATTAAATCCTCCCCCGGGAAGGGAGGGCTTTAAATATTAAGATCTCTTTAGCATAGAGTTTCATTCTCATTCTTCCTTAAATTGTCATAACCTTAACTAACTGAATAAAAGTTGTAACTTATAATGCCTATCGATGTCTATACGTTAATATTTAAACTATGTTAGTGGAAACCATACTTGATATAAGCAACCTGAGTAAAACTTATCAAAGTGCCGGTAAGGTGCTTTCGGTGCTCGATGATATTAATTTTTCAATTCTTACCGGCTCAACCAACGCCATTGTTGGTCCATCGGGCAGTGGCAAAACAACCCTGCTGGGCTTATGCGCCGGTCTTGACCGTTCCACATCGGGCAGTGTAGCCTTAAATGGTATTAATTTAAACGGTTTAAACGAAGATAAACGGGCACAGGTACGTAACCAGTTTGTAGGTTTTATTTTTCAGAACTTTCAATTGCTGCCCACGTTAACTGCTTTAGAGAACGTAATGGTGCCTTTGGAGCTCCGAGGTGAAAAAAACATCCGGGCAAGATCCTTAGATCTGTTAGATAAGGTAGGGTTGGCGAGCCGTAGCCATCATTATCCAACTCAACTATCGGGTGGCGAGCAGCAGCGGGTTTCTATTGCACGTGCGTTTTCTAACCAGCCTAAAATACTTTTTGCCGATGAACCTACCGGTAACCTGGATTCGGAAACAGGAGACAGGATAGAAAAGCTGTTGTTCGACCTTAACCAGGATGCCGGTACTACACTGGTACTGGTAACCCACGATTTGGAACTGGCCGGTAAAACACAACGCATATTAAGAATCAAGGGCGGCAAACTGGTAGCTGACGAAAAAACCAACGCCTGAGATGAATACAGCACAACTTAATAAGGTTAATCTTAACAGGTCGGTTCAGTGGAGCTGGCTGTTTAAAATGGCCTGGCGCGATAGCCGTCGTAACCGCTCACGCCTGTTCCTGTTCATTTCTTCCATTATATTAGGCATAGCGGCATTGGTAGCCATTTACTCCTTTGGTTACAATTTGCGCGAAGATATTGATGCACAAGCTGCCACTATGGTAGGGGCCGATTTGGTTATATCGGGTAATAAACCTGTCGACAAAAATCTGCAACCATTATTGAATAAGCTGGGTACCGAGCGCTCGGAAGAGCGCGCTTTTGCTTCCATGATTTATTTTAATAAAAGCGGCGATACCCGTTTGGTTCAAATTAAAGCTTTGAAAGGAGGGTTTCCTTATTATGGCAGTATTGAAACCACACCTGTACAGGCTTCTGAAAATTTCAGACAAGGACAATATGCCTTGGTGGATGCCGCGTTAATGCAGCAATACAAAGCCCGGTTAAATGATTCTGTTAAAATAGGTGAGCTCACTTTTGTAATTGCCGGTGTATTAAACCAGGCCCCCGGCCAAACCGGTATGTCGGCTGGGATAGCACCTGTGGTGTATATCCCTATGCAATACCTTGAAAAAACAGGGTTGGTTGAAAAAGGCAGCCGCATTAACTACAATTATTATTACAAGTTTAACAAGAATACCAATGTAGATAAACTGGCAGATAGCCTGGATGCTAAACTGGATAAAGGTAACCTGCACTACGAAACCATTGAAACCCGTAAGCAAAACACTGGCCGTGCCTTTACCGATCTGAACCGTTTTTTATCGTTGGTGGGTTTTATTGCGCTGCTACTTGGCTGCATTGGTGTAGCCAGCGCTACACAGATTTATGTGCGCGAAAAGGTAGCTTCTATTGCTGTTTTACGCTGCCTTGGCGTAAAAGCATCCGAAGCATTTTTGATCTTTTTAATTCAAATAGCAGGCATTGGCTTAATAGGTTCGTTATTGGGTGCTGCTTTAGGTACGGTGGTACAGCAGGTATTGCCTGTAGTGCTGAAAGATTTTCTGCCGTTCGATATTTCGGTATCGGTATCATGGCTGGCTTTGGGCCAGGGTGTGGTGCTGGGCATCATTATATCGGTGTTGTTCGCTTTGCTGCCCTTAATCAGTATCCGCAATATTTCGCCGTTAAATACTTTACGTTCGGCTTTTGAAAACGTGAAGACCAATGCTGACCCGTTACGCTGGCTGGTGTACCTGCTTATACTTGTTTTTATGGTAGGTTTCAGTTATTTGCAACTCAGTAGCTGGGCAGCAAGTGCCGCATTTACGGTGGCTATTTTAGTGGCTTTCCTTATACTTACTCTAACTGCAATTATGCTCATGCGCTTAATAAAGCTGCTGGTAAAAGGCTCGTGGAGTTACCTGGCAAGGCAGGGATTTGCCAATTTATATCGGCCAAATAATCAAACCATCATTTTAATGGTATCCATAGGGTTAAGTACTGCTTTCATTTGTCTGCTCATTTTTATGCAGTCGATGCTTATTCAGCAGGTAAGCCTGTCAACCAGTGGTAATCAACCTAATATGATCCTGTTCGATATTCAAACTACCCAGGAAAAGGGTATATTAAATATAACCAGGAAGTATAATATGCCTGTGATACAACAGGTACCTATAGTTACTATACGCTTAGATCAGATCAATAACAAAACGGCTGCAAGCTTACCTAAAGACAGTACAGCCGACCGCATGCGCCGTGCCTTTGGCGCCGAATACCGGGTTACATACCGTAATGATTTGATTTCCTCCGAGAAAATAGCTGGAGGTAAGTGGATAGGTGAAGCTGGTGATGCTTCCGAGATCCCGGTTTCGGTAGATGAACGCATGGCCAAACGTCTAGAAATCAAGTTAAACGACAAACTGATCTTCAATGTGCAGGGTACACCGGTTAAAACCTATGTAGCCAGTTTGCGTAAGGTAAACTGGAACAAGGTGCAAACTAATTTCCAGGTAGTTTTTCCTACCGGGGTACTGGAGCAGGCACCGCAGTTTCATGTGCTGCTCACCCATGTGCCATCGGGCAATGTATCGGCTAAATATCAGCAGGCGATAGTAAAGCAGTATCCGAATGTATCGGTTATAGATTTGGGTTTGGTATTAAATATACTGGATGAGATACTGGATAAAATAGGATATGTCATCCGTTTTATGAGCGGATTTAGTATCGCTACAGGTATCATCGTGTTAATTGCCTCGGTTCGCATTAGTAAATATCAACGGATCAAAGAAAGTGTTTTGTTGCGTACCCTGGGCGGAAGCCGTAGGCAAATATTAGTTATTACCGCCTTAGAGTATTTGTTTTTGGGTGCGCTATCGGCCTTAACAGGTATTTTAATTGCTATTGCAGGTAGCTGGCTGTTGGCCAAATTTAGCTTTGAAATTCCTTTCCAGGTTAATTATGTACCGGCTGTTATACTGTTTGTGCTAACTGCAGCGTTGACTATCATAATTGGATTGTTAAACAGCCGTGGCGTACTAAACCGCCCGCCGTTGGAAGTTTTAAGGTCTGATACATAGAAGAAAGAATAAAATTACACATGAAGCCAAATATATTAACGGCGTTACTAATGAGCGGCTTGCTAAGCCTGGCCGCTTGTGAAAGCGCCAATCAGCAAAGCCAAAAAGATTCGTCAGCAACGGTACCCGCAAAGCAAGCCACAGATGAGCCTACCAAAACAGTACTGTTTTTTGGTGATAGTTTAACTGCAGGTTATGGGTTGGAAGACCCGGCCTCGGATGCTTATCCAAGCGTGATACAGGAAGAAATTAAAAAAGCCAATCTTCCTTACACGGTAGTGAATGCCGGTAACAGCGGAGAAACTAGTGCCGGTGGCCTTGGCCGTATAGATTGGGTTTTGAAACAAAAGGTAGATGTTTTTGTATTAGAACTGGGCGCTAACGATGGACTTCGCGGTATAGCAGTAGCCGAAACTACCCGTAACCTGCAAGCCATTATTAACCGCGTTAAAACTAAGTACCCGAAAGCTAAACTGGTGTTGACCGGTATGCAAATCCCTCCGAGCATGGGTGCGGTTTATGTCAGCGATTTTAAAGAGATGTTCCCTAAACTGGCCGCTAAAAATAATATGACACTGGTGCCCTTCCTATTAGATAAGGTTGGCGGCATATCTAAACTAAACCAGGGCGATGGCATTCATCCAACCAAAGAGGGCGCCAAAGTTGTAGCCAGCAATGTTTGGGTGGTATTAAAGGATGTGCTTGGTTCTTAGCATATTTTAATCACTGTAATAAAACAATTACGTCCGAACAATAGCAATGATCCAACTGTTGTTTAAACATGTTGTTAATAGTTGGTTCCACCGGTATTGCCATTCAAAAATGTGATAGCACCGGGCATTTTATGAATACTGATGACGTGGTTGCAATTGAAGAGCCGCTGGAAATTAGGCTGGATTTTGGCACCGTAAATAACCGGCAAATACAAAATGTGGCCGTTACCATGCGTACGCCCGGTAACGATGCTGAACTGGCTTTAGGTTTTTTATTTACCGAAGGTATTATTACCCACCATCAGGATATTGCATCGGCCCAACACGCATTTATAGCCTGTGCCGAAAACAGGGAAAACGTAATTGTAATTAGCTTGCAGCCCCATGCTGTTGCTAACCTGGGCAAAGCCAACCGTAACTTTTATACCACTTCCAGCTGCGGCGTTTGTGGTAAATCTTCTATAAGTGCTATCCGCACGGTAAGCACCTATACGGCCGACTCCAATTACGACACCATCACTGCCGAAACTTTATACCATTTACCCACTATATTGCGTAACCATCAGGATGTATTTGATACTACAGGCGGCTTACATGCATCGGCATTATTCACGCCCGAAGGAGAACTGTTATGTGTACGCGAAGATGTGGGTAGGCATAACGCGCTTGATAAGCTGATAGGCTACGCTCTTCAAAACAACTGGTTGCCCATTCAAAACAAAATATTATTGCTAAGCGGGCGTGTAAGTTTTGAGCTGGTACAAAAGGCCGCTATGGCAGGTATTGGTATAATTGCAGCTATTGGGGCGCCATCCAGCCTGGCGGTGCAGCTGGCAAAGGAGTTTAACATTACACTGGTTGGCTTTTTGCGTAACCAGCGTTTTAATATTTATACAGCGGGGCACCGCATAACCAATTATTAGTGTTTATGAAAATTCGCATCAGATCAAATTCGTTACGCTATCGTTTAACCCGCTCAGAAGTAGAGCAGTTTGCACGGGAAGGAGTTTTTAAAGAAAAAGTAACCATAGGAGATGAGTCGTTGGTTTACTTGTTGCAACGTACAGCCGAACTTGAGGTACGCGCTACCTTGCATACTAACCTCATTACTTTGTTAGTGCCCGAAAGCATAGCGCACGAATGGATCACGACTGATAAAGTAGGATTTGATACACACAATGGTTTATTACATATACTGGTGGAAAAAGATTTTACCTGTTTAGATAATATAGAAGAAGACCAAAGCGATAATTACCCCAACCCATTAGCCGAGAAAAGATTATGAGTGAGAGAACAGAGCTACCCAGTGCCGAAAACCCGGAAGGATTATTAGACCTAAAAGTTACCGAACCTAAAAAGTGGGCTGCTGGTATGCCTGCGGTTGGCGCGTCATTAACCGATATTTTTGAAGAAACAGGTGGTATGCGCGGGTTGAAAGCTTTATTTAAAATGAACCAGAAGACGGGTTTCGATTGTTCGAGCTGTGCCTGGCCCGACCCGGATGATGAGCGCTCGGCCGTTGCCGAATATTGCGAGAACGGAGCTAAAGCATTGGCCGAGGAAGCTACGCTTAAAAAGTTGGAGGGCGAGTTTTTTGCCCATAATTCGGTAGAAAATCTGGCCCGTCAAACCGATATGGAAATTGGCAAACACGGTCGAATTGCACAGCCCGTTTATTTACCCAAAGGTGGCACCCATTACCAGCCTATAAGTTGGGACGATGCTTTTAAAAAAATCGCCGAACATTTAAACAGTTTGCAATCGCCTAACGAGGCTGCGTTTTATACATCGGGCCGCACCAGTAACGAGGCCTCCTTTTTATACCAGCTGTTTGTACGTGAGTATGGCACCAACAACATGCCCGATTGCTCTAACATGTGCCACGAAAGTACCAGTGTGGCCCTTGCCGAGGCTATTGGCATAGGTAAAGGCACAGTTACCCTGAACGATTTTTACGATACCGATGTGATTATTATTATGGGGCAAAACCCAGGTACCAATCACCCACGCATGTTAACCGCGCTCGAAAAGGCTAAAAAAAACGGAAGCAAAATTATTGCTATCAACCCGCTTAAAGAAGCCGGCTTAATAGCCTTTAAAAACCCGCAAACACCCAAAGGAGTACTGGGTTTTAGTACAGCATTAGCCGACCTGTACCTGCAAGTAAAAATTAATGGCGATATGGCATTGCTGAAAGCTATTGAACTTTTGCTTCTCCGGGCCGAAAAAGAAACACCAGGGCAGGTTTTCGATCATGAGTTTATTACGAAGGATACCGTGTTTTATGACCAGTTTATTAAAGAACTGGAGAAACATAATGTGCAGGACCTGGCTGATGCCGCCGGTGTGCCTTTAGCCCAAATAATGCAAGCCGCCGAAATACTGAAGCACCAAAAACGCATTATAATTTGTTGGGCTATGGGTATTACTCAGCATGTGAACGGCGTGGCAACCATTAAGGAAATTGTGAACCTTGTATTACTTAAAGGGGCTATTGGTAAACCCGGTGCGGGTTTATGCCCGGTAAGGGGCCATAGCAATGTGCAGGGTAACCGCACTATGATGATCTATGATAAGCCGTACGAAAAACAACTGGACAAGCTTAAAGAAGTATTTGGTTTTGAGCCGCCACGTAAGCACGGATATGACGTGGTAGAATCTATACAAGCGATGCAGGAGCGCAAACTTAAAGTGTTTTTTGCCATGGGTGGTAACTTTCTTTCGGCAACGCCCGATACTGTTTATACTGCTGAAGCCATGCGTAAATTAAAACTTTCGGTACATGTATCTACCAAGTTAAACCGCAGTCACTTAATACATGGTGAAGAGGCACTAATATTACCGGCCTTAGCCCGTAGCGATAAGGATATGGTGAATGGCGTTCAACAGTTTGTAAGCTGCGAAAATTCGATGGGCGTTATTCAGCAATCTAAAGGAATGCTGATCCCCGTTAGCGATGAAATGATGAGCGAACCATTAATTGTATGCAAATTGGCTAAAGCGGTTTTGGGTAAGCGTTCGGTGGTTAATTGGGACTTGTATGCATCGCATTACGATCATGTACGCAATAGTATAGAAAAAGTGATTCCCGGTTTTGAAGACTATAATAAGCGGGTACGGGTACCGGCTGGGTTTTACCTGCCTAATGCCCCGCGCGAAGGCAGGTTTGAAACCGATGAAACACCCGGTAAAGTTCAGTTTACCATCACTCAATTGCCTAAGCACAATTTGGCCGATGATGAATACATGATGACCAGCATCCGTAGTCACGACCAGTTTAATACCACCATTTACGGTATGGAAGATCGGTACCGTGGCATTCATAACGAGCGCCGGATTATATTGATGAACGCCAGAGATATTGCTAAAGCCGGATTAGAAGGAGGAGACAAGGTAGACCTGTATAGCAATTATAACCATACAGAACGGGTAGCTCGTTTGTACGTTATAGTTCCTTATGATATACCCGAACGTTGTACAGCTACTTATTATCCCGAAACAAATGTTTTATTTCCGATAGATAGCGTTGCAGAGAGAAGTAATACGCCTGCAACTAAACTAATCAATATTAAGATCAGGAAACATAGTAGTACGAAATAATCTGTTACATTTATCTGCGTAACTTATTGTTTGTACTTAGGTTTAAGGTTAATGTTACAAAAAGAGGCTGTTCCCATTTGAAGTGACCCCCAAAAGTTAGACAAAAACTTTTGGGGTTTATTATTATGTCAAAGCACACAT
>NZ_JBHTMJ010000002.1:0-9280 GCF_042679325.1 Mucilaginibacter terrae
TGTACTCCGTTTTATGGCCAGCCTGTTTGTGGGTGATGAGTATGAAGAGGAAGGTGGCATTACCAGTAATTACCCTACCAATACCTGGATAGGTGAGGGCCCTTATGCAGGCGGGCAGCCTGGGGGTAACGCCCCGGTAAACACCCAGGTTGGTGGAGGCAGCCCAAACAACTTACCACCTTACGGAGGTGTAGAATTATGGGTAAGCAGGCCGGTAGTAGTATCGGGACCGGGTTGCGGCATAACACCCGGCAACGGCGACCCGGCCTACATCGACTCGGGCGAAGACGGCGGGGGCACGGGCTGTGACCCTGATATGGGCAGCTGGGAAAGCACACGGGTAAGCGACGATATTATTACCGCTAACCTGATACGGGAGCTATACATCCCCGACCTGAACAAACAGGCCTTTTTGTTTGAGCATATTGATATTGTGGCCGAACTGTATGATTACCTGCTAACACACGGCAGCACACCCGAAAACAAGGAATTCTTAAACTGGGCGGTGGATTATTTGTATCAGAACCAGACGGTTGATTTTAATTTGTTCACAAAACAATTTTTGAATGCACCCTACGGCCCGGTTATTACCACCCCGGTAGATAACTATGTTGCTACCGACCCCGAAAGCGGTCAAAGCTTCACTTATGGGCAGGTAAGAGGAATATTTGAAAACACAGCAGGTTTAATAGATGCCGTAGAAGCTGATGACGACCTACCTTTATCACCCACGGATCCTGCTTACGGACTTATAAAAGGGATAGAATTTGTGAATGAATATCACGCTTTATCCATTATACACCCAGAATGGAATAAAGCCAAGCAAATGTCAGTGGCATTATGGAACGTACTCAAAGGTGATCTACATTTCACATTGGATTTAGTAGGGTTGTTACCAGTTGCTGGTGAGGCGGCCGACCTCATTAACGGCGCCATTTACTTTGTGGAAGGAAACCGTATCAACTGTGCTTTGAGCGTAGCTTCTGCCTTACCTGTAGTAGGATGGGTATCTACCGGCGGTAAATGGATAAAACGGGCGGTAACTGCTGTGCCGCTTTCCAGCATACCTATTGGAGCGCAAGCTTTCCGAGCCATTAAAACGGCAAAAGGTGCAGTAAAGTTTGTTAAAACTGCGGTTAGCACGTTTTCACATTCGGCCCTGCATACCTTAAAAGCTGTTAAGCCGGGCGATAATACGCTCACCAATTTAGGGATGATAGTAGTAAACCAGCTGTCGCACCGCATTAAACCTGTAGCAGCAAGCCTCAAAAACAAGGTGGACGATATTGTGCTGCACGGCGATAACCTGGGTAATAAAACTGAGGACTTGGCCGATGAGCTATTTCATAGCGAAGGCTTTGCAAAGCATCCTTCTCAATTTGGCTCTAATAACGGGTTCGACGGGGTGTATATTAAAACCGATGCATCAGGTAATGTGCAGGAGATCATCATTAATGAGGCCAAGCAGGTGGGCACTCAAGGGAATATTAAATTGTTACCAACAGCAATCAAAGGGCCGCAAATGAGTGAACGATGGATAAATGCGACTATAGTCGAAATGCAGAATAATGCAAGTAATCCGGCTATTCAGAGCCTCGGAAATCTTATTGATGCTAATCGTGCTAAAGTTATTAAAACCATTACCGCTGTTGACAGGGTAAATGCTGAAATTGTTATCATAAAATTAAGTGATTATTTATAATGAATAAAGTTGAACATCTACAAATTATATATGCTAATCGCAGTAATGATGAAGATAATGTTAGAGAAAGAATTAAAGATGTTAAGAATAAGCACTTCTTCCTACCAAGTTTAGAGGGTACAAACTCTGTATATGGTTTATATGCAGTATACATTCAACAGGATATAAAGAGAGCGAAATTGTGCTTTTTCAGAGTTTCTACTGTTGCCTTATACATGAGTGAAAAATATGGAAGTAGGATAATGGATGCAGGTATTTACCCAATAAGCTATGCCTTGCTATCAGATGACAAAAAAATTATACAACATTACAGCACGTTAAAAAATCCGATAAACCATGTAAATAGTATCGGTTTTCAATTACCTAATGCCATACAACATATCTTACAGGGCAACCAAGAAAAGCTGGCAGAGAATATTCGCAACCTCGAGCGCTTTGTAAAATTACCCCGCTATAAGGCCTATGCATCTACGGTTGAGGTGTTTAGAGGGTTTTACAATAAAGATGCGGAGGAGATAGAAGCAGGGTTACAGGAACTATTGAAAACACATAAAAAGCGCAATACCGATCCACTCATCAGTCGCTTTATGTCTTTAGATACGGCGGGTTTGTGTAAGTTGGCCTGGCTACAGGGTTATGAAATTGATCTGCAAGACGAATTAGTTCCCCAAGCCTTAATGCCGGTTCAGCCGCTGGATAAGTATGAGAGTTATGATTTTTTAATCTGATTCATATATAAGGGATTCCCCCCGCTACCGCAAGAGTCTCCCTTGTTGATAAGCGTTAGATAGGTGGTCTTAGAAGTGCCCATTTGCAAACCAAACAACTGGTTAAGCCACAAGGGAAACCCTTGCGGTAGCGGGGGGTATCACTATCGGCATGCCAACTCGCTATAGGGCATCCTGTTATAGTGGGAGTTGACTGTGCTCCCGGAGGAAACAGATCAGATGGTTCAACGAACCATTTCATTGTAATAGTAGGGTCAGGGGCTGATGTTAACGGAAAATTCTTTAGGTTATTTGATAGTTCAACAAGCAATGTAAACAAAAGTGCAAGCGATAAAAATAAATTACTCTTTTCAGCAAAGCAAGGACCAGAGCTTACTGTAAAGAACCTTTTAAAATGGTACAAGATTAATCAGCGAATGCTGAAAATATTCGTGTGATTGATGGAACTCCAGGCGATACCATTAAGAGCTATCGCTTCGATTCAACGCAAGTAAACAGATACATAAACGAATTCAGGAAAACGGGTATAGATTACTGGCTGGGTTGGGTGAGTATGGGAAAATGGAATTTTGAGCGTTTTGGGGAGTAAATAACTCTACTCCCTTCTACAGCCTGTGCTCGGCATTACCACCGCTCTCGTGTACTAACAGTAAATTTAGATTAAAGTTCTGAAAATCACAAGCGGATGCTTGCACCAGAGAGGAGTAAAATTTAATCCCGGTGCCTAACCACATTTTTACTGTCTCCGGCCTCCCGCCCACTGTTGCAAAAAGCTTAACTTTCCTATCCTATATCCTTTAGCAAAGGCGAAACTTCCGTACCCAACAATTCGATTGCTTGCATCAGTTTATGATGCGGCAGGTTGGCATTATCCATTTGGAAGGTTACCCGGTTAATGCCACCCAGTGCCTCGCTATGCTTGGTTATTTTTTGAGCCACTTCACTGGGGCTGCCAATAAGTAAGGCACCGGTTGGCCCGGCCAGGGCATTGAACTGCGCGCGGGTAACCGGCGGCCAGCCTCGCTCGCGCCCTATCCGGGTAAAGGCTTCGGCATAACCCGGATAGTACTCTTCGTGTGCTTGCTGCGTAGAAGGAGCTACGTAACCCAATGAATGCAAACCAACCTGTAGTTTTTCGGGCGCATGGCCCGCACGCCTTCCCGCTTCGCGGTAAAGGTCAATCAGCGGGCGAAAACGATGTGTTTCGCCGCCAATAATAGCCACCATAAGCGGCAGCCCCAGCATGCCGGCACGGGCAAACGATTCGGGTGTACCGCCAACCCCAAGCCAAATAGGTATTGGTGTTTGTACCGGTCTTGGATAAATAGCTTGATTGGTTAATGCCGGCCTGAATTTGCCTGTCCAGGTCACAGTTTCCTGTTCGCGTATGTGTAGCAGCAGATCCAGTTTTTCGGTGAACAGCTGATCATAATCCTGCAGTTTTAACCCAAATAACGGGAACGATTCGGTGAACGAACCACGGCCAACCACCATTTCGGCACGGCCCTTTGAAATGAGGTCTAACGTAGCAAAGCTTTGAAAAACGCGCACCGGATCGGCTGCACTAAGTACCGTTACCGCGCTGGTTAAAACAATACGGCTGGTACGTGCCGCAGCGGCAGCCAAAATAATAGCAGGGGCCGAATCCAGAAACTCTTTGCGGTAATGTTCTCCAATGCCAAACACATCCAGCCCCACCTTATCGGCATGTTCTATCCGGTCTAAAAGCTGGCTCAACAAATCCATACTGCTTATAGCAATATTTGTACCTATGTCAAATGACGATGCTGCAAAACTATCTATCCCAACTTGCATAAATTCCTTTTTTTAAATGAGGGTTATTATGTTGCAAAGTACGCTTTAATAAAATTGGCTGCATTTGATATATGTTAAGAAACAGCATTTAATAAGGCTGTTTGAATTGTAGCTTTTAATTAATAAAGCTCCTGCGCACTCATGTGCCAATACCATATTGTTTCAATTAAAGCATTTTTATGTTTTTTGAAATTACTTAGCAACTTTTAGCTGTATTAGGATTACTATCCATAATTGTATTATAATTATTATAAAAATTAAATTATTTCATTATTTTTAGCTAAAGCTTGCGTATATTGCACCAGTTAAAGGAATTATTTACAACTTTAATACACGTTACTATGAAAGCACTATCAACAAATGACTTAGGTCGCCAGGATTTTGAGCCTAAAGGACGTAATGATAACTATTATTTAGCAGCCATGTTATTTATGGCGGTTTTGCTTTTAGCATTTGCTTATTACGATCAGATCATCTCTGGAATTACATTATAAATTACTTCCCAAACATCTTTTGGGTTTATTATCAATGCATGTTCCACGTTGGTATCAACTGTGTTTGTGCATTTCTTTTTAAAGCATCAGGTTTTCACCTACCCTCTTATTTTTAACATTAGTATTAATAGGTTATATAATAAAAGGGTACATTCAATAGTTGAACTTTTACTTCTATTTTAGAAAAAATATTTCCTTAAATATTTGCGCAGTATGCATTAGTTTGCTTACTTTGTAAAAAAAAGTACTTTTAAGTGGAAGAAAGTAAAATACACGCAGACCTGGCCTCCATTCGCAGTATGATGGAGCGCTCGTCGAGATTTATATCGTTGAGCGGCCTATCGGGCGTTATGGCTGGTATATATGCACTCATGGGCGCAGCATTAGCCTACAAAATTATATATATACCGGGTGCCAAATATTCGCTTAACCTTGCCGCTAAAGGAGGTAATCCATTTTTGCAAATGGAATTATGGGAAGAAGTATTGTTTTCGCCTACTATAATACAATTGGTTGTGGTTGCGTTTGCCGTATTATTCGCATCAATTGTTACGGGTTATGCCCTTACCAGGCGCAAGGCTAAAAAACAGGGACAAGCACTTTGGGGTACCACCAGCAAGGCCTTACTTTTTCAAATGGCAACCCCGCTAATAACCGGCGGACTACTTATTTTATTGTTGTTAAGCCGGGGATACCTGGGCATTGTATCGCCTGCCTGTTTAGCATTTTATGGTTTAGCTTTGGTTGGGGCCAGTGCTTATACTTATACCGACGTAAGATACCTGGGCATTTGTGAAATTGCACTGGCCTTAATGGCGGCGGCTTTCCCCGGGTATGGTTTAATGTTTTGGGCTGTAGGTTTTGGTGTGCTGCATATTGTTTACGGCACTTTAATGCACTTGAAGTACGACCGGTGAAAGTTGATTTTAGCAAGTTAGACAAGGCCTTTGAAAACCGGGTAAGGCTGCAAATTATGAGCGTACTCATGGTAAACGAAAACTACGACTTTACCTCATTGAAAGAGCTGCTGGATATTACCGACGGCAACCTGGCCAGTAACCTTAAAGCATTAGAGAAGGAAGAATACATTATCATACACAAAAGCTTTGTAGGCCGTAAACCTAATACCAATTACCAGGCATCGCTTAAAGGAAAAAAGGCTTTTCAGGATCATTTAAATGCGCTGGAGCAGTTAATAAAACAACAAAAAATATAGTATTAATACCATTATTTTTTTATCCAAATACTTTCAAAATAAAAGTACTTTTAAAATTAATATAAAATGGAAAGCAATCAACAACCTTCAACTAATTGGGTACGCGAGTCGGTTTTATTAAAAATGCTCATCATTGTGGTAATAGCACTGGTGCTGCTTATCCCGTCGTCGTGGATACAAGGGCTTATACAAGAGCGCTCGGCCCGGCAGCAGGAAATCATTGAAGACGTGTCGGACAAGTGGTCGGGCAGCCAGCTGGTTCAGGGGCCGGTATTGGTAATTCCGTATAAAAAGCAGATAACCCAAAAAGACACGGCGAATAAAATTACGGTGAAAGAATATACCGAAACGCTGTACCTGCTTCCCGAAAACCTGATCATTAAAGCAAATATTAATACCGAAACACTGCACCGGGGCATTTTTGATGTGGGCGTTTACAATGCCGGCCTGAGCATTACCGGTAATTTTAACCGCGCCGACCTGGCCAAGCTGCAAATAGATAGCAGTAACATGATGCTGGATAAAGCCCGGCTGGTTTTTGGCATAAGCGATTTAAAAGGCCTTAAAGCAAATCCGGTTATAAAAGTACAAAACCAATTGCTTACGGTTGAACCGGTGCTTAACGGCAGCAACCTGCTTGATAACGGCCTACAGGCTGCCATTAACCTTAATAAAAACACCAGTAGCAATATTCCATTCAGCTTTAAGCTGGATTTAAAGGGTAGCCAGTCCATCAACTTTTTACATACTGGTAAAACCACCCAGGTAGAGGTAAGCGGTAACTGGCCAAGCCCTAAATTTGAAGGACGCTCCTTGCCCGATTATCGGCATATTGATGCCAAAGGCTTTATTGCCAAATGGCGCATGTTATATTTAAACCGACCGTTTCCGCAGCAATGGGCCGCAAACGATACGTTACTTAATAGCCTGAAAAACACAAAAGATGCCTTATTCGGTGTAGAACTGCATATACAGGTTGATGATTATCAAAAAACCACACGTACCAGTAAATATGCCATCCTAATCATCCTGCTCACCTTTGTATCGTTATTTTTAACTGAGGTTATTCAAAAGCGCAAAATTCATATTTTCAATTATGCGCTTATTGGGGCAGCTATGATCGTGTTTTACACGCTATTGCTTTCTCTTTCCGAACATTTGGGTTACAACATAGCATACCTGATAGCTGCCGTGGCCACCATAGCCTTAATAGCATGGTTTACAGCTTCGTTACTGGCTAATACCAAAGCGGCTACCTTTTTCGCTGCCATCCTCACCCTGTTTTATGTTTTCATATTTGTTATTATTCAGCTGGAAGACATGGCCCTGCTGGTAGGCAGTATAGCACTGTTCGTTATTGTATCGGTATTGATGTATTTCTCCAAGAAGATCAGCTGGGAGTAGTTGAGCCACATTATGGAGCAGTGTTTAATACGCTGCTCCTTTTTTAACCTAACAAGCATATGGAAGAATCGCAAATTAAACCGCAAAACTGGTGGCTGCATCAACGCATAAAGTTCAATAGAGGCCTGCTTATTGGCGGCATGGTAACCTTTGTGATCTATACGCTTTACAGTTCCCGTTTTTTTGATGCAATGGAGTTTAACAGCATGTTGAACTTTATGATGGTACAGGTTATTATTTACTTTTTTTACATGATAATGGCTAACGTGTTTTACACCGCTGGTTGGCTGGCCGATGTGCTGCTGAATACCAGCAACAGCCAGCGTTTCAGAAACACGGTTTTTAACTATGGTTACTGGTTTGCCGTATGCTTACCTATTGCCGTCATTTTAGTATTCGTCACTTTTATGTCTGTTAACGTATGATCAAACATATTTACGCCTTGCGCCTGTGCATTCATTTGCTTTACGATTATTTTAAAATACGAAGATGGAAACGACAGCATCGTAGAGCTACAGGGCAATCATAACTGCCTCCTGCCGAAAGCTGTAGAAGCCTGCTTTTATAAGCAGCCCTAACAGTCTGATTAGCAGCTACTGTATTATAAAATTACAATGTTGCTCATAATTAACGCCGTAGCCCCTTTACTTTCTGCCACCAGCTTTGCTGCAACAATGCTTGCTTTGTTCAGGTATTCGGCATCGGTAATTAACTTACCGGCAATTTCTTGTAGTTGCGCGGCATTACTAATGGCAAAACCTCCGTGTAAAGCTACCAGGTCGCGAGCTTCTTTAAAGCGAGTATAATTAGGGCCGAAAATAACCGGCAAACCAAAAGCCGCAGCCTCCAGCGTGTTGTGAATACCTGCGCCGAAACCTCCGCCAATATAAGCCACCTGGCCATATTGGTACAAAGAAGAAAGCATGCCAATATTATCGATAATTAAAATTTGACAGCTAGAGAGCGGGGTACGGAGCGCGGGGATCTGAGAGAAGCGTACCACTTTACCGGTTGGCAACAGGCTCATCAATTTGTTTAGTTTCTCTTCAGAAATTTCATGCGGTGCAAAAATAAATTTCCAGTTGGGGTATTGTACCGTCATCGGAGCAATCAATTCCTCATCGGCAGGCCACGAACTACCTGCAATAAAAACAGGCCGGTTGTTCTTAAATTCGGCAATAACAGGTAATGCTTTAGGCTGTTGCGTATTGGCATAAACTCTGTCGAAACGGGTATCGCCACTTACCTGCACGTTATTGATATGGATGGTCGACAGCAGCTGTTTCGAGGCTTCATCCTGAACAAAAAAGCGGGTGACTTTACTTAATATTTCGCGGTGCAGGCTGCCATACCATCTAAAAAATATTTGCTTGGGCCTAAATATAGCCGATATTATATAAAGCGGTATTTGCTGCTTATGCAGTTCGTTAAAGTAATGATACCAGTATTCGTACTTGGTAAATATGGCAGCAACAGGTTTTATAGTTTCAATAAATTGTTGCGCGTTTTGGGCCGTATCTAAAGGTAAATAATAAACGGCATCGGCCAGTGAAGTGTTTTTGCGGATCTCAAAACCCGATGGAGAGAAGAAGGTAATAACTATTTTGTGATGAGGATACAGCGCTTTTACAGCTTCTAAAACAGGCCTTCCTTGCTCAAATTCGCCCAATGAAGCAAAGTGAAACCACACACTTTTGGGCATAGATGTAACCTGTTGCCCCTTTCTTCCGTTTAACCATAATTTGGCCTTAATATTAAATACAGATGTAATTATTGCAATGAAATAATAAACTTTAATACCAATATTATATATTATAAGCATTTAAAATGAAATTCTTATATTCGTCGGGTATAAAAGTAAATAAATAGAACAACAAAACATTGAATCTTTATGAAGATAGCAGTAGTAGGTACTGGATAT
>NZ_JBHTMJ010000003.1:0-688574 GCF_042679325.1 Mucilaginibacter terrae
AGAGCCCGGTGGTATACCGAGCTCTGATACAAAAAACTTAATTTTGTAAACTGTCTAACTTTTGGGGGTCACATCAATATGATGCAGCCTTTTTTTTTGGCTATGATACGGATGTTTGTTATTGCAACTGGCCCAAGGCTTTTTTAATACGTTTTACGGCTTCTATCAATTTATCTTCGGCGGCGGCATAAGAGATACGGATAGATTTAGGATCGCCGAATGAATCACCGCCAACTACGGCCACGTGTGCTTCTTCCAGCAGGTAAATGCTTAGTTCATCGGCATCGTTAATAACCTTATCATTAAATGATTTGCCAAAGAACGAGGTTACATTAGGGAAGAAATAAAATGCACCTTCGGGCAGGTTAACTTTTAAGCCTTCTACTTCCTGCAATAAACCATAAACCAGGTCGCGGCGTTTTTTAAACGCGGCGCGCATTTCCAATACCGAATCTAACCCACCCATATAAGCCGCAATACCGGCACGTTGGGTAATAGAACAGGTACCTGATGTAATTTGCCCCTGCATTTTGTCGAAGGCCGTAGCCAGTTCTTTGCTCGAAGCACTGTAGCCAATTCGCCAGCCGGTCATGGCGTATGCTTTTGAGAAACCGTTGATGATAATCACTCGGTCTTTAATACTGGCAAACTGCGCAATCGACTCGTGCTTATCTACATAGTTTATGTGCTCGTAAATCTCGTCGGAAATGATGTAAACCTGCGGATGACGCTCAAAAACCTCAGCCAATGCGGCTAATTCGGTTTTGCTATATAAACTACCGGTAGGGTTAGAGGGCGATGAGAACATGAACAGCTTAGTTTTATCTGTTATGGCGGCCTCTAATTGTTCGGCATTAATTTTAAAATTTTGTTCAACCGTGGTATTAATATACACACTTTTACCTTCGGCAAGTTTTACTACCTCAGAGTAGGATACCCAGTAAGGAGTTGGAATAATTACTTCTTCTCCCGGGTTAACCAAACATAGTATGGCGTTGGCAATGGCCTGCTTGGCACCGGTTGATACCACAATGTCGGTAAAATCATAATCGAGGTCGTTTTCTGTTTTGAGCTTATGCACAATAGCCTTTCGCAGTTCGGGGTAACCAGCTACAGGTGTATAGTAGGTAAAATTGTCATCCATGGCCTGTTTGGCTGCCTGTTTAATGTGCTCAGGGGTATGAAAATCAGGCTCGCCAAAGCTGAGGCTAATTACATCAACACCCTTTGCGGCCAGCTCGCGGCCCATTTTTGCCATTTTAATGGTCTGTGATTCAGACAAATTGTTAATTCTGTCACTAAGTGCGCTCATAGTAAAAATTGAAGTTGCGGCAAATATAGAAAATTACTTTACCCGTATTTAAACAGCTTATGATTAAATTTGACCAGAATTTATATCATTGAAGGAAAAACGGAATATTATAATTGTAGCGCTGGTAATGAGCGTGGTATTAATGCTGGCTAAATTCGGCGCTTACTTTATTACCGCATCCAACTTTGTGTTAACTGATGCTGCCGAAAGTATTGTAAATGTAGTTGCCAGTTCATTCGCATTTTTCAGCATATATATATCCTCTCGCCCGCGCGATGAAAACCACCCTTACGGGCATGGTAAAATTGAGTTCTTCTCCGTGTTTTTAGAAGGTGCCTTAATTTCCATCGCCGGGATTGGTATCCTGTTTAAATCGGTTTACGGACTTTTTTATCCGCAGGTAATTCATGATTTGTTAACGGGTGCTGTTATTATTGGTTTAACCGGGGCTGTTAACGGTGCTTTGGGTTACTATATGATTCATAAAGGCAAAGCGTTAAAGTCTGTAACTTTAGATGCCGACGGCCGGCACCTGCTTACCGATATGGTAACCAGTGGAGGCCTGGTTTTAGGCTTAGTGTTGATCAATTTTACCGGGCTTATCTGGCTGGATGGTGTGCTGTCTATTGTGGTGGGTTTATATATTTGTTTTAGTGGTTACCAGCTCATCCGTAAATCGGTTGCCGGGTTAATGGACGAAACGGATTTTGCCGTGGTAGAGCATATTATAAAAGTGCTAAATGATGAGCGCAAGCCCGAATGGATTGATATTCATAACCTGCGTGCACAAAAATACGGACATGAATTGCACCTGGATTGCCACATGACCCTGCCTAACTATTTTGACTTAAACAGGGTACACCAGGAAGTATCATTAGTAGATAAACTGATTAACGAAAAAGCGGGTGTACCCACCGAACTCTTCATACATACCGATCCTTGCGTGCCCGAGTGTTGTCACTATTGCAGCATGCCCAACTGCCCTATACGGTCGGAAGTTAAACGCGTGGATATTGAGTGGACTATGGAGAACATCATCCGCAACAAAAAACATTACGAATAATGTATTTTAACGTACGGGTTTACGGCTTGCTTATTAACGAGCATCGGGAAATTTTATTAAGTGATGAGCAGGTACAAGGCTACCGGTTTATTAAGTTTCCGGGTGGGGGAGTAGAGTTTGGAGAAGGATTAATAGAAGCACTAAAGCGCGAGTTTGTAGAAGAATGTAATACTGAAGTGGAGGTTTTGAGTCACTTTTATACCACCGACTTTTATGTGAAGTCGGCCTTTAACGATTCGCAGATTATCAGCGTATATTATTTGGTAAAACCGGTTGGCAACCTGAATTTTGTAACGAAGACCGATCTGTTCGATTTTGAGGGTAAAGGCGATAGCCTGCAATCTTTCCGTTGGAAAAAACTGGATGAATTGCAGCCCGAAGATGTAACCTTCCGCACAGACCAATATGTAGTTGAACTATTGAAAACAGCTAAATGAATTTAACCGAACGCGATTTAAAAGTTATATGGCATCCTTACACCCAAATGCAAACCGCTATGCCGCCTATTGGCATTGTAAGGGGCGAAGGTGCTTGTTTGTATAGTGAAGATGGAAAGGAGTATATTGATGCCATATCATCATGGTGGGTGAATATACACGGGCATGCACACCCTTATATTGCCGCACAGGTTGCCAAACAATTAAACAACCTGGAACACGTTATTTTTGCCGGCTTTACCCATGAACCCGCTGTTGAATTGGCCGAACGCCTGCTGGCCCTGCTGCCACATAACCAAGCCAAAGTATTTTACTCCGATAACGGATCGACCGCTGTAGAAGTGGCCCTTAAAATGTGTTTGCAATTTTGGTACAATAAAGGTGAGCAACGCAGCAAAATGCTGGCTTTCAAAAACGCCTATCATGGTGATACCTTTGGCGCTATGGCCGTAAGTGGCAGAAGCGCCTTCACCAGCGCATTCGATCAATTACTGTTCGATGTAGAATTTATTGATTTGCCTACGGCAGATAATATAGAAAGTATAAAGGTGCAAATATCGGGTCTCAAAACAGAACTCGCTTGTTTTATTTTTGAGCCACTGGTGCAGGGATCGGCTGGGATGCTTATGTATGAGGCCAATTATTTGGATGAACTGGTACTGCACTGTAAACAGGAAGGAATTTTTACTATTGACGATGAGGTATTTACCGGCTTTGGTCGCACAGGCAAAAACTTTGCCAGCGATTATTTGCAGCATGAGCCCGATATTATGTGCTTTTCTAAAGGGTTAACCGGCGGTACTATGGCACTTGGTATTACCACTTGCACACAACATATCTATGATGCTTTCTTATCGGATGATAAGTTAAAGACCTTGTTTCACGGGCATTCGTTTACCGCAAATCCAATAGCTTGCGCCGCAGCTTTGGCCAGTATGGATTTGTTCGTAGATCCATCAACCAGGCAAAACATACAACGGATAGCCGATAGCCATGCTGCGTTCGCACTGCAAATAAAAGATCATCCGCGTATTAAAACCGTAAGGCAAACCGGTACTATATTAGCTATGGAATGGAATACGCAGAATGATACTTCATATTTTAATAACCTGCGTGATACCTTGTACCGTTTTTTCTTAGCCGAAGGAATTATACTACGGCCTTTAGGCAATATAGTTTACATTTTACCGCCATATTGCATTACCAACGAGCAACTCAGCTATATTTACGGCGCTATACAAAAAGCCCTGCAAACTTTATAACAAGCTGTTTATGGAACTCAAAAAAATATTTGCCACTATTGTAAACAATAATAACCTGCATGCCCGCTGGTTAAATACACTGTCGCTGATGGAGAACACCGGCGCACGTAAAATATCGGCCAGCGAAGACCCTGCAACGGTTACCTATATCATCCTCAAGCATGCTGCCGAAGAGCACCGCCATGCATTCTATCTCAAAAAACAAATAGAAAAAATAGAGGAGGCTGTGATGCCAACTTATGCACCGCAGTATTTATTAGCCGCCACGCATAGCAAGCGTTACCTTAACCAACTGGATGTGGATGTATGCCGTTACCTGAAAGAGAAGTTAGCCTTAACCGGTAAAGAGCTTCGTTTTGCGGCCTACCTGCTGGTAACTTACGCCATTGAGGTACGTGCCGATGAATTGTACCCCATTTATCAGGACGTACTTAGCGAAGCTAACAGCAAGATCAACGTTAAGTCTATCATATTGGAGGAGGAAGGCCACCTGGAAGAAATGATTAACCAACTACAGCATTTTTCGGCCGATTGGCAGTTACATGCAAGCGAAGCTGTGGCCATTGAAACCCACTTGTTTAATACCTGGGTAAAAGCTGTAGGGGAAGAGATTGAAAGCATGGCATCAATGGTACTTTAACGCCAATTTGTTGTCCCGTACGGTAGTGAGGCATCTTTTGGAATTGCCAAGTTACCACATGTGGTTCTGAAAGCATTGCCCGTTATCACTCAAAATTATATAAAATTCGATGTAACAAAAAAGGTCTTTTCGCAAAAGCAAAAAGACCTTTTTTGTTACATCGAAAACGGCTGTTTATCTGCCGCCGCCGCTCATGGCGCTCAATTCGGTAAGAGTCATTTTATCGAAACCTGCAGGGATAGCAAATGTACCGGCAGGTACTTTGGCATCAGAAATAGTTTTTAAAGTGTTGGTTACGTTGCGGCCCATTTGGCTAATGGTAAACTGAACGGGAAAACCGCCAATTTTAGCATATAAATTGCTGTATGCGCTTGCTGGTGCCGAAATATCGGTAGTTACCCAGGCATCGAAAGTATTGCCGCTCTTCGCATCTTTAGCTACTACTTTTTTACAATTGAAACCGGCAATTTGCTTGGTTTCGGTACCTGGGGTAAAAGTAAAGTTCGGAAGTTTAGATAAAGCTTCTTCCAGTTCGCCCGGGGTTGCAATAGCCGCTTTCTTCATGTTGGCCACGGGTACATCAACTAACACGGCCATATAGTCTTCTTTAAATCCAATTACTTTAATGTTGGCAGGGCCTTGTTGCATGGTAGTGGCCGATGAATCGCCTTTGAAAAAAACTTTGGCTTCAACAGTTTGTCCGTTAACGCTGGCTTCGTAAGTAGCGGTACCTTCAGTGTACTTTTTTTGTGCAGTAGCACTTAGGGCAGTTGCGGTAAGGGCAAGGCCCATAGCAGCAGTAAATAGTTTATTCATGATTGTTTGATAATATGCAGTTAATAATTAATTAAAGTTATTGATTTATATATTTAGATGCAACAATAAACGAATTGTTACGCCTTAATATATTTATTTTTAAGTGAAGGCTATCGGCCTCATGCTGTAGTTGGCTTAAATGTTGGGCTAAGTTGTTAGCATCGGCAATTAAAAGCTTAAAGTTATAATTATTATGTATAAATGTGAGATTGCTATGCGGATTGTGGGTAAAAAATAAATAGTCGATGTTGATTTTTGGGGATAAGACTGCCTTTTGCAGTGAAGGATTAAACCATAGCACAGATTTATTTTTAAACTGCATTAAATGTTCTTGCTTCCGAAAAAATGAGTTTTGCATATTTTTAGCCGGTTGACAAATTATTACACTATCTACACCTAAACTATCTAAACAAGGTTGAATGCTGTACGAATAATTCTTGTCTTGAGGTGTGAGATCGGTTACCAATACCGCTTCCCGTCCCGTTTGAAATAAGATGGCCGAGTTCTTTTTTACATTAAAGAAGATAATATGATTGGCCTTGTGCTTTTGAATGCCTTTCCAACTTAAACAGGTACATAAAATCAACAAACATAATAGAGCCGCTGCGAGTTGCTTGGTATGCTTACAAAGCAAGAAGTAAATAAAGCAACCAATGATGAGGTATAACAGCAAATGCTCCCAGGGCGTGAACCAGATTTGGCCAATACTGGCAAAAGGTAAATGCTCTATGTAAATGAGTGCCTTGTTCATGAGTAATATGGACTGTTCTAATACATAGCCCAGGAAGGCGGTCAAAGGCGATAACAATTCAAAACATGAACTCATTAGGAATACCATTCCTCCAATAACGATCACTTCGGCAGGAACAATAATGAGCAGGTTGCTTATCAGGAAATATAATGGAAACTGGTGAAAATAATAGGCACTTAGCGGAAAGGTGACGAGTTGTGCCGCTAAAGACAAGGCGCATAATTTCCAAAACTTTTTTACCCATTTGTTTTTTAACTCCAATTGTTCTTCAATAATGGGTTGTATGGCTACCAGGCCAAATACGGCTATAAACGACAATTGAAAGCCAACATCGGTTATCAAAAAGGGATTATACAGCAAAAGGGCAAATGCCGAAACGGCCAGCACGTTCAAGGCATGGACGGGCCTACCGCTGGCCTGGCTGATGATAAGCATAGTTAACATAACCGCTGCCCTGCAAACCGCGGGTGAAAGTCCGGTGAGGATGGCGTATCCCCAAATTAAAATTAAAGAGAGTAAGGCATTAAACACACGGCCATAACGGTAATGCCTGAAAGGCTTTAGTAAAAAGGCGATCACAACAAAGATGATAGCCACATGCGCACCTGAAACAGACAGCACATGGATGGTTCCTGTTTTGGAATACGCTTGCAAAATATCGGCACTCATATCGGCTTTATATCCTAATAACAGGGTAGAGGCTATTGCCGCCGCATCTTTATCGTGAATATATAGCTTAATGGAATTGACAAGTTGTTGCCTTACCCTGAGTGAATAAGCAATAACCAGATTCCCCGTATGGCGTTGTAATACCCTGAACTGCGCCCTGGTAATAAAGCTTTGATGATAGATATTTTGATGGGCCAGGTATTGTTTGTAATTAAATTCGGCTGGATTAAAAGGTGGATCAACCGGTTTGTAGTTGGCTGGTATAAGCAATTGGTCGCCGTAATTTACCAAATGCGAGTTACTATCGGCTACCAGTGTAACTAATATTTTGCCCGTAGATGATTGGTATTTGCGGGCTGCAATTGTGTTAGTGACTTTTACTGTAAAGCGGGTGTAAATACCTTTTTGTTGTGGCTCATTAATGATCTGGGCTATCAGGAAATTAGCTTTCGCTTTTGAAAAGTGATCGTTTTTAACCAAATCATTATTTAGCTGACAGCTTAACCAGCCTGCGCAAAGCAAAAAAAGATGCATGGCAATACTGCCAACCCATGAAAATTGGTTTCCGTTAATTTTATTATACAGTAAATTTAAACTGATAAAGAGTAAGCATGCAAATACCCCTGTACCAACCCCAATAGGAAACAGGAAGAACCCCTCACTGTATAAACCAAGCACAATACCCGCCATAAAGGGCAACAGCCAATACAAAATAGAAATTTCGCCTTTGTGTGCCCGGAGCATAAGGTTCAGGAAATATTTAAAGCGTGACTAAAAGATTAAGCCGCCTCTAAAATACAATTATCCCGCAGGAAAAGAAATGGAGATTACAACTGGTCGCGTACTTCGAGCAGGAATTTTTTAAGGTTTTCGAGGGATGTAAGGATACTTTGCTGGCTTTTAGTTTCGCCCATGTTATTTTTCAAATGATCCTTGGCGCCCTGTATAGTGTAGCCTTTATCGCGTACCAAATGAAAAATGATCTTTAGGTTCTCAATATCTTCGTTAGTAAAGTAACGATTGCCTTTTTTATTCTTTTTAGGCTGCAATACATCAAACTCTTTTTCGTAATATCTTATCAAAGAGTGATTAACCCCAAACATGGTAGTTACCTCGCCCATGGTGTAATACATCTTGCTGATATCGCGTTCTTTATATGGCATGCGCAAATATAAATAAAAAACAGAAGCCCCCTCTAAATCTCCCCCGGGAGGGGAGACTTTTAATATTTTTAAAGCCCTCCCTCCCGGGGAGGGTTGGGAGGGGCTGTCTTTTTTATATATTTGGCCTATGAGCAAGAAAAATATTGCCCTTTTGGCCGGAGGCTACACCGGCGAATACGAGGTATCTATCAACAGCGCAAAAAACATTGCAGCCAACCTGGATGCTGATAAATATAACGTGTACACCATTTTAATTAACCGCGACCGCTGGTTTTACCAGGCCGATGGTGAACTGGTGGATATTGATAAAAACGATTTCAGTTTAATGCTTAACGGTATCAAAATTAAGTTCGACAGCGTATTTATTACCGTACACGGTACGCCCGGCGAGGATGGCAAACTGCAAGGCTACCTGGATTTAATTGGCTTACCCTACAATACCTGCGATGCCACCACATCGGCCATTACCATGAATAAGGCTTACACTAAGGTTTTGGTGCATGGCATCAGGAATTTAAATGCCGCAAAATCGGTAAAGTTGTTAAAGAACGATTTGCACGATGTAAGCAGCATTGCGGCTACTTTAAATTTTCCGCTTTTTGTTAAACCTAATAATGGCGGGAGCAGTGTGGGGATGAGCAAGGTGCATAGCGTTGCCGAGCTGCCTGCCGCGCTGGAAAAAGCTTTTCATGAAGATAGCCAGATACTGGTAGAAGAATTTATTAAAGGCCGCGAGTTTAGCCGGGGAATTGCCCGCCTGCATGGCAAGCTGGTGGTGTTGCCCGCTACCGAGATCATTAGCTCGAAAGAGTTTTTTGATTACGAGGCCAAGTACACGCCGGGCGTATCGCAGGAAATTACGCCGGCCCACTTAACCAACGAACAAAACCAGATCATCAGCGATATACTGACCGAGATCTATATCCGCCTAAACTGTCGCGGTATGGTACGTATCGACTTTATTTTGCAAGAAGATACGGGGGATTTTTATTTTATAGAAGTAAACACCACACCCGGCCAATCGGCCAATAGCCTGATCCCGCAACAGGTACGCGCTGCCGGTATGGATGTAAAAAACTTTTATGGTGACATTATAGAAGCATCTTCAATAGGATATTAAGTAGAAAGTCATGCCGGATTTATTTCGGCAATTCACCAGAAAGGTACACAAGCGGTAATCAATTAATTACTTAACACGTGGGATGCCGAAATAAATTCGGCATGACGGTGTACAAAAACATCAACCCAAATTCACGCCCATGCTCCGTTTCGCCAACTTTCAAAAATCATACGGTAACTACCCGGCATTAAGCATTCCCGATTTTGCTATTGATGCCGGTATATACTGGATCAAAGGTGTGAACGGATCGGGTAAAAGTACGTTGTTGAAATCAATAGCAGGTATCTTAGCTTTCAATGGCGATATATTATTGAATGATATTAGTATTAAAAAGCAACCGGTAGAATATCGTAAGCTGGTGAACTTTGCCGAGGCCGAGCCGCTGTTTCCTGAGTTTTTAACCGGGCGTGAACTGATCGACCTTTTTGCATCGGCCAAAAATGCAACCGCAGGGCAGGAGCAGCCTTACCTCGAAAGTATGGGGATGGGCGGCTATATCCATAAACCGGTGGGCACTTATTCGAGCGGTATGCTGAAAAAGTTGTCCTTATTACTTGCTTTTTTGGGCAAACCAAAATTTATTTTGTTAGATGAACCCTTAATAACTATTGATACTGCTGCCTTAACGGTGCTTTACCAATGGATAGCCAGCCATCATCAGCAATATGGTACCAGCTTTTTGTTGTCATCGCACCAAATACTGGATTCGATAGCTTTGCCTGCGCAGGTATTACAGATAGAAAATCAATCCCTGAGCGTATTTACCCCTATATGAAGCAGCCGCTTACCCATATTTTAAGCCGGATATTTGTACGAGGATTTTACCAGGCCCACGCCGGTATGTTCCTGTTCTTTTTCCTGTTCATGATAGGTGCGGTGGATCCGGGGCAGTTATTAAATTACCATAAAACACTGATGCTGGCCTTTATAACCAGTCCACTCATGTTGCTTGTAGTTTTTGCCGCTTGGTTGTTATACACTTTTAAATGCTGGCATTATATTTTAGGGCAAATTGCGGCTCCAACACAGCATTTTCTATTTTACAGTATCAATTCGTTTTCGAGAAAAGAGCAGCTTACGGGTTGGTTTATAACGCAGCTCTATGTGCTGTTACCGGTAATTGCGTACGGTTTAATAGCTGTTGGCGTAGGGGTATCGTACAATTATTATGTAACGCCGGTTAGTATTATATTATACCTGTTGTTGTTGGCCGCTGCGAGTGCTTGGTTGTATGTTACTGTGGTGAATAAGTTGGTTGATAGCGGTAATCCATCGTGGCTGCTCAGGTTAAGCAGTAGCTGGAAAAAGCCTTTTTACAGTTTGTTTATTTATAACTTATTAAACCGGCTCAAAATTCCGTACGCTATTACTAAGGCCTTATCTTGGTTGATTATAACCGGCGTATTCCAACTATTTAACGATGTGAAAACCGATTCGCGGGTGGCCGGTATGGCGGTACTTACCATATCTGTTGCACATGCAGTTTTGGTATTTGAGGGCCAGCGTTTCGAACAAACTCAGTTGAGCCTCTCCCGTAACTTCCCTTATTCATTTATGCAACGCTATGGCTACATTTTTCTCAGCTACTTGTTGTTGCTATTGCCAGAGGCAATTTGGCTGTTCAGCCGGTTTAACCCTTTGCTGGCCGTGCAACTTTTGTTCATGACCGCAAGCATGCTTGTGCTGCTGCATTCGCTCATTTATTATATAGGCCTTAACATGGATAAGTACCTGCAATGGGTAATGGGTTTATTTATTGTGCTGTTTTGGGTAATGATGTTTAAGCTGATCCCAATACTCATTATAGGTAATGTGGTAATTTCTTACCTCATTTTCAGCAGGTATTATTATCGGGACATGCCTGTAGTGGCTCAAAAGTAGATTCAGTCTTTCTGCATTTATTTCAGCATCCTATAATAAGCGGCAGGAGGATGCTTTGAGCGAAAGCAGGTTACAATCTTGGCTCTTCATTCTGTACCCTTTACCTATATCCTGTAATGCTCCACAATATCCTGCGGTATCTTCATGCCCCGGCCGGTTTTCATATCTATCATCACATAATCGAAATAACCATCGCAGCATATTTTTTTAGTGGCTTTATTAGTGAGGGTAAAGGCAACCCGGCAACCTTTGTCGTTTACGCTTTCTATACCGGTACGTACTAAAAAATAATCTCCAATAGTAAGCGCACGTTTGTAATTAATGTGTGCGGTACTTACTACCCAGCCAAAGCCGCGTTCCATAAACTTTTCCATGGCCATGCCATAGTAGGTTTCCATTTGCTCGTAACGGGCAGCCATTATATAATCAAAATACCGGCTGTTGTGCACATGCTGAAACATGTCTATATCATCGGGCCGTACACGGTGCTCGGTTTCAAAGGTGCTGTATGTCATGAATAAATAATAAAGGCGAAAGGTAAAAGGTTTCAATTAATCTAAAACTTTATTAAGTATAAAAGGTAAATTGCTCAAGTAAAAAACAGGTTGTACCTCTCAACTTTACGCCCTTAACCGTTCACCTAATAAATCACTTTTTACTTTCAACTTTAAACGTTACATTTGCACCTTAATTAACAAAAATAATTCACGCTTTAATATTATTCACGTAATGTATTTAAGTTCAGAGTGGAAAACAGAGATTTTCACAACACATGGTGGCGAAGCCACTAACACAGGTTCGGCCGAAGGTCAGGTTGCTTTATTCACAAAACGTATCGCACACTTAACCGGTCACTTAAAAAAGAACAAAAAAGACTTCGCTACTCAATTGTCTTTACAGAAATTGGTAGGTAAACGTCGTGCTTTATTAGCTTACCTGTACAAAAAAGACATTCAAAGATACCGTGCTATCATCAAGGCTTTAGAGCTAAGGGATATTATCAAATAGTACTTACAGTCTTTCAAAAAAGCTGTCCGTTAGCGGATGGCTTTTTTACTTTTACATCAGCAAACAAATAAAAGCCGGTACGCTCTAAAAGATGAAAAGCGTACTATACAAAACAAGATGAGTTACAATGCAATTAAAAAGGTTATTGATTTAGGTGACGGCCGCACCATTGAGATCGAAACCGGAAAACTGGCCAAACAAGCCGATGGTTCGGTAGTTATAAAAATGGGTGATACCATGTTATTAGCTACCGTAGTTTCTTCAAAAGAAGCTAAAGAAGGTATCGACTTTTTACCGTTATCGGTAGATTACCAGGAAAAATATGCGGCTACAGGTCGTATTCCGGGTGGTTTTTTACGCCGTGAGGCACGTTTATCAGATTACGAGGTTTTGATCTCGCGTTTGGTTGACCGCGCCCTGCGCCCATTATTCCCTGATGATTATCATGCTGATACGCAGGTAATGATCTCTTTAATATCGGCCGATAAAGACATTATGCCCGATTGCTTAGCCGGTTTGGCTGCATCAGCTGCATTGTCTGTTTCTGATATTCCTTTTAACGGTCCAATTTCGGAAGTACGTGTTGCCAAAGTTGATGGTCAGTTGGTTATTAACCCAACTTTAAGCCAATTACAACGTGCTACTTTAGAATTCATTGTAGCCGGTTCGGAGCACGATATTAACATGGTGGAAGGTGAAGCACACGAAATTCAGGAAGCTGAATTGGTGGAGGCTATCAAATTTGCACATACCGCTATCAAAATTCAGTGTTTAGCTCAAAAAGAGTTGACTATTGAAGTTGGTAAAACCGAAAAACGTACGTACAGCCACGAGCACAGCAACGAAGACTTGAAAAAAGCCATTTATGCTGCTACTTATGAGCAGGTATATGCTATTGCTGGTTCAGCTTCGGCTAAAGATGAGCGTTCGGTTAAGTTTAGAGAAGTACGTGATGCTTACATCGCCACTTTAGGCGAAATTGACGATATTACGAAATCGTTAGCTAAAAAATATTATCACGATGTAGAGTACGACGCTATCCGTAACCTTGTTTTAGATGAAGGTAAACGTTTAGATGGTCGTCAAACTACGCAGATTCGCCCTATATGGAGTGAAGTTGGTTACTTACCATCTGCACACGGTAGCGCGGTATTTACCCGTGGCGAAACTCAGGCTTTAACCACCGTTACTTTAGGTGCTAAGGATGATGAGCAAATGATTGATGGCGCATTTATCAATGGTTACCAAAAATTCTTGTTACATTATAATTTCCCTGGTTTCTCTACTGGTGAGGTTCGTCCTAACCGTGGCGCTGGCCGTCGCGAAATTGGTCATGGTAACCTGGCTATGCGCTCGTTAAAACGTGTATTGCCTGCCGAAGATGAAAACCCATACACTATCCGTATTGTATCTGATATCCTGGAATCGAACGGTTCGTCGTCAATGGCAACAGTTTGTGCGGGTACATTGGCTTTAATGGATGCCGGTATTAAAATTACCGAGCCCGTTTCAGGTATAGCCATGGGCTTAATCACTAACGAAATGGGTACTAAATATGCTATCCTTTCCGATATTTTAGGTGATGAAGATCACTTAGGTGATATGGACTTTAAGGTTACCGGTACTAAAAATGGTATAGTAGCCTGTCAAATGGATTTAAAGATCAATGGTCTTTCTTACGAAGTTTTATCAAACGCGTTAGATCAGGCTAAAGAAGGTCGTTTACATATCCTGGGCGAAATGGCAAAGACCATAGCTGCTCCACGCGAAGATTACAAGCCTTTTGCTCCACGTATTGTCACCCTTAAAATCGACAAAGAATTTATTGGTGCAGTAATTGGTCCCGGCGGCAAGATCATTCAGGAAATGCAACGCGAAACCGGTGCAAACATCAATATCGAAGAAGTTAACAACATGGGTATCGTTCAGATATTCGGTGATAACAAAGAAGCTATTGATGCTGCCGTTAGCCGTATCCGTGCAATTGCTATGCGACCAGAGGTTGGCGAAATTTACGAAGGTAAAGTTCGTTCGATAATGCCTTTTGGTGCATTTGTAGAAATTATGCCGGGCAAGGATGGTTTATTGCACATTTCAGAAATAGATCACCGTCGTATTGAAACGATGGACGGTGTATTTGAAGTAGGTGAGATTGTTCGTGTTAAGCTAATGGATGTTGACAAACAAGGTAAATTAAAACTTTCCCGTAAGGCACTATTACCGCGTCCGGAAAGAAACGATTCTCCAAGAGACTAAATAATTTGCTTTTTAGCAATTAAAACCACATATCTTGAGATTTTATCAAAGGATATGTGGTTTTTCTGTTTGTTTTTTGTTTCTTTGCAAACCCCCTAAGGTCATTAATTAAGCTATTGGATAATTGTAGATATTGCCGAAACATCTAAAGTCCGATCCTATTGAAAATGACATCTACTGCTAATGATGATCCTTTAGATTTTTTGAGTAACAATGTACAGGGTACAACCAGCGGCACACAGGCCGACCTTATACAACTGTTGCTTTATGAAATTATAAGAGTCAAAGATTTAATAAAATACTACGAAGGTATTCCCAATGGTGCAGGCCAGCTGGGTGCATCCATACTTAATGAACTTGTATCTGAAGCTTACCAATCCCTGGTAAATTATGATACTGTGCTAATGCGTAAATATTACGAACTGTTGCAAAACTGCGACTGATAATTTCTATTGCCTTTCTTTTTTACATCATTACAACTACCAGTTTCTTCTTCATTATTAGCTTAACTGTTTACTTTATAGTTTACTGTAATACTTTTGCCGATATGCCTATATTTGACGGCATGAAGCATTTAATTGCACCCTCTATTTTAGCGGCCGATTTTGCCAATTTGCAACGCGATATAGAACTCATTAACCAAAGCGAAGCCGATTGGATCCATGTTGATATTATGGACGGCCTGTTTGTTCCTAATATATCTTTTGGTTTCCCTGTAGTTGAAGCGGTAAAAAAACATGCCACCAAGCCGCTCGACGTTCACCTCATGATCGTAGACCCCGACCGTTACCTCAAAGCTTTTGCCGATGCCGGTGCAAGTCATATCACTGTTCATTATGAGGCCTGTACTCACCTGCACCGTACCATTCAGGCAATTAAAGAATTAGGCTGCAAAGCCGGAGTGGCGCTAAACCCACATACTCCTGTAGCATTGTTGGAGGATATTATTACCGATTTAAACCTGGTGCTCATTATGTCTGTTAATCCCGGTTTTGGCGGGCAAAAATTTATAACCAACACTTATAAAAAGATAGAACAGGTTAAGGGCATGAGCGCAGTAAGCAATCCCGGATTATTTATAGAAGTTGACGGCGGCGTAAATCTGCAAAACACATCACAATTAGTAGCTGCAGGTGCCAATGCATTGGTTGCCGGTAATTTTGTTTTTTCGTCGGATGATCCGTTGCAAACTATTCAGCAACTAAAGCAAGCTTAACAAACAGATTACATTAGCGCCAAAAATAATTCTGAAATTTTACACAATGGCCAAGCGTTATTTATAAAATAATAATTAACTACCAATTTAATAGGGTAATTATTTAACTTCGGCCAAAACTAAGTAACCTTATTGGTCTTGGTAAATTCACTTAAAGCTATGAAACATAATTTCGGTGCCGGACCAGGCATCCTTCCTCACGAAGTATTGAAACAGGCTGCCCAGGCAGTGGTTGATTTTAATGGTATAGGTTTGTCAATTCTCGAAATATCACATCGTTCGGCCGAGTTTGAGGCAGTTTTAGCTGAGGCCGTAAAACTGGTTAAAGAATTGTTAGAAGTACCGGAAGGTTATTCGGTGCTATTTTTACAAGGTGGCGCCAGCCAGCAGTTTGCTATGGTACCTTATAACTTATTGCCTGAGGGTGGTAAGGCTGCTTACCTTGAAACAGGTGTATGGGCCAATAAGGCAGCTAAAGAAGCCAAATATTTTGGTAACATGGAAATTGTGGCTACCTCCAAGGAAAGCAACTTTACCTACATCCCTAAAGATTATATGGTACCTGCCGATGCAGCTTACTTCCACATCACATCCAACAATACCATATACGGTACCCAATTACAGGATATCAAACCATCGCCAGTACCCATGATTGCTGATATGTCATCTGATATTTTCAGCCGTAAAATTAATGTGGCCGATTTTGGTTTGATTTATGCTGGTGCTCAAAAAAATATGGGCCCTGCCGGTACTACGCTCGTGATCATTAAAGATGAGATACTGGGTAAGGTAGATCGCAAGATCCCGGCTATGTTCAATTATCAAACCCAGATTGAGGGTGGGTCAATGTATAATACCCCACCCGTATTTGCTATTTACGTATCGATGTTGACGCTTGGCTGGTTAAAAGCTAAAGGCGGTATAGCCGCTATGGAAAAGGAAAACGATGCCAAAGCAGCCATGCTGTACCGCGAAATTGACCGTAACCCATTGTTTAAAGGTGTTGCTGCCACTGAAGACCGCTCCAAAATGAATGTATGCTTTGTGGTTAACAATCCCGATCACGAAAAAGCGTTCTTGAAATTGTGCGATGATGAAGGTATTGTGGGTATTAAAGGTCACCGCAGTGTAGGCGGTTTCCGTGCGTCAATATATAACGCCCTGCCTACCACCAGCATCCATGTACTGATAGATGCCATGCAGGAATTTGCAGAAAAAAATAAAGGTTAGTTGATTAGTGAGTGGTTGATTAGTTAAGTGGTTGAATTATTATAAATACAACAACTACATAACCAATTAACCACTTAAAACTCACTACTCAACTACTCACCATTCAACTATTCACCAAACCATGATAAAACTACTCGCTAATGATGGTATAGATCCGGTTGGCAAGCAAATGCTTGAGGCTGCCGGTTTTACCGTTGATACCACTTTTATACCGCAGGATGAATTGCCTGTGAAATTACAAGCCTACGATGCCATAACCGTACGGAGTGCTACCAAAGTGCGCAAAGCTTTAATTGACCAATGCCCCAACCTAAAGCTTATTGGCCGCGGTGGAGTAGGGGTTGATAATATTGATGTGGAATATGCAAAGGAGAAAGGCGTAGCTGTGTACAATACCCCTGCAGCATCATCGGCTTCGGTTGCCGAACTGGTGTTTGGTCACTTGTTTACCGGTGTACGTTTTTTACAGGATGCTAACCGCAAAATGCCGGTTGAAGGTGATACGAAGTTTAATGACCTCAAAAAAGCTTATGCCAAAGGTATTGAATTGCGTGGCAAAACTATTGGTATTTTAGGGTTTGGACGCATAGGCCGAGAAACGGCTAAAATAGCTTACGGCCTGGGTATGGAAGTACTGGCCTTTGATGTGCATCCATCCGTAACCGAACTGGAATTGGTTTTAGGCGGCGGTGTAAAAGTAAACGTACCTGTACAATATACCGAAAAAGATGAGGTAATTGCTAAAAGTGATTTCATTTCTCTGCACGTACCATATAGCCACGAACCGGTGATTGGTGCCCGCGAATTTACTTTAATGAAAAAAGGTGCCGGATTAGTAAACTGCTCTCGTGGTGGAACCGTTGATGAAAGTGCTTTATTAGATGCCCTTAACAGTGGCCAGTTAGCTTTTGCCGGTTTGGATGTGTTCGACAATGAGCCAACTCCACGTGCCGAATTACTACAGCATGCTAAGATTTCCTTAACACCGCATATTGGTGCTTCCACAAATGAAGCCCAGGAGCGTATCGGGGTTGAATTAGCTACGTTAATAATTAATCATTTTAAGCAACTTGCTTAACAGAGTTTAAAATAAGAAACAGAGCCTTAACAAATATTGTTGAGGCTTTTTTGTTGGCGGAACGACTTAATATTAAACCAGATCATCGCCTACAGCAAAGGTAATGCCCTCAATGGCCAGCTCGGTTTTGGGGAACACACTGCGGGCTTCGTCGAGTAATTCGTTAAGGCTTTTGTAACGCGCCGAAAAGTGGCCGATGATCAATGATTTGGCACCTGTTTGCAAGGCTACCTGCCCTGCCTGCCAGGCGGTAGTATGAAAAGTTTTATTGGCCCTATCGAGCATGTTGTGCAAAAAGGTAGATTCGTGGTATAACAGGTCTACATTTTTAATCTGTTCAAAATACCGCTCATTGTAAATCGTATCTGAGCAAAAAGCATAAGATTTGGGTTGATCCGAGTCTATAGTCAGTTCGTGGTTTTTATATGTTTTTCCATCGGCGGCGGTAAATGGCGCCCCCTTTTTAAGCAATGCATAATGTTCTACCGGTACTTCTAAAGCTTCTACCTTTTCTTTGATGATCTTGCGCAAGCGTTTCTTTTGTTTGAACAAGAAACCTGTTGTAGGTATGCGATGATCGAGCGGAATGGTTTCTACCGTTACGTCCTGGTTATCGAGGATAACTTCGGGCGTAATGGAGTTGGTTGGATAGAATTGCAGATCGTAGTTTAAGTACGTATCTGAGTATTTAAACTGCAGATCAATAATTTCTTGCAGTGGTGCCGGGCCAAATAACTTTAACGGCTTAATGCGCCCATTAAGTTGCATAGATGATATTAAACCAATAAGGCCGAGGTAATGATCACCGTGAAGGTGGCTAATGAAGATATGATCTATCTTGCTGGCTTTAACATCAAACCGGAGCATTTGCACCTGTGTGCCCTCTCCGCAATCTACCAGGTACAGATGCTCATTAATATTTAGCACCTGCGCCGTAGGGTTTCTGTTGAATATAGGTGTTGCTGAACTGCTTCCAAGTATGGTTACCTCAAATCTCATAATGGGTAAACACACATAAGTCTTATTTTGCTTCTCTTTTCAATTCTTTTTCTATCTCTTCCATAAAAATATGGTCAATAGCTTCTTCGGTAGTTGGTACAATGGTCAACACATTTTCCAACTGAGAAATGCTTACCAGGCGCGATACCGCATCGTTTAAGCAGGCCAGTATAAAACTGCCTTCGGCATTTTTACATAAACGGTGACCAACCAGCAGGCTGCTTAAGCCCGATGAATCAGCAAATTTAACCTGGCAGAGATCTAATATTATATTACGTTGCCCCTCGGTATTAATGAGTATTAACTCAGATTTTAGTTGAGGTGTGATTAATGAATTCAGCTTTGATTCGTTTAATTTAATCAAAACGTACTTTTCATGTTTATCAACAGAGAATTTCATGTTAAAATAATTATAGGGCTAAAGATATAACTTATTTGTCTATTAATAAAATCACAAAGCACGCAGTGAAAGGTTAACCGAATTTTCTACCCTTGCAATTACATCTTGTGTGCTGCTTTTTTCGAAAGTTTTGCCGGTAATTTGTTCAAAAAGCTCTATATAACGCTCAGATATGGATTGCACGATCTCGGGTGTCATCACTGGTACAGTTTGCCCTTCTTTACCCTGAAAGCCGTTTTCAATCAACCATTTGCGTACAAACTCCTTGCTTAACTGCTTTTGTGGCTCGCCGTTTTGTTGTCTGTGAGTATAACCTTCACTGTAAAAATAGCGGGAAGAATCGGGTGTATGAATTTCATCAATGAGGAAAATCTTACCATCGGCTTTACCAAATTCATATTTGGTATCTACCAAAATAAGTCCCTGCGCAGCGGCAATTTCGGTTCCGCGCTGGTACAAAGCACGGGTATATTGTTCCAGTTGCACATAATCTTCTTCACTTACAATGCCCTGGGCTAAAATCTGCTCACGCGATATATCCTCATCGTGCCCTACAGATGCCTTGGTGGTTGGGGTAATAATAGGCTCAGGCAATTGATCGTTTTCTTTTAAACCCTCGGGTAAGGTTACACCGCAAACCTGGCGTTTACCGGCAGCATATTCACGTGCGGCATGCCCGGCTAAATAACCGCGGATCACCATTTCTACCTTAAAGGGCTCACACATTTTGCCAATGGTAACGTTTGGGTCGGGCACGGTAATAACCCAGTTTGGTACAATATCGGTTGTGGCCTGTAAAAAATGTGCCGCAATTTGGTTCAATACCTGCCCTTTATAAGGGATAGGCTCAGGCAATACCACATCAAAAGCTGAAATACGGTCACTCACCACCATTACCAGTAACCTGTTTTCAATGGTATATACATCGCGCACTTTGCCCTTGTAATAAGCAGTTTGCCCCGAAAAATTATATTGTGTTTGTTTAATAGCTTCCATTTGTTAGGGTCAAGAGTACAGAGTCAAGAGTCAAGAGTACAGAGTCAAGAGTCAAGAGTCAAGAGTACAGAGTACAGAGTACAGAGTCAAGAGTCAAGAGTCAAGAGTACAGAGTGAGAGTCTTAAACAAGTCTTGACTCCTGACTCTGTACTCTTAATTCTCTTTTATTGTATATCCCCGTACGCTTCTAAAATACGGCGTACCAGTTTGTGGCGCACTACGTCATCGCCGTTCAGGTAAATAATGTCGATGCCTTTAATATCGGTTAAAATACGTAGGGCCGTGTGCAGGCCCGATTGCTGCTTTTTGGGCAAATCAATCTGCGTAACATCGCCTGTTACAATAAACTTGGCCGATGGCCCCATACGGGTTAAAAACATTTTCAACTGCATATCGGTAGCGTTTTGGGCCTCATCCAATATTACAAAACAGTTATCTAAGGTACGGCCACGCATAAACGCTAACGGAGCAATTTCAATGGTACGGTTTTCCAGGTAAGTTTTCAGCTTTTCGGGCGGTATCATATCGTCTAGCGCATCGTATAGCGGGCGCAGGTACGGGTCTATCTTTTCCTTTAAGTCGCCGGGCAAAAAGCCCAGGTTCTCCCCTGCCTCAACAGCCGGGCGGGTTAATATAATCCGTTTGATCTCTTTATTTTTCAAGGCCCTTACCGCTAAGGCAACCGCCGTGTAGGTTTTACCAGTACCAGCCGGACCAATAGCCAGCAAAATATCGTTCTTCACAATACTATCTACCATGCGGCGCTGGTTAACCGTGCGGGCTTTCACCATAATGCCGTTATGGCCAAATACGATAACCTCACCCATGTTGCCCGGCTTATCGGTTGCCGGGTCGGCAGGTTTAGGCTCAATATGCTTGGTGCCTAAAATCCGCTCGAGGTCGGTTATGTTCAGGGTGTCAAACTTTTCTACGTGCTGTAGCAGTTGTCCAAACTTCTCGTTAAAAAAGGCCAGTTCCTGTTCGTCCCCCAACACTTTCAACTCGCTGCCCCTGGCAACCAATTTAAGTTTAGGATATTGCTTCTTAATGATCTCAAAATGATCATTGTTAGGCCCCCACAGTACCGCGGGGTTGAGGTGTTCAATTGATATTTTAAGTTCGTTCAACAGAAAATGATTTTTATAGTTGCTGATTCGTTATGGTTAAATTTTTGAATATTTGCACCTTGTTAATGCTTTTACAAGATTAGCAATAAATATTTTAAATACGAATGTCAATAATTACTTTAACAACTGACCTGGGCGATAAAGATATTTATCAGGCTGCATTAAAGGGCAGTATTCTGAGGATATTACCCACAGTTAATATTGTTGATATTACCCACTCTGTTGCCGCCTTCAATATACAACAGGCAGCTTTTATTTTAAAGAATAGTTTTTATTATTTTCCTGAAGAAACCGTACACCTCATTGGCATTGATACCGTTTACAGCGATGACACCCGGTTTTTAGCCATCCGTTACCAAAACCACTATTTTGTGGGTGCCGATAACGGTATATTTTCGCTCATTTTTAACGATGAAAGCGAGGAAATGGTGGAGATAGATATTTTACAGGACCATAAATTTTTGCATTTCCCACTGGCCGATATATTTGTAAAAGCCGCTTGCCACCTTGCCCAGGGCAAACCTTTAACCCAAATTGGTATCCCGGTAAATAGTATTGAAAAAAGGGGCACCCTGCAACCGGCCGTTGAGCGTAACCAGATCAGGGGAATGGTTATATATATCGACTCGTTCCAAAACGTAATTACCAATATTACCAAAGAGTTTTTCAACCGCATACAGGAAGGCCGCCGGTTTGTACTTTACTTTAAACGTAACGAAACCATAACCCACCTGAGCTGGCATTATAATGAAGTGCCTGAAGGCGAAAAGCTTTGCCTGTTTGGTATAAGCGATCACCTGGAGATTGCCATTAATAAAGGCAACGCCAGCGGCTTGCTGGGTTTAAACCTGGGCGATAGTGTGATTATTGATTTTCAGTAATATTAAGGCACCAAAACAACGCTTCGGCCCTTTGGGCTCTTAAACCTGTACTATTTTTTCCGGGTGTTGCCTATGGCCCGCGCTATCCGCTCATACTGCACAGGCCTTAGCCACGGGCCTGTATCCGCTTCTATCGCTAACACGAGTTACGGTTAATGAAGTAGTTGAGTAATTTGTTCTCTCAACACCACTTAACTCATCAACAATTTATTATTCTTCACTCATTACTTTACCATTTCATTATAACGTCAATTTTACCAACAATTACCTTTAAACACGCTTTTAAAGCGTACTTTTACCCGTTAAATTAGTTGAGGAAGAAAGTATTTTATGGCCAGATCACGATTGAATAGTGGGAATGCAGCTGAGAAAGAGTTACCTAAAGCAAAGATCAACAAGCAAAGCCTTCAAAAGATCAGTCAACTCATAGGCTACATAAAGCCATACCGTGCTAAGTTTTTCGGCGGGTTGGTGTTTTTGATAATTTCCAGCTTAACCGGTCTGGCGTTTCCAGGTTTATTTGGTGGAATGATAGATGCTGCACAAGGTAAGCAGCATTTTAGCTTTATACCCGCAAACCTGCGTACCATCGGCGAAATTGCCATTGTTATCCTGTTTTTGCAAGGCTTTGTGTCTTACTTTCGTATTACCTGGTTTGTGCAGGTAGCCGAAAAATCACTGGCCGACATCAGGCGCGATACCTATTTTAAACTGGTTACCCTGCCTATGAACTTCTTCTCTAACCGCCGTGTTGGAGAATTGAACAGCCGTATTTCATCCGATCTTTCCCAAATACAAGATACCCTGACCACCACCTTTGCCGAAATGATACGGCAGATTATTATCCTGGTAGGGGGAATTATTCTATTAGCTATATCATCCATTAAGTTAACATTGGCGCTGCTACTGGTTTTACCATTCCTAATCGTAATAGCTATTTTCTTTGGCAAATTCATCCGCAACCTATCGCGCCAGGCGCAAGATAAACTGGCCGAATCAAACACCATTGTGGAAGAAACCCTGCAAGGTATTGCTAACGTAAAGGCTTTTGTTAACGAAGCCTTTGAGGCCGGCCGTTATACCAAAAACCTGAACGAGGTGGTTACACTGGCCGTTAAAGGTGCCAAGTACCGGGGCTTGTTCGGGGCTTTTATTGTGTTCTGTTTATTCGGAACCGTGTTTTGCGAAATTTGGTATGGCTCGTACCTGGTATCCATTCATGATAACGGCTTAACTTTTGGCAAGCTAACTGATTTTATTATTTATGCGGCCTTCATTAGCGCGGCCATGGGCAGCCTGCCCGACTTGTATGCCAATATGCAAAAAGCCATTGGTGCGAGTGAAAGGGTATTAGAGATATTAGCAGAAAAAGGCGAGCAGGTATCGATACATGAAAGTGAAAATTTAATTAAACAAACTATACGCGGCGACTTGACGTTCAACAACGTTAACTTCCATTATCCTTCGCGCCCCGAAGTAGAGGTACTGAAGGGAGTTACCCTTCAAGCAGATGCCGGGCAGCGGGTGGCCATTGTGGGGCCAAGCGGTTCGGGTAAATCCACCATGGCGGCATTAATACTACAGTTCTACCACCCGCAAAGCGGCACTATGCTATTTGACGGAAAACCGGCAGACGAGTATTCGTTAACCGACATACGCAACCAGGTAGCTATTGTACCGCAGGATGTATTATTGTTTGGTGGTACCATTCGCGAAAACATCGCTTATGGTAAGCGCAACGCTACCGAAGCAGAGATCATCCAGGCAGCCAAACGCGCTAACGCGCATCAATTTATCGAAGGCTTCCCCGAAGTTTATGATACTATTGTAGGAGAGCGTGGTGTAAAATTATCGGGCGGACAGCGTCAGCGTATTGCCATTGCACGGGCTTTGTTAAAAAACCCTTCCATATTGATTTTGGATGAAGCTACTTCTTCGTTGGATTCAGAATCGGAACGGTTGGTACAGGAAGCTCTGGAAGAGCTGATGAAAGGTCGAACATCCATCATTATAGCTCACCGCCTATCTACCATACGCGAGGCCGATAAAATTGTAGTATTAGAAAAAGGCCGTATTATTGAAAGCGGCACCCACAACCAACTGATGACCCAGGAACAGGGCCTGTACCGGTACTTGAGCCAATTGCAATTTGATACAAGTGCATAGGGCACTTGGTTCATGGTTTATAGTTGATGGTTCCATGGTATTATAACACCATGGCATGGCTATGAACAATGAACCATTAATAATGAACTAAAAATGAAACTAACCATACACGGGGCGGCCCGTCAGGTTACCGGCAGCATGCATTTGCTGGAGGTTAACCAATATAAAATTTTAATTGATTGCGGGCTTGATTACGAAAAAGACCGCAATGTACAAGCTAACGAAGATTTCCCTTTTAACCCGGGCGAAATTGATGTGGTGATACTTACGCATGCTCATATAGATCATTCGGGCAACCTGCCTACGCTGGTGCGCATGGGTTTTAACGGGCAAATTTTGTGTACTCCTCCCACTGCCGAATTAACCGAACTGTTGCTCATGGATTCGGTAAGTATATTTTTGCATAAGCAGCATAAAAGCCGCAAACATGGCCGTGGAAAACATCATGGTTCACGTCCGCAACCTTTATACCTGCAAAAGCACGTAATGGATACGGTTGAAAGGTTTGTTACTATTGGCTTTAATAGGCCCTTCCGTTTAAACGGTGATGTGGAGCTGAATTTTATACCGGTTGGGCACCTATTGGGCGCTGCCGCTGCCGTACTCAAGATCAACGATAACGGCGAAGAAAAAACGATAGCATTTACCGGCGATATTGGCCGCAAAAATTACCCGGTGTTAGATGACCCGCAAACTTTGCCCCCGGTTGATTACCTGGTAACGGAATCTACCTATGGAGGCCGGTTTCATTCTAAAGACAAAACCATTGAGGAAGTACTGATTGATACTATTGAAAAGGCTTGTATTAAAGAATCGGGCAGGTTAATTATTCCTGCGTTTAGTATTGGCCGTACCCAGGCACTGGTTTACTCGTTAAATAAGATCTTTAGCAGCGGCTTGTTGCCGCCGGTTAAAGTATTTGTAGATAGCCCTATGGCTAACGCATCAACTAACGTTTTCCGTAAGCACCATGCGTTATTAAATACCGAAGCACAGGATTTTTACCGGGCTAAGGGCGATGAGTTTGAGTTTGATAACCTGAGTTATGTAGAGAACCTGAAGGAAAGCCAGCAGATTTCAAATTACTTTGAGCCTTGTATTATCATCTCATCGGCGGGTATGCTTGAAGGTGGCCGTATTCAGGACCACTTGTATAATAATATTCAGAATTATTACTGTACCATACTCTTTATAGGCTATTGCGCCAAAAACACTTTGGGGTACCGCTTATTACGAGGCGACCCTATTGTGCATATTAAAGACCGCGAAATGTCGGTTTACGCCACCATTAAAAAGACGGATCTTTTTAGTGCCCACGGCGATCATGACGATTTGGTGAATACCGTAAAGCAACAACCGGCAAACCGTTTGAAACAGGTGTTTTTAGTACACGGGGAAACTGAGAGCATGCAAGCCATGGCCGATGCTTTGGAGCAGTACGGCTACCGGGTAATACTGCCCGAGAAAGGTTTTACGTACCAATTGTAAATGCTGATTTATATAAGCATATTTACAAAGGCTATACAATAACAAAACAAACTTTTATGAATATTTTTACGGTTAAAAAAAAGTGGCTCAAACTATTTTTGGGATACGCACTAATAGTACCTGTTTTTGCATCTTGTAGTAAAGATCCTGATCCTGCCGTAATTAAAGTTTCATCCGCGCCTTTGGCCGGTGGTGGTACGCCAACTACTCCTACTACTCCAACCACGCCTACAACGCCAGGTGGCGGTACAACTACCGATCCTGGAACAGCGAATACTAACGGAGATGGTGGTGTTGCCATTGGTAACCCAGGTACTATAATTTATAAATTTAAAGGCACCACTTATACTTTAACCAGTTCATCAACTTATTTGGTTAGTGCTATATCAACTTCTGCGTTAGGTATCAGTTTAACTTCTTTAAGCGGCACTGGCAGTGGTGCTTCAAAGTCTGTAACGCTTGTTATTGGCGCCTTAACCAGCGCACAAGGAGTAACTGATGTAAGTGTTGCTAATTTAGCACTGGCAGATGGAACCTCTTACAGCGGCAGCTTTTCGGGGTATGTAAACTTCAATACTTTTACCTTAAATTCTAACAAGGTAACAACGAAGGGTACCTTTGATGTTATATTAGAGAACGACGCTAATGCAGCTGATAAAGTAAAGCTGAGCGGCTCGTTTAACTTAATGTGATCGTTAAATTGGGCATTAAATAATGTTAATTAAATTTACTACTCCTGCAACAATCATAAATTTAATCCACCAGGCAAAAAAATATACAGGATGTTTCATAAATAATACAGCCTTTTATTATATTGCTTAATCAGCTTTGCGGCCAAACACCGAGAAGCTTACGTAACGTTTGGGATGTGCTTTCAGATCGATAAACAGGTTGTTTAAGTTACCCGACGCTTCATTTAAGTTATTATACATCTTATCGTCGTTCAGCAATAAACCTAATGAACCTTTTCCATTATTTATTTTAGCTACCGTAGTTTGCAGATCGGCCATGGCTTTATCGGCGTTAGCTAAAGTTTGCTTGATGTTAGAATTAGCCAGGTCGGCACTCAGTTTTTCAAAATTAGCCGTAGTTGTGTTTAAACGACCCGTGCTTCCGCGTAAACTAACCGTAATAGCTTCGGCATTAGTCATTATTCCGTTAATATGGGTTGATTGTGCGCCAACCAAACGGTCTATTTTTTTAGTAGTACCTTCCAGCGTTTGTAAAGAATTAGCAATACTTAAAAAGCTGCGGTCAACGTTTTTCTGAAATTCGGGGTTTAGTATTTTATTGATAGCGGCCAGGCTCGAGTCCACTTTTCCCATTAGTAACTCGGCTTTACGTTGTACCGGTTGCAGGCTTTGCGCTAAACTACCTTGTATATCGGCACGCAAGGTATCTTTAGTTTCGGCTAATTCGCGGCTATTGCCCAATTCAAATATAATGGCTTTGCTGCCTAAAAGGTCGGTGCTCTCTAAACGGGCAAGGGTATTAGCCGGTATAGGGTATTTAGGATCTACCTTAAATTCTACCACTGTAAAACCGCTTTCGGTTTGCAGAGTCATGTTAGATACATGGCCTATCTGGAAACCATTTACTAATATGGGCTTGGAAAGGGTTAGGCCTTCTACATTTCGGTATATAGCGTAAAACTTGTTCGATCCGGCAAAAACATCGTTACCCTTGAGGTAACTAAAGCCCAGGATTAATATGGCAATACCTATTACGGTTAAAACACCAATTTTAGTTTCGTTAGATATTTTCAAGGTATATGTACTTTAATGTTATTGAATGTTATTGAGCTGTTTGTTCCAACTCGCGTTTATATTGTTTAATAGCTCTTACAATAGAGTTCACTATTTCTGTTTGTCCTTCTTCCGAGTTTAAATAATCCTCCTCTTCAGGATTATTGATAAAGCCGGTTTCAACCAGTATAGATGGCATGGCGGTATTTGCCAGTACCTGTATGCTTTGCTCTATTACACCAAACGTATTTCGTCCGTCGGTATTCACAAATTCGTTGTTCACTAAATTTGCCAGGTGTATGCTTTGTTTACGATACTTATCACGATAAGTGTTTAACACCATGGCTTCAACCGGGTCAAGCTCCTTAACGGGTCTGTTCGAGTATGCTTTTTCTTCCTCTGCAAACTCGTTTTCACGTATAGCCGCTACCTGCTCGCCCGACCTGCGGAAAGTGTTTACCAGCAACAAAACTCCCCTACCAGAACGGTTAGCGACCGAAACTGTTTTTCCATTCACTACTTTTCTAATGTTTGGCAAAGAGTTGCAGTGTAACGATACATAAATGTTTGCCTTATTTTCATTAGCCATTACTGCACGTAAACCGTTATTTACAAAAACGTCGGTAGTACGGGTCATTAAAACATTAACATCTTTTATTTCTTTTTGTACGGCAATTTGCAATTTTAATGCCAAAGCAAGCGTTATGTTTTTTTCCATCGAATAAGCGCCTAATGCACCGGCCGCGCGGCCGCCGTGACCCGCATCTATAACAATGGTTTTAAGTTTAAAACCTGTTGCAGTAACGGTATCTACACTATCGGAAATTGTAAATGCGAATGAAGAATTTATAAAGCAAAATAGTAATGCCAATAAACCATAAATGAATGTTTTGAAAGCTTTATTTTTCATTATTTTTGAACGCCGTTAAACTTTTTATCTGCAAAAATACTATTCATATCCAATTTTGAAATTTATCAGGTTCTTTTTTCTTATTAGTATTGTTTTGATAGCTAATGCCATAGCTTCTGCAAAACGGCATAGTTATCATAAACCCTTATCGGTTGCCGATACCATCATCAAACTCGACTCCGTTAAAGATAAGAAGTTATTAAGACGTTCGCAACGTTTAGACAAGGGTAAAAAAACTGCTACACGCGATACCACTAAAAAAACAGCCCTTACCGATACGACTAAAAAAAAGTCTGGAGGTTTACAGTCGGAAGTAAAATCAAATGCCGATGACTCTACTTATACCGATGCCGAAAACAAAATAACTTACCTGTTTGGTAACGCGAGGGTCACTTATGAAGATTTTTCGCTGGATGCCGATTATATACGCATTGATGAGAAGAACCACCTGATATTTGCAAGCGGGCGCAAAAACCCTAAAACAGGGGCTTATACCTACCGGCCCATAGCAAAAAATAAAGATGAAAGTCCGGTAACACTGGATTCTATTTACTATAACTATCAAACTAAAAAGATTTATTCGTTTAACGCATCCACCGAGCAGGAAGGAAACTTTATAACCGGCGGCGAATCAAAAAAGTTAAATGAAACAGAGGTGGCCTTACACAATGTACTACTAAGTACCTGCTCTTTACCTATGCCTCATACGCATTTTGGTATTGTAGTAACCAAAGGTATAGCCGAAAAAAACCGCATTATAACCGGCCCCGCCTACTTAGAGATAGCAGGTGTACCGTTACCTATAGCTGTGCCGTTCGGGTTTTTCCCCAAGCCCGACAGCCGAACCTCGGGGGTAATCCTCCCATCATTCGGCGAAGATAACCGGCTGGGTTTCTTTTTACGGAATTTTGGGTACTATAAGGCCTTTAGTGATTATCTCGACTTAACCACCATGGCCAGCTTTTATTCTAAAGGCTCGTTCGAGATCGGTACCACCGCCCGTTACTTAAAACGTTATACCTACCAGGGTACGCTGGCCTTAAATTTTGGTTCACACAACTACGGTGTATCGGGCGATCCGTACACCAAAGATTTTAACATACAATGGTCGCACTCGCAGGATGCCAACGCGCATCCCGGGAGTACGTTCAGCGCGTCGGTAAATGCGGCTACCGCATCTTATTACCAAAACAACACGGCCACTACCAACTACAACTTACAACAGTTAACGCAAAATAACCTGCGTTCGAGTATTTCTTACAGCCGAACGTGGGCCGGTACGCCTTTTAATTTAACTACCAACCTTTCGCACAGCCAAGACCTAAGCCGTAAAACCGTTACACTCGAGTTACCTACCTTTAACTTTAATATGACGTCAATCAGTCCTTTCGATAATAAAGACAGGGTAGGCGAACAAAAGTGGTATCAAAAACTTACGGTAAGCTATACCTTGCAGGGAACTAATAAAATTAACGATGTGCCCGAAGCGCAACTTTTTCAAAAAGAAACCTTAACCAGAAGGATGCAAAACGGTTTTCAGCACACCATACCTATTGGCTTAAACTTAAATGTGTTTAAATATTTCCAATTTAACACAAGCGCCAACTACTCGGAACGCTGGTATTTTCAAAGCATTCGTAAAACTTATGCACGCGGGAGTGTTAGGGGTAACGATGTATTACTTACCGATACAGTAGGAGGTTTTACCCGTGCCGGTGAGTATTCTTTAAATGGCGGTTTTTCTACCAAGGTTTACAACCAACTCAGTTTTAGGGGTGGTAACCTGAAGGCAATACGCCACGTAATGACCCCTTCAGTTAGCTTTAACTACCGACCCGATTTCGGAGACCCCAGCTACGGCTATTATCGCCGTGCTGTAAGTGATGCCGTGGTGCCATATCCGGCAACTTCCCAGTTATATTCTATTTACGAAAGAGCTGTTTACGGCGGACCAGGTGCCGGTCGTTTTGCGGGGATCAGTTTCTCGGTTGATAACACTATTGAAGCTAAAACAAAGGCCCGCAGCAGCGATACCTCGGGAGCCGACCGTAAGATCACCATTTTGCAGGGCTTAAGCTTTTCTTCGTCTTACAACTTCGCGGTCGATTCGTTCCGCTTAGCGCCGGTATCATTTAACGCGCACACCGCCCTGTTTAATCAAAAGGTAAGTGTAAGTTTGAACGGTAGCCTCGACCCCTATGTGAACCAATTGCGCGATTCGGTAAGTAACGGGCAGGTAACCCGGTATGTGAGGCGTATTGATCGCTACACGTTTCAAAATGGTGCTTTCCCTACATTGAGCAACCTGGCGTTTTCTATGAGCTTTAGCTTAAATTCGGCAACTAATAAAAAAACACCCGCGCCCAATACGCTGCAAAATATGACCGTTAACCAGGCCGAACGCCTCGCCATGATAGATAACGACCCCAGTAGGTATGTAGATTTTAATGTACCCTATAATATAAGTGTGAATTTTAACTTCAACTATAGCAATCAAATTACCAGCAAAACTACTTCCAGTACCGTGAGCGCCAGCGGCGATGTTAACGTGAGCCCTAAATGGAAAGTACAGTACACTACTAATTACGATATTAAGGCAGCCAAATTGGGTATAACACAATTTTCCATCTACCGCGATCTGCACTGCTGGGACCTTTCTTTCCGGTGGACGCCCTTTGGTTTATACAAATCTTTCAGTGTAGACTTGCGGGTGAAAGCATCTATTTTGCAGGATCTGAAACTCACCAAACGAAAAGATTATTATAACAATTAATCATGCTTGCAGAAATTATAACCATAGGCGATGAGATTCTCATTGGCCAGATCGTAGATACCAATTCGGCCTGGATGGCGCAGCAACTGAATGCGGCCGGCATTCGCATTAAGCAGATCTCATCTATAAGTGATGATAAGGAGCATATCCTTAAAGCTTTAGCCGAAGCTAAACAGCGGGCGGATATTATTTTGATAACCGGGGGCTTGGGCCCAACTAAAGATGATATTACCAAAAAAACCCTGACCGAATACTTTAATGTTGGTTTTGTTGAAAATGAGGAAGCTTTAGAGAACGTAAAACGGATCTTTGCCAAATATAACCGTCCGCTGCTGGAGGTTAATCGCCAGCAGGCACAGGTACCGGCCAACTGCGAGGTGCTCAATAACCAAAATGGTACTGCCCCAGGTATGTGGTTTAATCAGGAAGGCAAAGTATATGTATCTATGCCGGGCGTACCGCACGAAATGATGTATATGGTAGAGCAACAGGTGTTGCCCAAACTAAAAGCCACCTTTAAACTACCTTTTATCATTCATAAAACCTTATTAACGGTAGGTGAGGGCGAATCGTTTTTAGCTGAACGCATTGCTGATATTGAAGACGCTTTGCCGGCGCATATTAAATTAGCTTACCTCCCTAAGCTTGGCCAGGTACGTTTAAGGTTGAGCGGTTATGGTGATAATGAAGCTGCCTTGCAACAGGATATAGACAACTATGCCGCTTTATTAACAGACCGCTTAGGCAAAGTAATAGCCGCAGAGGATGATATAGCACTCGAAAAAGCCATCATGAATAAACTGGAAGAGCGCGGTCAAACCGTATCGGTAGCCGAAAGCTGTACCGGTGGTTACATTGCGCACTTGTTTACCCAACATGCAGGTTCGTCGGCTACATTTTTAGGAGGTGCGGTATCTTACTCATACGAATTGAAAGAAAGCATATTAGGTGTTAAGAACGAAACACTATGGCAGCATGGTGCTGTAAGCGAAGAAACGGCTACCGAAATGGTGGAGGGTGCGTTGCTGAATTTTAAATCGGACTATGCCATTGCGGTTACCGGTATTGCTGGTCCGGGTGGTGGTACCGACGATAAACCGGTGGGAACCATTTGGATAGGTGTAGCCGGTAAAGGTAAAACACTGGTAAAAAAGTTTACATTTGGTAATAAACGCAAACAAAACATTGAACGCACGGCCATTACCGCGCTGGGTATGTTGAATACTTTACTGACAAGGGAATAAAACTAACAGATAAATAAGTAATTTTACCACCCATCAACTGTAGATACTAAACATGGCCAAATACCAGCTCCTGCTACCTAAAATGGGCGAAAGCGTTGCCGAAGCAACTGTAATAACCTGGCTTAAAAACCCGGGCGACAAGATTGACGCTGACGACGCGGTAGTAGAAATTGCCACCGATAAGGTAGATTCGGATGTGCCATCGCCGGTTAATGGTGTGTTGATAGAGCAGCTTTACCAAAAAGATGAAGTGGTGCAGGTAGGCAGCCCTATAGCTATTATTGAAACAGATGAAGAAGAACCGGCACCTGTTGCCAAGGCTGCACCAGCTGAGCAGCATGAACCGGTAATGGATCCTGAACCTATATCAGAGCCGGAAATACCAGCCGTTGAAAATATTCCGGGCTTAGAACAGTTACCAAAAGTAGATGCCCCGGTTGCGCCAGCAGTGCAATCATCATCGGTACGTTTTTACTCACCCTTGGTACGCAATATAGCTAATCAGGAAAACGTAAGTCAGGCCGAACTGGATGCCATTCCCGGTACCGGTGCCGAAGGTCGTTTAACTAAAGACGATTTGCTAATATACCTGGAAAACCGAAATGCAGGACAGGAAGGTGAAGCATACCCCGCAACCCCGCAACCTTCAACCCCGTACCCCGCAACTACATCCTCGCAACCGACAGCTTTCTCGCACCCGTCCGCACCCATCCGCACCTCTGCTGGCGATGAGATCATTGAAATGGACCGTATGCGCCGTTTAATCTCCGATCACATGGTAATGAGCACACATACATCGGCCCATGTAACCTCATTTGTGGAAGCTGATGTAACCAATTTGGTTTACTGGCGCGAACGCATCAAAGCTAAATTTGAAAGCCGGGAAGGAGAAAAGATCACCTATACCCCAATATTTATTGAAGCAGTGGCCAAAGCCATTGCCGATATGCCGATGATCAATGTATCGGTTAATGGTACGCAGATCATCAAGAAGAAAGACATTAATATAGGTATGGCCACAGCCCTGCCAAACGGTAACCTCATAGTTCCGGTTATCCGCCGCGCCGATACGCTGAACCTGGTAGGTTTGGTAAAAAGCGTGAACGATTTGGCTGGCCGTGCCCGTAACAATAAACTAAAACCCGATGATGCCGCCGATGGTACGTTTACTGTAACCAACATTGGTATGTTCGGTAATATTATGGGTACACCTATCATTAACCAGCCGCAGGTAGCCATACTCGCAGTGGGTACTATTAAAAAGAAACCTGCCGTACTGGAGACTCCAACCGGTGATGTGATAGCTATACGGCACATGATGTACCTATCTATGTCGTACGATCACAGGGTAGTAGATGGAGGTTTGGGCGGTTCGTTCCTGAAACGCGTTGCCGATTATTTAGAGAACTGGGATTTAAACAGGGAAATTTAGATAAAGCCTGTTTAAAATTCAGATAATATTTGTATATTATTTGATGTACTTGTAAAATGTAAGCTTTTTACTTTGTGCGTTTATTTCTATATAGCCGCCTGTAATACCTACATAAATATGCTTTTTATCTTTAACGGCCACCGAGTTTGGATGAAAACCGTACCAAGAAAGTTCTTTAAATATTTCAGTCTGCTGCCAGTTTTCAATCATGTAAAAACAACGGTTAGTAGCCAAATAAATAACATTTTGATGAACAGCCAAGGCCATGGGCGCTTCATTATACTTTTGCATTAATATCCCGTTAATAGAATCATTCCTAAAATTGATTTTATAAATAGCGCCATAACTCAAACTCAAATGTGCCAGCCCTTCCATAAAATATATGCTATCACGATATGTGAAGATATCTTTTACATTACCGTTTTTAATAATCATAGCTTGTTTAAGCTGTTCTTTTAAGGGATCGTTTGTGGCTGTGATTTGTAAGCCAAAAAATGGATCGCCTTTGGTACCAAGCTTACGTGCTTGTCCATTTACATAATATTGCTTACGAGTGGTGTCGTTGGGTTTGTAGTAAAGGCCGCCGCCCCATTCGCCACGGTTAATGCCTAATAGTTTACCTTGCGGTAAAGTAAACTCTTTAACAGATGAGTAAATATACTTGCCAATGTGCAGCTTCCCATTTTCAACTTCAACGGTGTAAGCCTTTCCCGAACGATTTAAATCATACCACTCTTTGGTCTTAACTTCGGGCAGCGGCGTTTTTACAAAGTCGGCTAAGGCGTAGGTTTGGGCTGCTGCAGTTAAACTATAGAATGTCATCACCATACATACTATACACTTGATTTTTCTCATGATGTTGCACTAAGATTCAATGAACAGTAAATCCTTTATTTACACAATTATTTTGCCAGCTGTCTTTTTATTCCCTGTACAAAATCACCCGTTCGTGCAAACTCATACCCTTTGGCCAATCCCCAACTTATAAAATCACTTATGCGTTTGATGAAAGCATCACCTGTATTGCGCACCACATAGCCGGGAAAGTTGAAACGTTCGGGCTGGTCGAGATCGGTAAACTCCCAGGGATGAAAGTAAAGATTTAAGTAGCCATCCTTGCGATGCGTTGCCGCACTTAAAGTTTTAAGTAAGCTCATAGGCAAGTTATGAAAGCTTAACCAAAATAAAGGGAACCTGATCAGCGGCGATACCGACGAGGGCAGTTGCAGCACATTATGATGGTAAAACCAGGTACGTGGCTTGCTGAAATTGTTATACCTGCCCGGCAGCCAGGTAGGGTTGATGGATGAATTATAAACATAACCTGCCTTTTCAATTTCGCGTTCATCAACCGGCATCATGCGGGCCATGCGGTAACCTGTAACGGGTACGCCAGCTATTTCTTCCAGCTTTTCTTTGGATTGCAACAGATGTTGCGGCTTAAAATCGGAATGATAATAGCCGTGCGATGCCAGTTCATGACCCTCGTTTACGATTTGCATTACTATCTCAGGTTTATGCTGGGCATAGTTGGCCGTAGTATAAAACGTGGCCTTAATACCGGCCTGTTTTAAGATTTGTAAGATGCTTAAAGTACCGGCGGTAGATATGGAAAGCTGATCTTCGAACGAGATGGTTTTGCCATACTCAAAGGGCATGTCAAATTCTTCAATATCAAAGCTTAACAGTATCATGGTTTATGCGTTGCAGGTTGGTAGATCGTATAATATAATTAGGGCGCTGTTTGGATTGCATGAAGAGTTTGCCCAGGTACATGCCAATAATGCCCAATACCATGAGTTGTACGCCGCCAAAGAAAACGATGGTAGCCAAAATGGATGTCCAGCCCGATACCACATGACCGGTGAAATAGCTGATAAGAATGTAAGGAATATAGAGCACTGCCACCACAGAAAAGAACAAGCCCACGCCGGTAGCCATGTACAAAGGGCGCACACTAAATGCAGTGATCCCTTGTACGGCAAACTTCACCATCTTTTTTAAATTGTACTTGCTTTTACCCGAAAACCGAGCTTCGCACTGGTAGTGAATGGCAAATTGCTTAAAGCCCAGCCATTTTACCAGCCCGCGTATAAACAAACCGTTTTCGTTCAGGCTGGAGAGAACGTTGGCTACATTGCGGTCTATCAGCCTAAAATCGGCAGTGCCTTTTTCCAGTTTAGTGTCCGACAGCGAGTTCATCATTTTATAGAACAGGTCGGATGTTTTGGTTTTAAAAATGGTAGCCTCATCCTGGTATTCGCGGCAGGTGTACACCACATCATACCCTTCTTCCCATTTCTCTAAAAACTGGGGTATCAATTCGGGCGGGTGCTGCATATCGCCATCCATGCTAATCACGCAATCGCCATCGGCATAATCGTAACCAGCTTTAAGGGCGTTTTGGTGACCGAAATTTCGCGACAATTCCAGGTAGAACAAATTGTTATCAAGGCCCGACAAAGTTTTTAACCGCTCAAGCGTACCGTCCGAACTTCCATCGTCCACAAAAATCACTTCGTAGGTGTAAGGCACGGTTTTCAACACATTTATTAATCGGCTTGCCAATACCTCAATATTACCTTCTTCGTTAAAAGAGGGAATCACTACAGAAATCTTTCTTCTCATTTATACAGCTGCGTAAACAGGTTGCCGGTCAAATTTCCGGGTTAAAGTTTCAAAAATTATTTTGAGCCAAATAATAAAGCAAGGTAGTGCTTTTAAGGCATAAGGTTTAATGTATTCCCGGTTGATTAATTTGGGGAACAAGTCGGATGGGGATAGGCTGGTTACAATTAAAGCAAAAACAAGCAGACTAATTTCCAGCTTGCTTACCGGCCGGTTTAAATTCATAAACCAAACAGCCACGCCCACAAAGGCTATTATATAGGTAGGCGACTCAGACCCGGTACTGAATATCACTGTGAACATCAAAGTAGAAGCCAATAGCAGTAACTGATAGGAGACCTGTTTGTAACTTTTAATATTTAAATAGGAAGCACCGAATAAAGCCAGCGCCGGTAGCATTACTAATACGTTGGAGAGCTGCGGATAATGAAAGATCCGTCGTATCATCCCCATTACGCTGATATCCTGCATGGTGGAGGTCGCGTTTAATGCATTTTTCTCTACCAAACTGGCGTACCAGTCGTAATAGCTTTGAATCACAAAACTGGGCGATGAAAACGGCATAGGCAATATAAAAAGTACAACTCCCCAAAATATAAGCGATAATATAAACTTGATTTTATGCTCCGAAAAGAAGAAAAATGCCAAACCAACAATACCGTATAACTTGATGTAAGTACCGGCCACAATTATAAGCGCGGCCCAAAAATCGTGTTTGTTTTTAATGAAGATATAGCTTAAAGTAATAAACCCTGCCATCATAGGGTTAAACTGCACATTAAAAGAAGCGGTCATTAGTTCATGTGCGCATATAAGCAAAACTACATTCCGTTGCAGTGCGGTAATTGGTAATAGCAGTATAGCACGGTATAACACCCAGGCGTTGAGCATTACCCAAAGTATGGCTCCCAAACCATCGGGCAACAGGGTAAAGGGTGCTATAAACAGGGCAAAAAGGGGACCGTAGTGGTTGGTATCTAAAAAGTACTTTGGCTGCGGAGCATATAAATTAACCTTATGAACCAGGTTTACAAAGGTGTATTTATAGATGTAATAGTTATTAATGTGCCCGTGTAGTACTTGTTTGAGGATGGCAAAAAAGCTTAAACCAAACCAAATTACGGTAACAAAAATACGGTTAGTAAAGAGTTTAAGGTATTTAGACATTGAAGGGGCGCTCGTCATTTACTTGTTACAAATATAATAAAAAAGCCCCAAGCCCCCTCTAAATCTCCCCCGGGAGGGGAGACTTTTAATTTGATTTTGAATTCCCTCCCTCCCGGGGAGGGTTAGGGAGGGGCTTAAACAACAAAAGGTTTCATTGCTGAAACCTTTTGAACTCATAATCAGGAGAAATTCATTAAAAAACTTCTGACTGTAAATTAATATGCCGAGGCTAAACTGACCCCCGTTAGCTGGTCGGCGAAGGCTACGAAAGCCTTACTATCAGATATACGTTGTTGATGGGTGATCAGATTTTGTAAGTTTATTTTTCCGCAAACGTATTTAAAACTATCAGAAGTATAACGTTCGTGGATATGTTTAAAGCCCAATTCTTCTACCAGCTGCTCATCATCGTAACGCAGATAAATGTTCAGTTCCACATGGTTAGTAAAGGTTAAGCCTTGCAGTTCACGCGCTTTTTTGTATTCGTAAGCATAGCCGTAGCGTAAGGCTGCAATGTCTGAAAGTACTGCCGAACCGGTAGGGTAACCACCCGCACCTTTTCCAAAAAAGAACTGCTGATCGGCAAATGCGGCTTGCACCGTTACGCCATTGTACTCGTATTCTACATTATACAAAAACTCGGTTTCATTTACAAATTTAGGAAGCACAAATAAGGTCACATGTTTATCGTCAAGTTCTTTGGCAACCGGTACTAGTTTGATCTTTAACCGTTTTTCGCGGGCGTATTGCAAGTCATGGGCCGATAGGTTCTGAATACCTACGTTGATCACATCATCGGGGTTGATCACAATACCGTAAGCGTGCGCTGCTGCGATAACCAATTTGTATTTAGCATCAAAGCCACCCACGTCTGAAGTAGGATCGGTTTCGACAAAACCTAAATCTTGAGCTTGTTTGAGCGCCGTATCGTAGTCCATGTTTTCAAGGAAACCTTTAGACAAAATATAGTTCGACGAACCGTTAAAGATGCCACTAATGGAGTGCAGCAACTCGTTATCATAATATTCTTCCAGGTTACGGATGATGGGAATACTTCCGCAAACCGCTCCTTCGTAAAGCAGGGAAGTTCCATGCTCATGCTGCAGGTCTAAAAGTTCTTGTAAGTGCAGGGCCAGCATCTTTTTACTGGCCGATACCACATTTTTACCAGTAGAAAGCGCGGTGGATACAATTTCAAAAGCCGCTTCGGTATCGTTTATCAACTCAACCACGGTATTAATTTCGGGATTGTTCAGGATCTCATTTTTATCGGTAGTAAATATATCACCCGGCAGACTACGCTGCTTTTCCGGGTTCTTAATAGCGATCTTTTTGATTTCAATATTCAGGTTTTTGGTTCTGATAATGTCGTACAGGCCTTGTCCAACCACGCCAAATCCAAATAACCCAATAGTTAGTTTTTTACTCATTAAGCAATCTTTTGTAATTCTATGATCTTTCCGCGTACGTCAGTTTTTAAGAACGAGGAAATTATTTTTGTTAAGGTTTCAGTTTCAATTAAAAAGGCGTCATGAGCATAATAGGAGTCGAACTCAGCGTATGCCGCCTTAGGTATATGCTGGAACAGGTATTGCTGTTCTTCAATAGGAAATAAGATATCGGATTTAATGCCGATAACCAGCGTTTGCGCTTTGATAGTGCTCAGCGCATTTTCCAAACCACCACGGTTGCGGCCCGCATGGTGCGAATCCATTACCTTAGTTAAATACCAGTAACTGTAAGCGTTGAAGCGGTTGACCAGTTTTTGTCCTTGGTAACTTTGATAGCTCGCTGCCCGGTAATCGTCGGTTATGGTATCATCGTCTTCGTGCTGTTTAATGTTGTAGGCCTTGTAGCCACGGTATGATAGGAGAGCCATGCTGCGGGCCGCCTTTAAACCGGCGCTGCCACCATCGGGTGTTTCGCTTTGAAATGTAGCATCGGCCTGCAAGGCTAACCTTTGCGATTCGTTAAAGGCAATGCCCCAGGGCGAGTGTTTAGCGTTGGTAGCAATCAGGACCAGTTGTTTAATACGATCGGGTTCCATAATGCTCCACTCTAAAGCCTGCTGGCCGCCTAGCGAACCACCCATTAAAATGTAGATATCTTTAATGCCCAGTTCGGCAGCCAGCAACTGATGCACCGCAACCATATCGCGCGTGGTGTATTGTGGAAAGGTGAGGTAGTAGGGTTCGCCGGTAGCAGGGTTAATGCTCAGCGGATTAGTAGTGCCGTAAGCAGAACCCAGTACGTTGGCACAAATAATAAAATGCTCGTCGGGGTTAAAAAAATCACCTTCGCCAACAAATCCTTTCCACCAATCAAAAACATCAGAGTTGGCGGTAAGCGCATGGCATATCCATACCACATTATCTTTAGCCGCGTTAAGCCGGCCGTAGGTATGGTAACCGATCTCTAAATCGTCCAGCGTTTCGCCCGATTCGAGTTGTAATGTGCCCTGGTGCCTGTAAACTTGTGTACTCATTTCAAATTTTAAAAGCCTCCCCGGTATAATGGGGAGAGACTCTATACTAATCACTAAAAAACTATTTTACCTCTCCCCAGCCCTCTCCTTTGGAGAGGATTATGCGCTAATAATATATTTTCATAGGCACACATGAGGGCTTTGCCGTTTAGGTGAGGTTAGCCAACTCCGCCTCTTGCTGTTTAACCTTAGCAAAGGCCTGTTCAAAGTCGGCTTTAATATCATCAATATGTTCAATGCCTACCGCCACGCGTAATAACGATGGTGTTACACCGGCTGCGGTTTGTTCATTATCTGATAATTGCTGATGCGTGGTTGCCGCTGGCTGAATGATCAGCGTTTTTGCATCGCCCACGTTTGCTAAATGGCTCACCAGTTCCAGGTTATTAATGAGGTGAGATGCATTTTCTTTGCTGCCTTTCAGTTCGAAAGAAAGCACCGCGCCAAAACCGTTCTTTAAATATTTTTTAGCCAGGGTGTGGTAAGGTGATGAAGTTAAGCCCGGATAATTTACCTTTGCCACCTGCGGGTGCTGCTCCAGCCAGGTAGCCAGTTCCAGCGTGTTATCTACGTGGCGTTGAACGCGAAGGGATAGTGTTTCCAATCCTTGAATGAGTAGGAAAGAGTTAAAAGGTGATTGTGAAGGTCCAAAATCGCGCAGACCTTCCACTCGTGCCCTGATGATGTACTGGATGTTACCGAATGGTCCGCCGATGCCAAACACGTCCGAAAACACCAGTGCATGGTAACCTTCGGATGGTTCGCTGAACTGCGGAAACTTGCCGTTGCCCCAGTTATAGTTGCCGCCATCCACAATTACACCGCCTATAGTAGTGCCATGTCCGCCTATCCATTTTGTGGCACTTTCTACCACCACGTTAGCACCATGCTCCAGCGGGCGGAACAGGTAACCACCTGCGCCAAAGGTGTTATCAACAATCAGCGGCAAATCATACTTACGGGCAAGGGCAGCAATCTTGTCAAAATCGGGCACGTTGAAACCGGGGTTGCCAATGGTTTCCAGGTAAATGGCTTTGGTTTTTTCGTTAATCAGCGGTTCAAAGCTTTCGGCCTGGTCGTCTTTAGCAAAGCGGGCTTCGATGCCTAAACGTTTAAAGCCTACCTTAAACTGGTTGTAACTGCCGCCGTATAAAAATGGGGAGGTCACAAAATTATCGCCCACCTGTAAAATGTTGTTCAGCGCAATAAACTGCGCCGCCTGACCCGATGCCGTGGCCAATGCAGCTACGCCACCTTCTAAGGCCGCAATGCGTTTTTCGAATACATCGGTGGTAGGGTTCATTAAGCGGGTATAAATGTTGCCAAACTCTTTCAGCGCAAACAAATTGGCGCCGTGCTCGGCATCTTTAAATACATAAGAAGTGGTTTGATATAAAGGTACGGCACGTGCGCCTGTGGTAGGATCAACCTCCTGACCTGCGTGCAACTGTAGCGTTTCGAATTTTAATGGTGATGCTGACATCGTATAATGATTTAAATGAATATTAAGAATTGAATATGAAGCTACGTGCAGAGGTGGCATGCAAACGGGATATAGCGGTGCCCGGCGCATAAACACGTTACATTATTGCAGTAATTTGCAGTGAATGTGGTTACGTGTTATTGCCTTTAACAGCAGCAACACATGCAAATACAACCGTTGGTTGAGTTGTATAAATGTAATTTACCCGTTTGGGCAACTAACAAATTTGCAGTAGTAAAGTAGTTAACTTGTATCATGGCTATTAACTTATATCCCCCGGCCGTCATATCCTAAACCGGGACAGGAATTGGCACCTTCTCCGCCTATCGGAGGGTTGCCAGCGGGTCATTGAGCCTGATCTCTCGCCGCTTCTTTATAAATCAAAACCTGTTGAGGGGTAATTGATTAATGATGTTTAAATCGTATTCACAAATGTAAGGCGTAATTATTCAAATTTGCAAGAATTATTTGAAAATTTGTTGAGTAGTGGGTAGTTGCTCGAGTTAAGTGGTTGATTACGTTAGTTTTTAAATGTATGATTTAGGGAAGTAATCATGTGAAAGCTTAATATCTACTTCATAGAAATCGTCAAAAAAATTGTCTACTTTGGGTCTTTGCTAAGTACAATCACTGCATACCTGCTAAACAAAGAGCAAGTATCTGGTGCCACTTTTTGATACGCAACGGCGAATCACACATTCTATCCCCACTAACATTGCTAACACAACAACATTATGGAATTGAATTACAGTTTTATTGTAATAGCGGCGATAGCGGCTGTTGCCTTGATCGCCTTCCTGATATGGCGCAACCAAATAGATAAAAAAGATATGGAAGATGAAATCATACGATCGGAATCTAAACCCGAAGGACCTGAAGAGGATGATAGTAGAGTTTAATAGGGAAGTATTAAAGGCATCTGAACCAACTCTGATAGTTACCCCGAACGAGAATGAAAGCAGCCCTCCCGCATCTTTCCCAATAAATATTCTTTAATTTTTTTTTCCGGCAGGGTTTGGAAGAGCTTATTTATCGTAGCAGTTGTATAATACTGCTTTTAATTTGTGATTTACATTAAACAAGTTTCAATGCTGCTTCCATATCTTCCATTAAATCGTCAATATGCTCTAAACCAACCGAAACGCGCAGTAGGTTTTGCGGCGTTTTAGTATCCGGGCCTTCAATGGCGGCACGGCGTTCTATGAGGCTTTCTACACCGCCTAAGCTGGTGGCCGGTGTAAATAGGGTTAGGTGGTTAAGCACCTTTTCTGCAGCCTCGGCACCTCCTTTAACCAGGAACGATAACATACCACCGAAGTTGAGCATTTGTGCTTTTGCCAGCTCATGTTGCGGGTGCGATGGAAGGCCAGGGTAAAGAACCTGTTCTATATTGGGATGCTGTTCTAAGTATTCGGCCAGTAATTGTGCATTTTGTACGTGGCCGCGCATGCGGTAAGGTAGGGTTTTAATACTGCGTACCAGCCAATAGCAATCGGTTGGGGAAGGTATGGCACCACCCATCTGCTGAATGTGTTGTATTCTTTCCCACCAGTCATCTTTTCGCGCAGTAATCAATGCACCACCAGTCAGGTCGCTGTGACCGCCTAAATATTTAGTAGTAGAATGCATTACTATATCGGCACCCAGTATAAGCGGCTGCTGACCCAGCGGACTGGCAAACGTATTATCGCAAGCCACTTTAATACCGTGCTGTTGAGCAATGGCTACCACTTTTTTAATATCAGTGATCTTTAATAATGGGTTCGATGGGGTTTCTAACCAAATAAGGCCTGTATTTGGTTTAATGTGTGCTGTAAGTTCTTCTTCGTTCGTAACGTCTATAAAATCTAATTCGAGTATGCCGGTAAACAGGAGCTTAATTTGGTTGCGCAAACCGTGGTACATATCGTTAGGTGCTATCACATGCGTACCCGGTTTAAGCGATTGAAAAACCGTCATGCCAGCCGCATTGCCCGATGAGAAGGCCGCTGCTTCTGCACCATCTTCCAGTACGGCCAGTACGGTTTCTAAGGCCTGCCGGTTAGGGTTGCCTGCCCTGCTGTAACTGTAACCTTTGCTGTAACCACCGTCTTTGTCGCGCTCAAAAGTTGTAGCCAATACTATAGGCTGTATAACGGCAGCGGTTGATCCATCGGTATGGTTAGCGGCATGGATAGCCAGGGTCTCAATTTTCATTTTGCTGTTGAAGAATCAGGTACGGCAGCAAATGTAATTTTTAAGATCTTGAGTTCAAAGTAAGTGAGGGTAAGTCTTTATATAGTTACATAAGCGCTGGTGCCTGTATGCCCAAATGCAAATCAATTTTGTAACATTAGGCAGTAATAATGCAATATTGTTGGCGGGTTGAATTAATAATCAATTAATATGAATTATACTTTTAAATAATTTAAACTGCTACCAAACCCTCAAGGTTCATACTTTTACAAAAAGTTTATTTTTTTCCTCAAAAAATTAAATAAACTTAGGCTGTTCTTTATTTTCTTTCTACTTTTCGGGCAGTTCTTGCGTATAAAGTATTTGATAGAAAGTTTTACCCTGATGTGGCTAAATTATAGGTGATAAAAACCATTATGATGCTGCTTTTGAGGTTACGTATTTGCTAAAACTCTAATTAATTTAAATGGAAGAGAATATACCTTCAACAGAACCCATCCCCGAGTCGCCTGCTGTAAAATTAACTGAACAGGAAGAGGAGGTTTTTCAACACATTAATAACCCGGTGTTAGGTTTAAAGCCCATTGTAAAGAAATATTTGGGCACACCTAAAAGCGTTGAGCAAAAAGAGAACAAATTCTTTTTTAGTGATGGCGAGGCAACCGTAGAGGTAACCGTTGTTACGGATGAAATAATTAAGGTACGCATGGCTCCGCACGGCGTGTTTCTCGAAGAATTTTCGTATGCCGTGCCTAAATTAAATACCAAAGTTTCGGTGTTTCATTTGCATGACAATGCCGATGAGTACCGCATTTCTACCAACACGGTTAACTGCCATATTAATAAAGCTGATTTTTTCATTTCGTTTTCTGATAGCCAAAACCATGTGACCAGTGCCGATGCCGTGCAGATGCATTGGGAAGAGAATGTGAAGTTTGGAGGATATTATGTTTTCGGTACTAAAGTATGCCATTCCAAAGAAGCATTTTTTGGTTTAGGCGATAAACCCACCGACCTTAACCTGCGTGGTAAACGCTTTGTGAACTGGAATACCGATGCATATTCTTTTGCCTGGAACCAGGATCCCATTTATCGGAGTATTCCGTTCTATATCAGCTTAAACGAAGGGATCTCGCACGGGATATTTTTCGACAATACATTTAAAGCACACTTTGATTTCGGTGCTGAAGACCGTAGCAAAACCAGTTTTTGGGCCGATGGGGGTGAGCTGCAATACTATTATATACACGGCCCTAACATGATGGATGTGGTAAAACGCTACCATTTATTAACGGGCACACACCCTATGCCACCGTTGTGGGCCTTGGGTTATCACCAGTGCCGCTGGAGTTATTACCCCGAATCGAAGGTGATGAAGGTGGCCAAAGGTTTCCGCGAAAACCAGATTCCCTGCGATGGGATTTATCTCGACATAGATTATATGGACGGTTACCGCTGCTTTACCTGGAACCGCAAGTATTTCCCCGATCCTAAAAAGATGATCAAGGAACTGGCTGCCGATGGTTTTAAAACGGTGGTGATTATTGATCCGGGTATTAGAGTGGATGACAACTATTCGGTGTTTAAAGAGGGAAAGGCGAAGCGTTATTTTTGTCGCCGTAGCGATGATTATTTTATGGAAGGCCACGTATGGCCGGGCCGTTGCCAGTTCCCCGATTTTACCAACCCCGAAGTACGGGAGTGGTGGGGTACCTTGTTCGACGAGCTGGTACAGATAGGCGTGGCCGGTGTTTGGAATGATATGAACGAGCCTGCCGTATTTGGTGCCGGTACGTTCCCCGATGATGTGCGTCACCAGTATGACGGTTACCGCGGGTCGCACCGGAAGGCACACAATATATACGGCATGCAAATGGTGCGTGCCACCTACGAGGGTATGCGCAAGCTCATGAAAAATAAGCGTCCGTTTACCATTACCCGTGCGGGTTACTCGGGTGTGCAGCGTTTTACCTCGGTATGGACGGGCGATAACGTGGCCTCATGGGAACACCTGCGTTTAGGTAACGTGCAGTGCCAGCGCTTATCCATGTCGGGCATACCGTTTTGCGGTACCGATATTGGCGGCTTTAGTGGTGAGCCCGATGGCGAACTCTTTACCCGCTGGATACAGATGGGCACCTTTTCTCCATTTATGCGAGCCCACTCGGCCGGCGATACCAAGGAACGTGAGCCTTGGAGTTTTGGCGAGCCCTTTACCGCTATTAACCGCAAGTTTATCGAACTGCGATATAAATTGATTCCTTATTTATATTCCACATTTTGGGAACATCACCGCTACGGTTTCCCTATACTGCGCCCGGTGGTAATGCAGGAGCAGGAGGAGATCAATAACCAGGCTCGGCAGGATGAGTTTACCTATGGAGATAAAATTTTGGTTTGCCCCGTAATGGAGCCTGGCCAAAAGAGCAGACTTGTGTACCTGCCTAAAGGTAACTGGTATTATTACTGGGATAATGAAATGGTGGAGGGTGGTCGCGAAGTGGAGGTTGCAACCCCGTTGGAAACTATTCCGCTGTTCGTTAAGGCAGGTTCGGTAATACCCGAATACCCGGTAATGCAGTACGTGGGCGAAAAGGAAATTGAAGAAGTGCAGTTAAACGTCTATTATAGCGATTTACCTGCCAATTCTTTCTTTTTTGAAGATTATGGTGAAACCTTTGCTTACGAGCAGGATATTTATTCGGAAAAGAAGTTTGTGGTAAGCGGTAAAGGTACTTCCATGACCATACTGCAAAGCATGGAAGGTTTATACACGCCGCGTTATGATAACTATGCTTTTAGCGTAGCCGGTTTACCATTTAAGCCGGTTAAGATTATAGCCGATGGTAAAGAGGTAACTGAGTTTACTTACACCGAGCAAAAGGTATTAGAATTTAAATTCACTAAAACTTTTAAGCATATAGAGGTGATGTAATATAAAACACCATCGTGCTTTGTTATTACTCATAATAATCAGCGAGGTCTAAATAATATCAAAAGGTGTTCTATAAAGGAGCACCTTTTTTGTTTGTATTCTGTTTGAATATCAAACATAGCCCACATCTCACAAAGTAGAATGAATTTTATTGAGGTAACTATGATGTTACCAAGTGCTGGAATATGTATTTAAAAGCTTTAAATGCATATTCCGTTTAAAAACGACCAGTTCACAAAAGACAAAAGAGTAAAGATATAAAAATAAATTAAAATAGTTGTAACGTTTTGTATGTGGTGTCGTCTTATGGATATACAACAAAAATATAAAATATCAAATTACTGATAATCAAAACATTATAATCATGAAAACTCAATTTTTAACCCTTATCACTTTAGTAGCTTTAGTAATATCAACCAGCAATACCGCGTTTGCAACTACCCATACAGAAGATAAAAATGCCATCGTTTTAACCGAAGCAGCCAACTTCAGCAAAATAGAAGTTCGTGGTAATGTGGAAGTATTTATTTCGGATGGTGTAACCGACCAGGTGAAAGTTTATAACAAATATTACAGCGAAAGCGCCATGGTGCAAAACCGTAACGGCGTACTGCGCATCGCCTCTTACAAAAACGAAAAATTAGTGGTTTGGATAACTGTAAGCGATCTGCGCTCGTTAACCGCTTATGATAATGCTGAAATTAAAACTTTTGGTAAACTATCGGCCATTAACCTGGACCTTAACCTGTATAACAATGCAACCGCAAAATTAGATGTGAATATGTTTACTGCTAACATCAACATAAACGACCGCGCTAAAGCCGACATTAAAGGTGATGTACAAGAATGTTATTTAACTCACGATCGTTCGGCTACAGTAAACAGTACTGCGTTAAAAACCGGCAAAATGATATTAAACAACATAGCATATATTGCACCTAAAGCCCAGGAATTAGCCGGCATCTAATCCGCACTTTTAAAGTTCTATATATATTTATGAAAAGCTATCCTTTGTGGGATGGCTTTTTTTATTTTTGGTGTAACTTCAACCGCAAATTAATCGTCACACTACAAAAATATAGTATGAAAAAGCATATCTCATTCATCGCCATTATATTAGCCGGTATCAGCCTTTCTATAATTTCATCCTGCCACATGGGTTGTATTAAAGGGTCGGGCAATAAGGTAACCGAAAACCGTAAGATCGCCAACTTTAGTAAGATCGATATTTCGGGTGGTTTTAAGATCAATATTAAACAAGATAGCTCATTGTCGTTAACCGTTATGGCCGATGATAACATTATGAAATATGTACGCACCCAGGTAAATGGCAATAAGCTGCGCATTTATACCCGTAAAGACTTTTGCGGCGACGGGCCCATTATTGTAAATGTAGGTATTAAATATCTGGAAGAGATCAAAAGCGCGGGTGCAGTTGAACTAACAGCTGAAGGACGTATTAATGTGCAAAACATTAACCTGGATTTTTCGGGAGCCAGTAAAATAGATATGGACCTGAGTGCCGCCGAAGTTCGTACAGAGGCCCGTGGTGCCACAGAAATATTTTTAAAAGGCCAGGCTGCATCGCACCATGTTAAGGTATCGGGCGTGGGCAAACTACATGCGCTCGAATTTATAGTAGGCAATTACAATATTAACTCTTCGGGCTCATCCAACTGCCAGATCAATGTGCTCAAAGAATTAAAAACCGATACCAAAGGTGTATCTGCTATAGAATATCGTGGAAATCCATCTAAAGTAGAAGAGCATAAATCGGGTGCTTCCTCTTTGAATAAGGTACAGTAACCTCACCCCGGCCCTCTCCAAAGGAGAGGGAGTTAAGATTGTATTTTTAAAGTCCTCTCCTTTGGAGAGGATTTAGGTGAGGTTACATAGGCGGATTTGGCGGTGGTGGATTTGGAATAGGGTTGGGCCTGGTATTAGGTACCGGCGATGGCGTTAGCTTTATACTGGGCGATGTGCCGCTCGAATCGGTATTGCTGGTATTGGCCGGCACAGCACTATTTTTTGCAATGGTACCCGAACGGCGCATTTTGCACCCCTCAAATACCGATACAGTTATAATAGTGGCTAAACAAAGCCATAAAACAAATTTTTTCATGTTGTAATTTATAATAAGTTAACACTTAATCTTTATTTAAGTTTACAGCGATATAAACTCAATAATGAAAAATCTGTGTTAAGGAACTGTTGATAAATTAATCTAAATAAAAAATTAATTACATACCTTTGCACTCCAAAACCACAACTGGCTATGGCTGGTATCCGCTGGTTAGTTAAATACTATTATCAAGGTATAAATTATGAATATATCACAGGAAAAGAAAGATAGCCTCAACGCAGTTATCAGGATCAACATAGACACCGAAGATTATCAGGCGCGTGTAGAGAAGGCAATGAAAGACCAGGCTAAAAAAGCCGCTATCCCTGGTTTTCGTAAGGGTATGGTGCCGGTTTCGCATATTAAACGCATGTATGGCAAAAACATACTGGTTGAAGAGATCAACACCCTGTTATCGGATACGCTTAACAATTATCTGAACGAGCAGCAACTGGAGGTTTTAGGTCAGCCCTTACCACAGCTTAACGAAAATAAAATTTATAATTGGGATTTTAATGACAAATTTGAGTTTAACTACGAAGTAGGCTTAGCTCCAGAATTTAATGTTGATTTTTCATCGCAAGATAACCTGCCTGTTTATAAAATTAAAGTAGATGACGAAACGTTAGCTTCACGTATTAAAAACCTGCGTAAGAGCTATGGTAAAATGACAAACCCTGACGTATCGGCAGATGATGACGTGCTATATGCCGAGTTAAAGCAACTTTCGCCGGATGGTTCTGTTTTTGAAGACGGTATTAGCAACATTACCTCTGTACGTTTAGATCAGATTAAAAATGAAGCTGTAAAAGCAACTTTAATTGGTTTAAAGAAAGATGATGTTGTTGAAATAGATCTTCAGGAAGCTTTTGATAACGATGCTGCTAAAGTAGCAGGCTTATTAAAAATTGAAGAAACAGAAGCTGCTGATTTAAAATCGAAGTTTGAGTTAACGGTTAAAAACGTGAACCGTTTATCAGAAAGCGATCTGGACCAGGCGTTCTTTGACAAAATATTTGAAGAAGGTACGGTAACTACTGAGGAAGAGTTCCGTGCTAAGATCACCCATGAACTGGAAAGTATGATGGTTCAGGATGCAGATAATAAGCTGCAAGCAGAAATGTACACTTATGTGCTTAACAAGATCAACTTTGAACTGCCCGACGAATTTTTGAAACGCTGGTTAAAAGCCACTAATGAAAAATTGAGTGACGAAGAATTAGCCGGCGGGTATGATGATTTTGCCAAAAACCTGAAATGGACATTGATAGGTAACAGGATCATTCGCGATAATAACATTAAGGTAGAATATACCGACGTGTTAGACCTGGCTAAACAACGTATAGATGCCCAGTTCAGGATGTACAGTCCGCAGCCTATTGGCGAAGAGCAGTTAGGCCAGTACGCTGTACAATTTTTACAGGATAAAGAAAACGCCAACCGTATTTTTGAGGAGGCAAAATCTCTTAAAGTGTTTCAATACCTGAAAAGTATTGTAACCCTTAATGAACAAGATATCACTTTTGACGAGTTCAGTAAATTATAACCCCACTCAACCCTCCCCTGAAATGGAGGGCTTTAAGTAATATTACAAAAGCAACCTCATTACAGGTTGCTTTTGTTTTTTTCACAACTTAGTTTGCCTGCAATGGTTAGGGTTACGTTTTTTGGAAATAATATATTTCTGTAACCCAATATGTCATTTCGAGTGCTAACGAGAAATCTTGTTCAAACGATAGTTCGAAACTTTGCTAATTGCCCAAGATCTCTCACTGTCGTTACGGGATAACAAACAAGCATTTTTTCTTCAAACAACTTTTGTAGTTTTAAGGTGATATTTTCAAATATTAATGCACTATATAGCTATAAAGTTCAACTAAAAACTATATTTACCGCATGCGCCGGATTGCGCATTTAAATTTAAATATCTTAACATACAATGAACATTGATAAAAACGAATTCCGTAAATACGCGGTAAAGCACCACCGTATCAACAGCATTTTTGTTGATAAATATATTTCGAGCGTGGAGCACAAACAAATGCCTATGGCTATTGCCCACCCGGTTGATATGACGCCTTACATTATTGAAGAGCGTCAATTGAACGTAGCTCAAATGGACGTGTTCTCGCGTTTAATGATGGATCGTATCATCTTTTTAGGAGATGCCATTTATGAAAACATTGCCAATATCATTCAGGCTCAATTGTTGTTCTTACAATCGGCGGATGCCAAACGCGATATACAGATTTATATTAACTCACCGGGTGGTTCGGTTTATGCAGGATTAGGTATATATGATACCATGCAATACATCTCTAACGATGTAGCAACCATTTGTACAGGCATGGCCGCTTCAATGGCTGCGGTATTGTTGTGTGCAGGTTCGGAAGGTAAACGTTCGGCTTTGCCGCACTCACGTGTAATGATCCACCAGCCTTTGGGTGGCGCGCAAGGTCAGGCCTCAGATATTGAGATTACCGCCCGCGAAATTCAGAAACTGAAAGTTGAGCTTTATGAGATTATCGCTAAACACAGTGGCGCACCTTACCAAAAAGTTTGGGATGCATCTGATCGTGACCATTGGATGATAGCGTCTGAAGCCAAAGAATTTGGCATGGTTGATGAGGTATTAGGTCGCAATGGCGATAAATAATTATTGTTAAAAAATTAAACCGGTTTATTTTAGGTTTGTACTTAAAATAGACCGGTATTTATATTTACTTTTGATTACCAAATCTCAATCAGATGACCAAAAACAGCAAGGAAATCAGGTGTTCGTTTTGTGGAGCCGGAAAGCAGGATTCCCTTATGCTGATAGCTGGACTGGATGCACATATTTGCGATAAATGCGTGAACCAGGCCAATGAGATCTTAGCCGAAGAACTGAAAGTTCGTAAGGTTAAATCTTCTTCATCTGCACCTACTGTGCTTAAACCTTCTGAAATTAAAGCCCACCTCGATCAGTATGTAATCGGTCAGGACGATGCCAAAAAGGTATTGGCCGTAGCTGTTTACAACCATTATAAACGCCTTAACCAGCATGTGGAAAAAGACGAGGTAGAGATTGAAAAATCGAACATTATGATGGTAGGCGAAACCGGTACGGGTAAAACCTTACTGGCCAAAACCATTGCTAAAGTATTAAATGTACCTTTCTGTATATCTGACGCTACAGTATTAACCGAAGCCGGTTACGTGGGCGAGGATGTGGAAAGTATTTTAACACGTTTATTACAAGCAGCAGATTATGATGTGGCCGCTGCCGAGAAAGGCATTGTTTATATTGATGAGGTAGATAAAATTGCCCGAAAAAGTGATAATGCTTCCATCACGCGCGATGTATCGGGCGAGGGTGTGCAACAAGCCTTATTGAAAATATTAGAAGGTACCATGGTAAACGTACCGCCGCAAGGTGGCCGTAAACACCCCGATCAGAAAATGATCTCAGTGAATACCAGCAACATCCTGTTTATTTGCGGTGGTGCATTTGACGGTATCGACCGTAAAATAGCTAACCGCCTGCGTACTCAAACCGTTGGATATAGGTTAAAGCACGAGGATAACGATATAGATACCAAAAACCTGTACAAGTATATTACCCCGCAAGACCTTAAATCATTCGGTTTAATTCCTGAATTGATTGGTCGTTTACCGGTACTAACGCATTTGAACCCATTGGATAGGGAAGCTTTATTCAATATATTAACCCAGCCTAAAAATTCATTATTAAAGCAATATAAAAAGCTGTTTGAATATGAAGGTGTAAAGCTGGAGTTTGATAACGATGTGCTCGATTTTATTGTTGATAAGGCTATGGAGTTCAAATTAGGCGCACGTGGTTTGCGCTCTATATGCGAAGCCATTATGATTGATGCCATGTTCGAATTTCCATCTAAAAAGGATGTAAAAAGGCTTGTTGTTAATTTAGATTACGCTTTAGATAAATTTGAAAAATCGGATTTGAAAAAATTGAAGGTAGCTTAATACAAGTTGACTCTTAATTGCGTATATTTGTAAAATCTCATATACAAAACACGAACCCTGGTGAAACGCCGGGGTTTGTCGTATCTATAGATTTTTGAAGGGAAATATCCTTCATAACTGGTTACAAAAGCGCTCATAATGCCCGCCGAATTATTGTAACCAATACATTATAACAACGCTCAGCTAACAGTGATGTCTTAAAATTGTCCGGTAAACCCGGAGGTTTTCGTGTACACCTAACACTTAGCGGCAACAAAACATTAATTAAAAAAGGAGAAAGAATATGAATGAAGAAATGGATGTGAACAAGGATGCTGCGATAGTGGAGCAATCTAAAAAGGTAAAGGAAGTGCAAACGCCTATAAAGAATGGTTTGAAAACCAAGGAATCGATAGTGGAGAACTGGTTACCACGCTACACAGGAAGAACTTTGAAGGATTTCGGCGGATACATTATTCTCACTAATTTTTCCAAGTACCTCACCCTGTTTTCACAATGGCATGATGAGGCGCCTATTATGGGTTTGGATAAACCTATGCAAAGCGTATCGGCCAATGGCATCACCATGATCAATTTTGGTATGGGGAGTTCGGTTGCCGCTACGGTAATGGACCTGCTAACCGCTATACACCCTAAAGCGGTTATATTTTTAGGCAAATGTGGCGGCCTAAAAAAGAAAAACAATGTAGGTGACCTTATTCTGCCTATAGCAGCCATCCGCGGCGAGGGTACATCAAACGATTATATGCCTGCCGAAGTACCCGCACTGCCTTCGTTTGCGCTACAGAAAGCCATCTCAACCACTATACGCGATATGGGCAAGGATTACTGGACAGGTACCTGCTACACCACTAACCGCCGCGTTTGGGAACATGATAAAGAATTTAAGAAGTATTTGAAAGTACTGCGTGCCATGGCCATTGATATGGAAACCGCCACTATTTTTACTACAGGTTTTGCCAATAAAATACCTACCGGCGCATTGCTGCTCGTATCCGATCAGCCAATGATCCCTGAAGGTGTTAAAACAGCCGAAAGCGATTCAAAAGTAACCGAACAGTATGTAGAAACACACCTGAAGGTGGGTATTGAATCGTTGAAGCAACTGATCAATAACGGTTTAACGGTAAAGCACCTGAAGTTTTAAACTTATTTCTATTCCCCTCTTGAGAAGGGTAGGGGTGTGTTAATGGATAACACATCCACATATTTGTCATCTCGAACAGTTATGAGAGATTTTGTTTAAGTAGACTCGGCGTGCCCGTCAGTCAAAACAAGGTTTCTCGTTATCCATTCGAAATGGCATTTTTTGTTTTAGGGAGTAATCGAAAATCAAAGTCCTCCCTCCCGGGGAGGTTTTAGGAGGGGGCTTAACACCTGCAAAATAGCCTGCGCTTTCAATAAGCATTCCGCATATTCCTGCTCGGCATCTGCGTCAAAAGTAATGGCACTACCCACCTGAAATGATAAGTATTGATTAGCTGAATTATACAAAATTGTACGTATTACCACGTTAAAATCGAAATTATCATTAGGGCCTATATAACCTATAGCCCCAGAGTAAACTCCTCGGCGTGTGCGCTCATAATGCTCCATTAATTGCATAGCGCTTAGCTTGGGTGCCCCGGTCATGCTACCCATAGGGAAAGTATTACGGATAGCTTCCACTGGTGAAAGCCCCTCTTGCAACTGGCAGGTAACCGTAGAAATCATTTGGTGTACCTGTTCAAAACTGTAGATGCCAAATAATTCTTCAGTTCGTACAGTTCCGGCTTCTGCCGATCTGGTTAAATCGTTACGTACCAGGTCAACTATCATCACGTTTTCCTGCTGCTCTTTGGTATTACTACGAAGTGCGAGTTTAATCTCTTCATCTTCCTCTATTGTTCTACCCCGCTTGGCCGTACCTTTGATAGGCTGTGAAATAAGTTTATTACCTCGTTTGGCCATAAACCTTTCGGGCGAAGCACACAAAATATATTGCTGGTGATATTTAAAAAAGCTGGCAAAAGGGGTGGGGGAGAGCCGGTTCAGTTCCTGGAAGATTGTTAAAGGATCAACAAAGGCTTCTTCTGCAAAAAACTCCTGACAAAAGTTGGTGACATAAATATCACCGCGTATAATGTGTTGCCTGATGTGGTCAAACGTATCTATATATTCCTGCTTGCTAAAACGCGATTGTAGTTTAAGTTTAGGAAAATGATAGGGAGTCGCAATGTTTTGCTGATGGATAAGTTCCCATACCTGCTGTGTATTATCTGCAATAATCTCTACTTCGTTACTACGGATAATCAACAAATATTTTGGAACAAAAAAGTATAGATCGGGAAATTGGAGGTTGTCCGAGTTTTGAGAGGTTAACTGTTCAAGTTCGTTTTTAAGATCATACCCCAAGAAGCCGGTTATCCAACCGGTATATTTTTGCCGGAATTGTGCCAAAGCTTTAAACGCTTCCCCTGCTTGGGCTGTTACCTCATTTGTTACCCCAACGGCTATTAATGCATCAAATTCAGCGTAAGCACCAGTATGATGATTGCTGTCTAAATAACAGCACACCTCAAACGAGGCAGCCCATTGCATGGCCTGCTGTTTAAAAAGTTGAATATTAGCTGCCTGAAAGATCATTTATGCAAAAATAGTACTTACATTAAAAGGCCGGAGTTCCGGCCTTTTAATGTATTTGGTTGTCATTACTTTGGTACTTGCATGAGGCAGCTTGTGCTGTAAGTATGCGCTTGTTGAACACTTGGCAATGTATAAGCTATTTACAAGCTCAGACACTGACAAACTTACATAGCTGTCATTTTACGTTTTAACTCATGGATTAAAACTCGCATTAACAGGTTGGTTAAACTAATGTAAAACCAAAGTTTGAACCCTATTCGGGCCAACAGACAAATATTTAACCGGCACTTCTAATTCCGCCTCTAAAAAATCGATGTAAGATTGCAGCTTGGCAGGAATCTCATTTAATTCGGTAATGCTGGTAATATCTTCGTGCCAGCCATCTATCTCTTTTAATACCGGCTCGGGCTTTATAGTACAAATATCGTACGGCATGTAATCAATCACTTCGCCCTGGTAGTTATAGTGGGTACAAGCATAAATTTTTTCAAAACCGCTTAATACATCAGCTTTGGTCATTACCAATTGGGTAACACCGTTAAGCATAATGGCATACTTTAAAGCCGGAAGATCTATCCAGCCCGTGCGGCGCGGACGACCGGTAGTTGCACCAAATTCGTGACCTATCTGGCGCAATTCTTCGCCCAAATCATTATCTAACTCGGTAGGGAAGGGGCCGCCACCTACACGGGTGCAATAAGCTTTAAAAATGCCTATCACTTCGCCTATTTTGCTCGGAGCAATACCTAAACCGGTACAAGCGCCGGCTGTAGTAGTGTTTGAGGAGGTTACAAAGGGGTACGATCCAAAATCAATATCCAGCAAAGCGCCTTGTGCACCTTCGGCTAAAACTTTTTTACCTTGTTTCAGGTAATCGTTCACCAAATGCTCCGAATCAACCAGCGGGAACTGTTTCAGCAATTCCAAAGCCTCAAAAAATGCTGCTTCACGCTCGCTGAAATCCACCACATCGCCATACAAGGCTTCTAACATAGACGTGTGTTTTTGTACGAGTTTGTCATAACGTTCTTTAAAATCGGGCAGGGTAATATCGCCTATTCGTAAACCGTTACGTCCGGTTTTATCCATATATGTTGGGCCAATACCCTTTAAGGTAGAACCAATTTTGCCTTCGCCCATTTTTTTCTCGTTGGCGGCATCCAGCAATTGGTGAGTAGGAAGGATCAAATGCGCCTTTTTAGCGATCATCAAATTCTTTTTGGCCAACAGGTCATGACCGGCGTCTTTCAGCTTGTCCAACTCCTTTTTCAGGGTAATAGGGTCAATTACCACACCATTACCAATCAGGTTCATGGTGTTATCGAAAAATATACCCGAAGGGATGGTGTTCAGTACGAATTTTTTGCCGTCGAACTCTAAGGTGTGCCCGGCATTTGGGCCGCCCTGAAAGCGGGCGATCAGGTCATATCCTGCACTCAATACATCAACAATTTTTCCCTTGCCTTCGTCGCCCCATTGGAGGCCTAATAAAACATCAACAGCCATTTAATTTTTTGTCTTAATATATATATTAATTTGTTGTGTAATTTCTTTCTTGATCTTTTTCCATTCTAAATTTTTGAAGCAATGCGGATCAGGTTGCATGTCTGCTTCAACAAAATAAGTCATGGACTTTAATACCATCATTAAGGAATTATTAGGATACCTGTTCTCATAAAAGCTGAGCATTTTGTTAAAATCATAATGATTTAACAATTCGTAAATATCCCAAAAGTCTTTTTTAGCACCACGGCCGGCAATAGCATTGAGTTTGAGTGCAATAATATCTTCTACCGATGCAAATCTAATATCTTCTTGTACATCGCTATTATATGTAAACTTTTCAAAGGTAGTTACAAAGTCTACTTTAACGTTGTTAATGTAAGCGAAAAATAAACGGGGACTTTTTATTTCCTGAAAGGTGAAGGAAGCGTATTTGCTTGAGAGTTCAAAAATAATGTTTTCTTTGTCGAAAGCCGTGTCGGTAAACAGGTCTAAATCTATTGAACTTCGGTGGCCTAAAAATAAAGATAATGCCGTGCCACCAACTAATCTGAATTGTTCCAGTTCCGGTAGTTGCATTAATTCTTTCAGTAAACCCAAAGTTCCGGGTTCAACTGTTTCTTTATGTAGCATTTAAAGTCTCTTGGTTCAAGATCAAATATTGCACAGCAAAAGTAAATTTCTTTATCGCCAATCCAACTTGCATTTACAATTTCTTTCCTGATTTTTTCATTACCGTAAAAGTTTTTTAATGCCAGGAAATCATCAAACGAACCTCGGTCAATTACCTTTTCAATAACGTACCGCGCATGCTTATTATAGTCAATATTGTTCATATCAACATCCCAAAAAGCTTGCTTCGATAGCGTTGGTTTATCCATTATGGCTTAATTTCTTCTATCGCAGTAACCCTCTTTTAATTTACTGCAATTGCCGTATAAATTTAAAGAGTGGTGCTTAATTTCAAACTTCAACAAATCGCCCATCATGCTTTGTATTTGCTGAATGCGAGGGTCGCAAAACTCTACCACTTTACCGCAATCAATGCAAATAATGTGATCGTGCTGTTTGTAGCCGTATGATTTTTCGAACTGGGCCATATTTTTACCAAACTGGTGCTTGGTCACCAAATCGCACGATACCAACAGTTCGAGGGTGTTATATACCGTGGCGCGGCTTACCCGGTACTTTTTATTTTTCATGTGGATGTATAACGATTCCACATCAAAGTGATCACTTCGCGAGTAAATTTCTTCCAGAATGGCAAAGCGCTCGGGCGTTTTACGCAAACTTTTATTTTCGAGATACGCCTCGAAAATTTTTTTAACCATATCAATGGTTTCCTGTAGAGGCATAATATTAAAGTAGGTTAACGAGATTCAAAGGTAGAAAATATACAATAGAATAAAGAGTACAGAGTCAAGAATCAAGACAGGAGAATGTAAAATCGATTAGTGGGATGCATACCCTGCTCTGTACTCTTGATTCTGTATTCTATACTCTTTTTACGACGCTTTTTCGAACGGCCTGGCGCTGGCAGCCGAATCAAACCGGGTTACGCCGGTTACGCCTTTAATTTGTTTGAGGTGTTTAATAAGATTGTCCAGGTGATGAGTATCGTTCACATAAACCATTATGGTACCCTCAAAAATACCGTTATCGCTGTCAACGGTAATAGAACGCATATTCACCTTAAAATCGTGTGATATAACGGTGGTTAGTTTGTTAATTAATCCTACATCGTCTATACCGGTAATGCGTAGGCCTGTTAAAAAGGCCAGTTCATGCTGTGTGGTCCACCGGGCTTTTAAAATGCGGTAACCGTAATTAGCCATTAATTTTGCGGCGTTAGGGCAGTTAGTGCGGTGTACTTTAATACCTTCGCTTACTGTAATAAAGCCGAACACATCATCACCTGGTATAGGATTGCAACACGAAGCCAGTTTGTAATCTATCTTTTGCATGTCTTCGCCAATAAGCAGTATATCACTGTCTTTAGCTTTAACATTACGCATCAGGCTTTGCACCTGTTCCGGGTCTATTTTATCTTGTGGTTTGTTTTCTACCGCACGGTCAATAGCCTGGTATTCTTTCAGGTCTTTAAGGTCGATAATACCCTTAGCCACGTTGTAAAACAAATCCTGGGTAGAAGATAACTTGAAATGATAAGATAACTTATGGATATTATCGGAGTTATAAGTGATTTTTAGCGACTTGAGTTTACGCTCTAATATCTCCTTACCATCCTCCGCTATCTTGCGCTTTTCTTCTTTTAACGATGATTTGATCTTTGCTTTGGCCTTAGCCGTAACCACAATATTTAGCCAGTCTTCCTTGGGTGTTTGCTTACTGGAGGTGATGATCTCCACCTGGTCGCCGTTCTGTAGGTTATAGTTCAGCGGAACCAGTTTATGGTTTACTTTAGCGCCTATACAACTGGCACCCACATCAGAGTGGATCTCAAATGCAAAATCGAGCGCAGTGGCGGTGGATGGCAATTGGATCAAGGCACCTTTCGGTGTAAAAATGAAGATCTCGTCGCTAAACAAGTTCATTTTAAAATCATCCAGAAAGTCGAGCGCGTTACTATCAGGGTTACGTAATAGTTCGCGTACCTTGTGGATCCACAGATCTAAACCGCTATCGCTTGATGACTCTTTATATTTCCAATGTGCGGCAAAACCTTTTTCAGCAATCTCGTTCATGCGCTTGGTTCGGATCTGTACTTCTACCCATTGGCCACGCGGACCCATTACGGTGGTATGTAACGATTCGTAACCGTTTGCTTTAGGTGATGATACCCAGTCGCGCAACCTGTCGGGGTTCGGGCGGTACGAGTCGGTTACTATAGAATATGCCTTCCAGCAATCAGCCTTTTCCATGTCTGTGGCACTATCTAAAATAATACGGATAGCAAACAGATCATATACTTCCTCAAACGGAATAGCCTTTTTCTTCATCTTATTCCAAATGGAATGGATGGATTTAGGGCGGCCGAATATATCGGCGTGCAGCCCCTGGCTTTCCAGCACGCTTTTTATGGGTTCAATAAAATCCTGAACAAACTTTTCGCGTTCGGCCTTTTTCTCGTTGAGCTTTTTCTTAATGAACTGGTAGGTTTCCTGTTCCATATATTTCATAGAAAGGTCTTCCAGTTCCGACTTAATGGCATACAAGCCCAGGCGATGTGCCAATGGGGCATACAAATACACCGTTTCCGATGAGAGCTTGAGCTGCTTATCGCGCGGCATAAACTCCATGGTACGCATGTTATGCAGGCGGTCGGCCAGTTTAATCAAAATCACCCGCACATCATCGGCCAGGGTAAGCAGCATCTTGCGGAAGTTTTCGGCCTGCAGCGAACTATTGGTATCAAAAACCCCCGATATTTTGGTTAGGCCATCTATAATTTTGGCTACTTTTTTACCAAACTCGCGTTCAATGTCTTCTAAGGTGATATCGGTATCTTCTACCACATCGTGCAGCAAAGCGCATACAATAGAGGTGGTACCCAGGCCTATTTCTTCGGCGGCAATTTGTGCTACGGCAATAGGATGGTATATATACGGCTCGCCCGATTTGCGGCGCATGGCAGCATGGCTTTCCAGGGCAATATCAAAGGCCTTACGTATCATTGTTTTGTCCCCTTTTTGCAGGGTAGACTTTGATGCACGCAGTAAAGCACGGTATCTTTTTAATATTTCCGCTTTTTCGGCTTCCAGATCAATCACTAAATCTTTCATTACTAAGCGTTTGTTATCTTTATATCATTTTACCGCAACAAATAAATTAATTGCAGGTTATTTTTAAAACACTAAAAAATAGCACTAATTTTGTATAAGTAAATATATGAAATATATCGGTTTGATGCTATTGTTTTGCTGTGTACTGGGGCCTGCCATGTCTCAAAATCAGCCGCCTCGCCTTAAGGTAGGCAAAAATGATACCATACAAACATATTTAACCGACCTTGACGGGGAATTGGTTCCATGGGTAGTGTTACATGAAGTACCTGTTAACGGCGTAAGGATCTTTAAAACCGAAGCCGACCGCAAAGCTTTTTACCGTTTAAAATACAATGTTTTTAAAGTAATACCTTATGCCCGCATTGCCGGTGATAAATACCGCCAGTTGCAACGCGACCTGGCCGTTACTGCCGATAAGGGTAAACAAAAAGAATTAATTAAAGCATGTGAAACACAAGTAAAAGAGTTGTTTAATACAAAAGTTAAAGACTTAACCATTACCCAGGGCGAAATTTTGATCAAACTAATTGACCGCGAAGTGGGTACTACCAGTTACGAACTGGCCAAGCAATTAAAAGGAGGTTTTCATGCCTTTATGTTTCAATCGGTAGCACGTATATTTGGCCATAATTTAAAAGAAACTTACGACCCTGATCAGGAACGTGATATTGAAGCCATATTACGCCAGGCCGGCTATTATTCCAACAGATACAATTAAATGAACGAACAAAGTATTTACCAGTTTAGCGTTCAAAAGCTAAACGGTGAAGAAGTGAACTTGAACGATTATAAAAACAAAGTTTTATTAATTGTTAACACAGCCTCGCAATGCGGCTTTACCCCACAGCTTAAAGAGCTGGAAACACTCAGGCATGAATTTGAAGGTCAGGACTTTGAAATACTGGCTTTCCCTTCCAACGATTTTGGGGGACAAGAGCCATTAACAGATTCTACCATTGGTAAATTTTGCAGTATCAACTACGGCGCACATTTCCCTGTATTCCGTAAATTGCGTGTAAAGGGGCTTAATGCACATCCTTTATTTCGCTTTTTGGGAAGCAAAAAAGAAAACGGGCGTGTTCAATCGGCACCTATATGGAACTTTCATAAATACCTGGTAGACCGTAACGGACATGTAATAGATTTCTTTTATCCTTTTACTAAACCTACATCTGGCAAAATCAGGAAAAAAATAGGTCAACTGCTATCGGCACAAGAGGTTTATGCAACAACATGATTAAGCTTGATATTTTAGTATTGCCGGTTCACCCCGATGATGCTGAGCTGGGCTGCGCCGGTATTATCCTGAAGCACAATGCTATGGACAAAAAATCGGGTATCGTTGATTTAACCCGGGGCGAACTGGGCACCCGCGGAACGCCCGAAATACGTGCCAGGGAAGCCGAAGCAGCAAGTAAAATCTTGAATTTGGCTGTACGCGATAATTTAGGCTTGCCCGATGGTTTTTTTCAGAATACGCCCGAGTACCAGCTTAAAATAGTGGAGGTTATACGCCGCTACCAGCCCGAAATTGTGATCACCAATGCCTATTTTGATCGTCACCCCGATCATGGCCGGGCGAGCGACCTGGTGCAAACGGCCTGCTTTTTAGCGGGCTTACGTAAAATAGAAACCTTTGATAACGGTAAATTGCAAGAGGCATGGCGACCAAAGCAACTACTGCACTTTATACAGGATATGTATATAAAGCCCGATATTTTAGTAGATATAAGCGATTATTGGGATACGAAAATAGCGAGTATTATGGCATTTGGTTCACAGTTTCATAATCCCGATTGGGAAGATGAACCACAAACCTACATTTCCTCGCCAGAGTTTATCAATAATGTTGAAGCGCGCGACCGCGAATTTGGGAGGTCTATACAAGCCAGGTATGCCGAAGGGTTTACCTCACGTAAAATATTAGGCGTTGAAAGTTTGTTTGACTTGAAATAGAGGAAGGAAAGAGACAAGATACAAGAACCAAGAAAAGGTTCAGTAAAAATTTCTTGTCTCTTGTTTCTTGTCTCTTATTTCTATGTAATTTTTGAGCTTTAAGATGCTCTCACGTATTCAAAACGGTTGTTCTCTTCACTTCGTTCGCGGCGCAACTTACTTTCGTTAGATAATTTTAATAGAATACCCGAAAGTTCAGAAGTTTTAAATTCTGAATCGTATTGGTCTTTACAGTAGGTGGCTATATCGGCAATAGAATGCGGCTTATCAAAAAAATCGGTTTGCAGCAACTGGTTTAAAACTTTAGTAGCACCTGGTTTACGACTACTGGAGTCTTTTTGATGTGCGCCTTCATCACTATAATTTCGTGTTTTTCTACCGAACGGTTCGTCACCATTATCCCACTCTATCATATTATCTAAAAGCCTGTCAATTATTTTTACTTGTACGGCTTCAGATTGGAATGTATTAATTACATCAGAAATTTCGAGAAGCTGTTTTTTCAATTTCTCCGTTTGTTTGCTCATTTTTTACAGGTAGTAGTAGATCCTTAAATTATTTTATTAGTTAAAGTAGCATAACGAATTATGCAATATTGCAATTAGCAGGTATTAAGAATGAATACCATATATTCACTAATAAAACGTGAAAGCACAATAATAGTATCTTACAAATAGAAAAAAGTGGAATGTGTTGTTTAAATAGCAACCTGTAGAATATTATTACAAATAACAGGTGTATAACGACTATTATACATTCTCTGAAATATGGTTAACTAACAATACGTTAAACAAGAATTTTAAACAAATAGAGCTATCGCTATTATATTTGGTAGATAACCTGTTTTTTTATGTCCAATTAATAAATTATACTAACAAAGCATACTTGAATTTGATTGAAGCAGAATTAGATTTTAAGTTATTATAATATGATAAGAGAGTATAATTGATTAATCTGGTTCGGGCATCATAACTGGGGTTGCATAAACATGAAGTATTAATATGCTTAAAAGTTAAACTTGTTTTTCATGCCTAATAGCCCCCATAGGCCGCCGCTATGCACAGCTAAAATATTACTGCCGGGCAAAAAGTAATTGTCAGCAGCCATGTTGAGCAGGGCATAAAGCATTTTACCCGTATAAACAGGTTCTATCAAAATGCCGGTGGTGGTTACAAAGTGGTGTATGAAAGTTATTAGTTCTGGTGTGGTTTTAGCATAGCCGCCAAAGTGGTAGTTGGTGTGCAGTTGATAATCTGCATCAAAATTTAAGTAGCGGTCAATTTCCTGCCTTATAAAACTGCCATTCTTAAAAACTGGTACGGCATGAAATTGAGTAGGTAGCTGGTTGTGATGTAAGCCGGTAATAATGCCGGTAGCGGTAGTACCTGTACCGCAGGCACAAATCATGTGATCGTAAACCTGTGGCAGTTCGGCCACTAATTCACTACAGCCTTGTACGGCCTCGGTGCAAGCCCCGCCTTCATCAATGAAAAAAGCCTGTTCATCTTCACCGAAATGTCTTTCAAAAAAAGCAGGTTTGTCGCGGTAGCTATCACGGTTGGTAAACAGGAGTTTCATACCATGCATTCGGCATAAAAACAGGGTGTCGTTTTGTACTTCTTCACCACGTACTATACCGGTCGACTGAAAGCCGAACCTGGCCGCCGCAGCCGCGGTGGCCAATAAATGGTTAGAATAAGCCCCTCCAAAAGTAACTAAATGAGTTTTGTTTTCGGCTTGTGCTTTGCGCAATATATATTTAAGCTTACGCCATTTATTGCCCGATATTAAGGGATGGATCAGGTCATCGCGCTTTATGAAAACATGAAGCCCCTTTGCGGCAAACAGCGGGTGCTGCCATTGCTGAACTGGGCTGAAAATTTCAAGATCTATATTCATTAATTGGTTTAGATGCCTATACCCAAACCGGCAGTAACCGATTTATACTGACCTAAGCTACCCGAAGCATAAAACTTTAAGAAAGCCATGTCTAACTGGAAACCGGCATCCACTTTAAAATTGCTGATGCTGTTTTTATTGATATTAACAGGATCGGTATAAACGGTGTACGTAGCTAAGCCATTGCTCACAGGGAAATTACCGCGCAGGCCCACATCTGTTTTAGCCGTATTAAAACCTACAGCGGCAAACGGGGTAAAGAACAACAACTTTTTAGAGATAATGGCCTGTACATTAAACCCGCTGAAGTGTCCTTCAAAACGTTGGTTGCTAAAATCGGTTTTAGTGGTGCTGGCTGCATCGGGTACCCTATTGCCGCTTGGTTTTACATCTAAAGGCAGTTCATAGTTAAAACGGGTGTAACCGGCTGCAATGGCTAAATCAAAAGGTACCAATTTGCCGCCTACTCCACCAAAAATGTCATCCATCAGGTTATGTTTTAAGCCAAAACCTATCATGCCAACCGAGCCTATATTATCGCTTAGCTTAGCCTTAGGAATATAACGCAGGGTTAGATCGGTGCTTTTAATCAAGCCCACTGTTAACTGAATTTGCGGTGCGGGAACAATGGAAGTAACCCGGCCAGGCAATTTAAATTCATCAACTTTAACGTTCTGATCATTGTAAATTCCTAAAGTAGCAGGATTCATATCATTACTACCACCAATGGTAGGCGTAATGGTTGGGCTTCCGGCAACCGGGCGAATATTGCTGTTTAGCCCAAGCTTGGTTACATCGAACGATTTATCGCTGGAGGGTACAAACACACCCGATAGTGAAATTCGTGCTTCAAAATGCAGTAATCCTTTGGTTTTTGCGGTGTTGGTCCAGCCATTGTTTAAGCCGGTACCAAATCCTTTAAATAAGGGGTCGGCATAAGCGTTAATTAATTTAGTGGCATCTCCAGGAGCGGTTTTCAATAACTGCGATATACCATCGCCCTGGGCTTGTGCTTTTAACGATGCGAGTGAAACTAAAGTGATAAGGGATAGTAGAAGTTTTTTCATAGCCAAATGTAATAAAAATTTTACGCCCGCGTTAGCCGTAAAAAAACCATTATTTTTGCGTTAATGATAAACGATAACGCACTTAACGAACCCAACGAGCAGGATTTGTACGAGCACCTGCGTATTGTGGTTGATAAGGGCCAGTCGCTGTTGCGCATGGATAAATTTTTGATGCACCGCATTGAAAACGCATCGCGCAACCGCATCCAAAATGCCATTGAACTGGGTAATGTGCTGGTGAACGATAAGCAGGCCAAATCGAGTTATAAGGTTAAACCGATGGATATAATATCGGTAGTATTGCCTCACCCACCGCGCGATACCGAGGTGTATCCCGAAAACATTCCGCTGAATATTGCCTACGAAGATGATGATGTATTGGTAGTGAATAAACCGGCAGGTTTAGTGGTACACCCTGGTTTTAATAATTACACGGGCACGCTGGTGAACGGACTGGTTTATCATTTTCAGCAGCTGCCTACCTTGCCGGGTAACGACGGCCGGCCAGGACTGGTTCACCGCATTGATAAGGATACTTCAGGTTTATTATTGATTAGTAAGAACGAACGTGCCATGACCTGGCTTGCCCGCCAGTTTTTTGAACACACCATTGCCCGTAAATACCTGGCCCTGGCCTGGGGCGATCTGGAGCATGATGGCACCGTAACCGGCTATATAGGCCGCAGCGTTAACGACCGCCGGGTAATGGCCATATATGATGATGAGGAGAAAGGAAAATGGTCGGTAACACATTACAAGGTGCTGGAACGCTTTGGTTATGTTACCTTAATTGAATGCCAGCTGGAAACCGGCCGTACACATCAAATACGGGCGCACATGAAACATATTGGACACCCTTTGTTTAGCGATGCTATGTATGGTGGCGATAAAATATTAAAGGGTACCACCTTTACCAAGTACAAGCAGTTTATAGAAAACTGCTTTGAAATTATGCCAAGGCAGGCACTACATGCACAAAGCCTGGGTTTTATACACCCTACAACCCGCAAGTTCACTTATTTTGAGGCACCATTGCCCGCCGACTTTGATGGGGTACTGCAAAAATGGCGAAAATATATTGCCACCTCGGTAGAGCAAAATGCCTGAACCGTTGTTTAAACTACCAAATGATGCCTTTGTTTATTAATTTTAATGGCCAGCTTTTAGCGGCCGATAGTGCTTTGCTTACGGTGAGTAACCGTGCGTTTAAATATGGCGACGGCCTGTTTGAAAGTATGCGGCTGGTTAACGGGCAGCTTAAATTTGTCGATCTGCATGCTGCACGCCTTCAGGAAGGAATGAAAGCTTTGAAGCTGGAAGGCTACTCTAATATGGATAGCTGGTTTTTGAAAGAGAAAGCTGAGGAATTAGCCGTATGGAACAAAGCCAGAAACGGCCGTTTAAGGCTAACCGTTTACCGTGATTCGGGTGGTTTATACACGCCCAACGGAAACCAATCGGGGTGGTGCCTGGAGCTGGTTCCTGATGAAGTGACGGGATACCGTATTAACCAGAAAGGGCTCATTATGGATGTGTACACCGAAATGCTGAAACCGGTTAATTTCTTGTCAAACTATAAAACTTGTAACGCCTTAACCTATGTAATGGCGGGTTTGTACAAAACCGAGCACAAACTGGATGATGTATTTTTACTGAACCAGCAAGGTTACTTGTGCGAGAGCATTAGCTCTAACGTGTTTGTATGGTATCAGGACCACTTATACACGCCTGCCCTTAACGAAGGGTGTGTGGCAGGTATAATGCGGCAGGTAATTATTGATATTTGTGTAGCCCGAGGCATCCCGGTAACCGAAGCGCAAATAAATCCCGATATATTGCACCAGGCCGAAGAGGTATTTATAACCAATGCAACCCGGGGCATACAATGGGTAATTGGTTATGGTATTAAACGATACTTTAACGGTTTAAGTAAAACGTTAATAGATGAGCTGAACAAGCTTTTGGTTTAGTAGCACAATGCGTACTACTTCAATTATAGAATAAATTAATTGCCACTATTACCTGCCACTCATCTACTCTTCCTGCTTAAAATAAACCTTGTAAAAGCTCATGGCTTTGGCATCGTCAAAACCTTTTTCAATCAATTCCTTATCGCCGTGTATATAAATGTGAAAATTCTTATCCAGCTTTAATACACTTTTGTAAACCCGGGCTTGCTTTTTAACGGCATTGTCCGAGATCTCGAATGTGTCGGGTATCTTAGTTTCAAATTCCTGCTCGTACTGGTTTTTATAATTCTTGAAAGATTCCGCAGCTTCTTTGTTGCCCAGTACTTCGCCCGTAAACTCGTCCAGCTCAAAAGTGTCCTTCTCCTTAAAATACTTCATGGAGCGGTTAAGCAGGTCAATTTTATCGGCCTTGCTCATTTCAAACTCATCGTCCAGCTTTTGGGTGACAAAGTTTTTATAGATGCTAAGGGTATTGCTGGTTTGGTTAAAGTTATCGTTACGGATCTTGAGCTTTAAAAAATCGTCTTTCCAATACACGGCCTCATTGCTGCCGTTAATTTTATCGATCACTACAACCTTATAACCGTCTATTTTATGGGTATTAAAAATTAGGCAGCCTTTATCCAGCTTATTAATGTTAATGGCGTTCTCCTCGTAATCCATTCCAAAGCCGCCTTCCTGCGGGTACACCTTCAAAAAGGTTTCCTTGTTTTCCGATTTAAAAATACCAATGACATCCAGTTGTTCACCTTCCAGTTGTACACCATTAAAATAGCCTATATATACCTCACCGGCCTTAATTTTGGGATGGCCCGATACGCTGTACAAATGCTTGGCAATTTGCTGCGATAGTTCATGAAACTTAGTATCGTCGTCAAAAATACCGGTACAATAATGGTAGATCTCGTTCAGTTCCAGGTCGCCGCCCGGGTGCATCAGGTGGTAAACTTCGTTGGTTTTTTCAAACGGGGTTAAAAAGTACTGCATCAGCAGGCCGGGGATAATCTCGTCTTTTAACGAAAGAGGAGTGTCTGATAGCGCATAGCGTTCATCCTGTAAAGGATTACCCACATGATGAACCGAAATTGATTGGAGCGAAGCCTCGAAATAACTAACCATAATAGAGGCGACAAATAAACAAATATTTAACGAGTAAGGAGCGAAGAGTTGCCTGTTAATTAACCGGTCTGCTGTGCCGCATCCACCTGCTGGTTACGCAATTCGTTCAGTTGTAGCTCGTAAGCACGCATGCGGGCATGTAAAATGTCAACCTCGGTACGCAGCATTTGTATTTCGGTAATAAGCTTGGGCGATTCGGCTTTGTGAACTTTATGATCGCCGCTGCCCAGTATCAGCCATTCGGGCGAGTATTTAAGTTGAAAGCAAAGCTTACGAATAAGATAATAGCTTATTTCCTGCTTGCGGTTAATTACTTTACTAATAAAGCCCTGGTCAACCTCAATGGCTTTAGCCAGGCCTAACTGTCCGCCGTGTTCTTTCACAATAACTTTAAGCCGCTTGATCAGTGCATCGTCAGACATAAAAATGCTTTTCTGCAATTATAAATTATTATTTGCAATAAAAGCACATTAAGTTGGTTAAGTGAAATCAGCAACTCTTCTTCAACTGCTCCATTAAATGATCGAGGCCTTTATTGTAGGTTTTAATACAGATGGTTTCGTTTCTGAAATTTACAGCCAGTTCCTCTAATTTCGATTTGATTTTTTCGTGATGCACGCTCGGCACATTAGGTAATTTGGTACGTATAGTGTTAAATTTATGTTGGGTGGCTCTTTGTAAAAATAGTGGAGGAACATCTTTATTAAGCTGCATTAAATCGGTTACCTTGTTATGCTGGCGGGTAAGTATATAGGTAATGAAAACAATACCGGCAAAACCGGTTACGAAAAAAGCGATGATGATATTATTTACGGTGAACATATTAATTTGATTTAAAAATAAGCAATATTTATTTCTTGGTAAAAATTTATTATACAATTACCTTAAACGATAGTTATACTTAACGGGTTACAAGTATTTCAAAATATTTTTAAATACATTCATATTAAAATATCAGTAAAAAAAACTGATGGTAAGGGTTTAAATGTTGTTGTACATTTAAACTTTACAATGGCGTTGTGGTCTTAAATTAACTTATGTTTAAACTCATGGTTAAGATTGGTTTGTTGTGTAGTACAGCCTTGCTTGTATTAACAGGTGCAAGCGGCATTAAGCCAACTACCGTTAACGAAATATTTAAGAACGAATTTTTAAACCGCATTAATAAAGTAAGGCAGCAGGGTTGTAAATGCGGTACAGTGTACATGCCGCCTGTAGGGCCGTTGGTATGGAACGATGTTTTAACCGATGCCGCCGAAGGGCATGCCAAAGACATGAGTAAGCGAAGTTACTTTAGCCATACCGGTAAAAACGGATCGAGCATAGAAGACCGTATAAAAACCGCCGGTTACACTTATAACGGCTATAAAAGTTTTGCTATTGGCGAAAATATAGCCTTTGGACAAGAAACCATTGCAGAGGTATCGAACGGTTGGTTTAAAAGCGTTGGCCATTGTAAAAATTTAATGAACGCTGACTTTAAAGAAATTGGTATAGCCGAATACAATAAGTATTGGGTGCAGGATTTTGGCGGCCGGGAGGCTTTTACAGTACGCGAAAAGGAGCTCATTAAAAGTGGCCGACTCATTATTCGGCGTAGCGCTGTAAAAAATTAATAGTATAAATATTGGCGTTACTCATATTTATTCAAGTATGGTTATAAAAACTAAACGTATTAAAGTTAAAGTAATCTTATTTTTAATTTTAGCCATATTTGTTTGTGTTTCTTTCAGGCAAATGCCTGTTGATTCTCCAGGCTACTACCACTCTACACCATTTAAGTTTAACTTGCAGCAAAGCGCCTCAACCAGTGCCGGTGTATTTACCGCAAATGGTGTATTGGTGCGCACCTTGTGGAGCGGCATAAAATATGAGGCAGGCACGCATCATGCGGTTTGGGATGGTACTAATAACGATGGTAATTTAATGCCTGCCGCGCCTTATCAAATTAAAGTGCTTTCTAATAATGTAAAATATACCTGGGAGGGTGTGTTAGGAAATACATCGGGCAGGTTTACCGGGCCTACTATATTTAGGGGGCATAATGCTATACAGGGTATAGCTATTGCTGGTAACACTGCATATTACACAGTTGGTTACAACGAGCAAGGCAGTAGCTGCCAAAAATTTAATACCCAATACCCGCAAGGAAAAACAACTTTGGGTAGCGGGGGCATCGAAAGCAATGCCGTAGCCACCGATGGTAAACTGGTGTACTGGGTTTCGTACGAGATTAAAACCAACAGTAATTTTATACAAGCCACCAGCGTAGTTAATGATACACCGGTTTCTTTTGCCGAAGGGCAGGATTTAACAGTTTTCAAGAGCAAAGCCCGTTTGAATGTTTTGGAGAAAGCACTGATGCCCGACAGGATAAAAGCGCTGGCTGTACAAAACACCGGGCAATATCTTCTTTCGGCCCACTCCAACCTTAACCAGGTACATGTTATCAACAAAATAACCGGTAAGTTCATCAGTTCTATCAACATTACCAACCCCAGCGCTATAGCCGTCGATAAAAAAAACCATGTCTGGATATTAGGTATAAACAATGGTAAGCCGGCCGTATTAGGCTACCAAATAGGCAATGATGGCACACTGCAATATGTGAATAAAGTGCTACCAGATTTGGTAAAGCCCTTGGCTATAGCCGTATCGCCCGATGATGCCACGGTTTTAGTGGCCGATGGAGGCGAAAGTCAACAATTAAAGTCTTACAGCACTCAATCGGGGAAATTAATATGGACGCTCGGCGACTTAGGCGGGTACAGCCAGAATGCTACAGTTAGTAACACTAAATTTTATTTCAGCGATATGCGTAGCGAACCCGGAACCTGCCTTGCCTTTGAGCCCGATGGTTCTTTTTGGGTAGAAGACACGGGTAACGCCAGGTTACAGCATTATTCGGCCAGCCGTATTTTCATGAACCGGGTGATGTATTTGCCTACTTCTTACAGTGTAACGGTTGACCGTACCGATGCCGCCCGGGTGTTTTCCGACTACCTGGAGTTTAAAATTGATTATGCTAAAACTTTAGGCCCTCATAACGGTTCGTGGACGCTGGTTAAAAACTGGGGCGCTATGGTACCTAAAGAATGGGACCGTAAATACACCAGGCTAAAGGATATTATTACCCTCAAAAACAGACATACGTATGCGCTTATTGGTGGAGAGGGTAAAATAGTTAGGCAGGTTATAGAACTTACAGCACAAAGTGCGCTAAGGTTTACCGGCAAAATGGTAGCTATGAATTATAGCATGGATAATGATGGAAACCTTTACCGTATCTCCAACTTTAAGCATGGTACACCTAACACCTGGTATAAACAAACATTAAATGGTTTCGACCAGGCTAATAATCCTTTATGGGGCAATGATGCGGCAGTGGCCAGCACCCAACCCGCAACCAACAACGATCCTCTTAATGAAGGGAACGGAACAGTGCTTTACACCGGAGAAAAAACATCTACCGATGTGTTTGTTGCTTTTAACCCGCGGGCATCAGTAGTGAATAATACCAAACCTCATTTGGGTGGTGTACGTATGGGTGATAATAAGTGGCTCTGGCAAACAGCTGCCGGTACCCACCGGGGTTACCGCGGAGATTTTCCTCCAGATGGTTCTTTTGATAATGGAAACGGGGTGCGCTATGCCGGAGGTGCGGCTTTAGCACTTGGGCGCAGTATTTTTTGGGGCTATTACGGAGAGTTTTGGAAAGGTAGCGAAACTAACAAATGGAACCAGGTACATGATGATGGTCTTTTTATAGGGCAGTTTGGTATTACCGGCCCGCAAATGAGCGAAAAAGAGGGGGCTGCATTAATGGCGGGCAACGCTATGGCGGCCAGTGTAGTAAAAGGTGCTAACGGCAATTTATATCTATATCATAACGATGAAGCCACACATAGCGGTGTACACCGGTGGAAGATAAGTAATATTAGCAGTATTGCCGGGCAGGTTATTAAGGTATTTCTCAACTATAAAAAACAAGGTTTGCTTACCGAATGCTTCAACGGTACCCAGCTAAACAACCTGAACCTATTTTATACAGGTTTGAATGCTTCAGCATCGTTTAACACAAGGCAGGTTCCGGCATCGGCTTTAATTCTTAATAAAAATCAGGAAACATCGGTTAGGTTAACCGGTTTTATACAACCAGTCAATACGGCATCATACACCTTTGCAACCGGTTCATTGGCTAATATACGCCTGTGGATAAGTGGTAAACTGGTGTTAGATAATTGGGCGGGTAAAACAAATACTCAAACCAGCACACCTGTACCGTTAAATAACGATGTTGCTTACCCTGTTAAAATAGAGTATAAGCAGGCTGTAGGGTCAACGAGTTTCTCGTTGTTATGGTCGGTAAGTGGAAAAATGCCAACTATCATTCCAACAGCGTGTTTATGGCCGGCAGAGCAGCCCTCGCAAACAACTAATATAGATTTACTGGCGGGATTACCTTTCGACGGAATTGTGGAAAATAATATTTATGGCTGGGAGCGGGGTACATCTGCCGAAGATTATACTAACAAATACAGCCAGTTTTGGACTGTGCGTACCAACAAGCGGGTGTATGATAAAAGATCATCTCCCGATTTGCATGCTACTTTCCGGCAGGCCAACACCGTTAAAACCATTACCCGAAATTTAGGTAATGCTTTACTGCCACTTAAACAGTGGAAAATAAGCGCGGTAGTGAATTTTGAAGACAACTATGCCAATGGCGATAAAGACCTGAGCGAAAAAGGGGGCGGAGGTAGCTATATAGAAGTATTAGACAAATACGGCAGAATAATAACCCGGTTATTTTTTCATGCAGACAATGCTACCGATGCCGGCCGTATGTATGCCAATAATCAGGTTGTTTTTAAAACTACGCGTAATGGCATCAGTAATATAATGCATACTACTCAGCCTTTAACTATTGGGGCAGAGAATGGAATATGCACTTTTCAATATGGCTCTTACCCGGTAGTAAAAACTCCGGTATTTGACCCGGCCAGCCATTGGGAAAAACCTGAAACTTTCAGGATTTATTTTTGGTGTAAAACACAAAACAGCAACCGGGCTATCGACATTGAAAAGATGAGCTATTCATTTAAGTAAGTATTACTGGAGGCAACGCGGTTGTATCATTATCGAACAACTATTGTAGCACATACGAACGATTATTACCTTTAATATTTTATATATGTTATTGATTAATAATGGTTTAAATTTTTGGTATAGATATTTCTTCATACCTGTTATATCGAACTTATAAAAATTTCAACAACTATAAATCTCAATCCAGCTTTATGAAAAAGTATGCAATTATTTTATTTCTGGCTTTAGGTAGCGTTGCTGCAAAAGCGCAGGACAAGTGGAGTACCGAGCCTTATCTCACCAAGTCATTAGCAAAATCGGCTATTAATAATGTGTTTGTAAATACTTCGGGTGGAAGCATATCGGTTATCGGTACAGATGCATCAGAAGCCCGTATAGAAGTATATGTAAGACCCAATAATGATAAGGGAGATGTAAGTAAGGAAGAACTCAAGCAACGCCTGGAAGAGAATTACACATTGGAAATAACCGACAATGATCATGAACTGCATGCTAAAGCTAAATCCAAACAAAATAACATGAACTGGCGCAACTCGGTAAGTATATCTTTTAAAATATTTGTTCCTCGGGTTGTTGCTACTAATTTAACTACCAGCGGTGGCAGCATCAAATTAGCCGGTATTACCGGCGAGCAAAATTTTACCACCAGTGGCGGTAGTTTGCACATAACCAATGTAAGCGGAAAAATTAAAGGCCGCACCAGTGGCGGCGGCATTCAGGTAGAGGGTTCAAAACAGGATATTGACCTGGTTACCAGCGGTGGCAGCATAACCGCCAGCAATTGTGAAGGCCGTATAAACCTGGTTACCAGCGGCGGATCGCTTAAATTAAGCCAGCTTAAAGGTAATATAAGTGCTACTACCAGCGGCGGCAGTGTACAAGGCGATCATATATCGGGCGAACTATTAACCAGTACTTCAGGCGGCAGCCTTAACCTTACACAATTAGCCTGTAGTGTGGAGGGTTCTACCAGTGCAGGTAGCATCCATGTGCAGCTTAACGAATTGGGTAAGTACGTCAAACTAAATACCAGCGCAGGCCATATAGACCTGAAATTACCGTCACAAAAAGGACTTGACCTTGATTTAAAAGGCGGCCGCGTTAGTGCCGAAGTTAGCGGACGTTTTCAGGGTACTAACGAAAAAGACCATGTGGAAGGCAAGCTTAACGGCGGAGGTGTACCGGTTAACGTAAACGCCTCTAATGGCAGGGTTAGCTTGGTTTTAGAGTAACAACTACACGATTGTAAAACAAAAACACCGATGCCATTTGCGTAGGTGTTTTTTGTTTGTAACAGGTATCTCCGATATATAATCAATTAAAGCAACCGCAAGTAAGGTTCATCATAGTTGAACTTACCTTATTTGTTTTAATTTAAATAGATCGTAAAAGAAATATCAAAGGTATTTCTGATTGCCTTATCGCCCAAGCCAGAAAAAAAGTTTCCGGAATTGTAAATGATACCATACGCGGTACGGTCTATAATAACATCTCCTGATACTGTATATTTTCCGTTGTTATGCTGTACGGTCACCGCACAATGAAATGGCAGCTCTTTTTTTCTGATCGTCAGCTTTCCTATAGCTTCCCCATTTACGATTCGGTCGATCACAATCGTGCTGACTGGGAATTTTTGCACATCAAAAAAATCCTCACCGGTCAAATGTCCGAGCAATTGTGCGTTCTCTGTTTTCATGCTCTTCATATCGATCGTAAATTTAGCGTTTTTGATACCTCCCTGATCAATGCGTGCCTCACCATCTTTAAAATGAAGTGTACCTGTAGGCGCGTATTTGCCGATCTCGGCATGCCCCGTCCATTTTACGATGCTGTTTTTTGTGTCTATGTTAAGTTTCTTTTGGGCAAACAGGCTGTTGGCGGCGAGCATAAAAAGTATTACGATGGTATAAGAAGTTTTCATAATTGTTATTTTGAGGTTGATATAGTAGATTCTGTTTCAATTAGTGCGATGCCTTTGTATAACTTACCGGCTTTGTCTTTAGCTATGATATACCAGAGCGCATCTCCGCCATAGGCTTGTTTACCATACCTTGTATTTTTCTGATAAGTGAACGTCCGACCTTTTTTCAGGATTGCGCCGGGGCAGTTAAAGGCTTTGGCAAAATCAACCGGCGAGTAATGCATGTTGTCGTGCCATCCGCTGTCATCGTACCAGATAAAGCTCCCGCATTCCACCACGCTCAGTTCCCGATAAACGGCAGTAGCCTTAGTATTGTGAATCCAATAGAAGGTATCACCGGTTTTGACCGGATAGCAGGGGTTAGGATCGTGTGACATTAAAATGCCCACGGGTAGTAAACGTAGTTTGTCGGGCAACAGGCGCGATTTGTTCGTCCAGGTAGTTTGCGCCTGAACGCTTCCTGTAAATAATAGCAGGGTAAAAAAGAAATTTAGTTTTTTCATCTCCATTTAATTTTGATCAAAGGTGCCTCTTTCACGAAGGCGCATCGCCCCAAAACAGGAATTGGGACGTGCCAAAATAGCTTTGGTACTACTTTTTTATAAAATTGGAGGGCGAGGAACCTGTAAACTCCTTAAAGATTCGGTTAAAGGAGGTCTTGGAGTTAAACCCTGATTCGTAGGCAATACCGAGCAGCGTAAACTTTTCCAGATCGGCCGATTGCAGACGGTTTTTGATCTCTTCAACCCGGAAGCCATTGACATAGGTATTAAACGGTTTACCAAATGCGGCGTTGACAGTAAACGAAACGGTCTTAGCCGGCAGGCCGATATGCGCAGCAAGATCGGCCAGGGTTAGTTCGGGGTTGAGGTACAATCTATCCGTCACCATAGCTGTGCCTATCTTTTCAACAAAAAGGGAGTCAACTTCGGGCAAAGATTCTGGCTGAGCTGGCAATTCTTCCTCTTTAAATTCTACGCTGATAGCTGCCTGCTGCTTACCCAATACGCCAATGCAATAAATTACGATGCATAATAAGTTGGTAGAAATATCGTACTGGTAATAAGTATTCCTGAAATCCCGCAGGAAAGCTTCGAACAGCCAGGCTCCGCACACCAGGATGAGGGTAATGAGCGAGAACTTCAGCCAGTTGAGCAGCTTGCGGGATAGTTCAGAATAGTTATTGGCCAGCCAGGACTGGTATTTCAGGAAATACCGGATAGCTAACGACAAATAAATAACCAGCGAAAGCCAGGTGCCATCATACTCTAACCGGTAAGTATAAGGCTGGTGAACGTAAAACCATACCTCATACTTGAATTGATAGTTTTGCAAAGCCAGATACCCATAAAACGCCGCCTGTATAAATACCGGGAAAAAATGTAACAATTGCCTCCTATCAAACTTAAAGCCTTTATCAGTAATGGCACGTACATAAAAGTAAAGTAGCGGCCCGAAAGCAAAGGAATAATAAATTGGTAGAAAATAGAGATCTGGCCGCTGCGCATATATTCCAGAGGCTCTTAAAAAGGCATCGGTTATCCAACCGGTGATCGCCAGCATCAGCAGAGAGAGGATTCGGTTGGCCGTTTTATTATGCACAGAAAACAAAAGCATGATCGAAGTGTACATCCCGATACTGATCGCCGCAAAATATAGGATGACATTTAAGTCGAAACTGATCTTCATTTCACCTGAAAAGTAGCAAAATCCATTTAGTTCTGCAAACGGTTTAAACCACGCCGCATTTTATTTCGCTACCAATTTTGTTACTTTCCGATACAGAACTTAGAAAATATATTATCCAGCAGATCATCGGTAGTAACGGCGCCGGTAATTTCGCCCAGGTAATACAGGGCCTGTTTAATGTCGAGCGCTATAAAATCTGATGTGATCTGCCTATCAATACCTTGCAGGGTTTTAATAAGGGCCTGCTCGGTTTTTTGGAGTGCTTCAAGGTGGCGTATATTGGTCACTAATGTTTCATTTCCGTTAAGTTTACCCTGAATGGTTTGGTTGTAGATCAACTCTTTAAGCTCGTGAATATGCAGCTTTTCTTTGGCCGATATAGCCAGTAGTACGGCCCCATCGGGTAAATATGGATGAAAAGTATCATGGAAATTTTGAGCCAGATCTATTTTATTAGCCACTACAATAGCCGGGATGCCGGGCTTGTACAAACTATTAATATCCTGCTGTAATTCTTCGGCAGTAATATTTTCTACATCAAATACATAAAGCAATAAGGCCGTTTGGCTGATCTTCTCCATGGTTTTTTGAATACCAATTTGCTCAATGGCATCGGTGGCTTCGCGGATACCGGCGGTATCTATTAGCCTGAAATTGATGCCGTTAATGTTTAGCGTTTCTTCAATGGTATCACGGGTGGTGCCCGCAAGGTGGCTAACAATGGCGCGTTCTTCGTTTAAAAGAGCATTAAGCAAGGTAGATTTACCTGCATTGGGCCTACCTGCAATTACTGTATTTATACCTTGTTTAACCGCGTTACCCAACTCAAACGACAGGATCAACTTGCCTATAATCCGTGTGAGATTGTGGACCAATTGTTTTAACTGGCCTCGGTTGGCAAACTCCACGTCTTCTTCCGAAAAATCCAGTTCCAATTCAATCATCGAAGCAAAATGTACCAGTTGCTCACGAAGTTGCTGTAGTTCAGTGCTGTATCCACCACGAAGCTGCTGTAGGGCAACCTGTTGTGAGGCTTTAGAATCGGCCGCAATGAGATCGGCCACGGCCTCGGCCTGCGATAAATCGAACTGCCCGTTGAGGAATGCCCGTAAGGTAAATTCACCCGGTTTGGCCGAGCGCGCTCCCTGGCGGATAAGCAGCTTAATGATAGACTGAATAATGTAGTTTGACCCATGGCAGGAGATCTCCACCACGTTTTCGCGGGTGTAGGAACGAGGGGCCACAAAAAGGGATGCCAGTACCTCGTCCAGTACCAGGTCGCCGTCTGTAATGGTGCCGAAATGGATGGTATGTGAAGCCTGTTTAATTAAATTTTTGCCTTTAAACACACTATTAGCTATTTGTACGGCATCCGGCCCCGACAGGCGGATAACCCCGATTGCACCCGTTCCGTTGGGGGTAGCCAATGCTACAATAGTATCTTGATTAAATTGATTCATGGTATAATAGCCACAAAAATGCTGAATTATAAAGTGATTTGTGTTGTAAAGTCGTAAAATTTACGGCATTCGTTTAATTACAAGATTCTTCATTAAAACTTAAAAAGTTAGATATTTCTTCATTTTTCCTGAAATTTTTAATGTAACGGCATGAAACACTTGAAACGATGTGTGAGACCCTGAAAAATTATACAGAACTGGACTATAAAATATAAAAACAATCTTTACAACAAAAGATTTATTAGACAACCGACAACCGACAACCGACAACCGACAACCGACAACCGACAACCGACAACCGACAACCGACAACCGACAACCGACAACCGACAACCATGCCTAACGCTCCGTTCAATTATACCCTCAACTTTAAGGAGACCAACTTCAGGCAGCAGCCCGGGTTATACCGTATAGGTAAGGGTGAGCAAGGCGTATTACTGGTTGAGCCTTATAAAAGTGAGATCCTTCCTTATTGGCGGTTTAAAACCCCGGACGTGGCGCAAAAATCGGCGGAGAAGATTTACCAGTTATTTTTGGATTACCAGCAAGCCGGTGATTTTGTAGGAACAGATATGGCGCGCAAGTTTTTGCAGATGGGCTACACCCGGTCGCGCCGGTATGCTAACCATAAAAGCGGCAAAAAGTACAACGGACCTGTACCCGACGATAAAAAGGGCAAAAGTGGTGCTCATGGCCGTAACCAGTTACCGCAGGTGGTTGATGAGGTAAAGGCAGCATCGGCCCGTGTATTTTATGAGTATTGGCAAAAAGCAAAAAACGATGCTGTTTACCGGCAAATGATAATCCAACACCGTGAAACTTATGAGCGAGGTTAGCACTGTTGTTAGTTAACGACAGGCATTACTGCTTGGTGTAAGTAAGTTTGCCTATACAATTGGCGTTGGGAGGGCAATCAATAGTTATATCTAACTCCTTACCTCCTGCATTAATGAAGTAAGTATAATCAGTAGTTGCATTGGTAGATCTGGCTATTAGATCTGCTTCGGCAGCATACGGCCCTTTAGTAGGATCATTGGAATAATTGGTTACGTTGTAAAGTTGTAACCTGTTAGTTCTGAGTTTTTTATATCTGCCAATTGTTTTTAAATAATAACCGAGTACTTTCCCTGTTGCGGCATCTGTATAGTAAATTGAAAATTGCATGGTGCCGTTGTTCTTAAATTGAAATTCCCATGTTCGGGTATTATCAACAATACTGGGTAGGGGAAGTTTCCATGTACCAACTAAAGAGGGATCCGTATTAATTGTGTCGCCCTTTTTACAAGCCGAAAAGCCTAAGCTCACTAATACTAACAGCAGTAAAAATCGTCTTTTCATCACAACAATTGGTTTACTATATAATACGTACATTGGCTTTTATATGTAACAGTTAGTTAATGTTAAAATTTAAATCATGATATAAAATGAAATGAGCATAGTGCCATTTATAATTACAATGTCTACGCGTCAAATAATAACTTACGGGCAACTATGAATAATACTGTTTTGAAATATGAATAAGCAGTTTAGCTATAACGCTGTATATCAAAACTATTACAATGCCAAATGCCGCTTATGGCATTAAACGTGTAGGTAAGTGTACGATCGCCAGTAAGGGGTCGATAAAATTGCTCATGAAAATTATTTATAGCACTCTATTAGCAGGAACATTGTTTCTGACAGCATGCAATTCGCCTGTTAAAAAGCAGCATAACGATAAGCGCGATAAAGTTAACAGACTTGAAAATAACAGTGCCGAAGCTACCGCCGATCCCGAAAACAGTATAGGAAGCGGCAACCTTACCGATAGTACCCGTACCGATACCGGCGGCCGGCAGTAATTACAACAGCTCTTGTAATTCGCTAAACTTGTTTATAATAGCTACCGGTTGTCCGCTGGTTGTACCAAAGCCGTAGGTGGCAAATATAATGGGTACGCCTGCTTTGGTAGCACTGTCGTAATCACCCTGGGTATCACCTACATAAACCGGGTTGTTTAGCTGGTTATCAGCCACTATATCTAATATGTTTTGAAACTTGGGCAGGCTTTTGGTGCCGTAACATTGGTGGGCAACAAAGGTGCTGTCCAAATCATTCAGCCTTAAAAAGGTTTCTATATAACCGCACTGGCAGTTGCTAACTATAAAAAGCTTGTATCTGCTTTTTAAATATTCCAGGGTCGGTTTCAAGTCAGGATAAAGTTCGCCACCTTTTGCGTTTAGTATCTCCAGTTCGTGTTTAGCGCTTAATGCTTTAAACTCGTTTCGCAAATCAGGTTCCAAATAGGGGTATAGCTTATCAAAAATAGCATCGTAAGCCATGCCGGTTATAGAGCGTACAGTTTGCTGGGTAACATCATCTTTAATATAATCTACTTCTTCCTTTGCTTTTTGCCAGGCCATAGCCACGTTAGCAGTCGAGTCCCAAAGTGTACCGTCAAGGTCGAAAATTATACTATCGAAAGTGTTTTTCAAATCGGTGGTCATGTTAACTTATTAAGCGGCAAAAATAAAGTTTAATAGGCATGCTGCGGTTTTAAATTATTAAAACTTACAACAGCGCAACAAAAAAAGCAGTTTACTCTTGTATATTGAGTGCGTTTACAATAAGCATCACCACAAAGTATTTGTAGTGCTGGTGTGAGGTTTGGTTAACTTAGCTACACGGATTGTAATCGCTGATTTTATCATCAATATAATAATATTCGTATGCGTCATGGAGGTATCTTTAACCTTGCTTTAATATTAGTAATTATAAGCTTATTAATGGATTGGTACATACACCAGGGCATCCGTACCTTGTTAGCCGATTCGGATGCTAAAGTAAGGCGTGCCGTGTTGGCGGTATATTGGTTAATTTCTGTAGTAACAATAATGCTGCTGCTGGTAAATACAAGCAAAGCCAGTAAACCACCGGGTATGACCCCATATCACCAGTGGGTACTCAGCATTTTTTTAACCCTATTAATTACCAAAGTCGTATTTATAGTAGTGCTGATGTTCGGCGATATTTACCGGCTGTTTGCAGGTTTAACCAATTTGGTTCGTAAATCCCCCCGTGCTAATGGAAGCTACTTTCCCGAAAGACGGAAACTGATAAGCCAGGCTGCTGTTGTATTAGCCGCCGTACCGTTTGCCTCTTTTTTTTATGCCATGCTGAAAGGAAAATACGATTATAAGGTACACCGACAAACCATATACTTTGATGACCTGCCCGAGGCCTTTGATGGCTTTACTATTACGCAGTTATCCGATATTCATTCGGGCAGTTTTGATAACCCCGAAGCTGTTCAACGAGGTATAGACCTGGCAAAGGCGCAAAAATCTGATCTGTTTGTTTTTACCGGAGACCTGGTGAATAACGTAGCCGGAGAAATTGTGCCTTATATAAACCGCTTTAACCAGTTAAAGGCACCCTACGGGCAGTACTCCATATTGGGTAACCACGATTATGGCGATTATATTGAGTGGGGCAGCAGCGAAGAAAAGGCGGCCAACCTGCAAAAATTAAAAGATCACCATAAAACTTTAGGCTATAAACTTTTACTGGACGAAAATATAGCGTTGGAAAAAGACGGGCAGAAAATTGTCCTAATTGGTGTACAGAATTGGGGCCGGGATTTTATCAAAGTGGGCAACCTGGATAATGCCATGCAAGGCGTACAGCCAACTGATTTTAAGGTTTTGCTGTCGCACGATCCTACGCATTGGGAAGAAATAGTACGTTACCATCCGTCACTCATTCACTTAACCCTATCGGGTCATACGCATGGTGCGCAGTTTGGGGTAGAAACTGATAAATTAAGGTGGAGCCCGGTAAAATCGCGCTACCTGGACTGGGCTGGCCTGGCCGAGCATCATAAACGCTACCTGTATGTGAACCGGGGCTTTGGCTTCCTGGCATTTTCGGGCAGGTTGGGTATTTGGCCCGAAATTACGGTTATTGAGTTGAAGAAGGGTAACCCCTCTTAAACTGCATAGCCTTGAGAAGTGCCTTTGAGAAATACTACAGGAATAATATTACCTGGTAGTAATGGTTTATAATTAGCACAGCGGCGAATGCTGCAACAAGCTCAGGCTGGTTGGTTAGCGGTATATTATTACACCTTTAGAGGCCACTGAATTTAAAAACCGCAAATACATGATAATACCGGAACTATATTAAACCAAAAAGAGCCACTGGTTAGTAGCGGCTCTTAGTATATATAGAGGAGATTATAGTTATAACGCTGCTGTTTTCAGGCTATCGGCAGGTGTACTGCTCATTGGTATTTCCCAGTTAATAGCGGGTTTAGTTAACCTGATGCTTTCACCGCGGGTTACATTAGCAACCAGCATTTTCTTTTTGGTTAATACTTTTTTGGCCGGCTTCATATTAGCAGCTAATTTTTTTTGACGTGCGGCGTAAGCCAGTTCTTCTTTTCTAATAGATTCATCAAGTCCCTGAAAAACGTTTTCGCTCGGCGGAACCTGTAGATAAGTGTATAAGCGGGTATAGCTCAGCTTCACTACCGAATCCTGCACAATTAAGTTATTAGCCATAGCTAAGCGATGAGCCTCTTTCAGGTCTTTTTTAGCCAGCTTATAATCTTTTATATCTATTTTAATTGCAGCCAAATCAACCAGGGTAGTTATAATAGCCGGTATTGAGTTTTGCCTGCGCGATAGCGTGTTGGCCTGCAATATAAACCATTTGGCTTGCGCATATTTATACTGCGCCCTGTAAGCCTTTGATAGGTTACTGTAGCTGCTTACCAATCCTGTGGTATCGTCTTTACGGTAATAAACTTTCATAGCCAGCATGGTATAGTTTATAGCATTTTCCTGGTTAATGCGTTTAGTATAAGCGTTTGGGGCATTTTGTGGCTCCATGTAACAGGCGGCCAGTTGCAGGTATATACTTGCTTTTTGTGTATCGTCGGTTGTTAATTGTAATTGCTGTTTAAGGCTATCTAACGGGTTAGAAAAACCAGCTAAGGCAACCAGTAACAGGTATGCTGTGAGAAGTAAAGTCTTTTTCATTTGCAGTAGTATTATTGCAAATAGTTATTTGCAAATAGCATGCCTGTTTATGCTAAAATTACCTAACACTACCGAATGTTAGTAACTCGCAAAAAAGGTGCATAACTTACTGAATAATTGCTTCATACCGGTTGAGCCAGCGACGAAGCGGTTTTACAGAGACCACCATAAAATTGAACAGGGCAATACCCGTAGTGGCGGTTAAAATGCCGGCCAAAACATCTAACACATAATGGTGACTGGTGTAAACGGCCGAAAACCATATACCCACCGTTACGGTAATAAAAAAAAGATTTCCCCAGCCTAAACGGTTTTTAATGGAATAGTACACTACAATAAGCGGGTAACTGGAGTGTAAAGACGGCATGGCTGCAAAAACATTAGAGCCCTTTGCGTAAATAGACCTAAACAGGTTGATATGAAAAAATGCATCGAACCTGGCTAAGCCGGCTGTATTGCCGGCAGTGGCCTGGTAAAATTGAAAACCATGGTACTGTACATACCAGGGCGGTGCGGCAGGGTAGGTATAGTACACCACAAAACCCAACAGGTTAACCACTACAAAAGTTAAGGCAAAGTACAGGAACTGCCGGTGGCGGCGGGTAAAAAACAAATAAGCGGCAAAGCCGAATGGTACAGGTATCCAGCACAGGTAAAAGAAGCCGGTAAGCAGATCTAAAAACGTAACGCCGTTTATACGCCAGTATTCGTTTGGGGTAATAAGGTGCCCCCCGTAATTAAAACCGAAAATTTCTTTCTCTAAATTATAAAGTGAGGCTATATGTACCTGGTTATAGTGGTAATTAGGAAAAGCCTTCATGTAATCAAAGATGATCCAATACACAATGAAGATGGAAAAACCCAAAACGAACTTACGGGTAACTGATGAAGCGAAGTACAGGATGAAAAATATGGTTATCAGAAACAATTGATCGGTTTTAAAGCCAACCAGCGCATAGGATAAAGATAAATATACAGCAGATACCAGTACAACAGTGAAGATATTTTTAAATGTAACTGTTGAGCCTTTGGTGAGGGCGATATTCATTTTATTTTTTAACAAAATCCGAACGGAACACTTTATCCCAGATGGGTGAGCTTACACCGTAACCTTTAGATGGATCTTGGTAATGGTGCAGCATGTGGTGTTGTTTAATGCGTTTCCATAAACCGCCTTTAAAATTAAAGTGGTGTATGGCATAGTGCGAAATATCGTAAACTAAATAGCCTATTAAAAACCCCGGGAAAAAAGAATAGATATAAGTTTCGGGCAGCATCCAGTCAAACAAAAAGAATAAGATCAACGCCATAGGTACACTGGCCGATGGCGGCATTACCAAACGTTTAGCATCGCTGGGGTAATCATGATGTACGCCGTGAAATATAAAATGGATACGTAAAGCCCATTCGGCCTTGGGTACAAAGTGAAAAACAAAGCGATGTAAAATGTATTCGGCAAAGGTCCATACGGCAAGGCCTCCTATGAACAAAGCAAAAAAGCCGGGAATGCTTGCCGTGCTTTGTGTAAAAGCAAGATAACAAAAATAGCTTATAACAGGTATGTAAACGTAAAGAGGCACTGTCCAGTGTACTTTAGATAAAGCTTCTAACAAGTCGCTCTTAAACATTCTTACAGACTCACTCGAGTTGGAAACGTAATTCTTTTTCATCACTAATCAGGGTTTGAAACGTTCAGTCACTTCTTTACCGGTTGCAGCATCCGTTCCTTTAAATTCCACAAACCGCACGTTGGGTACCCAAAACGATCCTCCTTCAATTTTAACAAAAATTTGGTTAACTATGAATTGCCTTTGTGAAATTGTTGCAAAGATATGGTATTTCCCGTCAGTACCCTTCATTAATGTAAGCGGAAATTTTTTGTATGACACAAACCTGATATCATATTTGCCATTTCCCAGCGGCTTGGAAGTTATACCATAGGCAAACTTACGTTGTATATAGCTCAGCTCTTCTTTCTGGCCTTTTTCGTTATACCTTATCCAATAAGCATGTACGGGTGTTTCGGCATCCGGCTTTTCATCGCTGCTTAAATTAAGCTCGTAAATAATGGTATTGGCATTGGGGGTACGTTGCACGTAAAATAAACGGTTTACGCTGGCGGGTAAAGGCGGGTTTGGATTTCCAGGTAGCCGGTAAAGGTTTTTAACCGTATCGGCTGGTGATGTTTTTGCAAATAAAGAAGATGCTGAAAACAACAGCACTCCAAAAATTAATGTGTAAAAGATAAATTTCATTAAATGTTTCACGCTTGATCTCCGGCCCCAAGCAAGGCTTTTTTTGCGTCCATTAAACGTTTGAACGCAGTAATATTTGTTAATACGGCTAATATGGTTATAGGTACGGTAAACAGGGATATGGTTTCAAATACATGGTATTTTATACCGGGTATAAAAAGCTTAAAATCGCCGCCAATATAGTTGGATGATATACCGCATATTAATGCGCACAAGCCAATAGTTACTACGCGCTCGGGGCGTTGCATTAAGCCGCCTTTAATTTCTACACCCAATCCTTCGGCACGGGCACGTACGTAACTCACCATCATAGATCCTATTAGTGCTACAAAAGCAAATATGGAACTCAGGAAATAAGCTTGTGCCACCAGGTAATAGCAAATACCCAAAAACATCACCAGTTCGCTGTAGCGGTCTAAAACCGAATCGAACAGGGCGCCGAAAACCGATTTCATGTTACCCAGGCGGGCAACCTGCCCGTCTAACATATCAAACAAGCCGGCAAATAAAATTAAGGCACCCGCCCAGCCCACTTCCGAAAGGTCATTACGGGGTTTTTCTTCGGCACCAAAAATAAAAATGGCCGCAACGCCGATGTTGAGCACAAAGCCAATAAGCGTTACTGCGTTGGGGGTAAGCCCTACCTTAATTAATACTTTTACAAAAGGATCAATTATTTTATAAATACCTAACTGAAGGTTTGTACGCAATGAAGGTTGCTGTGCCATTATCCGTGTGAAAATTTGCCTAAATTAACTAAAAAATAAATTGTATCCGGGTACGAATACCCCAGTCGGCAATGTTTGCATGGTCGAGGTAATTAAAACGCCTTACCAGGTCAACCCTGAGTATCTTAAATATATTTTCGATCCCTACACTGCCCTCCACATAAGGTTTGCTGCCCAGTGCATAGGTAATGGGTGCGCCTGAACCGTCTTTAGGAAACTCGTACAAAGAAGGATGTATAGTTGGGTCGTTCTCACTACGTACCCCTCCCCATAATGATTTAACAGAAGCAACTTCGCGCCATTTTAATTTTTTTAATAGGGGTACCCGGTTCAAAAACAACCCGCTGAAATGCTGATCGATGTTGATACTGGCATAGTGGTCGGTTACAAACTCTAAAAAATTCATTAAGTTATACGACAGCGGATCGTAAGCGAAGGTTTGGTTTGCGCGGTGTATTGTGAGCAATGGATAAGGTACCTGGCCAAACAAGTTTCCACCCTCTAAAGTAACATCGGCGTAGCCAAATTTTTTAAGAAAAAAGTGTTTATACAGGTTCACATTTACCTTGTTATAACCAAATTCGCTGCCTAATACGTTTTTTAAGCCGGCGGTGTAAGTTAAGGTGAGTACCGGGTACTTATTCAAAAACTGTTTACGGTAAACCTTGCCCTGATAAAACTCCTCGTGCGGTGCGTAGCGTAACTGCAGGCTGGCTTCGGAGGTAGTTAAGTTTTGTACCTGGTTAGGCAGGCCGTTTTGTAAATTATTAAAGTATAACGAGCCGGCCGGGGTTTGAGTTAGCCTGCGTAAGCCAACGGCATACGAAAAGTGGCTTGGAAACTCCTTTACGTAATCTATACGGTAGGTATCGTTATACAAATATTTATCATTGTTGCCGCGTTTAAATGATAACAGGAAATTGTCTTCGCGTACAAATTGCAGTTCCTGCCCGGGTATGCGGGTATCGCGCTGAAAACTGGCTTTGATATAATTTTGCGGAAAGCGGTAAACGGAATTTTTGTTGAATGAATATAAGCCGCTTAAAAAGAACTTCCATTTTTCATCCTTAAAACCATAGGCTGCGTATGTTTCTAATAATATGCGCTTGCTGAAATCTATATTAGTACGCCCACCAACACGCAGCCTAAACCCTTCTACCGGGTTGAAACTGTAAAAGGCATTGGCCGGGCCCAAATCAACCGGACCGAAAGACTTGTAACCGAACAAAAATAGCTGCGCAATATCCACCGTACGGCGGAAAGATTTCATACGGCCCAGGCTATCGATATTGGCATAAACCTTTGATTCGGCAACGCTCAACGTGTCCTGACGGTTTTTGGCCCAAAATTCATCGCTGCGGTGTTTAACCTCGTCGGATGTAATGGCCAGCTGGCCTTCGTAAGTACTATCGGGCCGGGCTACGTTGGTAGCATAGTTTTGAAATGTAACGTAACGCTGACCGAAGATGCCACCTTTCCTGCTTTTGGATGCGCCAAAATCGGCCATGGTATTACTTTTGCTAAGGTGGTAACGGCCATCGGCATTTTTAGCAAACTCCAGGTTAATGTGCATTTCTTTAACCCAGTTCAGGTTAATATTGCGGTTAAGTGTCAGTTCGGCTTTTTGAACGGCATAGTTGCCATCCAGCGTAATGTATATGCTTCCCTCATATAACATATCGTTGGTGTTACGCGGGGTAAAACTCAGTTCCACCAGCTTGGTGTTATCTACCACAATGGTATCGGTGATGAAAAACTTGTACTGGGCCGGGGCATTGTCCGATATGGGACTTAAAAATTCGTTGGTAACCAGTACGGCACTGTTGGCATAAATATCAATATCCTGGTACAGGTGCTTAAAGTACACACCAATACCTTCACTATCTATAAAACTACCGAAATTTACTCCCTTTTCGCCTAAAACCTTGGTTTTTTTACGTTCGGGGTTTTTGCTGTAATAGTAGCTGTAAACCTTTTCGTTCAAATAAATAGGTAATAGGTTTTTACCGGGTACGGTGGTGGTATCGCGGTTATCTAACAGGAACTTGTATTTGCGGAAAAACTTTTTGTCGCTAAACTCGGCCGATACGTTGATGAAGGAAAAGTTCAACCGCTCATAGGCTTTGTACTCTACGTAATTATAGCTTTCGGGGCGGTTCTTTTCTTTATTGGCAATAACCTTACGAATCAGTTCAACCGCCGGGTTATCCTTATTGGTGTACTTTTTCTTCTTGCCCGATTTTACCAGCACCTCGTTCAGCTGCCTGCTATCGGGCTGCAGGCGCACATTAATCACCTGTACAATACCGGGCGTAATAGCTACTATGACCGTTTTGTAACCCACATACGATACCTGTATGCGGGCATAAGTAGTATTGGGAGTAGCTAAACGAAATTTACCATTGTCGTTAGTATTAGTACCCGTTGTAGTAGCCGGAAAGCTGACCGTTACAAACGAAAGCGGCTCACCGTCGGTAGCATCGGTTACAATGCCGCTTACAACGGTGCCTTGCGCAAATGCGGTAAGCACACCGCAGGTTAGCAATAAAACAACGAATAACTTTTTGATATGATATTTATAATACATTATATTTATTATCCATCGGTACAAACTTATAAGCATCAGCTACAGAAATATTATAAATTATCAGTTTTGCGCTTTTTTGAAGCATTGATTGTAAATAATTTAACCTAAGATGTTGTTTAATATAATATGTTACGTAAATTATGAGCTAATTAGTTTGCACTATGCAACAAAAATAAATAATTAGATGACACTACTTGTTTATGAAAAGTAAAAATTAATCAATTGATTAACTTTATTGGCGATTACAAAATATATTCACATTATATAGCACACGTTACTGTAATGTATGCTGAAATAAAGTTTGATGGTTAAATTCAGATAAAGTAGCGAAATGATATCGAAGGGTGAGTTAAAAGAGGTGTATTTTAAAAATGACGGTGTTGATTTAAACGCTTATCCATTTTCGCTGCGGTTTTTCAAGCATCAGGAGAGGCTCAAAGTTCACCCAAAGGTCACCTATTTTACAGGGGAGAACGGCACCGGAAAATCAACCTTATTAGAGGCTATTGCCGTGGCATCGGGTTTTAACCCCGAAGGTGGCTCCATTAATTTTAATTTCAATACCCGTCAATCGCACTCTCCGTTACATCAACATATCGGCACATCCAGAGGCGTACACCGCCATACCGACGGCTTCTTTTTGCGAAGTGAAAGCTTTTTTAATATGGCTACAGAAATTGAAAATTTGGATGCGGAGCCAGGTGGTAGTAAAATTATAGACTGTTATGGTGGCGTTTCATTGCACGAGCAATCGCATGGCGAATCCTTTTGGTCACTATTTACACACCGGTTTTCGGGTAACGGTTTTTATATTTTGGATGAGCCCGAATCGGCTTTATCACCTTCCAAACAAATGGCTATGCTCTTGAGGATGCACGAACTTTTAGATGACAATTCGCAGTTTATTATTGCCACGCACTCGCCTATATTGATGGCCTGCCCTGATGCTTTAATTTATGAGTTTAGTAATGAAGGGATGAAAGTAAAAAGCTATGAGCAAACACAGTTATTTCAAACCTATAACGATTTTTTTAGAAACCCGGCTTATGCGGTAGAGCGGTTGCTGAGGGAGTAGATCAAAAGATTTAAGTGTATATGTTGAAAATAAAAAGCTTTCTATTTTTAGAATCGAAAGCTTTTTATTGTTTATTATTAGGATGGTGGGTTCTCGGCGGGTGCCATTCGTATGATTTTAGGAACCGGGCCACCACAGGTGTTAAGCGACTCCGCATATTCAACAACCTGTTGATAAATTTCAGCGGGTGACCCATAAAACCATGCACCGCCAGAATTATTACATGATGATTCAAAGTAATAATACTCTCCATCATCGCTGCGTGCAAAGGCAGGTGATACTACTGTAGCCATTAAACCAAAGGCTACAAAAAATACAGCTAATTTTTTTTTCATTTGAATAACGATTAGTATTATGCAATATAATATCTAATTTTAAATTAAACAATAATTAATTTTAGATTAATTATTGGCATTCCTTTGCATTTTAACTCTACTCGTATATTCACAATTGAGGGCACTACGATGATAGCATAACCACTTAATAAGCCGAACAACAATACAGACCCTGGTTTGTTGTTCTCCCTACCATGACCCATGATGTTTCACTGATATACCGGTACAAGCAACTCCTAAATGATGTGTTACCCGCTACGTTTACCCAGCCTGTGCGCCACAACCATTGCTTTAACAGGATTGTGTTAGACTGGCTATTTGGCGGTGTATGGTACCATCATCTCAATAGATCTAAAACCGCAATAAACCAGTTAACCGATAAGCAACTGCAAAAAATGATTAGCCGCATGGAACTATGGCTGCAACAGCCCGAAATGCTTTTTCAGGATAACACAAACTCGTTAGCCTGGCGTAAAAAAGCGGCGCAGTAACAACACCAACCACAAGTCCGAAACTTTATGCATGTTAGGGTTGTTAATAATATACTTACAGATAAAAATTTAATATTTACCGATCATGAAGTTTTTTAATCATAAACTACTTTTAACAGCGATTATAATGGTGTACACGTTTACTGCGGGTGCCCAGGATATGGGCCAGGTTTTTATGGATAACGCGGCCGCCACACAACAGGCTTATATGACTTCGCATATTAACGGTCTTATATTAAAGAACGTTATAAAAGGGGGTAAAAGCACAGCTGAAAGCCATTTAACATATAATCCTTCATTAAAGATACGTAACCAGGTGATAGACCGTATGGCTGCAAAAATGAAATCGAACAGCAGTAACATAGTTGCTTTAAAACAATACGATTTTAATAAAATATTTACCGGAATAACGGCGCCTTACCATTTACAATATAACGATGCGGCCGATATTGTTACCGCCTACCAGGTGTTAAACTGGATGATAGCTAACAACGCTGCCGACCCTAAGCCAACGGCGGTGAACGCAGTAAAAAGTTCAACCATTTTGGCGTTACAACAAAACAGGGAAATAGCTCAAGATGCCGGTAACCGGGCCATGCTGGGCGAAGAAATGAAGATCTTATTTGTTATGCTTCACGCCGGATGGCAGGAAGCGAAAAAAACCGGAAAGGTTGCCAATTACAGTACTACTTTAGCGCAGCAATATCAGCAACAATTTAAGCAGGACCTGCGTAGCTTGAGGTTGGATGATAAGGGACTGCATTTGTAAGCGTTGGTCGAAAATTATTGAAATGTAGAACAGAACCGAGTAGTGGCTTGTGGTTAAAACCCCTCCCTGCCCTCCCCAAGGAGGGAACTGTCACGCAGTAAATAACAAAAAAGCCGTCTCAAAAAATGAGGCGGCTTCCATATATCAGTTAAACTAAAATTACATGGCGTCAACCACATCCTGGTAGTAATCTAAGCCCAGGTGGGTGATCAGATCTTCGCCCATCATGTGGCGCAGGGTGTTTTGTAACTTGGTTAATTGTTTAAATATATCGTGCTCTGCTGGTAAACCAGGTGCAGTTTGAGGCGATTTTAAGTAGAATGACAACCATTCCTGAATGCCGCTCATGCCTGCACGTTTAGCTAAATCGCTAAACAAGGCCAAATCTAAAGCAACTGGTGCAGCTAAAATCGAATCGCGGCAGAGGAAGTTGATCTTGATTTGCATTTTGTAGCCTAACCAACCAAAAATATCGATGTTATCCCAGCTTTCTTTGCTATCACCGTGTGGAGGGTAGTAGTTGATTCGTACTTTGTGGTACATATCGCCATACAAATCGGGGTTAGCTTCCGGTTGAAAAATTTCTTCCAATACGCTTAATTTCGATACTTCCTTAGTTTTAAAGTTATCAGGATCGTCTAACACATAACCATCGCGGTTACCTAAAATGTTGGTACTAAACCAGCCGTTAACTCCTAATGCGCGGGCAGCCAAACCTGGGGCAACAATAGTTTTCATTAAGGTTTGACCCGTTTTAAAATCTTTACCTGCAATAGGGGTTTCGGTGTATTTAGCCAATTCCACCATAGCAGGAATGTCTACGGTTAAATTAGGAGCACCATTTACAAACGGGACACCTAATTTTAATGCGGCATAAGCATATAGCATACTTGGAGCTATCAGTTTATCATCGGCGGCTAAACCTGCTTCAAAAGCTACAATATTCTGGTGAACTTCCGATTCTTCAAAGTAAATTTCGGTAGAACCACACCACAATACCACAACACGATCTAAACCGTTTTTTTCCTGGAAGTTTTTAATGTCTTCCATCAGCTCGTTAGCCATTTGTAAACGGGTACCGGTTTTAACATGTGTACCATCTAAGTTTTTAGCATAGTTTTTATCAAACGCGGCTTTCATTGGTACAATGGCTTCTAACTCGGCTTTAACAGAGTTTAACAAGCCCGGCTCTAATACTGCAGCGTTAACGGCTGCTTCGTACACGTTATCAGCGTACACATCCCATCCACCGAATACAATATCGTTCAAATCGGCCAGGGGTACAAATTCTTTAATTTTGGGGTAGCGGTTTTCGGTTCTTTTACCTAAACGGATATTTCCCATTTGGGTAAGGGCGCCAATGGGTTTCGACAATCCCTTGTTTACTGCTTCAACACCGGCAATTAGGGTAGTAGCAACTGCACCCAATCCCGGAATTAGTATGCCAAGCTTGCCATTAGCAGGTTTAACGTTGTTTTCCATGTTTTGTTGATTTTTCTTCTATCTGTTAATCTAATAAAATGGCAGTGCCATTTATTTTTGTTGTAATGCGGCTTTAGGTTGGTATTGTAAAGCAGCATCAAATGTATTTCAAAAAAGTTTTATCCCTGTAAGCGCTTTGTATATTGTATGAACATATAGCTCAAATAATGCGGTTAAGCTTGTATTGCTTTTTCGTAAATACGGTACTTTTTATAGGGTTGGCCGTTAATAGCCTTAATGGCGTTATTTACCAGGTCATTATGTTCTAACGTCCAAGATGCTTCGGCGTATTTTAAGTTTTTGCGTCGGTATTCTTTAATAATGGTACCATATAAACAGGCTTCAATACCTTGCTTGCGGTAGCCGTCAATAACCCCCAATATCATAATACGGATGCCCTGAATCTTCTTTTTACCTAACAAGATCTTAAAAATACCGGTGGGCAGTAAGCGGCCTCTTTTCACTTTAATTAAAACTTCGTTGAGGTTGGGGATGGCTAACCCAACGCCTACAATTTTACCTTCCTGCTCGGCAATCACACAAAAATCGGGATCGAGCAGCATCTTCAGGTCTTTAGCCAGGTAGTCGAACTCCTTTTTATTCATAGGCACCGAAAGCGTATTATGCTCCCATGCCGAGTTGTAAACCGAGGCAATGGCATCGGCTTCTTCCTGAAACTTTTTCATGTTGATCTTGCGGATCACAATTTTGTTGCGCTGCAAACGCGTTTGCAAAACTTCCAGCAAGCGTAACGATTTATCGTCGTAGCCTTCGGCACCAAAACTGAAAGCAATTAGGTCTACCTTTTTAGTTAAACCGGCATTTTCAATCAGGTGGGCGTAATAAGGCGCGTTATAGGTCATCATCACCATAGGCGGCGAATCAAAACCTTGTATCAGCAAGCCACAGGTTTCATTGGTAGAAAAATTAACCGGACCTATCATCGTGCTTACCTTTTTATTAAGCAGCCATTGGGTAGCCGTATTAAAAAGTGCTATTGCAACCTCAGTTTCGTTAATACAATCAAAAAAGCCAAAAAAGCCATCATTGGCTTTATTAAATTCGTTGTGGGTATTATTGAGTATGGCAGTAATACGGCCAACAAGCTGCTTGCCTTTGTAGGCTAAAAAGCATTGCAGGCTGTTATGTTCGTGAAAGGGGTGGGTAGTGAGCAGATCGCGCTGGGCGATAAACAGTTCCGGTACATAATTTGGATCATTTTTGTACAAATCATGTGGAAAGTCAATGAAAGCGGCAAGTTCTTTTTTAGAACTTACCGCAATTATCTTGATCATATTTTTTCTTTAACGGTAGTTACGCCTACCTCTTTAAATACTTTTGCAATTTTATCAACAGCTTCGTCTATTTGAGCAAAAGTATGCGTTGCCATTAACGAGAAGCGAAGTAAAGACGAATCGGAAGGCACTGCAGGTGATACCACAGGGTTAACAAATACACCGGCATCCTGCAGGTATTTGGTCACCATAAAGGTTTTGGCGTTATCGCGTACGTATATAGGCAATATCGGGCTTTCGGTTGGGCCAAGGTCAAAGCCTTCTTCAAGCAGTAATTTCATGGCGTAATTGGTATTGTCCCATAATTTTTCAATACGTTCCGGCTCGCTTTCAATAATATCGAGTGCGGCAAGTACGCTGGCTGCTGATGCCGGTGTCATACTGGCACTAAACATCAACGAACGGGCACGATGCTTTAAATAGTCAATTGTTGTAGCATCGCTGGCAACAAAGCCGCCTAATGATGCAAATGACTTACTGAAAGTTCCACCTATAATATCCACATCATCGGTCATGCCAAAATGGGAAGCTGTACCGGCACCTTTGTGGCCAATAACACCTAAGCTATGTGCATCATCAACCATAATGTTGGCTCCGTACTGGTCGGCAATGGCGGCAAGCTCCGGTAGCTTAACAATATCGCCTTCCATGCTAAATACACCATCAACGGCAATTAATTTAACTGCTTCTTCGGGCAGCATGGCAAGTTTCCTGGCCAAGTCCTGCATATCATTATGCGCGTATTTAATAACCTTTGAAAATGATAACCGGCATCCATCAATAATAGAGGCGTGGTCATACTCGTCAAGTATTAAATAATCATTACGGCCGGTTAGGCATGATAATACGCCTAAATTAACCTGGAAACCGGTACTGAAAAGTACGGCAGCTTCTTTGCCTACATAGGCAGCTAATCTGTTCTCTAATTCTATGTGTATATCAAGTGTTCCGTTCAAAAACCTTGAACCGGCACAACCTGTACCATATTGATTTGTTGCCCTGTTAGAAGCTTCTTTGATTTTAGGATGGTTGGTTAAACCTAAATAAGAGTTAGAACCAAACATCAGCACCCGTTGTCCATCAATAATTACTTCAGTATCCTGTCCAGAAGTGATTGGTCTGAAAAACGGGTACAAACCCATCTTTCGGATGTCATCGGCATCTGTAAACTGAGCAATTTTATCATGTAGTTTTTTACGCATGTATTAACCCTGCTTAAATTTTTTGTAAAAATACCAATCATAAAGTTTAAAATTTATACTTGATATGTAAAATTTTAAAATAATGTGGTTAACTTAATATTAACTAAAGTTTATTATATCGGTATTGCACTTTATAATCTATCCGGCAAAGTAATCAAAAATTTTATAATTCACTATCACAGAATTTTAAAAAGTGATAAAAATGCTAAACTTTTTAACACTGAGTGTAATTGCATCTCAATGTAAAATTTTTGTGCAATCAAGCCGTTTCTTTACTAAAACCGCAAGTTTGTCCCTCATCAAATTCTAATTTACGAAAAACTTATATTTATTACTTACGTTCTGTAGGTGTTCATGGATGTTATTTTATGAAAAACATTAATCGATATTGCTTTCTAATTTTTTCTTTGTTTATCTCGCAAACGGTTTTTGCACAAACAACCAGGGATTCATTGAGTGCTTCTTTAACACTTCAGCAGTGTATTGACTATGCCTTGCGCAATCAACCTGCGGTACGCCAGGCTAATATTGATGAAGATATTAACGAGCGCGATATAGGTATTAGCCTATCGGCATGGTTACCTCAAATCAATTCATCAGGTAGTTATCAGCGTTACCTTCAAAGAGCCACTATTGGAGCCGGAACCGGTACTACTGGTGGCACAGGCACCGGCGGAACAGGCACCGGCGGTACAGGTACGGGTGGTACGGGTACAGGCACCGGCGGTACAGGTACGGGTGGTACGGCCGGAGGAATTCAGCAAGCTAATTTAGCCCTGGCCAATAACGTTTCGTCATTAGGTTTGCAAGCCAGCCAGGTGTTATACAATAACGATGTGTGGCAAGCTTCCAAGGCCTCTAAGTATTCCCGCCAATACTATAAAAAAAATACACAAAGTGCTAAAATTGATGTCGTATCTAACGTAAGCAAGGCATTTTATGATGTACTGCTATCGCAACGTCAGCTGGATATCATCAATGGAGACATCGCCCGTTTGCAACGCAATTTAAAGGATGCCAATTCGCGCTATACAGCCGGTGTTACCGATAAAATAGATGCCAAACAAGCTACTATCGGTTTAAATAATTCTTTGGCTACGCGCAAGCAATTACAGGAAAGCGTGAATAGCCGCGTTGCTTATTTAAAGCAGCTCATGGGTTATTATCCGCAAAAACCGTTGAACGTAATATATGATTCTACCCGCTTACAGCGTGAAATAGCTGTAGATACCAATCAAAACCTTAACGTAAATAACCGCATTGAATACAGCTTGCTGCAAACACAAAAGAATTTGCAGAACGTTAATGTGAGTTATTACAAATACGGTTTTCTTCCATCACTTTCGGCTGTAGGCTCATATAATGTATTGTACTTTAATGATCAGTTTTCTAACCTGTACAGCAACGCCTATCCAACATCGCTGGTTGGCCTGAGTATTGCCCTGCCTATATTTCAGGGCGGGCGGCGTTTAAAGAACCTAAGTAAGGCCCGCTTGCAGGTTGAACGTGTTGACCTCGATTTGGAAAATACACGAAATGCTATCAATACTGAATACACACAAGCGTTGGCTAACTATAAAAGTAACCTGAGCAACTATCGCTTTTTGGGGCAAAACGTAGAGCTGGCGCGCGATGTTTACAAAGTGGTAAGCCTGCAATACAGGGAAGGTATTAAAACCTACCTGGATCTTATTGTAGCGCAAACCGATTTGCGTACCGCAGAGCTTAATTATTACACCGCCTTGTTCCAGGTACTATCCAGTAAAATTGATTTGCAAAGAGCATTAGGTACTTTACCGGTACAATAACCATAAAACATTTATGAAAACAATATATACCTTATCAGCCGTTCCGTTAGCCATGTTATTGTGGGCCGGCTGCAAAAGCAAAGAAGATAAAAGTGCAGCCGCTGCCGGCCCGCCGCCTACCTCGGTGAGTGTTGCCGAAGCCAAAGTGGTTAATGCTACTTATTACGATCAATACCAGGCCACCGTGGTAGCGCTAAGCAGCGTTGAACTCCGTGCGCAGGTTACCGGTTTTATAACCGCAATTAACTTTAAAGAAGGGGAAGTGGTACCTAAAGGTAAAATACTTTATGAGATAGACCGCCGCAACTTTGAGGCTGCTTACCAGCAGGCCAAAGCTAACCTTTCGAGCGCCCAGGCTAACCTGGTTCGCGCACAGAAAGATGCAGACCGTTATGCATTTTTGCTGAAGCAAGATGCGGTAGCCCGTCAAACATACGACCAATCGGTAGCTACTTTGGCTACAAACCAAGCTCAGGTAGAATCGGCCAGGGCAGGGGTTACTACGGCTCTAACTAACCTTTCTTATTCACAGATCAGGGCACCGTTTACCGGACGTATAGGTATTTCGCAGGTAAGGCTGGGTGCGCAGGTAACACCAGGTACAACGCTGTTAAATACCATATCGAGCGAAAACCCTATTGGTGCCGATATAACTATCAACGAACAAAATGTTGACCGCTTTTACAAATTGCAACGCAAAACAACCGACAGTACTTTTCGCTTAAAGTTGAGCAGCGGCGGTATGTATAACCAGGTAGGCCGCATTTACGCTATAGATCGTGGTGTTAACAGTTTAACAGGTACGGTTAAAGTAAGGGTTAAGTTCAGTAATCCGCAAGATAGCTTGCGCGATGGCATGAGCGCGGTATTAAACGTACTCAACGATGAATCGGGCGATAGGGTGCAGATCCCATATAAAGCAGTAACCGAGCAAATGGGTGAGTACTTTGTATTTGTTACCCGTGATACAGTTGCCGCGCCGCCTCAGGGCAAAGATGAAAAGGCTGCTCCGCAAAACAAACGCGATACCATAGCCCAGCAACGTAAAATTACCTTAGGCCCCCGTATTAGCGATAAAGTAGTGATTATGACCGGCCTAAAAGAAGGGGAAAAAGTGATAACTGATGGCTTTCAGCGTTTAAAAGATGGGGGTAAGGTTACTTTAGGTGCGGCACCGGCACAAGGCGGTGCGGCTGGAGGCAAACCAGCCGAAAAACCTAAACAATAAGCCACTCCCAAACCCTCCCCGGGAGGGAGGGCTATAAATATTTATTAAAGTCTCCCCTCCCGGGGGAGATTTAGAGGGGGCTAAAAAGATTATTATTATGATCGCAGATGTATTTATAAAACGGCCTGTTACTGCTATTGTCATCTCCTTAGTGATTGTAATAGTAGGTATATTGGCTATAATGAGCCTGCCCATTGGGCAATACCCTGATATTACACCGCCAACCGTACAGGTTACGGGTAACTATACCGGGGCCGATGCCTTAACGGTAGAGCAAACCGTTGCCACACCTGTAGAGGTACAGGTTAACGGTACACCAGGCATGACCTACCTGCAAAGTAACAGTACCGGTAACGGCCAAATGAGCATGACGGTAAACTTTGAAGTAGGTACCGACATTAATATTGCCGCCCTGGATGTGCAAAACCGGGTAAGCATAGCGCAGCCAACCTTACCGCAAGAAGTACAGCGTTTGGGTTTAACCGTACGTAAGCGTAACCCGAGTATATTGATGCTGGTAGCCATTTACGCCCCGAAAGGAACGCATGATGTTACTTATATTGACAACTATACCAACGTTTTTGTACGCGACGCACTATTGCGTACCAAAGGTGTGGGCGACGTGTTTACCCGTGCCGATGACTTTAGTATGCGTATTTGGCTGAAGCCCGATAAACTGGCCTCGTACGGCATGACCGCTGCCGATGTAACCGGTGCTTTGCAAGAACAAAACGTACAGGTAGCAGCCGGTACCGTAGGTGCGCCCCCACAGCTTAACGGACAAACTTTTGAGTACACCGTACTTACCAAGGGCCGTTTGGTGAAGCCCGAAGAATTTGAAAATGTTATTGTACGCACCCAGCCGGCCACTGGTGCACTGGTACATTTAAAAGATGTAGCACGCGTAGAGTTGGGTAAGTTTAACTATAGTGGTAACTCATTTGTTGATGGCAAAAGGGCATCTTACCTGCTGGTTTACCAGGCGCCAAATAGTAACTCGCTCGAAACAGCCGAAGGGGTTTATGCTACCATGGAAACCTTGAAAAAGACTTTCCCGGCCGATGTGGATTATATAGTTCCATTTGAATCGGTAACGGTGGTAAAGGTATCGGTAGAGGAAGTTATACATACTTTGGTGGAAGCCTTAGCGCTGGTAATTATCGTGGTATTCCTGTTTTTGCAGAGCTGGAGAGCAACATTGATCCCCGTACTGGCTATCCCGGTATCTATTATAGGTACGTTCATCTTCTTTATTCCGTTGCATTTTACTATTAATACACTAACCTTGTTTGGTTTCGTACTGGCTATTGGTATAGTGGTGGATGATGCCATTGTGGTGGTGGAAGCCGTGCAGCATTATATGGATGAAGAGGGTATGTCGCCGCGGGAGGCTACCGAGCATGCCATGCGCGATATATCGGCACCGGTAATAGCTATCGCCTTAATTTTGGCGGCAGTGTTTGTACCTGTAGGCTTTGTGCCGGGTATTGTGGGCAGGTTGTATCAGCAGTTTGCTATCACCATCGCTATTTCGGTTTTAATATCGGCTTTTGTGGCTTTGTCCTTAACACCGGCACTGTGTACCATCTTATTAAAGCCTCACAAAATAGATGAAAACTCTACCGGTTGGCTGGATAGGTTTTTCCATAAATTTAACGTTTGGTTTGGCAAGGTTACCAATCGCTATGGTAACGGGGTAGATAAAAGCATAAAGGCATTTAAACTGGTGATCATATTATTGGTTTGCGTTATTGTAGGAACCGTACTGCTATTTAAAGGTAAACCGTCCGGGTTTTTACCTATTGAAGATGAAGGCCGGATCTTTGTTACGTTCGATTTGCCTGAAGGCTCGTCATCACAACGAACGGTTGATATGCTTAAACGGGTTATGGGTACGCTGGATAGCATACCGGGTGTTGGGCATTATGCAGGTTTGGGCGGTTTAAATGCGGTTAACTTTGCTACCAAATCAAACAGTGCTACCGTTTTTGTGCAGCTGAAACCCTGGGACGAACGTAAAGGCGATGGTGAAAATGCGGCCGGAATTGTTGCTAAAATGCAGCAACGACTGGCAAAATACAAAGAAGCGAGTGTGGTAGTTATTCAACCACCAGCCATACCGGGTTTGGGTAACACCGCAGGTTTCTCGTTTATATTAGAAGAAAAACAAGCAGGTGGTGATATTAAGGTGTTTGAAAAAACATTGCAGGGCTTTATTGCTGCTTTGAGTAAACGCCCCGAAATTGCAAGATCGTTCTCTTTCTTCACTGCCCGTACGCCCGCCTACCAGTTAATAGTTGACCGCGAAAAGGCGAAACGTTTGGGTATTCAAATTTCTGATATTAATAATGCAATTCAAACTTATCTGGGTAGCGCGTACATTAACGATTTCACCACTTATGGACGTAATTTTAGGGTAGTTGCCCAGGCCGATACCGCGTACCGAACCAGTATTCAGAACCTGGGGCAGTATTTTGTGCGTAACTCTACCGGTACTATGGTGCCGTTAAGTACGTTAACTTCATACAAAGTAATTGAAAATGCGCCATTGATCTCGCACTACAACTTGTTTCGTTCTGCCGAAATTAACGGTAGTCCTAACGCCGGTTATAGTAGCGGCGACGCTATTAAGGCTTTGGAGGAAACCGCGGCACAGTATTTACCCGAAGGTTATGGTTACGAGTTTTCGGGCCTGAGCCGCGAGGAAATGTTATCGGGTTCTAAAACAGTGTATATTTTTGCCTTATCAATAGGTTTTGTGTTCCTATTTTTAGCCGCTTTGTACGAAAGCTGGTCGGTACCGTTTTCGGTACTGTTAGCCGTACCGTTGGGCGCGTTCGGGGCCATCTTGTTTTTAACATTTTTACCAAGTTTGAACAATAACGTTTACGCACAAATAGGTTTAATTACGCTCATCGGGCTTTCGGCCAAGAACGCGATTTTGATCGTAGAGTTTGCCAAGGAACGGGTAGATGCCGGGCATGAACTGGAACAGGCCGTGCTGGAAGCGGTAAGGCTGAGGTTAAGGCCCATCATTATGACCTCGCTGGCCTTTATATTAGGTGTGGTACCGTTGCTGTTTTCGGCAGGTGCAGGCGCCGAGGCGCGTAAAACTATTGGCTGGACAGTGTTTGGCGGTATGTTAGCTGCTACATCCATGGCTATATTTATTGTACCGGTATTGTATTATCTCATTACTAAGTTTGCTTACGGTAAAGAGAAACTGGCCGAACTGCAAAAAAATAAGGAAGACCGTGACAGCAAGGATGGAGAAACGCCAGCCGTTCATGGGGCTTGATCTTAAATGAAATTTACTGTAAGCGCCATTGCAAGCCTGCAATGGCGCTTTTTTTATGTGCTTTAATTTGAATGTTATCCATCAGGGTGTTCACGCTTCAAGGCAAACATATATTATGGGCGATTGCCCTTACCTGAGCGTGGACACCTCAACAGGTGAAAATAATTAACCATTATGCCGATGAATGTCGGCATCGCATTTAAAATGGCCAGCACTGGTATGGTCTATGGCTTATTGCGTGCGATACCGATATTCATCGGCATAACTGGGCATAGCTCAGGTAAGTTTGCGTAAGGGATTGGCGCGGATACCGGCCCCTATGGCTAAGGCCTGTGAAGTATAAGCATAAAGCCCGGCCCGCAGGGAAACGCCCTCACTTCAATTATACCAATAGTTATTTGCCTGTATATTTCCTGATTACATCCCAGGTAGCGGCATCACTATTAAATACCGAATATAATCCCTGTTCTTCCTGCGGCGGATCGCCCATGTAATCATCGCCGGGTTTCCACCAGTACTTTTGCGCAGAATTTGCTTTGGCAATACCGCCTGCCGCCCAAAAGTTAACCCCGTTAATTACGCCTGCGTTTACTGTGCTGTTTTTCCATAAGGAAAATATGTAGTTATAATACTTATTACGCCAGGTGGTGCCAACCTCGGGGCTAAAGCTATGTGTATCGCGGGGCAGGCCAAATTCTTCTATTACCAGAGGTTTGTTTAACTGTTGGGCAATAGCTACATGGCGGTCTATATAATCTTTGGTGTTTTTTAGTACATCGTTAAAACCCGCATTTATAGAAGTGTCCTTATACCAACTCCAGTTTTTCGGCCATATATGAATGGTCAGATAGTCGATGCTCTTATTGCTGTGGGCTTTAGTAAATATGTCTTTGTCAAAATCGCTCGCTATATCGCCCTCGCTGCCTGTGGTAACCAAATGGTTTTTGTCCAGGCTTTTGATTAAACCGGCTGTGTTGCTTATCCAGTTTAAATAAGCATCGTTACTATTGCTCATCATGGGGCGTGGCTCGTTAGCCAGTTCCCAGGCCATAATGGCGGTATCCTCGATGTATTTTTTACCGGTGTAGCTATTGGTGCGTTTTATAATATAAGTTATATAGTCATTAAGCGCTGTTTTACAAGGGTCGCAAGTGTAAAATTTGGAGGTGTATGCTTTGTTTTTGTCCCACGTATAACCCGCGGTATTAGGTAAGGGGCCGGGTCCGTAGCCATTCCATTGTAAATACTGATCGAAACCGCCGCTCCATTGCCAGTTATTGGTTAAAAACAATATGGCCGTCATCTGGCGTTTGCCTAACTGCTGTAAAAAGTAGTCTAAGCCTTTCAGTATTTGATCATTAAATTTGCCCTGTTCGGGCTGTGCGGTTTCGGCTACGCTATAAAAATAATTACCCGGTTTGCCTTCGGCCGCTACCAATACCCGCAAGTTGGTAATTCCGTTCTTTTTCAAAAAATCAAGCTCTTGTTGCAGGCGAATTTTACCTGCCTCGCCTTTAACTGCGCTTAGCAAGCCGCCATACCAGTAGTTGGCGCCCAAATAGGAGTAAGGCTTTGAGTCTTTATAAAATTGATGTCCTTTAACGCTTACAAAACTGCGCTGTGCAAAAACAGTACAGCTGATGAATAGCAACGTTACAATGAAAAAGCTATTCCTTATATATTTTAACATTACCATGATGCTTTACAAATTGCCCTAATATAAAAATATTAACCCACCTGAATATCAACCACATGCTTATAAGCATTAATGGAATAAAATTAAGTAAAAATTTCAAACAAAGCATTGCAGGCTGGGTTTAAGGGTTTGCCGTAACTAATGGCAAAGTATTTGTTAAGTGCAGTGTGTACAATATTGTACGTTACTTGAAAAACAAACAATAATCTAAGAAACACAATTATGAAAAATTTATCGAAAATTATAGCAGCTGCTACATTTGCCGTTGCCTCTTTATTTACAGCAAATACTGTAAGCGCACAAAGTACTACTCCTGCTAATGCCTGGAGATTTGGCATTGGTGTTGAAGCCGGCGTACCTACAGGTGACCTGAAAGATTACTCGAACTTTGCCCTGGGTGGTACTGCGCGTTTACAATATGGAATTAATAACAGCACAGCATTTACATTAACCAGCGGATATTATAACTTTTTTGCTAAAACCTATTCGAGCACTATAGGTAATGTTACTTATTCACAAAAAGGACAGGATATAGGTATGGTGCCAGTAAAAGCAGGTATTAAAGCTTATACAGGTTCAGGCTTTTATGTAGGTGGCGAGGTAGGTGCCGGTTTTGAAACAAACAGCGGTGGCAGCACTAAATTAATATTATCGCCTGGTGTTGGTTATTCTTGGACCAATGTTGATTTAGGTGTTCGTTATGAGAACTACTCGGGACAAAACTTTAACTACGGTATGGTTGCTGCACGTTTAGCATATGGCTTTAAATTGTAATAGCTGTTCAACGTATTTTAAAACGGCCATTGTTTTTGCAATGGCCGTTTTTTTGGTTTTATAACTGTTAGTTAATTGTTAAGAAATCAGATGATAATGGCAAATTACATCTATATGCATACTTTATTGATAAAATTCTAATTAGAAGTTACAATTTTAGTATTTTCTACAATAAAAATAAATATTTTATGCAAATGTTAATTATTACGATTACATTCGTATTATAAATCATCACATTTGGCCATGAAGAATTATTTACGTTTACTAATCCTATTTGCCGCCATTTTAAGCGCAACCACTGTTAATGCTCAGCTACTTGGTAATAATGAGCGTTACAGTCAATACGAATTTCACGTTAACGCGGGTGTCGATGGATTATACAATATCAATCCCGGCAGTAAAACTTATAATCCGGGCATCGGCATATCGGCGAAATTTCAGTATGATGTTACACAGAATTTAGGTTTAACCTTTGGTTTAGGATACGCGGTTATTACAGCTGATAACAGCCGGGTATATGGTACCAACCCTACACTTCGTCCCGATCTTAAATTAATACCTGTACGCTTAGGAGCTAAAGCATATTTCTTACCTGAGTTTTATTTAGGTGGCGAAGTGGGTATAGCTTTTGCCGATCCTTATATCGATGCCAGATCGGGCTCAAATTTCAGTAAATTTTTAGCACCTTCAATTGGCTATGAAACCAACCACCTTGATTTTTCTTTTCGTTACGAAAACATCAATCATCAAAATAGCTACGTAAGCTTTATAGCTTTGCGTGCTGCTTACGTATTTAACTTTTAACAACTACACTAACTTACCCCTTTGTTAGTTTTTTATAAATAAAACAGGTTGTATCACCAATATATGATACAGCCTGTTTTATATTTGCAGCATGTCTGTAGTTTTTCAAAAGCATGAAACTATTCATTGCGACCGTTGCAACGCCCCTTTTGAATGCAAAGCTAATTCTTATACCAAATGCCAGTGCAGCAACGTGTACCTCACCATTAACGAGGTACAATACGTAAGCGAACTATACGATGGTTGTTTGTGTGTTAATTGTTTGCGGGATCTGCAGAAAGAATATCAGGGTACATTGTAGATTAACCAATTGTCAAATTATTGAAAGCTGTCAGTCTGAGCCTGTATAAGGCTTAGCAAGGCGGTGAGTGCTTCACCAAACTCAGCACGAGTGAAAAAGAATTTGGGCGTTGCCTCCGGCCGGGCTATCCCTAACGCAAATTGCACTTATGTTGATGGGTCATAGTGGTCGATATACCTTAACTCACCCTGTCATTTCGAGTGATAACGGGAAATCTTGCTTGTATGACAATTGGTATGCATACTTTAACAAGATTTCTCATAATAGTTCGAGATGACCATGTATTATAAAGTTTAGCATGTTGCCAGTGTAATTATTTAACCATAATATGTTATTCTTTACTGCTGCTTCCAATGCCTCGAACTACCTCACTCAGCCACTGTATAGCGGTGAGCATACGCTTTTGACGGGTAGCCTCGGTTTTAGCTTCGGTGATCCATTCCAGGTATTCTTTTTTGTGGGAATAGCTGTAGGCGTTAAACTGGATTTCAGCCTGTGGATGCTCTTTTAAAAGATCTGCAAAGTAACCGGGAACAACCAAGGGAGTTTTAACTGTGCTTTTAGCTTTAACGATCTTGACACCCTTTTCATTCAATTCCACCGCTTCTTGAATATACTGTATCAGGATCTCATCTGTCGGCAAACCGGCCAAAGTAGTAATACGGCCTAAGTGGCCCATGGCCTCGCTTCTTTCCAGTATGTTATGCTGGTCGGATAAAAGCGAACCTTTCCAAAAACCGAACGTGCAGTGCTGTTTAAAGCCAGCTAACTGGCAAACCGGCCCTTTGTAATCATAAAAAGGCATACTCCACTTCATGGTTTCTTGTATTTGCGGGGCGGCATCATGGATCAGCTGGCGTAAATGAATCAATATAGGCTGGGCAAATTCGGCTGCATTGGCAATGTAATCGTCCTGGCGTATGTCGTAAGTTTCCATAGTTTAAGGTTGGTTTGGAGTAACAAGTTAGGGAAAGGTTTTAAGTTACGCAACTCGTTTGAACCGGAATTAGAGCAATTAAAGAATTTTCAGAATTGATTTGCGGTTGGTAATCCAAAACACTGAATGTTTGCTGCTGGAAGCTGCGTTAAGGATAGCAGTGGAAAGCCCGGAATGAAGCGTAGCGCAATGAGGACTTGCAACGGATAGCCTGACCCGGAGGGTAACGCCCAAAATGTTTTTTCTATTATAGTCTCGAGTTGCAACTTGCGCCAGCAGAGGATTATACAGCATATTCTTGCTTATTGATGAATTTGCTTAAATAAGCTTTTTTTTCATCTATTAAGCTAATCGTCGTCTTTGCTAACTTTTGTGCTTCGTCTTCATTATCCAAAACACTATCAGTAAAATCAATTAAATCAATTTGATATTGAATATCATTCGGATAATATTTTATTAATAACTGGTATAACGTTTTATATCACTCAGATCAAATGATTTTAATCTCTCTTTATTATTAACCATTTGCATAGCATCTGCTATAATATTTATTGCTTTATTATCAAGCAATACGGCTTTGTCCATCGCCTCTACTTTTAACCAAAATTCATTTTCATCGTTGAAAGATGATTTTAAAGAGCTAATATGAGTATTTACATTGGCTCTCAACTTTGAAAATTCACTAATAAGATTGATAATGTCCATTGTGATTTGGGTTTAAATCTTAAATTGAATCATCCCCTACAACACATGACCCAACCTGTTCGAATCCAGCTTAATCAGGATAAACAGTAATATCGTAAAGCTCCACAAAGATGATCCGCCGTAGCTGATGAAGGGCAGGGGTATGCCAATAACCGGCACCAAGCCTATGGTCATGCCTACATTGATAATAACGTGGAAGAAAATAATGGAGGCCACCCCGTAGCCGTAAATGCGGGAGAAGGGGGATCGCTGTCGTTCCGCCATAATAATGATGCGCAGGAGCAGGAACATGAACAAGCCGATAACCACCACCGAACCGGCAAATCCCCATTCTTCGCCTATGGTGCAAAAAATAAAATCGGTGCTTTGCGCCGGAACAAACGAGTATTTGGTTTGGGTACCCTGCAAATAACCCTTGCCCCATAACTTGCCCGAACCTATGGCTATTTTACTTTGGTTCACGTTATAGCCGGCACCACGTAAATCGCTGGAAATGCCCAACAGCTCATCGATACGCGATTTTTGATGCGGTTGCAGTACGTTGTGATATAAGAAATTTACACTGAATATAAAAGCTATAGCGAGCACCAAGCCCCCAACCAAGCCAACAACACTTTCGCGGCGCAGGCGGAACAGGAAGATGGCTCCTACCGTTAAAACGACCAGGATACCGATTAAATAAAGCTGGTTAAACAGTAAAGAAAATACGAACAAGGCTATAAGCAAGCCGGTAATAATCAAAAACCAGGGTGATAAGCCTTCACGGTATAATACGAAAATGAGCGAACAAAACACCAAGGTAGAACCCGTATCGGGCTGTAGCATTATGAGCAGCATAGGCAGGGCAATAATACCGGCAGCCATAAAAAAAGATTTAATCTCCGTAACACGGATGTTTACGCCACTGAGGTAACGGGCCAGCAGTAAACAGGTGCTGAATTTGGCAAACTCGGAGGGCTGCAGCCGGAACGATCCTAAGGGAATCCAGGCTTGGTTGCCACCCACATTACGGCCAACCACCAGCACAATTATTAGCAGTATTACCGTGCCGCCATAAAAAACGGGTGCCAGGCCATTAAAAAAGCGGCTATCGAGTAATAAGATGACTATACCTAATATAATACCCGTTATAATAAAAATGAACTGCTTGCCATAATTGGTGTCGAGGTCAATAATATTGGGATGCGTATCATCAAACACGGCGGCATGGATGTTAAACCAGCCAACAGTGCATAGACAAAGATATATAAGCACCGTTAACCAGTCTACGTTAAAAAAAAAGCTGCGCTGGTTATTCATCTTCTTTACGCTTAGGTTGGTAAGCAAGGATCTTATTTATACTATCGTTCCTGCTTTTACGGGAGGCCGATTTCAGTTCGATTTTCTTTTGGGTAGTATCGGCTTTGAGTTTTTTAAGGCTGTCTTTACGGATACTATCATGGCGTAAACTATCTTTACGGGTTAGTTTTTTAACCGGAGGTTTCCATCCCGGCGGCGGCGGCAGCAGGTTGGCGTTTATAATATACTCAACCTCTGCCCTGGGTTTGGTGATGGTATCGCGCAGGTATTTTTCAATCATATAACTGGCTATAGGCGCTGCCCATGATGAACCGTAGCCGCCATTTTCCACAATTACGGCAATAGCTATTTTAGGATTATCGCGCGGGGCGAAGGCCACAAATACCGAATGGTTTTTACCACGCGGGTTTTGCACGGTACCGGTTTTGCCACACATCACTATACCAGGAATGCGTGCCTGAACTGCCGTACCCCGGTCAACCACATCCTGCATACCATCAATAATGGGCTCAAAGTATATAGGATCTATCCCTACCTCATTTTTGGTGGTGTATTCGGTTTTGGTTATTTTTTTATCGCCAACGGCCTTAATTAAATGGGGTTTGTAGTAAAAGCCGCGGTTGGCAATGGTAGCTTCGATGTTAGCCATTTGCAAGGGGGTGGAGAGGAGTTCGCCCTGACCTATGGCTAACGATATAATGGAACTCGATCGCCACTTGTTTTTGCCGAATACATTATCGAAGTGTAAAGGGGTGGGCACGTTACCCCGTGACTCGAAGGGCAGCTCTACATCCAGTTTTACTCCAAAACCAAACTTGTTCACTTTCTCCTTCCAGGCAGTAAGGTTGGAGCGTATATTACGGGCACCGTTAGCGTTCATCAACCTATCGAAAACGTAGCAAAAATAGGTATTGCATGATTGTGCTATGGCCTTACGCAAATCGGTTACCCCATCATAATGTTCACATTTTACCGGGTGATTGCCGGCCTGATAGTAGTGCGGACAAAAGAACGTAGTTTGAGGGGTTATAATACCTTCCTGTAAAGCAATTAAGCCATCTAAGGGCTTAAATGATGAACCCGGAGGGTAACGCGCCCCTATTGGCCGTACCAGCAGCGGACTGTAGGGGTCTTTATACATTTTTGAAATATTATTTCCCCGTTCGCGGCCAACCAACAGGTTAGGATTATATGTAGGGCTGCTTATAAAGGCCAGGATCTCGCCGGTTGCCGGTTCAATGGCTACAATACTGCCCACTTTGTTATGCATCAGTTGCTCACCCAGCTTTTGTATCCGCAAATCTAACGAGGAGGTTAATGGCTCACCTGCCACAGCGGCCGTATCGTAAGCTCCGTTGGCAAATTGTCCTTTAGCTACATTGCGCGAATCTACCATCTGGTTTTTTACACCCCGCTGCCCGCGCAGTACATCTTCAAATGATTTTTCAACACCGGCTATACCAATGTAATCGCCGGGGCGGTAATAGCCTCCCGAGCGTTCAATGGCTTTGTCGCTCGCCTCGCCAATGTAACCTAAAAACTGTGCTGCAACAGAGTCGGGGTAGGTACGTACAGTACGTGGCTGTACATAAAAACCTGCAAAGTCAGACAGCCGTTCCTGAAAAGGGGCGTAAACCCGTACAGAAATTTGCTTCTCAAAAATGGAGGCACGGTAAGGAGAGTATTTTTTAGCTTTAGAAAAGCGTTTATCGAAGCCTGCCTTATCAATCCCTATCATGCGGCAAAACTCCAGTGTATCAAAAGGCACTACCTGTTTAGGTATTACCATAATATCGTACACGGGTTCGTTTTGTACCAGTATTTTACCGTTACGGTCTAATATAGCGCCACGGGCAGGGTACACAATGGTGGTACGCAGCACATTACGGTTAGCGAACAGGGTATAACGGTCGTCAACAATTTGTATATAAAATAACCGGCCAAGCAATATAATGGTAAGAGTTATAAATATGCCGGTAATTACGTAGCGTCGCTCGAAATAATTATTCATTTATAAGTTATTCTTATAATATTTTCAATTAAATGTGTCGGTTTGAGAGCCTGTCAAACACCTGTATGCGTTGCAATCCTTCAACAAGTTCAGGATGACATCCAAAAATAACCGCTTATATTTAAATTTGCTTTTAGCGTTCTTTTCTTCTGTAAAACAAGAAGCTTGATATTAACACCAAAAATAGCGTAAAAACCGAACTTGATATAAAACGCAGTAAGGTAAATTGTATTTCGGATAAGCGAAATACTTCGAGGTTGAACAAAAAGAAATGATGGAACAAAATGAGCACGGCGGCATAAGTGAAAAACCAGCGAAATCCCATATTGCCTAAAGTAGGCTCGGGTTCGTTATCAAAGCCGTCTTTTTGTACGGTGATGCTAATGAACAAAATCCTCACAAAGGCCAGTACCACACAAGCTGCGGCATGTAAACCGGGCGTATCATAAAAAGCATCGATGGTTAAACCGAGTATAAACGATAGCAGGAACAATAAAAGGTTAGGTATTTCAAAGGGTAGCAGTAAAACAAACAGAATGTACAGGTAAGGTACCGACAGGTTATACAGGCTGATATTCTTTAATAAAAAAACCTGCAGCAATACCAGCACCACAAAGCGTATGAGGTTAAAAAGCAATACTCTACTCATCTTGTTTTTCCTGAGCCTCCAGTCCCGCCCGTTCTAAGGCCAGTTTATTGTTCACAACGTAAACGTATTGCAGTTTATTGAAATCAACCGAAAAATCGATCTCCATATTTAAAAAAAAGCCGCCTCCTTTAGCATGAAGGTTGCTTACCTTGCCCAGGGATATACCTGCCGGGTACAAATCGGAGTAAGTAGAGGTAACCACCCGCTGGCCTATACGTGGCTTAACATGGTTAGGCACATCGGTTAGCAGGCCTTTACGCGGGTTAAGATCGTCGCCCCAAATTAAGCTGCCAATATCTTTGGTATCGGCCAGCATGGCACTCACTTTGGCATCTTTATGTAAAAGGGACTGTATTAAAGATATATGTTCGCCGGTATAAATAATTTTACCAACCACACCCGCATTGCTAATTACCCCCATGCCTTTTGCAATACCATCTTTACTTCCTTTTAAAATAGTAATGTAATTATTACGCTTGTTTACGGTATTGTTAATTACCCTTGCTTCGGTATATACATACTGTTGCTTGTAGGTGCTGTCAATCACCGTGTGTCTAGCCAGTGTATCAATATAATACGATGATTTGAGCGAGTTACGTAACCGGGCGTTTTCGGTAGCCAGGCTGTCGTTCACTTCTTTTAGGGCCAGGTAGCTGTTGAGCTCGCTAACGCGGCCATATAAGTTACCGGTAACCTGGTTGGTGGTATTAATGTAAGTAGCCCGCTGAAAAGAATTGTACTTTACGTAAATAACCAGCGCCGAAATTTCAAATATAAGGAACAAAAAAAATGCGTTGTACTTGCTAATGAAAATCAAGAGGTTACGCATGGAATGGAGAGTGGTTGATTAGTGAGTGGTTGAGTAGTTGAATGGCTCAGCTAAAAGTTTTAACAACTACTTAACTAATCAACCATTCAACCACTCACCAAACTATTGCATTAAAAATTTATAATTACCGATGTTTTTAAGAGCTGTACCTGTACCGCGTACCACAGCGCGCAGCGGATCTTCGGCTACGTGTACGGGTAGTTTGGTTTTGGCGGCTACACGTTTATCCAGGCCACGCAGCAAGGCGCCACCGCCGGTTAAGTAAATACCGGTTTGGTAAATATCGGCCGATAGCTCAGGAGGGGTGATCTCCAGCGCTTTAAGGATAGCTTCCTCAATTTTTGAGATAGATTTATCCAGGCAATGGGCTATTTCGGTGTACGATACGGTGATCTGTTTGGGTACGCCGGTCATCAGGTCGCGGCCCTGTACCGCAAAATCTGCCGGTGGATCGGCCAGTTCGGGCAAGGCGGCACCCACTTCAATTTTGATTTTTTCGGCCGTACGGTCGCCGATCATTATATTATGCTGACGGCGGATGTACTGAACAATATCGGAGTCGAAGTTATCGCCCGCCACGCGGATAGACTGATCGCATACGATACCGGATAAGGCAATAACTGCAATTTCGGTAGTACCACCACCAATATCAATAATCATGTTGCCCATAGGCTCCTCTACATCAATACCTATACCTACCGCGGCAGCCATAGGCTCGTGTATAAGGTACACTTCCTTAGCGCCTGCAATTTCGGCACTTTGGTGTACGGCGCGTTTTTCTACCTCGGTAATACCCGATGGGATACAGATCACCATACGTAACGACGGGAAAAACCAGCCCTTACCTTTGTTAATCATTTTGATCATACCCCGTATCATGTGCTCGGCGGCGTCAAAATCGGCAATTACACCATCTTTTAAAGGACGTACAGTACGTATATTATCATGGGTTTTACCCTCCATTTGCATAGCCTGGCGGCCAATGGCTATAACTTTATTGGTCTTTCGATCAAAAGCTACAATGGAAGGTTCATCAACCACCACTTTATCGTTATGTATAATCAGGGTATTCGCAGTTCCTAAATCAATAGCAACCTCTTGTGTAAAAAAATTAAATAAACCCATGGATGTTTTGTGTCAAATAATCTGTAAAGATCAAAAAAATTATGTGTAAGTATATCAATAAGCGTTCGCATTTCAAAGCAAAAACTCAAGAGACAAGAGTCAAGAACCAAGAGCTTAGATAAAGCCCTTTGCTGTTTTAATATACTTGTTAAAATCAGCATCTTGTTTCTTGTCTCTTATTTCTTGTCTCTCTTTTTAGTGTTTAAAATGCCTAACACCGGTAGTCACCATGGCTATTCCTCTTTCATTAGCCATGTTTATCGAATCCTGGTCTTTAATGGAGCCTCCTGGTTGTAAAACAGCGGTTATGCCCGCTTCAGCCGCAATCTGCACACAATCCGGGAACGGGAAAAACGCATCAGAGGTCATTACCGCACCGTTTAAATCGAAGCCAAAACTGTTGGCTTTTTCAATGGCCTGGCGCAAAGCGTCAACCCTTGAGGTTTGCCCCACGCCGCTGGCCAGTAACTGGTTGTTTTTGGCCAGCACTACCGTGTTCGATTTGGTATGTTTAACCACTTTGTTGGCAAAAAACAGGTCTTTCAGTTCCTGCTCGGTTGGGTGCTGGTTAGTTACCGTGGTCATTTTATCCGGTCCTTCAATCACCAGGTCCTTATCCTGTTCAATAACGCCGTTCAGCAAAGTTTTAAATTGTTTAATCCCTAATTCAACAGGTTGGCGAATGAGTATAATACGGTTCTTTTTGCTTTTTAGTATCTCTATGGCCTCATCGGTATAAGCGGGTGCTATCAGTACTTCGTAAAATAGTTTGCTTATTTCGGTAGCTGTATCTGCGTTAATTTCATCGTTGGCAATAATTACACCACCAAATGCCGATACCGGGTCGCAGGCCAGCGCATCTATCCAGGCCTCTTTAATGAAAGAGCGGGTGGCAATACCGCAGGCATTGGTGTGTTTTAATATGGCAATGGTTGGGTCGGTAAACTCATCAATTAAAGCAACGGCGGCATCAACATCCACTAAATTATTGTAAGATAGTTCTTTGCCATGCAGTTTTGTGAACATGGCATCCAGGTTACCGTAAAAGGTGCCCTGCTGGTGCGGGTTTTCGCCATAGCGCAGAGTTTGGCTGGTTTGTATGCTTTGCTTAAACACAGGTAATACTTCGCTCTGTTCGTTTTGTTCGATATTGAAGTATTGGAAAATAGCGGTATCGTAGTGCGAGGAGATATTGAAAGCCTTTTGGGCAAAGCGGCGGCGCTGATCGAATGTGGTTTCGCCGTTTTGGGTTTTTAATAAGTCTTCCAGTTCCTGGTAATCATCTTTGGAGGCTACGATCACCACATCTTTGAAGTTCTTGGCAGCTGCACGAATCAAAGATATACCACCAATATCTATCTTCTCAATAACATCGGGCTGTTCTGCACCCGAACGTACGGTTTCTTCAAATGGGTAAAGGTCAACTATAACCAGGTCTATCTCCGGTATGTTGTATTCGGCCAATTGCTGCTCGTCACTTTCAAAATTACGCCGGGCCAGTATGCCGCCAAACACTTTGGGATGCAGGGTTTTTACACGGCCGCCTAAAATAGAAGGGTACGAAGTAAGATCTTCAACAGCAATAACATCGGTACCCAGGCTGCGGATAAAAGTTTCGGTACCGCCGGTTGAGTATATTTTAACACCAAGACGTTTTAACTCGTTAATTACAGGCTCCAAATGGTCCTTGTAATAAACCGAAATTAAAGCGTTTTTGATTTGAACAGACTGGCTCATGCAACAATGTTTTTTGAGCCGCAAAGGTAATGGTTTTAGTTGATTACGGCGAGGAGAATGATGAATAGTTAGCCGCTTAATACAAACCAATTCATTTGGTTATTAGCCGGCCATTTTTCGGCTAATAGGCTACTCGGTACTTTTGCAAAAGTAGGCGTTAAAATCAGGACTTGATGTTACTTCGCATTTTAGTGGCCAGGTTATCAACCACCCTGGGGAAATGAAAATGCTCGAGTTGTTGTCCTTTCAGTTTTATATTGTCTAACGTATCGCCAGGTTCAATTTTAAATTTAGCCTGGCTAATAATCTCGCCCTCGTCAAAATGCTCGTTAACAAAGTGGATGGTAATACCGCTTTCTGTTTCGCCATTGGCTAATACGGCTTTGTGTACGTTATCGCCATACATACCCTTGCCGCCATATTTAGGCAACAGGGCCGGGTGAATATTAATGATTTGATTAGGAAAAGCTTTCAATAACGATACCGGTACCAGCCATAAAAAACCGGCCAGCACAATAAGGTCTACCTCCATGGTCTTCAGCAGCTTCACCACATTCTCGGTTTGGTAAAACTCGGTGCGGGTAAATACATGGGTGGGTATCTCAAAGTTATCGGCACGTTGCAGTACGTAGGCCTGCGGGTTATTGGTTAACACTAAAACTACTTCGCCATGCGTATGATGTTTGAAATGCTCTAATATCTTTTGAGCATTAGACCCCGATCCTGAAGCAAAAATGGCTATCCTGGTTTTCAAAGCAGCAATGAGTTATTTTGGGATAAATATAGTATTTTAAATATTATGAGAAGTTTAACGAATAAATCCATAATTGCTGATACGGCGTCGGAGCACCACTAAAGGCGTTTTGCGGAGTGTATCGGTACGTACTACCTGCAATACCAGCGAGTTTTGACCCAGGTTGAGTACCTGTGCTTTGGCAAAAGGCCTGCCTGTACCTGTTACAGTAGTGTCTTTACAAACCATATTGGAGCGAAATATAACCGAATCGGTAGTGGCAAGCTCCCAGGTACCATTTGTAGTTTGATCTAAACAGCTGAAATCTTCATAAGTGCAGGTTCCATCTGGTTTAAAGGTAAAGCTTTGGTTAAACACACAATTGGTATTTAGGGTGTCGCGACGTTTAGAGGTATCGCCGTGCAAGGTTTCTACCCTTAAAGATGCCAGCCGCCATAAACCATCGCGGTCGGTTAAAAATGTGCTGATGGTTTGCTCCTCATCGCCCTTGTTGCACGAACTGATGAACCAGCCCGAAAGCATGAAGGCCAGTACAATTACTACAGGTAATTTGCTTTTGATAGAATACACGTGGTAAAAATACAAAATCCCGTAAAATACTTGGCTGCGGGATTGTATTATAAAACGTTGAGGTTTTAATAAATTGTGCGATAATTTGAATCTTCTATTACTTGGTATGCTGAGCCAGTTGAAGCGTTTGTAGCGCTACTTAGTCTTCTACAGGCTCATACTGACGGTGTTTTATTATTTACTCGGTTTTTAAGTTTTTTACCGGATTGGCTAAAGCCGCTTTAACCGCTTGAAAACTAAGCGTGGCAAAGGCGATGATAATAGCTAACAAACCGGCCAGGGCAAACACCCACCAGCTAATAGTAACCGGGTAAGCAAAATTTTGCAGCCACTTATTCATAGCATACCAGGCAACGGGCGAGGCTATAACAATAGCGAGGATTATAAGCTTAATGAAATCTCTGGATAACAATAAGGTGATTTGTGCTACCGATGCACCCAGCACTTTGCGGATGCCGATCTCCTTGGTGCGGCGTTCGGCAGTATAAATTACCAGTCCTAATAACCCTAAACAGGCCACAAATATGGATAGGGAAGTGAAGATAAACAACAGGCTGCCCATGCGCTGATCGGTAACATACAAGGCATTTAAATCAGCATTTAAAAAGGTGTATTCAAAAGGTTGTTCGGTATTGTAGCTTTTCCACTTGTTATTTATTTGCGTTAGGGTGGTAGCCGGGTTGCCTGGTTTAAGTTTAGCAATTACAAACGACGTATTGCTGTCATAACTTTTAGATGAGTTGTGGAACAATGCGAAAGGTGCAATAGCATCGTGCAACGATTCCATATTAAAATCCTTCACCACTCCTGTAACTTTGTATAATTCCATTTTACCACCCGGATAACGGATAAAACGGCCAATGGGATCTTTCCACCCGATTTGTTTAACGGCAGTTTCGTTTAATATAACCGATAACGAATCGTTAAAGCGTTTATCAAACGCTCGTCCCTTAATTACTTTTAGGTTAAGTGTGGTTATAAAATCCTGATCAATTAAAAACGAACCCAGTGTAATGTCTTTAGCGATATGCTCATTAGGTGTATTAGCAATAGGATTATAAAAATCACCGAATGCACCTCTGGAGATCATACTGGTAGATATACTGGCGCTTTTTACCTGTGGCATAGCAGCGATTTCCTGCCGGAACTGTTCCTGGCTGCGACCCAATTTTTCGGTATTGTTGAATATAACCACATTCTCTTTATCGAAACCCAGATCGCAGTTTTGTATGTAACGCAATTGCATATATACCACCAGCGTACAAATTATTAATGCAGTGGAAACAGTGAACTGAAAAACTACCAGCCCGTTACGTATGCCCCGGTTACCGTTACCGGCTTTAAAAACAGCCAGTCCTTTTAATACATTAACCGGCTTAAAGGAGGCTAAATAAAAAGCGGGATAACTGCCCGCCAAAAAAGTAATAGTAATAATTAACCCGGTAATAATGAGCCAGAACTGTACGTTGAGCATCATATTTATATCCATAGATTTCCCCGATATTTGATTGAAGCCGGGAAGAAGTAAAACAACGAGTATAAGTGCAATAATTACTGAAATTACGCTGAAGAACAATGCCTCCATTAAAAATTGCTGTATCAATTGACTTTTCTCTGAGCCCATTACTTTGCGTACACCAATTTCTTTGGCCCTTTTAGCAGCCTGCGCGGTAGATAAGTTGATGAAGTTTACACAGGCCAGTACAATTACAAATAAGCCTATAGCGGCAAAAATGTAAAGGTTTTTTATATCGCCCTGGTCGGTTACCGCCGAAATGATGCCGGCCGATCTTAAATGCACATCGGGCAGGGCCTGCAGGTGCAGGTTCCAGCGGCCACCCTTTTTTATAAACTCATTGTAAGGCTGGCCTATGCGTTCAAATGCGGTAGCCGCCTGTACTTTCATCATAGCGGGGAACTTTGCTTCCATGTTTTTAACTACATTGGGGTTGGCCGCCGCTGCTTTGTTCAATTTAATATAGGTTGCCATATTAAGCCATACCCAGCTCCAGTTAAAGTATTTTACATCGGCACATAGCTGTAAGGGTATCAGCATATTAAATTGTAACGATGAGGTTTGCGATACCTCTTTTATAACACCCGTAACCTTGAGCGGGGTTTTAGCCACATCCAGGATAAGCATTTTTCCCATAGCATCGGTATTGCCAAAGTATTTCCTGGCCATATCCTCGGTAATTACAATAGCATTAGGTTCCAACAAACACGTGGCCGGGTTGCCTTGTAGTAATGGGTAAGTAAGCACCTGCAAAAAGTTAGAATCCACCGCAAATACCTTGCTCTCGGTAAACGATTTATTTTCGACGCCGTTATTGTAGCGGATGAGCTGATTGCCCGGACGGTAAACGCGGGTATAGCTTTCTACTTCGGGGAAATTGTTTTTAAGTGCTTCGCCTGCCGGGGGTGGGGTATAGCCTGCGTAAAATTCACTATCACCCATTTTGCCATCCATATTTACCCGGTAAACGCGGCTGGCATCTTGCACAAAGCTGTCATAAGCCAGTTCGGTTTTAATATACAGGCTAATCCACATTACGCAGGCAAAGCCAATAGCCAAACCGGCTACACTAATAAAAGAAGATACCTTGTTGCGAAACAGGTGTCTTAAAGCAATGGTAACGTAACTTTTAAACATACAGGCAGGTAATTAAATAAGTTTACAATTATTGTACAGCACAAGCAAAGCCAATTTTGTAAATAATTGAATTACAGTGATTTTAGTTCATAAGCAAAGCTGTTGCCTGTACGAAACCGGACACTCTATTGTGCGGTAGTATTACTGAATTTGCTTTTAGCCAAACTTATTCAAAGCACTAATGTAATTTGTACAGCCAAACCATTCACTCAATCACCATTCATTAACTCACTCATTACAATGAGAATACTTTACGAAACTCTGCAGGCCGAATTTAAACGTGTACTGCTGAAACTTGGTTTTACCGAAACCAAAGCGCAGCAAATTGCCATCATATTTGCCAATAACAGTCGGGATGGCGTTTATACCCACGGTTTAAACCGTTTCCCGGTTTTTGTACAGTATGTTAACGAAGGCAAGGTAAAGCCCGATGCCCAACCCGTGGCCGATGAAGGCCTGGGCTTGCTGGAACGGTACGATGGTAATTTAGCCCCAGGTATGCTGAACGCTCAGTTTTGCATGGATAGGGCTATTACACTGGCTAACGAACATGGCATGGGTTGCGTAGCTATACGTAATACCAACCACTGGATGCGTGGCGGTACCTACGGCTGGCAGGCTGCCGAAGCCGGTTGTATAGGTATTTGCTTTACCAACACCATTGCCAACGTACCACCCTGGGGTGGGGTAGAGCCGCGCTTAGGTAACAACCCGCTGGTTATAGCCGTACCTCGCGAAGGCGGACACGTGGTGCTGGATATGGCCATCTCCCAATACTCGTTTGGTAAACTACAACAGTACCATGCCGCGGGCAATGAACTGCCTTTGCCCGGTGGTTATAATAAAGCGGGTGAACTGACCACCAACGCTGGTGAAATTATGGAAACATGGCGGTTGCTGCCTATCGGTTTCTGGAAAGGTTCGGGCTTATCGCTGATGCTGGATCTGCTGGTAACTATCCTGAGCCAGGGACGGTCTACCGCCGAAATATCTAAAAGTAAAGCAGAATACGGGGTGTCGCAAGTATTTATTTGTATAAAGCCTCACGGCACTGCACAAAACGCCGATTTAATTGAACAGATTATTGCCTATACCAAAACCAGCGGACTCGAAGATCCTGAGAAAGCCATCCGTTACCCCGGCGAAGGCACATTAGCTACCCGCAACAAAAATTTACAGCAGGGCATCCCGGTAGATGAACTGATTTGGGCTAAGGTGAAAGCGCTGTAGATAGAGACAAGAAACAATAGACAAGAAACAAGAAAGAAAAGTCTTATAAAGAAGAAAATTACTCTTGGCTCTTGTTTCTTACTTCTTGTCTCTTTCTACTACTTTTCTTTCAGCACCATCTCATCATCTTTAGCTTGTACTAAATGGTTGAACTTTTCCCAAAAGCCATCTTTGGGTAATGGAGCTATAATATCAACCGGTTCTTTTTTTACAGGGTGGATAAATTGCAGCCGACGGGCATGCAGGCAAATGCTTTTTTTGAGGCTGCCCCTTGGGTAGCCGTATTTATTATCGCCTACAATGGGGCAATCTAAGGTGGATAGCTGTACGCGGATTTGGTGTGGGCGGCCTGTAATAGGGTTCACCTGTATCAAATAATAACCTTCCAGCTCACCTGCTAAACGATAGTGCAGTTCGGCACGCTGGCTGCCTTGTACTTCGTGGCCGTGTGCTTTGGTTACGTTTTTTTGCGGATTTTTAATTAGCCAGTGTACTAAATCACCATACGGCGGGTTGGGGCGGTTACGTACCACGGCGTAGTAGGTTTTGCGCATTTCGCGTGTTTTAAACATCTCGTTTACCCGCTCTAAGGCCTTACTGGTTTTGGCAAACAATATTACGCCGCTCACTGGCCGGTCTAACCGGTGTACAACGCCTAAAAAGGCACCATTGGGTTTATTGTATTTTTTAGCAAGGTAATTTTTAACTTTTTCATCCAAAGAAACATCGCCTGTATCGTCAACCTGCACAATATCACCGGCACGCTTGTTAATAGCAATCAGGTGATTGTCTTCAAACAAAACATCACGATCCGTAATTTCGGCGTTAGGGTTACTGGGTACAAATTTCAACATAATTGTTATAGTAAACGAAGTAAGGGAGGATGCGTAAGCCTGTTAAAAGTAATAGTGCTTGATAATTGATAAAGTTTTAAACCATAATCAAGAGTGCATTGTGGCAGAATAAGGATTTGTATGAAATTAGTTGGCATCACATTATACGCTATATTCTAATCCTTAATATAAACCTCGCCCTTATACGGGTTAATGGTATCGTAAAATTTGTAGCTTGCTACATGTAACAGGTAGTAAGTCATAATATCGCACCAGCAAATCTCGTCGTGAAAGATGGGTACTTTAGGAAATTTGCCTTCTTGTTTGCTTGCCTCTTTATTATAATCGTATTCCCCGTCGTGTTGTTTAATCCATTCCCTGAACAGGTCAAACTCTGCCGGTTCCGAAAACACGATCTTAAAATGGGTTTCCTCTTTTACTTCTTTTAAATCATCATTCATATAATGATGAAATTTATGCCGATGACGGATGATTTTGGCCGTGTACATGTTGCTGCGCTTATGGTGTGATAGGGTAACAAAAATACGCAAATGATGTTTAGCCTCCACCCCAATCTTCCTGCCGGGGGAGAAAAAGATTAATAATTTATGCGCTCATCAATAACATTTTTTTAGTAGGCGCCGGGGCATTGCTTCCTGCTCCAGATTACCGCCCACAACATATTTTTCCAAATCACATCTACCTCGTTAAAACCAACTGCTTCCAATTGTTTTAAGTGCCAGCCTACCGGGGTATGATGATCGTGCGCATCCTGATGTAGCATCCAGAGTTGCCAGTTTTCTTCGGTCGACCCCAGTTTAAAAGCTTCTTCTTTCCAGCGCAAAATATGTTTATGGTAAATTTCTTCGGTAATGCCTTTAGTTTGATCGGCAAAAACAAACAGGCCGCCCGGTTTAAGCAGCGCGTACACTTGCTGGTAAAGTATGGCTTTTTCTTCATCAGTTATATGATGTATAGCAATGCTCGAAATAATCAGATCAAAACTCTCCGGCTCAAATTTCAAATGACTAAAGTTTTGCTGATGGTAATAAACGTTATTATTGCCCAAAAAGCGCTGTCGGCATTCGGTCAGTATATCGGCCGATATATCCAGTGCATGAATATCGGCATCGGGGTAATGTTGCAAAGCTACTGCAGTTAAATTACCTGTGCCGCAACCTAAATCGATTATTTGGCGCGGATGCAGATTATTAGGTATATAATGAAACAAATTGTAAAATAGCTCCTCGTAACGTGGTACGCACTTGCTAATAAGTTCGGTATAGCGGGTACTTAATTGGTCGTAAAAAGCTTCAACGGTTTGCATTTTGTGGTCCGTGGGTTAATAAGTCAGTTAGTTGGAAAGATAAGAAAAAGGCGGATAGTATAATAGTTCGTTTGAAAAGTAATATTTATTTAAACATGTTTTCTTTTTTGGCATTGAGGACTAACGGACTAACGGACTAACGGACTAACGGACTTTCCCAACTCCCAACTAAATTTATTACCTTCACGCCCTCTAATATTACCTGAAAGTATATGAAATTGTTAGAAGGAAAAACAGCGCTCATTACCGGAGCATCCAAAGGAATTGGCCGTACCATAGCCGAAAAATTTGCCGAACATGGTGCTAATGTAGCGTTCACTTACTTATCGTCGGTGGAAAAAGGACTGGCCCTGGAGCAGGAATTGCAAAGCTATGGCACACAGGTAAAAGGCTACCGCTCGGATGCTTCTAAATTTGACGAAGCCGATAAATTGATCACCGATATTATAGCCGATTTTGGCAAACTGGATATTGTAGTGAACAATGCCGGTATCACCAAAGATGGCTTGCTCATGCGCATGACCGAAGAACAATGGGACGAAGTGCTGAACGTAAACCTGAAATCGATATTTAATGTAACCAAAGCGGCCTCTAAAATAATGATGAAGGCCCGCCAGGGTGTGTTTATCAACATGAGTTCGGTGGTGGGCTTGCAGGGTAATGCCGGTCAGGGTAACTATGCGGCTTCTAAAGCGGGTATTATTGGTTTCTCTAAATCAATGGCTAAAGAATTGGGTTCCCGTAATATCCGCACCAACGTGGTTGCTCCCGGCTTCATTAAAACTGAAATGACCGAAGTTTTAGATCCAAAAGTGGTGGAAGGCTGGACGGCAGGCATCCCGCTTAAACGTGCCGGTGAAACGCTTGAGATTGCTAATACCTGCGTTTTTCTGGCATCTGATATGGCTTCTTACATTACCGGCCAGGTAATTTCGGTTGACGGCGGAATGGCGTAAAGAGAGAGTCGAGAGTACAGAGTCAGGAGTCCAGAGTGAAGAATATGCCGCTTATTTCCACGCAGGACAGTCAACTGTGCCGATAGAAATTGTTCGCACCATGAACCATGAACCATGAACCATGAACCATGAAAGATCACCCATAAGTCAAACCATCTTAACGATGGCTACTGAACGGGGAGTGGATAAAACCATTTGCCCGTCGGAGGTTGCGAGGGCTTTGTTCGATACACATTGGCGTAAGCAAATGCACGAGGTAAGGCAAGCCGCTATTATGCTACAACAGGAAGGCAAAGTCAGTATTACACAAAAAGGGGAGCCTGTTGATATTAATCACATCAAAGGGCCTATCCGTATAAAAATTGTTTCTGGTTCATAGTTGATAGCTAATGGTTCATAGTTATTGTGAAATAAAAGCTATTTTTAGAACCGTAATATGAGCTGCTATGAATTATTGACTATGAACTACGGGCTTTTGCTGGGTTCCCTAACCTGGGGAAGTATTTCGGGCTGGTGGACGCTTGTTTGCATGTTGTTTGGTGTGTTGTACGCCTGGCTGCTCTACCGTAACCCGGTCAATGTAAGTGAGCGTACACGCTGGTTACTGGCTGTTTTACGTGCGGTTGCTGTGTTTGTAATCGCTTTTATGCTGGTTGCTCCTCTAATAAAAACCGTTACTTACCAGCCACAAAAACCGTTAGTACTTATCGCGCAGGATAATTCATCATCCATCAATACTTTTAAACCGCGGGGGTTTAGTACCGAAGCATTTAATACTCAACTTGCCACACTTAAAAAGGTGCTGGGTAAAGATTATGAGGTGCGCGAGTTTAACTTCGACCATGATCTACACACCGGTTTATCTACCGGTTACCAGGGTAAACAAACTAATATCGCTTCGGCAATTCACCAGTTGAGTGAACGCTTTGTCAATCAAAACATAGGGGCACTAATACTGGCTACCGATGGATTGTACAACCAGGGGACAGACCCGCAATACGAAGCCCGCAACCTTAAAACCAGCATTTATACCATTGCCCTGGGCGATACCATCCCGAGGCGAGATCTGCTGATTGGCAACATTAACTACAATAAAACCACATTTTTAGGTAACGATTTCATGCTCGAAGTGCTGGCTGAAGCCTACCAAAGTCAGGGCGAACAAATGCGTTTAAGCGTTGCCGAAGATGGGCGTGTAGTTTTTAATCAAAATATACTTATAACTACTGGTACGTTCAGGAAGGTGATACCGGTAAAGCTCAATGCCGATAAAAAAGGCGTTCATCAGTTTGCCATAAAGCTGGCACCGGTAAGTAACGAGCTATCGGTACAAAACAACACGGAAACCGTTTACATTGAAGTGTTGGATGCCCGGCAAAAAATATTGCTGGCCTATGCCGCCACACACCCCGATATCAGCGTAATTAAGCAGCTGGTAGAGCGCAATAAAAACTATGAGTTAAAAGCCATACAAACCAACAAGCTATCAACTCTGAAGCTAAGCGATTATGGCTTAATTATACTGTACCAGATCACCGCTGCCGATAACCTGGCCCTCAAGAGTTTTATACCTCAAAGTAAAGTGCCGGTTTGGTATATGGCCGGTGCGCAAACCAATTTGCAGGATTTTAACCAGGAACAAAGCACCATACAAATAGTAGCCGGCCGTACCGATGTGCAGGAAGAATTTGCCGTGCCCGTTACCGGTTTTTCGTTGTTTACGCTCACCGATTCTACATTGAATAAGATCAACCGTTTCCCGCCCTTGCTGGCACCGTTTGGTAATTATGGTTCGGCGGGAGGTGCATCGGTATTGCTCAAACAAAAAATAGGCAGCGTTAGCACCACTTATCCTTTAATGGCCTTCAACGAAGCCGATGGTCGCCGCTCGGCGGTGCTGGCCGGTGAGGGTCTTTGGCGCTGGAACCTGGCCGAGTACCAAGACTTTGGCAGTCATACAGCTATGGAAGAGCTATTTAGTCAAAGTATCCAGTACTTAACAGCTAATGCCAACCGCCAGCGTTTTAGGGTGTATCCGTCTAAAACGGTGTTTGACGAAGGGGAGAACGTCCTGCTGAATGCCGAATTATACAACGATGCCCTGCAACTGGTAAACACGCCCGATGTAAACATCACCTTAAAAAACAGCAGCGGTAAAAACTATAGTTATCTGTTTACCCGTACCGGTCAAAGTTACCAGTTAAACGCTGGCGTACTCCCTGTGGGTAATTACAGCTATACGGCTAACAGCCAGTTAGGTAAGCAACCGTTTAGCACCAAAGGGCAATTCACCATTAAGCCTTTAAATTTAGAGAGCCGGCAAAGTACGGCTAACCACCAGCTCTTGTATGGCTTGGCTAAACAATCGGGCGGTAAAATGCTGCAGCCGTCGCAGTTAAACCAACTGGCCGATCTCATCCGTAAGAACGACAATATCAAGACCATTGTGTACGACGACCAGCGTTACAGCGACTTGATAGACAGCAAATGGGTATTTGTACTCATATTGGCTTTATTAAGTACGGAGTGGTTTCTACGCAAGCGCGAAGGGGAGGTGTAAATGTTCAGCGTTACTTTTATTATCGAATTGCTGGGCACTATTGCTTTTGCCATATCGGGTGCGTTTTCGGCCATGCAAAAGCGGCTTGATGCATTTGGAGTATTAGTTATTGCCTTCATCACGGCTATAGGCGGCGGTACCATCCGCGATGTACTGATCGGCTACATGCCCGTAAGCTGGATGCGTGATTTGAACGGACCTATCCTCATCACTATAACCGCCATATTTGCTATCTTGTTCAAGAAATATATTAAAAACTTTAAGGTTACCCTCTTTTTGTTTGATGCCGTGGGCCTGGGTTTGTTCACGCTTATTGGTATTCAAAAAGGAATAGATGCCGGGCTAAATCATGGGGTATGCATTATCCTTGGCACCATAACCGGTTGTTTCGGTGGTGTGCTACGTGATATTTTGCTGAATAATATTCCCCTTATTTTCCGCAAAGAAATTTATGCTACGGCTTGCATTGTAGGCGGCGTAATTTACTTTGGCTTATTTCGACTGATAGATCCTAATTGGGCCAAAGTCATAGCGATAGCTTTCATTTGCGGAATAAGAATATTGGCGGTAAGGTATGATTTGAAATTGCCGGTTTGGTAGAGGGGTGCGGGGTTTTGAGGTTCGGGGAGCGGGGTGGGCACTCTTCTCGTCATTGCGAGACAGCAGAGGGAAAAAGCCTGGCCGTCGAAGCAATCCCGGAGTAACAAACCACAGGCATTTTAAAATAGACTGCCCATTAACTTTACACACCCGTCCTTGCGAGACAGCTGGGGCAAAAGCGTGGCCATCGAAGCAATCCAGAAGTAATTAACCACAGGCTTAACATGTAAGCACTATCTATTGAGCAGCTACTTCTTCATACAAGTCTTTCCAAGTTGGATTAAATACATCGATAAGCCTCATTTTTCCAAACCTGCTCCCGCTTTTAATTGCTTTTTCGGCTGCAATAGCTTCTTCTATAGTCGAAAATACGCGATAATAAATTAATTGATCGCAATTTTATTTAGCGGTAAAACTGTCAGGATAGACCTTGTTTTTGTGTTCCCAAATCCGGTTTACCAAGTTTGAGGTAACGCCTGTATACAGAACGGTATGACGTTTATTAGTCATGATGTAAATTTGTCCGCCTCTTTCCATTTTGGTTTCTGCGTTTATTTAGCTCTGTGCTCTGAACTTCCAGATTGCTTCGACGTCCATGCTAAACCTTTGCCTTTTGAATTTAGTTTATGCATTAATTATGGTCTGTGGATAGTTACTCCCAGATTGCTTCGACGGCTACGCTCTTCCTCCACTGTCTCGCAATGACGGACGAGTTCAACCCACGTAACTGCATCTACTTCAATTCATCCAGCACCTTAAACAACTTCTGCCTTACCGCCGTTGTCGATCCATTATAGTTATTAATAATGGCCGAAAAGCACAACTTACGGCCGGAATGAGTTTGGTAACCCGCATAAGCTACCACATCGGCTATGGTGCCGCTTTTCATGTGCATGTTGTTGTACAGGGGCAGGCTTTCAAAAAATACCGGGTACCAGGGTTGGTTTACGGCTGTTTGTAAAATATGGGCTATGGTATTGGTGGTGATCCTATCGGCGGGAGCGAGGCCGCTGCCATCGTATAAGTTTAAAGTATGGGTATCAATACCGCGTACTTTCCAAAAGTTTTGCAGGGTTTCTACACCCATTTTAGTCGACACGGGTTTGCCGGCTTTGAGGGCAATGGTTTTCAGCAACTGCTCGGCATACAGGTTGATGCTTTCCTTATTAAGCCAGTAAATGATCTTGCTCAATTCGGGCGACGAAATGATAGTTAACGTTTTACTGATAACCGGCGCTTGTTCGGCTTTGGCAGCAAGGGTAACGGTCGATTCCGGGTCGTGGCTTACCGTAATGCCTAAACGTTTCAGCGTATCGGTTAAGCGCCAGGCGGCATCGAATGCTGGGTCGGGCAGGGCTACGGTAATGCTTTTTTTGGCTTTATCAATGGCGTAAGCACCACGAATATACATGGACTTATTACCTATAGGCAAGTAGGCATACGATTTGTCGCCCGAGCCGGCTGCAGATGTAATGACTTCGCTTTTGAAATCGAAATAGGGCATAGCCGGACTGGTACGTAATACTTTTACCGGGCTACCCACCGCCCCGGTTTCATATTTAATATCAAAGATGTTTTCGCGCCAACATAAACCCGATGCACCGGCACCGTAATAATTGCCTAAATCCTGCCAAATCCATCCATCTGGGATAGACTGGGTATCAAAAATAGAATCGTCGCCAATAACGCGGCCGTTTATTTGTTTGATGCCGGATTGCTGTAAAGCGGTAATCAGTTGGGTTAATACAATGTTTTCTTTGGTAGTAGGATAGTGCCAGCTGCCCAGGGTAGGGTCGCCGCCACCTTTAATAATTACATCGCCATTGAGTGTGCCCCCGGCATCAATAGTTCCACTGTAGCCAAACTGCGTTTGAAAATGATAATCGGCACCGAGCAGGTTAAACGCGGTAATCGACGTCACCGTTTTTAAAGTAGAAGCCGGTGCCAGGCCCATATTGGGGTTAGCAGCAAATACCTGTTCGCCGGTGGTGGCATCCAGTACCGTTAACGATATGGATGCATAGCGGCACTGGCTATCCTGCTGTAAATGATTGAAAGCAGTTTGCAGCTTTTGGTTTAAAGTTTGTGCCTGTGTTAAGGTAGTAACAAGTAAAAAACTAACTATCTGAAAGTACGGTATCCTCATGCTTAACGTTGCGTTGCGATATATAATAAATAGGAATGCCGATGAGTACAATAATCAGGCCCGGCCAGGTGTATTGTGGCTTATAGATAATTAAAAGCGTACAAAAGGTTAAGCCCATGAGTATGTATATAGCTGGAAGCACCGGGTAACCAAAAGCCTTATATGGACGCGGTGCATCCGGCCGTTTTACGCGTAAAATGTAAATGCCTATAATAGTCAACACGTAAAATATCACCACCACAAAGGAGATCATGTCCAGCAGATCGCCATAACGGCCACTCAGGCATAGTATGCTGGCTACCAAACATTGCAACCACAAGCCAAATTCAGGTACCGCATTTTTATTTAAAGTGCCGGTTCTTTTAAAGAAAACACCATCCTTAGCCATAGTGTGATACACCCTGGCACCTGCCAAAATTAAACCGTTATTGCATCCAAAGGTGGAGATCATGATCATCACGGCAATAATTATGGTACCTATATTACCAAAAATAACGTTGGAGGCAGCCACGGCTACCCGGTCCTTTTCGGCCGAGGCAATTTCTTGTAAAGGCAAAACAGCTGTGTACATTACGTTAGCCGATACGTAGATCAGCGTAACGATCAGCGTACCGAAAAACAAGCTCAAGCCAATATTACGCTGCGGGTTTTTCATTTCGCCGGCAATAAAGGTTACGTTGTTCCAGGCATCGCTGCTGAATATAGAACCCACCATGGAGGCCGCAATGGCCCCCAGCGCACCGGCTATGGTTAGTTGGGTAATGCTGCCATCCTTACCCAGGCCGTGCATGTCCCAGGCATTGCTCCAGTTAGCGGTCCACACATCTCCCTTTAGCATAATAAAGCCGAAGGTGATGAGCCCGAACAAGCTCAGTAATTTGGTTAGCGTAAAGGTGGTGGTAATAATCTTCCCGCCTTTTACACCACGGGTATTAATATAGGTGAGTATAACAATGGTAAAAATGGAAACCAGTTGCGCAGCGCTGATAGTAAAGTTGTAAGTATCTGTTATAGGAATATTTAATAATATATTGTCTTCGCTAACTGCCGGTATTAAGTATGCCGTAAACTTGGAAAAGGCCACACCCACGGCCGCTATGGTACCGGTTTGTATCACCGCGAAAAAGCTCCAGCCATATAAAAAAGCGATCAGCTTATTGTAGGCTTCTTTTAAATAAACGTATTGTCCGCCCGCTTTAGGAAACATGGCGCTAAGTTCGCCATAGCTAACGGCAGCAGTAAGGGTCATAAAGCCGGTAATTATCCACACGGCTATCAGCCAGCCGGCCGAACCTACATTGCGAATAATATCGGCACTCACAATAAATATCCCCGAACCGATCATAGATCCGGCTACCAGCATGGTGCCATCCAGCAGGCCCAGTTCGCTCTTTAGTTTAGGTTGAGTTGAAGGTTGTTCCATCAATAGTTTAAGGTTTAAAGTCCTAAGCTATTCAAAAATGTTTGAATTAATACGGAGGTAACGAAAATATTAAGTGAGCGGGGGAGTGAGGAGTGTCAGTAGCAAATGGCGAGTAGCAGTGGCACCGGCTGTTGCATGTATCCATATAGCGGAGTACATGTCAATAATATGCACATTTCGGATTTTGACTACTGACTCTGTACTCCTGACTCTTTATTTTTTCCTGGCGTTGCTTTCGGCCCGCGATATATATTATAAGTCCTCATTCCGCTACGCTGCATTCCGGGCTTTCCTTTACAGAATCTAACGCGGTATTAGGGTGATTAGTTGAATAGTGAGTAGTTGATTGGTTGAATAGTTAAAAAAATCTGAATCAAAGAAAGTAGAGATCGACTTGCCTTATCAACCAATCAACATCTGACAGCCAATTATTTCGCTTGCAAAATTCCATATTTTATTTGCACATTCGTTACACCAATTTTAGTATAAACCAAACTTAACATTATGGATTTTTTGTACCATTATCTGATCTATTTAATTCCGTTAATAGGTGTTGTTGGCCTTGTGGCTATGGCTGTAAAATCGGCCTGGGTGGTAAAACAACCTACCGGCGACGCCAATATGAACCAACTGGCCGGCTATATTGCCGATGGTGCCATGGCCTTTTTGCGCGCCGAGTGGAAGGTGCTAAGCTACTTCGCCATTATAGCGGTAATCTTGCTGGCATGGTCGGGCAGTACGGTGGCTAATTCCAGCCCGGTTATTGCCGTGTCGTTTTTAATAGGCGCGTTTTTATCGGCCTTTGCCGGTTATTTGGGAATGCGCATTGCTACTAAAGCCAATGTGCGTACTACCGAGGCAGCCCGTACCAGTTTGGCCAAAGCGCTTAAAGTTTCGTTTACCGGCGGCACCGTAATGGGCTTGGGTGTGGCTGGTTTAGCGGTTTTAGGCTTAGGGTCGTTATTTATTTTGTTCTATCACTTTTATGTTGTAAAAACCGGTGGTAATGTTAACGGCGAGGCCATGTCGAAAGCGCTGGAAGTGTTGGCCGGCTTTTCGTTAGGTGCCGAATCCATTGCGCTTTTTGCCCGTGTGGGTGGCGGTATTTATACCAAGGCTGCCGATGTGGGCGCCGACCTGGTGGGTAAGGTAGAAGCCGGTATCCCCGAAGATGATGTGCGCAACCCGGCTACCATTGCCGATAATGTGGGTGATAATGTGGGCGACGTGGCCGGTATGGGAGCCGATCTGTTCGGCTCGTATGTGGCCACTATATTGGCAACCATGGTTTTGGGCCGCGAAATTGTATCGAAAGATAATTTTGGCGGCATTGCACCTATATTGTTACCCATGGTAATAGCCGGTTTGGGTTTGATCTTCTCTATCGTCAGTGCGTTGTTCGTGCGTATTAAAAACGAGACCGACAGCGTACAAAAGGCGTTGAACATAGGTAACTGGTCGTCCATTTTTTTAACGGCAATAGCCACCTTTTTTGTGGTGCAGTGGATGCTTCCCGAAGGTAACTTTTACCTCACCCGCGATTTGGATGCCGCCGGAAATATAAAGGCCGGTGCGCTCGTGTTCGATAAAACGGGCGTATTCCTGTCTATTGTAGTGGGTTTAATTGTAGGTACGCTTATGTCTATTATTACCGAATATTATACCGCTATGGGCAAGCGCCCGGTACTGAGCATCATCAGGCAATCATCAACCGGGCATGCTACCAATATTATTGCCGGTTTGGCTGTGGGTATGGAATCTACCGTGTTGCCAATCCTGGTTTTAGCTGCCGGTATTTACGGCTCGTATCACTTTGCCGGTTTGTACGGTGTGGCTATTGCGGCGGCGGGTATGATGGCCACTACAGCTATGCAACTGGCTATTGATGCCTTTGGACCCATTGCAGACAATGCCGGTGGTATTGCCGAAATGAACCAGTTGCCCGAGGAAGTTCGTGAGCGTACCGACAACCTCGACGCAGTAGGTAACACCACTGCCGCTACAGGAAAAGGTTTTGCCATAGCCTCGGCAGCTTTAACCTCGCTGGCTTTGTTTGCGGCATTTGTAGGTGTGGCAGGTATTGAGCATATTGATATTTACAAGGCCAATGTATTGGCCGGTTTGTTTGTGGGCGGCATGATTCCGTTCATATTTTCGGCCTTGTGCATTTCGGCAGTAGGTAGGGCGGCTATGGCTATGGTAGAGGAAGTACGCCGCCAGTTTAGGGAAATTCCTGGTATTATGGAATATAAAGCTAAACCCGAGTACGAAAAATGTGTAGCCATTTCTACCAAGGCCTCCATTCGTGAAATGATAGCACCCGGACTAATTGCTTTGCTTACGCCAATTATTTTCGGGTTTGCCTTCGGCCCTGAGGTATTGGGCGGCTTGCTGGCCGGTGTAACCGTATCGGGCGTATTAATGGGGATTTTTCAAAGCAATGCAGGCGGTGCCTGGGACAATGCCAAAAAATCGTTTGAGAAAGGCGTGGAAATCAACGGCGAAATGTATTATAAAAAATCGGACCCGCACAAGGCCTCGGTAACGGGCGATACCGTGGGCGATCCCTTCAAGGACACTTCAGGGCCATCTATGAATATCCTGATCAAGCTGATGTCCATCGTGTCGCTGGTTATTGCGCCGCATCTCAACCAGGAGGTAAATACTCATACGCGTATTCAAAATGAGCTGAAGATGCAATCGATGAAAACGCATATAGTTAAGACCGATAAAAAGTTTTAAGTTAAAAGGGGATGCCGGATTGGTGTCCCCTTTTAATTTTGAACAGTGTATTAATTGATTATTAGCGTTTGTAATTTTAAATTTGTTATATGACGATATCTATTAATTTGCATAATGAGCAGGAAGAAAAAGTTTTATTGGCTTTTTTAAACAGTCTGTAATATGATTATCAAGCCAATGATGTATTATCGGTAGCCCAACAACAGGAAGTATTAGCCAGAGACCAGGAACTGACCGACGGAAAAACAACAGTTCGTGATTGGAGTGAAATAAAAGAAGAGTTAAAAAGTGTATATCGTTAAACTACTTCGAAAAGCCGAGATAGAACTTAACGAAGCTTGTATTTGGTATGAAGAAAAAAAGCCTGGTTTAGGTAAATCCTTTTTTAAGAGATTAGCACAAAAATTAATGGTTTAGTGCAAAATGCATTACGTTATAATGTTAGGTTTTCTGAAAAATATCGGTTTGCTCCTTTAAATGTATATCCATACCTCATTGTTTACCGGGTTCATGAGCTTAAAAAGACAGTTTATATATTATCTGTTTTTCATACCAGTCGCAATTCAAATAAGTTTAGTTAGGTTTTATTTTAAACACATAGCTATATTTAACTTATCCGTTAAATATTCCAAATTAAATTTTCTTCAAATAACTTAACGACGCTGGTATTTTATTGATTAAATTGGATCAGGAACATTTAACGACCTGATTGTAAGGTAATTTTTTAGCAATAAATTCGCATAATTCTATTTCGTGTTGTAATATTGGTTTTACAACTATATTGCTACTTCTATTTCTTTAAATTTTGAAGAAAAATAAGTACGTTTGGAGGTATAAACATGATTAAATCTATACAACTGATCAAAACACATGAGTTTATTTATTAAAAAGTCCATTCAGTCTTTACTGGCTGCCTCTGCCGAATCGGATAAGAGTTTAAAACGGACCTTAGGCCCAACGGCTTTAGTTGCTTTGGGTATAGGAGCCATTATTGGTGCAGGTTTATTTGTACGTACCGCTGCCGCTGCTGGTGGTAATGCCGGTCCTGCTGTAACCATCTCTTTTATTATTGCTGCCATTGGTTGCGCTTTAGCTGGCTTGTGCTACGCCGAGTTTGCCAGTATGATACCTATTGCCGGTAGTGCTTACACTTATTCTTATGCTACTATGGGCGAGTTTATTGCCTGGATCATTGGTTGGGATTTAGTGTTGGAATATGCTTTAGGTGCTGCTACCGTGGCTATTGGCTGGTCGCAATATTTGAACGATTTGCTGAATACATTTTTTGGATTTACCATACCCTACGAGTGGAGCCATTCGCCGTTCCAATCGGCCGATGGCGTACATGGTATCGTTAACTTGCCTGCCATACTCATCATTTTTTTATTAACCATGCTATTAATACGCGGTACGGCTGAGTCGGCTGCGGTTAATAACGTTATTGTGTTTGTTAAAGTGGCTATTGTGTTATTAATTATCGGCTTTGGCTGGCAATTCATTAACCCATTAAATCACACACCTTACATGATCCCTGAAAATGCCGGAACTGTAAAGTTGAATACCGGTGTGCTGCATGATTATGCCGCCACAGGTAACCACGGCTGGTTTGGAGTACTTAGGGGGGCAAGTATCGTATTCTTCGCTTTCATTGGTTTCGATGCCGTATCAACTGCCGCGCAGGAAGCTAAAAATCCGCAAAAGGATATGCCCTTAGGTATTCTCATCTCCTTAGTGATCTGTACTGCATTATACATACTTTTTTCGCACGTACTAACCGGTATTTCTTCTTACAAAGAGTTTTTAACTCAAGGTAGCGAGGCTTCGGTTTCGTATGCTATCCGTCATCACATGCCGGGTTTCGAGTGGTTGGCTAAACTGGTTACCGTAGCAATTTTAGCAGGTTTCTCTTCAGTTATCCTGGTAATGCTAATGGGCCAAACCCGTGTGTTTTATACCATGAGCACCGATGGTTTAGTACCTCCAATATTTTCGAAATTACACCCTAAACATCGTACGCCATACAAATCACAGTGGTTATTCTTCGTATTTGTATCGGTATTTGCCGGCTTTGTGCCCGATAGCATTGTGGGCGATATGGTAAGTATCGGTACCCTATTTGCGTTTGTGCTGGTATGCTTAGGTATCTTCATTTTGCGCCGTACCGATCCTGATATTAACCGTCCGTTTAAAACGCCTTTGTATTACATTGTTTGTCCGCTGGGCGCGTTGGTATGCTTGGGTATGATTGCCAGCGAGGGCTGGGAAAACTGGGCCCGTTTAATTGTTTGGCTGATGATTGGCTTTATAATTTACTTTGGCTACGGCATCAAGCACTCTAAAGTGCGCCAGGGCCAGGATAAAGGACCGTTAGATCCGCCAAATCCTAAATATGTTGACTAAGTAACATTTCTACGATACAAAAAGGTTCTGCATTACGTGCAGAACCTTTTTTGCTTTTAATCCTTTGTTATCCATACCAACAAAATTGTACAGTTTGCATGAAAGGGGATAAAAATTTATGGGTGCTTGTTTTTATCTGTGTCATCAATTCGATGGGGTTTGGCATTATTGTGCCGTTGCTTTATGATTACGGCAAAAAATTCGGGCTTAACGGGCAAACCATCGGTATCCTTACCGCATCTTTTTCGGTAGCGCAATTTTTTGCTACGCCCTTGTTAGGCGCACTATCTGATAAATGGGGAAGAAAGCCATTGTTGGCTATTAGTTTGGCCGGTACTTGTGCCTCGTTCCTGTTGTTTGCTACTGCGCAAAGCCTGGTAATGCTGTTTGTAGCCCGCATACTCGATGGTATAACCGGCGGAAATATTTCCGTAGCCCAGGCCATGGTGTCCGATACCTCTACCCCCGAAAACAGGGCCAAAAGGTTTGGTATATTAGGTTCGGCGTTTGGGTTTGGGTTTGTACTGGGCCCTGCAATGGGTGGGTTGTTAAGTAAGCTGGGCATGCAAGTGCCGTTTTATTTCGCCGCAGGTATAGCGCTTGTAGGAGCGCTATGTGCTACTTTTGTGTTGAAGGAGACAAGAGGGAGTTCTGAGTCGGGAGTTCAGAGTCCAGAGTTGGATGGGAAAGAGGTGAAAGGTGAAAAATTAAAGGTTGAAAGTGTAAGGTCGGGCAACAACAATCAGTCAACAGGCAACCGAATACAGGCAACCGACCACAGAAAACAGAAAACCGGGATATTCAATTTCACATCGCTCATTACCTCATTAAAGGTTCCTGTTATTGGTACGGCTGTGTTTACCGGGTTTTTGCTTACCATGGCGCAGTTTGTGATGATCATTGGCTTTCAAACGTTTTCGGTTGATGAGTTGAAAATTAAGCCGGAGCATATAGGTTTATTGTATGCGGGTTTCGGCGTTACAGGCATTATAATGCAGTTGGGGGTGCCATTGATCAATAAGTTTATCTCCTCAAAACCGGTTATTTTAATGCTGTCGACCATAGTTTGCCTGGCCGCCATGTTTTTTGCCGGGTTCACCCAAACTTTAATACCTTTTGCAGCATGTATATTTGTTTACGGTTTGTTCAACGGGCTACGTAACCCTATGCTCAACGCCATTATTGCCGACCGTAACAGCGATGATGAACAGGGCGAGATACTGGGTGTGAACCAATCATACGCCTCGGTAGGGCAAACTTTAGGACCCATTGCAGCAGGATTAATCACAGCCGTATCGGTACATGCGGTTTTCTTTTTATCGGCATTTTTTATTTTGATGGGCTTTTTACTTACCTTTCGGCTTAAAGCTAAAGAGAAGCAACATACCTAATCTGCCTTACCTATGATCGACACATTTGACCCACGGCAAATCCTGTCTGTAACCATGATCCTTTTCGCCATTATCGACATTTTAGGGACTATCCCCATTATTATTGGTATGCGCCAACGAGCGGGCCATATCGAATCGGAAAAGGCTTCGTTAACGGTGCTGGTATTGATGATCGTGTTTCTGTTTGTGGGTGAAGAATTACTCAAGATCATTGGGTTGGATATTTCGTCATTTGCCATAGCCGGTTCGCTGGTGATCTTCATTATTGCTATGGAAATGATACTGGGCATCCAATTTTTTAAGGAAGATGATATATCGTCTACCGTATCCATTGTACCATTAGCTTTTCCGTTGATAGCCGGTGCCGGTACCATGACCACGTTGCTATCCCTTAAATCGCAATATGCTACCGCCAACATCATTGTAGGTATAATTTTGAATACTATTATTGTTTACGTAGTGCTCAAAAACGTACAGTTACTGGAACGGATGCTGGGTAAAACTGGTTTGGGTGTAGTGCGTAAAGCTTTCGGTGTAATATTATTGGCTATCGCTATTAAGCTGTTCAGGAGTAATAGCGGGCTGTAGAGGGGAATTGAAGCAAGAGATAAGAAATAAGAGACAAGAAATTCCGTCTGTTCAAGCGTCCACGCTTGAACATAAACACTTGCGAGCGTCTGCGCTCGCGAAAAAATTGTGCAAGCATGGACGCTTGCAATTGTAGCATTGAGGCGTCCACGCCTCAATGGGTGGTTCATTTTATTCCATCTTGTCCAACAAAACGCCTGTAGGCGCAGGTGGGTTTGCGCATAATCTGGCCACAAACATGGTATCGGCCTTGTGCTCATAACCTTTTAGTACCTGCATTTCTTCCAGTTGCAGTCCTAATTCTTTTACCATAAAATCTACTGTGTCTTCATTCTCTGCTTTAAATGCCGAACAGGTAATGTAAATAAGCGGCTTGCCGGGTTTTAAGTATTTTACCACATTACGTGCGATGCTTTGCTGCAGTCGCTGAAAAAACTCTATGCGGTGAGTGTTAAATTGAGTAATGAGTTCAGGTGTACGCCCCCAGGTGCCCGAGCCGGTACAAGGTGCGTCCAGTATAATGCCGTCGAAGGCATAGTTATGCATAATGAAATCGGGATTCTGAGTAAGGTCGAGGATCTTCTTCTGATACTTCATTAAACCTGCCTGCCGAAAGCGCTCGTCGAGGTTAGCTAAAATATTCTCACGAATGTCTGATACCACCAGCTTCAAATCCGGTTCTTGCTCATGCAATAAGAGTGATTTACCGCCCGATGCCGCACAGGCATCCCACCAGCCTTCCCATTTTTGCGGACGAAAATATTTGGCCGTTTGTTGTGAGGAATGATCCTGCACCTCGAACCAATGCTGGTTAGGGAACAAGGTTTCCAGTTTGGTACCGTTAGGAAGGGTAAGGCAATTGTTGCCCTCGTCTTTAAAGGTGACATCGGCCTTGGCCAGCGTAGTTTTAACTTGCTGCTCAAAACCCTTGCGTACCCTGATAAACAGATCGGGCTGAATGAAGAAAGATTTAAGGAAAGCCTCCTGATCAACACTGGCCGATAGCTGCTTATTCCATGGAAAAATATCTTTTAAATTAAAGTTAGGATAAGCCGCTTTAACCATTTCCAGCTTTTCATCCAGCGTAAAACTTATGCAAGCGGCCCATTCAGGCTTAAAGTGCTGTAAAAAAGAATTGGTTTGCGTGTTGCATAAAAATTCGGCTGCCATTAAGCGGTCTTCGGCAGGCAGATCGGGCAGGGCATTACCAAGGCGAAAGTAGTTATACACCAACCGGCTTGCCACGCGCCTGTCGGTAGAGCCCATTTGCTTGTTTTGACGGAAAAAGCCGGGCAGAAACTTGCTTAACTGTCCATCAGCCGGAAAATTGGCTAAAATGCGCTGAAATGTTTTGAGCTGATTAAGGGCTTTCATTCTACCTGTTTTAACTCAAAATTAACATATTGGAGTACATATACATGCGTATTTATCCAACCAAGCCCTGGTTTTTTAATAAAGCGGAAATCATTGTGCAAGGCCTTATAAGCATGCTGGTCGAGGTAGGGCATTTCGTTACCGTCCAGTGCCAAAATCTGTCCAAAATACAAGCCTTCATCAAAACCCTTATAAGCAAACGCCGAGGGTTCTGCATTAAACTGTTTACGATAGGATTTAATAAAATTTATGGTAGCTGCAGAACGGTAGTTCACCCTATCGGCCGAGGTAATATGTGTTTTAATACGCTGCAACTGGTCGGCTTTTAAAAAGGTGAGCTTTTCCCAATTAGGGTGGCCGAAAACGGTAACCGGGTAATGGCGCGATAAGGTATCTAACGAGCGCAATGTAACCGATAAAAACGACTGATTAACCGCGGCAACAATAAATATATTCTCCATTTTGTTGTTAAGCTGAGCTCTTAAAGCGGTTAAACTACCTTTTGATACCGTAAAATTAACCACCTGGATCTTCCGCTTGCCCAGGCTATCTATCATCTTTTTAAAAGGCACCAGATATTTGTTATCCTCGCTAAAACCCGACCTTAAAATGAAGATCTTTTTGGGTTTAAGCTTGTTGTTAACATACTGCGCAGCATAACGGGCATGGTATTCCAGCGGCGGGTTAATAGTAATAAGGTTATTGTTGGCAAACTCATCGGGCGCGGCGGGCGATAGCGGCGATAGTAGCGGCTTGCTAAGCGTTGCAGGTACGCCTATAAAAGATTTGATACCTTCTGGAAATACCGGCCCTACTATAAGGTTACTGTTTTTAATAGCCGGATTGCCCGATAAGCTATGCGTGTAAGCAGGTTCATCTTTGGTATCGTAAATTTGCAGTTTGTAATTGTAACCGCGGGTGGTTAAAGAATCGAGCGCCAGTTTAAAACCCTGGTAATAATCTATGGCAATGTTGGCCTTTTTTAAATCGGCCGGGCTGTAGCCTTTCACCGAGTTTAGGTTATCTAAACTAAAAGGCAGCAGCATAACAATGCTCGAAGTTTTGTTTGCTGCAGGTAGCCTTACTTCGGGCTTAGTACTCATTGGTGGAGTAACCGTTGTGGGCTTGCCGGTTTGGGTAGTATTATCAGCTACAGGCCCTGTTTTACCAACAGGCTGCACCTTGGGCGAGCAGGCGTTGAAAAGTATCAGCGCCAGCAACCAAAGTTTGTTATTCCCACTCAATGGTAGCCGGTGGTTTTGAACTAATGTCATATACAACCCGGTTTATTCCTTTTACGTTGTTAATAATGTCGTTTGATATTTTAGCCAGCAGATTGTACGGTAAATGGCACCAATCGGCCGTCATCCCGTCTAATGATTCTACAGCGCGTAAGCAAACTACGTTTTCGTAAGTACGCTCATCGCCCATAACCCCTACCGATTGTACGGGCAAATAGATAGCGCCGGCCTGCCAAACTTTATCATAAACACCAGCCTGGCGTAAATTGTTGATATAAATCGCATCGGCCTGTTGTAGTATGTCTACTTTTTCGGGTGTTACATCGCCCAAAATACGGATAGCCAAACCCGGTCCGGGGAAAGGATGACGACCTAATATGTTAGGATCGATGCCCAAGGTTTTACCCACACGGCGCACTTCATCCTTAAATAAGGTGTTTAAAGGCTCTACTACTTTCAGCTTCATAAAATCGGGCAGTCCGCCTACGTTATGGTGTGATTTAATAGTAGCCGACGGGCCGTTAACCGATACCGATTCAATTACGTCGGGGTAAATAGTGCCTTGTCCCAGCCATTTTACATCCTGCACATCGTGCGCCGCATCATCAAACACCTCAATGAATACGCGGCCAATGGCTTTGCGTTTCTTTTCAGGATCGCTTAGGCCGCTCAATGCATCGTAAAAACGTTGCTTCGCATCAATACCACGTACGTTTAGGCCCATACCCTCATACGATTGTAATACCGATTCAAACTCATCCTTACGTAGTAAGCCATTATCTACAAAAATGCAGTACAGGTTTTTGCCGATAGCCTGGTGCAGCAATACCGCCGCAACCGATGAATCCACACCGCCCGATAAGCCTAAAACCACCTTATCATCGCCTAACTTTTCTTTTAAAGCAGCAATGGTAGTTTCCACAAACGATTCGGAAGTCCACTCCTGGTGGCAACCGCAAATATCAACCAAAAAGTTTTGCAGCAATTGCTTGCCATCCAAACTATGGGTAACCTCGGGGTGAAACTGAATGGCGTAAGTTTGGGTATCTTTTATTTGATAAGCCGCTACCTTTACGGTGTCGGTGCTGGCAATAATTTCAAAATTATCGGCTATACTGGCAATAGTATCGCCGTGCGACATCCATACTTGCGAATTACCCGGTACGTTTTTAAATAGTGGATTAGCTTCGTTTACGTATTGCAGGTTTGCCCGGCCGTATTCGCGCGTGCTCGATGGCAAAACCTCGCCGCCGTTGTGCTGAGCTAAATACTGTGCGCCGTAGCAAACCCCTAAAATGGGCAGTTTACCATGGTATGGTGCAAAATCGAACTGTGGTGCGTTTTCCTGGCGAACAGAATATGGGCTGCCGGAAAGGATAATACCTTTAACCGTACTGTCAACTTCGGGAAAATGATTGAAAGGGTGGATTTCGCAGTAAATGTTAAGCTCCCGAACACGACGGGCAATAAGCTGAGTAAACTGTGAGCCGAAATCAAGAATAAGAATTTTTTCAGGCATGGGCAAAGATAGTTTTTTGATGCGAGATGTAGGATATTAGATTTGAGATTGTTGCGTTAAATAGTATATTAGCAGACTAAACCATACCCGGAATATGCCCTTACCATTCAGGCTCTTTTTTATAATAGCACTGCTTTGTTTTATGAGCGTGTTAGCAACCGCTCAAACTCCCGAAAGCATTTATAACAAGTACACCGACTTTAATTTGGCACGCCTGCAGGGCGAAAGAACTAAATCTATTACTTTAGGTCAGACACTATTGCCTGATGCCGGCAAGCTACCTGAAAAAAACCGTATAGGCTTTTATAACAGCCTGGCTAAATTATATGAAGATAACAAGCAGTTGGATTTAGCGCGACCTTTATATGAAAAAGTAGTTGCTGCCGTACCCGATTATTATGTAGTGCATTTGGCGCTGGGACACATTTACATGAACGATGCCAATGCCCTGGCTGTAAAAGTGAACGACGCTAAAGGCGATAAAGCGGCTTATCAGCAAAGCCGCACGGCCTATATTGCGGCAGTGAACAAAGTGCTGATGCATTTAGAAAAAGTACAGGCCTGCGACCCTTACGATGATAACCTGAACTTGATTAAAAAACTTTATACCAGCATTGGCAACCCCGCTGGTTTTGCCGGTTTAGAGAGTCGGTTAAAACCCATGCGAGCTAAATGCCTGGATATTTTGGATGAGAATTGATTAGAGAGTTTTGCCATAAATTATTTTTGCCATACTAAACTTGTTTCAGCAACCCACCAAAAAGGTCGTTAATAAATGGGCTATTTAGCGTGTGAGATGCCGATATTCACCGGCATGACGGGGTAGAGTTAAACGTAATTAAAACTTCATCATCTTACCCTGCTCTGGGAAAATCAATTTTAAATGCATATTGTTACCTGTTTTAAGTTGCTCTTTAATGCGCAAAATGTGGCTTTGCGGAGGTTTTACATGGGTAATAACCATATTAACCTTTTGTAATGCAACAACGCCGGTAAGTTGACTCAATTTGTTCATCTCTTTCATTAACCAGGCGGGTGTAAAATGACCGAACAGAGTTTTATCGGGTTGCTGGTTAGGAAAGGAAACTTCGATCATCAGGGCCTTCAACTGACCGGCTTTAATTAAAGGTGCTACCGACTGCCACAGTTTTTGCAGGTTCTGGCTCTTCTCTATCTCATCGGGGCCGGTGTCACCAAGGTATAGCAGGTAGTTATTGTTGCTGTTTACTAAAAAAGCGGTGCTTTGCAGGTTGGAGTGACTTAGCACAAAGGCCTGCACTTTTAAATTGGTACCGGCCACATTTACCTCGTTACCAGGCATGAGTACTTGGTAACGGTACTTGCTTAACTGCGGTTTTTCGCCCTCGTTGGCAAAGTTGGCCCATGCCTTCCAGGTAAAATAGTTATTTTTAAATACGTCTATACAATCGGCATTGGCATAAATGGTTTTGCTGGTGTCCTCGGGCGAATTGATGATGAGCCCACCCAGGTGATCTAAATGCGAATGTGAGATAAAGTAGGCTTTGACATATTGTTTGAGCACTTGTTCGACCGGAACCTTGAAAACTTTACGGTCTATAGCTTTTTGAATACCGGCATGCAGTGTGCCTGCATCCAGGCAAATGTAGCTGTTGCTGGCATATGGTGCCACCATATAAGCCGATAGGTTGCTTTCATCTATTCCACCCTTAACTCCAAGCGGCACAACTTTGAACGTTTGGGCGAAACTTGCTGACGACAAGAAGAAGCATGGTAACAACAAGCTTTTATAGAGAGATGACATCATGCTGTAAAGTTAGGTACAACAGTTAAAATACACATAACTATTTACCTGCGTAAAGTATTAATTTAGCGGCCTTATGAAATTAAGTAAATTTTTTGCCAAGCTGATGGTGCGGATGTTTTTCATCCTGATACTGGCGGCGGGGGTAGGTGTATGGCAAGGGGGCGATAAGCTAAAACACTTAGGCTACATTAACCTTTTTCAATGGCGTATGATATTCCCCGCTTTGCTTATCAGCGGCTTTATCGGACTCTTATTGACAGCCAGCATAAAAAAATATAACAATATGGAGCTGAACTGGCTGCTGGTAGTTAATACCCTCATGCTTATTATTTATGCAATGGCCATTTTTATGAAGATAGCGTATCCGGTAGCTTAGCCTCTTATCAAGAAGAGGGAAAGGAAATTACCTTACACGCCGGCCGGAGGCCGGGTAATAGCTGCCACCTGGCTGGAGCCGGGCGGCGGCAGAAATAATACTATATAAAAGTCATGGCTCTTGTTTCTTAAATCTTGTCTCTACCTTTCACTCCGTCTTCATTTCCTCTTGCGCCTGGCGGTTGTATTCGTAATCGCCGCCTAAGAGGTAACCCCAGGGGCGCAAGCCGTGTACATGATCGAAAATAATCTTAAATATGGCTATAACCGGGATTGATAAAAACATGCCCGATAAACCCCAAAGCATTTCGCCTAAAATAATGCCCATGAAAGTAATAAGTGCGTTAAGACGCACTTTTGACCCTACCACCAAAGGCAATATCACATTGGAATCTATAACATGGATGGCTACTACTACTATAGCTACAATTATAGCTTTGCTAATAGCACCGGTAGCAAAAGTAATTAAAGTACTGAGCAGTAATGCCGAAAATATACCTACATACGGAATGATGTTGAATAAGCCGGTAATGATGCCCAGCAACATGGCATATTTTACCCCGATAATCCAAAACGCAATGCAGGATATAGCCGATACGATCACCATTTCGAGCAGGAGCCCGATGATGTATTTGCGTAAAATACTTTGGATGCTTTCGGCTATGTTATGCACCGTTTTAGCCGCTTCCTCGTTAAAAACATAAATAACGAACCTGAACAGCAAACGCCTGTAAAACAGGATCAGGAACGTAAAAATGATAATAAAAACATAAAACAGCAACAGTGACGATACCGCGCCGAAGGTAGTACCAAAAATGCTGGTACCCGAGGCCATGAGCTTATCGGTGGTATCGTTCACATACACCATCTGTTTTTCGGCATTTACATGAAAGGTATGTTGTACCCAAATCTGTATATCGGAGGCCGATTTGCCTACCTGGTCTTTAAGCATGGGCCAATCGTTGGCTAAATTTGATATTTGAGTACCCACCAGGTAAACAATACCACTTATAAAAGCAACCATTAACAGGATGGATAGAAACCCCGACATGCTTCGCGGCATTTTAAGTTTCCGCTCAAAAAAGTTAGCCAACGGTAACAGGAGTATAGCGAACAAAAAGCCGAACATTAGCGGGTCGAGCAGTTCTTTGCCCAGGATAATTAAAAACCCAAGTGCCATTATACCAATAAGTATAAAAGCTGATTTGGCATAAAAAGGCAGTGGGGTATTTTTTATTATCATAGTTATGACTTTAATATTCTAAATATTTAGCTGATTAACATGGTATCGTTTTATATGTTTGTGTTGCGCATAGTTAAATTAAATACATGTCCCCGAAATATTAAGGAAATTAATCATCTTAAATGGTTGTTTGAGGAACGCTCAGTTGTTATAAATTCCTGCACCTTATCCTTTGATCACTCATATCGCGCAAAGTTCTGCTGCTGCCTTTATTCTTGCTTACTCTTTCTGCAAATTATTTGTTATGCAGTTTTAATGCTTGCATTAATATTTTTTGTAAATGCTGTATAGGCATATATACCTCATTAATCATATCCGTATGAACTCGCTTGTTTACAGCGGATACCTGATTATAATGCTTTTCTAACTCTGCCTTAGTTTTTATGATGTAGCTATTAATGAGTTTATAGTTTGGGCAGCACTTAACGCAGCTGGCGATTCTTCATCCCAATAATACGAGTGAATTTTTACTGGAATAAAATCAGTACGCCCACATTTCACAGTATTACGAACATAAATAAATACTAAATCTTCTTTTATGACTTTTTGGAGTTTTAGCCAACATAATATGGATAGATCTTCATTTACTTTCATACTTTTTTGTTTTAATTTGAAACTGTGTTTTTTAAACTGAAAATCAAACTGATATAGTGTATAGTGCAATTCGGCCACCGATTACTTTAAATTAGATTGAACTAACTTGTAATGAAATTTTTAAGAAAAGTGGAGGAATGGTTTTGGAAAATTTAGTTAATAACTCAAAAACTAAATAAGCCTCAAATCTTTCGACTTGAGACTTTCTGCTTAAAATGTGATCCCACTGGGATTATTTTCGAACCATTTCCTTACAGAATTGAAAAAATCAGGAACATTAAATGATCAATGGTTCGAGTTCTGCCCGGTCTGGCGAGAAAGTTCTGAAACACCAGCCCCAACAGGACTATTATCGAACCATTTTATGGCATAAACGCAGATGGATATAGCGCAAAGCTGATAGAAATATCAATGGTAATACTTCTATCAGCTATTTTACAAAGATACGGGAGAACTGTGTATTATCCCATGGAATGGAATCCAACTTTGTTTCCTTCTGTGTCGATAAAAAGTGCAATAAAGCCCCTGTTGTCACCAATAGCAGTTTTCGGCAAAATCACTATTCCACCGGCACTTTCTACTCTGCCTAATGGAACTGAAAGGTCATTTCCGCCATCTAAGTAAACAGTTGTACCGGTCATTGCAGGGACATAGTTTTCACCGCAAGCAATTGCTCCGCCAAATCCGCCTTTATGTGGATCAGACGGTAAATATGCATATTGCATATTAGGATCGTCATGAATTTGAGCATCTAAAACTTTTGCATAAAAAGTTTTTGCTCTTTCGAAATCTGTAGCTGGTATTTCAAACCAATTTAGAGTATTTACCATGTTTATTAAATTTTATTTGAGTGTTTAGTGTTTTTATTTTTTAGTTGTTAAATATAAATTCATCAGTAATCAGGCAAATACGGGTAACTCGAGTTGGTCAATCTGCGCTTCGGCATTCTGTACACTTTCTGCAGCGTTGAACAAAAGCCCGGAGGCTTCAATAAACTGCACGTGTTGAATACCCAGCGTTTGCCACAAATATTTTGCGTACGGTGTTGCGAAATCCTTGTCGCTCCCTATGCCGGTGCCCCCGCTGGTAAAAATGATGTACACGCTTTGTGCGGCAAGTTTGCCGTGAGAAACGCCGTCAACGTATTCAAAGGTCGAGCCGGGACGGCTGATATGGTCAACGTACGCTTTGAACGTGGAGGGAATGGTCCAGTTGTAAAGCGGCAGGCCGAGCACCACCACGTCGGCGGTGAGCAGTTCTGTCACCATTTCGTCGGAAAGCTGCTTAGCGGCCTGCATGGCCGGGGTGGGGTTTGCCATGGCGTACAAAATCCCATCAACCATCGCCTCCGTTGGGAGGGGTAGGCCTATTGCTAAATCGCGGGTGGTAACGTTAGCTTCGGGATGATCCCGGCGTAGGCGCGCTACCAAGCGGGTGGTTAGTTGCCGGGTTACTGAATCGGCATACCGCGGGCTACTGTCCAAGCGCAGAATTTCAAGGGGGCGGGATGGGGTGTGAGTCATAAGAAAAAGTGTTTGAGTGTGGTGAACAATTGATGATTAGTGGCAAGTATCATAGTTGTACATTTTTGTCAATTACCGGGGGTTTTTGCCGTTAGTTTCCCAAAACCTGATCTGGCTACTGTGATTAAAATGTTTTTACTTGACATGTTAATTACTTTGATTTAGTTTTGTAGTACAAATTTTCATTATTAACTTTAATTAAACAAGTAGGTTGATAAAAATAAGTAAGTATGGAAAAAGCTACTAATATTGAAAAAGAAATAGTTAACGACGAAAAAAAAATTGTTTTTGATGAATATTCTTGTCCTGTAACTGCTACTATTCAAGTTTTGGGTGGAAAATGGAAGGCCATTCTCATCAATGCTATCTACTTCACATCCCCTGCACGGTTTGGTGAATTGAGGCGTAGCGTAAAAGGAATCACGCAATCAATGCTTACTACTCAATTACGAGAGTTAGAAGCTGACGGGATAATTAGTAGAAAAATTTATGCAGAAATTCCCCCAAGAGTGGAGTACAAGCTTACCGACTTTGGGCTAACCCTATCGCCTATAATTCAAGCAATGGCAGAGTGGGGCAAACAATACAGACTTAACGATGAAATAAAAAAGAAAAAGTAAGGTTTCATTGATATCACGCTCAGAACTCCTCAAAGAAATCAACGAGCTGAACAGCCGTATTGCCGAAGCAAGGGAGTTACTTTTTAATGTCGATATAGACGGAGCAGATTATAAGACCATTAAGTCTGAAAATAAAAATATGATAAACGTATTGGAAGCAAAGTTAGCAGAAGCTGCAGCAGACTCAAAAGCTGAAAACATAGAACCGATACTTAGGTCATATTGCTTGAAGGCAAGATATGTGATCTGCGAGGTAATCAGATGAGCATAAGTGAGGCCGAGAAAACGCTGGATGCAGCGTTACTGAAGCTAACCTGCCTCAATACAATTTACTGTAAGTCTGATCATAACGTAAAGCGAAAACTGATCGGTTCGATATACCCCGAAAAGTTCATATTTGAGGATTTGAAAGTTCGAACTGCAAAAACAGGGGATATATTTAGTTTTATTTACCTGATAAACAATGAGTTAAGAGGGCATAAAAAAGGGACAAACAATGTTTTAAATCGTTTGTCCCAAGAGGTGATCCCGCTGGGATTCGAACCCAGGACCACTACATTAAAAGTGTAATGCTCTACCAGCTGAGCTACGGAATCAAAAAAATTTACTTTAATACCTATTAAATGTCTCTATTGCTTTATAGCACATTATAAAGCATCTCACAATTGAAATTTCAAAGCCTCCTGAAAGTCAGAAGGCTTTGATGTGATCCCGCTGGGATTCGAACCCAGGACCACTACATTAAAAGTGTAATGCTCTACCAGCTGAGCTACGGAATCAACTATTACCTTTTCCGATTAAAGTGGTGCAAATATAGGGTTTATTGCCTTTGCCTGCAAAAGTTTTTCAATAAAATTTGAACATGTATTTAAGTGTTTAATTATCAGAAAACTAAAGTTTAAATACAGCAATTTTCCCTTTATCGCCGGCTAATATAACCAGGCTGCCTTTCTTAGCTTTCTGGCATACGTTATAACTGGTGGTGTCAATTTGTTTCCAGGTTTTGCCTCCATCGTTGGTTAGGTTACTACCGGGCGTACCAGTAGCAAGATATTGTTTTTTGTTTAACCACTCTACACACGATTGGTAACCAGCTGGTCCTGGTGTTTTACCTTTCGATGTTATGACTTGAGTTTTATTAAAATTAACGCTTACGGAATCAAGCCGCTTGGCGTTGGCGTAATCGCCGCCTACAATTACTGCAAAATCGTTGCTAATTGAAAATGCCCCCTGGCTTGGTTTGCCTTGTGCTATAGGTATTTTTAAAGTCTGCCATGTGGTATCAATATTGTAAAATGTAAGCAAGCGCGCCGTACTGCCCCCCGTGACTATATTGATAACCTTGTTTTTACTTACCCGCAGGCAGGTGCCGCTTGCAGCAAAGGCAGCTTCACCCGGCAGGGCGGCAGGCATGTGTTTTAATTTTTGCCAACTGTTGCCGCTATCGGAACTTTCCAGCATCAGAAATTTACCCTCAATGGGGTCGCCCAGTACATAACCATATTTACCGTTTGCTGTAAAATCCATAGCATCTAAAAAATACGCTTTATCATCCTCTCGGTAAACCTCTTTCCAATTAGCCCCGCCGTTTACAGTTTTTAAAATAAGCGCTGGTGTGCCCGAACTCATGATGATGGCTTCTTTATCTGAAAAGGCTTCTATATCCCTGAAATCGCTTTGTTCGTATCCCTTTACCTGTTGCCAGGTCCAGCTTTGTCCGCCGTTAGTACTCAAGGCTACATGGCCTTTGCTGCCGCTTACCCAAGCCACATGGTCATCCACAACCGATAGTCCTCGAATGCTGGTAGGTTTCCCCTGCTCAACCAAGGTTATGGTTTGCCCGGTTACCAATTCAACGCTCAACAACAGGCAAATAAAAACGAATGTGTACTTCATTACAGATTATTTAACTCTCGTCCAAACTTCAGACCTGCCCAGTAACGAGATGCCAATGTAGCCTCTGATTTTGAGTTTGTTGCCATCCAACGTCATTTTGCATTTATAGGTTTTGCCATTTTTAGGATCGTAAATACTTCCTTCATCGTACAGCTCATCTCCATCGAACTTAAAGTTCTTCAAAATTTCCAGGCCTAATATGGGTTTGCTTTGCAAGCTTTTTTCAGGATTATTTATATCGGTTTTAGGCTGACCGGTAGTTTCATCATTGGGTAGCTTTAACCAAACCAGTTTACCAAAGTACAAACTGCCTTTTTTATAAACCAGGATCTGGCCTTCGCCACTTGGGTTAATCCATTTACCTAAAATAGCATCGGCCTTTTGTGCCTGTACAAACACGGGGCTTAAAAAGCCACATATAAGAATTAAAAAACTCCATCTCATTATCATATATTTATAATTGATACCCCGAAAGTATCAGGTAAAAAGCACTATATCAAACCTATAACAATTTTTATTAATTATTTAACTGCTTTTAGCTTAAACTGCTATATTTGCAGCCTCAATACCAATAATGGTTGATTGCGTATGCTTCTAAACAATTAATGTTCTTTTAGGCCTATTTAATTAACCAGGTAAAGAGCTGAGCCCAGGTGGCGAAATTGGTAAACGTTGCGGTCTCAGAAGCCGTTGAGAATTGTCTCTTGAGAGTTCGAGTCTCTCCCTGGGCACATTACCAGTCGGGTTTTTAAAAACCCGATTTACGCCGAAAATAAACAAGAATAGCACTCCTCATCAAGTGCTATTTTTTTTGAAGATGCTTTTACAGAGCATATTGTATTACCTGCCCAGGTGGCGAAATTGGTAGACGCACCATCTTGAGGGGGTGGCATTCGTAAGATTGTACGAGTTCGAATCTCGTTCTGGGCACCAAATAAAAAGGCAACCGATTTTTTATCAGTTGCCTTTTTTATGCATTCACAATATCATGAGAAGTTGCGAACTCTAATATTTTGGTAGTTAAACTACAGCAGATCAGGATCTGTTCCGCCAACATTGGGGCTGGTAATCTTGCTCAAATTATAGCTCACTTCGCCATCCTGTTCGGCACCTTTAATAAGCCCTTTTTCATATAAGCCCATTAATACCTGCTCGGCATGGCGATGCAACTCCTGCGGTGCTACTTCGGGTTCATACTCTGTTAACTTGGCAGCTACATCGGGTGCGGTGCCTTCACCTAATTGAGCAAGGGCATATAAAACCTTGTCCTGCCAGTCGGCCTCAGGATGATAGGCCTCAGGTGGAGCAACCGGTTTAAATTGTTCGTTGAAAGATTGATCTGCTTTATTCATAGTAGCTTAATAACATGCTGGTTAAACATATTGTTTCAACTGGTTGCAGTAAACCCTTATCATTAAAAATTTAAAAAGTGGAAGATGTAGATATGTTTAGTTAAACTTTAACTGCTATAATTGCACATGATTAAGGCGTATCAACTATATACAGCGGCCGACGGCCATTCTTACTTTAAAGCCGGAAACGTAGCTGAAGCGGTAATAACCCGTGCCGAATCTATCCGTTTTCAGGAGTCGCCTCCGGGCTCGGTTTATGATTGGCATCCGGCCCCAACTATGCAGTTTGTAATTAATTTGCGTGGTACTTTAGAGTTCACCACTTACAAAGGCGATACTTTTACCCTGAAACCCGGTGAAGTTTTAATAGCGTTGGATACTACCGGCAGCGGACATAAGTGGCGTTTATTGGGCGACGATCCGTGGCAACGGGCTTATGTGGTTTTTGATGATACCACCGATATTAACTTTATACCCGAGCAGGTGGCAGATGTTTAGGAGAGCGAGATAGGGCAATTGTGTATTGGAGACCGTGGTACGGCTAACTGGTTGCTTTAAACCGGTGCTGATAGTACCATTCCATAATGTAGGCACCGTCTTGCCAGGTAAGTTTGCCGTCCGCGGCTACCTGGGCTATTAAAACGGATAGGTTATGCAAAAAGGCGCTCTTTAAATCGCCGGTTAAGCTTTGCAGGGTTTTAATGGCACAGGCGGTAGTTTCCTGAGGCGTATTAGCGCCCGAACAGTTATCAGCTAACTTTAACTGGATAAGCAATGTGGGCAGGGCTGCACGCAAAGCGGCTTTGATCCTGTCGTCTGTTTCACCCGGAATAAGGGTGGTCAGGATATCGGCGGCGGGCGACTCTACAAATGTTTTAATATTTTCGGTTACTACAACGCCGGTATGTATGGCGGTTTTCAATTCGGCCGGAATACGGTTAAACAAGCTTTGAATAGCTTTCCAAATTTTCTTGATCCAAACGGGAATTTTCATAATCATTTTTTAATTTTAAGTTGACGATAGAATTTTACAGCCCATATTACCGCGCGCACTATCCATGATAAAGCCGTGGCGCAGCCCACCACGCAACCTGCGCAGGATGAGATAGCGGCCACCATTTTTAAGGTTTCATCGGTAAGGAGTAGTCCTTTTTGAGTGATAACATAGCTGCTTGCAGCAGACAGCATACCTACATGGGGTTTGTAGTTGAAATAGTGGTAGAGATATTTGACGGCATTTTGCATGGCGGGTCGTATTGTTTAAGGTTGTATTTGGTAATAATGCTGATGAGTTTTTGCGGGTAGGAGGGGTCGGTAGCGTAGCCGGCTTTTAAAAAGCAGCGGGCCTGCTCTTCGGGAGAAGTGCTATTAAATACACCATGCAAGGTGTAGCGCTTATTTACCTGTAAAAAGCGGACCCTATCGGCAAAGCCGGCAATTAAGGAGGGGTAAGAGCGGAAGGATTGTTTTACCGTAACGGGTTTGTTGTTGACGAATTCCTGTGTTTGGTAGGCAACTGTTTTACCTTTCCAGCCGGTGCTGGCTTTAATGCCAAAGTAATTGTGATGTAAGGCAGATAATTTAGACTTGCCATAATTGCTTTCAAGGCAAGCTTGGGCAATCATAAGCGAAGGGAATAAGTTGGTGCCCTGGCAGGCTTGAATAGCCGGAGGGGCTATTTGGGTGATGAAAGAGGAGGAGTTCATAGGATCTAATTTTTAGGTTAGTAGGAGAAGCTTGCTGGAAAAGCTATATATTAGGGCTGTTAATTATAATGCCCTCTATAGATAAGCGACGTGAGTATTGCTTAAACCATTGACGCTAATTGGTCTTTAAGGTTATTATTAAGATATTGGAGAATAGTTGCTTACTTGAGTTATAACTTTAAAAGTTTGGATACTAAATAAATGGGTTTAAAATATTATAAGGAACTCGATGGAGTAAGGGGTTTAGCGGCTTTAATGGTTGTTTTGTTTCATATTAAACAATCAGGCTTAAGTAAAGATGCATTTGCACAGATAATATTTAAAGCTGGTAATATTGGACAAACAGGTGTTATATTGTTTTTTGTATTATCTGGATTTTTAATTACGAGAATCTTAATTGTTTCAAAACATAAAAACGGCTATTTTAAGAATTTTTTTGTTCGTAGAAGTCTCCGAATATTTCCGTTATATTATCTTGCTTTAGTAGTTTTCCTCATAGTATATCCATATTTAGTGTATGGACAGCCAATTTCATTTGATAAAAGTTGGACATTTTGGTTATATCTGCAAAATATAGGTATGACGTTTAAATGGAATCAAGAGGGTCCTGCCCATTTATGGAGTTTAGCAGTTGAAGAGCATTTTTACTTAATTTGGCCGTTTGTAGTATACTGGGTATCTGATAAAACACTTTTAAAAATTATTGCAATTGTTATTTTCTTTTGCATCGCTTTTAGAATTCTTTTATTAAATAATGGCTATGCAGGGATTTTTTATTTCACATTAACTACGGTTGACTGTTTAGCAATTGGTGGTTTTGTGGCACTAAACGAAAAATACAATTGGCTTAATCTAAAACAACTTGGCTTTATCTTTTTTATAACTGTTATAATACTTGGTTTTAATTGGATTTTATTTAAAGGGAAAGGTAATGACTACATACAAATACTAAAGTTGCCATTTATTGCAATTTTGTATATGTGTGTTATTAACTTTCTTATTAGTAGTGAAAGTTATTTTAACACTATATTCAAAACGAGGTTTTTAACTTATACAGGAAAGGTTAGCTATGGTCTCTACATTTTTCACCCATTATGTATTGAATTAATAAAGAAGTTTTATATACAAAAATCCTTTCTGTTTTATTTAGTCGCGGTTTTTATGTCATCTTTTTTACTTGCTTCATTAAGTTATTATGGTTATGAAACATGGTTTTTGAAATTGAAAAAGAAGTTTGAAAACTTTAATTGGAATAAGGTAAAGTTGTTGTCTCGAAATAGAGAATCATTATAGTGCTTGGCTTAAATTTATTGTACCATTACTTATGGTTAAACGACGTCTCGTTCCATCAACCTCATCCTTTAATATTAATCCCTTTCCTGTTGTAATTATTTCTAAGTCGTTTGTTGTAATGTTGCCTTGATCCGTCATAGACTGTAAGTTTGCATTAATTTTTATTCTGTTACCATTTGTGCTAAAGTAAAGATTCGTACCATCGTATTCCCAAGCACCATTTTCTATTGTGTTAAGCAATAATCCAGGTCGAAACTTTAATGCTGAATCACCCATTGTAGCCTTCCCCGCAGCAAGTTCTAAATACGCTGATGATACAGATCCCAATCCATCTATAAATCCATCAAATAACGGATTGATTAATATCTTTCCGAAATTGTCAACCCAAAGTGGATAGGAGCCATTAATTAGAACTCGGAAAGCTTTGCCTTGTTGTATGTTTCCTCCGGCAGCATCACCAAATGTTTGTTGGCCGCGTTCACCATTTGTTATACCATCTATTGAATTAAATACAGTGGCTTCAGAAGCAGTACCACCAGTTGGTACTTTTCCATTATTACTCCAAATAACTGTATTGTATAAAGTAAAGTTGCCATTTCCGGTTAAATCTATAGATGATGCACCGTTACCCTCATCAAATTCCCACCGTCTTAATAATCCTATATTTGGAGGGGATGCTGTACCAAAACCCGAGTTGTAGATTTTATTAACGCTTTCATTACCGGATTGAGGTAATGCATAATTGTATATTAATACTTGGTCTATAAGTCCTAAATAACCGGCTCCGCCGCTACCATTTCGGCCAAATTGCATAGAACTTGGTGTAGAGCTAAATGTAATTCCAATTGTATAGATTAAAATAGTATTTAAATAGATACGTGCATTTGAACCATCAAATGTTACCACGAGGTTTTTCCAACCGACTGATTCAGAGTTTGCTGCTGGAGAGGCAATTACAGTATTTCCCTTACTTACCATAATCTTATTTGCTATTGTCCTAATATTGACACCATTTAAATTAGACCCCGTATCACCCCAAGATACAAGATTTACTCCAGCACCACCTGTTATGCCATATGTTGGATTATACCAAATGGAAACTGAAAATGGAGAATTGTTTTGTGGTATATTGTTGAATGGTGCAACAGCGTAATGATTACTATTAGTAAAGCTAATGGCTTTTCCTATTGCCCCCGATTGAAATACATTATTCTTTAATGTTAAAGAGTTACTTGTTAAGCTCTTAGTAAAGGTTGCATAAAAGCCAAGACTTCCAAATCTCATCCCGTCTAAAAATGTCCATAGACCGGATACAATACGCGAAATACCTAATGTTCTTGCAATGCCTTGCCAAAATTTCTTCGGTGTAACCATAGTTTGATCTTCTATGGTCGTTTCACTTTCTATGGTAGCTTGAGTAGCTATTTTTGCAATACCCCTCATGGCTTCGGTAGCTTGCTGTTGGTTAGTATCAAAACTGCCCCAGTTCGCTTCAACCTGACCTGGGTTGGCTATCTTGGCATAAATGGTATCACCAGGTTGATAATAATTTATACCTATACTACCTCCACCTGTAATATTATAGGCATCACCACGCCGTATTCCACCATTGGTACCAGTGCCCAATGTTGGGTAAGAACTATTGATTGAAATATCCCAATCACCCGCCGTACGATAAATAGCTGCAACTTGTGTATCGGTATAAATTTTTGCAGCGTTTAGGGTTGCTGTATCACCTGATGCAATACCAGCTATCAAATTAGCATCAGCCAGTTGTCGTTCCGTTCTTTCAGAAGAAACCTGGCTATCGACATAAGCTTTATCTGCCTTGCCCGACAAATCCACATCCGTTTGCAGCAACACCAGTTGCTCATCGGCTACGCCATCGCGCCACCAATACAAACCAATGCTTGCACCATTTACAATTACGCATTGCAGGCCCTGGTAGCGGAGTGCGGGTTTAATCAAATCGAGGGCTTCGGCAATGTTGGTGAAGGGTATGGTGGTTGATCCGTTAAATTTGCCGTAGCGCTTATCGGTAGATACGGGGTTGGTTACATCAAAAGGTTTTGCGAACTGGAAGCCCGCTAATTGTTCGGCCATAAGGTTTATATTGTTAATTCATGGGTGTGCGGATCGCCGTAAGGCACGGCTTGTTCATACAGGTAAACGTCATAGCTTACGTCGCCGGTTCCACCATTTTTTAGGTTAAAGGTTTGCTTGCCGGCCAGGTAAATAGATTTCACATCTCCGTTGGTTTGCACATCTTTTGCAACGGTAAGCGATCGGCCAATGCCGTTACGTACAGCTACAAAAAAGCGTTTGTGGGTGGTGCCGGTGTTGAGAGATATAGGTATGCTGCCGTTTTCCCAAATGAAATTTACTGAGCCGCCGCCCGATACGCCTCTTAATGAGTCGCTGCTAAGTGCCGCTGTATCCGGCAACGCACCATAAAAGACCTTGTACCTTGGGGTAATGGTGGTGGTTGAAGAAACTGTACCGTCGCCAAACTGACCACGGTTATCAGGTTCTCCAGCATCATTAGTTTTAATCGGGGCCGATTTATAGTTATAAGCGGAGGTGAAGGAAATGGCTTCGGCAGTGGTGGTAACAGCGGTGTGATCTGTAGGGTCGGTATTGCCAATCTGAATGGCTGCCGCGTTGCCTATTTTTTTAGTGATCAGTAACGGATTGGTATCGGCCAGCCCCCCGGCGCTGTTGTTATTAAATTGTGGATTGATATTAAAGTCAACAACCTGTCCAACTTCAATGTTAGCTGTTGGTTGTACTGCTTGTGTTGCGTTTATTTTGGCTGTAACCACTTGTGCTGCTGTGGGTAAGGTGTAAACTGGTGCATTTACATTTTGATAAGCCTCCTTAAATTGCATATAGGCATTCGCTGCTGCCGGTACGGTCATGTTATTACTGTACTTACCAAAAGGCACAGAGCCGTAAACTTTCCAGGCCGGGGCTGCAGTTTTACTAAGTACTTCGTTAATGGCGGCTATTAAGTTGCTCTTATCAGTGGTAGAAAGATCGCTCAGGTTGCCCAGTTCGGCAATGTCCTGGGTCATGTATTTACCGGTACCCCAGTCGCCGTTTATTTTCGGGCCATAGATTATCCAGGTGGTGGTGTTGATGTAGAAGTCGCCATTAGTGCCTACCGTTTGGTTCGATGGGTTTATAATACCGTTCAACACGGTTTTACCGTTTACGCCGGGTGCGCCGGTATCACCTTTAGGGCCAGGACCGCCTGCCGGACCATCCAGCATCGAGAACACCATTTCCCAACCCCCAACGTTTTTTTGATAGAATATGCCGTTAGCCGTATCAATATAGGTATCATCAATCTGTCCGCTCGCGGCATCGGGTTCTCCAAAACCATAGGTAATGCTGTTGCCTGCCGGTGCATTTGGCGGAAGCGTGAACACCTGCGACCAGCCCCCATTTCGTTTTTGGTAGAACGCGCCGCTAAAGGTATTAATAGCTATATCTAAATCCTTGTATTCAGTGTTTTGAGGGATGTTGGTGACAAAAAATATCTGGTTCCCGGAGGAGGTGTTAGCAGCTACATAATCGCGCAGCTTATCGAAACTAAACTGGTAATCGGTATTATTCCGTACCAGTACGCCTACATCATCGCCCGTAAGGGAAGAGGGGACAACGGGTAATTCGCTTATTTTTTTATCGGGCATGGCTTAATACAGGGTGTCTAAGGGTAAAAAGTTATCTATTTCGGCAACACCGGTACTGTCGTTAAAATCGGTATGGTCAATGCCGCGGATGCGCGGACCGGCCTGGCGGGCGCTTTTGTTGCGCTCGTTATAACGCCATAAAGGATAGTCGGCCTGGTTGTCCTGCAAAAACTTTTCCACCTCGTTGGCATGGGCATTGGCTACGCTGCGTTGTTGCTGTACCAGTTTCAAAATGTCGGGCGTGCTTACGGCCTGCGCGTTATCGTATTGTTTAATTACTGGTCCGGTAGCGGTAAAGTGCACGCCGTTACTTTCTATAAAGCGGGCGAAGGTGAAGTACACCAGCGTAGGGGTAAGGCCTTCGTATGTTACCGTATAACCCGACCGGTCGATGTACTCGAAACCGTTAAATAACTTTTTATAAACCTGTGGGGCATCGGTTTTCATTTGCCCGGCATCGTCGAAGTATTTAAGCAGCTGGTAATATAAGGGGTAACCCATAAAGGGTTTCAGATCCAGTTCCTGGGCTTTTTTGATGAACACCTGCAGGCGCTCGGGTTTAATATTGGTAGAGATGTCTTCGAATTGCTGGAAGACAGAGGGGGAAATCAATATCGTGGTAGCCCCCCAGCCCCCTGAAGGGGGAGTAGAAGTTTGGTTGCCGGTCATAACAGGAAATTAATGTGAGTTATAGATATAACCCTCTGTTCCCCCTTTAGGGGGTTAGGGGGGTATTAGTTAGGGGGTTACCATCGCTTCCGCCTCCGCTTGTTTAAAGCCGTAGGCATGTATCAGGATGGCAATTTTATTTGTGGTAGGTATTGCCGAAAGCAGGATTTGGTTGATGCTGGTGCCGGCGGTCATGCCGGCGCTATCGTCGGCTACGTTGCCGGGTACGGGGAGTATGTTCCAGTTGCCCGATGGGTTTAGGTTTTGGTGGAAGTTGCTGAACAGTTCGGCAAATATTTCACTAAGCTCCAGGCGGTCGGGGGCGGTGTTATCGTTAAACTCGCGGATGGCTTCCTTTTTTTCGCCACCATTGCTTAATCCTGATGATTTTTCGGCGTTGATCAATTCTTTGGGAACCGAGAAGCCTTTGATGATCCGTGCTTCTACCGATTTTTCGGTAGCCTCAAACAACTTGTCGTTATTCTGAATGGCGTAAGGCTTAAACTCCGGTTTTGATGCTTCGTCCTCATATTCAATTACGATGATCTTTTGTGAGCTTTTAGTACCTTGAAATGCGCCCAGGTCTTTTTCCAGCTGCGATGGAGTATTGCTGCTTTGTCCGTCTGGGGTGCTATTATCGGCTTCTTCCCGCCGGGCTTGCATAAACAACATGGTGGATGGTAAAAAGCCGGTGGTTACCTCACGGTTATTGAAAGTTTTGATACCGGCTTCGGTTTCAAAGTCTTCCCATACGCTGTCGGCTTCTATCAAGGGGTAATCGTCCACCTCGGGGTTAAAGTAGTAGAGCTGACCTTTATAGTTTCCCCAGCCACCGGCCTTAAGCACTTGTTCCTCAATAACGGTAGGGTCAGGGTTATACCGGTCGAGGAAAACGATCTTAGAACGCATTACATGTTTCCAGCTTTTGCGTCCCCAGTCGTTATACAAGGCGAAAATACCTTCCGTTTCTGCACAATCAACATTACCCATACGGATGTCTTCAAATTTTACATAATGGGCCGATGCTATCTGGTAATTGGCGTTATAATTTAAGTGGATACCGAACCCGCTGAATAAGGCCTTATCGGTAGCTACGGCTTTTAGGAGTTTAGCCAGGGTCAATCCTTTATTGTTAACCGGCTGCTTTCCCAGGCTTTTCTCTTCGAAACCGTTGCCGCCTATAAATTTGGCCCGCTTGTTCCAGCAGTCTTTTGCCGTTGGGGATGCGGCCACCAGTTCGAGCATACGCTGCGGATACGCGTTGTCCACATCATAATTCAGGATGCCATAAGTTTGGTTGGGCCGCACCTTTATCCGGCGTTCAATTTGTGGTAGGTAGGTTTTCATGTAGCCTCACCCTAACCCCTCTCCAAGAGGAGAGGGGCAAAGGATTTATTTAATTGTGATATAATTGGGTTTAAAGTCCTCTCCTTTAGAGAGGATTTAGGTGAGGTTTTTAAGCTGCCGTTAACGCTTCCAATGCCGCAATGGTGGTAGCATAAGAGGCCGAACCCGATTCGGAAATGGATACGGCACGTGGAGGATAGGGTTCGCGCAACTTATCGGGATTGGTAAGTTTAAGCTTGTAGCCGCCTTCTAAACCTTCGTCTGCAGCATTACGCTCGGCTTCGGTGAGGATCAGGCTGTTTACGGCGCCAAATAGCTCTACCGAGGAATCACTTTCTTTGTAATTGTTAATAACGATGGCTTTCACCCGGCCGTAACCCATGGCGCGCAGCTGGCCTTTAATATCAACCGAAAGACCGGCAATGTTAAAGTCTATTTCTTCGGTATAACGCGGACCAACCTGCGTTTTGGCCAGTTTGCTCATGGCGTTGAAGCTGTTGTTGGTTCCTTCAAATTTGAATACTTTACCGCTACCTATTTTTTCCAGGTCATCAATAATAAGCGGGTTGGTGGTGTTATAAGTGATCTTGATATCGTCTTCGTTGAAGATGTAGATTACATCTTCAATACCCGAGGTAACGGGCTGCGAAGTGGCAAGGCTAAAGCCTGCGTTAATTTTGTTATAAATGGATGTTGGCATGTTTTGGTTGTTGGGTTGGTGGTTATTAAGTTATTTAGGAATAGTATCAAGTAGTTAGTATCAAGTAGCAAGACAAGAAAGTTGAGGCAAAGTGACAAATGCAGAAAGCGGCTTACTTGAGAAATTGTATAAGGAAGGTTGAAGTGATAAGGCAGGAAAAATCTTGATACCTGATACTAAATACTTGCTACTTAAATTGCCGACAGGTAAAACAGTTCGTTGGCAAATTTGAAGTTAACGGCGGCTTTCATACGAGCTTTCATGCGTACCACGTTATCGTTAGTGTAAGGTTTCATGTACACGGTAGATAGCTCGCTTTGGTCGCCCAGAAGATCCACACCCAGGAACAAGTTGCTCGAACGTGCACCTAATATAGTGTTGGCTTGCCAGTGGTTCATGAGTTGCAGTGGAAGACCGAGGTAGTCCATCTTCTTTTTATCGGTAAAGGCATTAAGTACATTGGTGGCGTTGTTGGCCTGTGCCTGGGCGTAAGCATAACCTACGTGTAGCGGGATTTGCAGGTTAAAATCTTCCTGGCTGCGGTCGGCCGGGTCCAGTTGCGAGTACACATTGCTCAGCACTTCCAAAACGTTTTTAGCATTAATGAAGCTGATGCTTGCCGCAGTTGAGGTGCCTGTGAAAGTGGCCGCTTTACGAGTATTCATTTCATTGTAATTACGAATGAGCTGAAATGTGGTAGCGCTAAGTACTTTAATAAAGTAAGACTGGCCTGGCAGATCAATACCGGCTGCGCCATTGGTGGTATCTTTACTGGTGCCGGTTGCTGCTGTAATGGTTACTACATCGCCATCTACAAGTGCTGTAGTGCTGGCTACCGTTACTACACCTGCAATGCTGATAGCCGATACCGACATGGATGTAGACGTTTTTCCTAATCCAACTTTGTAAGTGTCGGTACTGGCAGCAATGGAAGGTAATAAACCTTTAAAGGCTGCCGAAAATGTAGCTTCTTTAGTGGCATCTTTACCTAACCAGTATAAACGCTCGTTGGCAATCTGTATTTTGGTAAGGTAACGCTGCACCATAAAGTCCGATAGGTCTACCACACCTTCGTAATCGCCGAAGGCACCGGGGGCCAAGCGTTGCGATTCCCAGCTTTGTACCAGTTTATCCCATTGCTCCTGTTTCATAAACTCGTAAGTTACAGGGTCAAGGTAAGTTTCGGCTTGTAAGGCAGTGGTAGCTTGGTCGTTAAACATACCCGATGGGTTTTGCAGCTTAATGTCGTCATCAACATCAAGTATTACCCTTTTCGATTTTACATCGTTAATTACTGTTAATAGTCCGCGTTTTACGGAATCGGCCTCAAGCAGGGTGCTGGCCATAAAACCTGCCAGCGCTTCGCCGGCATAGGTGTTGTTAGTGAAGGTGAATTGAGCCATGTGTTTGGTTAGCGCCGTGTTGCGGGGTTGCGAGCGGCGGGTTGTTTTGAATTAAATTTAGTGGAAGGTTTTATTTGGTTGGTTCGCGACTTACCGAGGTTTCTCTGGCAACTCGTAACACATCACCGGCAACTCATTTACTGTCGCCAACCGCTTGCTTAACCGCGTTTTGGGCTATGGTTGATTGCGGTGCAAAAAAGGGCTGCGTTTCTGTTGTGGCCTTGTTGCTGCGTTTCGATCCTTCGGGGGTAAAAGTGGACTTGATCTCGTTCTTCACCTGGGTGTGCGTTTGCTGCAGGCGGGTTTGGGCGCTTTGTAAGGTGTTGCGGGCTTCGGTAAGCAGGGCGTTTTGGGCATGGAGTTTGGCTTTAAGGGCAGCTACCTGGTTTTGTACATCGTGCGGTTTAACTTTGCCTTTGGGTTTCCCGGCTACCTCTTCATTCTCGCCACCGGCAGCTTCTTCGGCAGGTTCCAGCTTTTCTACTTTGCCGCCTTTGGTGGTTAGCTGTTGGCCATCGGCGGTGGTGTACACGTCGTCAACGGCGGGTTCGTCCAGGTCTTCGCTGTTGTACACTTCAGTGCCGGGTTCCAAATCCGCAGTGTGGTGCAGCGGACCTTTGTCGGTCATGGTTTGTTTGTTCATCACTTTCTTAAAAAAGTTCATCAGCTTGTTTAAAACCGAGGTGGTTTTGTCAATCAGGTCGGCATTGTGCATGTTCATTTGTTTTTGGGGTGATTTATTGGTGTTAACTAAAATTTTGTTGATGCAGCGCTGGTAAACGGCCGGTGCCGTGCTGGTGCATTTTTGCAGAATGGCGCTGTTGGTAATGGTGGTTTGGTAATCTTCAATACTATCAATAAAGCCCAGGGCCAGCGCCTGATCGGCCGTCATCCAGGTTACGGCGTTAATGAGGCTGTTAATGGTTACTTCGTCTAACCCGGTTTTATCGGTATAAATTTGCGCCAGGCGGGTTTGTACGGTGTTGAGCATCTGTACGTCTTTCAACAACTCATCGGCATTGCCGCCGCTGCCCGCCATAGGTTTGTGTATCATGAGCAGGGCGTATTTGCTCATGATAATTTTGTGCCCGCCCATGGCTACAATTGATGCTGCCGATGCGGCCAGGGCATCAATGTAGGTGGTTACCTGTGCGGGGTATTTCTTTAACAGATCGTATATGGCAATGGCATCGAAGGCCGAACCTCCTGCCGAGCTGATGTGCAGTTCCACATCGGCACCGGCGGCCAGCTGCAACTGTTGCTGCAAATAAGCCGACGACAAGCTGCCGGAGCCAATACCATCCTGATCGGTATCGTAAAGGTAAATTTTGTAGGGCATGGGGGTTAGTTGTTGGTTGTTAGGTTATTGGAGGATGTGCAGATGTGAAAGGCTGTCTTGAACCGGAATTTTAGGAATTTATTGAATTGCCATAATTTGGGAAGATTCAATATTAGAAAGGATTTCTGTTGATTCTTTAATCCTATAAATTCAGATCCAAGAAGGGTTTTTTGAGAGGGCGCAGAAAGAAATTCTGTTAATTCTTTAATTCAGTAAATTCAGATCCAAGAAGGGTTTTTTGAGAGGGCGAAGAAAGAAATTCTGTTAATTCTTTAATTCAGTAAATTCCGGTTCAAGACAAGCTTTGATTTCAGATGCGTTTCTCTGATTGACAATTCAAATATCGGGAAACTTTTTGGTTGTTTTCGTGACACTGTTTTGTCACATAAGCTAATTAGTGAAGGAGTGGTGTTGTATGCTGGTTGGCATAGTTCAAAGGTGCGAATAATTATTTACTTAGTTCGTGACACTGTTTTGTCACAAGCGTTGAAACTGTTAAGGGCACGCCAAATGGTACGTTTATCCTTATAAAATTTTATTTCGGCCTCTAACACGGCCTGGTACTTATTTAAATTACGGGTTTGCATCTGTGCCTTTATCCACAGGTAAATCTCCCGATAAAGGAAAACCTTATCGGTTATAAAGCCGGCCTTGTACATTTCCATAAAAGTGCCGTTATCGAACAGGGTATTGGCTAAGTTGATATTCATTTGAGGGTAGGTGTTGTGGTGCGAGGATGGGGGAAAGAAGGTTGTGGGGCTTGGGTTGCGAGGAGCGGGGAAAGAAGGTTGCGGGGTTTAAGTTGCGAGCATTGCGGGTGGAGTGGTGCCGGGAGACTTACTGCAACTGCCACTCACCCCTGCCACTAAAAACTCTTGTCTCTTGTTTCTTATCTCTTGCCTCTTGAGCTTAAAGATTCACCCTATCCACCGTTTGGGCCAGGATGTTTTGCTGGTTGTTTACGTCTTTCACATCCACGTAAATGGGGGGGAAGTTGTTAATGAGCTGGTAAGCCAGGGTATTGGCCATGTCTTTTTGGTCATTCACGGGCTGACTGTAGTAGCGGTTGGCATTGCCGCCATCGGTAAAGATACCGCCTATGGCATAACCACGGCCTGGATTAGGCATCGAAAAATCGCGGCCGCCGTGGGCCACGTTAATAGCACTCACCAGGTTACGTGCCCAGGGGTTGCGCATCGCTTCCGACACCACCACCGCCTCGCCCGAACGCAGGTAAGCGTTGGTATTATCGGTACGGCTGTAACCGGATAGGAGGGCACCACGGCCGTCGGACACGTACTGACCGCCTTGTGAGAAGCCGGGCTTTTGTTTAATGATGGATGCCAGGTTTGATGCCCCTACAGCGGCCACTAAAGCGGTTTCGGCTATGGCTTTAGGTACGCCCACAAATGGGATACCTGTATTGGCCGACCAAATATTCATTATGGACTTTTTAGTTTCAATAATGACTTGTGCGGCCGCGGCGGCCTGCTGGGCTTTAAATGCTAAACGGGCTGCGATTGTGTTTTTGCCAAATATGCCGGTTACGGCAGTAGCTACACTACTTATACTTTGTAAATACTTTTTTTGATTAGCTACCTCCGCATCCTGCTTTGCCTTATTAAGTTGCTCCGTATCATCTTTATACTTCCTTTTAATTCTTAATAGTTCACTCTCTTTTAAGCCTTCAGCACTTATAGCCTGATCGTATTCCAGTTTGAGTAAGGCTTGTTTGTCCGTAAACTCTTTTTGCCAGTTACCGGTTTTTCCATCTTGGGCAATACTGTCCTCAAGTTCTGCCTTTTTATCTTCATTGGCAAACCCTTGCGATAACTTGCCTGTGTCTTTTATATGTTTAGCATCAAGTTGTTTATTGACTGTTTCTGCTCGATTAATTAAGTTTTGTGCATCGGCTTGTTTTTTAGTCAAATCATCTATCAGAACTTGGGTTTCCTGGGTTATAGTACCTGCAGAAAGTCTTTCAATTTCAACTTTATAATTTTGGATTATATTCCTATTTTTGGTAATGACTTGCTGAACATTAGTCGACTTTTTTTCGTAGTCGGCGTTTAATTGTTGTAAAGCCTGTTCTCTTGCGTTTAGGCTGGTTTGCTTCAGTTCATTTTCGTATCCGGTAAGTTCTGTTAGACTTTCCTGGTAAAACTTTTGATTGATGTTATTAAGCGTTGTTGCCCGTTCTTTTTCCAGCTGTTCAACAGTTTTGCCATTAGCTTTGTGAAGCTCTATGATTTTGTCGAAATGTTGGTTAGTTTCTTTGACCTCACGGGCATATCCTTCTAATACCAGCAATGCTTTGCGTTCGGCAGATTCCTTTTGTACATCTTCTTCGCTTGGGCCTTTAGGTGGTTCTTGTAGGTTATTGGAGAAAGAAAGTTTAGTTTCATTACTGTTAGCAGTAACAGTCTTTTTTACTTTTTTATTTACTATAGGTTCTGCATAGTTTTGTACAGAACCTTTTGCTATAATGTAGTCAAACCTTGCAATTTGACTTAGGTACTCCTTATCTTTCTTTTTAGCTTTGTCAAATCTTTGTGTAGCATCTCTCAATAAATTAATATCGTATCCTGCTTGGTATACTCCATTAATGGTATGGCCTTGACGCGATTCTATCACGTTTTTCTTCTTTCCAGTTAAATAATCATTGCGATCGCTTTTTGCGTCATAAAATTCTGGTTTTAATTCCTCTCTTAATTTAACATATTTAGCTCTTTCAGCATGTACCGACTCTTCTAAAGCTTTTTGTTTTAAGGATTTGGTATAAGCATCAATAATCTTTTGACCTTCTTTGGTCTTCATATTTTGTAATGTTAAGCCTTCAAGAAGTTTAGGGGATAGGCCTATTAATTCTTTTAACGCATCAACGCGTGTTTTGTGGTGAAGGTCAGTATTACCAGCCTTGTTTACCAACATTTGCGCTTTAGATAAATTATCAGCTACATTTTCAACATAGCCCTTCATTACATTTTTATATTCTCTTAATGCTTGAGCAGCCTCCCTCGTTTTATCTGATTGAAACATTTTGTTTAAAAAGTCAAGAACTTGCGGACCATATGTGGTTATTAGTGTAAATGCAGCTGCGGCAATGCCTGCCCAGCCACTAAACGAACCAGAAACTTCTTTAATAGCGGTCTTAAGTGTATTGTAAGTGTCAGCCAAATTGTAAACACTATTTTTGAGTTTGGTGCCCCAATTTTCCGCTTCTAAATTTTGCACATTAAGTTTGCTTAATTTATCTGTAGACGCTACAATTTCCTTATTCAAATTATTTACTGCATCTCGCAGGCTATCAAAGCCCGCTTTGTATTTGGGCAATTGACTAAGAGCATCTGAGTTGATGTTTATATCAACATTTATTTTTTGATCAGGCATGGCAGTTTATGTTATTTATGATAAATGGCATAGGTTTATTTGAAAATAAATCTTTCGATCTATTTTTTTGATTTAAGTACATCTTCGTCAGATATATCTAATGCAAGAATATATAATTGATTATTAGTCCAGGTATAATTTTTAGGCAATTCGCCATCATAATTCGTATCGCTGAAAACCTTTTTATACGGTTCAATCTTATAAAAATTCGAAAATACTATTTGATCTCCTATCTTGATATCCAATACCTCCCTACCTTGATATAAACCTATGTAAGCAGATTTAACTCCTATTAAGTCGCTTTCCGCGAAATATTTATTTACATTAATTACATAAGGTTTTGCAGTAGGATTTAGAGTTTTCTTTTTGAGTATTTTCTCATAGTCATCTATAGATAATTTGTCGATGTCTTTTTCAGTAAGTGGACGTACTATACGGTATAAAAATACTGCTGTAGAATTTTTGTCTTTAAACAACTCATCAGATGCATACATCTTATCACCCATTTTGAAATGATTGTGTGTTAAGTTGTAATAGAAAGCATTGACGTGCCATCTGAAATAATATCCTAAAACTGATAGTACAATTATAGAAATGATTGGAAAGAGTATTTTATTTTTTTTCATGTGTTATATTGCTAATAATATTGGTAAATATAATGATTGCTATTATAAATTACAAGTTAGTTATATTGAATTAAATGTTAGTAGTTAGAGCAACCGAAATCGCCGTATTCCACGACAACATTGAACCGGCTAATTGGGACAATATGCTCTTTGGTTTTTCGCCATTGGCTACCAGTTCCTTGTTGGCTTTGTTGAATTTTCCCATGCTCTCCACTACGCCCGGTAGTTCTTTAGAGATGGCAATAAGTCCGGCCTGCATGCTATCCGCAAATTCGGGAAACTCTTTACTTAGTCCTTTAACTGAGTCTCGCAGACTGTTAAAGCCAGAGTTCAATTCATTTAAGTCTTGTTGATTATTGTCCATAATAATATGAATTCAATGCCAAAAGGCATAATATTTCTAAAAAAAGTGCATTAAGCACCCTATTCCTTTACCTTTCTGAAGGTTTTAATTTCGTTTGTACCTAAATCTAATAAACTTACATAGAACGTACTGTCTGAATCTAGGTAGTCATCAGGCATTTTATATTTATGGCTAATAATACCATCTTTGATGAGGGCATTTCTGTTAGGATTAATAACATAATGCAAGACTGGGTGGAATTCGTCATCGAGCCGTATATTGACAATTTCATATCTTACATAAGTTCCAATTACTGCACTATTATGTTTACATAGGCTATCGCCGCTAATTTGCCACCCACGCTCCATTATATAAGGTTTGTGGGAAGAATTTAAGTTAGCTTTGATCACCGATTTTTTATATAAATCTAAATCCATTGCATCTACATCGCTTTCGTTAATTGGTCGTACAAGTTGATAAAGATCCAAATTATATCCTTCACCCTCTTCATTTACGTCGTTCAAATAGAAATTCTTTGCATAGATTTTGTCTCCAGGTTCATAATCATTGTATCGGAAGTTAATGTAATACATGTCTAAATATTCTCGATTAGAAATAAATATGGCACTAATTACGGTAATTATGAATGCACTAATTATCCAAGCTTTATAGCGTTTATATTTAGGAGTTTTCTGGTTGGTTATAGTGTCAATGGTCATGTAATGTTTTATTTATATTGCTAATAATATTGGTAAATATAATGGCTGATATTGTAATTTACAACAGATGTATTAATAAAAATTAAGTAATTAGTAAGGTAGCGCCCAATGATATTGCCGTATTCCACGACAACATAGAACCTGCCAACTGAGAAAGTACACTTTTGGGTTTGCCTCCCTTAGCTGCCAGCTCTTTGTTCTGAGCATTTAGGCCTATCATCGAGTCCACTAAATCTGGCAGCTTACCTGCAACGGCAGCAATACCCTCACCTAAACTATTTGTAAATTGGGGTATTTCGCCATTAACCGCCGCTAAAGCTTTCTGTAATTCTTTTATAGCATCTGTAGTGCTATTTAACTGTTGTTGCGTGTTGTCTGCCATTTTTATGTTATTTATGCCAATTGGCATATAAAAATTAATAGGTTTACTTGACTTTAAGGTTAAGTTTAATTGACCTTATTACTTACATCATAAGGTGCGATGTAATAGTTGTGGTTTACATATAAAAAACCATTACTAACATCATTCTTGAAATTGTTGTCTCTCTTTACTACTTCCGAGTCAATTTGAATTATATATAAATTATCTAAGCCTGATACATTTTTATATTCGATATGGCAAATTTCATGACCCAAGTATTTACCTATATATCTTCTATTTGTTCTCAACAAGGAGTCTGTTTCAATATGGATACCAGCAAAAACAATGTAAGGGAAAGTTTTATCGTTATTTTTTGCTAATCTATATAATGGTATTCCTGTAAACTCCCCATTTTTTATAGCAGAACTACTTACAAACATACTATCATTAATGTTAAAGTGATTGTGCTTTAAATTGCTGTAACTAAGCCTTAAATATAGCTTATTACTTATGCCCAAAATTACAAGCGCAATGATTATAAATGAAGCTGTAATCCAACCGATAAGTTTAGTTTTGTTTTGTTGTATCCATTTTATGAATTTATCAGTCTGTTATGTTGCTAATAATATTGGTAAATATAATTGGTGCTATTGAGAACTCCAAGATAAGTTATTAACAAATGATAAATGGTAAACAGCGGGAGTAAAGCCAGTGCCAGCAAGCATATTATAGAAGGACGAACGAAATTTTGTTATCAGCCAAAGGCCCAGGTATGGCAAATGCTTATTTTCCTGTGTTAGCAACCCAAAGAGGTTCAACATAATAATTTTCATTCACATAGGTGTAATTGCTACTATTTTCCTTTTCATATTCTATATATTTTTTTACTAAACCTGTATCAACTTTTATAATATAAAAATTATCCAAACGAGTTGCATCTATGTATTTAACCTGATGGATTTCATGGCCTCCATATTTTCCAATATGTATTATATTTGATGGAGAGGAGGATTTTGCATTGATATAGCCACCGGTTAAAATCATTTCAGGCGAACCATCGCCATGCTTGCTTTGTGCTAATCTTAACAAACGTATCTGCACGTTTGAGGATAGTTTTAGAAATGATTTATTGGCGTACATATCATCATTAACCTTAAAGCGGTTTTCATTGAAATTAGTATATTGAAGTTGTAAATATTTTTTTTCACAAAGCTAACAGCAATTATTACAACAAGTATTGTTGCACCTACTAGTAAGCCCTTGTAGTTGGATTTTTTAATTGTTTGATTATTCATGAAAAATAATGGTTGCTGTACACTTGCCGTACTATATAATTATAAATGTGATCAAGTTTAATTATACGTATATGAGGTAATTAAAATGTTAAGACAATGGTTAATTGCTATTTTTTATCAGACACGAAAGCCCTGATTACGTAATAATCATTGTTAACATAAACATAGTTGCTTTTTGCTTCACTTTCCTGATCCATGCTTTTTTCCAATACATCGGGTTCTACCTGTATAGCATAAAAGTTGTCCATTCCAGATTGATCTTTAAACTTAATGTCCTGTATTTCATGACGAATATAGCGCCCGATAAAAGTGTTTTTTGTTTTTAGGGCAGGTTCTAACGTGATTTTATCCTTTACAAATACCATGTAGGGAGAACCTTTGCCATCGCTGTTTTTTACTAATCTTAGCAATGGAATACCGCCAACTTCACCAACTTGCATTGCATAAGGGCTCGCGTACATGTTACCATTAGTTTCAAAGTGGTTATTTTTTAAGTTGCTGTAGCTAAGTCTTAAATAGAGTTTGTTATTCAAGCCCAAAATAACAAGAACAATAATTACGATAGACGCTGTAAGCCATACTACACGTTTAGAACTACTTTTTTTAGTTTCGTTTGTATTCATTATTTAGGTTATAAGGTCATTCATGTGATTGCTAATAATATTGGTAAATATAAAATCCATTTTCCAAACTTCCTATACTGTGGAAAAATAATCCTCAAAAAAAGTTAAGGTCATTAATTTAGTAGTTTACTCCACACCCCGCTCCGAACACCCCGCACCTTTCTATCCCAGCTTCACCAGTTCTACCTTGGTAGGCTGCCCTTTGCGCCAGCTGTCTATTTTGTTAATGTAGTAGTAAGCGCCATCCTGTTGCAGGTAAACGGGGATGAGCAGGTCAAGCTCCAATATATCGCGCGGGGTGAGCATAAACCAGCGCACTACTTTTTTGGTTTGCTTAAGGATTCGCTCTAACTCGGGATAGTAAAGGTTTTTTAAGCCTTTCAGGTTTTCGGTGCCTGTTCCTGGCATATCGGCCCAGCACAGGTTGTGTTCGCCGTCGGGTTTGTAAAAGTACGGTACCGATAGGGTATCGTTTACCACCGTGCGTTTGCCGTCGTCATCCACAAAGGTTACGGTTTTGCCGTCGGGTAGTTTAAGCTTCTGGTCTACCAGCAGGCGGGGCTGCGTGCTAATGCTGAACTCGTTATCGGCACCATCGGTGGTGTCTATTTTTTTAATAATGGCTATGCTGCCGTTTAAAAATGGTCGGTTAAAGGTGGGAGCAAACTGACTCTCAAACAAATCGGCGGTGGCGGGCAGGGTTTTATCGTCTACATTAATTTGCGCTAGGCCAAAGGTTTTGGGCAAAATGGCCTCATCTTCCTTATGCTTTAAAAAGTTGACCTGGGCATAACTGCCTAACTTAAAGGAGATACTTTTGCCCTGGTTAAGGCATTGGGCGGTCCAGTCTTTAGTGCGGGGTATGTTGTTTACAATATCACGGAAGGAGGCAAAGTTTACCACCTTGCTTTCGGTATTGGTTTGGCAAACAATGCCGAAGCGTTGCAGGGTATCTTTCAGCAGATCTTTCTGGCTAATATCGGGGAAGATGCGTTCGCACTGTACCATTTGCCCCAGCAGCATATTTTTGGTTTTACTCACTACCGATAGGGTGGCACCGGCGTAAATGTACACAGTGGTGTTGCTGCTGTTATTTACATTGTATTCGATAAACAGTTCCTGGCCCTGCAATAGTTCCATCTCGCACGATAGCTTCTGGTTCCGGCGTTCTTCGGTATATTGCTGTTGACCGTCAACGGCGGCATCGGTGAGGGCCGAGGTAATGGTAGTAACCACGCTATGGCCCCCGGTTCGGGGGTCGATGGATTTAAGCCTGATTTCAATACCACCGCCCTTGCTGGGTTTTTCGCGGCTGTTGATAAAAAGGTCGAAAGTAAAGCTTACCGATACACTGCAACGCTGCAAAGCTTTATAAGCATAACGCGACGGTACGAACGGATTGTAAGGATATGCATTGCTATGGATAGGATAGGGGTTAACCTTATTTAGCGGAAACTTACCGGCATAACCCAGGTTTCGGCCGGCTGCAAACTGGTTGCTGTTGCTCACGCTAATGGAGTTATAATCGCGCAGGGTTTGCTGATCGGTGCCGTGCTCAAAATCATCGTTGGCAAACTGAACAATGAGTTTGTTAAACAATTCATCCTGCAATAACGAGCCGGTTGCCTTAAAGCCCGATGCCTGGGTAATTAACTCAATAGCGGTTTTTAAAAAGAAACCCGGTCGCAGGTTTTTAATGTTGATTTGAACGGGTTGTGCCGGATCATACGCCAGGTTGCCGTAATCAATAACCGGCCATATCCAGCCAGTGGTGTTGTATTGAGAATACACCACATTATCCAGGCTCCAGGTATGATCGTAAGGCAGCCAGGCTTTTGCTTTTCCCCATGTGGTATTGCTATCTCCCATATCGTAAATGCTGCCATCAATAGCGTCAAAGTAATCCACATTGCCCGAGAGTACGGTTATGCTGGCGGTGCTATCGTCCACACTACCGAGTTCGCCAATGCCATAGGGGATGATCTCCATACCATCCTGCACTACTTTGGCCGCATAGCGGGTGTAAGGCAGGTTGGTAGTAAAGGCCACGTCATCGGGGTAACCTAATATTTGGCGGTTACGTTGCGTAAGCGGCAGCTTAAACTGGTTGCTGGTATTGCCCTGCTGGTTCTTCACCTCGGCCAGGTTATTAATTTGAAAGGTAAGCGCAATGGGGCTGTCGTCGGTTAAATCGACCAGGGTATCGTTGAGGAAGAGTTGAAGCATGAGTTTATTGATGTGCAAATGTGCTGGTATGCAGATGTGCAAATGATTTTTAAATAAACATTAAATTAAATAGTTAAAACATTAAAAGAGTAAGCGACTTGCCCTTATCCGCACATCCGCACATCCGCACATCCGCACATCCGCACATCCGCACATCCGCACATCCGCACATCCGCACATCCGCACATCCGCACATCCGCACATCCGCACATCCGCACATCCGCATTATTGTGTTTGTATATTCAAGCCCGGCAGGTTAAAGGTGATGCTGAAGGGGGCCTGGCCGTTACGGGTTTCGTACTCGGCAAAGGTGGCGGTGTTGAGCACTACGGTTTGCCATTTTATGGGATTATTGCTCACCAGCATTTGTACCTTGGGCGAGTATTTAATGGATTGAAGCCCCTTAATATCGGCTACCGACAGATCTTCGGCCATTACTTTCATTTTAACACCAGCACTTTTGCTGATCACGTCTTCCATGGCATCCTGGTTGGCCCAATCAATAATGTGGTTTTTAACGATCACGGCGTTCTGTACGTCTAACGTTACTTCCTGGTTATGTACAAAGCGATAATAGTTCCAGGAGCCTGTAAGGCCTATCCAGCGCAAATAAACCGATTGGAGGTTGCCCGCAGTATCCACCCTAATGGTTTGTGTTTGGGTAACAGTGTGTATGGTGTTCCCGGCATCGGCATATTTTAGTTCGATATTAAAATAATGTACGCGATTGTTAAAGGCGGTGTTGATACGCAAACGGTTCAGGCCTATGTGCTGCGCGATGCTTTGGGTAATAGGCTCATTGGTTACCGGCTGCCTAAAGATGACCAGTTTGCTATTGTCCTGGTTAAGCAGGAATGAGCTGTCCTCGTTGAGCAGGTAAGTGTTCTCCACACTATCGGGCAGGGGCTGGCGGTTAATATCCAACGGGGTAATTTCGCAGTACACGTTTTGCCCGGCCAAGTCTTCGCTGTAAATAAAACCAATATCGAATGGATAGCCTGCGCTGTAAGCAGGTTCGGCAAAGTCGGTTATCCAACGGGCACGTTTGCTGGCACCATCAACGCTTTTAAAGGGGACGAAAGCTGCCATGTTGCCGCCATGCGCATCGCCCAGTTGGCGGGCGGCGTACAAAGCGTAATAGGGTTGAGGTATATTTATATAAGCTGGTTCGGTATCGGTTCCGGTGGCTACATTTTGCCAAACCTCAGCGTAGCTAACGGTGTAGCTGGCACTCAGGTTATCATCGCGGTAATTTACCTGGGTGTTATCGCTATCGTCTTTTGCTCTTAGCAAGCTTTGTAAAAAGCTGGAAACATCGGCCTTAACCAAGCCGCTGCTGTTTGGCCTGTGTGTGGCTTTAATAGTTTCCACCTGCCCGGTAATTTTATCCTGATAAGTAATTTGCGTACGTACCTGGTAGTAGGGGCGCAATTTATTAATGTTGATATAACCTCCTGTAACCGTGCTGGCCATGTACGACATGTTGATGGTAATTGTGCTGCTGCCCAAATTAACACTTAGCACTTTGTAAACCCCGTTGTAAGCGCCGGCATTAATATAAACCCAGTCATCGGCGGCTAAAATAACTGCGCCTGCACCTAAGGCACCGTTAACTATAAAAGTTGCGTTGTGTGAGGCATCGGCATAAATGAGGGAAATACCAAAATCGCGCCGTTGATAGGTGAACACAACCGGGTTAAAGGCAGCACTCCAGCGACTAATATTACCGTTGCCAAGGTTGACGGTTGGATCGGATAGTAATAAATTTGCAACCGAAGGCAGGCTAAAGTTTTGGGCCACTATGCAACCGCGGGCATCTCTTACAGTAGCCGTGTACCCACCACCCGCTAAATTATTAAATGTAGCCCCGGGTTGGTAATCGCCGGTGTTAAGCCTGTACTCCAAAGGCCCTGCGCTGGTGCTGGCATTAATGGTAATTTGCCCGTTGTTACTACCTGTATTACTTTCTTTTTTATCAATAACGATGCTATTAATAGTAGCATCACAAACTCCCGGGGGTACGTAGGCACCGTTGTTTTCTATCACATTACCTACAATAATTACATCGAACGTGTACACAAAATCTTGCCCCGCCTCATACAATAGTGCATCGCTGAAAAGCTTGGTTTTTAAACCTATTAAAGTGGCTGTGCCTATCGGTCCGGGTACGCCATCATAATATTCCTGGTAGTTTACAGTGGCATAATTACCTGGCACTTTGGTGCCGTTTTCGTCGCGCACCTCAATGTAAACATCGGCAAACCGCTGGTAGTTATTTTGAACTTCATTGCCAAGGAATTGATTGGCTGGATTATCGTCCAAACTAACTGGCGAAGAATTATCGACACTTGGCTTTACTATACGAGTGCGTGCGTAGGTAATTTCGGCATATTTAGCCATAGGTTACAAAGGGTAGGGTGTGTAAAAAATTTAGTTATAATTTTCAAAACCCAGCGTTTGCAGGGTGAGGTTTAAGCTTACCCCGGTGGTGTTTACATCGTATTTGTTGTAAACAGGCAGGCATTTGGCCTTACTGCCGGCCATTACTTTAAAATGGCGGGCGGGGCCATCGGTATAACGCGCTGTTTTTACTAAAAATTCATTAGCTAAATGCAGGGCTTGGCTCACATAAGTTTCATTATCGGCCGTGTACTGGTCAAAGCTGGTTTTAAACAAAAATTCGAGATATACCGTAAACGTGTTGCTAACCGATCCATTAATGGCCGGCGACAGTTCGATCGACTGTAACGGGTACATAAAAATGCAAGGGTAGGCTTCATCGTCGGCCAGTTGATTGAGCTCATTGGCGGTGCCGTAAACAAAGCCCGGTGTGCTCGTTAATGTTTGGGTGATGTTGTAGATGTGATTGCGTATGGGCATGGGTAAATTAATGAGTGAATTAGTGAGTGGTGAATGAGTTAATGATGTGTAGATGCGGGGATATGCAGATGTGCAAATGCGGGGATGTGCAAATGTGCAGGTGAAGAAAAATTTTGCTGATGCTCAAACCTTATTTACAGCAGGGTATTCTTACTGACCACTGACCACTGACCACTGACCACTGACCACTACTTCTGCGCTTGTAGCAGCTCGGCGTAGCGCTTTTGAAAGGCCGATTCGGTTTTGTTGAGCAGCAGTTTGGTAAGTACGCGGTTATAAGGTAAATTGAGAATGATTTGCCATTTGGTTACATCGCCTCCGGCGAGTGCGTTCACCGTGTTAATGTACCGAAACGGTCCAAAATCTTTAATGCCCGCCCGCTGTTCCAGCGGCGAAACAGGCGATGCCAAAAGCCGGTTTTCGGCCTCGATAAGTTTGGATAGTTCAAAAAAAAATAGCGTGCTATGGGCAATACATCGGTGACCGGCAAGCGTTCTACTTCGCCTGTAAATTCGGCCGCTAATTCTTCATCGTACGGCTTGCCCGTTACCTTGCTGTAGAAATAATGAGCCAAAACCTGGCTGCAGGTTTGCAACGATGGATTGAAATTTTGCTGCCAGTTTTCATCGCCATGCAAGGCAATATGTTTGCTGATTTCCTCGGCAATAATATCCCTCGAAGCCATGAAAGCACCCGCCGGTTCAACCGATAAATTTTTCATGACTTTCACTTTTTGAGGCTTTCCATCAATAGAAAAAGTTACGGTTTGAGGGATGGCTTCACTGTTATAAAGTTCTTTAATTTCCTGGGCCAGCATCAGCACCTGATCGTTAAAAACCTGTAGCTCGGCAAAGCTTTTTACCTGCTGCAAATCATGCAGCGGCACCCCCGAAAGGATGTGGATAGCCTGCAGATCGTCCAGCTTGTCGGCCGCCTGCATGGCCATTAATTGTCCCAGTTGCAGTTCGTGTAAAGTGGTGGGTATGCTAACTTGTAATTTGCCGGTTAAGGTTTGAAGTGTTTTTTGAATCATGGGGTTTGTTCATTGGTTCAGTTGTTCATTGCTGAACATCGGGTTATGTGCATGGCTATTGTATCGGTTTTATAGATATAATCGTTCTTCGTCCCTATTTAGGGATGGGGGCGGTTGACTTGTGCAGTGGCCGGGAGGGGTTTGATGGATTGCCATGCGAGCTGGCGAAACCCCTCCCTGCCCTCCCCAGGGAGGGATGAAAACTTACTCTCCGCACCAAACCCCCCCGCCCCGCAATCAAAAACCTCGAAACCTCCTTACATCATCCCCAACGCCTCATCGCCCCAAACCGTTTGCGGTTTCCAGGGCAGGCGGGAGCGGGTTTGGCCGGTACTGCTCACTTGTAGTTTGTTTAAGGCCACGTAGCGTAGCGGATCTATCAGGTGGTTCCAGCTATCGGTAGGTACGTTGAGGGGGTTGCCCGATGCATCTACCTTCCACTGGTAACGGCCTAACTCTTTACGCAAATTGGTGCTGCTGCGGGTTACGTTAATGCGGTAACGGCGTAAAATATCTATGGATAGCTTAATGCTGTCGTTCCCTTTTTTGGCCGGTACTATATTCCAGCCCAGCCGCCGCAGTTCTTCAATGGATTTAGGTTCGGCACTGTCGGCCACCATTTCGGTGTTCTTGCTCATACGCAGGGCTGCCATGCGCTTATGGAGATCGGTGTTGGTCAATTGGGTTTCGTACAATAGTTCGTTCACCCATAGTTCACCGTTTTGCAAATAGACTTCCAGCAGGCCCGTTTCATCATTGCTGAAGCCAAAATCGAGCCCGTAGGCAATGCGTTTGGCTTGTGCAGGTACTTTTTCGCACAGCAACCAGTTGTTGAGCACCACGCCCCTTATTTTGCCGGTTAAGCCACGGGCATATACTTTCCATTGCTCCTCATCCTCGTTTCGCACTTTCTCAATCTTTTCACGGATGGCATCTTCTAAAAAAGGATTATGCCGGTGGTCGGAAATCAGCAGTTGTACGCCCTCGTGGCCTATTAGCTTATCATGCACCCAAAAGGATGCATTGGGGTTATAATCTAAAAAAATACGCTTACGCGTACGCAGGGCCAGCTCGGTGTAAATGGCGTAGGTAATGCCATTTGCTTCGTTCACAAAAAGGTAATCGCGCTTACCACTTTTGGCATCCTGCGCATCATCGTAACTTTTAAATTCCAGCAATGAGCCATTATGAAACTCATAGATCCGGTCTGATTTGTTAAACGACCTGATCATGCTTTGCAACTCGGCCGAACTGCTTACAATGCTCTGTGCATCGCGCATGGCCCCGGCTTTAAGGTTCGGTATATCCTGACTAACCACGGTAATTACCACTTTAGGCTGCTCGCAAGCCAGTGTAAACAGCACCTGTTCAATAGCATAGGTTTTGCCCGAACTGGTACCGCCCTGGTTAACCACCACCTGCGCCTTGGCATTATAATTATGTTTAAAAAGAACTGAAGTTTGCATGGTGGAAGTTGAAAGTGAAAAGTTTAAGGTTTAAAGTTTTCGGTGATTTGAAGATTAAAAGTTACGCAGAAAAATTTAGCGCGTTGTAAGGAGAATTACCACTTGCATTTAACTTTCAACTAAAGGGTCACTTCCTGTTCGCGGGCGGCAGGAGCGGGCCCGGTTTCCAGGATCTCTATCTTAATAGTTATGTCGCTTACAGGTGCATCACCGGTTGGTTTATACAGCCAGCCTAAACTTTTAAGGGCAAAAATAGCCCCGGTTGCAGGTTGCTGGTGTAACATTTTTTCGTACTCCGCTTCAATTTGGAGCCTGGCGCGTTTGAGTATGGCAGCAAAGCGTCCGTTTTTTTCGTAAGCTTCAAAGGCTTGCAAGCTTTCAAACCCCAGGTGCAGGGCCAGTCCGCTCAGGGTAGGTGGCTGCGGTTGTCGGTCCCAAACTTTTTGTTCGCGTATTTCGGGCGGACTTTTAGCCGTGGGCTTAAAAGGCAGGCTTTCGGTATGGTGCTCGCCTTGTATCCATTCAAAATAGTCGGTAATGCAATGGGTAATGTGTTCGGCCCTGTTAAATAAAATGTATTTGTTCTTCATTATGATAGGAGTGCCGGTTGGCATAAGGAGAATGTAAAAGTAAGCAAAATAATTGAGAAATGCAAATATTTTTAGCAAATAGTGAGTAGTAATGGAGGTTTGTGAGTAGTTTGCAGATAGTATTAAAATGATAACTTTGCTTAAACCGTTTACCGGTTGCAAAAGGAAATGGACAGAATATACTTATCAGAAGCTAAGCTCAAAGGTTACCGCACTATTAAAGACCTATCGGTAAAGTTCAATCCCGGGTTGAATATAATTATTGGTAAGAATGGGAGTGGAAAGACCAACTTTTTGACATATTTGGACAAAGCAATTACTTATGATTATAATGACATTTTCAATAGTATTACATATTTGAAATTTGATGGTAGAATAAATTTCGAGGTAAATGTTAGTAAAGATGCTACTTTAGGGAATTTGACTTCTCATTCTACGTTAGCACAATTAGGAAACATCAAAGCAAAATATGAGCTTAAAATCAATGGGGACGAAATTGAGCCCAACTATGCTTATCAAAATTTGACATCAAATAATGAACTCAATTTTAATTCAATATTTATAACACATGGAATTCGAAGTAACGACAACAATTTCATAATTGCATCGCCATTTTCATTCGAGTATTTAAATTTTGTCAATGAGCTATTTCCAAGTGCACTAAATAGATCTAATCCCTTTTTTTTAAGATCTGTCTTGTTTGACTTATCAATGAATCTATTCGAGTTTGAGGAAGAGAAGTTATTGTTGCATAAGAATACGGAATACATTCAGCAATTCGTTTTGAAATCATTGAATTATTATTGTGATTATATTAACGAATCGATAGGAGAGTATCTTCCAATAGAAAGAATTAGAATAAGTTCATCATTAAAAGTTTATAAAGAACAAGATTCAATAAAAGTTGATAATATAATTTTAGAATATTATGTTAACAATTTTTGGTTGCCATTCTCAAGTTTATCAGATGGAACAAAACGAATGTTTTGTATTTATTCAGATGTAATTGCTACTTTAAGCCTTGATGACACTCTTCCTGCCAATGATAAAATCATCCTCCTCGAAGAACCCGAACTCGGTATCCATCCTCACCAGTTCGAACAAATCATGACGTTCCTAAAAAAGATGTCTAAAGATGTTCAAATTATTTTAACCACGCATTCGCCGCAGGCATTAGATATTTTAAGCAAGGACGAATTGGATGCCTTGCACATTTGCGAATACCACCCCGAAACGGGTACCACCTTAACCAGTTTAAGCGAAGGGCAAATAGATAAAGCCAAAGCCTACATGGATAGCGAGATGTATTTAAGCGATTACTGGCGTTATTCAGACCTCGAAAAATAGCATGAGAATTGGCCTGGTGGGAGAAGCACCACACGATACTAATTGTATTGGCGTATTGCTTAATCAGCTTTACCCTGATATCGAATTTTTCCCGCTCATCAATCAAATTCGTGGTTCGCAACTGGATTGCCCGCAGCCTACTAAACGGTTATTGCGTGTGGAGTTTAAGTTTGAAAAGCCTGACCTGGTGATATTTATTCGCGATTTGGATGGTTTGGCACATGAAACGGATAAGATAGACCAAAAGAAAGCGTACTATGCAGAGTACCGTACTGTGGTTGACAACCGAGCCATATTGCTGCTAAATATTTATGAAATAGAGGCCTTGATATTAGCTGATATGGAAAAATTTGGCGTTATGTATAATTGTGAGGTTCCTGCTGTTGCTGATCCATCTGCCATAAAAGAGCCAAAGGAGTATTTAAAGCAATTGAGCAGGAAGTACTCAGAATCGCATAACCTTCAGGTTTTTCAAAGTTTGAACATTGAAGCAGTAGCTGCCAACTGTAACTATTTTAGTCGATTTTTAAAGGACTTTAAAACACGGGTAATTTAATTATCTTAAAAACGAAGTTTTAAAAGCCGTAACAATTACAGACCTTTGCATTATTATGAGGCCCGGAGATAAAGTAATTTGCATTAACGATAAAATAGACGCTGAAAAAGCCGAAGAAATCCGTCGTGACTTTGAGATATGGATCACTAAAGACAAGGAGTACACCATCCGCGAGATCCTGGATAATAGCGGCATTGTAACCGGTGTGCTGCTCGAAGAAGTACATAATTTCCCCAAGTTTTTTAACCTCATTAACCGCTACCAGGAACCTGCTTTTGCTATATGGCGTTTCCGTAAGCTTAACTACGCCACTGCCCAGCAAGCCGAAGAGCATACCGAAAAACTGGTAGAAGTTGGTCGCCCTGCTAAAGAAGAGGAAGTCCAAAGTCCGAAGTTTTTGGATAATAAAGTTACGAAAAATGAAACAACAATCTGTGTTGCAATTCCCTTTACTGACTACTGACTACTGACTACTGACTACTGACTACTGACTACTGACTACTGACTACTGACTACTGACTACTGACTACTGACTACTGACTTACAGACATGATGATCCGCCAAGCTACTTTACAAGATATTGATTCTATAATGGAACTTATTGCACAGGTACTGCCTATTATGCAGGCTACGGGTAATTTGCAGTGGGACCATACTTACCCTAACGCGGCGGTTTACACGAGTGATGTGGAAGCCGGGCAGCTTTGGGTAGCTGATATTGATGGTGCCATAGCCGGTGTTATAGCTGTAATTGTGAACGAGCAAGAAGCAGAGTACGCACAGGTTCCAGGCTGGGATATTACTGAACCTTGTATTGTAGCGCACAGGTTGGCAGTAAGTCCGCACATGCAGGGTAAGGGCATTGCAGCCCAGTTATTACAGCAATGCGAGGTGATAGCTATTAAAAATAACATTGGTTTGGTAAGGTTGGATACTAATACCGTTAACCGCCCCATGCAAAACCTTTTCTTAAAATTAGGCTATAAATTAGGTGGCGAAATTGAACTAAATAAACGCCCCGGTATGTTATTTATGGCCTTTGAAAAGCGTTTGGATCCGCAAATAATTAGTTAAACTAAGTTTAAAATCTGCTTTATCTATAAAATAACTGGTTTAATCTCATTTATGATTTATATACTATTCGGCATAGTTGTAATCTTAAAAATTTAGATCATGAGCGTAAGTTTCATTTTCTATTAATTGCGTGAGTATATTTTTAAGTAATGCTTCGCGGGTCCATTGTTGTTCGGCAGATGTGGCATCGTGCTGGTACCAGTGCAGGGGCGCGCTAATAGGGATGCGGGTTGTGTACAGGTATTTCTTTTTGGGGTGCATGCGTATGCCTTCGTAACTATTCATGTTTTCGGCCTTAATAAGCTTGGTTAAATGGCTTACGGTTATGTTAAGTTGCAGGCATTCGTCGAGGGTGTTCTTATAGTCCTGCTTGTCTTCCAGCCAAAGGGTTAGCGTTTGGCCGTTCAGTTCATGGTCGGCAATGGCAATGCGGCTATAGTTATAATCAACCGAAATTATGAGCCACCAAAGCTCATTGCGTGTTTTTTGATTCATTTTTATCATGTGAGTATTTTATTGCGTTGTTGTAGGGGTGTAGAAGGAATAGGGTGCACTTTACTTATAAGGGTTGATATACTATCAGTTTAAGCCTGTCGAAAACTTATGAAAGCGTACAAGTTTTCAACAGGCTCAAACTCAAATATTAAGAAAAATGTAATCACATTAATAAATCTAACTTGCACCAATTATTTAAAAGCTGGATACCAACCGGGCAGGTATTGCTGAATAGCGGTTATTTCCTGTTCATACTTTTGGCAGGCCGCCTGGTAACCAATGTAGCGTAATTTAAGTTTGCGATGTACCGTTTTGCCTGGTGTACTAACTGGCGTTACTATACCGGCATTATTTTGAAGTGCAGAGTAGGCGAGATGCATTGCTTTGGATTTGTGTTTTAATCTTTTTTTGTTGGCTAAATAGAATGATAACCGGTGAATTACCACCGGTTCTGATCATCAAAATTTCTTCAAATTTGTATAATTCAATTATTTTGTATTTCTTTGAATTATTACAGAACAAATATAAAGAAATTTCTGTATTATTGTCAAGAAAAAGTTATCCACATAATTTAAAATTTATGGAAAGCACAATTAAAGCAGGAAAAATTAAGACTATCCGTCCCGAAACATTGGAGTTTATTATTATTTATAACCAGTTAAAGGGTAAAGCATTTAGTGGTAATGCAGAGCTGGCAGAAGTGCTTGGTTTTAATTCGCCAAGTTCTATTACAGAAATAATAAAGAGCCGACAAAATATAGACACAGAAAAACTGCGTATTTTTAAAGAAAAATATCAGTCGTTTTTGGATGGTACCGCTGTTGCCACTACCCTTAACGTAACTAAGCCGTACTTGGGCATACCCATGTTTGAGGTAATTGCAACCGCATCAGGAGTGGAAGTGTACAACGATATAAACGACACGCAGCCTGTAGGACACATGTATTTTCCTGGTATTGAAGATTGTGATTTTGCTTTACCTGTTTGGGGTCACTCCATGTATCCTTATTTAGAAAACGGCTGCTGGGTGGCTTTAAAAGTTATTCATGATAAAAAGATATTGCCGGGCGAGGTATATTATATTGAATGGGGCGATTACCGGATGTACAAGCGCCTGCTGGCTACCGAAAAAGACGATGAGTTAATAGCCCACTCCGATAATACTACCGAAATGATAGCTGGTCGATTGAAGTATTCGCCCTTTGTGATCAAAAAATCGGAAATTAAAAAGCTTTGTTTGGTAAAGGATATTCACAAGAAGCACAATCATTAAATTATATTTGAGATATGAACATAGATGATGCTCCTATAGAAATTCAGAACAGCCGCACTAAACTGGCAGGGTTGTTTGTTATCTCGCTCTTATTTGTATCGGTAGGGTTATGGATGGCGCTTAAACCGCAGGGCTCTTTGTTTGGTAGTTTGACCATGGTGCGTGTTGTGGGTGTGGCGGCCATTGTGTTTTTTGGGCTGGCCTGTGCCTTTATGCTTAAACAATTAGGCAATAAAAAACCGGTAATTATCATTTCGGCCCATGGTATTACCGATCGTTCCAGTGCAACCAGCGTGGGTTTTATTCCTTGGGAAGATATAACCGATATAAGGGAGACCATGGTCATAAACCAAAGTTTTATGACCATTGATGTAAAGAACCCTGAGCATTACATAAGCCAGCAAACTAATGCTGTAAAACGTAAGTTGATGCAGCTTAATTTCGATAAGTATAATTCCTTAATCAGTATATCGGCCAACTCTTTGCAGTGCAAGCATTTTCAGCTCAGGCATTTGTTACAAAGTGAATTTAAAAGCTATCAGGCCCGGAAAAGCCAGGCCCGATAGTCCAGTATTATATCTCTTATTTGTTGCAGTCGGTTGGTTTCAACTCAATAGAAAACGGTGCCGTCATATCTGTAAACTCGCGGCCGGTAGTAACATCTGCTTTCAGTGGCTTTTGATACAAGCCGGTGTGGTTTAATTTGAAAGATACAGGAATACTATCGGTCATTCCTTCCTGCATAAATATCCAGGTAGCCTGTATGGTTTTATCAGCACGCATATTGCCGGTAAGCGTGCCTTTACGACTATCTTTTTCAAAAATAGAGCTTACCATTTTACCGCTCACCTTGTTGTTTTGTATGTGCAGTTGCACGTAAAGGGTATCTTTCATTTGCTTGCCGCTTACCTGAAGATAGCAGCCATCTTGCGTACGTTTGGAGATCTTGCCCTTTTTAACCTTGGCATTAGTAGTGTCGGCTTCGGTACCCGATTGCGACGAACTTTGGCAGGCAGATAATAAACTTAAACCTGCAAGTAATAGGGCCACGCGCTTGTAGGCCGTTTTAATAGTTTTCATGAATTAGTTTTAGCGTTGAACTTAATTTGTTATTACTTAACCTTACAACATGCTTTTTGTTGTTAAAATATGTAATATGACACTGTTAATACGCAACTAAACATTCAAGTGATACACGCTGTTGTTGGTTTACCTCCGATAGGTTAAGATGCATTCATGGATATGCTCACATTTCCCTTTTATAAGCAGGAGCAACATTCGAAGATAAATAGCTTTACAGCAAGAAGCAATGCAATTAACTTATTTGATTTTTTTCTTGTTGAATGAGCGGATCAGGTTACCGAGGGCGCTAATATTAAAAGGCTTTTCTAAAAACCCATTGGCACCGCTTTTTTTGGCTAATTGTTCGAGGTTGGGCATGGTAGACACTAACAATACGGTAATATGTTGTAAGGCAGGGTCGGCTTTAATAAATTTACACCATTCGCTGCCTCGTTTACCAGGTAGCAGCTCATCCATTAAAACCAGATCGGGTTTAATTTCATGAAATCTTTCGGCTATTGAACCGTCTTCAGATGGTATAACTTCGTAGCCGTCATCTTTAAGTATAATATCCATGATCTCGCTAATATCAGGATTATCCTCTATTACTACAATTCTCAATTTTATATTATTAATTAACTTTATTTAATTTAACACAAATATAGCTATAATTTTGAGAGGTATGTTATTAACCTTTAACTTATAATCTCTTTTAAGCAAAACTTGAGGCTATGTAATATACAAGCAATATATTGTTATTCACTAATTATGGCTTGTTACTTACAGGCTATGTTTATGGGCATAACTGGTAAGTTTTACAATATTATGGAACCAGTGTGTTACCTATTGAAACATACATGGCAAAAAACCGCAGCTGCCTGGGCAACTGCGGTTTAACATTTAAACAAACTAAACTTGATAATTATTTGGTTTCAGCTTTCTTTTTAGCAAAATCGCCGGCTTTAACAATACTAATTTTGCTGGTATCGTAATACTTTTTAGCAGCAGCGTTAATTTGCGCGGTGGTCAGTTTACTAATGGCATCATCCATTTTTTGCCAAAAGGCAATATTCTCGCCATAGTAACTGTAAGCGTTTAAGGTACCGTTCAACACATTATCCTGAGCTAAGCTTACACTACGCGATTGCAGGTAACCTTTTTTAGCTTCGGCCACTTCTGTATCAGTAAACCCATCCTTAACTACTTTTTCAATTTCCTCTTTAAAGGCAACATCCAGTCGGCTAACGTTTTCGGGTGCATAAATGGCATAAAACTGGGTGATGCCTGTATTTTGATCAAAGTAACCGGCAGATACGCCCGAACCTACACCATAGCTGATACCCTCTTTTTGACGGATACGTGAAGCCAGACGCGAGTTAAGAAAGCCACCGCCAATAATGTAATCGGCCATCAGCATGGCCGGGTAATCGGCATCTTTCATGCTTAACTTCAGCGGCTGTAGGCCAATAAAGAAAGCGTTGGCTTTATCGGGGGTTTCAATGTTTTTGTTTATGGCAGGCACATCCTTGGTTTTAGGAATTAAGCGGGCAAATGTTTGCGGGCTTTTCCAGCTACCGTACTCCTCATTAATCAGGCTTTTAGCTTGTGCGGCATCAAAATCACCGGTAATAGATATAAAGGCGTTCGAGGCACCATAAAAATCTTTATAAAAACTTTTTACATTGCTTTCGCTTACCGCTTTGGTCATGGCTATGTTTTCATCAATGGTTGAAACATAACGCGGGTCGCCTTTAGGGTAGGCGTTTAAGTAGCGTTGCAACTCGTTTATGGCAATGCTTTGTGGCTCGCTGCGGCCCTGCTCAATGCCGGCAATGCTTTGTTGTTTTAATTTCTCTAATTCATCGGCCGGGAAAGTAGCCTCTTTCAAAATTTCGTTAACCAGTTTAAATACCGGCGTAAAATTAGTTTTATCGGTAGTTATACTAACCGACAGGCTGTTAGCGCCACCACCAAAACCTACACGGGCTTTTAATTTATCCAGCTCGTCTTGTATTTGCTGACGGGTTTTGTTTTTGGTGCCCTTGTTGAGCATGGATGCGGTAAATGATGCAATAGTACCTTTGTTTTGTACAGATGCTTCGTTACCAAAATAAAATACCATGCTGGCCACTACCGCTTCGCCGCGGGTTTGCTTGGTTAACATGTTTAAAGTAACGCCACCCACTTTAGTGGTAACCAAACGTTTTTGAATGTTAGCCGGTGATGCATCAAATGCCTCACCCTGTGCAATAGTTTGCGAACCGGTGTAGCCTTTCAGCATCTTAGCCAGATCGGGCGTTGCAGGTACTTCGGTACGGTCGGGCTTTTCGGTTGGTACAAAAATACCCATTGTACGGTTCGATGGTTTAAAGTATTTATCGGCCACACGCACCACATCGCCCGGGGTAACGTTCTTTAACTGGTCGCGTTGGTAAAATAATAAGCGCCAGTCGCCCTGTGCAATATACTCGCTCAGGTTTAAGCCCACGTTTTCGGATGAGTTTAAGCCCAGGTCAATATTTTTTAATTGCTTGTTGCGTATCCGCTCTACTTCTTGCGCGGTGGGTTTCTCGGCCGAAAATGTTTCTACCGTGCTTAGTAAAATATCTTTGGCTTCATCCAGGTTTTTGTCTTTAGGTACTTCCACTTCAAACATGGCCACACCGGGGTCGGCTGTTTCGTAATCGTAACCACCCACATCAGTAGCCTTTTTGGTTTCCACCAGTTTTTTATACAAGCGGCCCGACGGCTGATCGGTCAATAGTTCAATTAAAACGTTAAGCGGCTGTGTATCGGGGTGTGGGCCCGATGGTACATGATACCCGGTTATCACATCCTGTATGTCGCCCACGCGGCGCAGGGTTACCAAACGCTCGCCATCCTGAGTTGGCTCAACGGTATAAACCGGAGGCAATACACGGGTAGGCTTAGGTATGGCGCCAAATTTTTGGTTAATGGTGGCCAAAACTTTAACCGGGTCAAATTTACCCGATACGGTTAACACCGAATTATCGGGCTGGTAATATTTATGGTAAAACGCCTGTAAACGGTCTATCGGTACTTTTTCCACATCGGCACGGTTACCTATGGTTGATTTGCCGTAATTGTGCCATAAAAACATAGTTGATAATACGCGCTCGTTCAGTACCCGGCTTGGGCTGTTTTCGCCCGACTCCATTTCGTTGCGAACCACACTGAATTCTTTATCCAGCTCGGCCTTAGCAATGTAAGAGTTTACCATACGGTCGGCCTCCAGGTCTAACGCCCAGTTCATGTTCTCGTCGGTTGCCGAAAAGGTTTCAAAATAGTTGGTACGGTCTAACCAGGTGGTGCCGTTAGGGCGGGCACCATGCGAGGTTAACTCCTGCGGAATATTAGGGTGTTTAGGCGTACCCTTAAAAACCATGTGCTCTAACAAATGTGCCATACCGGTTTCGCCGTAATTTTCAAACTTCGAACCTACCAGGTAGGTGATGTTCACCGTAGCCGTTTGTTTGGTTTGATCGGGAAATAGCAGCACGCGAAGGCCGTTAGCCAGTTTATATTCAGTAATACCCTCTACCGAGGTTACCTTAACCGGGGCGGATAAGATTTTAGTGGCTACTTTTTTTGCCGGTGCCTTTTGTGCCATAACGGGCATAGCACAAACCGCCGACAATGCGAAAGCCAGCATTGTTTTTTTGATAGTTACCATATTAATTAGCGATAATAGATTTTTTGCACCTAATATAGTTGAAAATGCACAAACTAAGTATTAAGTTAGCTGCTTTTAGTAATTATAATTGCTTATTACCGCCTTTAATTAAGTATTGACATTTAGCTATAAAAAATTTGCCGTAAATGTGTTTATATATTTTAAAAGATGGAACCGCTTTATGCTATTGATCATCTTTAACAAGAAACACTTATTAAAAATACAATTCTATCCTACTTTTTGCACTTTCTTTCTTGAATTAGTTGATTAGGAGCGGATAAGGGTTGTTATGTTTACCCAAGTTTAACGAAACCTAAAATTATTTAAAGAGAAAATTTAATCTTGAAAACCAGCTTTGAACTAGTTTTTTGTGAGTTTTTTGGCACATTTTGAAGTATTTATCTTATGTTTTAGTGATAATTAAAAATTATTTTTTTTATGCATACAATTATTCAACAAATACAGAATTTTTTATGTTAATTGCGGTGTTAAGCAACCATGCTTGAATAATGATAATTTAAAAATTGATGAACATTTTTGTAGGAAGCCTTCCTTATCGCTTAGAGGAAGCAGATTTAAAAGAACTCTTTGAAGCATACGGAGAGGTAAGCTCAGTGAAATTAATCTCTGACAGAGAAACCGGTAGAAGTAAAGGTTTTGGCTTTGTTGAAATGCCTGATGATGAAGCAGCTCAAAAAGCTATTTCTGGCCTGAATGGTGCTGAAGTTAGTGGCAGAAGCATTGCTGTAAGCCAAGCGGAAGAAAGAAAACCAAGCAGCGGTGGCGATCGTCGTGGCGGCGGTGGTGGCGGCTTCGGCGGCGGCAACCGTGGTGGCGGTGGCTATGGTGGCGGCAGCGGCGGCGGCGGAAGTCGTGGTGGCAGCGGCGGCGGTGGTTACTCAAAAGATAACAATCGTGGCGGTAGCGGCGGCGGTGGTCGTTGGAGCTAAGCCTATCATATATAAACGCCGGAAGAGGTTTTCTTTTCCGGCGTTTTCCTTGTGATTATCATCCTTTGCAAATGCTTACTCCCTTTTTATAAGCCATATTGCAGGAAAGCTTTTTTAAAATCCGAAAAATTTCGGAGGTTAAATTCTTTTACCCTAATTAGGGCATATTTTTAGAAATCTGCATTATCATCCGTACGATAATAATGCAGTTGGCAGTGTATCATCCCCGATCTCTGACATTTTACCCATCTATATTCATATTAATTTACCATTCTACCAAACAGCGTTTGCTGTATGCGTATGCCATAATCCTCATCTTGTTACTTGCTATTTTATATGAGCCGTATGCTTGGCTTATATTGCAGTGTGCATTGGCGTTTTTTTTTACGCTATACCTAACAAATTAACAATTAACAATATCAGTTCTGGCTTGTACAAGATCTGGTACTTAACTGAGTTTTCGAGACAAATTCATACAGGCATTGTAAGGTGAACGATTATTATATATAAATACATGGGCAATAATGTTACTGCCCAAATAATTTTATTTAGTCAAATAGTTTCATTTATTGAAAATATAAACAAGTTATCAGTTACCCAATTTACAATTTGAATTTTCTTTAACCCTGTTTTGTAACATAAATGTTAGGTCCGGTTTTTGGTTGTAATTAAACCATTATGGCTGTGCATCGTCTTATTCATATAACAACAATGCAATAGCATATTAATAAACTAACAAAATACGACTATGAAACGGATCACATTTTTAGCAGCATTTATAGTATCATTGGTAACTTTCGGTTCGGCCAAAGCACAGGTTAGCGCCCGTATCGGTATAAATATCGGTAACCCGGCACCGGTATATTACGCGCCCCAGCGTGTAATAGTGGCAAATAGGGCACCGGTTTATCGTTACCCGGTTCGCAGTTATTATCGTAGCAGGCCAGTAGTTGTGCGCCCTGGCTACTACTCACATCGCCCGGTTGTAGTTCAACACCGTTATTACGGTCATCCTGGCCATGGCCATGGTAGAGGACATGGAAGAAGGTAATTTGCCGGTTTAATATATATATAACCTCTTGGTTTTCACTAAGAGGTTTTTTTGTGTTCGTACATTAAACAGTGTACTTATTTAGTTAATGCAACAGGGAAATAAATTCGGCATTACAGATTGCTTTTTTTACTTTCAAACACAACAAGTTTTGCAGGAAGGACATCAAAAGCTGGAAAAAAACATTAAAAGCGTTTGTTCTGCTTAATGCAAACAAGTATTACGGCATTTATCGGCAAATTATTACCTTAGCCAGATCATCAATCAACTACACTATCATGAAGAAATATCTTTTGATCGCTGCTATCGCGTTCACTGCTGCTTTAAGCGCCTGTGAGCCATCGGGAAAGCAAAATTCTAACTCAAGCCAGGCTAATGAAACTACGGCTGGCCTCCAAACCGATACTGCTAAAGTTTACAATGCCTATTTACAGGTAAAAAATGATTTGGTTAAAACTGATGGTAACGCAGCTAAGGGTTCGGCAGGTGAATTAGCTAAAACATTGAATGCAATTAAAGGTTGTGCCGAGGCAACCAACCTGGCTAAAAATATGGCAGCCACTAATGATATAAAATCGCAGCGCATCTTGTTTTTACAGCTAAGCCAGGATGTTATTCCGTTGGTGAAGGGAATGAAGAGCAAAAAAGAGACTATTTATATAGCTTATTGCCCCATGGCCGATGAAGGAAAGGGAGGTTATTGGCTATCGGCACAAAAAGAAATCAAGAACCCATATTATGGTGATGAGATGCTGGAATGTGGTGAAGTAAAAGAAGAGATCAAGTAAACTATAAATAAATAACATTTACCTAATACTTACAGCAAATAAAAACTAAAACAAAAGGTTATATTTTGTATTAAGTTAAGGTAATATTTAAGTGATAAAACCATCTGCAACCCTAATTAATAGCATAATTATTTACATTTGTTGCAGATACAACCCATTATTTCTATGTCGGAAACAGCACAACTAAAAATTGGTGATAAAACTTATGATTTGCCTGTTATAGAAGGTACAGAGAATGAAAAAGCATTAGATATATCCAAGCTTCGCGATTTGACCGGCTATGTTACTTTAGATATTGGTTACAAAAATACCGGTGCCACCAAAAGCGCTATTACTTTTTTAGATGGTGAACTGGGTGTTTTAAAATACCGCGGTTACCCCATTGAACAGCTGGCCGAAAAATCCACGTTTATTGAAGTTGCTTACCTATTAATTTACGGCACATTGCCTACCCAGGAGAAACTGGATAAATTTCAATCGGAGATTAACCGCCATACTTTAGTGCATGAGGACATGAAGAAGTTTTTTGATGGTTTCCCGTCAAAATCGCATCCCATGGGTCAGCTGTCTTCCTTAATTGGTGCTTTGGCCGCTTTCAACCCCGAATCGTTAGAGCCGGGATTAAGCCCCGAAATAGTTGACCTGGAGATTCATAAGCTGATCGCTAAAATGAGCACTATTGTATCCTGGATATATAAAAAATCGTTAGGCCACCCGGTTAACTATCCTCAAAACAAATTTGATTACGTTACCAACTTCATGTACATGACCTTTGGTCAGCGTACCGAAGAATACCAGATAAACCCGGTAGTTATTAGTGCCATGAACAAGCTGCTCATCCTGCATGCCGATCATGAGCAAAACTGCTCGGCTTCAACCGTGCGTATAGTGGGTTCGTCAGATGCTAACCTGTACGCCTCAATTTCGGCAGGAATATCGGCCCTGTGGGGGCCGCTGCATGGCGGTGCTAACCAGGCTGTTATTGAAATGCTGGAACAAATTAAAGAAGACGGTGGGGATACAGACAAATGGATCAATAAAGCTAAAGACAAGAACGATCCGTTTCGTTTAATGGGCTTCGGCCACCGCGTGTATAAAAACTTCGACCCGCGCGCCAAGATTATTAAAAAAGCCTGCGACGATATTTTAGAGAACTTAGGTGTAGAAGACGAAGTTTTGGAAATTGCCAAACGACTGGAAGAAGTAGCCCTGAAAGATCCGTACTTTGTAGAGCGTAAATTATATCCAAACGTTGATTTTTACTCGGGTATTATTTACCGTGCGTTAGGTTTCCCAACCGATATGTTCACTGTACTGTTCGCATTAGGCCGCCTGCCGGGATGGATTGCACAGTGGAAAGAAATGAAAGAAAATAAAGAGCCCATAGGCCGCCCACGCCAAATTTATACTGGTGCAACTAATTTGGATTATAACGACATCGGCAGCCGCTAACTATTACAAGCAATTATAATAGTTAGAAATATTTTAAACGGTTAATTACGTAGCTTTTAAAGAAGATTTTTAAAAGAAAAACACTGTTTATGCATTGTGAAAATGCTATTGTTTAAAAATGCTGTAAACTACACTAATAATATTCAGATTTTAAACATCCATTAATAGTTGTTGTTAGTTACCCCGATAATTGGAACAACTTATAGTATAACAGCTCTGCAGTAAAACAGGGCTGTTATATTTTTTATAGATTTACCTATTAAAACAATCAAAGCGGGTTATTTCCAGGTTTAGGTATTATTACTTAGTTAGCGATTTTCGATATGAGGTAAAACCACCAATAGCAAATTTAACACCTACCACAAACTGCATATACATATCCTTGCGTACACCTGCTTTAATACCATCGAGCTGATCGCCCAGTACGTAATTGTATTGGTACCCTAAATCAACTTTAATATTGGGTTCGTTATAACTGTTGAAGATCTTGAATTCATATCCTACTTTCACAGGTATAAACACTTCGCTGCTGGTGTTACGCCCTGGCGATGTAAAATCGGGGATATATAATGAGGTGCGGTTAATCTCCGACATGTTGTTGTACATTACACCCACGCCAGCACTTAAATAAATATTTTTAAGTGCGTTGAAAATAGTGCGGTTTTCATAATCTAAAAACTCGCCGGCTTGTATTTGCGCCCGGAAACTAACAGCGGTATAATTATTTTTAAACTGGCGGCCCGATAAGGTAAGCAACGAATCGCCACCGGCCAACCTGCCCAACTGTACCTCAGCTATATAATTTAAGAACGGGGTGTGGTTATAAGTGAAATTTAAATGAACAGCCGGTGTGCCTTTTATGGTTTCAGCATCGGTATATGCATAATTGAGTGCGGCAGCAGCACCCACATCATATTGCGCGTAATTGTAACCTAATTGTGCCTTGGCCAACATAACCGTAAAGCAAATACCTATGGTAAAAATCAGCTTTTTCATTACGGTAAACGGTTATAAGTATATTGATACCTGGTAGAAGTGGTTATACCTGCTTCGGTAGTGGTTAAGGTTTCGTAAAGCACTAATTCATTAAGCGGGTCTAAACTATCTATAAAATATTTTAACAGCAAATCGCCGCTTTTAAAACTTAACGTTTGCGGATTGGTTAATGAGTTGGCTGAGTAGTAACCCTCAAATACCTTCGCGTATAAGGTAGAGGAGTAGGTGGCGGCATTACCAGTTTTAAATTCAAAAAAATCATTACTGGTAAAGTTGTTAATAACGGTAGATGAAGCAGGATCAGCCACCGGGATGATCTCCAATTGTTTCAGGTACCATTTGCCCAATAAATTAATGTTTTGCAGGGTGGAGGGTACTATGGCTTCGTCTTGCTTGCAGCCGCCGGTAAATAGCAGCAGCACTAATATAAATACGCCGTAAATGTTTTTCATCATATCTTTGGCCTTAAAAGTAGTATTTTATTTATAGGCCACCAATTTTTGATTACTACGTTTAAACAAAAGTTTAAGTTATAAAATTTGGCTATAGGCAAAATGTATATATTTGAGCGTTTTTAAAAAAAATAGAACTACAATAAACCCGATATGTCAAAAATTAAAGTAGAAAATCCGGTAGTTGAACTGGATGGCGATGAGATGACCCGCATCATCTGGCAATTTATCAAAGACAAACTGATTCTTCCGTACCTGGAGGTTGATCTGAAGTATTATGATTTGGGTATTGAATACCGCGACGAAACTAACGATCAGGTAACCGTTGATGCCGCCAATGCAATTAAGCAATATGGTGTAGGTGTTAAATGTGCTACCATTACGCCCGATGAAGAACGCGTTAAAGAATTTGGCCTGAAACAAATGTGGAAATCGCCAAATGGAACTATCCGTAACATTTTAGATGGTACCGTTTTTCGCGAGCCTATTTTAATGAATAATGTACCCCGATTGGTGCCAAACTGGACAGCCCCAATTTGCATTGGTCGTCATGCTTTTGGCGATCAGTATCGCGCTACCGATTTTGTAACCAAAGGCAAAGGTAAATTAACCATTACTTTTACGCCGGAAGATGGCAGCGATGTGCAATCTTTTGAAGTGTTTAACTTTAAGAGCGATGGCGTAGCTATGGCTATGTACAACACCGATGAGTCTATCCGCGGTTTTGCACATGCTTGCTTTAACCAGGCTTTAATGAAAAAATGGCCTTTATACCTATCCACTAAAAACACCATCCTTAAAAAATACGACGGCCGTTTTAAAGATATATTTGAAGAGATCTATCAGGCAGATTACAAAGCTAAGTTTACCGAAGCCGGTATTGTTTATGAGCACCGTTTAATTGACGACATGGTGGCATCGGCCTTAAAATGGAACGGTAACTTTGTTTGGGCTTGTAAGAATTATGACGGCGATGTACAGAGCGACACTGTGGCACAAGGTTTCGGTTCATTAGGTTTAATGACGTCTACCTTAATTACCCCCGATGGTACGGTTATGGAAGCCGAAGCAGCACACGGTACCGTAACCCGTCACTACCGCGAACACCAGGCCGGCCGCCCAACATCAACCAACCCAATAGCCTCTATTTTTGCCTGGACCCGTGGTTTAGAGTTTCGTGGTAAACTGGACGGTAACCAGGAGCTGATTGATTTTTGCCATGCTTTAGAGCAGGTTTGTGTTGAAACTGTAGAAAGCGGCAAAATGACCAAAGATTTAGCTATTACCGCTAAAGCTAAGGTTGAGCATGGTGTTGATTACTTGTACACCGAAGAGTTTCTGGAAGCTATCAACGAAAACCTGAAAGTTAAATTAGGTAAATAATATTATCTCACTATTTATATTATAGCCTGTGCAGCAACTGTACAGGCTTTTTTGTTTCGCAACTAATACAAACTACTTTTGTTGATATGAAGAGCCTATTTAAAATTGCGATTGTCCTCTCGAACGATAATGAGAGATCTTGTTTAGACCTGCATGTAGCCGACTTTGCAGGAGTAACAGGATTTCTCGTAACCTCGAAACGACAGATTTTTACAATTTTAAACTGCCTCTTAGTCCATATAACTGCTTAACGCACAAGCTGTAATCTATGAGGATTATTATTCACTGCTATTGTCACAACTTGCTTTCATTTTAAATAAACTAACCTCAAGCAACTTGTGTTAATTAGTTAGATTTGTAATACCAATTACCTCAGTTTCGTGCGATGAATAGGATTGCCTTTTTAATGTTAATTTCAATAGCTGTAAGTGCCAATGCACAAAACCAGCTGCAGGTTAAAACCGCTAATGGTGTATTAGAGGGTGTTGCCGAAGCAAATGGCGTTCGCTCTTATAAAGGCATTGCGTTTGCGCAACCTCCGGTTGGTAATTTGCGCTGGGTAGCTCCCCAAGCCCCTAAAAACTGGGAGGGCGTACGTAAGGCAGATCACTTTGGGCCCCGTGCTATACAGTTTAGCTTATTTAGTGATATGATATTCAGGAGCGATGGCAAAAGCGAAGATTGCCTTTACCTGAACGTATGGACGCCGGCTAAATCATCAAAAGAAAAGTTACCGGTACTGGTTTACTTTTATGGCGGAGGCTTTATAGCAGGTGATGGTTCGGAAGGGCGCTATGATGGGGAGAGCATGGCAAAAAAAGGCATTATAGCTATTACGGTGAATTACCGTTTGGGTGTGTTCGGCTTTTTCGCGCATCCCTGGTTAACTAAAGAATCATCCAACCATGCTTCGGGAAATTATGGTTTAATGGATCAGCATGAGGCTATAATTTGGGTACAAAAAAATATTGCAGCCTTTGGTGGCGACCCTAAAAAGGTAACCATTGCCGGTGAATCGGCAGGGTCTATGTCGGTTAGTGCGCAGGTGGTGTCGCCTTTATCTAAAGGATTATTTGCCGGTGCTATTGGCGAGAGCGGTGCTATATTAGGCAACTTGTCGCCTGTTACATTAGCGGATGCGGAGCAAAACGGGGTGAAATTTGCCGCTGGTGCCGGTGCCACATCATTGGCAGGTTTGCGCGAAATTCCGGCCGATAAGTTACTGAACATGTCGGCATCTTCGCGTTTTTCCATCACTGTAGACGGTTATTTTCTGCCTCAATTTCCACAAGTTATTTTTGATTCTGGCAAACAAATGAAAGTACCTTTGTTAGCCGGCTGGAACTCTGCCGAAGGCGATTACCGCGCCGTAGTAGGAGGAAATGAGCCTACACCGGAGGCTTACAAAAACGCCCTGCAGAAATTATATGGCGATAAAGCTAACGAAGTATTTCAGGAGTATCCGGCCACTACAACAGAGGAGGTGAAACGAGTGGCTACCGAATTAGCGTCTGACCGTTTTATTGCTTTCAGCACCTGGAAGTTTACCAATCTGCATAGCAAAACCAGTGGCAAGCCTGTTTACAGATATTATTATACCCGCAAGCGCGGTGATCCCGAAAAGTCATCTGGTGCCGTACACTCAGCCGAAATAGAGTACGCTTTGGGAAACCTGAATTACAATAAAGCCTATAACTGGACAGCCGATGACTTTAAAGTGTCGGAAACTATGCAAAGTTATTTTCTGAATTTCATTAAAACAGGAAACCCTAATGGGAAAGGATTACCAGCCTGGCCTGCTTTGCAAAACCGTACGCCTAATGAGGTAATGGTTATTGACGTGAACAGCAAATTGGCACCCGAAATTAACCCTAAGCGCTATTTATTACTGGATGCGATGTACAAACAAGATTCTAACAAATAACTTGACCGTTATTAATAACTACTTAATCCAATAAACTACACACTAATCAACCCGAAAATATGAAATCTATCTGTGTATTTTGCGGCGCTAATTTTAACGATGATCCTTTACTTACCCAGGCTATAGATGAGCTGTCCCAAGTAATGGTAAGTAGAGATATGACCCTGATATTTGGTGGCGGCAGGGTAGGGGTAATGGGTATGATAGCTGATGCCATTATGAAAAAAGGGGGTAAGGCCATAGGCGTAATACCAGAATTTCTTTTGAACAAAGAAGTAGGACATACCGGCTTAACCGAATTGCATGTAGTGCAAAATATGCACCAGCGCAAAAAAATGATGAACGATCTTTGTGATGGTATAATAACCCTGCCGGGCGGCTTTGGAACGCTTGAAGAGTTTTTTGAAGTATTGACCTGGCTGCAATTAGGCCTGCACCAAAAGCCAATAGGTATATTAAATGTAAACGGGTTTTACGATTTTTTACTCAAGCAAATGGATGTGATGGTGGAACAGCGTTTCCTGAAACCGATAAACCGCCAGTTGGTAATTACCTCAACCAATGCCATAGAACTGGTAACTTTGATGGAAAACTTTAACGCCCAGCCCGATGACGTGTGGTTTAAAGATCGGAATTTAATTTAGCAGAGTGAAAATGTGAGGATGTGAAAATGTGAGGATGTGCAAATATATAGATGGTGCATTTGGCTATCATTTCTCATAACTGTTTGAAGCGACAAGTTTTAAATATATAAAACAACTCGCCATGGCTGCAACTTCCCTTTACTGACTACTGACTACTGACTACTGACTACTGACTACTGACTACTGACTACTGACTACTGACTACTGACTACTGACTACTGACTACTGACTACTGACTACAAAGCCCAGTCCATTTCCATGGCGTTAAGCCACTGCTCCATGAGGTTATTGATTTGGAGGATGCGGTTGGCCAGGTATTTCATATATTCCTGCCGGTGATCTTTCGCTGTTTCAGGTTCGGTAAGCCCCAAAAGTTCTAATTGTATCTGTTCGTCAAAGGCCGATTGTTTTAAACGTTGCTCTTCTAATAATGCAGCAAAATATTGATGGTTTAAGGATTGCATAATAAGTTTAAAGTTTTTGCGCTAAGTATAAATCCGTATCAGTTAGTTCGGTAATGGGGCTGGCTACAATCACAAAGTTTTGTAGTTCGCCGGGGTGCAGTGCAAATAATTTTTCTAACAAAGCTACCTTTTCGTGCGGTATATCCCGACTGTCATTTAGTTTAATATTACGGTAATTTGCAAATGTTCTGGGGCTAACATCTAACAATTCAGGTATAAGCCGCATGGCATGGCGGTACTGCAAAACCGGAAGTTGATTCAAAAATTCATCTATCCGGTATTTAAATGTGTTTTCAACCATAAATTTCCGTAATAAGTAAAAAATTTCTAAAGTTTGTAATAAATTACAAACACTAAGCTAAATTAAAGTTTAGTAAAAATAAAATTTAATATTAACTTTTTTATATTATTTACCAGTAAATGACTTTTAAGCAATCAGATAATTTTTTTGGTATTATGGAGCGCAACATCAGGCAGCAGTCTAAAGCTTTAGGTATTACCTTGTCTGATCTGGCTAAAAATATAGAAATGACGGAGGCAGGCTTTTACAAAATGCTGTCAACCGATAGCATTAAGGTAAAAACGCTCAAAAAAATAGCAGAAGTTTTAAAACAGCCTATCCCGTTTTTTTTGGAGGAACATTTGTCTGGTTCAAACTACCAAAATATTTCGGCCCCGGCGCAACTGGCCGAACCCAATGTGGGTTATTACAATGAAAAAGAAAATCTGAAAGAACAGATAAGTATTCTAAAAAACCAGCTAAAGGATAAGGAAAAGATTATTCAGTTGTTGAGTAAGGAGTAAATACACCTTACGCTGTTACTATCGCTTTCTTAAACCAGGTTAATACGTTATAGCGCTTACATAAATATATCACCGTCATAATAATCATATTGCCTCCCTTATTTTTTTACGCTTTGTTAGTTATACTGTTTACGTGTCTATTCTCGCTTTAGTTGTACTATTTAATCAGTGTTAATAAGCAGTAATATTTATAAACGCAGTATCATAAAAGCATGGCACTCAATTGACGTTATGGTATTTGCGGTATAGGCTTTAAAAGCTTAAATTTGTAGATAAATAATTTCGCTGATGTCTCAAGATACAGAACACGTTAAATGCCTGATCATTGGTTCGGGTCCTGCCGGTTATACCGCTGCCATATATGCTGCCCGCGCAGATCTGAAACCCGTATTATACACCGGTATGATTGCCGGCGGGCAGTTAACCCAAACTACCGATGTAGAAAACTTTCCGGGTTACCCACAAGGTATAATGGGTCCGGAGATGATGGACGATTTTCGTAAGCAAGCCGAGCGTTTTGGTACCGATATTCGTTTTGGTTATGTAAGTTCTGTTGATTTTTCGAGTTTGCCGCATAAAGTAGTGGTTGATGAGGTAAAAACTATTACGGCCGATACCGTGATTATTTCAACCGGTGCATCAGCCAAATGGTTAGGGTTAGAATCTGAGCAAAAATATAACGGCTTTGGAGTTTCGGCCTGTGCTGTTTGTGATGGTTTCTTTTTCCGCGGACAGGATGTTGCCATTGTAGGTGCAGGTGATACCGCTGCCGAAGAGGCTACATACTTAGCCAAACTTTGCAGAAAAGTGTACATGCTAATTCGCCGCGATGAGTTTCGTGCTTCCAAAGCCATGGTTACCCGTGTGCAAAATACGGCTAACATCGAGATATTGTACAACACAGAGACAAAGGAGATTTTAGGTAACCAGCAGGGAGTTAACGGTATAGCTATATATAATAACAAAACAGGGCAAGATAGTGTGCTGGAAGTTACCGGTTTCTTTGTGGCTATCGGTCATCACCCTAACACCGATATTTTTAAAGGTATTATTGATATGGACGAAACCGGCTATATACAAACCAAGCCCGGTACCACCCAAACCAACGTTGAGGGCGTATTTTGCTGTGGCGATGCACAAGACAATATTTATCGCCAGGCTGTAACCGCCGCAGGTACGGGTTGTATGGCCGCTTTAGATGCCGAACGTTACTTAGCCGCCAAAGAGGCTGAAGAAGTAATGGCTCATTTATAAGCATTCAAACACCTTATTAATGAGGGTATGTGAAAACATAAAAAGCTGTCTTTTTGAAGGCAGCTTTTTATGTTTTGATGTGTTTGGTACCTGTTAAGATTTGACAGATTTTATATGGATAATTATGCATCGTAAGCCTTAGGTATAAATAAGTTATTCGTCTCATTACTTACATGTCGTATCAAGTATTATATTAACAAGGGTCGTTTTAAAACAGTATTCAACTACATTTTTTACAATTTCATTAACCGGTATCCCTCAAAATCTGCTAACTTCACCATCTGTTATTTTTAAACTGATTATGTTAAGTATGCCTCTTAAATATTGTTCCCTGTTACTTTTAGCCGTTACTATTACTACCCATGCAGCACTTGCGCAAGTACCAGTTGCCGACCCTAATTTGGGCATTATACCGGCACCGGTATCGGTACAAAAGCAGGCTGGCACCTTTACATTAAGTCAGGAAACAACCATACAGGCCGATACTGTTAATAATCAAGCTGTTCAGTTTTTAACTGCGTACCTGCAAAACAAGTATATGCTCAAAAACAAGTTGCAAACTTATACTGGCACACCTGTTGCAAATGCTATAGTTGTTACCTCAACCGGCACCGAAAACCTGCCTGCCGAAGGTTATCGTTTAACTATAGCTCCCAACCAAATCACTATTGCTGGTAAAGGAGCGGGCTTATTTTATGGTATGCAAACTTTAATACAATTAATGCCTTTAGAGCGCGCTGCTACTGCTAAATTACCTTGTGCACGTATAGAAGATTATCCGCGTTTTGGTTACCGTGGTATGCACCTGGATGTAAGCCGCCACTTTTTTTCGGTTGAATTTGTTAAACGTTATCTTGATTTGATGGCAGCTTACAAGCTCAATACCTTTCACTGGCATTTAACCGATGACCAGGGCTGGCGCATCGAGATCAAGAAATACCCTAAGTTAACTCAAGTGGGTAGCCAGCGTGCCGAAACTTTGATAGGTAACTACCACGACCGCATGCCCCAGCAATTTGACGGTACACCTTACGGCGGTTTTTACACCCAAGACCAGATCAGGGAAGTTATACAATACGCCGCCAGCAAATATATTACCATTATACCCGAAATTGAAATGCCCGGGCATGCTATGGCTGCACTGGCCGCTTACCCCGAGCTAAGCTGCGATGTGAACATGCAATACAAAGTATCGGGTACCTGGGGTGTATTCAACAATATATTTTGCCCTACCGAAAAAACGTTTACCTTTTTGCAGGATGTTTTAAGTGAGGTAATAAATCTTTTCCCCAGTAAATACATACACATTGGCGGCGATGAGGCACCCAAAGTGGTTTGGAAATCATCGGCAGAGGCACAGGCTATCATTAAAAAACTGAAGCTTAAAGATGAACACGGCCTGCAAAGCTATTTCATACAACGTATGGAAAAGTTTGTGAACAGCAAAGGGCGCAGCATTATTGGTTGGGATGAGATACTGGAAGGCGGACTGGCACCCAATGCCACTGTAATGAGCTGGCGTGGCGAGGCCGGTGGTATAGCGGCAGCCAGGCAAAACCATAATGTTATCATGACCCCAAGCAGTAGTGGTTTATATTTAGACCATGCCCAGGCCCGGTCAGATCTGGAACCGTTAGGCATAGGTGGTTTTACACCGCTTGTAAAAACATATATTTATAACCCAACACCGGCGGCATTAACTGCTGCCCAGCAAAAATATATATTGGGCGTACAGGCCAACATGTGGACAGAGTATATTGCCACCGAAGCCAAAGCCGAGTATATGCTTTTACCCCGCATGATGGCACTTTCGGAAGTGGCATGGACGCCTTTAGCCAATAAAAACTATACCGACTTTGCCGAAACCCGCCTCCCCAAACACCTGGCCTGGCTGGATGCCAACAAGTTTAACTACCGTGTACCGGTGGCTATTGGCGCAAAAGATACGTCGTATTCTGCGGCACAGCTTACCGCCAATTTAAGAACACCGGTTACAGGAGCTAAAATATATTATACTATTGATGGTTACACGCCCAGCGAAAAGGATTTGGAGTACACACGTCCTTTAAGCTTTAATATTCCGGCAGATCAATACCTGGAGTTTAAAACCATTGTAATAACACCTACCGGGAAGCGTAGCTTAATAACCACCACTAAGGTTTTTAACCGCACTCCCTTGCCGGCCATTACCTACAATGGTACAAACCCTGGGGTTAAGTATGAATTGGTTGCCGGTTTGTTTTCTAATACAGGCGAATTAGATGGTGCCCGTGTGCTTGACACAGGTGTGGTACGTACATTTAATACGGCTGCTTATAAAAAAGCCAACCGTACCTTCGGCATTACCTACGAAGGTTGTTTTACCGTAGATGCCGATGGTAAATACATCTTTTCTACCCAAAGCGATGATGGTTCTGTAATTTATATAGACGACCAATTGGTGGTTAATAACGATGGCAAGCACAGCCTGTATGAACAGGCGGGTGAGGTGTTGCTGCAAAAAGGTCAGCATAAATTTACCCTCAAATATTTTGAAGGAGGCGCATTTAGTACTTTGCGTGTGTACTTAACAATGCCGGGCAAACCCAAAGGTGAGTTTTCGGCAGAGAATATGGTGAATTAAGTAGGAAAGACTATAGAGTCGGGAGTACAACGTACAGAGACGAAAAACAAAGATTTTCAATAACTTAACAACCCAATAACTACTATTGATGATAGATATAAAGCATTATTTATACCTGTTGCTGGGCAGCATGGCCATTGTGGCAAGCTGTAGTAGCCCGGCAAAAAAAACTGAGGCTACCGCACCAATGGCCACAGCTGCACCTCAAATAATGATACCTTTCCGTTTCCATAAAACTATTGAAGTTGCGCCGGGTCAGTATTATGATGTACTGGCTTGGGGCAGGGGCTCGCAAACGGTTGGTGCTTTCGAGATTTTGCGGTCCGATTCGGCAACCATGAAATACACTACCACAACCGGTGACCTGGAAGGTAGTATTAAAGAAGTTTTGAACGCCGATATGGACACCGACGGCAACCCCGAGATATTTATACATACCCAGGCTACCGATAGTACCAATGCCGCCAAGATTTATGCGTTTGAATACAATAACGATAAGGCCCGCGAACTTGATTTTCCGAGGCTTACCCGCTCGCAAAAAAAAGGGTACCGCGGTAACGATAACTTTTTTGTAAAAGACGGCAACCTCATGCGCGAGTTTAACGTGTACGATGAAACCGACTCTTTGGCTACAAAACCTATTGATAAGCGTTCGATCAGGTATAGCTTGCGTGGTAACAATATATCGGCTAATCAAATCAGTACCGATACGGCCACTGTTAGGGAAAACAGCATTGCGCCTGTAGCGGTTGAAAGTAACCCATCCAGTTCACAAAGTGGGTCAAACTCTGGTAGCACGGGTGTGCGTAAAAAGTCTACTGTTAAAACATCAGCAAACAAAAGCCGTTCGTTACGTAAAAAGCAAGTGAGTAAAAAACGTAGGCGCCGTAGCCGTTAATACCTGGTAATTTGTAATCGTATAAATAAAAATATATTTCATACGCAGATGATAGATATACTCCGGCAGCATATTGTTGATCGTATAGGTGATGATACCAACCAACTTGAGGAAGTACTAAGTCATTTTAAGTATTTGAAAGCCAGCCGTAATCAGCAATTGGTTAAGCAGGGCCAAGTTTGCCGTTATGTGTATTTTATAGCACGCGGCTGCCTGCAAGTGTACGTGGAAAACCCGGATGCTAATGAAACTACCCGAGATATTGTTATAGAAGATAACTGGTGTTCTGATTTGATCAGCTTTGGCCAGCAGATACCCGCTACCGAAAATATAAGGGCGGTAGAGCCGTGTGATATTTTTGCCATTAACCGGCAAAGCTTTCAAACTATGATGGAAACAGTGCCCCAGTTTGATAAGGTCTACAGGCAAATTTTGGAAGCTTCTTATGCTAACTCGGTTTATCGTATTAATACTTTTGTGGCGTTAAACGCGCTTAACCGAATCAAATGGCTGATGGATTACCGGCCAAAACTCATGACGCGCTTGTCCAGTAAGCTCATTGCGTCTTATTTAGGTATCTCTAAAGAAACTTTTAGCCGGTTAAAGGGTAAACTTTAAAATGTTGACATTTGTCAACACCGTACGGTTTTAAATTGAAGATTTTTGATCTGTTGAACAATTTAAACACGTATAATTATGAACGAGTACCTTTTATTATTCCGTAATGCAAGTGGCCCGGGCGCCTATTTATCAACCACGCAGGATATGGCTGAGGATATGCCGAAGTGGCAAGCCTGGATAGGCAACATAGCCATGCAAGGTAAACTGGTATCAACAGCTCCTATTGAGTATGAGGGTGCATTTATCAGTAACGAAGGCACCACTGCCCATCCTTACAAAGAGGAAAACAGCGTTTTAATTTCCGGTTATTTGATATGCAAGGCCGATAGCCTGCAGGAAGCTGAAGCCTGGAGCAAAACATGCCCGATACTCAAGTATTTGCACAGCAGTGTGGAAATTAGGCCGTTAATTTCATTTCCAATAAATTAATATAGCCATGACAGACAAGATATTGAATACAGGCCGCTGGTTGTTCCCGCTTTCATTTATAATGTATATTGGCCTGCACCTGGGCAAGCCCGATGTGGGCGCGGCTTTCGTGCCCGATTATATTCCGTTCCCTTATTTCTTTAATTATTTTACAGCCGTTTGTATCCTGGCATTTATGGTTAGTGCATTAATTGGTAAATACGACAAACTGGCCTATGTTTTAATAGCATTTTACGTAATTTTAATGGCATTAATGGTACACTTGCCCAGGGCTATGGGGCATGAGTTAAATATGCAGGGCATGACGGGTTCTGTAGAACGTGAAAAGGAACTGGAAATGGTGAATTTTTTTCGCAACCTGATGGTGACAGGAGCTTTACTGGGTTTTGCCCGGTATGTAGCTAAAGATAAAAGGATTATACAATAAAACTTAAAAAATGGAAAAATTAAGCAAAACAACCAACGCGTTAAACTGGTTCGAAATACCGGTTACCGATGCTGCAAGAGCCAAAGCTTTTTATGAAAGTGTGTTTGACATACAAATGCAGCAATTTGAAATGATGGGTATGCAAATGATAATGTTTCCATCGCAAAGTCCTAAAACAGGAGGTGCGCTGGTGCAAAGCCCGCAACATATACCTGGTACAACAGGAGCGGTTATTTACCTCAACGGCAACCCTAACCTTCAATTAGTGTTGGATAGGATAGAAAATGCGGGTGGAAAAGTAACTATGCCCAAAACCCACATTAACCCCGAAACAGGTTATATGGCTTTTTTCATGGATACCGAGGGCAATGCGGTAGGCCTGCATTCGGGCGAGTAAAAATTAAAAAGGCAGCATTTAATTGGTGTGACCCCAAAAGTTTTTGTCTAACTTTTGGGGTTCACTTCAATATATGTTCTGCCTTTTTAAACTTTAATATAAGATAGAAGTTACCTAAATAAAGCTGTTAATATAATATTCACAGTTTTTTTTAATCTTTCCTCAAAAAGTGTCTGGCAATTATCACTATCATATAGGTTTAAACCTCCAATTTTGCATTCAATATACTATTATGTAAATAACTGTTATTATCTTTTAAAATAGTGTAATCAGGTTTATTTAATATGTCGGCTAAAATATTAATCAAGTGTTTTAGTCAGTATTACAAATCAGGTTTATCACAATAAAAAGATTATTATATATTTATATTTTTATTATTAATTATTGTTATTTTTAATGTTAATAATTTATATAATTGTTAACATTAAAAACAAATTAATAATAGAATGCTTTATTTGCCATACATAACTAAGTTTAGCATTCAATTCAGTATGCTTTAATTAGTAAATCCCGATAATTGTTACCTAATAACATTATAAAATTATATATCAAGAAGGTTTTATGCTTTCCAATATTTAGCAAAGATCTTGCTACACACCTGCTTTTTTTCGTTTTTATTTTAATACCTAATATCAGCCAGGCACAAAATTCACCAACGCATCATCCCAATATTATTGCACGTGTTGATTCTTTAAACAACAAAGCCTATCCTTTAATTAGGTTAGATGCCGGTAAGGCTTTTATTTTGCTTACCCAGGCCGAATTGCTGGCCACTGAATATCATTATACCAAAGGGTTGGCCGTAGCTTACCTTAACCAGGCTGAAGTGCTTAGTCAACGCGGTTACTCTAAACGTGCGTTAGAACTGTACTATCGTTCCATGCAATTGAGCAAACAAAATAAAGATATTTATAATGTTGCCCGTGCCGAGCAATATATAAGTGCTATAAAACGTACAAACGGAGGGCTCAATGAAACTGAAAAACTTTTATACCATACGCTCAAAATCTTTGAGTCGTTAAACAAGCCGGTTGATGTGGTAAATATTCAGTTGCGTTTAGGATTACTAAAAACCGATCAGAAAAATTACGAAGAAGCTAAACGATACTATGATGATGCATACCAGTTAAGCAGGAAAGCTAAATATACGTATGGAGAAAAAAAGAGTTTTTATAACAGGGCATTATTATATAAAAAGCTGCGTAAACCCGACTCGGCCATTTACTTTTTGCACAAAGCGTTAAAAATTGACATCTTAAATAACTATACATACGGCAAGGCATTATCTTACATTGAGCTAAGCCGGATTTATGTAAATTTGAAACAGTACGACAAAGCATTGCCTTATGCAAAACTGGCTTATAACAAAGCAGACAGTGTAGCCGCTCTGGAGTTAGTAAAAACAGCTGTCCAATTACTTTTGTATATCAGTAAGGAATCGGTTAATAAAGATGCGGTTATTGAATGGCAGGATGAACTTATTTTTATAGATAATACTATTAATGAGCGGGAAAGAAAGGAATCGAACGAGTTTATAGATGCCTTACGCATGCAGGAAGAACAACAGTTTAAAATGCAGCAGAATATCATTAACGTGCGTAAAAAAACCGAACAGCAACGTACGCTTATTATACTTTATACCGGTTTTTTACTTGTTTTTGTAATAATTGTTTTTACGCTTAGTTACAATTATAAAAAAGCCAGGCGATATTCGGCCGAACTGAAATTAAAGAACAAGCAAATTGAGCAGAATATTGATTTGCTCGATAAACTCAACGGTGAGGTTATTAGCCAGAACCAAAAGCTGGAAGACGATAATGAACTAAAAAACAAATTGCTTTCAATTATAACGCATGATTTGCGTAAGCCGTTAGCCAATACACAAAGCTTAATTCATTTAGTTAATATGGACCTGCTCTCCGAAGATGAATCTAAAGATCTGTTCGGCCAGTTAGAAGCGCAATATACCAGGGTAATGGGTTTAACCGATAACTTATTGTATTGGATAAAAGGGCAGGTAAGTAAAACTCCTACCGAATTAGTAGCTGTAAATTTACACCAGGTTGTAAGCAGTATAATTGAAGAGCAAAAAATACCTATTAGTGATAAGGATATTGAGGTAAATAATAACCTGCCTAAAGATTTGCAATGGCTCACCGAAACAGAGACACTACGTATTGTGATCAGAAACCTGCTTAACAATGCTATAAAGTTTACACCGGTTAAAGGCTGTATAGAAATATATGCCACAACAAATGAGACAGAAACCTGCATAACCCTGGAAGATAGCGGTATAGGTATGAGTAAAGAGGTAATGGAACGCATCAATAGCGAAAACTACTACACCACTAAAGGTACACAAAACGAAGAAGGCAGCGGTTTTGGGTTAATGCTCATTCGCGATCTGATTAAAAAACAGGATGGAAAACTACAAATCAATAGTACATTAGGAAAAGGTAGTGCATTTAGTATTACTTTTCCGGCTTCAACTGCCATATTACCGGTAGTGGGTTTGTAACTTAACGCCATATTGGGTTATATTTGTTACCAGCACATCAAATATAGTGCATCCTAAATTTAATGCATTTTATATACCCCGCCTTTTTATTCGCCCTGCTAACACTGGCTATCCCGGTGCTCATACACTTATTCAATTTCAGGCGGTATCAAAAAGTGTATTTTAGCAATGTACAGTTTTTAAAAGAAGTTAAAGAGCAGCAGTCATCAAGGCGTAACTTACGCGAGCTTTTAATATTAGCCAGTAGGTTACTGGCATTTACTTTCCTGGTATTGGCATTTGCCCGGCCATATATTGCTGATAGAAATACTATTAAACCGGTTAGTCAGCAAATGGTGAGTATTTTTGTGGATAATTCATATTCTATGCAAACCCTCAGCACGGAGGGTAGTTTGTTAAATGAAGCTAAACGCCGTGCCAAGGAAATAGCTTCGGCTTATTCGCTGAACGACCGTTTTCAGCTGCTTACGCACAACTTTGAAGGTAAGCATCAGCGGCTGCTTAACCGGCAGGAGTTTAACGACGCGGTAGATGCAGTGAAGATTAGTGCGCAAAGCCGCACGCTGCAACAAATAACAGCCAGGCAGCAAAGCTTATTACAGGCCGCCCAGCCGGGCAATAAGCAGTTTTCCTATATCATATCCGATTTTCAGAAACAAGCTACAGGCATTGTAACCTTAAAAACAGATACGGGTTTTAATATAAGTTTAGTACAGTTGCAAGCCAACGTATTACCCAATGTGGCGGTAGATTCGGTATGGTTGATCAGCGCGGTACACCGCCCCGGCGAAACCGAAAAGCTGGTTGTTAAGCTGCACAATTACGCAGGAGAAGATGCCAAAGGTGTTCCGCTTAAATTAACGATAAACGGCAGGCAAAAGGCGTTAGGTAGTTTCAATATTAAGGCACGGGCAACCAGGCAAGATACCTTAACCTTTTCGGGTTTGCAGGCGGGCTGGCAAGAGGGTCAAATACAGTTGCAGGATAACCCGGTGATATTTGATAATCAGTTCTATTTTACTTTTAATGTAAAGGCAAAAATGCCCATACTGCTGGTTAATGGCGGCCAGCCTAACAAATATTTGCAGGCCGCTTTTAGCGCCGATGCGTTTTTTGAACCTGTTACCACCAACGCGGGTAACGTTAATTATGGAGGCTTAGCTACGTATCCGCTTATTGTATTGAGCGATATTAAAACCCTATCAACCGGGCTGGCACAACAGTTGAAAACTTATGTAGCCAAAGGCGGTACGCTGGCCGTTTTTCCTGCCCATGAAGCAGATATGCTAAGTTACCGTTCGCTTTTGCAACCTGCCGGAGCAGCATATCCCGAAAAATTGGTTACCGGAGCTACGCGGGTAAGTTCTTTAAACTTGCAAAATGCATTATTTAAATCAGTTTTTGAGGATGTGCCGCGCAGTCCCGATCTGCCCCTGGTACAAAAGTATTACCAGCTCAATGCCGGTAGCCAGGTACGCAGCGAAACCCTGATGGAACTACCCGGTCACCAGCCTTTTTGGAGCGGCTACCGCAGCGGTGCAGGTAAAATATATGTATCGGCCGTGCCTTTGCAGGAGGATTTCAGCAACCTGCCACGCCATGCTTTGCTGCTGCCGGTTTTATACCGTATGGCACTGCTAAGCGGGCACTATCAACCTTTGTTTAACACCATAGGCAACAACACAGCAATTGAAGCTGCACCGGTGCAATTGAGCGAAAAACAGATTATGAAGCTCAGCAACGGCAATCAAATATTGATACCTGATGTACGCCAGCAAGAGGGGAGTACCCTGCTGTATATGGCCGACCAGGTACAGCAACCCGGTAACTACCAGCTCAAAAAGCAGGATAGTTTGGTAGCTGTAATTGCGTTTAACAGCGATAAGATAGAATCGGACCTGACGTATTTTGACAAAGCCGGTTTAAAACAATTATTGCCCAACAACGGCCATATATTACAGGCCGGAAAGGGAAGTTTACAAGGGGCCGTAGCCGATACAAATTTTGGACAGCAATTATGGAAACTTTGTATAATTTTGACATTGATTTTTGTGGCTGCCGAAATACTGCTCATCCGGTTTTACCGGGTAGATAAGTTGCAGTCAAGTCGGCCGGTTTCTTATTAATAATAGCGTAAGCATAAACAGTGTCCTTTACATGAACTTGCTCATTAAATCTGCTACCATATTGTACCCTGGTTCCCCGTTTCATGGGCAAATTGCCGATGTGTTGCTGGAAAACGGTGTTGTGAAGAATATTGATGCTCATATCAATTCTGATGCGGAGTTGTTAGATGCCACAGGAAGCTACCTTTCGCCCGGCTTTTTTGATTTGAACTGCAACATAGGCGAACCGGGACTGGAAACGAAGGAAGACCTGACCACCGGTTTGCAGGCCGCGGCAGCAGGCGGATTTACCGGCCTTGCTTTAATGCCCGATACCGAACCTGCCGTACACTCCAAAACTGAAGTAGAATATATCATCAATAAAACCAAAGGTAATTTAGTGGATGTATTTCCTTTAGGAACTATATCGCATAAACGCGAAGGAAAGGACCTGGCCGAAATGTACGATATGTACCTGAGCGGCGCCATAGCATTTACCGATGGCAACAGGCCTGTAAAAGATGCCGGCTTAATGGAGCGTGCCTTACTATACGCACAAGGGTTTAACGGGCTTATATTCTCCTACCCCGAAGATGTGGCCATAGCAGGTAAAGCCAAGGTACATGAAGGTGTGGTAAGCACATTACTGGGTATGAAAGGAATCCCTTCATTAGCAGAGGAACTGATGATAGCACGCGACCTGTACCTGGCCGAGTACACCGGTTCGCCAATTCATTTCAGCACCGTATCAACCCGGCGCTCGGTAGAGCTGATCCGCGAGGCTAAGCATAAAGGGTTAAAAGTAAGCTGCGATGTGGCCGCGCACCACCTCATACTTACCGATGAGGCTTTGTTAGGCTTTGATAGCCTTTACAAAGTAAAACCACCGCTGCGTACCCAAACCGATGTTGATGCCCTGCTGCAAGGCTTAACAGATGGTGCCATAGATGCCATAGTATCGCAGCATACACCGCACGAAATTGAGTTTAAGGAAATGGAATTTGAAACCTCGGCCTATGGCATGATAGGTTTGCAAACGGCATTCTCATTAGCGGTTCGGGTTGGTTTAGCGCCACAACTTATTGTAGAAAAATTAGCGGTTAATCCACGCACTATACTAAACATTGATGCACCAATATTAGAAGCCGGCCAGATAGCTAACCTGGTTATATTTAATGTAGATGCCGAATGGAAATTCGATAAACAAAACAACCGTTCAAAATCTTCTAACTCGCCTTTTATTGGGCAGAACTTAAAAGGCAAAATACTGTTAACCTGTAACAACCAACAAGTAGTTACCAACTAATCTTAAAAATTCCATGATCGATCCAACTATACAAAATGCCATCAGCGCATCATTACAGGCTTATACGGCTTACACACCGTTAAATGTGGAAGAATTAACTGCCAGGTTAACCGACGTATTTGTTTTAGATGAAGACTTTTTAGACAAGGTGGATGCGCTGGATGAGGTATTTGACGAGTATCCGCAAGCCGAATCCTTACGGGAGGTTTTCTTTGACCTGCTAATGGTTAACTTTTTTAGTGCTGATATAGAAAGACTGGAAGAAGATTATCTGGATACCCCGGAGTGGGCGGATATTGAAGAAGAAACTATTGACCGCGGTACCGAGTTGCTCAACTTGTTGCTTTACCTCAACGAGTGCCGCGATGAAGCCATCGAGCCATCGTTAGAAGATTACCTTGCCGAATTTTTACTGGTGGATGACGATGAATTTCAGGATGAGCACCAGATTTATGAACCTATTATAGCCAATCAGATCCTGGTAGAAAGCACACCCGAAGAGGTGAAAAAGATAGCGGTAAAGGTAGCTGAGGATGCTGAATTGAAAGATTTATTCTACCCCATAATGACCTTTTTTCAAAACACCAAGCCTCGCGATAATGATAAGCAAACAGTAGCTGAAAACGCGGTAGATAAAAGTTTTGATATGGCCGTATTTACCATATTGGAAACGTTTAACCAGGACTAACCGATCTGTACTGCATGGAAAATATAAATTTGGCCGTCAGAAAGCAAGGTGCGCTTCGGGGATTATTGTTTGGTGCCTTTATGCTTCTGGTAGATGTACTCAAAATCTACTACCTTGCTTACTGGGCCAAATCACCTTTAGCTACTTTTATAGTATTGTATCCGGTTTACTATATCGTGTTGTTTGCTGTAACGCTACTATTTATTAATGGTTTAAGAAATAAGGTAGGCCGTTACTGGAATTTAAAACAGGCTATTACCGGCATATTTATTATGTTGTTTATAACCACAGTTATCTGGAACAATGGTATTGCTTTATTTGCAGATAAGATAAACCCTCAACTGGCCACAAAGTCGCATGTGGCATTTATGGAAACCCGTAAACAGGCCATGATCTCTCAGAAAACACCAACTGCTAAAATTAACGAAGAGGTTGACAATATGAACAAAACCTTTGCAGCCGGCAGCAGCGTAACTGTAGCCGGTTTCTTCCGGTCGTTATTGGTATCTGTAATATTAATCTTTGCGGTATCGGCTGTATTAGGTGTATTATTTAAAAAAGAACGGCCTGCCCAAGCTATTAACAGTTAAGGTAGCATTGGTGTAGTTTGCTTTACCGATATAATGCTGTCTACCACAAAATTACTTACTCCGCGCCACGGCAGGGTGTGAATATATTCTTTATAGTGAACTTCCAAAAAGGCTCCCGCGCTACGGTTCAACTGCCCGGCCACTTTTGGGTCGGTTACCGAAAACATAAACTCGTTCGATTGTATGGCACCTTGCGTAGGAGTACGTATCCCGGTTTGTATAAGCCTGCCCTCATAAGTTTTAAACAAATAACCTTTATGCACAAAGTAGTTCATGGTACCAGCTTTGGTTCCATCACCAAAAACAAAATAGTAACGGTAATAAATTACACCAAAAACAGCCAGTAAGGCCACTAAGGATACAATGGTGATTATGCGTTTTTTCATGGGTACAGGTATAACAAGTTTATTGGCAAATTGTAAGCATAGCTGCTATTTTAAGCAGTTTGTTTAAACTTCTATCAGTTTGTTTTTAATGGCATACAATACCAGGCCTACCCTGCTTTTAATTTGCAGTTTGTCAAATAGCTGGTCGCGATAGCCGTCAACCGTACGTGCGCTGATGCACATCTGGTCGGCAATCTCTTTGTAAGTAAGCTCGGTGCCGGCCAGCTTTAAAAATTCAACTTCCCTGCTGTTCAGCTTTATTTTTCCGGGTGCGTTATTAATATTATACACCAGGTGTTTGGTTACAAATTGCGGGAAATAAACTTCATTATTGGCTACCTTATGCAGAGCCTGCTCAAACTCATGTGGCTCGGCATCTTTAAGTAAATAGCCTTTTACGCCCAGTTTAAGCATAGCCAATACCTTATCGGCATCCTCAAACATGGATAGTACAATTATTTTTACTTCAGGATAATTAGTTTTAAGCCAATGGGCGGTATCCACTCCATTCATTTGGGGCATATTAATATCCAGTAAAAGAATGTGTGGTTTAGTTTTAGATGTTAGCTTCCGGCTTAGTTCAATGCCGTTGCTGGCTTCATATATAATTTTATAGCCGGGTAAACTGTTTATTAAAGCAGCCATACCGCTTCTGAACAAGCGATGGTCATCAACCAATACGATTTGGGTAGCTTGGGTTAGCATTTGTTTTTGGTGCAAGGTGGTCAAGTATAATGCTGATAGAACAACCATTACCCACCGAACTATTAATGGTTGCTGTAGCACCAATTAAGGCTGCCCTGCTTTCCATATTTTTAAGTCCCGATCCACCTCCTTCATTTAACCTTTTGGCAACCAAAAAGCCACGTCCATCATCAGCGAGGGTTAAGGTAAAGCTTTCTGTGTGAAACTGCAAATCGATTATGAAATTACGCGCTTCTGCATGTTTTAACGCATTATTTAACGATTCCTGGAAAATTCGGAACAATACCAGTTCCTTTTGTTCGCCCAGGGTATAGGGTTCGCCTTTCACATTTAAAATTAAAAGTAATAAGCCACTTTTATTTATCCTTTCGGTTTCTATTTGTATAGCCTTAACCAGGCCCAGGTGTGCAAAATGCTGAAAACTGAGGCTTTTCGAAAGGTCTCGCAAATCGTTGATAGCTTGAGCAACCAGTGCGCGGCTATCAATCATTTTTTGCTGTAATAACTGGTGGTTACCGCCAACTGGGTTTAGGTTAAGTTTTACAAAAGACAATACCTGACCTATATTATCATGTATCTCGCGCCCCACATAAGTGAGCGTTTGCTCTTGTATTTCCAGTTGTGCTTTAAGCAGTTCCTGTTTAAAATTAGCTTGAAGGTTTAGTTTTTCGATAATATGCAGGTTACGTCTTTTACGGTACACTAGCATAATCATAATAATAAATGCGCCCAGTACTAAAAACAATATAGTTATAGCTATGATTGCAGCTTCAAAGCTGAACGGTTCTTGCTGCATACAATAATGGCTATGCTAATACATAAGTATTCAAATATAATAAGGTTATGGTTAATTATACGAAATATATGAGTCCATCGCTTTTGCAGGTGGTTTTTAACAAAGTAAGGATGCATTAAGTTGATGGTAAAATCGCCAAGGTAAAATAGAAATAAACCTGTAGCAATCCAAAACATAGGCTCCTTTAGTAAATTTACAGGTTCCATTTTGCTAAATGCTTCGTAAAAGTAAAAAAACACAAATATGATGATTAATACAGTACCCAAAAGCATGGTATTGGTGTGAAATTTATCAAAACCTTGAATAAACAACTGATTTATTACAGCAGCAACCATATAAACAGGTATAGCAAACTTTGTAATCTCTTTGCGGTAACTGCCGTTTACGTTTTTGTAGAATAAGAAAAAAAACACAACAAATTCTATCACCGTAGTAATATTAAAAAGATGCACGTTGTCTTTATAAAGCTGTTTATCTGCAAGTTGCTTACCTATAATTTCTGCAGCTACTATCATCAACATGTAGGGCAGTAACACCCAATACGGTTTTTTTATAATACTTTTATAACAGATAATGCTGGCCATAAAGGCCAGCATTTCTGCATAATGAAACAATGATAATTCCATTAACTAAAAAACATATTTAATCTTATAATTCAGAACCTTCACAGTATGTTCCGTCAGCAGAGTCAAACGGAGGACACAAGCTGCCATGGTTATAAGCTTCAAGCACATTTAACAAGTATTGATCGGTGTCTTTAGTGTCATCAAGCACATCCTGGTTTACATTGCCTACTTTAATGGTTGGAACCAGCATTACCGTAATACGATCTTTCATGTTAGCACCCGGAAATTCGGCGTTATACTCACCAAAATATATTTTGATTCCCATTTTAGATGGATCCTTCAATCTGGGATCGGCAGTAAGGCTCGTTAAATAATCCATCAGCAACTGGTATTCAAAATAAACCTGTTGCGTTTTTCCCTTATTGTTTTTGAGGTAATTGTTTCGGATAGCTTTTGCTTCTTTACGGCGGATAGGTTTGTCTAATTTCATGTGAAGTATATTATTTCTGGTAAATATAATTGTCTTCAACCAGGTTGCCGCCCCGTGTTTTCACGGTATTTATCAGGTTAAACCGCTGTAGCATCAGCACACAAATTAGCTCAATTTAGCATTTATATCATTAAGCCCAAGTTTTAGCATGTAACAACACATGCCAGTATTAAAGCTGTTTTTTGTTTGGAGTAATAGTTAGTTTTTAAAATCGAAAAAGCCCTTCGCGATGAAGGGCTTTTTGTTAAAATTAACTGAATTATGGTTTCAAACCCGTGATATAAAATTTTGTTTATTAACTTAAAATATCCGCGTAAGAGGCCAGTATAGATCCCTATTTGATCATGTGCTTATAAATATCGTTACCAAATACAAACACCATAAGGGTAACTAAAATAACAAAGCCTACAATTTGTGCGCGCTCTAAAAACTTATCGCTTAACGGCTTGCCTTTAATCATCTCTATAATGAGGAACAGGGCATGACCACCATCTAACGCCGGTATAGGCAGCAGGTTCATCAAGGCCAAGGCCATAGATAGCAAGCCTACCAGGCTCCAGAAACGTACCCAATCTACATGGCTGCCAAACAATACTGCTATACCTATTGGGCTCGATAATGCCTTGTTGGCCTTAACCTGGCCGGTAAATACCTTACCTAAACCTTTGGCGTTATCGCTGAAAGTGCCCCAAGCTTTTGATGCACCAATTGGTAAAGAACCAAAGAAACCAAACCGTAAGGTTTTTTCTTCGGGCAAATCGGTTTTTACTTTAATGCCAAAGCGGCCATCGGCAAAACCGAGCATGCCATCCTTGTTTACGGCCGCTGATAAAGACAGAGTGTTGTTGTTGCGCCTTACGGTTAAGCCTACCTGCTTATTTTTATATTGTTGCACCTGGCTAACAAATTCATCGTAGAAGCGTACAGGTACACCGTTTACGGCTATCACGCTGTCGCCTTTTTGCAAGCCTGCCTTTTGGGCATTGCTGTTAGCCACTACCGAATCTACTCGAAAGGTGGTACGCGGCATGCGGCTAATGAATTGCTCGATACCCAGATCAGATACATCGTTCAAAATATTGCCGGGTACCTTAACATTAAGCGTTTGCGTGTTACGCTGTACAGTAAGCGTACTGTTACCCATTAATACTTTAGAGCTGATAAGGTCTTCGAAGCGTTCCACTTTTTGACCGTTCACGGCAGTAATTTTATCACCAGCTTCCAAGCCAATACCTTTACCTATGCTACCCGGTACAATACCGTATTTAAGGGCATCGTTAGGGATGTAGCTTTCGCCGTATTTAATGGTGAGCACCCAAAATATAAGCACACCCAAAACAATGTTTACAAAAATGCCACCCAGCATTACAATTAAACGCTGCCAGGCTGGTTTGGAACGAAACTCCCAGGGCTGCGGAGGACCGGCCATCTGATCGGTATCCATCGACTCGTCTATCATGCCGGCAATCTTTACGTAGCCTCCTAAAGGCAACCAGCCCATGCCGTATTCAACACCTTTATAGTTGAATTTGAACAGGCTGAAATTCCAGGCATCAAAAAACAGGTAAAACTTTTCTACTTTTATTCCGAATGCACGGGCGGCAATAAAATGACCGAACTCGTGTAATATTACTAAAATTGATAGGCCCAGTATTAACTGGCCTGCCATAATCACTATATCCATTATGTATTTTACGTTCTTAAACCGTTAATGCCTTTAACGGCATTTGTTCAATTAAATTTTGTGCTAATATGCGTGTTTCTTTATCAGTATTCAAATAATCTGCTAAAGATGGCCGATCAATGGCAGTTACTTTTTGCATACATTGTTCTATAACATCGCTCATACCTAAAAAGCTCACCTTATCCGTAAGGAAACCGGCCACGGCAACTTCGTTGGCCGCATTAACAATGCAGGGCATGTTGCCACCTGTTTTAAGTGCTTCAAAAGCCAGTACCAGGTTGCGGAAGGTCTTCGTATCGGGCTTTTCAAAGTTGAGGTTAGGGTAGGCGGTAAAGTCGAAACGCGGGTAGGCGTTCTTTATCCTTTCTGGATAGCCCAAGGCATATTGTATAGGCAGCTTCATATCTGGCAAACCCATTTGGGCTTTTATCGATCCATCCTGAAACTGCACCAGCGAGTGAACAATCGACTGCGGGTGAACGATCACCTCTATTTGTTCCAGTTGCAAATCGAACAGCCATTTGGCCTCAATAACTTCCAACCCCTTGTTCATCAAAGAAGCCGAATCGATGGTGATCTTGGCTCCCATTACCCAGTTAGGGTGTTTTAAAGCCTGATGACGGGTAACGGTTTCTAAAAAGTTTTTATCCTTGCCGCGGAACGGTCCGCCTGATGCGGTGAGAATGATTTTTTCAATCGGGTTTTGTTCTTCGCCCGCCAGGCACTGAAATATAGCCGAATGTTCCGAATCTACCGGTAATAGCTTAACATTATGTTGTTTGGCTAATGCAGTGATCAGTTCTCCGGCTACTACCAGCGTTTCCTTATTAGCCAGGGCAATGTCTTTACCAGCTTTAACTGCGTTAATGGTTGGTTCTAAACCGGCGAAGCCCACCATGGCAGTGAGTACTATATCAATTTCGGGCAGGGTAACTATGCTCTTTACTTCATTGTAACCGGCTAAAACTTGTGTTTTGGTATGGGCTAACGCTTCTTTTACTGGCTGGTACAAGCTTTCATCGCATATTACCGCGTAAGCAGGTCGAAACTTTAAGGCCTGCGCAATAAGCAAGTCTGCGTTGCGATGCGCGGTAAGTACCAGCGCGTTAAAGCGGCTGGGGTTTTCGGCAATAACCTCCAGCGTTTGGGTACCAATACTGCCGGTTGAACCGAGAATGGCAATTTGCTTTACAGGAGAATCAGATAGAATATGCATTTATACTTATACGCTGTCTAAAAAATTATAACTTAAAAATCATCAGTTATGCTGAATTTAGTTCAGCATCCCATTATAAAAGTAAGCTCTTTGCATACCTTGGCTTTTGGAGTGCCGAAACAATTTCGGCATGGGTATTATCTTTAAATAATTTATGGTTCAATAACATCAATCGCCAGCGCATCCGCAATCTTACGATCGTTGGATAACCTTGGCACTTTATTTTGCCCGCCCAGTTTACCTTGCGAGCGCATAAAGTTAATAAAACTATCGGGCTGTAAACTTCTGACTACCAAAGGGCGCAAAATGTTACCTTCTATTAAATCAAAATAGTAAATATTTTTTTGCTGGAGGGCTTTATCCACTTTTTGGGCGAATGCAGGTATATCTGCAGGAGCCTTCCCAAACTCTACAAACCACTCGTGGTAGGGCAGTCCGCCTTCGGTTGGGTTAACCTGTGGGGCAACGGTAAATTCTACCACATCAATGCCTTCTTCCCGGGCAACGCTCATGAGGGCATGTTCCACTTCTTCGCCTATCACATGCTCGCCGAAGGCCGATATGTAATGTTTAATACGACCGCTTACGATGATTTTGTAAGGATTAAGCGAGGTGAATTTAACGGTATCGCCTAAGCTGTACCCCCACAAACCTGCATTGGTATTCATAATAAGCGCGTAGTTTTTGTTCAGTTTCACCTGGCTTAAACTCAGGCGGGTTGGGTTTTCGTTAAAAAACTCCTCGGTAGGAATGAACTCGTAAAATATTCCCGAGTTAACCAACAGCAACAGTCCCTTATCCTTTTGCGAATCCTGGAAAGCAATAAAGCCTTCGGATGCCGGGTAGGTTTCAATGGTATCGATACCGAAACCTATGCTTTCTTCTATCCGGGCGCGGTAAGGTTCATAATTTACGCCGCCGTAAACAAACAGCTTAAAGTTAGGAAATATGTCCTTGATTTTTTTGCCACCCGCTTTGGCCGAGAGCCTGTCAAAATACATCTGGCACCATGGCGGAATCCCTGAAATGAGGCGCATATCCTGGTTGTGGGTTTCTTCCACAATGGCATCTACCTTTTGCTCCCAATCATCAATGCAATTTACCTCGTAGCTGGGCAAGCGGTTCTTTTGCAAATATGCCGGTACATGGTGCGCCACAATACCCGAAAGGCGACCAGTAGCCACACCTGCCTTTTCGCTCATTACCGGGCTGCCTTGCAGAAATATCATTTTGCCATCCACAAAATCGGCCTTACCGGTTTCGTGGATATAGCTTAGCAATGCGTTGCGGGCCGCTTTAATATGCTCGGGCATGCTTTCATTAGAAATAGGAATATATTTCACACCTGAGGTAGTGCCCGACGTTTTAGCGAGGTAAGCAGGTTTACCCGGCCACAGTACATCAGCTTCGCCGTTAGTAACGCGGTCAATGTACGGGCGGAGGTCCTCGTAATCGCGCAGGGGGACAAAGGCTTTAAAATCTTCGTAGGTATGAATGTTGGCAAAGTGATGGTCTTTACCAAAGGCGGTATATTTAGCCTTGCTAAGGAGTTGTTGCAAGGTTTGCTGTTGCAAGGTTACCGCGTTTTGACGTATATGGTCAATATCGCGGTTTACCCAGGCGGCAAACAGTTTGCTCAGTATCGCTTTTACACCCATGCGTTACAAGGTTTCTGATACGTCATCGTCCAAATCCTTATGGCTGTAAACCAATTTGCGGTAAGTAGCCATAATCATCACCTGCACGGTAGGGAACGATATAGCGAACCAGCATATCGCAGCTATTTTAGCGATATAACTGTTGCTATCAACATCGAATAACAGGGTGATAAATAAATTAATGATGATTAGCAGTAACGCAATAAAGCCCACCACAATTAATATAAGCCCTAATACTTTAAAGAAGTTATTCCAAGTAATGTAAAAGCTTTGCTTTAACGATTCTATCGGTCCCGAATCTTCGTCTACAATAAAGCACAGACAAAATACAGAGCGGATCAATAAATATCCAATACCTAAAATCTCTAATTTATCCATTATTTGTTGAAGCAATGGATAGTTTACCAGTTTTAAATTTAAGAAAATGATGGTGCCAATAACTACAGTGTACAATATGCCCACTGTAACAAACGAAAGTGCCATTTTTAACGATGGTAATATATCCCGAAACTCAAATTCGTAATATTCCCTGTCCATAAGGGTTAATATAAGTTTATAGAAGCTGAGAACCAGGTACGATTGTACCAGCATCATGAAAAAAACAAACGCTACTTGGCTATATTGGTTATCATAAACTACAATAAAACCGGTGAAAAAACTGATGATCTCATAAAAGATCAATGAGATCATCGAGTACACAATCAGCGAGATATAATTCTTTTTGATAACATTCCATGCTGTCTTAATAGTTTCGGCAATGGAAAAAGGGTGATACATAGATGCTTACGGTTGTTTTAATACTTTGCGCTTCCAAAAATCCTGCATAAAGCCTAAGCCATAAGCAGTGAGCTGAATAAAGGCTGCGCCTATGCTCAAAAATGCAACTTTTAACGATTTGTTTTGGTACCAGGAATGAAAAAATATCAACAAAATAAATAAGGCCAAAACAAAGTTGCCCAGCAAGGCAATTGGCCACATCAGCAAATTAGCTATAAGGGTAAATAAGAAGCCCAAAGTGAAAAATGCCGGAAAAAAATGCACCGGCTTTAGTTCGGCCGGGAAGAACATGGAAATATTGATACGTGCCCTGCCAAAAAAGTGCAGCTGCTTGTAAAATTGCAGGTAACTGGTGCGCCGTTTATGGTAAACTTTGGCTTCGGGTATCAATCCTATTTTAAAACCCAATGAATGGATGCGGATACTGTACTCAATATCTTCGCCTAAGCGTGTAATTATAAAACCGCCGGCCTTTTCCCATACCTGCCGCGATACTCCCATATTAAAGCTGCGCGGATGAAACTGACCTATCCCTTTTTTATTACCGCGGATGCCGCCTGTGGTAAACGGCGAGGTCATGCTGTAACTGATGGCCTTTTGCATGGGGGTAAAGGAGTGGTGGGCATCATCGGGGCCGCCGTAGGCATCCAGGTAATTGGTGCTGAAGCGGTTGTTTACCACTTCCAGGTATGTTTCGGGGATAAGGCAGTCGGAATCGAAAATAATAAAGTAATCACCTTTGGCGCGTTCAAAGCCAAAATTGCGGCTGAAGCCCTGTCCTTCGTTGGGTTTAAAGTAATAATGAACATTTAAACGGCCTGCAAATGCGGCCACAATGTCTTTAGCTTCCTTAACCGATCCGTCCTCAATAATCAAAACCTCAAAATGCTTATAAGTTTGCAGCGTAAGGCTTTCCAGCAGTTCTTTGATTTCCTGCGGACGATTATATAAGGGTATGATGATGGAAAAAAACATTTATTAGATGTGCAGATTTAAAATGTGCAAATATGCAGATGATGAATAACATTCAAGGCAGATGTGAGGATAAAAGGGCATTCGCACATTTGCATATCTTCCCATTTGCACATCTACAATGTTTCTTCTATCTGGTAATTATTGCGCTCACTCGAGTTTCGCGATACCAGTTCGGCCACAAAACCGGTGAGGAAAAGCTGGAACCCAACGATGATAGCTACCAGCGCAAGGTAGAATAAAGGCTGATCGGTAGCGTTGCGATACTTTTCGTTATTTGAAATATGGATGAGTTTTTCGGCCAGGATCCAAACCGCCATTACCAGGCCTAAAAAGAAGCTCAGCACACCCATCGAACCGAAAAAGTGCATGGGGCGTTTACCGAACTTGCCTACAAAAAATATGGACAGCAGGTCTAAAAATCCATTAATAAAACGGCTCATACCAAATTTGGTAGTGCCGTATTTGCGGGCGCGGTGTTCTACCACCTGTTCGCCAATTTTGGTGAAGCCCGCCCATTTAGCTATTACAGGAATGTAGCGGTGCATTTCGCCGTACACCTCAATGTTTTTCACCACGGCTTTGCGGTAAGCTTTTAAACCACAGTTAAAGTCGTGCAGGTTATCAATGCCCGACATGCTGCGGGTAGCGGCATTAAACAAACGGGTAGGTATGGTTTTGCTGAGCGGATCGTACCGTTTGGCTTTCCAGCCCGATATGAGGTCGTATTTTTCTTCAATAATGCGGCGGTATAGTTCGGGTATTTCATCGGGGCTGTCTTGCAAATCAGCATCCATAGTAATAATAACATTGCCCTGTGCGGCTTCAAAGCCGGTGTTTAACGCGGCCGATTTTCCATAATTTCGTCGGAACTTAATGCCTCTTATAGCCGGATTTTGCGCATGCAGCCCGCTTATGGCCTCCCATGAACCATCGCGACTACCATCATCCACCAAAATAACCTCGTACGTAAAACGGTTGGCTTCCATTACCCGGCTTATCCATGCGGTAAGTTCGGGTAACGATTCTACTTCGTTCAATAAAGGTACAACAACTGAAATATCCATGCATTAAGCTTAAAAGCCTTAAAGGCTCTACCTGTAACAGGCAAAAATATAAAAAAAGTCGGGTATTGGAGGAGAGAAACAAGAGGCAAGAAACAAGAGCCAAGAGTTTGAATAGGGTAGGACTTTGCGAGTTTCTTATTAAGAGACAAGAGCCAGGCATGGGAGTATGTGTAAACTTATAAGGTTCTTGTTTCTTGTCTCTTACTTCTTGTTTCTATCTTTTACTGCACTCTCTTCCTCACCGTGTTTAAATAAACCGATGTGCCTGCACCCAATAATGCGCCGGTGGCTACATCGCTGGGGTAATGCAGGCCAAGGTACATGCGTGAGTAACTTACCGAGCCAGCCCATAAGGCAGCGGGTGCAATTACATACCATTTAGGATAAGCCATTGATAAGGCCGTTGCTGTGCTAAACGACGAAGCTGCATGACCCGATGGAAACGAATATTCACCAGCTATATAAACCGGGAAAATGCGGAAGTTGCCCCGAAAGGGGCGGGGGCGTTTTACCAGGCGTTTAATAATTAACACCGCCACGTACGAAAGTGCCGAACTGCTGGCCACATACAGTGCGTTTTGACGCATTTCCCTGTTATTACTGATGGTGCCGCCGATGAGCAAGCTGGCCGGAACCAGGGCGTTGCCGTACAAATTAGTTTTCGATATAAAATAGTTGAAATCGGTTTGGCGGGGGTTGCGGTTATCGGCAAAATGGATCATAATCCGGTCATCTAACGATGAGCCTGCAATACGTGTGCTCATGGCTAACTTTGGTTTAAGCAATGTGTCGTTAGCCGCGGTAACCACAACATCTTGCTGTGCTTTAGCGGTTAACTGCAGTAGCAGCAGGGTAGCAATGGTATGTAAAATGTAAAGAGTTGAGTTATGGCCGGTCATTGATACAAGCATAAGCATAAGTTGGTAAATGTGCTTATGGCAGCAAAAATAAAACGATTAATATATCCCTGTAGCGTAATAATGATAACTTAATGGCGTATTTTAATAAATTGGGAGTAATTAGTACCTTTAACAAGCGTTAGCTATAGGTAAATACCTTGCAAAAGGCTAAACTAAAATTATTTAATTTTATTATAATGCAGTACTTTAACACAGTGGCAAGGTGCCGGTTATATGAGGTTACAACCATTGTGCAACATATTCACATTCCACTATGAACTATCAAGAACTGCTGGATAAAGTAAAACAGCAGGTATTAGCTTACTTTAAGCTTCGTAAAAACGAAGACCTGCTTTACCATAACCGTAAGCATACCGAGGATGTGGTTACTGCAGCCATACAAATAGCCAACCATTACCAACTGGATGATAAAGACTTTTTTGTAGTTACAGCCTCCGCATGGTTTCATGATGCGGGCTATATGGAAAGTTTAGATAACCACGAGGAACAAAGTGCCCGCCTGGCCGAAGAGTTTTTAAATAATCAGCATATAGAAAACGCTGTAATACAAGAGGTAAAAGGCTGTATTATGGCTACCAAAATGCCGCAAAAGCCCGTAGGCTTGCTGCAAAGCATTATTTGCGATGCCGATGTATTTCACTTAGGTACCGTAGATTTTGATGATAACAATAAGCAACTGCGTAAAGAGTGTAAACTGGTTTATAAATGCGATTTCAGTAAACCCGACTGGCGTCACAAAACCATCCAATTTATGCAGGCGCACCATTACCATACCGATTATGCGCAGATGCTCCTGAACGACCAAAAGGAAAAAAACTTGCAGGGGTTGAAAGACAAAGAAGCGGAGTGGAACGAAAAAAATAAACCTACCCAGGCTATTGAAGCTTTGCCCGTACTCCCGGTAATTGAAAACAAGCCTCAAACAGTGGATGTTTATGAAGAAAAAGAGGTGAAAAAAAAGGACAGGCCCGATAAAGGTATTGAAACCATGTTTAGGGTAAGCTCGAGCAACCACCAGCGCCTGAGCGATATGGCCGATAACAAAGCACATATCATGATCACGGTAAACTCTATCATTTTGTCGGCCATCATCAGTTTGCTCTTACGCCGGCTGGAAGATTACAGCTATCTAATTGTTCCAACCTTTATTATACTGGTGGTGAGTTTAACTACTATGGTTTTTTCCATATTGGCTACCCGCCCGTCTTTGCCCGAAGGGTATTTTACCAAGGAAGATGTAGAGGCGAAAAAGGTAAACCTGCTCTTCTTCGGTAATTTTTACCGCATGAGCCTGCCCGATTATATTGCCGGGATGCGCAATGTAATGGCCGATAGGGAGTATTTATATGGCAGTTTAATCATCGACGTGTACTCACAGGGCGTAGTGCTGGGGCGTAAATACCGTTTGCTACGTATTTCGTATAATATATTTATGTTCGGGTTAATAGCATCGGTGTTGGCCTTTATAATAGCCGCCGCCCTTAATGGTAACGGAAAGCACTAAATATATGCAAACTGAATTTTTCAATCGCGATGTGAGTTGGCTCTCTTTTAACGGGCGTGTGCTGCAGGAAGCTGAGCGCGAAAGCCTGCCGGTGCTCGAAAGGATCAATTTTCTTTCGATATATTCCTCCAATCTTGATGAGTTTTACCGCGTACGCATGCCCGTGCTTCAAGCATTAAATAAGCTGCACAATCGTAAAAAACACACCAGTGGCGCCGAGGTACAAGCAGACGACCTATTGCAGGCCCAGCACCTGGTGCAACAACAGCAGGAGCAATATGGCCGTATTTTAACCGGAAGCATTTTACCGCAACTCGAATCCAAAAACATTCACCTATTGTACAATAAAGCTTTTCCGCAGCAAATTGTACAGCCAGTTACCGATTATTTTGTAAGCCAGGTAATGGCCTTTTTACAACCGGTAACATTAGCCGAGGGGAGTACATTTTTTCCGGAAAATAACAAGCTGTACTTTTTAATCCAGTTACAGCAAGAAGGTGGCAAAGAGCAATTAGTGGCTCTGAACATTCCATCGGATGATTTGCCGAGATTTTATAGTGTTACGGTACAGGATGACCTGTTCATTGTTTTTCTGGATGATATTATCCGCTATAACCTCGATAAGATATTTACCCCAAAAATAAATGGCTGCTATAGTTTTAAAATAACCCGCGATGCCGAATTTGATTTTGAAGATGAGTACACCGGCGATTTAGCCGAGCAGTTAGAGAAGCAGCTTAAAAAACGTGACTTCGGTTTAGCTACCCGCTACCTGTACCAACCCGGTTTGCCTTTGCGTATCCTGCACAATATTGCTACTTATTTAAGCTTAGATGAAGGCAGCATGATAGCGGGAGGTGTGTACCATAATTTGAAAGATTTCGCCTCATTCCCGGTAAATGATACATCGCTTAAAGTTGAAAAATGGCCTGCCCTGCGCTTTACCCAACTGCCCGAAACGCAATCGGTATTAAATAACATTGGGGTTAAAGACTACTTGCTGCATACGCCTTACCAAAGTTACGATACCATATTGCGTTTTTTTAATGAAGCCGCCATCCGGCCCGATGTGGAAGAGATCTATGTATCGTTATACCGGGTAGCCAGCGACTCTAAAATTGTTAACGCATTAATAAGTGCCGCTAAAAACGGCAAAAAGGTAAACGTACTGGTAGAACTCAAAGCCCGTTTTGATGAAGCCAACAATATTAAATGGGCTAAAAAGCTAAAAGCTGCCGGGGCTAGGCTTATTTACAGCGCCATAGCACTTAAAGTACATGCTAAAATTGCGCTGGTAAAGCTACGCAATGGTAACAGGATGCAATACCGCGGCTTATTGGCTACCGGTAATTTTAATGAGAATACGGCTCGCTTTTATACCGACCATATTTTACTAACCGGTAACCATAATTTGCTGCGCGAGATGGAACTGCTATTCATTTTCCTCTCCAAAAAGCAAAAGCCGATCAACGCTAAGGTAATGCCTTTTCAAAATCTGCTGGTAGCGCAGTTTAATTTGCAAAACCGGTTTATGGAGTTTATTGACCAGGAGATAGCCAATCAGCAGCAAGGCCTACCGGCATCCATCATTATTAAGATGAATAACCTGGAGGAAGAAAAGCTGATCAACAAACTCTATGAAGCATCAAACGCAGGTGTAAAAATTCAGCTGATAGTGCGTAGTATTTGCCGTTTGGTTCCGGGTATTGAAGGGCAAAGCGAAAATATTATGGTTACCCGTATTGTTGACCGTTACCTGGAGCATGGCCGCGTGTTTATTTTCGGCAATAACGGTAATAAGCAGGTGTATATGGGTTCGTCCGATTGGATGAACCGCAATATTTATCATCGTATTGAGGTATGTTTCCCGGTACATGATGAAGTTTTGAAACAGGAAGTATTACAGCTGATAGATCTTCAATTGAAAGATAATACACAAGCTGTACATCTCGATACACAATTAAATAATATTCCTGTTAAACAGGATAAACCGGCAGTACGGTCGCAGGAGCAGATCTATGTATTGCTGAAACAAAAAATATAGGATTATTTAACCTGCCTGAAACCGATTTTGATAATGAAAAAACAAGCATTTATTTACCTTTTTGCCTTGCTTAGCCTTTTAAGCTCTTCTTGCGTGCAAAGTCAGCAAAAAAAAACGGCCAGTCCCAAAGGTTACGACCTTAATACACCCATCAAATACCGGATGCCCGAAAATTTGCTCGAAATATCGGGCATAACGTTTAACCGTAGCAACCCCGATACTTTTTACGCCATACAGGATGAAGAAGGTAAGCTTTTTTATGGCAAGTTAGGAGCCGATAGGGTTAACCACACTAAGTTTGGCAAGCATGGTGATTACGAGGACGTTGCCGTATGCGGCAATTTGATAGTTGTGCTTAAAAGCAATGGTAAACTTTATACTTTTCCTTTAAATGAAATTAAAGAACCTGAACTAACCCATGTGCAGGAGTTAAACGGCTTGTTGCCCGGCGGCGAATATGAAAGTATGTATGCCGATGAAGATACCCGGAAACTTTACGTGCTCTGCAAAAACTGCGATGATGAAAAGACCACCAAAAGCAGCAGTGGTTATATTTTTGATATAGCAACTAATGGAACTTTAAAAGCTGCCGGTAATTTTAAGATAGATGTTAAACAGATCAAACAGCTTTCGGGCGAAAGTAAGATCAATTTCAGGCCGTCGGCTATGGCCAAAAACCCGGTAAGCAAACAGTGGTACATCATATCGTCGGTAAACGGTTTGCTTGTAGTGGCCGATGCCAACTGGAAAGTGCTTGATGCTTATGTTATAGAACATAAAACCTTTTTACAACCCGAAGGACTGGCGTTCGATTATAAAGGCAATATGTACATCTCTAACGAAGGGGATGAGTTTAGCAAAGGCACTGTATTAAAATTTAATTATTTGACTGGAAAATGATAGGCTTTGTAATAACTTTGCACCTTAAAATTAACACTGCTGTAACAATTAATTAAGCTGTGTTTTTTTAAGTAAGAAGTAGCAGTTTATACATGCAAGCAAGATCGTTCTATATTAATAAACACCTTTCTGGCCACGAACAGGTTGAAACCGCCTTATCATTTAAACCTTTTACCCAACAACTCGAAAAACGTTTACAGGAAGAGGAAACTATTAAATCGAAGTTTTACAGCTTTGTGCTCGACCATTTTAATATTGATCGAAAATTAAATGATGCGCTGGCCAAAACCGAAGCCGGTAATAACGACGAGTACGCCCTTGAACTGATCTATAGTACATTGTCGCCCGTACTCCAAAGTGAAAATGAATGCTATTGGGCGCTAAGCACGCCGGTACCTAACCAAATATTGTATAGTACCGATGCTTTTTTTAACCTCTTTAGCAGTAAGGATATCAGCGAAGCATCAGCAGTGTTAAAAGATGATGAAACTTTTTTAAGGCAGCAAAAGGAATTCATTTACCGGCTCATTTTAAAACGGCTGTACAACTTTACTACCGCGCTTAACAACAATGTTTATTATTCATACGCCAACGCCGATACTGGTCTTATGCGTTTTTATCATATTAATATCAACACCGATTTTATTGATATTGATATTAAAGGCCACCTTCCCGATCTGGATTTTGAGACCATAGAAAACTACCTGCATGAAGATGCCGGTGTAGATGTATTGGCCGATATTTTGCCTTTGAGTATTTTTAAGCTGGAGGGGTTTTCGGTGATTACTTTAGATGATGTAACCGCGCGCAAGGCTATCGAAGATGTTAGGGAAGCTATTGCCAACCCGGTTGACGATCAGAAAAAATTGTACAAAAGTGTGATCGGTTCTCTCAAAACCCTGACCCAAAATAGCGACGTAAACTTTGGATTGTTGCCGTTTTTAAAGCTTAATGGCGAACCGCTTTTTGATCTGTCATCATGTTCGGAAAGCATCCTCATCCAATCGGCCAAAAAGCATGGTATAGCCGAGGATACCTATCATGCGTTGGTGAACCGTTATGAGAAAGAACCCAAGGCCGTTTTCTTTAGCTCATTATCTGAAACCCGGCAGCAAAAATTTTCATTTCTTAAAGTGCTGCATGATGCGGGTATTAAATCGTACGCTGTTATACCTGTGTTTTATAATAAGCATATTGCAGGCGTAATGGAGGTTTACTCCAAAAAGGAACTGATTTTTTACGAAAACCTGCTTTCGCGGCTGGAGTTTGCCATCCCGTTAATTGCCCAGTTGTTACAAAATAGCATTGAGCATTTCAACCATTGCATTAATGAGGTGATCAAAGAAAAATTTACGTCGCTTCAGCCATCGGTTCAATGGAAATTTAATGAAACTGCCTGGGAACAGATCAGGGAACCCAAAAGTAAGCGCCGGTTGGTCGAAAACAATACCATTAGCTTTAAAGATGTATATCCATTATATGGAGCTATCGACATCCGTAACTCTACACTTGAACGTAACCTGGCTTTGCAGCAAGACCTGAAACGTGTAATTAAATTACTGTTGAAAATATTGCTTACACTGGATGAACAATACCCTAATGCAGAATGGCAAACCCTCATAGAAAAGGCGAATGAGTGGATGCATATAGTTAATAACCAGGTAAATACCAGCGATGAAATGCTAATAAACGAGTTTTTGGAGAGTGAGGCAGGGCTGGCATTAACAAAATACCGCGATCAAAACCCCCATAGCAGCTTGGTTGACCGTTACCTGGAAATGATGGCTTTGGATTGTGAAGGCCCGGCTTTTACGCAGCGTAACCGTTTGGAAACCTCCATGCAAATGGTTAATATAAGCGTTAATAATTACTTTACAGAAGCACAGTATAAGCTACAAAAAATATATCCTAATTATTTTGAAAAATTTAGGACCGATGGGGTAGAATACGATATATATATAGGGCAAGCCATAGCCCCCAAAATGCCGTTTACAGCACACTATCTTAAGCAGATACGTTTGTGGCAACTTACATCAATGGTTGAAGTGGCCCGCATAACCCATATTTTACTCGAAAATATGCCGGCGGCTTTGCAAACTACACAGCTGATATTTATTCACAGCATGGCTATTGACATTAGTTTCCGTAACGATGAAAGGCGGTTTGATGTAGAAGGTGCGTATAATATACGGTACGAAGTCATCAAAAAACGGATTGATAAAGTGTGTTTGCTCAACTCTGATGAACGTTTAACTCAGCCTGGCAAAATTGCCATAGTATATTTTACTGAACACGAGGCCGTTGAACAATTAACTTATATTGAACAGTTACAAGCGCAAAACATGCTGCTTCCTGAGATAGAAAAACTGGAGTTGGAAGAGTTGCAAGGCGTAATAGGCTTGAAAGCCTTACGCGTTAGTGTAAATTTTGAGGGGTAGATAAATACTGTCAACAGTCATAAAAACAACATGTTATTGCTTAGCACGTAGCTATCGAGCTTCTTAATTGTATGAAAAATTAAATTATACGAATTTACTCGCCAGCGGCCAACGCTAAAGCTCTTTGCTGACGCTGCGTCCGCTTGTTATACATTAATTTTTGCAGCTTATTAGTTAAGTAAGCGGTACCTGAACCTACCACAATACCACATAATACATCACTTGGGTAATGCGCACCACGGTACATACGCGAATAAGCCGTAGCCGATGCGAAAGCAAAACTGGGCGCTATTACATACCATTTCGGGTAAGCCAAACTTACCGAGGTAGCTACCGAAAACGCGGTAGAGGTATGGCCCGAAGGAAAAGAATAATCGGTAGGGGAGGTGTTGCCTTGCAGCATAACTTTATCGGCAAAGGTTACAAAAGGGCGTTGCCTTTGTATGCTGCTTTTTAGGCCCATGGTAATTATGGTATTACCTATTAAAGCTACGCCGGTACTGAATGCCACCTGTTTAAGTTTTTGATCGTGATTGGCCATACCAACTGCCATTAAGGCTAACGGTGTAGCGGCCGACATGTAGATAGCGTTGTTAGAAACAAATTTCCAGCCTGGGTTTTCGGCTCCTGAGTTTGGATTGAACTTGTTTAATAAGTTGATATCTATGTTTTGCGATTTAACCACTGATGCCTGTAAAATAAGCATCAAAACAAACAGTTTAAACTTCATCAATTATCAGTAAAAAGGGGTTACTAAGTATATGTACTATCGAATAACGGCTTACTTTAAATAATGAAAGGCTAAAGGTTGAATGTGTGTTTATTGCAAATATTTCAAAAATGTATTTAAAATATTCTATCGTTTTATAAAAATAGAAAAAATTAAAGTATGATGAAATTTTTTTGTTAAATATATTTTCGTTACAACCAGTTGCCTACACACTATATCTATCGCTGCAATAATCCATCATCAACATGATATGCCGTTTTTTACTATTTACGGTGTTGCTGCTGTGTTTGTTTCCTTAAAAGATTAATTACAACATAAGCACCAATAAGTGCCGGGAAAAAGAGCAGGAACGAGCGTTGTAATAATGTGAAGATCGATAGCAATCCTGCAGGAACGATCTTGCCGAACAATACCGATATGCTCACCTCGGCAAATCCGCTGCCACCGGGGCTCGGCGCAAAATAGATCATAAACTGGATCAGGATTTGAATGGAGATTACCTGTACCAAACTGGCATTTACGCCCAGGCCCAAAAGTATCACATATTGCATGCAATACTTATTCATGTAAAGCAGTGTCGTAATAACCAAACTCAGCGGAAATAAGAAAGGGTGCTGCTTAATAATTACGCTGCAGGTTTGCTGGTACTTGGCAATGCTGATGTAGGAGTTTTCGGCCCAGGCCGCCAGCTTATCTTTACGTTTAGGAAAGAGCGCGGATAACCCGTCGGCTATTTTTTTGATAGCTACGCCCACCCAAACCGGTTTCCAGAAGGCCAGCAAAAATGCTAACAAAAACAACAGGAAAAAGCTGAAACCATATTTAAGCATGGTAGGTACTATGCCGCTTACGGCGCTGGTATCCATCACCATAATGGCCACAAAACCGGCAAGGGGCATAAATATTAACGTGGCACCCATATTAATTAAGCTTACCGCAAAGGCATCAATAAAAGTAACGCCCGCGCTGGTGTAAACAAAAATTTGTGCCGGACCCGCCCCACCATGCGCCGGGGTAACCGCGCCCATAAACATATTGGCCACATTAGCCCTGAAACTTACCCAGTGCGATACCGCCGGATTAAGCTTACGGATGTAAATATGGTTACGCCAACTGCCCAGCATCAAATCAATAAACAGCATGCCCAGACAAATGGCAATGTATTTATACGAGATATGGGTTAACGCCTCAACCGTTTCGCCGGTATTGTTGTAAAAGAAAATGCCGGCAATAGTTAAAACCGTAATCAGGGCAAACCAAAGGCTGCCTTTAATAATGAGGTTTTTATTAAATACCGACTGTACTTCCTGCTTCCCCTCGGTTTCCAGTTGTTGTTCCTGTTGCTTGTTCATAACAGGCTCTTGCGCGTTTTCATCCAGCATATTTTTGGCTAATTGTGGTAGGTCTTTGAAGTAAATTAGTTTAAGGCCTTGCCCTCTGAGGGTAGGGGTTCGATGCCTTTCCATTTTAAAATGGTATTGAACAGATCGGCGGTACGGGCGGGGCGTTCGTCCCAGCCTTTTTGGTTATAAATTAACGGCACATGCAGGTGCAAGCGGTGCAAGGAGCCATGCGAGCCTAAGTGTTCGGGGTACTCCCAAAAATCTCGCAGATCATAGCCCACACAGGCGCTTACCACAATATCGCCTGCACGGCGGCTTTGCATCAGCTGATAGATCTGGAATATGGAATCAGGGTACTCGCTGTCGAACGTAGCTTCGAGCACGGCTTGTTTTCCAGTTACTTCAATTACCTTTCCTTGTTGAAGTGGGTCGGCGGTTTCGGGGCGGTAGGCAAAGGTGTTACCATCGGCCTCAATAGTGGCTTTACCTTCGGCACAATGTACCACAAAGGTATTGTCATTGTCACCTCGATAAATGACGAAATCAACAGCCGGTTCCTTCACCAGTTTATTCAGCAATGGTTCACCCATAGCGGTGAGAATCTCATTTTCGCGCAGCACATGGTCGCCCTCGTGGTTAAGCAGGTGAATGCTGCCAAAAGAATTTCCCGAGATCATGACTGCCGATTTAGGATTGCGCTTCCATATAGTAGGATAATAAACCGATTTTAAACCGTTGTTAGTCATCCATTCGCCTAAATCGAGGTGTTTGGTGGTAGGGGTAAGGCCGTGGTCGCTGGTCATGATGAAAAGCGTATCATCCCACCAGCCTTTAGCTTCTAATAGGGCGCGTACTTCGCCGAGGCTATTATCGGCAATTTTATAAGCTTCAATAGTGCGCGGGTCGCGTACGTGGTGATAGTGCGAATCCCAGTCCACACTCGGGAAAACGGCAAACAAAAAATCAAAATCCTTTCCGCTTTGCAGCATTTCCATAATGCGCTGGTGGCCCAGGTGATCTACCGGGTGGTGGCGTTTCCAGAAATGCGCGCGGGTATATAACAGCCCTTTGCCTTTCTTACCCAAATCATACTCATCGGGCACACTGCGCGTAATCATATTATACAGGTTATACGATTCGCCTAACAATTCAAAAAGGGTAGGCTTATCAGCAAGCATATCCGTGTTAAACCAGGCCGCTTCGGGGCCGCAGTACGAGCGCATTGCGTTTTTGTTCCAGCGCGTGCGTTTAAATTCCTGCTTATCAAACCAGCGGATCCCGGTTATGCCCATAGTACCCGGAAAGTGACCCGTTAAAAATGGCAAATAGGCCGGTCCGGTAGTAGAGGGAAAACAAGTGGTAGCTTTGCGGTAAGTGCCCTCGTCAATAATGCGTTTAATATGGGGGAGCTGGCCTTGGTTTATCAGTTCGGGAAGTATTTCGCTGTGGGCACCGTCAACCAGGTAAAACAAGGTTCGTTTTCTGTTCTGCATTAATTATTTCTTAACTCAATATTCGTATTAATACTGCCGGGTTAGGTCCCAAACGTTTTTTATAGTTGGTAAAGATAAATTTATTAGCAGATTAATAAAGTGAAACAATGCATATCATCTTTATTACAATGGTATATAGAGCTTCCTGCATCTTAACACATTCTAATAAATATTTCGTGCTTAATTGGGAACACTTGTTACAAAAGTTCATCTTTGCTGTTACGGCTGGAGTTTATATGCGAAATAAGCTTTAATTTACATTTACTTAACCACCGTGTACATTATTCAAATGCCATATATCAGATTATATCTCTCTTTTTCACTATTGCTAACAGGTGTTTCTCTGCTGCCATTTACTGCTTCGTCTCAAACCAAAGCTGCTGCCGATAGTATCACCATAGCTGTTGCACCCGGTTATGATAACGTAAGCGGCGTTCACCGCGTATTGTTAGGTGAAAATTACCGTAAAGAATGGGGCATTCCGGTAAAAATACGAGTATTGAACCTTAATAAAGAAAAGGGTGGCTTAACCGTGCTGCAAAAAGGCGGAGGCATGCAAAGCAAATCGTTAAGGTTAAAAGACAAAACCGGGCAGGAGTGGGTATTGCGTTCGGTTCAAAAATACCCCGAGCGTGTGTTGCCGCCCACATTAAGGTCGGGTTTAACTAAGGCTATTATACAAGATCAAACCAGTACGGCCAACCCTTTTGCGGCTTTAACCGTACCTCCGCTGGCCGATGCTTTAGGCATTACCCATTCCAACCCCGAAATAGTTTACATAGCCGATGACCCGGCTTTAGGCGAGTTTAGCAAAGATTACAAGAACAGCGTTTTCTTATTTGAAGAACGTGAGCCGCTGGAATCGGAAGATACGGACAACACCAAAAAAGTACAGAAAAAGCTGCGTGAGGATAACGACGTACGGGTTGACCAAAAACTGGTTCTGCGGGCACGCCTGTTAGATCAGGTTATTGGAGATTGGGACCGTCATGACGATCAATGGAGATGGGATAAAGATAAAAGCAAAAAAGAAACTGTTTATACCCCCATACCCCGTGACCGCGACCAGGTTTATTACAAAACATCGGGCATTTTTCCGTGGATTGTGGCGCATCAGTTTTTAAAGGCTAAGTTTCAACCTTATAAGGATGAGATACGCGACGTTGGCGCCTGGAACTTTAACGGGCGCTTTTTTGACCGCTATTTTTTAAACGAACTCACCGCGGCCGACTGGCAGGAGCAGATTGATTATGTGCAAAGCCATTTAACAGATGAGGTGGTTAACAAAGCCATGCACCTTATGCCTAAACAGGTGTATGCATTATCGGGCGAAAAGATCACCAAAACGCTCTTAGCGCGCCGTAATAACCTGGATAAATTTGGTATGGAATATTATAATTTCCTATCAGGACAGGTTGATGTACCGGCCAGTGAAAAAAATGAGGAGATCGAGATTAACCAGCAGGATAGTGGTAAAGTTAGCCTCACAGTACGTAACATAAAAAAAGACAATACATTAGGTAAAGCTGTTTACGAGCGTGTTTTTAGTCCCGATATTACCAAAGAGATACGGGTGTATGGTTTTGGCGGCGGCGACAAATTTAAGGTAACGGGTACCGGCAAATCGCCAATAACCGTACGTATGGTTGGGGCACCGGGTATAGATACCTTTGTGGTTAATAAAGAAGTGGAAAACAAGCGCCGGTTGTTTATTTACGACCGGTCCGACGAAGCCAACGTGCTGCCTGAACGTAGTTTAGCCAAAATCCGTACATCTACCGACAGTAATGTAACCAGTTACGACCGTAAAAACTTTGAGTACGACCGTCCCGAGCCCATTGTATTTGCCCGTTATAATAACGATTATGGCGTAATACTTAGCCTGGGTTACGCCTTTACCAAACATGGTTTCAGGCAGCAGCCTTATGATTGGCACCAGGAATTATTAGTGAACTATGCATTTGGCCGAAAATCTTTTCTGGTACGCTATAATGCCGATTTTAAAAACCTTGTAGGCCGAAACGATCTGATGATAAATTTTACCTCAAGAGGCCCGCACAACATCAGTAACTTTTTTGGTGTTGGTAACAATACCACCTTCGATAAAGGAAGCGATGACGATGATGGCGGTATTGATAGGAATGATGGTACAGGTATAAAATTTTACCGCAACCGCTATGAGCACCTGTATGGCGATGTACGTTTGGCGCATACCTATGGTAAATTAAAATTAAGTGCGGGGGTTACCGGACAGTTTTACTATGCTAACGCCACCGAAAACAGTAATCGCTTTTTAAGCCAGTATAATGCGGAAAATGCGTCATCTAATATATTTTCAAGCAAAACTTATGCAGGTTTAATAACCAGTGCAGAAATTGATACGCGTAACAATCCATTACGTGCTACAAAAGGGATATACTTTAATACTACCTTGAGAGGATTACAACAGCTTAATCAACAATATAACCGCTACACTGAGTTGCAAACAGAATTTAGCTATTTTGCCAACCCCGATCATGATTCGGTGCTGGTAATTGCCGCACGTTTTGGTGGCGGTACCATTTTAGGCCATGCCGAGTATTTTCAGCAGTTGAAATTAGGCGGATCAGATAACTTGCGTGGCTTCCGTACCTGGCGGTTTACCGGTAAAAGCATGGTTTACAACAATATAGAGGCACGTTTAAAAATTTTCGATTTTAATTCCTACCTATTTCCGGGTAGTTTTGGCGTAATTGGTTTTAACGATGTGGGCAGGGTATGGACGCCAGGAGAAAAATCATCCAAGTGGCACGATGGTTACGGGGGCGGTTTCTTCCTGGTACCGGCCGAACTATTGCTCATTCAGGCAACATTAGCACACTCTAACGAGGGTAAGTTTGTCTACGTAAATTTAGGATACAGGTTTTAGGTGTAGCAGGGAAGTCCGTGAGTCAGTTAGTCCGAAGAGGGTAGATAAACAGAGATTTAAAATTCATCCCTCCTTGGGGAGGGCAGGGAGGGGTTTAGTGAAGCGATATATGCATCAAACTCATCCCTGCCACCGCGCGTTCTTGCCCTGGCAATAAACGAATGTTGATTAAAATAAAGAGAACTGCGCCGTATGTGGCGCAGGGTAGTATTTTGCTATGGCAACATCGGCATATCCACCGCTTTGAATGGTATAAAGCGGTGTTTCTTCGGTACGGGTTGCTACAATAACCTGGGTACCACCGGCATGCTGGGCAAACAGTTCGCGCGCCAGTTTAGGGCAATTGTTATCTTTAGAGAGGTGTGATAGTAGCAAATGGCTCATGAAGAGTGGCTTGTGCGTTTTAAATAATTCGAGCGCCTGGGTGTTTGACAAGTGCCCGCGGCCACCGGTAATACGCCTTTTTAAGTGGTAGGGGTAGCTGCCCTGCGCCAGCATCTGTTCATCGTAATTGGCCTCTAAAAATGCGGCATGGCATTGTTTAAAATGCTTGATCAAATGTTGGCAAGGTGCGCCAATATCGGTAAACACACCAACTTTAACGTTATGGCCCGATACCACGAAGCTATGTGGTTCGGCGGCGTCATGAAACTTGGGGAATGCCGTAACCGAAAGATCACCAATGTTCACCGGCTCGTACCCGCTAAAGGTTTTAATCAAATGCTCTTCTAAAAACAACCGGCCATATTGCATGGTGACAGGGGTAATGTACACCGGTAACTGGTATTTTTTGGCTATTAGCGGTAAACCTCGGATATGATCAGAGTGCTCGTGCGAGATAAAAATAGCTTTCACTTTTTGCATGCTCAACCCAAGGCGTTGCATACGCTTTTCAATTTCCCGGCAGGAGATGCCTACATCAACCAATACAGCTTCGCGGTGGTTACCTACGTAGTAGCAATTACCATTACTGCCCGAATTAAGTGATGTTATAAACAATGCCATATCCCGGTACAAATTAACCGGTTTTTGGGCACAATATTTAAGGATTGATTAAATTTATTTCAAATTAAATTTAGTAATTAGTAGGAGGTTTATCTTTTAAATTCTAATAGAATTAGTAAAATAATATCACTTAATTTGCGGTATCAATATTCAATCACCAATATTATGTATAGCAGCATTACCGAATTTTTAAACGATTGGCAACAAGAAGGCACCAACAGCGCATTAGTGTTTAATAATGTAACCGACGATACCAAAACCATAAAGATTCACCCAAACATCCGCTCGCTCGAAAGACTGGCCTGGCACATTACTCAAACCATAACCGAAATGGGCACTAAGGCAGGTTTATTTGATGAAGACGCGTTGGAACATGCACCTACCCCAACCACTTTTGCCGAAATTGCAGCGGTTCATCAAAAATATAACGCACAACTGGCACTGGCCGTTAGCAGCCGCTGGATGGATAGCAACCTGGCCGAAAATGTAAATATGTACGGGCAGGAGTGGACAAAAGGCCATATTTTAAAAGTGCTTGTAGGGCACGAAGCTCACCATCGCAGCCAAATGACGGTTATTATGCGTTTTGTAGGCTTGCCTGTACCCGGTTTGTATGGCCCTGCTCAAGAAGATTGGGCTGCAATGGGTATGCCTGCTATGGAGTAATTTATTGCCTGGGCTGCTTCTTTTTTAAATGCAAAAGAAGCAGCCCTCCTTTATTACATTATTAAACCATCCTGCCCTGCCCCTAACTGGGAGTATATAAATTAAACAGGGTAAATTTCTATATTTACCATTAGCCAATTAATAAACCAGTTAGCATGAAATTTAAGTTTGTCGTTTACCTGAATGCCATAGCCTTGCTTAATTTGCCTGCTGTTATGGCGCAAAAAGCCAAAAGAGCAGTTAAGAAACCCAATATTGTTATCATTTTGGCCGATGATATGGGCTACTCGGATATGGGCTGCTTTGGTTCGAACACACAAACTCCTAACCTGGATGGCATGGCCAAAACCGGTTTGGTAATGACCAATTTTTATAACGCCTCGCGCTGCTGCCCCTCCAGGGCATCGTTGCTTACCGGCTTATACCAGCACCAGGCAGGTGTGGGCGATATGGTGAACACCCGCAAAGAACCCGCTTACCAGGGTTACCTTAATAATAACTGTGTAACCATTGCCGAGGCTTTAAAAGGAAGTGGTTACAATACTTACATGGCCGGTAAATGGCATGTGGGCACCGCGCCCGATAAATGGCCGGTAAAACGTGGTTTCGATCATTATTTTGGTTTGATAGACGGGGCGGGGAGCTATTTTAATCCCACTAACCCGTACCGCCCAAACCAGCGGTTAACCATTGCTTTGGATGATAAGTCTTACACTCCTGAAAAAGATTTTTATGCTACCGATGCTTATGCGGGTTACGCGGTAAAATATATTAAAGACAATAGAGCCACAGGCAAACCTTTCTTTTTATACATGGCCTTTACGGCACCCCACTGGCCGTTAAATGCCCTGCCTAATGATATTGCCAAGTACAAAGGCAAGTACATGGCCGGTTGGGACAAACTGCGCCAAGAACGCTTTAACCGAATGAAGAAGTTAGGTATTATTAATAATAGTACGCAGCTGTCGCCACGAGATAAAAATGTGCCTGAATGGAACTCTTTAACCGATGCCGAAAAGCAAATATGGGACGAAAAAATGGCCGTTTATGCCGCCATGATCGACCGTATGGATCAAAATGTAGGTCGCATACGTCAGGCACTAAAAGAAACCGGCCAAGATCAAAACACGGTGATTATGTTCCTGTCGGATAATGGGGCCAGCAGCGAGAGCATTAAAGGCCCCGGCTTTACGCCCGAAATTACGGCCGCCAACTTAAAACCCGCCAGCGATCCATCGTCATTTACGGCTTATGGTTTTACCGGTGCAAATGTAAGTAACACGCCGTTAACCCTGTTTAAGCACTGGGTGTACGAAGGTGGCATAGCTACACCTTTTATTGTAAGTTATCCGGCTGTTATTAAAAAGCACTTACAAAATAATCAGCCAGCCCACATTGTTGATTTGATGGCTACGTGCCTGGATCTGGCAGGTGCAAAATATCCTGAAACTTATAACGGTAATACCATTACACCCACTGAGGGAATAAGCCTGTTGCAGGTAATTCAATACAAAAAATGGGAGGGACATAATGCGCTGTTTTTTGAGCACGAGGGTAACCGGGCAGTACGTCAGGGTGCCTGGAAACTGGTATCGCAATACCCCGAAAACCAGTGGCAATTGTACAACGTGGAGCAAGACCGCTCGGAACAAAACAACCTGGCTGCCCAATACCCCGATAAGGTAAAAACTTTAGAAACCCTATACCAGCAATGGGCCAACCGCATTGGCGTTATCCCGTTTGCACAGTTAAGTAAAGGTAAAGGCGATCTGTAAACGGTATTGAAGCGAGTTGTATTTCGGGCGTTGCCTCCGGCCCGCGCTTTACACTGCAAGTCCTCATTCCGCTACGCTGCATTCCGGGCTTTCCGTTGCAATCGCTAACGCTTTTTTTAGGTTGAATAGTTGATCGGTTAAGTAGTTGATTGGTTGAATCTTTTAATCACCGACGACATTGGCGGTTGTCATGAATTCTGCCAATCCTATAAATTCCTCAAATTCCGGTTCAGACAACGTTAGGGATAGAAGCGGATACCGGCCAATGTCATTAAGTTAAGGTAAAAAGAGCAGTGCAAATAATATCGAATAATGAATTTCGAATTTCCAACACCGAATTTCCCCTTCATCATTCAATATTGGGCATTCAGTGTTCAATATTAAATAAACACTAATCTCTTAACTTAATGACATTGGGATACTGGCCAAGCGGCTAAGGCCCGCGCAGTATAAGCGGATAGCCCGACCCGATAGGGAAACGCCAACAAAAAATTACAAACGTCAATATAATTTAAAATAAACTTTCAATAAGTTTTGAAAGTTTAAAATATTGTGTACATTTGTACATGGAATTAGCAGAAGCCAAGCAAAAGTTTATTGAAGCCTGGGGTAAGCTGGGATCGGAGTGGGGCATAAACCGAACCATGGCGCAGGTACATGCGTTGCTGCTAATGTCGCCTGAGGCATTAACCACCGAAGAAGTGATGGAACAACTAAGCATATCGCGTGGCAATGCCAACATGACCCTGCGCGATCTGATGAGCTGGGGCCTGGTAGAAAAACAACACAAACCCGGCGAGCGCAAAGAATATTTTTTTGCCGAAAAAGATACCTGGAATATTGCCCGCCAGGTAGCTCAGGAACGTAAGAAACGTGAACTGGACCCGGTGATTAAGATTTTAAACGAACTATCTACCGTGGAAGGTAACGAGAAAGACCCGGCGTATAAAACCTTCAAAAAATCGATCACTGACATTAACAAGCTGGCTAAAAACGTGAACAGAACCTTAGATACCATGCTGAAGGCTGATGAAAATTGGTTTTGGGGTTCTATTTTTAAGATTTTTAAATAGATACTTTTTTTAAACTAAAGTTTCATATTTTACTGAAAATTCAATATTAATTATATATTAACTTAAACAATCAACGTCATGAATTATTTTATTGTAACCTACGCTATTTATTTGCTGGTTAGCATAGCCTTAACGGTATGGGTAGCCAAAGTGCTGTTTAATAACGGTCGCATCTTTTTAATTGATATTTTCCATGGCAATACGCCACTTGCCGATTCTGTCAACAAACTACTGGTGGTGGGTTTTTACCTAATTAACATTGGCTATATAAGTTTGGCACTTAAATACGCCAATACGCTTGTCAATGCACAAATGGTTATTGAGGTGTTAAGTTACAAACTGGGTACTATTATTATTGTGCTGGGAGCCATGCATTTTTTGAACCTCGTTGTGTTCTTCAAATTACGTAACCGGGCACAGTTGAGCAAACCTGTTAATTAGTAAGTTAAATCTATTTGTCTGTTATGCCGACGAATATCGGCATCACACAAGCCAAGTAAGCGGCTTCCCTATCCGCTGAAACGAGAATAGGTAGTTGTCATGCTGAGCCTGTCGAAGCATTTGCCGCTTTGCTAAGTCTTCGACAGGCTCAGACAGACATTTTGATAAGTTAAACTTCACACTATGAAGACCCTGAAAAACCATATTATATTGTACGATGCCGAATGCCCCATGTGCCAGTTTTACACCAAAGCATTTACCAAAAGCGGTATGCTCGATGCCAAAGGAAGGGCCAGTTACCAAAACATGCCGCAGGAGGCTTGTCTGTTGGTAGACCGCCAGCGTGCCGTAAATGAAATTGCGTTGGTGAACACCCCAACCGGTGAAGTAAGTTATGGCATTGATAGTTTGTTTAAGGTATTTGGCAATGCTTTGCCGCTGCTTAAACCGCTATTGGGTTTTGGTCCGTTTGTTTGGATCATGCGTAAGGTGTATGCTTTTATTTCTTACAATCGCCGGATAATAATTCCGGCTGTGCATGAGCAGGAGAACAGTATTCAGCCTACGTTCAGGTTAAGCTACAGGTTACTGTATTTGTTTTTTACATGGTTGATAGTATCCGTAATATTAACCAATTACGCCGGGCATTTAACCCCGTTGGTACCGCTGGGCAATGCCTACCGCGAATATTTAATTTGCGGCGGACAAATACTTTTTCAGGGCCTTATCATCAGCTGGTACGCACCCGCCAAACGATGGAATTATTTAGGCAACATGATGACCATCTCCTTAGCCGGATCTTTATTACTATTGCCGGTATTACTGCTTGCTAAATTTGCAGACCTTAATGCCGTAATCTGCATCTTCTGTTTTATGGGCGTGGCCGGTTTAATGTTTTTAGAGCATGTTAGGCGTACTAAATTACTTCAATTAGGTTGGTTGCTCACCATTACCTGGGCGGTATATCGCTTCATAGTTTTAATGTTCATTTATCAATTTAACTAAATAAAAATCATGAAATATCATAAGATCGTATTGGCTGGTGGTAATGGTTATTTAGGTACCGTGCTGGCTAATTATTATAAAGAACTGGCTCATGAAGTTATTATATTAAGCCGTAAAGCAGCACCCGCCAAAGGCAATATTAAAACCTTGGTTTGGGATGGCCAAACCGAAGGCGAGTGGGGCCAGTATTTAGAAGATGCCGATGTACTGATTAATCTTTGCGGTAAAAATGTGAACTGCCGGTACACCGGGCAAAATAAACAAGCAATCATTCAATCAAGGGTAGTGCCAACCCGTTTGCTGGGCAAGGTGCTTAATACGCTTGCCAATCCCCCCAAATTATGGATCAACGTAACTTCGGCCACCATTTACCGCCACGCCGAAGATTATGCCCAGGATGAAACCACCGGCGAAATCGGTTACGGTTTTTCTATAGACGTGTGCAAGCAATGGGAGCAAACTTTTTTTGATACACCAACCCCGGCTACCCGTAAACTGGCCCTGCGTATGGGTATTGTGCTGGGACGCGATGATGGGGTATTTCCACGCTTATTAAACCTCGTAAAACTGGGCATGGGAGGGCAACAAGGAGATGGAAAACAATACGTAGCCTGGGTACACCAGCAGGATGTGGCCCGTATAACCGAGTGGCTGATGCAACACCCCGAACTGGAGGGTGTAGTGAACTGCACCGCCCCTGAAGCCGTTAAAAACCAAGATCTCATGCGCATCATCCGCAAAGCTTACGGTATGCCTTTTGGCCTGCCCGCACCCCAATGGCTGCTCGAAATTGGTGCCCGCCTCATAGGTACCGAAACCGAACTTATTTTAAAAAGCCGCTGGGTTGCACCACAGCGCTTATTAGATAACGGTTTTACTTTCCAGTTTCCTAAGGCCGAACATGCAGTGCACGATATTTTGAGTATTAAAAATTAATTAAATATGCCGGTTGTTAAGCTACAAACCCACATTAACGCCCCGGTTGAACAATGCTTTAACCTGGCGCGCAATATAGATTTGCATTTGACCTCTATGCAGCAAAACCACGAGGAGGCCGTAGCCGGTATAACCACGGGCTTAATTAACCTGCATGAAACTGTTACCTGGAAAGCCCGTCACTTTGGCTTCCCTTTTATAATGAAGGTACAGATAACCGAAATGCAGTATGCCAATTACTTTGTTGACCAAATGGTAAGCGGTCCGTTCAAATGGTTCAGGCATTACCATGCTTTTTTGCCTCAGGGTAATGGTACTTTAATGGTTGATGAGTTTGTTTTCCGTTCGCCGTTGGGCTGGCTGGGTAAACTGGCCGATAATTGGCTATTAAAAGCCCATTTGCACAAGCTTTTAACACAACGCAATGAAGCTATTAAACAGGTGGCCGAAGGAGGGCAGCTTTATTAATTTAAACCGCGATGCCGAAGAACATCGGCATGTCAGGATAATATAAATCACTAATACCAACATTATGAAACCGCTTACCAGACAACTCCTCCTCACCCGTATCAAAATTTATATCTGGATTATTATTGCCGGCCTGTTCATTAGCGGCATTACCGCTTTTCCTTTAGAAACCGAGCTGCTTATTTTCATCAGCACATCAGCATTTTCCCTTCAATAATGCAAAACTGGTTAAGCACCATTTATTTCGCCATCACCAATACCAATGCCCATTACCCTTATCTCAGTTACGGTACAGACTGGCTGGCTTTTGCGCACATAGTATTAGCTATACTGTTTTTTGGCCCATTGAAAGATCCTGTAAAAAACATTTGGGTCGTCCAGTTTGGTATGATCGCCTGTGCGATCATTTTTCCGCTGGCTTTTGTAGCGGGAAGTATTCGTCATATCCCGGTTTTTTGGCAGTTTATCGATTGTTCTTTCGGTGTAATAGGTATTGTACCACTATGGCTGGCTTATAAAAATACCCGCAGGTTACAAGAACAAAATAATTAGTGTTACCCCCCAATAAGTAATGGCATAAAGCTGTACTTTTATAATGCCGACATTTATCATTAAAACCTGCACCGGTTCTACCAATTACAACCACCATGAAATCCTTTGTTTCGCTATTGTTTTTAATGGGTGCTTTTAGTACCGGTTTGTATGCCCAGGATACCGGCAATGTGCTTAAAGGTGATCTGAAAGTTCACGATCCGGTGATGATCAAACAAAAAGGTACTTACTATATATTTTCGACAGGTAAGGGTGTGCCCATTAAAACATCAAAAGACAAGATTACCTGGCAAAACAGCGGTAACGTGTTTGCCTCGCCGTTAACCTGGTTTAAGCAGGATATTCCAAACCAGGATGGGGCTTTATGGGCACCCGATATCCATTACCGTAACGGCCAGTTCCATTTATATTATTCCGTTTCGGGCTGGATGAACTTTAATTCGAGCATTGGTTACGCTACAAATGCTACGTTAGACCAAAGCAGTCCGCTTTATAAATGGATAGATCATGGCCAAATCATCAGCTACAAAAATGGGGGCGAAAAGGTGAATGTAATAGACCCTAATATCGTGGTAGAAAAAAATGGTACCGTATGGATGCTCTACGGATCGTACCAGGGTGGTTTGCGTTTGGTGGAACTAGATGCCAAAACCGGTAAATTAAAAAGCGATAAACCCGAACTGACCACCATTACTACATCATTAGGGGAGGGTAGTTATATTATAAGGGGGGCCGGCTACTATTACATTTTCGCATCGCGCGGTATTTGTTGCAAAGGGATACAAAGTAATTACCAGGTGGTTATGGGTCGTTCAAAAAATATAAGAGGCCCTTATCTCACTAAAAAAGGGGAAAGCTGGGTTAATAATAAATACACCCTGTTTTTAGAAGGAAATTATGCCGAGCCCGGCCGCGGCCACAATGGTTTCTTTACCGAAAAAGACACTACCTTTATTGTTTACCATGCCTATACCCGTTCGGCTGGTGGCACTTCCATGCTTAACATTAAACCCGTTTATGTGGATGCCGACGGCTGGCCAACTATAAATGTAACTAAAAAACTGTTTAAGCTGAATGGTGATAAAAAGGCGCAGGTGATAGGTAAATGATTTCCACGTATGAGATGACGGAGACACAAAGTGTTGTGTCTCTACGTATAATTATATTTGTAGAGACACAACACTTGTGTCTTTAATCAACACATTATTCTATTCCTTCCAAACAATAACCTCGGCCGGTTTCAATAACTTTTGTCCCACTAAAACCTTTGCTTTGGCCGGTAAATTAACCAGGTAAGGTTTGCCCGAATAATTTACACCTACCCAAAATCCATCGCGCCATTCCAGTATCACCCCTTCGGGTAAATTTTTTACCGGGATATTGGCTTGCAGGTAAACACGGGTAAGCACCGCTTTTTCCAACGCCCCGTCATCTGTATCGGGGCCCACATAAGTAATCGAACCCTTGCCCAGTTTGCGCGATATAACGGCCGGTTTGCCCGCGTAAAACTGGTTAGTGTACGTCGCCCATATTTGGGTGCTGGCATCGGGTTCAATCACATCGGCCCAGTTGTTCCAGTTGTAGGTTTGGTTGTTCATTAAAATGGTGCCTTTCACCGTATCGGGCATCAGATCGTAAAACGGGATCTTGGCACCTATCAGCTTATAAACAGGCTCTGCCCATTTCATTTCCCAAAGCTTGCCGTTGCGGTTTTTTTGCCCGGTGCGGCTGGTTAATACTAAATGTCCGCCATTTTCTACGTATTGGGTCCAGCGTTTTACCAGCTTGGCATCAAGCAACTGGTAGGCAGGGGCTACCATAACCGGGTATTTAGAAAAATCTTTGTCTTCAGTTATCACATCAACCGGTGCGTTCAATTGTTTAAGGCTGCCATAGTAGCGCATCAGGTGCTGCAGGTAATCCCACTGGTAGGTTTGCGGCTGGTTATCCTGTTCCCAGCGGTTATCTGGGCTGTACAAAACGGCAGTTAAACGTGCGGCATAGTCAGCCGGCATTTTATCGGCAGGGTTATATAGGCTTTTAATACTTTTAAGCTCTTTAATAACTTTAGTGTACTCGGCACCACTGGTACTTAATAATACGCCATCGGTGCCAATAATGCCGTAATGATACTGTTCGCCGCCGGTTAAGGGCTGTTTAAAACGGTAATTGCACACAAACCGGTTACCACCTGCAAAGGCATGCCATATCCACATACGAACTACGCCGGGCATGGGTTGCGGGTTAAACTTGCCCCAGTTTACCTGGCCGGGTTGCAATTCCATAACGCCGGTAGTGCCGTTAATAGAGCGAAACAGGTCATTGGCGAAAGCAATGCTGGTGGGCGACCCCATCCTGAAACCCTGCGGACCTAAACCTTTATCATACCCGGCCACGAGGTATTTGGTATAGGTTACAAAATCGAGATTGGTCATGCGGGTAGGGTCAACAGGGGCATGATCGGGCATCAGGTTGGTGGTAATCCATTGGTTGGCAGCAATATGCTTACGCAAAATTTTGTACTGCATGCCTAAAAAATCGGTCACCTCATCGGCGCTAAAGCGCTTAAAATCCAGCACGGCATGCGGGTTGGGCTGGGCAATGAGCTCTTTACCATTGGGGATACGCACCTGGTCGAAATTATTATATTTAATACTCCAGAAGGCAGTACCCCACGTAGCATTAAGCGAATCGATAACCTGGTACTTGGTTTTCAACCATTTGCGAAAACTCTCCTGAGCGGCCTCGCTGTAATCATACTGGCCGTAGTGTGAGGGTTCGTTATCCAGTTGCCAGCCCCAAATGCGCTTATCGGTAGCGTAATGTTTGGCAATGGCTTCTACCATCTTAGTAACATACTGCCTGTACACCGGGCTCGACCATGAAATTTGCTGGCGCGAACCATGTTGCATGGTTACACCGGTTTCGTTCACCATCATTATTTCGGGATGTTTTTGGGCCAGCCAAGCCGGTGGAGTAGGGCTGGAAGTACACATAATAACCTTGATCCCGTTTTTATGGGCCAGTTCAACAGCTTCGTCAAGCCAGGTAAAGTCAAATTTGCCTTCCTCGGGTTCAATAAAGGCCCAGGCAAATTCTCCGTAATGGGTAAAGTCAAAACCCAGTTCTGCCATCTTTTTAAGGTCGCGCTCCCAATAGGCGTGGGGCCATTGCTCCGGGTAATAATACGAGCCAATGGTCATCAAATCTTTTTTAGGGAAAAAGTGATCGGCACTTTGTGCTAATGCAAGTTTATTGGTTGAGGTAGACAGCAAAAGCAGGATGAGCAGTATTTTATAAGCAGGTTTAAACATATTAAGGAAATTGGTAGTACCAAAGTAGTACTTATTTTGTAATAAGCCTTCTTGTTTATCAATTAAGAGGTATTGTAACAAGGAAGCCTTCCCTGTTACAGAAAGGCTTGTCTTTGGTTTCATATTTTTATTGTACATGTTCCGGGTCCATCCAGAAGTACTCCCACGTATGTCCGTCCAAATCCTCAAAATCGTACCCATACATAAAACCATGATCTTGCGGTGGCCGGGGTGTGGTAGCTCCCGCCTCTACAGCTTTGCTCACTATAGCGTCTACAGCGTCGCGGCTATCGGCCGATAAGGCTATTATAGCTTTAATTGTTTTAGAATCGGCTATATCTTTATCTGTAAACGTTTTAAAAAAAGGCTCTACCAGTAGCATTACATATATAGTATCACTAATAATCATGCAGGTTGCGTTCTCATTGGTAAACTGTTGGTTAAAAGTATAGCCAAGTTTAGTAAAAAATTCAATCGATTTGTTAAGATCCTTTACAGGTAGATTTAAAAACATTTGTGTTGCCATGTATCTGTTGTTAATGTTCATACAAATGTACCGGATGTAATTGAATAGCACAATGTGTACCAACGACAACTTAGGGGGTAGTTTACGACAATCTTTTTCTAACGATAACTGTAATTCGGACATATCACTTCTCAGATATATCATTTCTGGCGGGCTATACTTTACCACTGAACCAGGCTTATTTATTGCCGGTATCCGCTTTCATCGCTTATGTGAAAATTTGGCACGGGTGTGAAGTGCTAATAGTATGCAAATTGTTCTGACACCGATTACTTCAGATCTGTTGAATGCAGGAATTTTATTTTCCACAAACCGGCTTGCTTTACCAATACGGCGCTTTCCAGCCATTTAATGGTGCGTTGTTTATCATTCATGCGCATATCGGCAGTATTGTAATATATTACCCAAGCTATGTTACCCTGTTGCTCTGTTTTACTAAAATCAAGCTTATTAATTCTTTTAACATTCATACCCTTCATTGGTCTTAAATTGTTTATCAACGAATCGGCATTCCAAATCAAGCCGTGCTCAACTAATGTAAAATCAGGTGTTACTTCGGCTTTAAGTGCCGCTTCATTTAAGGCCGAAATAGCATCAAAAAATTCAGTAACAGTTGCCTGTATCTTTTCTTCTTCAGTTTTAGTTTGGGCGATACAAATTATGCCGATAAATGAGAATAGGATAACGCATACAGTTGTTTTCATGATAGCTTGTTAATTAATATTTAAAGCTAAGCATTTAAATGCTAATGTATTACTGCTTGCTTTTTAAAGATATTAACACCATCGGTATTTTATATATTTTGTGTAGTAATGCGGTCAAATAAATACAATAATATTTGTTAAGTCGATTAAAATCAATTTACTTTGTATTTGAAAGTACTTTGTATATTATTAAAATTCATCTTATGAACTCAAGTAAAATCTGGATTGAGCATTTTAAAACAAATGCCACTAAAAAGAGAGTTGACTGGAATTTAAAACCGGTTATAGCCGAACAAGAGCTGCTGGCCGTTTTACCGTCGTTACAGGCCTGGCAACTGGGCGAAACATCCGAAGGGGAGAACCTCATTCGCGCCTCAACCCGTTATGCCTGGCGCATAAGCGACCCCAATTACGTAGACGCCGTAAAGCTGTTTATTAAGGAAGAGCAAAAGCACGGCAACAACCTGGGCATGTACCTGGATGCTATTGGCCAGCCACGTATTAAAAAAGACTGGGGCGACTCGCTTTTTCGGCGTATGCGTTATTTCAGTAATAGCATGGAAGCCTGGACGCTGGCCGTTATTGCGGTGGAAAGTACCGCGCAGATCTTTTATCAATCTTTAAAGGATGCCACCCAATGCCAGTTGCTGAAACAGATCTGCACCGATATTTTGATCGATGAAGTCTATCACATTACGTTTCAAACCGAGCGGCTGGCCGTGATATTTGATAACCGCAGTGAAAGCGGCCGGGCATGGCGCAGGTGGTTTTATCAGTGCTTTTTTTACGGCACATCGGTCGTAGTATGGTTTGCGCACAAAAGGTTATTTAAGGCCGGTGGCAATACGTTTACCGGTTTTATGAAAAAGATGCATTACAAATACCTGCGTACCCTGAACCAGATCACCAGCACCGCATTGTTTGAAATGGTGTAAACCGTCATATTATCTAAGGAACTATTTTGTATTGGTTAACGTTAATTATATGATGAAATATTTTGTAAAAGAAGACTCCATTGTGAGGCAGATATGGGGCAAGGCCGATACGGTGCTCTTTATTTTTGCAGGTGCCGCGGCGGAGTTTGCGCTTAACAAGGCGGTAGATTGGCTTTACTTTACGGGTCGTTTGCCTGCCGACCCATTAGCCAGGCTGTTTTCAACTGTTGAATATTCGAGCAAGATTATTTTTTCGGAACATGATAAGGCCTTGGCTGCTATTGATAAGATCGCCGCCATACATCAGGGTGTTGAAATGGCCCGTGGCGCGCAAATACCCGACTGGGCTTACCGCGATGTATTGTTCATGCTCATCGATTATTCTATCCGCTCGTTTGAGTTGCTGGAACGTAAGCTTACCATTGCCGAAAAGGAAGAAGTGTTTAATACCTTTTATCGCCTGGGCGAAAGGATGAAGTTGACCGGCTTGCCGCAAACTTATACCGAATGGCTGGTTATGCGCAAAACGCATCTGCAAGCTAATTTTTCGAAAAGTAATTACACCATCGACTTGTACAAAAAGTACCGGGAGCACCTGGGTTTTGTGCGTTACCAGTTGTTAAAACAAGTACAAACAATACTGGTACCCAAAAGCGTAAGAACTATGCTGACGCTCGGCAATGCCCCATTGTTAAAGCCCATACTATGGCTCTACAAGTTAACCCGCCTCATAAAACTGGACTGGCTGCTCAAAGAAGCCATATTACCTAACGAATACAAGGCACAGGTACGTGGGTTGGATGTGGCTTTGTAGTTGGTATAACTTTATAACTTTTGCATACACCAGGTGGTCATGCAACGCAAATTTTGTACGTTGGTGGTTTTAATAGGTTCATGCAGGTAGCCGTTCAATTCCTGGGTATAGTTCAATAGGGTAGCATGGTTGACTAAAAAACGTTCAGAATCATCGGGTAACCAATAGCGGCCATTGCCTGTTGGGAGTACTAACTCTTCAATGCCAATATCAGAAGCCAGGCGCGCAAACATATAACCGCCCGGTTTAAGTACCCGCCAAACGGAGCGCAGCATCCTGTCGAAATGCTCCTGGCTTTGCGCAAAATGTAATACGGCACTGCAAATAATCAGATCGAAGGATGCATCAGCATAAGGCATGTTCTCTGCTGAAGCCACCATGAAGTTATCTGAAGAATTGTCGGGAGCTAAGGCGGCCGATAACTGCCTCACCGCTTCTACGGCTTCGGGGTTAGGGTCTACACCATATACATCAAAATCGTTTTGTAAAAGATATACCAGGTTACGGCCACCGCCGCAACCCACATCGAGCACCTTACGGCACTGGTCATAAGTGCCTTTCAGTAACTGGTCGAACAGGTAGATATCAATATCGCCGTACAACTGCTGTAATTTGTTCATATAGTTAGGCGTTTACCCTCCCTCCCGGGGAGGGCCGGGGAGGGGCTTTACTGTACTTTATAACGGTAAATAAGGCGACCTAAATTCCCATCTTTATCCAAGCCCTCAATTACCGCACGGTACGAACCCTTGCCATCGGCGTTGTAAAACTCAAGCGATGTGGCACCGGTTTTATCGGTAACAACCCGTGGGTTCCAGTAAATAGTACTGCGCAGATCCATCCCAACCGGCTTAGGCACATCATATTTAGGTGAATAAAATTCACGGGTAAAGTTGTAACCTTTAGGGGTAAAGTTTACAACGCTTGGTTGCGGTAATAAATCCTGCAATTCGGCTAAACTTATTTTAGTACCTACTGGTTTCTTTTTGCTGTTAATTACTAATATACCATTGGCTTGGTACGAACTGCTTACCAAACCCAAATCATCCTTTAAAAATACCTCAACCGATTCCACATCGGCAGGCATCACGCTGTTCAGGTAATTGGCATCTACCGGCATGCCGGTCACAAAAACTTGCATAGGTACCCGCTTCCCTGCATTATAATCGCGCATTACATAAAAACTATTGGTGCTCATATCAAAAGTAACACCCGGAATACCGCTTTGTAAGCAAAGAAACATATTGGCACAGGCACTAAAGCGGTTGGCGGCAAGCAGATGATCGGGTATGTTGCTTAACCCGGTTAGTGCAGGATAATCGGCATGGCTCACCGTCATTGAGGGTTTGTTGGCGCGTACTATAACTTCTTTTAACACGTGCATGCTGTTAAACTGTTTTTTATTGTTCAACAGGTAAGGGCGCAGCGTACTGTCAATATTGGTAACCTCATCCGGGTATAATTGATTTTTAACTATTGCAGGGTAGGTCATGCCATCCAGCATCAGCATCAGGTTTTTTGAATTGTAATTATTTTTAGCGGTAGCAACCACCTTGGCCGAATCGGGGAATACCAGGTTGGTAAACTTAAACCTTCCCTCAGGATCGCTCACGGCATTGGCCGAAAAATATTTGTCGGGGATAAGCAAACGCACATTACCGCCCTTAAACGGCATGCCGGTATTGGTGCGCAGCGTACCGGCAATTTCAATACCCTGCTCAGGTAAAAAGCTAATGGTAGGGTAACGGCCAGCAATTAAATCGGTATAGTTAAAGCGGCGGTAGCCTTGGGTCATCATCAGCAGGTCCAGGTCGGCCGCGGTTTTATCGTTGAGTTTGGCGAAGTAATAATTCGGTTTTTCAATGAAACCCTTTAAGTCGGAAGTGAGCAACAAACTCGACATAATGGTGATCTCGTCATCGTCGTTTACGGGTACCTTGGTTTCGTCAATTACAGAAACCGAAAAATTACCTTCAACCGGTGCTGTTTTATTTTTGGCGCTAATGCTTAGTTTAACCTTTTGGCGCGCGGTATAGCTTGGTTTATCGCTAACCATGCTCATGGTCAATTGATCGTTACGCTGAACAAATACGATGCGCTCGCTCAGCGGTACTCCACCCGAAGAAAACAACGTGAACTGTACTATACCGGTAGGAAACTTGTTTTTTGGAATAGTGGCCGAATAGATCTGATCTTTTAAAACGGTTTGAGCCGCAAAGCAAACAGTACCTACGCTTTGCGCCACTATATAATAAGATTTGCCCTTGTTAGCTTCAAAGTAGGCTGATGTAGCAGCCAGTTTAAGGCCAATATTATCGGCTTCGTTATTATTTACGTTGATATTGAAGCCGGTTGCCTGCGCTTTTGGCAGGTTATAAGTTCCCTTACTACCATCGGCAAACGTAAGATCGGCTTTGTAAGTTTTATCAGCTTCTGGCGTAATAACAAACAAACCCATACCCGCATGCTGGGAAGTAATATTGGCAACCAATGCTCCTGCGTTATCGGTTAAGGTTCCGGTAAAATTGAAGCCTAAACCGTTTGCGCCCAATGCCTTTATAGCTACTTTAGATCGTACGCCGGCTAATAGTGGGCCGCCTTCGGGAAAGAACTGTACATCGGCAGTGCCCAGCACCGGTTTTAATGAAAAGGTACGACCGGCACTTTTTTTACCACCGAGGTCTATAAAAGCCACCACCGATGCGCCTGTTAAATCGGTGCCTTTGCTGTTGGTGAAACTAATGTTCATGGCGCCGCTGGCATCGGTATTGCCTTTGCCTTTGGCTACATCATCCAGGCTGCTCATTACTTCCCAGGTTACGCGCTTATTAGCCTGAGGGTTGCCGTCTAAGTCTTTATATACCACCCGCAGGCTAATTTTTTCGTTTTTACCACTGCCTGTTTTGCTGTAAGTTACATGTGAGTTTATCTGCTTATCAATAGCGTTACCTACCGGCAAGGTCTTGGTGAAAAAGTATTCGGGACCAAAATTGGTCATCCATTTGGTATAGGCGCGTATATGGTAGTTATCCTGGCGGTAATTCAATTCATTAAGAGCAATGTGGCCGTAGGCCATGCCGTTACGCACGGGCAGTTTCAGGTTGTCCACAATCGAATCGCGGCTGTTGGTGATCTCTACATAAATGATTTTGCTCAGCTGCGAAGGCTGGCGAAAGTTATCGATTAAGTAAGCCTTAAACCAAACGGTATCGTCAATGGCGTAATAAGGCTTGTCGAAGTGCAGGTATATTTTTTCCAGCGGCCTGTCTGCCGATAGCTTGTTGGTTTTTTCTATAATGGTGTTGAGCGGAACACTGTCGCGCTGAGCCCGTGCAGGCAATATAGAAGCGGCAAACAGTAAAAAGGTAATAACGTAACGGTATATCATTTAAACACTTGGTATAGTTGCGGTAAATATACTATGCTTGGTGTAGCATGCCATAGCTTTGCCGCTATGTTTAACACTTTTTTACATTTAACCTTAAAAGCAACTTGTTTATTGTGGTGTAAATAGAATTCGCCCAACGGAAAGAGGGTTGAAAGTATTAAATAAGCTAATTCAGAGCCTGTTTAATTTTATAAAAATCTTGTCATTTCGAGGTTACGAGAAATCCTGTTACCGCTGCAAAGTCGGCTACATGCAGGTCTAAGCAAGATCTCTCACTATCGGTCGAGATGACAAATTACCGTTTGTAAACAGATAAACAATTCTTAAAAAATTTTTATTCGGAAAATTTTAATAAATGTATATTTCCACTTTATCTTATTTAAAAAATCAGATCTCAGCCGATAATGGATAACCCATCTCATCAACCGGACCAATATTGCATTGTTATTGTATCGCCCAGAATTTTCAGCAGCAAGGTAGATCTTGCGGTTGATTTTGGCCGCGACACCAATGCCGCCAACCCGCTCCTGCAAAACGAAATTGAAACCATAAAAGAAATAGGCTCACTGGTAGACGCGTTAAACTATATGGCCAAAAAAGGCTGGCAAATGGTGAATGGCTACAGCGTAAGCAATTCGCAAACGGCCCTTAACGAGCAGCACTATTTAATGCGGAAGGCGGGCAGGTAACCATACTAACAGCAACGGTATGTTATCATAAATTTTAAGATGAATAATTATTTTTTTCATTTTATGGAAAACTTAGGCTTCATGCATCTGTAAGTTATGAAGCCAATCAACGTTATACACTCCGCCTTTATTTTACTACCTTACCCGCATAAACCTATACTTTTCAGTATGCTTTTCAAATGCCTTAAACCCTTTTTGTTAGTGGTGCTACTCTTGTTCGCCTTTAACCAGGTTCGAGCACAAAGCACTTACACGCAAATAACCGGGCGTATTGATAGCCTGGCTCAGCTGGGCCTGCCAAAATCGGCCCTGGCAGAGATAGACAAACTGGATAAGCTGGCGAGGCAAAATAATAATACCCCTCAAATCATCAGGGCGGTTATTTACCGCATTACCTTTCAATCATACCTGGAAGAGAACGCCCTGGTAGCGGTTATTAATAGCCTAAAGGCTGATATTAAGCAATCTGCTTTCCCGGTGAAGCCGGTACTGCAATCCATGCTGGCTAATATGTACTGGCGTTACTATCAGCAAAATAGGTGGCAGTTCGGCCAGCGTACCCGCCTCAACAAACCCGATCCTGATTTTACCCGCTGGGATCTGCAAACCATTGTAAATGAAACCGGCAAATTATACCAGCAATCCTTACAAAATACCAAAGCACTCCAAACTACGCCTGTTGGTGTTTTAGACGGCGTACTTACCGGCGACAAAATAACCCGCTACCTGCGCCCAAGCCTTTACGATATGCTTTTACACCGTGCCTTCGAATTTTACCTGGCCGATGAAGCAGCACTCACCAAACCCCGCAACCCTTTCAGTTTAACCGACGCCCGCCTGTTTGGCGATAGCCGGTCGTTTGCTAATTTAACCATTACCACAACCGATACGGCATCGGTACTTTACCGGGGTGTTAAATACCTGCAACAGGCTACCGCTTACCATTTGGCTCAAAATAATACCGAAGCCCTGGCCGATCTGGACCTTAAAAGGCTGCAGTTTTTGTACAGCAAAAGCAGCCTGGCTCAAAAGGATTCGCTCTACCTGCAAGCTTTAAACCAAACTGCCCGAGCCTTTGCCAGCAAACCCATCAGCGCCGATGCCTGGAACTTGCTGGGTAATTACTATAAGGGTAAAGACAGTTTGACTACGGCTTATCGGGCATTTGAAAAAGCCGTAGCTACCTATCCGCAAAGTTTGGGAGGGCAAAACGCCGCCATAGCGCTCGAACAATTAAGCCAGTTAAGCCTTTCGGCAACAGTGGAACAGGTAAATGTACCGGGCAAACCTGTGCTGGCTCAATTGCAATATAAAAATTTATCAACTGCACAAGTGTTGGTTTATAAACTCAACTATGCCCAGCTTAAACGTTACCAAAAGTTGTATGCCGAGACCATGAAACAACGCTGGCAATCGGTATTAGTGCCCAGGGAAAGTGTAGCGTCGTTGATGAACTTTTTACAGGCTTTAAAAACCGCGCAGCAGCAAACGCTTAACCTGCCCAACCTGCACGACTACCGCAATCATAATACCGAATTTAAGATAGACGCCCTGCCTGCAGGTAACTATGTGCTGCTGATCAAAAAAGGTGATGGTAAAGACACTTCCTTAACGCAGATAGTTAATTTCGCTGTAAGCCAGCTGGCTTATACTACTCGTTTAAACCCCAATGAGGATGTGGAGCTGCGGGTAATGGACCGCCAAACTGGCAAGCCTTTAAAAGGGGTAAATGTGTTGCTCAGCTCTACAACTAACCGGTATAATTCAAACACTAAAAAAAATGAAGAAATTATTGTAGAGCGGAAAGGGTTGAGCGATGCAAACGGCTTATTTAAAACAACGTCTATAGACCGCGGTAATATTAATGCCCGACTGATTTTTAACGGCGATACCCTACAGCATGACCAGGGTTACCTAACCGGTGAAACCAGAGACGATGAGGACAATGAGGCTAAAGAAAAAACCATTTTATTTACCGACAGGCAGATCTATCGTCCGGGGCAAACCATTTATTTCAAGGGGTTGCAAGTACAAACGCTTAAAGGAAAAAGCACAGTGTTACCCAACAAAGTAATGGATTTGGAGATCTACGATAGTAACGATAAGCTTTTAACTACCAAAAGTTTTACCACCAACGAATTCGGGAGTTTCAATGGCAGTTATATTATCCCGCAAAATGTGCTTAACGGTAATATAAAATTAGCCACGAGCGATGGGCAAATTTATGTTAAAGCAGAAGAATACAAACGTCCTACTTTTAAAGTGGAACTGGCCGATGTAAAAGAAACCTTCCGTTTTAACGATAGCGTGAAGGTAAAGGGTATGGTTACGGCGTTTTCGGGATATGGCTTGTCGCAAGCCAGGGTGGCTTACCATGTTACACGTAACGTAAACCAGGTGTATAATGCTTATGCTTCCGGCTACAACAACCGGTACGCTTATGAGCCCTCTGCCGAAATAGCTGCCGATACCGTTATGGCCGATAGCCAGGGCAACTTCACTATATCGTTTAAAGCCATACCCGGTAATCAGCTTGGCGATCAAATCAGGTATCAATACCAGGTAAACGTTGATGCTAACGATGCCAGCGGCGAAACCCATACGGGTAATACTATGGTCACCATCGGCAAGCGCGATATCCAATTAACGGCACAGGTGCCCGCTTATCAGTTCGCTGCCGATTCAGCCAAAATTGGTGTATTGTTAACTACACTTAACCGTCAGCAATTAAAAGGAAACATAAAGGTGCAGGTTTATGCCTTGCAAAGCCCGGGCAGGTTGTTTAAAAAACGGTTGTGGCAAAACCCCGATCAGTACCTGCTAAGCAAGGCCCAATACGAAAGCGAGTTCCCCGATTTTACTTATAAAAACGAGGATCAGTATGTAAACTGGCCACAAGGCGCTCAAATTATCAATACCGAAGCTCAATCGGTGCCTGGAAAAAATACTGTAGTTGATTTGGATGCCTTGCGTAAACAAGCCTCGGGCGTGTACCAGGTGATTATTAAAGCCAATGCTGCCAACGGCGATACCGCATCAGTGATAAATTATATTACCCTGATTAATAAACCGGCGGCACCATCCAGCATAACCAATTGGGTAATGCCTGTAACTACTAATATAGCGCCGGGCCAAAGCGCGCGTTTCCTGGTAGGGATTGGTGCCGATGCTCATATCCTGGCCGAGCAATATCAGGGAGAGAATCTTACGTCATCGCAGTGGATGAAAGTTGATGCACAGCGCGATCTTAAAATATCTGTAACAGCCGCCAATGCCGGTAACACCGCGGTGCAGTACCTCATGCTCTATCATAATCGCCTATACACCAGCTATCAGCCCATATATGTGCAGCAGCCAGAAAAGAAGCTAAATGTTAAGCTAACCTCGTTCCGCAATAAATTACAGTCAGGGGATAAAGAGGAATGGGCATTACAGGTATCGGGATATCGAAACGATAAGCCCGCAGCCGAAATGGTAGCCGCCATGTACGATGCTTCGTTAGATGATATTGTGCAACCTCAAAGCTGGGACGGCATTCAGAATATAATGGGTGGCAGGCAATACCGTTATTATACCTGGCAAGAGTATGGCTTTATACAGCAACTGCAAACCCAAACTTTTTTTAATATTAACAATTACAAGAACCCAATAGTACGCCGGTATGAGGAACTGAACCTGTTTGGCTACAGCTATTTTGGCGGGTACAATTATGGCTACCTTAACTATTTAAAAGAGGTGCGCATTGCAGCTAATCAGGCCCGTATTCGTAACGAGCAACTGGAAGCTGCTTATAAAAAGAATGCCCTACTAGTAAAAAACGGCTACGATATTAGCGGGAAGTTAGTAGACGAGGAAGGCATGAGCTTACCCGGGGTAAATATTATGATAAAAGGTACGGGGATTAGCACCAGCACCAATAAAAGTGGCAACTTTAAAATAAAGGTGCCGGTTAACGGCGTATTGGTTTTCTCTTATATTGGTTACTTTACCCAGGAAAAAGCCACTAAGAAAGCCGAACAGTTGCGCATCGTACTTAAAGCCGATGAAAAGGCTTTAAGTGAAATGGTTGTAGTAGGGTATGGTGTACAAAGAAAGCAAAGTTTAACCGGGTCGGTAACCGAATCTAATCCTAACGAAATAGGAGTATTGCAAGGCAGGGTAGCGGGTGTAACGATCAATGATTCGGGCAATCAATCAAGAATAATGCTCAGAGGAAGCAGATCTCTATCCGGGAATAACGAGAGTTTAATAATTGTTGATGGAGTGCCCGGTAGAATGGATACTGTTAATTATAATAATATTAGTTCTATTGAGATATTGAAAGATGCTTCGGCCACGTCCCTATATGGTGCACGTGCGGCTAACGGGGTAATTATCATTACTACCAAAGGTGCCTTGGGCGGTCAAAAGCAGCCTATGGTTATCCGCAAAAACTTTAACGAAACTGCTTTTTTTTACCCGCAATTGCGCACCAACGAGCAGGGGCAGATCCTCATTAACTTTACCATGCCCGAGTCGCTCACCAAATGGCGCTTCAGGGCCTTTGCACATACCAAAGATTTAGCAGGCGGCTATGTACAGCAGGATGTGGTTACCCAAAAGCAACTGATGGTCACAGCCAACATGCCGCGCTTTTTACGGGAAGGCGATACCATCAGCGTATCGGCCAGGGTGGCTAACTTAACGGCTCAGGTGCTCAAAGGCAAAGTGCAGCTGCAGTTGTTCAACGCGTTGAATATGCAGCCTGTGAATCTGCTGGTTAATCCCGCAGAGGCTGACCAGGCTTTTGATGTAGTCGCTAACACCAACAAAGCGGTATCGTTTAAACTGGTGATACCGGCCGGATTAGATGCGCTTACTTACCGTTTAACTGCCGTAAGCGACCGCTACAGCGATGGGGAAGAGAACACCCTGCCGGTGCTACCAAACCGTATGCTGGTCACCGAAAGCATGCCCATGATGGTGCGGTCGGGCCAAACCAAGGCGTTCACGTTCGATAAGCTGGTTAACAATAAGAGCAATACGCTGGTCAGCAAATCCCTTACGCTGGAATATACTCAAAACCCGGCCTGGTATGCGGTGCAGGCTTTGCCTTACTTAATGGAGTTTCCGTACGAATGTTCGGAGCAGATTTTCAGCCGGTATTATGCCAACAGTTTATCAGCATCTATTATAACCCATAACCCTCAAATTAAAACCGTATTTGAGCGATGGAAAACTACCGACAGTAAAGAGCTTTTAAGCAACCTGCAAAAGAACCCCGAGCTTAAAGCTACGCTGATAGAGGAAACGCCCTGGCTGCAGGATGCCGTTAGCGAGGCCGAACAAAAGAAACGGATAGCGTTATTATACGACCTGAATAAGTTAGGCTACGAGCAAGACCAAACGCTGGACAAATTACAAAGAAAGCAGCTCCCTAACGGTGGTTTCCCGTGGTTTGGCGGCACTGAGGCCGACCGGTTTATTACGCAGCATATTATAGCCGGTATAGGTCAGTTGTACCGGTCGAAAACGGTTAACGCGACTAATGAAAAGCTGGGCAGTATCCGTAACAACGCTCTGCAATATTTGGATGCCGAATTGTTGAAGAGCGATGCCCTTAACCAACTTTCAAAAGCATACAAAATCCATAGTCTGGGTATATATGAAATTCATGCCTGGTATGCCCGAAGCTATTTTACCGATGTTAAGTTGAGCAATGAGCTAAAAAAGGCGCAGTCGTTGTATTTTGACAGGGCTGCCAAACAATGGATATCGCAAGATATTTATGAGCAGGCATTGATAGCCCTTACCTTACACCGCAACGGCAAGGTGGAAGTTGCCAAAGCCATTATCCGTTCGTTGATGGAAACCGCTCAGCAAAATGATGATATGGGCATGTATTGGGCTAAGAACCACTTGGGCTGGTACTGGTACCAATCGCCGGTAGAAACGCAGGCTTTAATGATAGAGCTGTTTACCGAAGCGGGCAACCAACCCCAAGCTGTTGAGGAAATGAAGGTATGGCTGTTGCGCAATAAACAAACTACCAACTGGCGTACCACTAAAGCCACTGCCGCCGCCTGTTACGCGTTATTAATGCGTGGCGATAGTTTGCTTACAGGAACTGCTAAATCAGAGATCAGGTTGGACGGTAAATTACTAACCGAACTAAAGCCGGATGTAAAAGCGGAGGCTGGTACCGGCTACCTCAAAACCAATTGGGTTGATGAGCAAATTAAACCCGCTTTAGGCAAGGTGCAGGTGATAAATAGTGGCAAAACTATTAGCTGGGGAGCGCTGCACTGGCAATATACCGAGCAGCTCGATAAGATCACGCCATCATTAACCGATATTGTTTTAGAGCGTAAATACTTTATAGAGAAACAGGATGCCGCAGGAGCGGTGCTTACCGCGGTGGATGCCAAGCATCAGCCCAAAACTGGTGATGTGCTAAAGGTGGTAGTGTACCTTAAAGCTGGCCGTACTTACGAATACATTCACCTGAAAGATATGCGCCCCGCCGGTACCGAACCGGTTGATGTACTATCGTCCTTTAAATACCAGGATGGCTTGAGCTATTACCAGGTGACTAAAGATGTAGCCACTAACTTCTTTATCAGCACGCTAAATAAGGGTAATTACGTATTTGAATACCGTTTAAGGGTAGCCCAGCCGGGTAACTTTTCTACCGGCATAAGCACGGTACAAAGCATGTACGCGCCCGAGTTTAATGCGCATAGCGAGGGTAGGAGAATGGAGATCGTTAAATAGATATACAAGGCCTCACTACTACTGAAACAGATACGATTATTTTATAACTAAAATAGTAACTGCAGGAAACGGTCTTCAAAAATAAGGCTAAGCTGTAAATAACAAAAGGCTTGAGCAAATATGCCCAAGCCTTTTGTTTACTTATAGTTTATAAACTATTTTACCGCAAACATAACCATCTTATCGCCCCAGGCAAAGCCAGCTTTGCCAGTAGGTTCTATCATAAATTTAAGTTGTTCAACCAATTCTTTTGATTTTCCGGGTTTTACGGTTACGCGTAAAACGTCTTCATCTTCTTTGTAAACGGTACCCCAGTTTTTAATGCCTTTATTAAATATAACCACCCACTCTTGCTCACCGGGGATGGTATATATCGCATATTTACCTGCTGCTAAAGTTTTACCTTCCACTTTAGCATCTTTACTTAGCTCAATAGTAGTAGCTTCATTTGCGCCGGTACGCCATATTTTACCATAAGTGGCAATATCGGTACCAATGGTACGGCCTTTAACCGATGGTTGGCTATAGGCTATTTCGATAGCTACACCGCTTTTAGTAGTGGCTTTAACCGTATCGGCCGGGCTTGGGCGCGGTTTTTTAGGGGTTTGTGCCGAAGCCGTAAAAGCAGTAAAAATAAGGCCTGTGATCAGGCTTAATTTGAATAGTTGTTTCATGATTTTTATTTTCAATTGATAGATAAAAGTACATTTATTTATTGAGGTTTACCGGCAAATGCATCAATGATTTTCATGAGCGTTACGGCTTCTTCAATGGAGCAGGGATTTGCCTGTTCACCGTTAATATAAGCTACAACGCTGGTAATCATGGGGTATTGTATATTTTCGGGCTGTTCAAAGTTAAAAGTTTGAAAACCTTGCTCATTCTTCAAGGTAACTGTATTTCCAAAAACAGCAAAGCTGATTTTGCCTTTACTGCCAATGATCTCACAACTGTCTGTATTCTCCGTATCGGCTACGTTAAAGCACCACGAACCATTAAGCACCACATTGTTTTCAAACAATACAGACCCCGTTACATGATCGTCGGCCCCGGTAGCATGCGATTGGTTAAGCCCGAAGCCCTGGTAGTGTACCGGGTCGCCAAAAAAGTACAACATCAGATCTAACTGATGAGGCGATAGGTCATGAAAATACCCACCACCCGATAATTCGGGCCGGGTACGCCAGTTTGGCGAGCCGTTGGTTACCAATGCGGGTTTGCGGCTTTGCCATAAGCGCATTTGAACCGTGCGCACATCACCAATGGCCTGTTGCTCCAATAACTCTTTTACCTTTAAAAACATAGGCAAACGGCGGCGGTAATGAGCCACTGTTAATTTGCCGTTGTATTGCTTTACCGCATCAGCCAGTTGCTGTGCTTCGGCAGCGTTCAAAGTCACCGGCTTTTCCACGTAAACCGGGTAGCCTTTTTGCAGGGCAGCTATAGCATATTCCAGGTGCGATGAGGGAGGGGTAGCCACATATATAGCATTAACTTCGGCGGCATTAATCAACTCATTAGCATCACTATACCATTGGTTAACCTGGTGGCGGCGGGCATAATCGGCAGCTTTACCGGCGTCGCGTCGCATTACGGCAACCAGTTTACTTCCGGGCACTTTGTTAAATGCCGGTCCGCTCTTTTTTTCGGTGACATCGCCGCAGCCTATAATTCCCCAGTTAATGGTTTGCATTAGGGTTTGTTTTGTAAAATGGTTTCTATCTGGCTAATTTCTTCGGTTGTAAAGCTGGTGTTTTGCAGGCATTTTAACGAATCGGCTAATTGCTCGGGCTTGCTGGCTCCTATGAGTACCGATGTTACCCGTGCATCTTTCATTAACCAGGCCAATGCCATTTGTGCTAAAGTTTGCTCGCGTTTTATAGCCACATCGTTCAGTTGCCTGATTTGATTGAGCATGTCATCGGTAATAGCATTAGTTTGCAGGTGCCCACTTGATTTGGCCGCTCTCGAATCATCGGGGATGCCATGCAGGTATTTGTTAGTTAGCATGCCCTGCGCCAACGGCGAAAATGGGATGCAGCCCACGCCTTCCTGTTCCAGTACATCTAATAAGCCACCTTCTACCCAACGCTCAAACATAGAGTATTTAGGTTGGTGGATGAGGCAAGGCGTACCCAGATCTTTTAATAGGGCAATAGCTTTTTTGGCCTCATCGGCTTTATAGTTGGATATACCTACATACAAAGCTTTACCCTGGCGAACAATCAGGTCTAAAGTTCGCATGGTTTCTTCCAAAGGTGTATGAGGATCGGGCCGGTGATGATAAAAAATATCCACGTAATCCAGCCCCATGCGTTTCAAGCTTTGATCTAAACTGGCTACCAGGTACTTTTTAGAACCCCAGTTACCGTAAGGGCCAGGCCACATATCGTAGCCTGCCTTGCTCGAAATGATCAGTTCATCCCGATGGCTGCTGAAATCTTTTTTGAGCAGATACCCGAAATTTTCTTCGGCAGAGCCATAAGGCGGACCGTAGTTGTTTGCCAGATCGAAATGGGTAATTCCGCTGTCGAAGGCGAGGTGAAGGATCTTGCGGTAATTTTCAAACACATCCACACCGCCGAAATTATGCCATAAGCCCAATGAAAGGGCAGGCAATAATATACCGCTATTGCCACAGCGGCGGTAAGGCATGGTTTCGTAACGGTTGGCCGAAGGCAAGTAGGTCATAAGTTGGTTATTGAATTATTAGTTGTTAGTTATTGGTTCATTGATCATGGCCGGATTGCAAGTTGTACTATTAAATTTAAATCGCTCTGTATGTTCCTGCAATGAACCTTGAGCCATCCCACATGAACCAACAGCAGTAAATATATTAAACTATTTCGGCCACTACAAAGGTGCTGCCACCTGCAAATACCAAATCATTGTCCCCGGCTTTGCTTTGTGCTGCTTTTAATGCGTTTATTACCGATGAATAGGTTTGGCCATGCAGGTTTAAAGCCATGGCTTGTTCCTGTAATATAGAAGCTTCCAATCCGCGGGGAATATCGGGTTTGCAAAAATAATAAGTGGCGTTTTGAGGAAGCATTTGCAGTACTTTGGTAATGTCCTTGTCGTTCACCATCCCTATTACAAAATGGAGCTGCTGATGCGGTACGGCTGCTATATTTTTTAATACTTCCTGTATGCCATCGGGGTTGTGGCCGGTATCGCAAATGGTGAGCGGGTGGGTACTTAGCGTTTGCCAGCGACCAGCCAAACCGGTTAGTGTTTTAACTTGTGCAAGTGCATTGGTTACCTGTTCATTAGTAATGGTAAATCCCTGTTTACGCAGTTCATCTACAGCAGAAAGTACCGTTTTAACATTCTTTAATTGATAGTTGCCTGTAAGATCGAGCTGGAGATAGTGAGTGGTGAATGGTGAATGGTGAGTGGTTTTTTGCAGCGATACTGTTAGCATTTCACTGCATTTTGTAACGTCTTCGCTATCACCTCTTGTCTCTTGTTTCTTGTCTCTTGTTTCTACTTTTATCACCCATTGATCAGATGCAAATAATAACTCCGAATTTTCAGTTGTTGCTTTGGTTGTGAAAACGCTTGCAACCTCGTCCTGGTATTCGCCAATAATTACCGGAATATCAAGTTTTATAATGCCCGCTTTTTCGGTAGCAATCTCAGGCAGGGTATTGCCCAGCATGTTCATGTGGTCCCAGCCTATGTTGGTGATGATAGATAGGAGAGGTGTGATAATATTGGTAGAATCCAGGCGGCCCCCTAAACCGACTTCTATGATGGCAATATCTACCTGGTGCCGGGCAAAAGCATCAAAAGCCAGTGCTACGGTCATCTCAAAAAAGGAAGGCTGAATTTCTTCAAAATCGGGTTGATGAATGGCTACAAAATCTACTACCTCCTGCTCGCTGATCATTTCTCCGTTAATACGGATGCGCTCCCTGAAATCTTTTAAATGCGGCGAAGTATATAAGCCGGTTTTATAACCTGCTGTTTGCAGCACTGCCGCCAGCATGTGCGAAGTTGAACCTTTACCATTAGTACCTCCCACATGAATGCTCTTGAATTTATGCTGCGGATTATCCAGCCTTTCACAAAGTTCAATAGTATTGGTCAAATCCTTTTTAAAAGCCGACGCGCCCACCCGGGTAAACATGGGGAGCTGGGTGTAAAGGTAATTGAGGGTTTGAGAGTAGTTCATGTTAATGGTTCATAGCCATAAGCGGCGTATGGATTGTAAGCTAAAAACTATGTTATTGCGAGGAGTGATTGCGACGTGTACAACCGACCTTAGGGAGCTCATTAGTACTATTAAAAATTAACAACATAATAATTCTGTTTAGACAAGTATGCTTGCGGTTGCCACGCTATCGCTCGCAATGACATAAATTAAAGTTGTAAAACTATAAACTTAAAAGGGAAATTCTAACAACAGGCAACAGAAAACCGGCAACCAACTATTGTACCTTAAACACAAATATCACCGTACCTTCTTGGGTATCTGGTGCAGATTCTGAAGCATTTAATCTCACATTTTTAACTGCAGCTTCGCACTTACTAAAAATGCTGGAATCAAATAAATTAGTGCCTCTTCCACCGGCTCTTGCAGAAATCACATTGCCTTGCTTGTCTACTTTAATATCCACAACAACTTTGCCTACACGTCCACTATTGTCACTTACTGAAGGCTTACTTATAAAGCTTCGTTGAGTCATGTTTAGATTACCGCCGTTGCCCGAACCAGTACCCGTATAATCATTAGTTAGGGTACTACCTGTAGGCTTTCCCTGGTTACCGGGCTTGTTACCTGTTCCATCACCCTCGCCGGTGCCGTTATTGGTTTTGCCTTTATACAAGGCATTTTGATTGATAACTTCCTTGGGTGGTTCTTTAGTGGGCTTTTGCTGGGTAGCTACCGTTTGCGATGGCTTTTTATCATTGCTGATCTCGGGCGCATCTTCGTTGGTTTGCGTAACTACAGCTTTACTGCTGTTTTCGGTGGGCGTAACTTCTTCCGTAGGTGGGGTAGGTGTAACTTTATCGGGTTTGGATTGATTGGCGTTTTCGGCTACCGATGGTTCTTCGGTGCTCATGTAATCATCACCCATCCCTTCGTCAACGGTACCATAGTTAACTAAGATACCGCCGGTACCATCCTCTTCTTTAGCCGGATGCTGAAAAACAATGAAATAACTTAAACCGATCAGCAAAGCCATAATAATAGCGGTTGCTAAAAATGCTTTGGGGTAATTATTGTCTTGCCGGCGGTAATCCATCATGTATTACTTGGGCTCGGTGGCCAGTACCAGTTTAATATTCAGTTTTTGGGCAATATCCATTACCTGCACCACATCCTGTATGGCAACGGTGCGGTCTACATGCAGCACAATCGTCAGATCGGTTGCCAACGACTTGTAGCTGTTAAGGGTAGCTTGCAAAGCATCAACCGTAACCTCTTTCTTTTCTACATAATACCGCAGATCCTGCGTTACCGATACGGTAATGGTTTTTTTAGATACCGCCTGGCCCGATGCCGATTTAGGTAGCATCAGCTTTATTACGTTAGGATTGGTAACGGTTGAAGCTATCAGAAAGAACAGCAATAAAAAGAACATAATATCATTCATGGCCGAGGTATGTACTTCGGCAGATGCGCGGTTATGTTTTTTTCTCAGGTTCATTATCGGCTGGGTTCTTCTAACAGGTCAATAAACTCAATAGCATCGGTTTCCAGTTTAAGGATCACCTTGTCCACCATCATTTGCAAAACATGGTAACAAACGTAAGCTACAATACCTACAAACAATCCGGCTGCCGAAGTAACCATTTTAACGTATAAACCGCCCGAAATAACACCCATGCTGATGTTATCAGTTTTCGATATATCGTAAAAAATCTTAATTACACCGGCAATGGTACCCAGGAAACCAAACATGGGGGCAATACCGGCTACAATACCTAATATGCCGATATTCTTTTCCAGTTTCGACACCTCAATTTTGCCTATGTTTTCTATAGCACCTTCAATATCTTTTATAGGGCGGCCAATACGCAGCAAACCTTTTTGCAGCATACGGCCCAAGGGTGAATTACTATTACGCGCCACCGCTATGGCCGAATCTAATTTACCCGAGGTAATATTACTGCGGATCTGAGCCATTAAGTCCGATTCGTCTTTGGCGGCCTTACGGATAGTAAAAAAACGCTCAAAAAATATAACCAATCCTAACACCGCTAATATGGCAATAGGTATCATCACCCATCCGCCTTTAATGAGCAGGTCGCCGAAGCGCAGATCGTCAACCACGGGGGCGGCGGCAGTAGTAACGGGCTGTATGGCTTGGTTAACAGTATCGGTAACATTTTGAGCTGTATCCTGTAACAGCATGAATAGCATCATTTTTTCTTTCTTTTTAAAGTTTCTACATACAGGTCGTGCTCACGCAAGTGCTTATCTTTAATAAGCTTTATTTTGGCGGCCTTTCCTTCGGCAAATGTTTTAAAGAAACCTAAAGTAACTTTAAAGTATTTGCTCCGGCTAATATTTTTAATAATGGCGGCTTCCACCTTAATTGATTTGTAACGCCTAACCACTCTTTCGGCCGCTTTTTCGGTGCTAAACGCGCCACTCATTAACGCAAAACGGTAGTTATTGGTATTTACCAGTACAGGTTTAGCGGGTTGTGGCGGTGTTTCTACCTCGGGTGCAAACTCGGTTGAGGCCGGCAAAGGTTTATTGGGTAAGGCAATAACAGTTTCGGCCGGCAAGGTTTTAGTAACCGTATTTGGTTGAACAATGGTAGAACCAGGCGATTTTTTGAGCACAACCGAATCCATACTTGGCGCTGGTGCCAATGCAATAGCTTCTTTGGTACTTTTACCCTCGGGATTCGGGTAAAAAATAATGATCAATGCCGTTACTACCACAGCTGCTACCAATGCAAAAAACCAAGGCCTGGCATAAAAAGGATGCTTTGGTTCGGCTTGGTTGGTTATAAGGGGTATATCAAAAGTTGGTGCCGGTGTATTAGGAGTTGATGTTGGGGTATTAAAACTGCTTTGTTGCCTTAAAAGGGTGGATGAACTTCCTGTTGTGCCGGTTGCAGAAGTTATGGTGGGCACATTGGTTTTTTCAACCGAATATACTGGTAGTGAAACAGGTTCGGTTGGTGAAACAAAGGCTGTTTCGGCTACCGTTTCGGGTAATTTTTTTTCGGGTTCTGGTTCGGCATTAATACTAACAGGAGCAAAGCCAAACGCAGCAGTATTAGCTGTAACGGCAGGTGCAGGCCTAAACTGTAGTAGCTCTCCTTCTTTCGAGATCCAGCCAATTCTACCTAACAAAACCTCTCCAATTTCGGCCTGCTGAAGTATATTGTGTAAGTAGCGGTCTAAAAAATACTTAGCTGAATTGGGTGAAACCTTGCTTTTTTGGGTAATATAGTGCAACAGTGAATCGTCATCAACCGGTTTAAACTCAAAATCTGTTTGATAGTAAGGAGGATACAGCTTGCCTTCATCAGCATTATAGTGTCCCCTCATGCGAACTTGCTTAAACACACCAATTTGTGGAATGCTTATAGTGCCGTGTTCGTTAAGTAGCTCACTGATGTAAACTGATAGATCCATTTTTGTGACCGAAATTTAAATTGACAGAGCGGCAAATATAATTAAAAACTGAAGCCCGCACCGCCAAATATATTAAAACTGTAGTTGCGGTAATACTGGTAGGTTTGATAATTTTGGTTAAGGATGTTGTTAGCCTGTACAAAAACCGAAATTTGTTTGGTGGCTTTGTAGTTTATGCCCCCGTTTAAATCGGCAAATGCTTTCAGGCTAACTACCTGACCGGCACTATTAACATCTTTTACAGCACCACGGAATAACAATGAGCCGTTAATATCAACCTTGTTACTAATATGGATGGCTGTACCGGCCGTTAATTTAAATTTAGGCAAGTTCCAGGCCTCAGTTTGGGTAGCTAATTTATAGTCCCTGAACTCGGCACGGCCAAAAATGTTCAAATTATCTGATGCCTTGTAGTCCAGTTCGCCGTTAAAACCGGTTACCCGGGCCTTGCCATTATCATAAACAACGTTAAAACGGTTATTTCCGGTTGGTATAGCGGGGTTAGCCACCATAGGTTGTATGGCACTCAGGAACAAAGGCAGATCGGAAACGCTATTGCGGAATACCGACGCTTTAAAGCCGAGGCCGGCAAATAAGCGGCCCTTTAAACCTACGGCTACATCCAGTTTATCTACCGAATTTTTAATGTTGATGTTTTGGTTCAAAAATGGATTGATTTCAGACAAACTGCGCAGCGAAGTGCGGTTTACATCTCCCTTAGCTTCGGCAAACAAGCGGACATACTCGGGCACTACCTGATATTCCAGCTTAACTGCCGGAAATATGAAAAAGCGACTTGAAAAACCAAACTCTTTAACCATGTTTACGCCTGCATCGATCTTATAATTATCGCCCTGAAACTTTAAGTAAGGGTTTAAGCGTAAAAAACTGTTGTTTAGCGAGTATGCCACATCTTTTTGCGATGCCACATCTAACGAGGCTCCTAAGCCAGCATAAAACTGGTTAATGGTTTGGTTTAAATAGCCCGATACGATCACGTTATTCTCTTTTGCACTGTAAGCGTTGCTAAACAGGTAGCCGTTTGCTTTCAACGCATAGGTAAGTACCCGGGTGGTATCCTGAAAGTTGCGGGCCAGTTCGCCTTCGGCACTCAGGGTATTAAAATATTGTTTGGCCGGATCAATTGGCGCAGTGACCAAAGCATTATCGTAGCCATAAAAATAATTGTTACGGCGGGTATAGTTTACGCGGCCGGTAAGCGTATTACGTTCGCCTATAGTTTTGCCGAATATGCCCGCCTCGGTACGGCTTTCATTTTGCTTGGCCAGATCGGAGCCCTGCTGGCTCAGGTGTTTGGCAAATGCGCCAACCTGAAGGGCTTCATCGGCACCGTTATTAATGTAAGCCTCGCCAAATAACGTACGTAAGCTTCCGAAACCTGCACGTACAAAGTTGTTAGCCAGTATGGAGTCGCGTTCCAGAGGCATTTTCATGGCATCTAACTGGCGGATACTGGTATTTTGTTCTACCCGCTTATCTAAAGTGGTATAGGTAACCGGTGCTTTGTAAGGCTGTGTATCATCCAAATTAGGGTTACGACGGATCTTTACAGCATCGGCCAGTACAGGTTTGTAAATGGTGGTCACCACAATTTCTTCGGATAGGCTGCCATTATTGGGGGCGGTATTAGCCTGGCCACCTTTTTTGGTAGTATCCTGTTTTACTTTAGCTGCTGCTTCACCCAATTTTTTAGCCGATGATTTTGCAGCAGCGGCTTTGGCCGTATTTTTAACAACCGGTTTAGTTACGCTAGTTTTAACAGTGGTTTTATTTGTAGATGGTTTTATGACCGGTTTTTGGGCTGGCTGCCTGGTTTGTGCCCGGGCAGGCGCTACACCAAACGCCAGGGTTGTTAGGAGTAATATATAAATAAATCTGGTTATCATAACTATGGGTTTGGTGTTGCTTAATTATCCTTTTTAGGTTCGGTGCTTGTTGCCGGTGCCGGGCTGGCATCGTTTAGTTTTTGCAATTTTGCTTTTGCTTCGGGCAAAATATCATCATCACCTTTATAGCCTTCAATCACACTTTGTAAAGTGGCTTTGGCCTGAAACGGATCTTTAAGTGCCACATAATTATCGGCCAGCAAAATAAAGGTTTTAGTTACCCAATAATCATAATTAGCCAGTTTGTTTATAATATCGAAACATGTTTTTTGCGATGCCTTGTAATTGCCTTTCTCATATTCAATTTTGGCAATATGGTACTTAGCTTCTGCCGCAGCTATGGTTTTAGTGTTGTTTACCGTATAGTTAAGTTCTTTGATGGCCGCAGTGGTATCGCCTTTTTGCAGGTAGGCTTTGCCGGCATATAACCCGGTTTTAAACTTATCTTCCTCGGCCGATTTTTCGTTCTCGCGTACCAGTTGTACATAATGTAAGGCATCATCAGCCATTTCCATTTCGGCATAGCAAAGCAACAGGTTGTTAATGGCGAAGTTGTAATCGGCTTTATATTCCGAATTGGTTTCTAAACGTTTTAAGAACACCACGGCTTCGTTATAACGCTTTTGGTTCATATATAATTTGGACATGCTAATGAGCGATTTTTCGGTGTAAGCACTGGTCCAGTCATTCAGGATCACATTATAATCGGCAATAGCCTCGGTAGCACGGTTGAGGTTCACCAAACTTTGCGCCCTGATGAAACGCATTTGCTTGTCGTAAATTGGACGCTTGGCCTTATCATAATAAGCGCTAACCGCAGCTACAGTACCCGCCCAATCTCCTTTTAAGTATAGGTTGTTGGCAGCGGTAGCCATAATGCTTTCCTGCTCGGCAGCACTGTAATTGCCAATTGGAGTAGTAGTGGCGTAGCTAATAAAGGTTTGCGCGTCGCCTTTATCGGTGTAGATCTTTTCAATTTGTTTCAAGGCCTGCTTGGCTTCATCCGAAGCAGGGTAGGTTTGCACTACCTTTTTAAACGACTCTACGGCCAGATCATCCTGGTTATTATTGTAGTCTATTAAACCCATAGTAACCAACGCACGTGGCATATAGCTACTGTTAGGGTATTTCTGTGTCATGGCTTGCAGGTCGGCCTTGGCTCGCTCGTTTTCATTTTTAAGGAAATAAGTGTAAGCGATCTCAAATGCTGCATCATCTGCAAAATCCGAATTCGGGTAGCGGCTCAGTACATTGTTCAGCGTGCTGATCTTGGCATCGGGCGATGATTGCAGACCCTGGATCATTCCGCGCTGAAACAAGGCGTAGTCCTGGCTTTTACTACCGCTTGTTATTAGCTTATCGTAATAATTTAGTGCCGAGTTATAATTTTTCAGCACAAAGTAACTGTCGGCTAAGCGGGCAAGGGCATCATTAATGGTATTTTTATCGGTGGGTTGCCCATCTAAAAAGCGCTCAAAGTAAGTAGCTGCTTTTTTATATTGTTCATCGCCAAAGGCCGCGTAGCCCAGGCCGTAGTTCGCATAATTATACACGCCCGATGCTTTAGCCTCCGGGTTGGCCAAAAACTCTTCAAACTGCTCCACCGATTCGCCGTATTTACGAACCTCGTACATAGATTCTGCCAGCCAATAGGTGGTTAAGGCCACTATTTTTTCATCGCGCGGGCGTTGCAGCGAACGCAGGAAAATGCCTATAGCATTTTCAAAAGCACGCTCGTTATAAAACTCCAGTCCGCGGTAGTAAGTTACCTTTTGATAGGCCTCTGCCGCGTTAGGCGAAGTTGCGATGATGGGCTCCAATGTTTCAACGGCCTCTTTATAGTTTTTTGAGTTGAGTAAGGCTTCGCCTAATAAAGTTTTTACCTCATCCAGGCGTTTGGAGCGCGGGTAAGTGCGCAGGTACTGGCGCGATGCTTCCAGGGCCTGGTTATTAAAATCCAGTTCGTAGGATAGCTTGGCGTATTCAAACAAGGCGTCTTCCTGTAATTGCTTGTCAAAATCAAGTCGGGATGCTATTTGGAAAGCGTTGCGGGCCGATTGTTTATTGTTAAGCTTTAAAAAAATGGTACCTAAAGTATAGTTGCCGTTTTGGCTGTACACATCATTTTTTCCAACCAGTTTTTCCAATTCGGTAATGGCTCTGGCATCATTGCCCGTTTTATAATAGGCATAGCCAATTTGATAGCTATCCTGTGTGTTTTGGGTTTTGTCCAGGTCGCGGTCCTGGAAACGGCTATAGTAGGATACGGCATTTGCATAATCGGCTTTAGCAAAGTAAGATGCTCCTACAATGCGCAGCATTTCGGTTTCGTGCTGCTGTTTGGTTACATTTAAAATTGGAACGGCATAACTTATCACATCATCATACCGTTTATCTAAAAAGTACACAGCCGAAATATAATAGGGATAACTGTTTTCGTATTTTTTCGAATTCTTTAACTTCTCGAAGTTTTGCAGCGCTACCGGGTATTCTTTATTTAAATAGGAAATATAGGCATAGTAATAGGTAGCATCCTCACTAAAGGGCGAATTTTTATCTTTCACTTCACCAAAAAGGTCTTTAGCATACGGGTAGTCTCCTGTTTCAAAATAGGCATAACCCTTACGGAATTTGTATTCGGTGTACTCTTTTCCGTTAAGCTCGTTGGCGTTTAGTTTGTTGAACCACAATAAGGCATCGCCATATTTTTGCTGCTTGGAATAGGATTTGCCTATTTGAAAATAAGCCAGCTTAGATAATGGGTTTTCGGGGTGCTCTTTAATAAAATGCTGAAACATGCCCAGCGCATCGTCATTGTTAAGTTCCAGTGCACATAATGCCTCGTAGTATTGCGCGTTTTCTTTAATGAGCGAAAACCCGGTTTCAAATTGCGGCTGATTGGCAGCCTTTAAGCCCGATTGCTCAATTAGCCTGAACTGTTCGGCAGCGGCCACATATTTCCCGCTTTTAAGCAGGTTGGTAGCTGTATGGTAAGTATTGTATATATTGAAAGAAGCATTTTGCTGGGCATAAACAGAGGCAGTGCCTAACAATAATGCACACGCAACAATAAGTTTTAGTTTAATCATAGAGGGCGGTTAACAATAGCAAATGCAAAAATGCAACCCGTAACAGGTTTTAACAAACCCGGATTGCATAAATTTTAACGAAAGTAACTATTAGATGGTATATGTGGGTAAATTTTATAGAACAAACCCTTTACCCTCAAACAAATAATTTAATAGGAGTTAGCCATAAATATTAATAGCTGTGCAATTATGCGGCTAACTGACGTTGAATTTTACTAAGAAGAATGTCAATATCAAATGGTTTAGCTAAAAAATCATCGGGAGCACATTCTTGTTTTAACACGTCGGACAGGTTATGGCTTGCCGAAATCATGATAACCGGAATTCCGTTGGTATTAATGTTAAGCTTTACGTTTTTGCAAAGGTCACGACCATCAAGACCGTTCAGCATAATATCCATTAAAATAAGATCTGGCTGTTGTTTATATATCGAATCAAATAACTGATGCCCGTCGGAAAGTGTGTTTACCTGGTAGCCTGATTCTTCTAAAATAATTTGAAGTACCTCCAATATGTCTTTATCATCGTCTACTGCTAATATTCTGCTCATAAATGCTTTATGTAATACATCGTATCTGTCTAAAAAATACTGTGGTGGCTTAAAACTCAATAACATTTTTTACCACAATTACATAACTGTTTGCAATATGTAAGCCAAATTTATAAAAGATCTTCTTAACATATCTTAATAATTTACATTGGGGATGTGCTATGATATGATGTTTTATAAAATCTATCACACAATATAATTATTTAGTAATATTATATATTATAAAGATAATGATGGCTGTAAACAATAGTTAATTAACTGTGAGTAATAGCATAGGAGATGATTTAATAAAAAATTTAAATTTTTATTAACATGCTTTACAATGTAACCCCATTTATATTGATTAAATGTTATAAGACACACTTTTGCGCCCTTTTTTCAAGACATTGTACTGTTTAAAAATATTACAATACAAAGAACCGGTTTTTTTGAAGTTCAGTTTAAAAGTTTTATCAAGCAAATATTATCTTCTTATAAACTCGAAAAGTCCGCTCGGGTCAATACGCATAATGGTAGAGGGTTTTTTAACTGTTAGGTCGTGCTGATCCATATCTACCACATAATCTACCCCGTTAGTTATTTCAACCGCTATTTGCGAAAAGTTTTGTGGCGATGGTTGCCCGCTAATATTGGCCGATGTTGATACTAATGGCTTACGTAAACGTTGTATTAGCTGCTGGCAAAACGGATGTTTGCTCACCCGTACACCAATGCTCCCATCGGCAGCGATTAATGCCGGCGATATATTTTTGGCACCAGGCATTACCAGTGTTAAAGGATTTTCGGTAAACTCGATGAGATCGTAAGCTATGACAGGTACATCGCGTACATAGCCTTCCAACTTGTTTTCGGTATCCAGCAAAATAATCATGCTTTTTTCTTCGGCGCGTTGTTTAAGGGCGAAGATCTTTTTAACAGCCTCTGTATTAGTGGCATCGCACCCTATGCCCCATATAGTATCGGTAGGGTACAGGATAATACCGCCTTGTTGTACAATATCGAAAGCTTTTTTTACCTCGTCTTTAAGCATGGTTTAACGTATTTTGGTAAAGCTGCATGAGTTGCGCAGCCAGTTTTTCATCATCAAAATTATGGGCATACTCAAAGCCTTTATCAATCATTTGTTGCCTCAATGCAGGGGTGTTCCATATCTTGTTGATTTTCTTAGCCAGATCTTGTTCGTCATTTGGGTTCACATAAAGACTATCAGGCCCTCCTGCTTCTTCCAGGCACGAGCCCGTGGCCGCAATGACCGGCACTCCTGAGTTTAAGGCCTCCAATACCGGGATACCGAAACCCTCATAGCGCGATGGATACACAAAAATAGTGGCTAATTGGTAAAAGGAGGCTAATTCAACAAAACTGACATTGTGCAAAAAAGTAATGCGGTCGGTTAATTTATTAGCGATAATAAACTCCTTTACCTGCTCCAAATATTTGGCAGGCTTTCCAATTATAAATAAAGGGATGCTGCTCTTGGTGTACAATAAAGATTTAACCAGCAATAACAGGTTCTTACGTTCTTCGATAGTGCCAACACTTAGTAAAAAACGTTTAGGCAGCTTATATTTTTTTTTGATGGATGCCCGCTGTGCATCGCTTTGGTAGAGCGTAAATGCTTTGTCGCAACCTTGATAAATTACTTCAATTTTATGGGAATCAACCTGCAATAGTTCCACCAGGTCATCTTTGGTTTTCTGGCTAATGGCTATAATTTTATCGGCAGCTTTACAGGCGTATTTAAGCTTGGTGGTATAAATCATGCGGTTAATCCACCCGTAATATTGCGGGTAGCGCATAAAAATAAGGTCGTGTACGGTGAGTACGCTTTTAACACCGCTTTGCTTAATGCCCAAAGGCAGTTCGTGGCTCAGGCCGTGGTAAAGTTCCACGCCATCCTTTTGCAAATTTTTAACCATACCCTTGGTACGCCACCACGATAATAACATTTTACTATATGGCGTAATGGTTTGGGTATGGGAAAGTTTGCTTAATAAAATTAAGTGCTGATTATCCTTAGTTTTTGGCGTGTACAGCCTGTAGTGCTCAGCCGGATAAAACGTTGCCATAGCCTTAATTAACCACCGGCTATAATTACCCAGGCCGGTGTTGTTTAAAAAAGCTCGTTTGGCATCGTACCCGATGATCATTTGGGAGGTTAGTTATTGGGTTATTGAGTTATTAGGTTGTTGTTGGGCTTGTTTAGCCTTTTTCAGGTAAGCAATATAGCCGTTTAATAACTTTAAGCAATTATCGTACTTATTTCTATAAACTTGGAGTTGTTCATTGGTAACATAGCCGCAATCATTCGCACAAATTAAATGATCTAGTATCTCAATTAGGGAGCCACGAGCCATCCGGCAAAACTGAATATTTTCCTGATGGTGGAAACGCCCAAGCCCCTCGGCAATATTAGCAGTAATTGAGCGTGAAGCGCGGATAATTTGATCGGTTAACCTGTATGTTTCTTCTTTTGGGAATTTGGAGGCGGTTTCATGTATTGCATTTCTAAAAAGCCTCGCATGTTTCCAAACCTCCAAATCCTCAAATGAGTTCAACCTAATAACCTAATAACCTAATAACCTAATAACTAACCAACACCCTACACCGCTACATTATTCTCCCGCAATGCATCGTTTAAGGAGGTCTTTTTATCGGTTGAAGCTTTACGTTTGCCAATGATGAGGGCGCAGGGTACCTGGTATTCGCCGGCCGGGAACTTTTTGGTGTACGAACCAGGTATAACTACCGAGCGGGCAGGTACGCGGCCTTTGTATTCAACGGGCTCTGGGCCGGTTATATCAATTATTTTTGTTGATGCCGTTAGTACCACGTTGGCACCCAATACGGCCTCGCTTTCTACATATACACCTTCTACCACAATAGCGCGTGAACCAATAAAGCAATTATCTTCAATAATAACCGGTGCAGCTTGTACGGGTTCTAACACGCCGCCAATACCTACACCACCACTTAAGTGGCAATGTTTACCAATTTGCGCACAAGAGCCTACCGTGGCCCAGGTATCAACCATGGTGCCTTCATCTACATAGGCGCCGATGTTTACGTACGATGGCATCATGATTACCCCTTTAGCTAAATAAGCGCCATAACGGGCAATAGCATGAGGAACAACACGTACGCCTGTTTTTTTATAATCGGTTTTGAGTTTCATTTTATCATGAAACACAAACGGACCAACTCTTACTTCTTCCATCTGGCGGATAGGGAAGTACAGGATCACCGCTTTTTTAATCCAGTCGTTTACGTGCCAGCGGTTGGAAATCAGTTCCGCAACGCGAATTTCGCCCTTGTCCAGGCGCTCAATAACGGTTTCAACCGCATTGATATATTCGTTCATGTTAAGCAAGCCCCGGTCTTCCCAGGCATCCTCGATCATTTTTTTTAATGTAGCAGCCATGTATAAACTTTTCGCAAATAAAGGGAATTTTAAGCAGATTTGGCAAAGGATAGTTACATAAGCATAACGATTAAACTTACAAGTGAATAAATGAAATTTTTGAAAGCCGAATATCTGTTTTTGCTTAGCGGTTTGTGCCTGCTGATAATAGGTTTTTTTAATCTGGCAAAAGAAGTTGACATCAATATGCATGACACTTACTTTGTAGTTGCTGGATCCCATTTAATGTATTTAACAAGTGCTTTCTTTATATTAATTGCATTAATATACTTCCTATTTACTAAGCTATTGAGACCCCTGAATCTTGCAATAGGTCTGTTGCATTATACATTAACCTTGATATTTGCTATTTCATTTTGGCTGATTTATAATCCACTTACTTATTATTCTTACGGCACTTCATCTTCATTCATTGAAAGTGGTAGGTTACTGCTTATAGCAACCGGAGGTTTTATTATTGCCCAGATACTTTTTTTAGGAGATATAATTTGGTCATTGATTAAAAGTCGTATTCCCAAAGATTAAAACTATGCTTAATAAGATTAAGTATTCAAGATTAGCATTTACTATATCAATACTATTATTCATTGCATTCTTAGGCTATTTCGTAGCTTTTGCAAATGTAGAAAGTGGTGACAGTAATAATTTTTTCATCCGTATTATCGTTGCAACTATTGTATTAATCTTTAAGATCATAGCCTTGCCCGGATTACTCTTTCTTGAAAAATTGGGTATATCCATGAGTTGGTTTTATATTGCAGCTGTTGTCATTGACTGTGTGATTTATGGATTTATTGCAGAAATACTTTTTATAAAATTTAGAAATAAGCCACAAAAAGCGTCGGCTTAATAATATAACTATAAATGCCTGAAAAAGAAAAACTCCGAATAGATAAATACCTATGGTCCATACGCCTGTTTAAAACACGTACGCTGGCATCTGATGCCTGTAAGGCCGGGCGTGTAAAGCTGAACGGTACCAATATCAAACCATCGCACGAAGTGAAAGTAGGCGAGGTGTACAATGTATCGAAAGGACTGGAACGAAAAGTACTTAAAGTAACCGGCCTATTGGAAAGCCGTACCGATGCTAAAACCGCTGTAATGTTTTACGAAGATATTACCCCGCTGGAGCAAACTACGGCTTACAAAAGCATGTTTCATGCGCCGGTGCTAAGCCGCGACCGTGGTGCGGGCCGACCTACCAAGCGCGACCGACGTGAAATTGATGATTTGCAGGGCGGTTTTTTTACAGCCCCCCAGCCCCCTGAAGGGGGAGCAGAAGATGAAAGTGCAGGGAAAGATACCTTATGAAGCCCACCATCAGCATAGAGTATTGCCCTAAATGTGGCTGGATGCTGCGTGCGGCTTACATGGCGCAGGAGTTATTAACTACTTTTACCGATGAACTACATGGCGTATTGCTGCAACCGAGTGAGATAAGCGGCAGTTACATTATATATGTGGATGGTCAGGAGATCTTCAACCGAAAACAAGCGGGCCGTTTCCCGGAAATCAAAGAGTTAAAGCAACTGGTACGCGATGTGGTAGCGCCGGAAAAAAGCCTGGGACATTCGGAAGGCAAAAAGTAAATATAAGAAACAAGAGCCAAGATAGGCATCTATCCAAATCTTGGCTCTTGTTTCTTATATCTTGTTTCTTTCTTAATAATGCGTCTTTCTTTCGTGCGCTCCCCAGGCCCTGAAAGCTCCCAGTGCTTCGTCGCGCAGCAGCTCCACTACCGGTAGCTTGCGTTCGTCAATTGGGAGGTCTAACTCGTCATAAATAAAATGATCGTCGAACCCTATTGCGGCGGCATCGGCTTTGGTATTGGCGTAATAGATCTTATCTAACCGGGCCCAGTAAATGGCACCAAAGCACATGGGGCAGGGTTCGCAACTGGTGTATATTACACAGCCTTCCAAACTATAGGTGTTCAATTGCTGGCAGGCCAGGCGTATGGCCGACACTTCCGCGTGCGCAGTAGGGTCATTGGTAGGTACTACTGTATTTGCACTGGCGGCAATTACCTGGTCTCCTTTTACTATAACGGCACCAAACGGACCGCCCAGACCCTCGGCCACATTTTTTTCAGACAGCGCAATGGCCATGCGCATAAATTTATAATCGTTTTCCATAAAAGAAGCCCCTCCCAACCCTCCCCAGGAGGGAGGGCTTGATTTTTATCATAAACAAAAAATGTCATTTCGAGTGATAACGAGAAATCTTGTTTTGGGTGACAGGTAAGCTGTAGTCCGTTCAAACAAGATCTCTCACTATCGTTCGAGATGACAAATTATTTTAGTCTTGAATCTTGACTCTCTATTCTTGACTCTTTATTATTACTTCTTGTCCTTAGCGTAAGCTTCGTTCAATTTTTTAACCACATCGCTGGTAATATCCAAACTGGCATCGCCGTATAAAATACCGCTGTTACCTTTTTGGTAGGTCATTACCATTTTGTAGCCTTTATCTTTAGCATATACTTTTAAAAACTCGGCCACTTTTTCGTAAAGCTTAGCTTGCTCTCCGGCCTGCTCATTTTGTACCTGGGCACCTGCGTTTTGCTGGTAGGCCTGTAACTCTTGTTGCTTGCGTTGCAAACGTTGTTCGGTAGTTTGGCGCTGGTCGGCAGGCATGGTAGCAGCGGCTTTCTGGTATTCGGCCACCTCGCGCTGAAAAGCCTGGCCTTTACTTACCAGGTCGGCCTGTGCCTGTTTGCCTTTTTTCTCCAGGCGCGAACTCATGTCTTTAAAGTAATCATACTTGGTTAGTAACGAGTCCGAATTTACAAATACAATTTCTTCGGCTTTAACGCCATTAACGGTGGTTGCTGCAGTAGTTGTAGCCGGAGCTGCCTTATCTGCGGATTTGTTTTGGTTGCAGGCGGCTAAGCTTCCTGCCAGCAATAAGCCTAAAGTAATTTTCGATATCATCGAAGCCGGGGTTTTCATCTTAATCAATTAAAAAATTTCACAAATATATAATTTCGTTACCACTATCCTAATGTTTTTCCTGACTGGTTAATGACCCGTCAAGTTATCAACACCACTGGCTATATGCTTAATTATGCGTACATTTGTTAGTTATTTTTAAACTTAAACATGAGCGAAGAAATTCAGGACAGATCAAATTATTCAGCAGATAATATTCAGGTTTTGGAAGGACTGGAAGCAGTACGCAAAAGACCTTCCATGTATATTGGTGATACGGGTGTTAAAGGCTTGCACCACCTGGTTTATGAGGTGGTTGATAACTCCATTGACGAGGCGCTTGCCGGTCATTGCGATGATATAAAGGTTTTCATCAAACCCGACAATTCAATTGAAGTGCAGGATAACGGCCGTGGGATACCTACGGCCATGCATACTAAAGAAAAACGCTCGGCATTAGAGGTGGTAATGACCGTGCTGCACGCCGGTGGTAAATTCGACAAGGATACCTACAAGGTATCGGGCGGTTTGCACGGTGTGGGTGTAAGTTGCGTTAACGCTTTATCCATTCACTTACAGGCTATTGTACGCCGCGAAGGCAAGATCTTTTCCCAGGAGTACGTGCAAGGTAAGCCGCAATACGATGTAAAGGTGATTGGTGAGGCCGACACTACCGGCACAACCATTATTTTTACGCCCGATGCCGAGATTTTTACTACTACTACCGAGTACAAGTACGAAACCCTGGCAGGTCGTTTACGCGAGCTGGCTTTCTTAAATAAAGGTATTAAGCTTTCCTTGTGTGATGAGCGTTATCCTGAAGAAGACGGCTCTTTTCTGACCGAGCAATTTTATTCGGAAGGTGGTTTAAAGGAGTTTGTTAAATTTTTAGATGCAACCCGTACACCCATTATTCCCGAGCCTATTTATGTAGAGGGTAATAAGCAAGGTATCCCGGTTGAACTGGCTTTGCAGTATAACGATACCTATACCGAAAACGTACACTCTTACGTAAACAATATTAATACTGTTGAAGGCGGTACACACGTAGCCGGTTTTAGGATGGGCTTAACCCGTACTTTAAAGGCTTACGCCGATAAATCGGGTTTGCTGAAGAATGTTAAGATCGATATTACGGGTGATGACTTCCGGGAAGGCTTAACCGCTATTATATCGGTTAAAGTGGCCGAGCCGCAGTTTGAAGGTCAAACTAAAACCAAGCTGGGTAACAGTGAGGTGAGTGGCGCCGTTAACGTTGCGGTAGGCGAAATTTTGAGCATGTACCTGGAAGAAAATCCCAAAGAGGCGAGATTGATCGTTAATAAGGTGATTTTAGCGGCTACCGCCCGTGCGGCTGCCCGTAAAGCCCGCGAAATGGTTCAGCGTAAAAGCGTCATGAGCGGTTCGGGCTTGCCGGGTAAACTGGCCGATTGTGCCAACAGCGATCCTAAGGTTTGTGAACTTTACCTGGTAGAGGGCGATTCGGCAGGTGGTACGGCTAAACAAGGTCGTGCACGTGAGTTTCAAGCCATTTTGCCATTGAGGGGTAAAATCCTGAACGTGGAAAAAGCCATGGAGCATAAAATTTACGAAAACGAGGAGATCAAGAATATGTTTACCGCCCTGGGCGTGAGCATAGGTACTCCTGAAGATGATAAGGCGCTGAACATTACCAAGCTGCGTTACCATAAAATTGTGATTATGACGGATGCGGATGTGGATGGTTCACACATTACCACGCTGATCCTTACTTTCTTTTACCGTTATATGCGTGCATTGGTGGAAAACGGTTATGTGTATATTGCATCGCCGCCGCTTTACCTGGTTAAAAAGGGTAAGGAGTTTGAATATTGCTGGACAGACGAGCAACGTGTTGCCGCTGTAAACCGTATTAAAGGTGCCGGTAAAGAAGACAGCGTACACGTGCAGCGTTACAAAGGTTTGGGTGAAATGAACGATGTACAGCTTTGGGACACTACCATGAACCCGGCTACCCGTACCCTGCGCCAGGCCACTATTGAAAGTGCTGCCGACTGCGACCATACGTTCAGCATGCTAATGGGTGATGAAGTTGCCCCGCGCCGTGAGTTTATTGAGAAGAACGCTAAGTACGCGCGTATTGATGCGTAAGTGACATTGATTGCTGTCTGATTTTGCATTTTTGCGAGGCAAGAAGCGATATTTGTATAAATGATATACTAAGCCCTGAGCAATCGGGGCTTTTATTTTTAAAAAATTATATACATAGTTTTCTTATGTATATAAAATTATTATAAATTTGCTTCCATGAGCACAAGTCCATTATTAAAAGGAACCTTGCAAACTATTATCCTCAAGTTACTGGAGGATAACGAGCAGATGTACGGTTATGAAATTACCCAAAAAGTAAAAGAGCTAACCGCTGGTGAAATGAAACTGACCGAAGGTGCGTTATACCCGGCTCTGCACAAATTGGAGGCTGAAGGTTTGCTGGAAACTTTTAACGAAATTGTGGATAACCGGGTACGTAAATATTACCGCCTAACCGAGCAGGGAGGGCAACAAGTCGTCACCAAGTTACAGGAAGCTCAGGATTTTATTCAACAATTGCAATCCTTATTAAACCTTAAACCGCACACCTCATGATCATTACAGCAGAACAGCAGGAAGAACTAAAGCTAATTTTAACTGATTATACCAAATACCAGGAAACCTATAGCGAAGTTTACGATCATGTGATAACTGCACTGGAAGTGCAACATGATAGTTTGAATATGGCCTTTGCAGATAAGGTGCGCGCCATACTCGATGCCGATTTTGGTGGCTTATCTCAATTACCTGTAATGGAAAAAAAGCGGGCAAAAATCATTCATGATCAAATCTCCAAAAAGCAATTATATTTTGCAACAGCGTTTTTTAAGTTTCCTTTAAGTATTTATACGGCCATTACCGCGGTTGCTGTTTATAATTTGGCCAGCACTAAGTTGTTGAGTGTTGTATTATTAATTGCCATTTGCATTATGCTGGCACCTACGCTGATAGTTGGTTTTCGTATGCTCCATAACGCTTATGGAAAAGCAGGAAAGCCTTCCATTAAAAACAACATGTTTAACCTGATAGGTATTTATGGCGTAATACTCTACAATGCTATCAATCCTCATTTAATCACCGATCGTCTACGTTTAAAAGCACCCGACACCTTGCACCTGTTATTGATAACTGCCTTAGTTATGTTCTATCTCGTTTTCGGGTTAAGTTTTATCAGGCTCTACCGTATGGAAAGCAAATTAAAGGTAGCGTTATGAAGGTAACTGATGAGGAAAAAGCGTTTGTAAGAAACTTGATTTGGCGTAAAGTAAAATATCAGGAGACGTTTGAAGAAGTGTACGACCACATAATAACGGCTTTAGAGCATCATGAAGAAAGTGATTTGCCGTTCGAAATCCTTGCTTTGCAAACCCTTAATGAAAGCTTTATGAGTTTTAAATCACTAAGGGCTACAGAAAGGCAAAGGGCAGGTATGCTAATATGGAATTTAACCAGTAAATATTATTCTGGCCTATTATCTCTGTTTAAGTTTCCTGTTATTTTTATTACTATTGTAGCATATGCTTTAATAACCTACTTATCTATAGGCAAAACTGAGTTCCTCATACGTGCGGTTTTCCCGGCTTTTATTGGTTTGTTGCCGCTGATATTAATATCCATACATCATCTATATCTAATTTATAAAGGGAAAAAACGTTCTGTTAAAATCACTTTCTTTGTTGTAAAAGCCAGTTTTATTATCCCTGTATGTTTTAATGGCTTTTCAAACGTTAATTCTAAACACTTATGCACATTAAATGCAGTAAGCGCCATACTTAGTACTTTCATGATCATGATGCTTCTGATTAATACAGTTAATTTCATCAGGCTGTATAGCCAAGAGTTTTTTACCAATCCAAGTGCCTTGAGTAGGATTCTCTTTTAGTAATTGTAGATGTAAAGCAAAGTCAGTTTTAATCGACGGATATTTTTTAGCCAGGCGTTTTAGTTCTTTCTCAAATTTGGGAAGAAACTTGACGTTATAACTCATTTAGTAATTCGTTTGCATTACGGGCATTTAATTTGCCTGATATTACTAAATTAAGTTCATCAACAGCTTCTTTAACATCTTCTAAAACTTTGGCTTTATAGGAAGTTAAAGGCTTTGTTTTAACATAGGGAAGGTCATTCAATAACGAAATTAGAGTTGACACTTTACTTTTCTCAATATCTATTACAAACTTCATAGTAATCAAGTTTAACAAATATTTTTATAAGTTTATTAAGAACTTAATAGCATACATAGTTGTTTCAAATTAGTATTTTGCACCATAAACTGTAGCCGTATTAACCAATTACAGGCTTTAAGAAGTTTGCCAATAAGTAATACTGCTAACACTGTGAACGATTACCTGCTCTTTATTGATACCGAAGCTTCGGGCTTACCGGTTAACTGGCATCAGCCCTATTCGGTAGAGGGCAACTGGCCGTCGGCAGTACAGGTAAGCTGGTTGATTTATACACGCGATGGCAGGGAAGTAAAGCGGGAAGATCATTTCATCCTGAACACGGATTTTGTGATAACGCCCAAAGCCATGGAAATTCATGGTATCAATCCTGGGATACTGGCGGTAAATGGCAAGCCTCGTAAACAGATCATGCAGCTTTTAGCCGATGACCTCAACCAGTACCAGCCCATGGTTATAGGGCATTTTATTCAGTTGGATTACCATATTTTGGGTGCCGATTTTTATCGCGCAAGTATCGATAACCCCTTGCTTAACCTGCCTGTATTTTGTACCATGTTAGCTACCACGCAACTCATCTGGACGCCCATGCCCAAAAGCCTTTTACTGGGCGATCTGTACGCTTTTCTGTTTTATAAACCCCTGCTAAATCAGCACAATGCCCTTACCGATGCCGAGGCTGCCGGGCAGTGCTTTTTTGAATTGATGAAACGTGGCGAGATCAGTGAAAAAGTGATAGCGAAACAGCAGAAAAATGCAGGTATCAAGAATTTAAAAACATCACCCGTTAAATTTTTTGAATTGTTTGTGCCGTTGCCTATTTTCATACTCCTCATATTTTTAACATACCATTTATGAATGAGCGTGTAAAATATCTGCAAAGTATAAATCCATTCAGCCTGTTGCCTGTTGAGGTGCTGCAGGTTGTGGCCGGGCAACTGGAAGAGGTAACGTACCATAAAGACAAGATCATTTACCAGCAGGAAGTAAGCAAGTTAAAAGGGGTAGATATTATTGTAGAAGGCGAATACGAATCTTTTTTTTACGATAGTGTACAAAATAAACGTTTAACTGAACATCACGAACCCGGCTTTTGTTACGGCGGGGTATCGGTGTTGCTAAACAGGCGTCAATCGCTGCGCACGGTAATAGCCAAAAAAGGTACCGTTATTTACTTTTTGCACCGTCGTCATTTCAGGTTGTTGTGTAAAGAATATGAAGACTTCTTTTTGTATTTCACTACCGAATTTGGTAAACGTATGCAAAACGAGGAGTTTGTGCATTTTTTTAAACGCCCCGCCGCATTGGAAGAAAACTACCTCGAAGCAGACCAACTGTATTCGCGCAAGGTAGAGAGTATTGAATACCGGCCTATTGTGCAATGCCATGGCAGTACACCTATTTACGAAGCCGCGCGCCAAATGGCTGCACATAAGGTGAGCTGCCTGTTTGTAACGGATGAACAACAGCGCATTTTTGGATACGTTACCGATATTACCCTGCGCGACAAGGTAATTGCCCGGCAAAAAAATGCTGCAGATAATGTGAATACTGTAATGGATAACCCCATTGTAAGTATCAATGTAGAGGCTTATGTGTATGAGGCTCTATTAATGATGTTCAGTACCAAAACCAGGTATTTACTGGTAGAAAAGCAGGGCGAGTTCATTGGCTTTTTAAGCCGTAATAAATTATTGAGCGAGCAGGCGCAATCGCCGCTGGTGTTTATCCAGTCGGTTAAATCGGCTTTGTCTGATGACGAATTGAAGCGCAAGTGGGACTCGGTTCCGCACTTTGTGAATCAACTATTGGAGCGGGGTGTAAACGCGCAAATTGCCAACCAAGTGGTAACCACCATTGCCGATACTATTGCCCAAAAGGTGATTGAAGGGGTAATTGAACAGGTAGGGACACCGCCAGCCAAATTTGTGTTCATGGTTTTAGGCAGCGAAGGCCGTAAGGAGCAGACCTTTAAAACCGACCAGGATAACGCCATTATTTATGAAGACAAAGCCAACGAACACCGCGAAGAAGTGCGTGAGTACTTCCTGGAATTTGCTACACAGGTTTCGGGCAGGTTAAATAGTATAGGTATCGCTTATTGCACAGGTGGCTTTATGGCACAAAACCCTAAATGGACGCACTCTTTATCGCACTGGAAACGCAACTATGTGAGCTGGATGGCCGAATCGTTACCCGAAACGGTGATCCATTTTTCTACCTTTTTTGATTGCCGCTTTGTTTATGGCGATGCCACTATTATGGATGAGCTTAAAGTTTTCCTGAACGAGGAACTGCAGAAGCCAATGGATAAGCTGTTTTACAACATGACTATCAATGCCTTGCAATACGAACCGCCGTTAACATTTTTTAATAATATCCGTACGTTTACCAAAAACAGCCGGGAAGTGTTCGATATTAAAAAAGCAATGACGCCTATAGTAGACCTGGTACGGGTTTATGCACTTAAAAACCGGGTGTTTGAAGTAAATACCGGCGAACGGATGAAGGCTCTGCGCAAGATAGACGTATTTACAGAAACGGCATATAACGAGTTATACCAGTCTTATTATTTTTTAATGAGCATGCGCCTGAAAAATCAGGCAACCCAAATTATACACGATAAAAAGGAACCCGACAATTATATCGACTTATCCAATCTCACCAAAATAGAGCGGGTAACCTTGAAAGAAATCTTTAAAGTAATCGGTAATTTTCAGTCGAAAATTAAAATAGATTTTACGAATAGCCTGTAGAGGAAAGAAACAAGAGATAAGAAGCAAGAGACAAGAAGCAAGAGACAAGAAATAAGATGGGGTCTGTAAGTGTACCGCTAAAGTTTACAGTAGGCTTCTATCTTGTCTCTTGGTTCTTATCTCTTGTTTCTAACTTAAGCTTTCTTTTCCCATAATCAATAACCGCATTATTCTGCATTAATATATCGCCGCCTAATACACCTAATACTTGGGGGTGGTTAAGCTGCGCATAGGCCTGGTTAATGGTTGATAAGTCTAATACCGCTACTTCAAAGTTAAGCAAACTAAGGCGACCGATTTTAAAAACAGGCAGAGTGGCGGTATAAGAAGCCATAGTTAAGGTGCCTAACCCGGCTGATAATCTGTCGGTGGACTCTATAACAATATCATTACTGGCTTTGGTAAGCATCATTTGGTCGAACACCGTTTTAGAGGCACCGGTATCTAACACTACTTTATAGCGTGTTCGGCCAATTTTTACCTCCACCAGTAAATGGTAACCATCGCCCTGCATATCAATTATATGTAGCGGAATATTAATTTTCATAGCAGGGGTAAAGGTATGGAAAGGTCAGAGTATGCCAATACTTAAATAAAGCCTGTCATTTCGAATGATAACGAGAAATCTTGTTAGACTAAGTAAGTTGCTTACTTTGCATTGAACAAGATCTCTCACTACCGTTCGAGATAACAACTGTGTTTAGTGTTGCTATGTGCACCTAAAAAGGATAACCTATAGCCAGGTTAAACACCATTTTATCGTAGTTTACAAAACTATTGCTTTGCGTAAAAGGTTTTAACACCGGGAAGCCAAGATCAGTGCGGAGCACCAGGACACTGGCATCAAAACGTAAACCAAAGCCAACGTCAGCAGCTATCTGGCTTAAAAACTTACCACCAAATGTACCACCTGCCTGATGGGGCTTAGCATTCCATACATTACCTGCATCTGCAAACAAAGCACCATAAACTATGCTGAATAGGTGAGGACGGTATTCGATGCTGGCTTCGAGTTTTATATCGCCAGACTGGTCAGCAATGAAACCCGTGTTCGGGGTAATATATTGTGAAGGATCAACCGAACCTGGACCAATAGAGCGGGCTCTAAATCCTCTTAAACTATTTGCGCCTCCAATAAAAAATTGCTGACTGTAAGGTAATATCGTAGAGTTACCGAAAGGTAGCCCTGCACTGGCAATTAAACGCGCCGCAACAGTGCTTTTTGCACCTAACTTATGGTAATATCGTATTTCATTTTCCAGTTTAATGTACTGGTTGAAATTTGTTCCTAAAACCTTTTTAGGGTTGCCTCCTAACGTATCGGCTCCGGTTAGTAAACCTGTCAGAAATCCTGATGTACTTAAACGGCTATTATAATATATGGTGTTAGTACGGTAAGTTTCGGTAGTGTTGGTATAGGTGTAACCGTAACTCGGGCCGAAAGTAAACTGGGGATCGATAACATGTTGCAGTGTTGGATTACGGGTTACCAGTATATTATTGGTATAAGCGGTGTCTACATTAGCTGGCTTGACAATAGTAACGTTTAATAAGTTAAGCTCATGACTCTTGTGCGTGCTTTGCTTCCATTGATAACCAAAAGAACCGTTAAATGAACTCAGATTATACAGCCCGCTACGGTTGATGATAGAATATCCTACTGACAAATTAGTACGTGGTATATAAGCATTGTCAGCCTTAAAATTAAACGGACTAATAAATCTCGGCCACGATAGCGTAGTTTGAATACCCACCTGCGATAGTGCGCCACCAGCGCCAAATTGCCCGGATATTTGTCCGTCGGTACTGCCAAACAGCGTTACGGTGAGGTTTTCGGCACCTTTAAAGGCGTTACGGTTGCGCCAGTTAATGTTAATCTGTGTACCATTGTAGTTAGCCGATGTAGTACGTACCAACGCATCTAATGATAATGATTTGCGTGGGTATTGTGTTAAAAAATAAAATACGTTAAGCTTAGCCGAATCGGTAGATACATCCTCAAAGCGGTTTTTTACGAACTTAAACGGGCCTAATTCCACAAAACGGTTCAGCGAATTGTTATGATCGGTACGGTTATAAACTTCACCCGGGTGCAGCAAAATGGTGTTTTTGAATACAAACGGTTTTACGGTACGGCGGCGGCGGTCTATTACATTATACCAGCGGTATTGCAAAGCCGAATCAAGCTTTAACGCGGTATCCCTTAACGAATAATTGGGGTACACATATATTTTATTGATACTATAAACTTTACGGGCCCTGTTATTTACATCGTTTTTTACACGCATGTAGGCATCTATCTGGTGGCCTGCAATGGTAGTATCAAACGCGCTGAAAATTAAATTTTCGGGGGCAAAATAATAAAAGCCTTTCTCTTTTAAACGGGCATCAATACGTAAACGTTCGGCCTTTATAGCGTCAAGGTTATACTGCTCTCCTTTTTTTAGAATGGTTTCGGAGGCGGTTGCCGCTATGGCGGTGTCTAACGGATCGGTACCGGTTGGGAATATGATGTTGCGGTAATGGTAAGACGGGCCTGCCGATACGGTGAAGACCGCTTTTGCCACCTTTTCTTTACCTACGGTATCACCTGTTACCTGCGCCTGAAAATAACTGCGGTTTTGTAAACGGTTCTGTAAGATAGTGCTGTTTTGAACAAGGTCTATCGCGCTAATTAAAACAGGTGGCTCGCCTTTGGTCATTAACCAATGTTTAAGACCTTTGGTTTTGTTGGTCTTAAATTTTTCATAGATCCATAGCTTAACGCGAAACGGGCCGATTTTGCCATTAGGTTTTGGCCTTAACAGTCCTTGCAAGTCGCTTTGTAACAAGCTTTGTTCTTTTTTGGTAATATCCTTATCGGTAAATTTTATTTCGGCGCCTGTATATAATTTTTGACCCGCAGGTAAATTTTTTGTAGTACTACAGGCACTAATTAATAAAGTTGAGGTTAACAGTAAATAGGCTAAATTTTTGGTCATCGGTTTAGTTTATTGTAGACGCGCTGTCTGTAGTAGTTTTCTTCGGTTCATCAGCAGGTTGTTGCAGTTCCTGTTGTTTTTCTTTTTCATCCTGCGCTTCTTTTTTGGCTTTGTCTTCGCGTTTACGCTGGCGTATCAGGGCTTTTTCTTCCCGGTTATTTTTAGAAAATATCTCTTTAAAGCGGTTGTAATCTACATTAACAGAGAAGCCAACACCGGTTTCTATCACCTGCCCTTGTATTACAATATACTGGTCGCGGCGATATGCGCGCAAGGCATAACGGCCATCTTTAGTTAAGCGATAGTTTACCGAAACGTTACCCGCTATAGTGCTCGAACGCTGGCCCGGCTGCTGTTTACCTTCCAGTTGAAAGTTGTTGCCCACTGTTACGGTAAGGCGGTCGTTCAGGAAACGTTTGGATAATCCCACATTCAAATCCGTCCGGTTTTGCTCTGTACCACTCGAATAATCCTGACCCGATTGCAGGTCGAAGTTCAGATCTACCCCACCAATAAAGTCGCCGGCCAATTTATTCAACTGGTTTGATAATAAGCTGCTCACACTGTTACGTACGGCACCTTCTACACCAGCGCTACCGCCCTGGCTTTCTAAAGGATTATCGCCAATAAAGTGACCCAGTACCAACACGCCTAATACCTGTTTGTTCATCTCGTTAGGATCGCGCCTTATTTGAGCTAAACGGTTGTTCACATTATCTATTACACTTTGAGTAATGGCGTAGTTACTGTCTGGCAAAATAATATCAAAACTTATTTTAGGCGTTAAAAGCTGGTCTTTCATGTTCAGGTTCACGTTGAAAGGTAACTTTTGTTTATATATGGTACTTGATCCGTCTGTACCGCCTAATTGATCTTGTACCAGATCGATAGGAGGAACGTTGGCTACATAAATTGCTGTAAGGTCAACGTTGGCATTGGTAGGATCACCGTTCCATACAATGGTGCTGCCTTGCTTAAAGGTAAATAAACGGCTCACCGGCCCGTATGATAATTGGTACGAACCCTGGTTAACGGTATAAGTTCCTGTTAGGTTAATTTTGCCGCTTGGGTCTATACCTGCATTTAATTGCGCTTCACCCTTAATATGTACCACGTCGCCGTTGCGCTCATCTATCACAATATTAAAGTTGGCATTTTTATGAACTACGATGGTGGCATTTACATCTAAACCAGTTAACTCCGATTTGCGCAATGAATCCAGCTGTTTTGCTACAAACATGGAATCCATATTAGGGTCTTTGCTAATAAATTCGACCACGCCTTTACGATCTTCCACACCCGGATCGGTGGTGGGCAGCACAAAGGTCATGTCGGTGTTATCATCTACGGTTAAATTAGCATCCACAACCGGCTTGTTCATATCGCCGCGGATCTTAACACGGGTATCAATGTAAAGCTTACCATAAAATAATTTATTATCGGCCTTGGTAGAGTTTACCGCGCGGAAATTAGTAGCGTTTATATCCAATCCAAAACGGAAATCGGTATAGGTTTTAGTGTAAACAGCTCCCGAAATAATGGCCTTGTTACCCGTAGAGTCGATCATGGTAAAATCGTTAAAGCGTACCCCTTCGTTATTAAAGGTGATACTTTCTTTAGGCATGGTAAAGTAAGAATTGAGCATAGATACATTAAAACCTACCTGATTAAAGTTTATATCTCCCCTTACAACCGGTGCTGCTGTATTACCTGTAATTTTTAGTCCGCCCGTAATATTACCCGTGGCCCTGCGGATGCTGCCGAAGCTAAAGCCTTCAATACTTTTCATGCTCAGGTTAACAATATTGAGGTCCATGTCCATTCGTCCTTCGGGGGTATCGGTATAATACATACCACCCAAGGTAACTTGGTTACCCTTTCCGGTGATGCTCACATTGGCCGCGTAGGCATTGGCAGTTTGGTTGTTTACCTTAACAGCAATATTTCCCAGCGTATCGCCTTTAAAGTTAAAATCTCCGATGTTCATATCTGCCAAAAAAACCGGTGACGTTTGCAGGTTACTTACCACCGCGTTTCCGTTAATGGTACCGCCAACTAAAAGTGAATCCTGCTGCGCCATGCGGGTAAGCGTTTCTATATGAAAGTTGTTAAACTGAACAGTAAGCGGAGCATTAGGCTGCGCCGGATTGCTATTGATACTTAATACCTGGTTGTTATTGGTTAAAGCAAAATCGCGTGCTAAAATACCTTTGCTGCCGTATTGGAATGAGTTATTTGGATTAACGGCCCATTCGGCATAATCTAACAGCAACCCATTTTGCAAAAAGCTAAATTGGTAGGCACCCGGCAATATATTAAATACCCCGGCTATACGATAGCGTTCTTTTTTTGCCGCGTCACGAATCTGTAGGCTTAAATTAAGCTTATCGTTTTGGGCGTTACCACTTAGGCTTGGATACAACAGTTTTAAGCTGCTACCTACTTGTATTTGGTCGAACGTAATGCCATAGTTTAAGGATTTGTTATTAGTGTTAATATTGATCTTACCGTTGTCTATTACGTTGGTGCCGTAAATGATCTTCGGCATGCTGCCATTCACTAAAAGTTCGCCGGTTTGGCTATTGAAACGGCCATTGATCAGCACCGGGTCAAGCTGTTTAAGGTCGGGTGCAAACTCATCTAACAGCTTGGTTTTTACCAGGCGCATATCAAAATTAAACTGTTGCGGCGAGTATGGTATCGATTTTACCGCTTTTGCTTGTGTAGCCGGTGCGGCAGCTAATGCGGTATTAAAGTACTTGTTAATGTTATCTTGCAAAGCCGTACCTATTTGGGTCAGCTTATATTTACCACCTAAATGCGCGGTTAAAAACGGTGTCGTCAATCGTAAAGTACTGCTATCGGCATTGGCTGTAGATACCATGCTCACGGTATCGAGTGCTATACGCTGGCCTTTATTAACCAGCAACATATCGGTTAATAATACGCTGCCGTTTAAATAGTCAGCATCGGCGGTTGGCAGGTCGGCTATCAGCTTACCATGAAAGCGCATATCATCCTTTACAAAATTTAGCTTTTGTAAGTTAATGCTATCAATCATCATCGTAGCATTAACCGACGGATACTTTTTATTCATGTTGGCCTTGGCATCCAAACTAAAGTTAATGTTAGGATCCTTCATGCGGGCGTTGGCCACATAAGCGCCGTTACGGGCGCTGCCTTTAGCCACCAGGTTGCGGTAGGTATATCCCTTTATTTGGGCGCTTATCACATTGGCGGCAAACTGCACATTTAAGTGTTTTGGATCGGCACCTATACCTTTAGCATTTGCTGTCAGTGTTAAACGGCCAACCATTTGCGGCATTTTAGCTAAGGCACCCGCGTTCAGGTTATTCAGTTTAACCCTGGCATCGTAAGCTATGCGCTTCATATCCATAGCGTTCTTTACATTGGCGGCCACATCGGCACTGCCATAGCTCGAACGCAGGTTCATTTGGGTAGTTAAGTCCTTCATGCTGCCTTTCAACTTACCTCTCAGGCTCATAAATTCAGGTATGCTCACCGTAGGAGGGATGGTACCACGTGGGGCCAGGCGCATAATATCGCGGCGGCTGGTGGTAAAGTCAGTAAGGTTTACATCAAAGTAAGCCTTGTTAACATCGGGCATTCCACGTAAAACTGCCGAAGTTTTAATGTGTGTGTTTGATAAACCAGTTATCTCTAAATTAGGAATACGCAGATCGTTCACGCGTCCGCTCACATTACCGTTAATTTTGAACACGGCGTTAGGTGTGCTCTTGAAGGGTTCCATACTGGCCATGGTTGGCATCAGGAGTAATACATCTTTTAAGCCTAAACGGCTACCATCTAAATTGGCATTAATGCCTAACTTGCCAATATCTTTGGTCAGGCTTTCTATGGATGGATAAGTAACTTCTACATTGCGTTGCAATACAGTTTGCGGCGTTTCTACATACAAGTCTTTCAGGTAAGCGCTTTTAGCGCCATACATAAATGAGGTGCGAAACTGCTTTAAGTTAAAACCGCTTTTATCGGTAAAAGTAAATTGCTCTACCTTACCGGTAATGGTATCGGGGCTGTATGACAAGTTTTCAATTTCGGTACTTAGGTTTTTAATATCCATGTGCCCAAAATCAATACCACGGCGCAATGGGGCTTGAGCATTGTTGTCAAACTTAATATCATTATTGGCAAAGCTGATCTTGCCAATGGTAGCCCTCCAGGGCTTAGTACTATTTGGTGCTGTAACCAAAGTGTCTAACTTTTTTGCGCCTTTAACTACAGCCTGCACTACCGATTGTGGTTTGGCCAGCGTTAAGCCGGCTTTAGTATCGTTTAAGGTAATGCTTTTAATACCTACGCGCTGGTTCTTCAGGTCTATCTTGTCCATTTCTACCAACAGTTTGCCCAGGTTGGTAACGGTTTTCATTTCATTGGTACGATAATCTATCTTGATCTTCGAGAAATCGATAGTACCCAGTTCCAGTTTCAAATTGAGCGGGGTAGTGGCGGTATCAACCTTATTGGTTTGAGCTATTGACGAACCGGCAGGTGTTTGAATAATACGGGCGTTCACATCCGATAGGTTGATCTTTGGAATAGCAAAACGCATGCTATCCAGGTCGAAGGTTTTTATACGGGTATCAAAGTGTCCTAACAAAAACTTCACGTCGTTACCGGTAGTCACATCCTTATAAGCAATGTTGATCTTGTCGAGGATGATCTTATCCAACAAAAACTTCATGGTCGAAGTAGTGTCTTCAGGCTTAACCTCTTTTTTTTGCTCTCCGGCAAAGGCTTTAATAATGTAATCGAAGTTGAAAGCGCTATCGGGGCCGCGGCTAATTTTGGCGGTAATACCTTGCAGGTTGATCTCGTTAATTTCCACCTGGCTTTTTAGTAGCTTCATCATGCTGATGTCTACCTTTAGTTTATCGCCGGCTATCAGGGTATCGCGTTTTTGGTCTTCAAAGTACACGTCTTCTAAAACCAGCATTTTAGGTAATGCTAAAGAGATGCGGCCAATTTCTACTTTGGTACCAATTTTTCCTTCTAAGAAATTTACAGCTTTTGTTTTAGCGAAGTTTTGTACGGCTGGCACTTGTATCAAAACGAATACAAGCAGCACCAGAAAAATGACACTACCAATTATCCATAGAATGGTTTTTAAAGCTATACGACCAAATTTTTCCAATTTATTAATTTTTCAAAGGTGAAGATTGATACCATTGCAAGTAGTACAAACACTATGCCTTAGCCCTCCCATCCCCCTAAAGCCAGGGGTAGAATAGAAGGGCTGGTTTGTGTAAAAACCGATAAATGTATAAATAGTTTGACTATAATGATGGGAAATTAGTGATATGAAGGGTTTAAAAGCAAGCCGTGCAATGTGATGAATAAGCATGTCATTTGTTGATAATATATTGCCCCTCATTTAGTGGGCTGGGGGGGCTTTTTCGTATTTTTGCGATTGAAACGGATTAGCTATGCCAGATTTTTCTCATTTACACGTACATACTCAATTTTCCTTACTCGACGGTGCTGCCGATATATCCAAGCTCTATAAAAAAGCAGCCGCCGATGGCATGAAAGCGCTGGCCATAACCGATCATGGTAACATGTTCGGGGTATTTAAGTTTGTGGCCGAGGCTGCCAAGCACAATGTAAAACCTATTGTAGGCTGCGAGTTTTACGTGGTGGAAGACCGGCACAAAAAGCAATTCACCAAAGAAAAAAGGGACGTTAGGCACCACCAGTTATTGCTGGCTAAAAATGCCCAAGGCTATAAAAACCTGATCAAGCTATGTTCCCTGGGGTATATGGAAGGCTTGTACAGCAAGTGGCCCCGTATAGATAAGGAACTGATTTTGCAATACCATGAAGGACTGATTGCCACCACCTGTTGTATCGGTGCATCGGTGCCCCAGGCTATCCTCAAAAAAACCGAGTACGAGGCCGAGGCCGAGTTTAAATGGTGGCTGGATATTTTTGGTGAAGACTATTATATAGAAGTACAACGTCATGATATACCCGAGCAAACCATTATTAACAACGCGCTCATCAAGCTTTCTAAAAAGCATAATGTAAAGATCATTTGCTCTAACGATTCGCACTACGTGGATCAGCAGGATGCTAACGCGCACGATATTTTGCTGTGCGTAAATACCGGCGATATGCAAAGCACGCCCATTGCAACCGATGAAGAAGGCGGCAAGGGTTACCGCTTCGGTTTTCCTAACGACCAGTTTTATTTTAAAACACAGGCCGAAATGGCTAAGCTGTTTCACGACATCCCCGAATCGTTAGATAATACCAACGAAATTGTAGATAAGGTAGACGTGCTGAAGCTGAAACGCGACATCATGCTGCCTAACTTTCCAATCCCGCCCGAATTTAAAATACACCAGGGTGCCGAGTCGGATGTGTTGAACCAGTGGGAGTATTTAAAGCACCTCACCATGACCGGCGCGCGCGAACGCTATATAGACTTTACGCCCGAGGTAGAAGAGCGCATCAACTTTGAGCTGTTTACCATTAAAACCATGGGTTTTGCCGGGTACTTCCTCATTGTGGCCGACTTTATTAAGGAGGGCCGTAACATGGGTGTGTTCATTGGGCCGGGCCGTGGTTCGGCGGCGGGTTCGGTAGTGGCCTATTGTACGGGCATCACCAATATCGATCCTATTAAGTATAACCTCCTGTTCGAGCGTTTTTTGAACCCCGACCGTAAGTCGATGCCCGATATTGATACGGATTTTGACGACGCGGGCCGCCAAAAGGTGATCGACTACGTGGTGGATAAATACGGCAAAAACCAGGTAGCGCAAATTATTACCTACGGTTCCATGGCTGCGCGTACCAGTATTCAGGATGTGGGCCGGGTACTGGATATGCCGCTGGCCGACGTAAATGCCCTGAAAAAGCTGGTGCCCGAAACCTTAGGCATCAACCTTAAACAAGCCATTGAGCAGGTGCCCGAACTGAAAGAGATCTACAAATCGAAAGATTTAAAAGGCGTTGTACTCCGCGAGGCCGAAAAGCTGGAAGGATCGGTACGTAACACGGGTGTACACGCGGCGGGTATCATCATTGCGCCCGACGATCTCACCAATATTGTCCCGGTGGCTACGGCTAAGGACTCGGACCTGTTGGTGACCCAGTACGACGGCCGGGTAATTGAGGATGCAGGTGTAATTAAGATGGACTTTTTGGGCTTAAAAACCCTCACCATTATTAAGGATGCCCTGCGGCTGATCAAGCAAAATCATGGGGTAGATATTGACATAGATTACATACCGCTCGACGATCAGCAAACTTACGAGCTTTACCAGCGCGGCGATACCAATGGTACTTTCCAGTTTGAAAGTGACGGCATGCAAATGTACCTGCGCGACCTGAAACCCGATAGGTTTGAGGATTTGATTGCCATGAACGCCCTGTACCGCCCGGGCCCAATTGAGTACATCCCCAGCTTTATTAAGCGTAAGCATGGTTTAGAGCCGGTATCGTTTGATTTGGCCGATATGGAAGAGTACCTGGGCGAAACTTATGGTATTACTGTGTACCAGGAGCAGGTGATGCTTTTATCGCAAAAGCTGGCCGGCTTTAGTAAAGGCGATGCCGACGTTTTGCGAAAGGCCATGGGTAAAAAGCAAATTGAGGTCCTCAACAAAATGGAATCGCAGTTTATGGATGGGGCGGCTGCCAAAGGCCACCCTAAAGATAAGCTGACCAAGGTTTGGAACGACTGGAAAGCCTTTGCCCAGTACGCGTTCAATAAATCGCACTCTACCTGTTACGCCTTTGTGGCTTACCAAACGGCTTACTTAAAGGCGCATTACCCGCCCGAGTATATGGCCGCGGTATTAAACAACCAAAACAACATCGAAAAGATCTCTTTCTTTATGGAAGAAACCCGCCGCATGGGTATTAACGTGCTGGGACCTGATGTAAATGAATCGGACATGGCCTTTGCCGTGAACAAGGCGGGCGATGTACGCTTTGGCCTAACCGGGGTGAAAGGCGTGGGCGATAAGGCTATTGAAAGTATTATAGACGAGCGCAACCTTAACGGGCCATATAAATCCATATTTGATTTTGCGCAGCGTAGTAACGTGCGTAACGTCAACAAAAAATCGTACGAAAACCTGGTTTATAGCGGGGGCTTCGATAGTTTTGGCTTGAACCGGGCCTGCTTTTTTGCCAAGACCGAAAACGGCTTGCTAACCGGCGTGGAACGTTTAATTAAATACAGTAACGATTACCAGAACACCAGGAGCAGTTCGCAGTCGTCGTTATTTGGTGGTACGGTGGAGGCTTATATACCCGAACCTGCCATGCCCGAATGCGAAGAATGGCCGCTGATAGAGAAGCTTAAGTATGAAAAAGATGTGATCGGCATCTATTTAACCGGTCACCCTTTGGATAATTACAAACTGGAACTGGAAAAATACTGCCAGAACAAGGTATCGGATTTAAAGGTGCTGGTAGCCATGCGCAACGGCGAAGCCCCGCCCGAAACTATGGAACGCTTTGCCTACCTGCGTAAGCAGGGCGAGCTGAGCATTGGTGGTTTAATGGCCAACATACAGCACAAAATGACCAAAACGGGTAAACCCTTCGGTACATTTGTAATAGAGGATTACTTCGACAGCTACGAGTTCGCCTTGTTTGGCGACGATTATATCAAGTTCCGCAACCTGCTGGGCGATGGCTATTTCATCCAGATTAAAGGGAGTATTGAAGAAAAATACCGGCAGAAAGATAACTGGGATTTGCGCCTGAGCGCCATTAACCTGCTCTCGGAAATGCGGGATAAACTGACTTCATCATTAACGGTGTGTATGCACCTGCATGCGCTAAACGACCAAATGGTACAAAGCCTGCACGATATGGTGGAACTAAACAATCAAAAGTACCCGCTAAAGAACTGCGAATTACGCTTTATGATTAAAGACAGCGAAGATACCCTGTTTATAGACCTGCCCTCCAAAACCTGCAAAGTAAACCCAAGTGATGATCTGATACAGGGGATTTATGGGTTGACCAATGTGCAACCGGTGTTAAAGTAGGATGATATTGAATAGATTACTTACGCAGATGAATATTGGAATCGTATCAATTACTTACGGATTCTATTATCTCTAAGTAATGTGAATTACTAATTTCTGATTGTTAACTTCTAAACAGATCATAATGTTACCTTTGGCATTATTTTTCTTGAATGCCCAATCAACCACAAATTATCGATTTATACGCCGGGGTCGGAGGTTTATCCTTAGGGGCAACTAAAGCAAACTTTCAAGTCGCGGGTGCGGTTGAATTTGAGAAAAGAATTATCGACTCTCACGCTAAAAACTTTCCAAAAACACATCATATCCACGCGGATGTTTCAAAACTAACCGGTAAAGATCTATTCCGTTTAAGTCATTTAAAATCATCTTCGTTAGCCGGATTAGTGGGTGGCCCACCGTGTCAAGGTTTTAGTACCATGGGTAAAAGAAATCTTTTAGATGAAAGAAATAACCTCTTTGTTGATTTTTTTAGATTGGTTATTGAAACGATGCCTGCATTTTATTTAGCCGAAAATGTGCCCGGTATTCTTAATACGCAATACGATGACATTAGAAAAACAGCATTCAGCATTGTCGAAGGTTTCTATGATGTTCTTGAACCTCTAAAAATTAAAGCCTCTGACTACGGTGCAGCTACTATACGTACACGGGTATTTTTTATCGGTGTACGAAAAGATATAAAGGGTAGCGAACTTATAAAAGATGCAATCATTGGAGCAAAGTTAGATACATCCAATTTTGTGAATACCGCCATAGCAGGGTTGCCAGTGGAAATTTCAGATAATTGGGACGACTATTTATCAAGTTGGAGGGAGATAGATGTTTCTCAAAATAATGCTTATATACAAACGTTAAATAGAGTAATAGACAACATAGGTGATGACCAAGCTATATCAACCTATCTTAACCAATATAAAGTGTCCGGCAGCTTTGGAACAAAGCACTCTAAAGAAGTAGCTTTGCGGTATGCGAATTTAGAGCAAGGGCAACAAGACCCGATTTCTAAATCCGTCAAACTCAAACCGGACGGATATTGCCCTACGTTGAGAGCAGGCACTGGATCGAACAAAGGTAGCTTCCAAGCAGTTAGGCCGATACATCCTACTGAAGCAAGGGTTATCACTCCAAGAGAAGCAGCAAGATTACAAGGTTTTCCAGATTGGTTTCAATTTCATGAAACAAAATGGCATAGCTTTAGGCAAATAGGAAACAGTGTATGTCCGATTGCCGCTGAAAAAGTACTTAGTGTAATTAGGGAAACACTTAAATTGTAACCCTTGAATAATAAGGCAAGTAACTGTAAAATTTAACATACCCATCTATTAAATGCTCATGATGCGCATTGTTTTCCCCATTGTCTTCTTCACTGCCGTATTTAAATTGAAGTCCACTTGCAATTGTCTTGCTATCGAAAACAGTTAATTTTTTATCTACTTCAATTCTTTCGGGAACCGTCATAACTGGTACCTGAATCGAATAACTTTTTGTTTTCCATGTGGTAACTTCTTGCAAGCTTAGAAATGGAAAATTGTCCAATCCGCTTAGTTCCAAGATATCATCAAACTCATTTGCTTTAGTAATAATCCCAGTCATTGTAGTCATCATGGCACCATCTGCATATTCGAAAGCTGTAATATTAGTATAAATCAATTGCTTCCGCCCATTAGAAATGCCTCTTTGTAAAGCTCGTATTGCCATCACTCTTAATACCGAAGCGAAATCTTGTGATAAATCACTCCTTTGCAAATTAGGAGGAGCATATGTTTTTAGAGTTTCATTTGTAGTAAATTTATTATATACTTGATTATAGTTCGTAAAACGGTCACTTTGGCAATTGAAAGTAATTTTAATCACGTCCAATTCGTCAACTTTCGAACCCAATGCTTCTAAATCTTGTAGCTGATATTCATATCCGCGGTCCGCGTAGTCTAACCAAATAATTTGATTCTTATCACTTTTAAAATCACCGCTTTTGATGTAATCAGAGGATGAAACTGGAAACAAATCAACAAATTGATAAGGTTTATTAAAAACTTGTCTTGTAAAAGCGCACTTGTCCATTTCAATGCTATCCATGTTTGTGATTCCAAATTCGGAATGCATTATTTTGAAATCCTCCAAAAATGCAGCTCCGAATCCAACATAACGATAGTCTGTCAAGTTGATATTTGGCCATCTTTCGAGCATTTTTAGCGTTTTAATAAATATATTTCTCTCAATCGCCTTGTGGGGGCGTAAATGATAAGGAATTGTCGCACCTGCACCCATTTTAAATAGTCTGTTTATAAAGTTCATCGAAACACCAAGCACCCACATCGCCGGGAGTTACATTCGGATTTGCAATAAATGTATCACGAACTGCGGCTATTTGGTCTTTGTGTCTTTTGAAAGTAATTGAACGAATATCGTTATTAACAATCGAAACCGGCTTTGGTAAATCCGGTAATTGGTAAATTCCCTCATCATTCCTTTTTTTGTCTGTAGCTGATATTAACTCAGATTGCCCGTGACCCAATGAAAGAGCAGCTATAGGTTTAAGGTCTGAAAATAATGCAGTTCTTTCTTCACTTTCTGATTTCCATTTATTAGTGAAATCGGTAAAATATTTAATACCCTCTTTAATCCTATTCTTTACTTCTGCATATACTGGTGAACTTGTGTCAAGTCCTCGCTTGGTGGTAGTTACAGGCAATTCGAGTGAATTTTTGGCTCTAAAATGTGCAACGCCGGCGATTGATATAAATTGTGTATGGTATTTGGGCATTCCAAACTCGCCCCATCCAGTCAGGAACGTCCTGTCAGCATATAAAACAATGCGGTCATTACAAAGCACAGTAATTCCTGCCTTTTCAGACTCTCGTTTTGGTAGATTTCCTTCTAAATCTTGATCCATTTCTGAATTGGTTGCAGGTCCTCGGTAAAATCCTACAATTACGTCAACTTTAACACCGCCTATTTGGTCAGAATAAAAGTAAGGTGATATAGACCCCTTACTACGACGTTCGGATGTTAAAATATTAATATCCAGTGCTTTAATAGGTGTTTCATTAACTGTGAGTTGGAAGCCTTGTTTTATGATATAGCCATAATGCTTTTCAAGATCAATTCTTAAATCCGTAATATATCCTACCTCATCACTGAATTGAGTTTTTATATTTTCATTTAGTGCAGTAACATGAATTGTCGTTCCCGGCGTTGGTAATTTTGCTTTAATACTGTTCTTTGTAAGCGTTTCGAAATCAAAATACCAGTCATCTGATGACTCCCAATTTTCGGGGACGGTAACCTTAAATGCATCTTGTTTAGTATAAGAGTAAATTTCAGCCTTCATGCCCATCTTAAAAATGGCACGTTTCATTCCGATACCATACATGCCGATAGTTTCAAGTCCATCATCGTCTTTGTATTTGTCAGACCGCCCCATTTTAAAGGCATATTCTTTTGCAGTTTTTAAAGGTATGCCGCCGCAGTTGTCGGTAAGAGTAAAACCGTCTTTATCTAAAGTGATTTTCCCAAAATAGCCTTTGTATTTTTCTTTAGAATTTTCTACCTGATTGGGATTTTGTCGGTGTATTCCGTCTATACAATTATCGAGCAAATCCATAATTGCATCATTTAGCGCTATGTCTCGCGACAACATAGACATGAAAAATCTTTTTGTTGGTAGTGCTGTAACTTTGTTATCAGGTATAGCTGTTCCATTATCGTCGACAAACTGTGACATGGTTTAGTTGTTTAGATTTAATATGTGTCGGCAATATATTCAGTTTTTCAATTAAAAACTATTTTCAAGAAAATTATGGCAGATATTTTTTCATCGATTCGCCGTAGCGAAATAATGAGCAGCATTAAAGGCAAGAATACGAAACCTGAACTGCGTGTTAGAAAAGTCTTGCATAGATTAGGATTTCGGTTTCGATTGCATGACAAAAGATTGCCCGGCACGCCTGACATTGTATTAAAAAAGTACAAGACCGTAATATTTGTAAATGGTTGTTTCTGGCACGGACATACAGAATGTAGGAGAGGTGTTTCTATGCCTAAATCTCGCACTGAATTTTGGCAAAATAAGATAAGTAACAATAGGGAAAGGGATGTTAAAAAAATTGAAGAATTAAAAAAGATTGGATGGAAGGTTATAAGTGTTTTTGAATGTGAATTAAAAAGCAGGAATATTGAAAACACGATCAATACTATCCACCACTCATTGATCAAAACATAAAATGCGTTGTGCACAATTTTTACCACGTACTACCATGCCTTTAGTACATTAAAGTGCCCCCGCTGTCCGTAGTGTTAATACAATGCGCTGTCCGAATGTCTCCAACTTCGGACGGCTATGCAGATAGTCTTCAGACTATTGCGACTTAATCCTCTTGTTATCGAAAAATTCTGCCTTGTGGTAAACCATATCTTAAGCGCAACTCCTATGCATTCACCTATATCATAATATAAAATAATTGGCTGATAACTTTCGTACATTGGCTCATTCTTATACCTCTAAAATAATAGCATCCACATGTATATTTTACCAATAATTGGCTTTATCGTCGTCGTAATTTTGTCGGGTTTTCGCATTGCGCAGGAGTATCAGCGGGCGGTGGTGTTTAGGCTGGGCCGATTTCAGGCCATTAAAGGTCCGGGTTTGTACTGGTTGATTCCGTTTATAGAAAAGCAGCAACTGGTGGATATCCGCACCAAAACGGTAGACCTGGAGCAGCAGGAAACCATCACCAAGGATAGCGTGACCATTAAGGTGAACGCCGTGCTTTGGTTCAAAATTACCAACCCCGAGGATGCCATTATTAAGGTGGCCGATTACAATAAGGCGGTTTACCAGTTTTCGGTAACTGCACTGCGTAACATCATCGGTCAGCACTCGTTAGATGAGGTGCTGCGCGAACGGGAGCAGATCAACGCTACGTTGCAAAAGATAGTGGATGCCGCTACCGTGCCCTGGGGTATAAAAATTGAAATGGTGGAAATGAAGGATGTGGAAATACCTGAAGCCATGCAACGCGCGATGGCGCGCGAAGCTGAAGCCATCCGTGAAAAACGTGCCCGTATCGTAAAAGCCGAAGCCGAATTAGAAGCTTCCATCAAGCTTACACAGGGAGCCAAAATTATGGAAGGCAGCCCGGTAGCCCTCGAACTAAGACGCATGCAAATGCTTTCCGAAATCGGTATCGATAACAATACCACCACCATCGTCATGATCCCGTCTGATTTTACCAACGCAGCCCGCAGTTTAACCGAACTGGTTGCGACTAAAAAAGCAGAGGAATAAGAGGTTTTGCTATCAGTATTAGCTTGTCGAAGACCTCCCTCTATTACCGCAAGGCCACCCTTGTAGATAAGCGTTTAATAGGGTGTGTAAGTTAGTTGTCATTTGCAAATCAAACAACAACGCAGCTTTAAAAGTTCAAGAATGAAGTTTTTGAACTTTATTGAGCAAAGGATAATATTTTAGCTGTGAACACTCATCACTAACATGCACTACAATGCTGGCATACTTTAGTATGTTTAATGTTGTTATACAACAAAAAACGGGGCTTTCTGAAAAGGAGTCCCGTTGAAGTTAATATGTTTAGTTAATCGAAATTACTTCGAGTAGATCTTGGAGTTATCTCTGAAACCCGAGAGCAGGCTGCTGTACCAATCCGGGAACAAGGTACCGCCCGATGTAGCCCATTCTGCAAAGCGTGGGTAAGCGCTGGTTACCGGCTGCAATTCAATGGGGTAATTGTAAGTGCCGGTAAAGCTAATAGCCCAAGGGTAGTTCTCTTTTGATAAGTAGTATTTACCGCTGGCTGCTACCGAAGTATCATCATCGGTACCAAACAGGGTTTTATCGGCCTTATCGGTTGGGGCAAAACCCGGCAGGTGAATTTCGTAACCGCGGCGCAGGTTGCTAATGAGGAACGGGTTGAACGCGCTTACCTGTAAGTTTGCAACTGGTATAGGAGAAGCGAAAGTTACGTTAACGGTAGCCGTATTGCCGGTAACTTTGTCTTTGGTCATTAGGGTATTAATGAAAAAAGCACCGTCAGGGTTTCTGAGCAAAGCCTCATGGTTATCAAATGGAACAATTACCGCCTTAGCCTGACCGGCTTCCACACCGTTGCTTGCTTTAACAATGTAGTTGCTGATGGCTTGCTGGCCGGTAACCGAACTTACAGCCGAAGCGCTAACGGGTAATTGTACCGCGAAACCGTTCTTAAATGATGCACCTGAGGCCAACGGGATATATTCGCCTTTCATTTCTACCACCTGGTTCTGGGCGTTGTTAATAAAGGTATAACGGTATTTCACTACTAAATCGTTCAGGTCAAAATCACCTTTTTTAGGCCAGTTATCTTCAAAGGCAATGCTGGCATAACCGGTTTGCGATGGGTAATAAGTTACATAAGCTTTAGTACCATCGGTAGGGAAAGCATCCTGATCATCTTTTACACCGTCACCATCGCTGTCGCCGCCTTTATCAATAGGAGGTACCCCGTTGTTGGATATGGCGGTAATAGGGTTTGCCGAAGCATAAATCACCAGGTCGTTAAAGTCCTGGTCCGAACTACCTTCCCTGTCAATATCTTCAAAGCCTAACAAAAACAGTTTATGTATATCATCGTACAGCAATATCGTATGCTTTTTCTTCGATGTTACAGATTCGGGGTTTAACCTTTGATCGGAGTAAAACTTGGTATTACCGGTTAGTACACCGCTGCCGTTCCACGCGTTTTGAATTAAAACAAAACCAATGGAGGTGCCGGCATTAAAACGGCCTATATTAACCTTATCTCCCGATTTTAAACCGCCTCCCGCGCCCAGGGCCGAAGCATTTGGGAAGATCAGGGTAGCATCAGCCACATCCGATACGCTGGTTGGCGCGTCGCCGGTTTTATAAGTGTAATAAGCCAGGCTGTTCATAAAGCCCGCGCCTTCCGATACGAAAGTGATCCAAACATCGGATGTTGCCGTAACGTTAAGGTTAGGTACGGTGCTGGTATTTAAATACTCGGGGTGGGTAGTAGTGAGGGGTTTGCTTTCGGGCAGCGAAGCATTTACAAATGAAAGCAACGATGCGTCGATATTATCGGGCGTAGTTTCCAGGTAAACAGGTCTTCCTAATTTAAATGGATAGGCCGATGTATTTAAAATAGCGTTCGACGAACCACTGTAACCGGTTGGGTAAACAATAGCAGGGCCCGAAGCACCAAATGTACCTTTAGTTGAATACGACAGGGTACCTGCAGGGGTTGATACAGCTACTTCTTCGGCAACAATATCGCCACTGAAACCATCTTTACCACCAATAGTAGCGGTAATACTGTTTGCGGTAGTAATTAACGCCTGTGCGTTGCGTATTAAACCCACATAAGCAGGGTCTATAATTAATTTATTAATTGAAGTTGGTACGGTAACCGTGCCTTGCAATAAACCGTCTGTACTGGTAATGCCTTTAAATACAGGTTCATCGGTGCCTGGTAAGTACACGCTTACCACCACACCCGTTAAAGGATCGTTATTTGATGAACGCAGCGTAACATTAAGGGCTACGTTTTTGGTAGTGCTGAAGTTAAAACCATCGGGTGCAATTTTATTACCGGCAGTAGGGGCGGTTGTTTCTCCCTGGTTTTGTGCAGAATCTTTTTTACAGGCAGAGAATGAAATAACGCCCGCCATAAGGGCTAACGTAAAAAGGTGTTTCATGTTCATATTTTCGTTGTACGACAGGCAATAGGCAAAGGTTATTCCAATGTGCATTAACAGGTAAAATTTTTTTTTACAGCAAATAAGTGTGGCAACTATTCCCCATTTAAGCCAATGAAGTGCAGCGTATGCACCTGTTAAGTATGAAAAGCGATAACTTTAATAACCATTAATTAATTGCAGAGGATTTCTACCGTAAGCAGGCTCCCTATTTAAACATGTTGTATATTTATAAAGTTTATTACCATAAGTATGACCCAACCCTTAGCCTCTGCACAACCATCTTTAATAACAAACAAACCTGTTTCGGAAAGATTAGACTTTATTGATAGCCTGAGAGGGCTGGCAGCACTGTATGTAGTTATATTTCATGCGGTTTTAGTACCTCAAACCAAGCTTGCCATACCCGGGTGGATAAAGCCATTGGTTATGAACGGGGGATCGGGGGTTACCTTATTTTTTGTGATCAGTGCTTTTACGCTGTGTTATACTTTGCAGTTCCAGCAAAAAGAAAACAGGTATCTCCTAAAGTTCTACATGAGGCGTATCTTCAGGATATTGCCATTATATTATGCCTGGTTCCTATTAATGCTGTATATCAGTATGGGGTTTAGGGGTTTATTTGCTCATAAATTTATTTTATTACTGTACGCCGTGTTCGGCTATAACTTTGTACCTGGTCACCAAGAAGGTTTAGTTGCTGCAAGCTGGACATTAGGAATTGAAATGATATTTTACCTTATTTTTCCTTTGGTCTTCCATTATGTAAAATCAATCAGGGGCGCTCTTATGTTTCTGGCCTTAACGCTCATCATTGCATGGTCGCACACCCAGTTTATAAAACACTTGATTGGTGCAGGTATATTACAAAGCGACAGCTATAAAATAAATCTGAGCTTTTTTCATCAGTTACCTGTTTTTGCATTAGGCATGGTTTGTTACTTTATTTATGTAGATGTTATAAAAAACAAGGATGTTTCACTAAAAATTCACCTGATACTGCTTAGTACCGGGGCAATACTGTTTTTTTTATTGCCTTATGTTATTGCACCTTACCTGCCATCAGGAACAGGGTTATATTTTACAGCCATTAATTATACCATTTTGTTTTTAGGTCTCTCAAAAATTCCTGTTAAACTCATAGTTAACAAAGTAACTGTGTTTTTTGGTTTGTTAAGCTATTCCTTATATCTCAATCACCCGCAAATTGTAATGAGATTAAATAAAACCTATATTAAAATTTATGACTACGCCGGCAATAGCGGTGTTGCACTCGTGTGTTGCATTTTACTTACCCTGGTTATTGTGGTGCCCCTATCATATCTAACGTACCGCTTTATTGAACAGCCTTGTATAAATTATGGCAAAAAGTTAATTAAGTCTATTGGCTGATATAAATGTATGAATACATTAACCCCTTTCCACGTGGCTGTACCGGTGTACAATTTGGAGGAAGCCCGAAAGTTTTACCGCGAAGTACTGGGCTGTGCCGAAGGGCGTAGTTCCGACTATTGGACCGACTTCGATCTTTACGGGCACCAGTTTGTTATTCATCTTAAACCCAAACCAGCCGGGGTTGATACCGGCTATTACACCCCTATAGTTGACGGACATGATGTGCCTGTTCCGCATTATGGCGTGGTGTTAACCTGGGATTTATGGCACGGTTTAAAAGCCAGGTTACATGGCCTCGGTGTAAAATTTTTAATGGAGCCGGGCATACGCTTTGCAGGTCAGCCCGGCGAGCAGGCCACTATGTTCCTTCTCGATCCATCGGGCAACGCCCTGGAGTTTAAAGCTTTTAAAGATATAAAACAGCTATTTGCAATATAAACGAGTGATATTATATACTCGTTAATTAATTTTTAATGTAAATTTGAGTAAGTGGTTAAACCACAGGCCACTTTGCGTGTCAAACCAATTCAATAAACCAATGCTTATGAAAAGTAGAGTTATACAGTTATGCTATGCAGCTGCATTTGTGCTGGCAATAATGGGGCTTTCGGCTTTTTACACCACGCCAGGCGCCTACAATGCCACTGTTAGGTTCCCCTATAAATTAGCAGGCTTAACTGAGCGGCAGGCTGCTGCCCATATACTCAGCCGGTTTACTTATGGTGCTACACCAGGCCAGGTTGATGAAGTGATGAAAATTGGCCTCGAAAAATGGGTGGAGCAACAACTGGAAGCCAAACAACCCGATGATTCCCTCCAAAATTTGATTAGTAAGTTTGATGCCGTTACGCTCACCAATGCGCAAATGGCTACTAAATATCCACGCCCGGGCCAGTTAACCAAAATGGCTATCCGCGATGGCGCGATAAATAAAGATTCGGTAAAAACCGATAAAAAAGGATACCGCAATGTGCTGCTCACTTATATGCAGCAAAAGGGCATGGCCCCCGAGCAGGAACTTTTTCGCCAGTTCATTAACCAAAAGGTGCTTCGTGCCGCCTATAGTCAAAACCAGTTACAGGAGGTGATGACCGATTTCTGGTTCAACCATTTTAACGTATCCATAACTAAAAACCAGTGCGCTGTGTTTATACCCGCCTATGAACGCGATGTAATACGCCCTAATGTATTGGGCAAGTTCGGCAACCTGCTGCTATCTACCGCCAAAGCACCCGCTATGCTGATTTACCTGGATAATTTTTCGAGCGTAGGCAGCAATGCGGGTCAAAACCAGGCTAAACCAGTTAATGCTATGGTAAAACGCCGTTTAGCGGCGCGCATGCAAAACAACAATATGATGGCCGATACCGCCATGATGGGTGGTACCGTGAAACGCCCTAAGCTACCCGCTAAAAAAGCACAAGGTTTAAACGAAAATTATGCACGCGAAGTAATGGAACTGCATACTTTAGGTGTTGATGGAGGCTATACCCAGCAGGATGTAACCCAAGCCGCACGCGTACTTACCGGCTGGACATTGTACCCCATGGGAGATGATACCTACGGTGGCGGCATGCGTAAACTTATTGACCGTATAGGCAAAGACAAAATGGAGAAACAAGGCTACGTACACGATGGCGATTTTTTGTTTACCCCTAACCGGCACGATAGTGGCGAAAAGACTGTAATGAACAAACGTTTTGGCCCTAACGGCGGCTACCAGGAAGGTGTTGACCTGCTGAACATGCTGGCACACCATCAATCTACCGCTAAATTTATAACCCGCAAACTTGCCGTACGTTTTGTGAGTGATAACCCACCGCAAACCCTGCTCGATAAAATGACCAAAACCTTTAACGAAAAGGATGGCAATATTAAAGAAGTGCTGTTAACTATGGTGGCAGCTCCTGAGTTTTGGAGTGCCGCATCAGTTCGCGAGAAAACCAAATCACCTTTTGAACTGGCTATTAATGCTGTGCGTAGTTTACATGCCCAAATTACTCAACCCTATCAATTATATAGTTGGGTTAATAAAATGGGCGAAAAAAAATATTATTACCAGGCACCTACCGGTTTCCCCGATAAGGGACAATACTGGATTAATACCGGAGCCTTGCTTAACCGCATGAACTTTGGGCTGGCACTGGCATCGGGCCGTATCCCCGGTGTAAAAATAGACTTAGCCGCACTTAATAATCATCATGAACCTGAAAGCGCGCAGGCAGCATTGGTTACTTACAGTAGGCTGATTATGCCCGAACGCGATTTGAATGAAACCATTAAACGCCTTACGCCCATGCTTATCGACCCCTTATTAATGAATAAGGTAGAAGCCGCCAGCAGCCAGGCTAAGCCCGCTACTGGCAATTCGGCCATGCTGCCCGACGACCCCATGATGATGGGTGATGCTGAACCTGCTACCAAAGTAAAAGGACAAAAAGTAAAAGGCAAAAATGCTTATATGGCTATGCAAACAGTAAACGGTAATAACAGTATGCTGTCGCAAGTGGTGGGTGTTATTATTGGTTCCCCCGAGTTTCAACGTCGTTAAAGTTCAATCCTTCCCTACAGGGAGGGCTTAGTAAAAAAATTAAATATTAAGTTATGGTATCCAGAAGAGGATTTTTAAGATCGGGGGGTATAGCCCTAATGGGTGTAGGCCTTATAGGCGGTATTCCAGGCTTTTTGGCCGAGGCCGTAGCCGGTGAGCAGCTCATTAAGCCTTATGGCAAGCGCAAAGTGCTGGTATGCATATTTCAGCGCGGCGCTATGGACGGTTTAATGGCCGTAACACCTTATACCGATCAGTATTTAAAAACTGCCCGGCCCAACTTGTTTATGTCTCCCGCTAAGGGCGGTTTGTTGGGTAAGCCCCTTATAGACCTGGACGGCCACTACGGCTTACATCCTTCCATGCAGGCATTTGAACCTATGTTTCGAGAAAAACGCCTGGGCATAGTGCATGGTATTGGTTCGCCTAATACCACCCGTTCACATTTCGACGCGCAGGATTACATGGAATCGGGTACGCCGTTTAATAAAGGTACAGCCAGCGGTTGGTTAAACCGGGCGGTCGGTTTGCTTGGGCACGATGCCGCTACTCCTTTTACAGCTGTAAGTTTAACATCGGCCATGCCCCGTTCATTTTACGGGGATAGCCCAACAGTGGCTATCAGTAATTTGCAGGATTTTGCCATACAAATGCGCGGCAACCAGGCAGGAGCCAATATGGCCGCCAAAAGTTTTGAAGACCTTTACGATAAAACCTCGACCGGCTTACTGCACGATACCGGTAAGGAAAGTTTCGATGCCGTAAAAATGCTGCAAAAGGCCGATGTAAAAAATTATAAACCTGCCAACAACACTATTTACCCAACCTCGGCTTTAGGAAATTCGCTGAAGCAAATAGCGCAGTTAATTAAAATGGATGTAGGTATGGAAGTTGCCTTTACCGAATCGAACGGATGGGATACCCACTACAACCAGGGAACCGATAACGGTATCTTTGCCCGTAACGTGGGCGATTTGAGCAACAGTATGATGGCGTTTTGGAACGATTTGAGTGCCTACCAAGATGATGTTACGGTAATGACCATGACCGAATTTGGCCGCACCGTACGCCAGAACGGTACCGGCGGTACCGACCATGGCCGGGCATCGTGCAATTTTATTTTAGGCAATAATGTAAACGGCGGACTGGTGCATGGCAAAATGCAGCCTTTGGCTGTAGAGAACCTGGAAGATGGCCGTGACTTGGCCGTTACCACCGATTTCAGGGCCGTGTTTAGCGAGGTAGCCGATCGCCAGTTAAAAGTAAACAACGACCGTGTTTTATTCCCCGACTGGAAAGGGGAGAAGATAGGCGTTATGAGGGCGTAAATACTTTTATATCTATTATAATTGAATATGTTAAAGGGTTGCTAACTAACGGTTTGCAACCCTTTAATAATTATACAAGGTGTTATTTGTTTTCAAAATCAGTGAGGTCGCATTCCAATGCTTTTCGGTTCCAATGGGCGGTATTAGCTGCGGCCTCGTAGGTGGTTTGTAAAAATGAAAGTAACTTCGCTTCGGGATTGGCCGATGCTCGCACACTCTCATAAGGAAGAAAAAACTCAGCCATTTCGTCACTGTAAAATGCTTCTGCGGGTTTAACCGGTTGCTTGCCAAAATCAGGAGTACCGGGGTAACAATATGAATAAAATGCAGCTTGAGGAAACTCTTCGCTTCCAGGCCAAAACCCGCATGAACTTACCTCATGCGAATAAGCTTCCTGCATTACACGTAATGGCATGTTAGGTGCGCCGCCTTGGTGCACTGGTGCTTCTCTTCCAGAAAATCGGGTTACTGCCAAATCAAAAGCGCCCCAAAAAAAGTGTACCGGGCTGCACTTGCCCGTAAACCCCGCCCTAAATTTTAAGAATACATTATGGATACTGATAAGTGCCTGCCAAAAGTCTTTTATCTTTTCGGCCTCGTAAGCTTTATGTACTTCATCTTCTGCAAACGGAATGGCGGTTTCCAACTCATTAGGTGCAGCATGAATATCTGCATTAATACCACAAGCAGTTAAACAATCCATCAATTCGTGATAAAAACTGGCTACTGTGCGCGGGTATAGTTTAATAATGTGCCTATCGCCTGTGCTGGTATCCAGCCTTAATTCCTGGTGTAAAAAGTTAAAGTCAATTTGAAATATACCGTTTGAATAGGGAATACTGCCTGTGCTTAAGCCCTGCGACGACACATAAAGCGTTACATGCCACGAATGATTGAGCCACGGCATATTCAACAACCTGATCTTTCCCACAATCTGTGTCCATAAATGCACGGTGTTTAAAGTGTCTTTCCAACTGTTAAAATCTAACACCGGCCAGCTATTCTGTTTATTTGAAGTTATCATCATAGTTAATACATGAATACTAACAAGGTAGGTAAAACAGTGATTAAATAATAACCCCCGTAAGTTTTACATTAACATTGTTATTTTAGCCGTATGAAGGCCGATCAAATTCAAAAGTGGAAAGTATTAAAAGAGCAGGATGTATCTCCAAGCCCATGGTTCCCATTGTTGCAGCATACGGTACAATTAGCCAACGGGCAAATTGTGGATGACTACTTTTTTTCACCCTTGGGTGATGTAGTGATGGTTTTGGCACTTACACCAGCACATGAAGTGGTTTTGGTAAGGCAATACAAACATGGTTTAGGCGAAATACTGCTGGAACTTCCGGGTGGTATGCGGCAAAACGGGAAATCACTCATCCAATCGGCACTTAATGAGCTGGAAGAAGAAGCCGCTATTAAAGCCGACGAGAGCCAGCTGATCTCTTTAGGTAAAATTGCTAACAATCCTACCAAAACCCGTCAAATTACCTACGGGTATATTTTGTTTAATGCCCAATTTAATTCGGTACAAAAGCAGGACGTGACCGAAAATATAGAAATACTCACCATGCCCGCCCCACAGGTATTGCAGCATGTGAAAGATGGCAAGATATGGGTGACCGATTCGGTGAATTTTATCCTGAAAGCGGCTTTGCAGTACCCCGAAATTTTTAGTGTTTGATTACAGTGCGTTTAGCTTTACATCGTTCCAGCCCATTAGTTCTATCATCCGGGTAAACTCCGGCTGTAAGGCGGCTTCAATACCAATTGGTTTTTTACTTAACGGGTGCGTAAACTCCAGCTTTAGGGCATGTAAAAGCATGGTGTTCATTTCCCAGGTTTCGGTAAACAGCCTGTTTTGTTTGTTACAGCCGTGTGTACGGTCGCCGATAATAGGATGAAATATATGGCTGAAATGTTTGCGTAACTGGTGCATACGCCCGGTGGTGGGTTTGGCTTGTACCAGCGAATAACGCGAGGTAGCATGTTTACCAAAAGCAACGGGTAGTTCGGCGTGGCCCAGAGTTTTATAGGCGGTAAAAGCATTTTGCAGTGTTCCGTTCTCTTTGCGTAAAGGGTAATCAATTTCGCCGGTATCGGGTGTGTGGCCACGCACTATAGCCAAATAACTCTTATGCACTTGGTTTAGGGCAAATTGTTGCTGCATGGCAACCTCGGTTGTTTTATCGAGTGCAAACAGCAGTACGCCACCAGTTTTACGGTCGAGCCGGTGCGCCGGGAAAACATGCCGGTTAATTTGGTCGCGCAGTATTTGCAAAGCAAATTCTTCCACATCGGCCGCAATAGAAGAGCGGTGTACCAATAAACCGTGAGGCTTATTAATGGCGATCAGAAAATCATCCTGGTATATAACAGATAACATGAGGGCTAAATTACCTATTTTTACCTATTAAGATTTATTTTATCTTAGTCCATTAATTGAGGATAATAAGTTATATCAATAAAATAATACATCAAATAATTGTATTTAATAATATATTATTTGTTTACTTTGTTTACAACCTATTTTAACAAATTTCGTATAAAAGCAATTTTACTATAAAATTATGAACGCAGTGGTTACTGATCTTAGTTTTGATGTTACATCACTGTTAAATAATGCTTACTCCTGCCGTATAAATAATCTCAAGCAAAGTATTATCTTATCAAAAAAAGCGCTTAGTATAAGTATAAAGGCTAACGAGCACGCACTTATTGGCAAAAGTCTTACCCAGCTTTCTTTGTTCTATATGATAAGGGGTGAGTACAAACGCGCCATTGGTTCAGCCAAGGAAGCCATTGGATATTTTGAATTACTGGGCGACGAAAAAGGCATTGCCGATGCCCAGTACAGTATTGCCGGCGTATATTATAAAACCGATAACTATCATCTCGGGCTAATGCACCTGATTGACAGTCTTGTTATATATAAAAGGTACAACGATTATTATAATCAGTCCAGGGTTCAAAAATCCTTAGGCACCATATATGAGTATTTCGGCGATCGTAAAAATGCCATACGTGCTTACCAGGCCTCTATTGAGGAGGCAGAAAAGGTGAAAGACCAGGACCTCATAGCCAATGCCTACAACCCTCTTTCGGGTATGTATATTAAGCAAAATAAAATTTCGATGGCTGCAGAGATGATCGAAAGATCAATAGCCATTAAAACCAATAGCGGCGATTTAAGAGGGCTTGCATTTGCCTTATACGGCAGAGGTAAAATTCACATGGCAATGGAGCAATGGGCCGATGCCGAAAAGGATTTGCACAAGGCGCTGAAGATTCATCGTGAAATGGGTGAGCGTTTGGGCTTAGGCATGGCTTATTGTAAATTAGGTTCGTTGTACATAAAAACCGGCCGGTTAAGTAAGGCTAAACAAGTTTTAGAAAAAGCACTTCATTTTAGTACCAAGTATAATATTACTTATATTAAGTTTAAATCTAACCATCTGTTGTATCTTGTTTATAAGCAGGAAAATGATACAGTAAAATCATTAGAATACCTGGAAAAGTACCTTAATGAAAAGGAAACGGTAATTAATGCGCAAACGCTCAAAGTAATTGAGAATTATGAGCTTATCACCAAAATAGAAAGTATGGAAAAGGCCTCTCAAATGGAACTGGAGCGGGCCCGCATTATGGAAAACCAGGAAAGGGCAGAAAATACCGCCCGGGTTAAGCAAAACTTCCTGTCTACCATGAGCCATGAGATCCGTACGCCTCTTAATGCGGTAATAACTATAACTTCCTTACTCAATGAGCGTGTTGACCCGGCTGAAAAGCAATTGTTAGACTCGCTGAAATTTGCCTCCGATAATTTGTTAATGCTCATTAACGACATCCTGGATTTTACCAAGCTCGATGCCGGTAAAGTTCAGTTAGAATTACGTTCGTGCAGTTTAATTAGGTTAATGAAAGGCCTTGCCGAAACCTACAGGAACATGGCAGAGGTTAAAGGCCTGAAAATAGCATTACTGATTGATGAACGTATAGCTGACACCTACAAGCTGGATGAAACCAAGTTATCTCAAATATTAAACAATTTAATAAGCAATGCCATTAAGTTTACCAACAAAGGAAAAATAAGCATTGAATTGCAACAGTTAAATTCGCAAGCAGGTTACGATACCATTAGGTTTACCATTGCCGATACGGGCGTAGGCATACCGGTAGAGTTTTTTGATGAAATGTTCGATAGCTTTTCGCAGCCTAAAGCTATAACTACCCGTAAGCAAGGCGGATCGGGGTTGGGACTTGCCATTGTGAAAAAATTGGTAGAGCTGTATCAAAGTCAGATCCATTTTCATAGTACGGTTAACAAGGGTTCTAAATTCTACTTCGATATTACGCTTAAAAAAGCTGATACCATACAAAACGCCCCGGTTAAGAATTTAAACCAGCTGCAAAACAAGGTAGCGCTACTAGCCGATGATAACATGATTAATGCTATGGTAGCGCGAAAACTATTGTCGAACTGGGGTATATCTGCCGATCATGCTGTAAACGGTTTAGATGCCATTGAGATGGCAAAAAACAAGATCTTCGATTTTATACTGATGGATATACACATGCCCGAAATGAACGGGTTTGATGCCACCGTACATATCCGTAATAACCATAACCTCAACATTGCCACCCCAATATTTGCCTTAACCGCCGATATTACCGCCGAAAGCCATGAGGAGTATATAGGCTACTTTACGGGGTTTTTAAGAAAGCCCATAGAGATCGATAAGTTATATGAGGCTTTATTAGGTGTATCTTAAAAGTAGTGCTTTAGCTACATTAATTCTCAGCGTTAAATCTTTTTGTTAAAATAGGTGCAATTAAAAAATAATTTGTTTCTTTATGCAACCGATTGCAAAACTTTTATAACATTAAATTATGCTTAAAATAACACCATTATCAGCTTTTGCTTTGCTGAGCGCCACCGTACTATCGGCCTCATGCCAAAACAATGCAGGTAGTACCCAAACAGCTGAAAAAAAGGATACGGCAAAATCTAAATTTATATCCAAACCGCTGGTTACACAAATTTATACCGCCGATCCATCGGCACATGTGTTTAATGGCAAAATTTACGTTTACCCATCGCACGATATTGATACCGGAACCCCTGAGAATGACAATGGCGACCATTTTAATATGAAGGATTTTCACATTCTTTCCATGGATAGCATAGGAGGGAAGGTGACCGACAATGGCGAAGCACTGAACATAAAAAACATTCCCTGGGCGGGCCGCCAGCTTTGGGCACCCGATGCCGCTTACGAAAACGGTACCTATTACCTGTACTTCCCGGTTAAAGATAAATCGGATATCTTCCGTATTGGGGTAGCCACCAGCAAATCGCCTGTTGGTCCATTCAAAGCCGGGGCCAAGCCTATTGAGGGCAGCTTTAGCATTGATCCGTGTGTATTTAAAGATACCGACGGCAGCTATTACATGTACTACGGTGGTATTTGGGGCGGGCAATTACAACGCTGGGCCACCGGTAAATATTCGGGCCCCGAGGGCTCTAAAACCGATTTGGGCAAGGATGACCAACCGGCCTTAACCCCCAAAGTAGTTAAACTGAGTAAAAACATGCTGGGCTTTGCCGAAAAACCCAAAGATGCCGTGATACTGGACGAAACTGGTAAACCTTTATTGGGTAAAGATCATGACCGCCGCTTTTTTGAAGGATCGTGGATGTATAAATATGATGGCAAGTACTATTTTACCTATTCTACCGGCGATACACACTTGCTTTGCTACGCTACGGGTACCAGCCCGTACGGACCATTCACCTATAAAGGCGTGATCTTAAAACCGGTACAAGGCTGGACTTCTCACCACTCTATTGTAGAGATTAAAGGCAAATGGTATTTGTTTTATCATGATACCGAGCTATCGGGCAAAACCCACCTGCGTAATGTTAAAGTAACCGAATTGAAACATCGTGCCGATGGTTCTATTGAAACCATTAACGAGTTTGTGAAATAAGCCCTTCTATGTATTATTGTTTATAAGCGCATCACCGAAAGAAAGGTATCCGCTTTTTTTGTGGTTGATTAATTCACTATGGTCATCGTCTCAAATAGTGATGAGAGATCTTTTTTCGTTATCACCAGAAATCACAATTGATTAAATAGTATTCATTTGTTACTAAAAATATAAGGTAACTATATATCAGTTTGAACAAAGAAGGTTTTAGTTAACTATTCCTCACGACTTTTTAGATCTGCTGCTTTACCTTGTGTTTTTTTAATACCTTAACTGGCTTTTGCAGGTTTACACTAAGTTACATCCTAAGAAAGGGTAAGAATTACTTATATCCCATTGTAACAATTTATACCTTGTACTTGACTATATGTATAAACAATATGTATATTGTTAACGTATAAGATAATAATTACCTTTGCGCCCGATTATGGAACTTACTAAACATACAGAAGGTCAACTAACGAACGATGTTATAAGTAACTGGTTTGACGACTTACTTTCAAGGATATCTGTCGATAAAATGATGATGGAAACTCAGACTGCGCCACCTGAAAAAGAGCAGTTCTATAAGAATGCAATTAATGACGATCATGATGCAAACTATAATATGCTTCGAGTTCAAAGCACGAAATATTTTATATCAAAACTTCTGACGGATTACATACAAGAGTTAGCGTCCTTTAAGGTAGTGCCTCAAAAATTAGCGTTTGAACTTTCCGAAGCAAAAATATTGGTATGGGGTCAAATAAAAGATGGTGATGAGAGCGCAGAAGATGCACTAATATTGTCCGAAGCGAAGGCTAATTCTAAATATAATAATTATGGATTCTATATATCTTCTACAATAGTAGAGGAAAGTGACAGCCTGCCAATTCCGCCACATTACCATGAACTAAAATTAGATGGCAGATTTTCAGTCGCACATTAATCAGGCCAAGAAAAATTTAATTTTTCTCTCTGAAGTTAACCAAAAAATATCAAATAGCTGGGATTGGCAAGTTACTACAGCTTATTATGTAGCCGTTCATTTAGTAAATTCCCATATTGCTAAGACGGCCAATATGCACTTTAGCTCCCACGAGAGAGTAAAAAACGCTCTTTACGATCCGAAATCATTCGCTAAGATTGATGACTCAGTTTATTTAGCATATGTAAAGCTTGAAAATCTTTCAAGGAGAGCACGCTATTTGTGCAACGATAATGGCGATAAAACCGAGTTAGATATGACATTTGTTACACATGATGTGCATCTCAAAAAAGCTCTTTCAAAATTGGATGTATTGATAGATTTCATAACAAAAACGCATGGGCAGTCATTCAATATTATACCTATTAATTGCATTGAAATAAAAAAATCAAATTTATTGTATTTCAAGTATCGGGGCTAAGACCTACCATCGCCCTTTGTGCCAACTGATATATTCACCAAATATAAACTACATTGCCCCTCATTTGTAGTACAATTAAACCAGTGCAATGGATAACCAACTCAAACAAACCTCCGAAGGATTAAATCACCTCATTATTATTGCTAATGATGGCAAAGAAGGTTATGCCCAGGCGGCCAATCACGTGGGAAATCTCATATTAAAGGCTGTATTTACCCGTAATTCGGCTACGCGGGCTAATTTTGCTGAGGAGTTGAGTGGCTTGGTCATTGCTACCGGCACGGAACCCGAAAGCGGAACGGGACCTTTAGGTGCACTGCATCGTGTATGGATAGATATTAAAACATCTTTTGTAAGCAATAATGATCAAGCGGTTTTAAAGGAATGTAGCAGGGGGGATGAAGCCGCTGTATCGGCTTACCACACGGTGCTAAATAGTAACGGTTTAACAGATGAACAACGAAATATACTGGAAAAACAACTTAAATTAACAAAAGATTCCCTGTTCTCTTTACAGCAGGAATTAAAAACACATGTATAATAAAATGGCAACTTTGCAAGCTCAGGCGGGTCAGTCGCGTAAATTTCAATGGGTTCCGTTAATTATAAGTATCCTCATTACCGAAGGTATTGCCTTTACGGCCTCCATGTTCACCATATCGCAAATACCGGTTTGGTACAGCACGTTAAATAAACCGTCATTTAATCCGCCTAATTGGTTGTTTGGCCCGGTTTGGACTATTTTGTACATCATGATAGCCGTAGCTGCATACCTGGTTTGGCAGCGCAGGGATAACAGCCAATTGTATAACACCACCCGTACGGTTTATATAGTTCAACTGGTGCTCAACTTTGCCTGGTCGGCCACATTTTTTGGTATGCATCAGGTTTTGGGCGCATTGGTGATAATTGCGTTGTTATGGCTCAGCATTGTAGCCTGTATCAATTACTTTAGTAAGTTTAACAAAGTGGCTGCCTGGCTGCTAGTTCCTTATTTACTTTGGGTAAGCTTTGCAAGTGTGTTAAATCTGTATATTTACCTGCTCAACAGGTAGCCGCATAATAGGTTGCCTGCTTATTACAACACAAGTAGGAATGAAAAAAATACTGTTTGCTGCGCTCTTTTTATGTATATCGGTAACTATGGCTCTGGCCGATACCGTAAGCATCAAGCAATTCACTATTAAAGAAAACCCCTTTGCCCGGCAGGAAATAGCCATTGTAGCCACCGATACAGCAGGTTTGGTGCAGGAAAACGTAAGCGGCAAATTCGCGTTCACCATCAACGGGTTCGATAATGAGCTCACCTTTCAAAGCGGAACGGCTTTTTACCGGCATAAGGTGCAAAAATCGGCGTTTATGTATATCAAGCATAAAAATGAGGCCGGTACTCATTCGGGACTATATTATATTTACAAACGTGGCGATAAGTTAACCCCGCTGCACATTAGCTGGATGTGGCTGGTAGCTATACCGCTCATTATTATTTTTGCAGGTTACCTGTTCAAGCGTTTCATTATTTTAGCGGTGATAGTGCTGGTGATTTTCATTTATTTTAACCACAGCAACGGGCTAAGCATTCCAACTTTCTTTGAAAGTATATTTGATGGCTTGAAGCATGCGGTGACGGGATAAAAAAGGTAGACACAAGAAATAAGAGCCAAGAAACAAGAAGGGAAGAATAAGTAGATAGAGAAAGTTGACCGACACGTATCTCTTGTCTCTTGTTTCTTATCTCTTGTATCTTCCTTATATCTTGCTCACAAACCCCACCAAAGCTATCCCTACACCCAATAATACCGCCACCAACTTGCGCCGGTTAAACTTATGATCGGGCCCGGCTTCAAACAGTATAGTGGTGGATATATGCAGGAAAATCCCGATTACCACACCCATAATACGGTTGAAGTATTGTTGCAGGTTACCAATACCTCCACTGCTGATGGCATTACTAAAGAAATAACCGGCTGGTGCCATTATGGCAAACAGGGCTATAAAAAATATAGTTTTGTTTTTGCTTTGATGGTTAGCCAATAATACCGTACCCAGCGCAAAAGCAGCAGGTATATGGTGCAAGGCAATGCCATACACTAACTGGCTTTGATGCCCGCTTGCTAAAGGCATTCCTTCTAAAAAACCGTGTAGGCATAAGCTTACCATAATACCCAGCGGAAAAACTGCCTGTGCATGTTCGTGTACGTGCATGTGGCCGTGCTCAATACCTTCCGAAAACTGTTCGAGCACGATCTGGAAAATAAAACCGGCCAAAATAAATACGCCCACCAGGCTATCATTACCATGGTAGGCATCGGGTATTAAATGCAGTACGGTAATGCCAAACAGGTAGGCACCACTAAATGATAATATAAGTTTGAGCTGTTTGTGATTGCCGCCTTTAAATAAGAACACGGCCATGCCCCCCAAAAAAGCACAAAAAAAAAGAAGAAGTAAATACCAGGTCATGAGTAAAACTGAGGTTGAAATTTTTTAAACACCCGTGCAAATATCAGGCCTATCAGCGCGCCAAACAAGGCACCGGCTGTTACATCAATGGGGTAATGTACGCCTACATACACCTGTGCAAAGCAAACCAATACAGCCCATAATAGTACCCATATCCATATCCACCGCCATTTTTTGCCATAAACCAGCCCTAAAAATACCGACATGGCAAAATGATCGGTCGCATGGGTAGATGGAAAACTGTAGCCGGTACCACAGGGCACCCGGCTGGTAATGGTTGGTGCCAGCACTTCATCGCGGCAGGGGCGGTTGCGTTGTGCCTGCTTTTTAATTAGGGTTGCGCTGCCAAAATCGGCCACGCCAACAGCAATTAACAGGAGCAATACGAGGTAAGCCCCTGCTTTTTTATATTGATAAATGCTGAAACCGATAATGAAGATATAAACCGGGATCCAAAACTTAGGATTACGCAGCCAGGGCATTACCCAATCGAAAAACGGATTGGTAAGGGTATGGTTAATGAAATAAAAAACCTGCCGGTCGGGTTGTAATAAAAAATCGGGCATTAGTTAAAGGTAATAACGGCCTCACCTAAATCCTCTCCAAAGGAGAGGATTTCACAAATGTTATAGCTCCCTCTCCTTTGGAGAGGGCCGGGGTGAGGCCCGCTGCAAATATAGCCAATAAACTATGGCATTAATACGACAAGGTTTTTATACCGCTATCAGTTAATAAATTTTTATTTTTGCGGCACTTAATTTAAATTGTTTTGACGCTCATCAAATCTATATCTGGCATACGGGGTACCATAGGTGGTGCCGCAGGCAACGGTTTAACACCTTTAGATGTTGTAAAATTTACTTCAGCTTTTGGTGCCTGGGCGGTTAAAAAAACAGGCATCCGCAAAATTTTAGTAGGCCGCGATGCCCGCTTATCGGGCTCCATGGTGAATAACCTGGTGATAGGTACGCTGCAAGGTTTGGGCATTGATGTGGTGGATGTGGGCCTGTCTACCACCCCTACGGTTGAAATAGCCGTGCCTGCCGAGCAGGCCGCCGGTGGCATTATTTTAACGGCCAGCCATAACCCTAAACAGTGGAATGCCTTAAAACTGCTGAACCATACCGGTGAGTTTATTACCGATACCGATGGTACGGAAGTGCTGGATATAGCCGAACGCAGCGATTTTACTTATGCCGGGGTAGACGATTTAGGCACAGTAACCACCGATGATTCATATCTGCAAAAACACATCAACGAAATACTGGCACTGCCTTTGGTAGATGCCGAAGCCATAGCCAAGGCTAATTTTACCATAGTGGTTGATGCCGTAAATTCAACAGGCGGTATTTTTGTACCGGCTTTGTTAAAGGCGTTGGGCGTAAAAACCGTTCACCCGTTATACTGCGAGCCAACAGGCCACTTTCCGCACAACCCCGAGCCGCTACCCGAAAACCTCACCGAGCTATCGAAACAGGTGTTAGCCAACCAGGCTGATTTGGGTATAGCGGTTGACCCCGATGTGGACCGCCTTTGCTTTGTATGCGAAAACGGCAAGATGTTTGGCGAAGAATATACGCTGGTTGCCGTGGCCGATTATGTGCTGCAGCATACCAAAGGTAATACGGTTTCCAACCTATCGTCCACCCGTGCGCTACGCGATGTTACCCAACGGGCAGGAGGGGAGTACCACGCCGCCGCCGTTGGCGAAGTGAACGTGGTAACCAAAATGAAGGAAGTAAATGCCGTAATTGGCGGCGAAGGCAACGGTGGTGTTATTTATCCCGATAGTCATTACGGTAGGGATGCGCTGGTTGGTATTGCGTTGTTTTTAACACACCTGGCCCAATACGGCCATCCGGTTTCGGTATTGCGGGCCAGTTACCCCAGCTACTTTATCTCTAAAAATAAAATAGAGCTAACCGCCGGTATGGATATTGATGCCCTGCTGTTAAAGGTGGAAGAAAAATATATGGCCCAGCCGCACAGTACTATAGATGGGCTGAAGATAGAGTTTGACAAACAATGGGTACACCTGCGCAAATCAAACACCGAACCCATCATCCGCATTTACTCGGAAGCCGAAACAGAAGATGCTGCCAATGCTCTGGCGTACCAGCTTATTGCTGATATAAAAGGAATACTTGGAATTTAATGAATGATTTAGTGAATGAGCAAATGAGTGATTTTTTCAATGTTTAAAAATGGAAGATTATGGAAAAAGCGAGTTTGCAGAGCAGTTTAGAAATCGCACTAAGAAGCTTAGAATAACAAAAGTTAAATCATTTAATGATTGAAGAAAACGAGATTTTGAAAGTTGTATCATCTGCTCGTAAAACAATTTCTTCCAAACTAAAAAATACTCACTAATTCACTCATTGTATTATAATGCGAATTTACCTCGATAATGCTGCCACTACGCCGATAGACCCGGAAGTGATGAAACAAATGGTACAGGTAATGGAGAGCCAGTATGGTAATCCTTCATCCATACATGCGCATGGCCGCGAGGCCCGGTCATTGGTAGAAAAAGCGCGTAAAACCGTTGCTAACCTGTTGCATACTTCACCTGCCGAAATCTTTTTTACATCGGGTGGTACCGAAGCCGATAACACGGCCATCCGTTGCGGGATCATCGACCATGGTTTAACGCATGCCATTACCAGTAAAATTGAGCACCACGCCGTAGTACATACGCTGGAAGCTTTGGAAAAAGCAGGTAATATTAAGCTGAGTTTTGTTGATGTTGATGATAAAGGTGAAATCAATTACGAGCACCTGGAACAGTTACTAAAAGATAACGAGCGCAGCTTTGTATCGCTGATGCATGCCAATAATGAGTTGGGGACCTTAACGGACCTGGAACGGGTAGGAGACCTGTGCGAACAATACAACGCCTTGTTTCATAGTGATACCGTACAAACCGTTGGCCACTATCCGCATGACCTCAGCAAGCTTAAAGTTCACTTTATGGTATGCGCCGCGCACAAGCTGCACGGGCCTAAAGGTACCGGATTTTTGTATATCAACCATAAAGTGAAGATAAAGCCGATGATTTACGGCGGTTCTCAGGAACGAAATATGCGTGGAGGTACCGAGAATATCTACGGCATTGTGGGCCTCGCTAAAGCGCTTGAAATGGCTTACAGTGATATGGCCTCCCACCAGCATCATATACAGGGACTTAAAACCTATATGATGGAGCAATTGCAGCAAATTCCGGGTATCCATTTTAATGGGGAGACCGCTGCCGACAAAAGTTTGTACACCGTGCTCAACGTGTCGTTCCCCGAAATGGAAATGGCCGATATGCTTTTGTTTAGTTTGGACATTGCCGGTATTTCGGCATCGGGTGGCAGTGCTTGTAGCTCGGGTACCAACATTGGCTCGCATGTGCTAACCGGCATCGGTGCCAACCCGGGTAGGCCCGCCGTGCGTTTTTCGTTCTCTAAATACAATACACGCGAGGAGATCGATTTCACCATCGCCAAAATCCGCGAGATCGTTAGCTCTTCGTAAATCCCTTGCCGACAGGGAGTAGCCCCTACTAAATCCTCCCCGGGAGGGAGGACTTTAAAATAGTTATTATCTTGGTTCTCTCCCTCCGGGGAGGGTTAGGGAGGGGCTTCCTTTTTTAACTTATATAATCCCTGTCCTCATCACTTAGTGTATCGGGACGTCTTCTCGGACGGTCATCATCGTTCTCTTCTTCATCATCGTATTCGTGATAGCGTTCGGGTTGTTTAGTTCGGCCGGGACGGCTTACCAGCAACCCCAGTAGAAACGCACTTACCGATACCGCCGTTAGCATTACCAACTTGGGCAGCTTTACCGAAGCGAACAAAATGGTGAACTCGGCCTCTCCCTGGTTTTGCATAATGAGGATGGTAAGCCCGATGGTAATGATAATGGCAATGGTGGTTTTAAAACTCATATCTTTTTTTTGAATGGCTATATCCATTGTCAAGATGCGAAATTTTTGCCATTGATTCATACCCGTTTTTTCGGTGATAATTTGAGTAAATCTGAAATTTTACGAAATTTCATGAAGGTGGGAGAGGTTTTACGACAAAGATTTTTTGCCCGTTTTTACGCCGGTTTAGTTAAACCCGTACACCATATTTGAAAATGCGCCTATCTGGCGCATAATTTTGCATTTGTGCAAATTGTATCTCAATACACACTTAATTTTCTAATATAAAAATAATTAAAGAAAGCTTTTATTCATATTTTTCAGTTTAGTATGCTGATAATCAAATTAATGTATTACAAAATATACAATAAAAATATGTTTTGCTAAAAAAAATAGTATTTTATTTCATTTAGGTGTGTTTTAACATCAAATTATACTTTATATATAATTTTTAAGTTGTTGATAATCATATATAATTGATAATTATATAAAGCTATATGATGATGTTATACTACGAAAAATACCTAATTTTATGATTTTCATAGTTAATTTTTGCAAATGAAATATACACTAAGCTTAAAATGGAAATTACTCCTGCTGTATTATTTTGAAATGTACAACACAGGAATGCCTGTAAAATTGAGGTACGCTTAAAATGGCTTAAAATGCGTTATAGATTAGCACTGTTTTGGGAAAGTTCTTAAAACAGTTGGAGAGAAATTAATAGCCACTTCAATTAAGCTACTGTATTTGGAAGTAATTGAAAAACATTTTTATAAATTACATAGCTTCAAATAATTTGTAATTAGGGTAAGCGATGAAGACTTAAATTTAACGATGCCGATACTTTGCAGGTTAGTTTCAAATAGGCCCGAAAGCTGGCATCGGCATAAGTATAAAACACAGCTGCCACTAAAACGCTGTGTAGAATAGGTTTTGTAAAATGCAGATAGAGAATTTGATTTACTGATTCTAAAAAAATTAATAGATTGGAACAGCATAAAAGTACCAAGTGTAATACCACAGCATGCTTTATAATACTACTTGGTGTAGCTAATTTATTTTCAAAACTTTATTCAGCTCGTTTGTTTTTGTACCGTACCACTTGTTTTTGAGCAACAGGGTATAAAAATATAGTTGATAAGATAATGCCCGCACCTATCCAAAAACCCAGGCTCATGGTATGCATATCTCCGAAAAACATGAATGCCATCATGATGCCGTACACCGGTTCGAGGTTGGTAATCAAGGCTACTTTAAAGGCCGAAAGTTCACGCATTACCGATACCCCTGCTACATAAGCTACCGAAGTACAGATGGTTCCTAATATAATCAGGTAACCTATGTCATTGCTTCGCGGTAGTACCAGATCTTTTAAGGTATTGCTGGATAGCATGTATAAAGTGATCCAAAAGAAAGCGCCCAGTAGTTCATAAAAGGCAATTACAGGCGGCTCCAGCTTTTGTACCTGCCTGGAATTGATGATGGAGAACAGGCTGGCACAGGCTGCGCATATCAATCCTAATATAATACCCAGGGTATATTGCGTTTCAAACTTAAAAATAAGCACAATGCCCGCTATAATAAATATTCCTGACAATATCTCTAACCTGGAAATAGCCTTGCGGTTGATTAAAGGCTCAAATACTGCCGTAAACAAGGTAAGCGATGACAGGCACACCAGCGTTACCGATACCGTAGATACCTTAATGGCCTGAAAAAAGAGGATCCAATGCCCGCCTACCAAAGCCCCTGTAAAAAAGAGCTTGATAAAGGTGCCCCGGCTAACTTTTAGGTCTTGCTTATTAAACTTAAAATAAAGAAACAAAGTGCAAAAGGCAATAAGTACCCGGTACCAAACCAGGTTAACCGCCGTAATAGTAATTAACTTTCCCAAAATACCGGTGAAGCCCCATATAAAAACCGTGAAGTGTAATATGAGTAGGTTTTTATTAAGTTCGGTTGATTTGGTTAGGTGCTTTGGCATGGGTGGGTCGTGTCGGTTATCGGTTGTCAACGGTTAGTAGTCAATGGTCAGTATTCAGTGGTTAAGAGTAAATGTTGATTTACCATAAACTATGAACCATTCACTACTCACTACTCACCAAATTATTTTGGTGCTTTTTGCAATAGGTATAATCCGGTAATGCCGAATAAAATATTGGGTATAATAACGGCTATCATGGGCGGCAGGCCTGCCTTTAACGAGAACACGTTGGCAAACCTATCTACTATAATATAAAGGAAACAAAGTAAAATACCAACCCCTAACGGCAAACCTATACCGCCGCGTACCTTGCGCGATGAGATGGATACGCCAATAAGCGTAAGTACGAAAGCCGAAAACGGGTACACAAAACGCCGGTATTTTTCCAACTGTAATTCCACTAAACGGCCAGTGCCGCGTATCTTTTCTTTTTCGATGTATTTGCTAAGATCAGCTGTGGATATGGCCCGGTAAATGTTGGTATTAATATCAGTATTGGCTTCAAAGTCCGATGGTCGCATATCCAACACGGTATCTTTTTTGATGCCATCTACCATTTTTTCTTTTAATCCGTTTACATAGCGCACCTTAAATTCCTGGATAGACCAGGTGTGCTTTAAGGAGTCGTAAGAAATTCTTTGCGCGGTTAATTTTTCCCTGAGCACATCACCGTCAAATTTTTCCATCATAAAATTGTAACCGGTATGCACCACATTATCGTACGATTGCAGGTACACGAAAGTATGATCGTCTAACTGCATGTGCAGGTCTTTTTGGGTAGGGTCGGAATTGTTGGTGTAGGTGTTATTGAACCTTACGCTTAACTGATTGGTAAAAGGGATAAAATAAATATTCCCGAAAAAGAACACTATAAAAATAACGGTCGATGCTATAAAATAGGGTCGTAAAAAACGGTTGAAACTCACCTTGCCACTTAAAATGGGGACGATCTCGGTTTGATTAGCCATTTTGGCGGTAAAAAATATCACCGCTAAAAAGTTAATAAGCGGCAGCAGTATATTGGCATAGTAAGGCAGGTAGCCGCCGTAATACAACAACACAATAGCGCTTAGCGGTGCTTTGCTCTTTAAAAAGTCATCCAAATGTTCCGATACATCAAACACTACGATAATAACCAGGAACAACGATAGGGTGAATACAAAGGTGCCCAGGTACTTTTTAATAATGTACCAGTCGATAATCTTGATATAGTTATCCAGTAATTTGAACATTACAGTCGTTGGCCTAATTGTTTAACCATAGTATTCTTCCAACTGTAAAAATCGCCACTTATTATCTTTTCGCGTGCTTGTGTTACCAGCCACAGGTAAAAATGCAGGTTATGTAAACTGGCTATTTGTGCGCCCAGCATTTCGCCCGAGGTTACTAAGTGGCGTAAATAGGCTTTAGAGTGTTCCCGGTCTACCCATAAATCGCTTTCGGCATCAATGGCGCTAAAGTCGTTCTTCCATTTTTCGTTACGCATATTCATAATGCCGTTTTTAGTGAACAGCAAACCATGGCGCGCGTTACGGGTAGGCATTACACAGTCGAACATATCAATACCTAATGCAATGTTTTCCAAAAGGTTAATAGGTGTGCCTACACCCATTAAATAGCGTGGTTTGCTTTCGGGCAGTATGTTACAAACCACTTCGGTCATGGCGTACATCTCCTCGGCGGGTTCACCTACCGAGAGGCCACCAATGGCGTTTCCTTCTCTGTCGAATGATGCAATGGCTTCGGCCGAGCGCTCGCGCAGGTCTTTATATACCGACCCCTGCACAATAGGGAACAAGGTTTGGCTATAGCCGTATTTAGCTTCGGTGCTATCTACCCGGTCACAGCAGCGTTTGAGCCAGCGGTGGGTCATTTCTATAGACCGTCGGGCGTAATGGTAATCGCAGGGGTAGGGTGTGCATTCGTCAAAAGCCATAATAATATCGGCACCAATTACACGCTGAATATCCATGGCGAACTCGGGCGTAAACAGGTGTTTCGAACCATCAATATGTGAACGGAAGGTAACGCCTTCTTCTTTTATTTTACGGGCTTTACTTAACGAATATACCTGGTAACCACCGCTATCGGTTAATATAGGACGGTCCCAGCCGTTAAATTTGTGCAGGCCGCCGGCCTTTTCCAGGGTTTCTAACCCCGGTCGTAAATAAAGATGATAGGTATTGCCCAGTATTATTTGCGCCTTAATATCATCTTTCAGTTCTTGCTGGTGAACGGCCTTAACCGTACCGGCAGTGCCCACCGGCATAAAAATGGGCGTTTGAATAACACCGTGGTCGGTAGTAATCTCACCGGCGCGTGCCTTCGAGAATTTATCTTTAGCGGTTAAATTAAATTTCATTACAAGTAGCAAACTTAGCAAAATTTAAAAAGAAGCCCCCTCTAAATATCCCCCGGGAGGGGAGACTTTGTAAAAACTTTCTAATTTAAGCCCTCCCCCTTGGGGAGGGTTGGGTGGGGCTTGTAATTTTTACTAAATTTGCACATTAATAACCCGTTAACATTTGGAACAATTTATCCCCGAGGCATTATTTATTTTATTTATGCTTTGTTTTGTGGCTCAAATGGGCTTTCTGCTCATTCAGCAGCGCCGTTTAGCCGTTTACCAGGTGTCGCAGCAAAACCTTTCCGCAGTTACTTTGCCCATCTCGGTCATTATCAGCGCACGTAACGAAGCCAAAAACTTACCTCATTTTTTACCTGCTATTTTAGAGCAGCACTACCCACAGTTTGAAGTGGTGGTGGTAAACGATTGTTCGGTTGATGATACGCATCATATATTGCTGAAAATCAGTCAAAAATATCCCCACCTTAAATTGGTTACAGTTACAGAGCACCCCCGTTTTAAAACCGGGAAAAAATTTGCTTTAACCATGGGTATTAAAGCCGCCAAATACGAACACTTATTGTTTACCGATGCCGACTGCAAGCCGGCCTCGCCGCAATGGATTGCCCACATGGCCGCCAACTTTACCGGTAAAACCGAAATCGTGCTGGGATATTCTCCCTACATCAAAACAGGAGGGTTTATCAATGCTTTTACCCGTTTCGAAACTTTAAAAACAGGCATCAATTACTTGTCGGCTGCTATCGCAAAAAACGCCTATATGGGTATTGGCCGCAACCTGGCATACACTAAAAGTTTATTTTTTCGGAATAAAGGCTTTGCAGCTCACCTGCATGTATTAGCCGGAGATGATGATCTTTTTGTAAACAGCCATGCAACGCCCGATAATACTGCGGTTGAAATTCACCCCAACGCTTTTACTTTTACCGAAAGTAAGCGGACGCTGAAAGGCTATTTCAGGCAAAAGAAACGCCACATGGGAGTGGGCAAGCTTTACCAAAACAAGCACCGGCGTATGCTGAGCTTTGAAGCGTTAACCGGGTTTTTGTTTTATATTACGCTGGGTTTATGTATTTATTATTTAATGGATAACCGGGTGCTGCTCACTATGGTGGCAAGCGCGTATTTGCTGCGTTTAATAGTTCAAGTTGTAATTTACTACCAGGCGGCTAAAAAACTGACTGGTACAGGTTTAATATGGTTTTTACCATTATACGATCTGTTGCATAATTTATATTTAATTGTATTTGGCCTGATAGGAGCCTTTATAAAAACCACAAAATGGAAGTAAACGCCAATTTTACCGAAAACGCTAAAAACGACTTTCAGTTAGTGCTGAAAGCCAAGGCGGGTAGCCAGAAAGCTTTTGCCGATCTGATGCAGCGCTATAAAGATTCCATCTACTTTATGTCGCTTAAAATGGTGAACAATAAAGAAGATGCGATGGATATAACCGTAGAAACCTTTGCCAAAGCGTTTGAAAAGCTGGATAAATACCAGCCCGAATACGCCTTTAGTACCTGGCTTTTTAGGGTAGCTACCAATAACTGTATCGATTTTTTGCGGAAGAAAAAATTGAATACCGTTTCTATAGATAATATGATAGATGACGATGATGACCGGCCTATGCAAATTAAATCGGACACGCTGAACCCCGAGGAATCATCTATTAAAAAGCAACAGTCGGAAGGGTTGAAATTACTGATAGAGAGCTTGCCTGCCCGTTATCGTAACTTGCTAACTTTAAGGTATTTCGATGAGTTATCGTATGAAGAGATCGCACAGCAATTAGACCTGCCGTTGGGCACGGTTAAGGCGCAATTGTTCAGGGCCAAGTATTTGTTAGGCAACATTATAAACCGTATAGACCGATAGATGGACGCCGGACTTATCTTGAAATATTTTCCTGATTTAACGGTTCAGCAACAGGCGCAATATGCGCAATTGTCCAACCTTTATACCCATTGGAACCAGCAGATCAATGTCATATCCCGTAAGGATACCGACCTGTTGTACGAACGCCATGTGCTGCACTCTTTGGGTATTGCCAAAGTAATGCCTTTTTTGCCAGGCGAGCAAGTGCTTGATGTAGGAACTGGCGGTGGTTTTCCGGGTATTCCGCTGGCTATTATGTTTCCCGAAACCAATTTTCATTTAGTCGATTCCATAGGTAAAAAAATTAAGGTAGTACAGGAAGTGGCGCAGGCTTTAGGCTTACAAAATGTTAAGGCAACACATGCTCGTGCAGAGCAAATACCGGGTAAGTTTAACTTTGTGGTATCGCGCGCGGTAACGCAGTTAAAAGATTTTTATCCCTGGGTAAAAAACAAGTTCGATAAGGGATCGATTAATAATTTAGCTAATGGGATTTTGTATTTGAAGGGGGGAGACCTTGAACAGGAAATTGCCGAATCGGGTTTGGCCGTTCAGCAATACTTCCTGAAGAACTACTTTGAGGAAGAGTTCTTCGAGACCAAGCAGGTGATCTATGTGAAGGGATAAATGCTTAGCTAATAATATTTTAAGTGTATTTGTATAATTAATTAATTCTTGTTACCAAAAGCAGTTATAGCTATCTCACCTGCTGATGCCTTTTCCTGATCGGCTTTTTTTTCGATGCCTTCGCTAATGGTTCCATCTGCATATTCCAGCTTAAAGCTTAATCTTAAAGTATAAATACCGGGTTTGGCAATAACCTTGCCTTTGTATGCCGATAAAGCTTTCACCACTTCAGCATCTAAGTACGGATCGACAGCTTTTTTTACAGATATATTTGAAATTTCCTGTTTTTTATCAACTGTAAAACTGGTTAGTAAAGAACCTGTAATATTATTTTTTTGCGCCTCGGCAGGGTAACGCATGGTTCGGCTGATGTGTTTTTGCAAGTCTCTAAATGAAAAAGTAACTATGGTATCGCCGAGTTTTAACCTTCTAAATTCATCTGCCGTCAGTTCCTTATCTGCTGTATTGTTGTTGGCAGTAGGTGGTGGCGGCGGCGGAAAATCCGATGTTTTGATTTGTGCATTTAATAGTGGCGGTGGTGGTGAGGGTACATTGTTCTTGAATTGAGCTGATTTTGCCGGTGGAGGCGGAATAGGCTTGTTTTTAACTCGTCCCGGTTTTGCTGGCGGTGGAGGTGGAAGTAATAATTGAGCATTTTTTGAGATAGATTTGATGCGTTTAGGAGTATCAAGTATGCTATAATTTTCATTGTTGGTTTTTGTTAAGGCAGATAATGCTAACTCATTGGCTGATTGAGTGTTTAAGCTGATTTTAATCCACCCGTAATTTTTGCTGAAGGCCAGGGTAGAGGCACAAAGCAAGCCGGCGCACAGCGGCAGGGCCAGCAGGTAATTTAGCCTGGCTAACCTACCCGAACGTTGTTGATAAAGTTTCATTATTCTCGATTTTAAAAGTTGCTGGTTTGAAAAATGATTGGTGAAAGGTATTCCGCTGCATTGATAAGCCTGGCTAATCATTATGTTCACATAGCCGTCTTGCTGATTATCGCCAGCCGCGCAATGGTCGGCCTCAAATTCATGCAGGGCTTTCAGGCTGTTTTGCAGGAGGTACACCGCTGGGTTAAACCAGTTAATAATTTTCAATAGCTCGGTAAAAATAATATCCCAGCTATGTTTTTGGTTAATGTGTACCAGTTCGTGTCGTAAAACAGTTTCCTGTAAATTTTCGTGGCTGCTCAAAAATAAATAACCGAAGAATGAGAAAGGCGTAGGGGTTTGATCTAAGTAAACCAGTGTGTAGCGCTGTTGCTTAACCCGCCGGTTTGTTGAAATTAATTTTAAGAGGCTGTAAAGCTTTATAAAAAACAAGGTGAGCATTGCTAAGGCTCCGGTACAATAAACTGCTGTAAGGGCTTTATTTAGTGTTAAAATGCTTTTGGCTGGTGGGGGAGTAAATGCCGGTAATGCTGCGAAACTAATTTGTGCATTGGTTTGCAGGGCATTTGCAACTGGAGCTGCCGGTTGCAAATAATCAAATTGCACTAGCGGAATAACAAAACAAATTACCGTGCTTAATAGCAGGTAAACCCGGTTAGCCGTATAAAAAGTTTGTTTGCGGAACAGCAGCCAATAGCAGCCGTAAGCCACAACGAGGTACAGGTTAGCCTCTAAAAGGTAGTACAGCCAGTTTATCATCATTTGTCTTTATTACGGCTCCGTTCGGCCAGTAAAATCAGCTCTGCCAGTTCACTTAAATTAAGTTTTTGCTCCTTAACCAGGTACGATACCAGGCTTTTGTAAGAGTTATTAAAATAGCTTTTGATCATTTTATCGAAGGCGAATTTTTTGTAATCATCCTCGCTCACAATAGGGAAGTACACATGCGAATTTCCGTATGCTTTGTGGTGAACAAAACCTTTGCTTTCCAACACCCGCACTACGGTACTTACCGTGTTATAAGCAGGCTTTGGATCGTCGGGCATTTTATCTAAAATCTGCTTTACAATGCCTTCTTTCAGCTGCCATAAAATCTGCATTACCTGCTCCTCGGCTTTAGTTAATTCTTTCATTGTTTTTCGGGCCGAAAAGGCCAACTGTTTTTATAGTTTCGGCAAACTATGCGAGTAGTTTGCAAACTGTATTTATAGTTCGATTGGTCAAATATGCTACTATTTTTATAGTTTGCCAACTATTTAAATAGTTTTATTATTTAAATAGTTGATTATCAGGTATTTTAATTTAATAAGAAATACTTGAGTAGCGTCTCTTGCTTTTGGCTTTGAATACTAAACCTTATTTAAACAACTTAAAGGCTATTTTTACATTGCAGGGCCTTGGGGGTTATTAAAAGGCGCAGTTATTTTATCGTTTGCCTAACCGCTGAAATTTCCTATTTTTAAAGACGATCTTATATGTCACTTAAACACCAATTAGCCCTCACCTTTATTAAAGGTATAGGCCCAACCTTATCCCGATCATTGTTAGCTTATTTTGGCGATGCCGAATCTGTTTTTAAAGTACCTCCGGCCCGGTTTAAAATGGTACCCGGTATCAATACTAAAACCATTGAACAACTTAACCTGAACGAGGCGCTGGGGCTGGCCGAAAGGGAGATGGCGTATGTAGAAAAGAACAACATCGATGTTATATTTTATACAGACAGCCGCTATCCTAAAAAATTAAAATTGTGTAACGATGCCCCCGTACTTTTATATAGTAAGGGTAATGCCGATTTAAACAACCAGCGCATTGTAAGCATAGTAGGTACCCGCAACGCTACCGACTATGGCAAGCAATTGTGCAAGCAACTTTTAGAAGATTTGCAGCAGTACCAGGTACTGGTAATAAGCGGCCTCGCTTTAGGTATTGATGTGGCCGCGCATAAAGAAAGCCTTAGGCTTAATATACCCACTGTGGGAGTGCTTGGCCACGGGCTCGATAGGTTGTACCCCAACCAAAACAGGGCCGTTGCCGATAAGATGTTGCTGAACGGCGGCCTGCTGAGCGAGTACCCATCGGGCACCAAACCCGACCGGGAGAACTTCCCGCAGCGTAACCGCATAGTGGCCGGTATGGCCGATGTTACCGTAGTGATTGAGGCGGGTGTAAAAGGTGGGGCATTAATTACGGCCGAAATTGCCAACTCTTATAACCGCGATGTATTTGCTTTTCCGGGCAGGATAACAGACGAATATTCGGAAGGATGTAATTTTCTGATCAGGAACAATAAGGCCGGCTTGCTCACCTGTGCTGCGGATCTGGCTTTTTTGCTGGGATGGGATACCGGGAACAGCAATCTTAAAACATTACCCAAGCAGTTTACCTTACCTATTGATTTAAATGAGCAAGAGCGAAAAATATGGGAAACATTACAGCAAAATAGTGCCCCCATGGCTATTGATGAATTGGGTATTAAACTGAATATGCCCGTTAGCCAGTTGGCTATGAACCTGCTTAACATGGAAATGCAAGGTTACCTGCAGGCCAGGCCGGGTAAAATGTATGCTATTAGTTAGTGTGTTGAGGAGTGGTATAGTAGGTGATAACGCCCGTTTCATGGCTTACTTCCTGCCAGCTGTGTGCGTCTTCAAATACCAACATAATGGCGGTGCAGGGAGGCACATCGCGCACTTTGCCGGTTAAGTTAAGTAACAGGTAGCCAATACCCGGGTTGTGGCCTACCAATGCCATAAAGTCAACCGAATTGGGGAAGTGATTAATTACATTCAGTAAGGTTTTTTCGCTGGCCTCGTAAACAGCCGGGTTGTGTTGTGGAGTACTCATTGCCCAGTCTCTTGTTAGTATATAAGCTGTTGTAAGGGTACGTAGGGAAGGACTGCATACCACCTGTAAGGGTAATAAGTTTTTGTTCTTCAGCTTTTGAGCCAATGCTATAACGTCCTTTTCTCCTTTTACAGAAAGCGGACGCGCGTAGTCTCCTTTGTCGGTGTAACCTTTGGCTTCGGCATGCCTGATGAGTAGCAGTTTCTTCATCACGGCAAGTTATATGGTTTTTTTATAAAAAACAAAAGAGGAGACAAGCCCCTCTTTAGTTTTTTATAGAATTTATTAATTTAGAAAGTAAAACCTACTGACAGGCCTACCACACGGTGTTTAACTTTAGCGTCGGTGTCGGGAGATACATTACTTAAACCCAAATCATAATTTACTTTAAATAATAATCCGTTAGTTAAACGGATGCCAGCCATACCCGTAGCACCGAAATCAGTACTCTTGTAAGTGTCGGTACCGGTATCGTCGCCAAATTTAATATCCTCATTTATAGACACACCCGACTCGTTACTTTCATTTTTGCCGTTTAAACCAAATGCGGCATACGGGCCGGCACCAAAAAATATACCGCCACCGCTGAAAGGCACAGTGTAAACCAGGCTTACAGGTACTTGCAGATAAAAGGGTTTCGATTTTACTGTTGTGCCCGATTCGCTTAACTCAAAGCCTTTTCCGGTGTAATACAAACCAGGTTGTACCGAAAGGTTTTTGCTTCCAACAGGTATATCGGCAAATGCGCCTATTGAAAAAGTAGTTAAAGAATTTGTTGAAAGACTTAATGATGATCCAAAAGCTGAAATATCCACTTTTGCGAAGTTTAAACCTCCGCTAATACCGAAAGTTGTTTTTGATTGTGCAGATGCCGTAAATAATGAACCCGCTGCCAGAACTGACAAGATTAATTTTTTCATTGAATTGTGATATTGTTGTTAAACTTAAATTACAGACTCAGGTAAGCATAATGTATTACATTACGTTATAAAAATAACATTTAAACGGTTAAATTTCAAATTTATAAATTTAATTTTTAATACAAGTGTGGGTACAAATTGGCAAATAAGTGATTACCGTCATTATTAAAGCATAGGCAATCTTTATACATTAACATAAGGCAATAGCCGGTTTACCACAGTTTGCGGCTCTATATTATATAAACAGGCATAATCTTTACGGAAGCAGGGCTTGTTGCCGTAAACCGAGCAGGGGCGGCAGGCAATGTCATCGGCCACAATATTATCTGCCGATTGCCCGTACCCTAAAAAGCCGGCAAAGTGGTGCGTGGCCCCCCAAACCGATACTACCGGTGTGCCTTTTAACGAGGCCAAATGCATACCGGCCGAATCCATACCCAGCATTACATCCAATTGGGCTATCAGCTCAAGTTCCTGCGCCATACTCATGCGGTTAATAACCGATGTTACGGTTGGGTATTTCTGTTCCCAATCGGCCGCAATGGCTTGTTCGTGGCTTAACCCGCCGAAAATGAACAGTTTTACCGGCTGGCGGTTGAGTAGTTGGATCACTTGTTCCATACGCCCTAATGGATAAATTTTGCCTTTATGCTGCGCAAACGGAGATATGCCTATCCAGGTGGTTTGTTTATATCCAATTACAGAATGTGTATTAATTGTTGGAAATGCTTTGTTAAGCCGATGCGATAGTTGCAGGGGTAACCCCAATTTCCTAAATACATCGGCATAACGCTCCACCGTAGGCCTTAAGGGTTGAAGTACTTTATTGGGGAAGCGGATAAGCAGTTTTTTTTCGGTGCGGCCTTTATCTACCTTTTTACCGGGCACACCGCTAACTTTAAAAAGGCCTTGAATAATATTAGTACGTAAGTTATTATGTAGGTTGGCTACCGCGGCGTAATTAGCTAAGCTTTGCAGCTTTTTAAACAGATTGTAAGTGCCGGCTATGCCTTTATATTCTTCTTTAAAGTCGGCGTTGATGTATTGCAACCGTTCTATACCGTCAAAAAAAGCGGCAAATGCGGGGCGCGATACATAGGTGATGGTCAGTTGTGGGTGCTGTTGAAGCAGTTCTTTAACAACGGGCACGGTCATGGCTACATCGCCCATGGCCGAAAAGCGCATCACCAGGATATGCTGAGCATCGGCCATACTTATTTATTACTGTATAAAACGGGGTTGAGCATGGGGTCGTTGTACATTTTCATCTGCCGGTACACGCGCATGCGCTTTTCGCCTTTTTCAATATCTTCCAACAGTTCATCAATAGCGGTACACAGATCTACTCGCTGTTGCTGCAATACGGAAAGTTTGCTTTTACAGGCCAGTAACTGGTCGGCACTGATATCGGTACGCAAGGTTTCTTCCTGCATGTGATAGATTTTTAGCGCCAGAATTGAAAGACGGTCTATAGCCCATGCAGGGCTTTCGGTATTGTAACGGGCATTGGCATTGGGGGTAATGTGCTGGTACTGATTTAAAAAGTAGTCGTCAATACGTTCCACAATATCGGTACGGTCCTGGTTCGATTGATCTATCAGGCGTTTCCAACGCAGTGCGGTCACCGGGTCAATGTCCGGGTGGCGCACTTCATCTTCCATGTGCCATTGCGCGGTATCTATCCAGCACTTTTTATATAAAATATTTTGAAAGCTGCGGGCAGGGTATGGGTTAACAGCAATACGCTCTATCTCGTTATAAACGTGATAGTATTTAATAACCTCATCAAACAGCACATTGCAATTTTGGCTAACCATATTTACCGGTAAAGCTGCAAATATAAGTATTTAACCCTTTATTTGATTAATGATGGAGGTTGATGAGTACCCGTCAACAAAATAGAGCGTTTTAACCTCGCCGCCATTGGCCATTACTTCTTTGGCGCCCACCATATTTTCAATAGCGTAATCGCCGCCTTTTACAAAAATATCGGGCAGGAGTACACTGATGAGGTTAAGCGGTGTATCTTCTTCAAACACTACTACCGCATCCACAAAAAACAAAGAAGCCAGTAACAGTGCCCTACTATCCTGTTTATTAATGGGTCTGCTTTCACCTTTTAAGCGTTTCACAGAAGCATCTGAATTTAAGCCGATAATCAGTTTGTGACCAAGTTCTGCCGCTTTAGCCATATAGGTGAGATGCCCGGTATGCACCAGATCAAAAACACCGTTGGTAAATACGATTTTTTCACCTTGCTGTTTCCAACTGGCCACGGTTTGCTGCAGCGTAGGTAGGTCAGTTATTTTGGCGAAGAGCTGTTTTTGGACGTTGGTTCGCATGGTTGAAGCCGGGTTCAGATTGTGTTTTTTTACAGAAAACACAAAGTCATGGTGTCTCTACACTTGAACTTAAATGTTTTTTGCTATCGTAGAGACACAACACTTTGTGTCTCCAAACTATTGTAGGACACCATACTTTGTGTCTCTAAGCCATTAGATCTTTATTATCGCTTGACCAGATTTTTTACGCTCGAACACTTCCTTAATCTCATTTAGCGACAGCGCGTTTAAGCAGTTTTGTTTGGTTACGCCACCTTTGCGGGCCGAAAGTATCCCATATTCCATATCCCGGAAACCATCTACGCGGTGGGCATCGGGGTTAATGGAAAGCAGCACCTGGTTTTTAATAGCGTACTGGCACCAGCGCCAGTCTAAATCGAGGCGTAAGGGGTTGGCGTTAATTTCGATGACTACATTATTGGCCGCACAGGCATCAATTACCTTTTCATAATCTATCTCATACCCTTTGCGGCTTAACAATAAACGGCCGGTAGGGTGCCCTAATATAGTAGTATATGGATTTTCGATAGCCTTAATAATACGGGCTGTGGCTTTATCCTTATCCATTTTAATGTTAGAATGTACCGATGCTACTATAAAATCAAAGCGTTCCAGGATCTCTTCGGGGTAATCTAATGAACCGTCGCTCAGTATATCCGACTCAATACCTTTAAAAATATGGAAGCCGTCCAGTTTTTTATTCAAATGGTCTATCTCTTCCTGTTGCTGTAAAACGCGTTCAATACTTAAACCTTTGGCATATACAGCACTTTTACTATGGTCGCAAATGCCCAGGTACTCCAGCTTCATTTCATCGCGACAGTATAAAGCCATTTCTTCGAGAGTGTTGATGCCATCGCTCCAGGTACTGTGGTTATGTAGCGATCCTTTCAGGTCGTAAAGGTCTATCAGATCGGGCAATACCGCTTTATCAATAAAGGCTGAACCCTCGCGGAGTTCTGGGGCAATCCATTCAAGGCTTGCTTTTTTGTAAATAAACTCTTCACTTTCGGGCTGGTCTAAAGTGTCATTAATACGTTCCAGTACGGCTTCTACGTGGCCTTCGTTGCCCGTGTAAGTAAATAAATCGCGATAAAAAAAGCGCTTTTCGGTCACTATAATATCTACCAGTAAACCGTTGGTGGTTTCGCCGTTAATATGTTGATTTTTTACGGTTATGTTATTAAGCAAAGCAGTAGTGGATAGGCTGCTTAAAGCCAGTTCGGCATCGCGGCTGCCCAGTACAATGGTGAGTTCGGATATTACCTCACAACAACGGCGAAAATCGCCGGCAAACTCTATAAGCGCACCTGGAAACGTGGCTTTAAGCAAGAGCATCAGTTCGTTAGCTTCGTGGCGGGCCTGGGCATACAGAAACTTACCGTTACTGGCCATCCTGAATTCAAGCGCACGCTTGATCTCCTCCTGGGTTTTTATACCAAAGCCTTTGGCCTCTACCAAGCGGTTCTCATTGCAGGCATAGTAGAGTTCACCGGTGTTTTCGATACCTAACTGTTTCCATATAACGGCTAATTTTTTTGGGCCAATACCTTTAATGTGCAGCATTTCTACCACACCTTCGGGAGTGTGATGTAATAGATCTTCGAGCTCGGCTATGGATCCGGTTTCCAAGAGCTGTTTAATATAGGCAGCTATGCTTTTGCCAATGCCATCTATCTGGTTAATTTCTTCAATACTTTTTGTAGCCAGCTGATAGGGTAGCTTATCTATTTTAAAGGCAGCATTAGCAACCGAGCGGATCTTGAACGAGTTTTGTTCGTGCAGTTCCATCAGTTTCGCTAACATTTTAAGCCGGCCGGCTATCGGTTTATTTTCCATAATGGGCAGTTAGGCCGTAAAAGTACAAAAGGCATTTGTTAGTTCATAGTTGAGTTTGTTTGTGGTTAATAGTTCATAGTTAATAGACCCTAGTCCGTAGTCCAAAGTCAATAGGCTATATTCTAAAAGACGAGTGCTTTTAGTCATAAAAAAGGCCGTTATGTAAATAACAGCCTTAAATATTCATAAAATTAAAACAAACATCGCATTGGGCAATTCCGACTATCGACTATCGACTATCGACTATCGACTATCGACTATCGACTATCGACTATCGACTATCGACTATCGACTATCGACTATCGACTTTTTCGACTACCTAATCTCCGCTATAAAAGGCATACGCGCTTGCGGTGTGCGCATCATTTGTTGTATGCCTTTCAGTTGCTGGTAGTAAACATAGTTGTCGCCCAGTTCGGCTTTGGCAAAGTGTGTACTGATGCGGCTTTGTATGTCGCTGCCGAAACTTTTAAACAAACTCTTTTGCTCGGGATAGGCTACAATATTGTAATTTTTAAGCTTTGCCTTTTTGGCGGCACTGGCAATAGCATCGTTAATATTGCCTAAGCGGTCTACCAAACCAATTTTAATAGCTTGCTCGCCGGTCCATACGCGGCCCTGGCCAATGCTGTTAATATATTCCTGCGATTTTTTACGACCGGTAGCTACGGCCTGTGTAAAGTCATTATAACCCTGGTTAACCTGCGCTTGCAAAATAGCACGTTCCTCGGGGGTAAGCGGACGGCTAACATCACCCAAATCGGCATACTTCCCGGTTTTTACACCATCGAAGGTAAGGCCCAGCTTATCATTAAAAAACTTTTGCATATTGGGCAATATGGCAAATATACCTATGGAGCCTGTTATGGTATTTGGTTCGGCAAAAATAGAATCGGCCGCACAGGCAATGTAGTACCCACCCGATGCTGCATAATCGCCCATAGATACGATTACCGGCTTTACCTTTTTAGTCAGGCTAACCTCGCGCCATATTACATCAGATGCCAGCGAACTACCGCCCGGAGAATTTACACGGAGCACTACGGCCTTCACTTTATCGTTTAAACGTACGTTACGTATAGCGGCCGATATTTTATCGGAGCCAATGGTATTATCATCACCGTTACCGCCGGTTATCTCGCCCGAGGCGTAAATCATGGCTATTTGGTTATCGGGGCCTTTGTTGCCATCGTCGGTAGTTTTGCCATCTTGGTCATCACCGTTTTTGGCATACTCATCCAGGTCAACAGTTTTCAGGTCTTTTTTCAAATCGGTTTTAGTCAGCTTTTTAAGTTCATCTAAAACTTCGTCTTTATATTTCAGGCCGTCAACCAGTTTATATTTCAGGGCATCTTCGCTTTGGCGAATTTTTAATTCGTTGGCTATATGGTACAGACTGTCTTTATTTACGTTACGGCTGCTGCTGATGCCGGTTAAAAACTGGTTATACAGCGAACCCAGGTACGCGGTAACCTGCTGGCGGTTGGCATCGCTCATTTTATCTAAAAAGTAGGGTTCAACAGCGCTTTTATAAGTACCCACCTTAATAATCTGAGCTTCTATCCCTAATTTATCTAACGCACCTTTAAAAAAAGTAATTTGCGAACTCATACCGCTAAAATCAAAAATACCTTTAGGGTTAATGTACACCTTATCGGCCACGGATGCCAGGTAATAAAAGCTTTGGGTGTACACTTCCGAATAGGCGATGATGAATTTTTTTGATGTTTTAAAATTTATAAGTGCATTGCGGATCTCCTCGGTAGTAGCCTGCCCACCCATCATATAGCTATCGTGCAAATAAATACCTTTAATATGGTCGTCGGTTTTGGCTTTTTTAATGCTGGCTAATATATCATTTAGGCCTATGCTCTTGTTTTCATCAAAGCCGAACGCGCTCAGGGCTGCAAATGGATTATTTGGCGTACGCTCGGGTATAGCATTTTTAAAGGATATATTTAAGATAGAATTATCGTCCACCGGTTTATCGCTGTCGCTGCTTGCCGATACTACTATACCCACTACAATTATCAGCATAATAATGCTTACTAAAAATACACCAACAATAGTGGCCAGTACGAACTTGAAAAATTGTTTCATTAACTATTTTAAATAATTTATCTATGCAAACTTAATAATCGGTTACAATATAACGGTTAGAGCTATATATATAATATTTGTTACAACATGATTAATGTTTATTTATTATTGGGCAGCAATTTAGGAAACAGACACTTGTTTTTAAAACAAGCTGCGGCTTATATTGAGGCCCAGGCAGGATCAATTGTACAATATTCAGGCATATATGAAACTAAAAGTTGGGGAAAAACGGATGCGCCCGATTATTTAAACCAGGTTTTATTGATTAATACTGTATTAAAGCCCCTTGCTTTATTAAATAAATTGCTTGAAATAGAATTGTTGCTTGGCCGTAAGCGCGACGAAAAATGGGGATCGCGCACTGTTGACATAGATATTTTATTTTACGACAACCAGATCATCAACGAGCCTGAACTCACCGTTCCACACCCCCAACTGCACAACCGCCGGTTCACCTTAGTGCCATTGGTAGAAATTGCGCCCGAATGGATACATCCCGTACTCCAAAAAGCTTTAATAAAACTTTATAATGAATTGAAAGATGATTTACAAGTAAAAAAATATATTTTTGAATAACAATAGCATATCCATGTCACACACTGTTCCTAACCCCGATCTTGACCTTTCTTTTCTATACGAAATTGCTGATGGCAGCGATGAGTTTATTGTAGAATCGATAGATATGTTTTTGCAGCAAACCCCGCAGTTACTTGCCGAAATTGGGCAGGGTATAGCCTCGCAAAACTGGAACGTAGCGGGCGCTGCCGCTCATAAATTAAAACCCAACCTGGGCTTTTTTGGAATGAATATGCTACAGGGTATGATGCAGGAAATTGAAGTAATGGCCAAAGGCGGTATCCCCGATGCCGCAGCCATTAGCCAAAAGTTTGACACCGCTAAAGTAATGATAGATGAAAACCTGGTTAAGCTGGAACAATTGAAGATTGAAAAGCAGGGATAAACTAATTGTTGTCAATCTATTCGAGTAATTCATACTCCCCGCCTGTTTAAGTGTGCACGCTTAAACAGGCGGGGAGTTGTACTTTAACCTCGCTCCCCCGCACCTCAAACACCGCAACAAATACTAAAAATTCGGTTTCAGTAAATACTTGTCGTAAAAACGGAAGATGTGCTCCACGGCTTCTTCGGGGGTATCTACCAGGCGGTACAGGTGCAAATCATCCGGGCTGATGTTTTTTTCACTTCTCAGCATTTTTTCTTCCACCCATTCAAAGAGGCCTTTCCAGTAATCAACACCCACGAATACGATAGGGAAGCGGGCGATCTTACCAGTTTGTATTAAGGTTATGGCCTCAAAAGATTCGTCCATCGTGCCAAAGCCACCCGGCAGTACAATAAAGCCCTGCGAGTACTTCATAAACATTACCTTGCGCACAAAAAAGTAATCGAACTCCAGTAGTTTATCGCGGTCGATATACTTGTTGTGAAACTGCTCAAAAGGCAGGTCGATGTTTAAACCTACCGATTTACCACCGGCCTCGTAAGCACCTTTGTTGGCCGCTTCCATAATACCCGGGCCACCGCCCGAAATTACGCCGTATCCTTGCTCGCTTAGCAAGCGTGCACATTCTACGGCCATTTGGTAATAAGGATTTTCGTCGGCAGTACGTGCCGACCCAAATATGGAAACACACGGGCCTATTTTGGCCAATTTTTCAAATCCATCCACAAACTCCGCCATGATCTTGAAGATCGCCCAGGAATCCGACACTTTGATCTCGTGCCAGTTTTGGTTTTGGAAGGCGTGTCTTATTTTTTCATCACCTGTCATATTCTCAAATTAATACAATTACAACGCTGCAACTTTGGTTTTAGCCTTCGACGTAAGCAGCAAGCCGGCAAAGGTAATTAAACCATTAACAATGATGAGTTCGTTGTCAAATACATAACCGCCCAGCAGGGTTTTTGATTCGGTACTTAAAAAGAAACATACCGCTGGTGATATGAGGCAAATAAACGGTACAAGTTTGTCGTTTACCTGCCTGCCGCTCATAAACAATCCAAAGCCATACAGCCCCAGCATGGGCCCGTAAGTGTAAGAGGCTACCTTAAATATGGCGCTTACCACTGCATCATTGTTTACCAAGTTAAACAATATAATAGTTACAAACATCAGCAGCGAAAGCCCCACATGCACGTAATGCCGGGTGCGTACCATAGCGGGTGTATTTACGTCGCCGCGTTTGTTAAAGTTTAAAAAATCTACACAAAAAGAAGTAGTAAGTGCCGTAAGGGCCGAATCGGTAGTGGCAAAAGTAGCTGCCGTTAAACCCAGCATAAATACAATAGCCGGTATTACACCCAGGTATTGCAGCGCTATAGTAGGGTATAGGTAATCGGTTTTAGCTACGCTGATGCCGTTTTTGGCGGCATAGATATACAACAAAGCACCTACACTTAAAAAGAAAATGTTGATGACCACAAATACCGCCGTAAAGCTGAACATGTTCTTTTGCGCCTCGCCTATGTTTTTACAGCTCAAGTTCTTTTGCATCAGGTCCTGGTCCAGCCCCGTCATAGCAATGGTGATGAACAAGCCACCTAAAAACGCTTTACTGAAATGAAGCTTACTGCTTAAAAAATCGTTAAAGAAAAAGATCTTAGAATAACTGCTTTCCTTAATGGCATTAACGGCCTCCAGTATATTAAAATCCATACTGCGGCAAATAAAATAGATGGATAAGAACACCGACGACACCAGGAAGAGCGTTTGTAAACTATCGGTAATGATTATAGTTTTTAACCCGCCCTTAAATGTGTACGACCATATAAGCACCAAACAAAACAGCACCGTAGCCCAAAACGGAATACCATAGCTATCGAAAATAAATTTCTGCAGTACAATAACCACCAGGTATAACCTGAACGATGAGCCGATAGTGCGGCTGATTAAAAATATGGTAGCCGCCGTTTTATAACTCCATTGGCCTAAAGCACCTTCAATATAACTGTAAATGGAGGTTAGCTGCAAGCGGTAATACAAGGGCAGCAGCACGGTAGCTATCACAATAAACCCGGCCGCGTTACCCAATACAAACTGGAAGTAAGCGAATTGGTCGCCACTGGGGGCACCTACCTTGCCCGGTACCGATATAAAGGTAACACCGCTTAGTGCCGTACCTATCATACCGAAGGCAACCAGGTACCATTTAGAGTTACGGTTGGCCACAAAAAAGGTATCATTATCAGAGGCCTTGCGCGAGGTAAAGTAGGAGATAAGGATAAGTACTAAAAAGTATCCGGCTATAAATAAAAGTAAAACTCCGGGCGACATAGTAATTAATTAAAATTGGTAAAACTTATTTAAACCCTTGCTTCCAAGTGATGATTTGGTTAGGCCTTAAAACTACAACAAAACGTTTAACCTGCCTAATGCGTAGACGGATTTTGTACAACAGCCAATAAAGAGGTTTGTCTGTTGCCCGCCCTCGCTCGGCTCCGGCCGAGTGAGTACTATATAGCGGCCTCTGGCCGCCCCGCCCAATTTACGAATCTGACATAAAGCAACGCCGGCCGGAGGCCGGATAATAGTTGCCACTCGGCCGGAGCCGAGCGGCGGCAGCAAGTGTTGCCACTCGGCCGGAGCCGAGCGGCGGCGGCGCCAAAAATGGTGCGATTAAAGTCCTCCCTTGCGTGGAGGATTTAGAAAGGGGCTAATTATGAACCTGCCCTGACCGAAAATAAGCTGTAAAAAATGTAAATTTGAATATATGAATTTTTCGTCGAAGTTGTTGGAGAATGCCGTGGCCGAGTTTTCTAAACTGCCTGGGGTTGGACAAAAAACTGCCCTGCGCCTGGTGCTGCACCTGCTTAACCAGGATATGACCGATGTAGAACGCTTCGGTTTGTCCATGATCAAGTTACGTAACGAGATTCAGCACTGCCGTGTGTGCCACAACATCTCCGACCACACCGTTTGCGAAATTTGCACTTCCCATAAACGCGACCGCGCCACCATTTGCGTAGTAGAAGATACGCGCGATGTAATGGCCATAGAGAATACAAATCAGTACAATGGGGTGTACCATGTATTGGGCGGACTGATTTCGCCTATGGATGGCATTGGCCCGTCAGACCTGCAAGTGGACTCTTTAGTGGAACGAATGAGGGCAAATGAGACCAAAGAAGTGATTTTTGCCCTTAGTGCCACTATGGAGGGAGATACCACCATCTTTTATTTGCACAAACGCTTAAAAGATTTCCACATAAACATCTCCACCATTGCACGTGGCATAGCATTTGGAGGAGAATTAGAGTACGTGGATGAAATTACCCTGGGGCGATCAATTACCACTCGCGTACCCTACGAAAACTCGCTTGCTAAATAGAATTCATGAAACTATCTGTTGTTATTGTTAACCAAAATTTGTGCAGGCCTTTGCGGCAGGCTTTAGCTGCTTTAAAGCAGGCTGTACAGCATCTGGATAGCGAGATAACGGTAATAGATAACGCATCGGCCGATCAGTCGGTAAATATGATCATCAACGAGTTTCCGCAGGTTGGTTTAATAGTTAACGAAAAAACGCTGGGCTTTACCAAAGCAGTTAACCAGGGGATTAAAGCATCAACCGGCGATTATGTACTGGTAATGCACCCTAACATGGTAACGGGCGAAGACACGCTGGATAAAGTTTTGAAATTTATGGAAATTCACCCCCAGGCGGGTGGCTTATCTGTACGGATACTGGATGCAGAGGGTAACTTCGTGCCCGAATCTAAAAAGGCTATGCCTCTTGCCTGGATTAACTTTTTTAGGTTCACAGGTTTATCCAAATTATTCTCTAAATCGCAGCTATTCAGTCATCATTATGAGGCAGGTTGGGTAGGAGAGTTTGAAAATACGCAGACCGATGTGCTGAACAACTACTTTATGGTTTTGCGTAAATCTGTTTTAAACGAGATAGGTTTGTTTGATGAACGCTTTCAAGCCTATGGGCAAGATATCGATCTTTCGTACCGCATTAGGCTGGCAGGGTTTAAAAACTTTTACTTTGCCAAAACATTTGTAATACAGCAGCCTATGCCGCAGTCATCTAAAGCCAGCTTAAACTATATCCGAAACTTTTACGGTGCAATGCTTATTTTTGGGGCTAAATATTTATTAAAGATGCCCGAGCTGCGTTTAAAAGCTATGCCGCGGTGGTCTTCCCCGGCTTATGGACTTAAACAATAAAGTAGTAATTATTACCGGTGCTTCATCGGGTATAGGCAAAGCCCTGGCTTACGAACTGGCCGGCCGCGGTGCTAAGCTGGTTTTAGGTGCCCGTCAATACGTTAGCCTTTGCGAAATTACCAGCGATATTCAAAAGCAATACAATACGAAGGCATTAGCTGTTCAGTGTGACGTAAGTGTTGAAGAAGATTGTGCTTTCCTGATCAAACAAACTATATTAACTTTTGGAAAGATAGATGTGCTCATTAATAATGCGGGCATTAGTATGCGGGCGTTATTTAACGACCTCGACCTGAAAGTACTGAAGTCGTTAATGGATGTTAATTTTTGGGGAACAGTTTATTGTACCAAATACGCCCTGCCCGAGATCATCAAAACCAAAGGTACCGTGGTTGGCGTATCTTCTATAGCGGGTTATAAAGGCTTGCCCGGTCGTACGGGTTACTCGGCCTCCAAGTTTGCCATGAACGGCTTTTTAGATGCCTTACGGGTAGAAAATTTAAAGAACGGCGTACACATCATGACCGCTTGTCCTGGCTTTACAGCATCAAACATCCGTAACACCGCACTCAATAAAAATGCACAGCAACAAGGCGAAAGTAGTTTGGAAGAAGACAAAATGATGTCGGTTGAAGAAGTGGCGAAGATCATCGTAAAAGGTATAGAAAACCACAGTCGTACACTTATTATGACGGGTATAGGGAAATTAACTGTACTCTTAAGCAAGTTTCTACCTTCATTTTTAGATCAGATGGTCTACAATAAATTTGCTAAGGAGAAAGATTCGTTGTTGAAATAATAGGTATATTTAGGTTTTGAAAAGCATTCAATACATTACAGATGAAGCAGGTTAAAAATATGCTGTGGTTATTGACCTCAACACTTACGGCGAACAGATCGAAGACTTTTTGGAGGGCTTAGAAGCATTACAGTGTTTTGAAGAACCGGCAGAATACTATAAGACTGTGATGGATAGAATTATTCAAACCCAGGAAACAGATACCTGAATATCAGATCTTCATTAAGAGATCGGCTTAAAAGGAAATTGCTTTATTACCTCTCCATATCATTAAAGCTATTGATGAAATATTTGACAGGTTGCAACTTAAACCAATACCGCATGGTGTTAAAAAACTAAATGGTCATCAAAACTTATACAGGGTTCGTGTTAGCAATTACAGAATAATCAATAGTATTAAAGATGCTCAACTTATCATTCATGTGTTAAAGGTTGGGCACAGAAAAGATGTGTGTACAAACATTTAAATTTAGCATATATAATTTCCTGTGGACATGGAAACTAAGGATGGTGTCAAAACATTTCATGCCCGGTCAAGGGCGGCATGGCGGCAGTGGCTGGCAAAAAATCATCAGTCCGAAACTTCTGTTTGGCTAATTATTTACCGTAAAGAAAGCAAAACATCCAGCGTATATTACCCTGAAGCGGTTGACGAAGCTTTATGCTTTGGTTGGATAGACAGTAAGCCTAACAAGCGGGATGAAGAAAGTTATTACCAGTTTTTTTCAAAGCGTAATGCAAAAAGTAACTGGAGCAAGGTTAATAAATTAAAGGTGGAGAAACTGCTGCAGCAAAACCTGATGATGCCCGCCGGATTGGCCATAATAGAACTTGCGAAACAAAGCGGCACCTGGAACGCGCTCCATTTGGTTGATGAAGTAATGATGCCCGATGACTTGCAGGAGGCTTTTAAACAAGATGCGGAAGCGCTGGCTAATTGGGAGAAATTCTCACGCTCGTCGCGCCGGGGAATATTAGAATGGATATTTAATGCCAAAAGGCCCGAAACACGGCAAAAACGGATAGTACAAACCGTTATACTGGCCGGCCAAAACATCAAGGTCAATCACCCTATTGCAAAGTAATTTTAGTTCATATTTGATAGTTCTTAGATCATATATAGGTGTGATTTATTGATAATAGTTTATAATACTGCACCCGTTTACCACGAACCATCATCTACGAACCATGAACCCCTTCAAAACACCTATCTTCTATATAGCAATTTAGCCTATATTCGGAGATCGCGCTGTTCCAATAAGCGCATAATAAAATGCCGGGTTTTGTGGTGGTGGGAGGTTTCTATGCTATATTTGCCGTACACCTACTTCAACCCATACTTATCGATGAAAAGCATACTACTAACTTTGTTTGTGGCCCTGGTTATAACATCGGCCAACGCTCAAACTATCAACAAAGAACAACGTGCATTTTGGAACGGATTTGTAGATTTTTTGGAGGTTAAAGGCCTGAAAGGATCTGCTAAGTTAGATAAGCCGGGTCATGAAAATTCTGTAGCTCTTTTTAACGAATACTGCAAATTAAAAGGATTAACTATCCCCTATAAAACATTTATTACACAGGTTCAAACCACAATTTCGGTATATCGTGCCGCCGCCTGGTCGCAGGTAGAAAGTGGTAAAGCAATATTTGATGGCAAAGAGGCTGACTTCATGCCAGGGTTATCTGTCATAGATGGCTGGGCCGGTTCCCACACTACTAATTATAAATTCCCTACAGATAGTGTAGCTGTGGTAGCCATAGGTAAACCTGTAGTTTACAAAAAAAATATAATTTATGAAACTATGTCCGAAATAGAAAAGAGAAAGCCTCTCCCAAACCCTCCGCAGGACGGCGGGCTTTAAGAAAGCGATATATAAAAGTCTCCCCACCTGGGGGAGATTTAGAGTGGGCTTTATCCGTTTATAATCTCACCACCATTAACATGGATGATCTGCCCGGTTATATACGAAGCATCATCTGATGCCAGGAATACATAAGCTGGGGCCACTTCGGATGGTTGACCGGCACGTTCCATAGCCACATCTTTACCAAACAGCTGGATCTTTTCCTCATCAAATGTTGATACAATGAGCGGCGTCCAGATGGGGCCGGGCGCCACGCCGTTTACCCTAATCTTCTTTTTAGCCAGGTTGGTAGCCAACGAACGGGTAAAAGTTACTATAGCGCCTTTGGTTGACGAATAATCTAACAAATGCGGCGAAGCGCGATAGGCGGTAACCGATGTAGTGTTAATAATGCTGTCTCCTTCGTGTAAATGCTTTAACGCGGCCGATGCAAAGTAGAAGTGGGAGAAAATATTGGTTCTGAAGGTAGTGTCTAATTGTTCTTCATCAATGGCTTCCAGGTCATCTTTCGGAAACTGAACGGCGGCATTATTAACTAATATATTCAGCTTGCCTAATTCGGCTACTGTTTTCTCAACGGCTTGTTTACAAAAACTACTTTGCTTAATATCGCCTTTAATTAATACGCAACGCTGGCCGGCCTCTTCTACTAATTGTTTGGTTTCTTCGGCATCGGTATCTTCATCAAAATATACAATGGCTACATCGGCACCTTCATAGGCATAGTGTACGCTAACAGCGCGGCCAATACCGCTGTCGCCACCGGTAACTAATGCTACTTTGCCTTTTAAACGTCCCACTGCCTTATAATCCGGGTTAATAAATTCCGGTTTAGGTGTCATTTCGCTTTCAATACCAGGCTGATGATTTTGTGGTTTGTCTGTAAATTCGGTTGGTTTCTGTTTCATGGTGTTTAGTAGTTTTATTACTAAACCGTGTGCTTAATTAATAGTTTATTTTCATTCAAATTATTAACTGTTTGAAATTTTTGTTGGCGTAAAATCACTGATCCGGGTAATATCCAGCGTTACCAGTCCGTTTGGCTCGTCGTAAAACGCGGGATTAAACTTGCCGCCCCAAACCAACTCGTTATACATATAGGAAGTACGGGAGTGTACCGTTTGCGAAAACGTATCATCAAAAGCCTGCAACAAAACTACAAAGCTGGCTTTGCCCGCCTCCATTATTTCGGGTGTGATGCCGTAAAGCGGGCTTTGCTCATTTATAGGATGTACCACCGTCCAGCTTAGTGTTAAAATACTTACCTGGCTACGTTCCAGTTTCAGATTATGAAACCGCCTGATGATCTTACCGTTAATCTCTTCGTTATAAGAGAAGATGATTTCCATAGTAAGATCAATAAGTACCGTACGCCGTTTACTGGCCAGCCTGAGCATTAATCCACTCCCGGTCGGCGTATAGGGAGCAACCAGGATGTTATCGCTATACTCAATTTTGGCCGATGGCCGGGAGATGCGTCCATAAAGTAAACCCGTTGCTATGGCAAAGGCCAGTAAACCCAGCATCGATTCAAAAGCAGCTACAAAATTAGTAGGTATGCCTTTGGGGCTCACATGACCGTAACCCACAGTAGATAAGGTTTGTGCCGAAAAGAAGAAGGCGCTCAGAAACTGGTGCAGGGGCGATTCCATATCGGCCCCGAGTAAGTTCTGAATACCTAAGGTTACATAAATGGTGGCAAACAGGATATTGGTAAGCAGGTACGCACTAATTACAAAAAACCAGAATTTGCCCCAGCCCATGGTGATGAGCGAATTGTAGTTGTCGAACGTGCTTAAATACGGAATTCCCTTGCGTATAATGTTGATGCTTCCATCGCGGTTAATGACTCGCTGCGTCACCGCTTTATTGCCTAAACCTAAGTCGTTTTGCGGATCATCGGGTAAATTATTGGCGGCCATTGGTGCGGAGATAAATTAATATGCGTTTAAGTATGTAAAAATAGAAGTATGATTTGCATTTAGGAAAAACAATAATCATATTTGCCCCATAAAAACAATGAAAATACAAAACAATAACTGGTGGTGGCTTAACGAGAAATCGTAAGGCAATCTTCTGTTTATATAAATAAGATATACTAAGGATTGCCCAACAGGCAATCCTTTTTTTGTGCATGCCCCCCAGCCCCCTGAAGGGGGAGCATGAAATATTCTCAGGGAGATAATAGATTGATCACTTAAAAATACTCCCCCTTTAGGGGGCCGGGGGGCATGAAAGCTATATTAAATCACTTATTCGAACATAAAACCTTTAGTCGCGAGCAGAGTAAAGACATACTCACCAACATTGCGCAGGGTAAATACAACACCTCGCAAATGGCGGCATTTATGACGGCCTATTGCATGCGTACCATTACGGTAAACGAGTTGGAAGGCTTCCGCGATGGCATGCTGGAACTTTGCCTGCCCATTAAACTGGAAGCCGATGAACTGATAGACCTGTGCGGTACCGGCGGCGATGGTAAGGACACGTTCAATATTTCTACGCTGGCCTCGTTTGTGGTGGCCGGTGCAGGATATAAGGTGGCCAAGCATGGTAACTACGGCGTATCGTCGGGTTGCGGCTCATCCAATGTAATGGAGTACCTGGGTTACCAATTTACCAGCGATGAGAGCAAGCTGAACAGCACTTTAGATAAAGCCGGCATTTGCTTTTTGCACGCGCCGCTGTTTCACCCCGCCATGAAAAACGTTGCACCTGTACGTCGCGAGTTGGGGGTTAAAACCTTTTTTAATATGCTGGGCCCGCTGGTGAACCCGGCCAAACCCAACAACCAGATGGTAGGGGTATATAATTTAGAGTTGGCGCGGTTATACGCGTATTTATACCAAAAATCGGCGGTTAATTACACTATTTTGAACGCGCTGGATGGTTACGATGAGGTTTCATTAACAGGTGATTTTAAAACGTTTTCGGCCGAGGGCGAAAAGATTAACAGCATTACAGATTTGGGTTTTGATAAACTGAACGCAGCCGAAATTACTGGCGGTCATACCGTGGCCGATTCGGCGGGGATCTTTATGCAGGTGTTGAACGGGCAGGGTACCACCGCACAAAATAATGTAGTACTGTGTAACGCCGCTTTAGCCATACGCACTATGGAACCTGCTAAAACTTTTGCCGATAGCTTTTACGAAGCAGAGCAATCCTTGTTGGCTCACAAAGCGTTAAATAGTTTTAAACTGTTATTGAATTAGTTAATAGTTATTAGTTCATGGTTGATGGGAGGAAGCATGAGTTATACCAATGTAGAGACACAATACTTTGTGTCTCCTAAAAACAGGCAATGAAAATAAAAGTATGCGGGATGAAGGACCCGGAGAATATTAAGGAAGTGGCAGGCTTATCGCCCGATTATATGGGCTTTATTTGCTATGACCTATCGCCGCGTTATGTGGCTGCTTTACCGCCCGCTGTGCTCGAAGCTTTACCCCAATCGGTTTACAGAACAGCTGTTTTTGTGAATGAAGATGCCGGCAAAATTAATTTGCTGGTAAAAGAGTATGGCTTTAATGCGGTACAACTACACGGTGGCGAAAGCCCTGAATTTTGCCAGGCTCTGCGCAGTAAAGTAACTGTTTTTAAGGCGTTTGGTATAGATGATGCCTTTAAATTTGATCAGCTGAATGCTTACGCAGGTTATGTAGATTATTTAATGTTCGATACCAAAACGGAAGTTCATGGTGGTTCGGGCAAGGCATTTAATTGGGACACCCTGAACAACTATAAACTGGATATACCTTTTTTTATTTGCGGGGGATTAAGTTTGGATAACCTGCAAAAAGTAAAGCAAATTAAACACCCTGCCTTTTATGGTGTTGACCTTAATAGCAGGTTTGAAACCGAACCGGGCATGAAAGATATAACCAAGCTTCGTGAAGCATTTAAAATATTAAGAGATTAAGATGAAATATACCGTTAATGAGCAGGGCTACTACGGCGATTTTGGTGGAGCCTACATCCCCGAAATGCTGTACCCTAACGTAGAAGAACTGCGTCAGCAATACAATGCCATTATAACTGATGCTGCATTTATTGCCGAGTTCGATCAGTTGATGAAAGATTATGTAGGAAGGCCTTCACCGTTATATTTAGCAAAACGCTTATCCGAAAAGTATGGTGCTAACATCTTTCTTAAACGTGAGGACCTAAACCATACCGGTTCGCACAAGATCAACAACGCTATAGGGCAAATATTGCTGGCTCAAAAGCTGGGTAAAAAACGCATTATAGCCGAAACCGGTGCCGGGCAGCATGGAGTGGCTACCGCTACCGTTTGCGCCTTAAAAGGCATTGAGTGTATAGTTTATATGGGCGAGATAGACATGGAGCGCCAGGCACCTAACGTTGCCCGTATGAAAATGCTGGGCGCCAAAGTGGTACCGGCCACATCGGGCAGTAAAACGCTGAAAGATGCTACCAACGAGGCCATGCGCGACTGGATAAATAATCCGGTGGATACGCATTATATTATTGGTTCGGTGGTAGGGCCGTACCCTTATCCCGAAATGGTGGCCCGTTTTCAATCCATTATTTCCCTCGAAACCAAGAAGCAGCTGCTGGAACAAACCGGCAAGGAACTGCCCGAATATGTGCTGGCCTGCGTTGGCGGTGGCAGCAATGCCATGGGTATGTTCTATCATTTTTTAGATGATGAAGAAGTAAAGTTGATAGCCGTGGAAGCAGCTGGTAAAGGTGTAAATAGTGGTCATTCGGCAGCCACATCGGTATTAGGCCGCGAAGGTATTTTGCATGGCAGCCGCACCATTTTAATGCAAACGGATGACGGGCAAGTGGTAGAACCCTATTCCATTTCGGCAGGATTGGATTACCCGGGCATTGGCCCGCAACACGCGCACTTGCATAAAGTTAAACGGGCGCAGTACGTTAACATCACCGACGAGGAATCACTGGAAGCTGGTTTGCTGGTATCGCAACTGGAAGGTATCATCCCGGCTATCGAATCGGCACACGCGTTTGCCTATCTCGAAAAAATGACGTTTGAAAAAACTGATAACGTGGTAATTTGTCTATCAGGAAGGGGAGATAAAGACTTGAGTACTTACATTAAGCATTTCGGCTTTTAAATAGCCATTGCCAGCTATACATCCTTCCCTCGGGAAGGCAGGGAGCGGTTTAACAAAGCGATTTGAAGCGGCGACAAACCCCTCCCTACCATTACACAAACCCAACACACCCCTCCCCAAGGAGGGAAGAAAACACTAAACCATGAACCGGCTTAACCAACTTTTCAATACTAAAAATAAAAATCTCCTCTCCGTGTACTTTACTGCAGGTTACCCGGAACTTAATACCACTGTAGACATCGCCGAAGCATTGGAAAAAGCCGGTGCCGATTTCCTGGAAATTGGTTTCCCGTACAGCGACCCGGTGGCCGATGGACCTACTATTCAAAATAGTTCGCAAAAGGCGCTCGATAACGGCATGAACCTTAACCTGCTGTTTGAACAGCTGGCCGACCTGCGCAAGCGGGTAAGCATCCCTGTATTGTTAATGGGCTATGCCAACCCTATGGTGCAATATGGTGTGGAACGTTTTTGCGCCAAAGCTGCCGAGGTAGGGGTAGACGGTGTAATTGTACCCGATTTGCCTATGTATGAGTACGAAACGCTGTACAAAGACTGTTTTGCCCAGCACAAAATCAGCAACATATTTTTGGTAACACCGCAAACTGCCGAAGCCCGCATCCGTAAGATAGACGAACTGAGCAGCAGTTTTATTTATCTGTTATCATCGGCTTCCATAACCGGTGGCAGTTTGGAATTGGGTGATGTGACCGAAACTTATTTTAAACGCATTAAAGATATGGAGCTGAAAAACCCGCTTGTGATTGGCTTTGGTATTGGTAATAAGGCGGCTTTTGATAAAGCTACAGCTTATGCCAATGGTGCCATTGTAGGCAGTGCCTTTGTGAAATTTTTGGCCGAGGATAATTACCTGCAGCGAATACCTGAGTTTGTGAAAAGCATAAAGGGATAGGGGAAATAGAGACAAGAAATAAGAAACAAGAGACAAGATTTTTTTATATGGTTAAGCGGCTTGCTTGATCGGACATAAGAAAAAGTCTTGTCTCTTGTTTCTTGGCTCTTGCGTCTACTGATTACAAATACATTTCCAAATCGCCTTTACCTTCCCGTATTACCTCAAACTCGCCTGAGGTTACGTCAACAACGGTAGAGGCAATGTTGCCGCCGTAGCCGCCGTCTATAACCAGGTCTACCAGGTTTTCATATTTTTCGTGGATCAATTCAGGATCGGTCGAATATTCCATAATATCGTCATCATCTTTAAGAGATGCCGACAGAATAGGGTTACCCAATTCCCTTACTATCTCGCGGGCTATATTATTATCGGGCACACGTATGCCTACCGTTTTTTTGTTAGAGCTTAACAGTTTGGGCACACTGCCACTGGCATTCAATATAAAGGTGAACGGACCAGGCAGGGCTTTTTTGAGCACCCGGTAAGTGGCATTATCCATAGGTTTGGTATATTCGCTCAAATTGCTCAAGTCATGACATACAAAAGAGAAGTTGGCCTTATCTGGTTTAATTTGACGTATGCGGGCAATAGTTTCTATAGCTTTTTGATTTTTAATATCGCAGCCTAATCCATAAACCGTATCGGTAGGGTATATGATCACACCGCCCCGGCGTAGTACCTGCACTACCTGCTCAATGGCTTTTGCGTTAGGGTTTTCGGGATAAATTTTAATAAGCATAATAGTTAAGCAATTATAGGCATAACTTGGTTTTAAAAAAGAAAAAGCCCCACTCCGGCCCTCCCCGGGAGGGAGGGAGGGAGAAATGAAGCTTTTCTTGATTATTTAAGTCCTCCCTCCCGGGGAGGGTTTGGGTGGGGCTTTTACGCTTGCTTGGTAAACTGCGCGTTAATGATCAGTTTAATATCTTCGCCAACTACTATGGAACCGGCTTCAGTAATGCCATCCCAGGTTAAGCTAAAATCTTTACGGTTAATTTTGCCGGTGATTTCAAAACCTGCTTTGGTTTGTCCGTAAAAATCAGCTGCCGATCCGCCAAATTCCACATCTAAAGTAACCGGTTTGGTTACGTCTTTAATGGTAAGATGACCATCAAGCTTGTAATCGCTGCCGCTTACTTTAGCTAATTTAGTTGATTTGAAGCTGATTTTTGGATAAGTAGCCGCATCAAAAAACTCGGCACTTTTTAAATGCTCGTCACGGGCTTCCTGGGTGGTATCAATACTGTTTACATCTAACGAAAAGCTAACTTCCGAATCGGTGAAGTCTTCGCTTTCGGTATGCACTTCGCCTTCAAATTTGCGGAACGAACCGGTTACGGTAGAAATTACGAGGTGCTTAACCTTGAATTGTACTTCTGAGTGCATTGGGTCTAATACCCATTTTGTAGTTGCCATAGTTTTATGATTTTTAGATGATTACGCAATTATAAACATTTATATGTTTAAACACGCAAATATTTATTCTTAAATTTATGATACAAAAAAAGGGAACTTTTTAGGTTCCCTTCATAATGTAGATTAAGAAATAATTTTTTATGCTAAAACTTCTTTAACTTTTTCGGCAGCTTCTTTTAATAGAATGGCCGAGAAAACTTTTAAGCCCGAGTTATCGATCAGTTCTTTAGCTTCGGCAGCGTTTGTGCCTTGTAAACGAACTATAATAGGTACAGGGATGTCGCCAATTTCCTGGTAAGCGTCAATTACACCCTGGGCAACACGGTCGCAACGAACAATACCACCAAAAATGTTAATCAAAATTGCTTTAACCTTAGGATCGCTCAGTATAATGTTGAAACCTGCTTTAACAGTTTGTGCATTAGCGGTTCCGCCCACGTCTAAAAAGTTAGCAGGCTCGCCACCGGCAATCTTAATAATATCCATGGTAGCCATTGCTAAACCTGCACCGTTAACCATACAGCCTACGTTACCATCTAATTTAACATAGTTAAGGTTAGAGTGACTGGCTTCAACTTCAGTAGGGTCTTCCTCTTTAGTATCGCGCATGGCTGCAAAATCAGGATGGCGATATAAAGCATTATCATCGATATTTACCTTAGCATCAACCGCTAAAATTTTATTGTCGGATGTTTTTAATACCGGGTTAATTTCAAATTGTGAAGAATCGGTAGCATCGTATGCTTTGTATAAGGCAGCAATAAACTTCACCATATCCTTAAACGCATCGCCGCTTAAACCTAAGTTAAACGCAATTTTACGAGCCTGGAAACCTTGTAAACCAACTTTAGGATCAATTTCTTCCTTAAAAATAAGGTGAGGAGTAGAGTGAGCTACTTCTTCAATATCCATACCGCCTTCGGTTGAGTACATGATAATGTTACGGCCTTTAGCACGGTCTAACAATACGCTCATGTAATATTCCTTGGTTTCACTATCACCAGGATAATAAACATCCTGTGCAACTAATACTTTGCTTACCAGTTTACCTTCGGGACCAGTTTGCGGGGTAACCAGCTGCATGCCTAAAATATCGCTTGCTCTTTGTTTAACCTCATCGAGGTTTTTTGCCAGTTTAACACCACCACCTTTACCACGGCCACCAGCATGTATCTGGGCTTTAATAACTACCCAGCTCGAGCCGTAATCTTCTTTCATTTTTTGGGCCGCTTCAACAGCTTGTTCCACAGTGTCGGCTACAATGCCTTCCTGTACTCTGACGCCAAAACTTTTTAGTATGGCTTTACCCTGATATTCGTGAATATTCATGTCTTGTGAAGAATTTGCGGTAAATCTACAATTTCAGTTGGAGTTATAAAATTGAAAACACATTTTATCTTTAATAAAGCCCCTCCCAAACCCTCCTCAATAGGGAGAGCTTTAAAATCATATCAAAATATTGTATAGAGTAATATTAAGAGTTTAGTCTTGGTTCTTGATTCTTGGCTCTTGCTTCTTATTTAGTTACATTTGTATTATGCTAAAAGCACTGGGTATCCAAAAAAAGTACGGTGATCTTCAAATTCTTAAAGGCGTTGACCTGGAGGTACAACAAGGCGAAATTGTGACTATTGTAGGTGCCTCGGGTGCCGGAAAAAGTTCGCTGCTTAATATTATTGGTACGTTAGATAAACCCGATGCCGGTGATTTATATGTAAATGATCAGCAAATTAATACCTTAAACAGCAAGCAGCTCAGCCATTTCCGCAATACGCAAATTGGGTTTATCTTCCAGTTTCACCATTTACTGGCCGAGTTTAATGCTATTGAGAATGTATGTATCCCTGCTTTTATTGCCGGAACACCAAAGGCTGAAGCCGAAAAACGTGCCATTACTTTGTTAGAAATGTTGGGTTTAAGTGGCCGTATTCACCACAAACCCAGTCAGCTATCGGGCGGTGAGCAGCAGCGTGTGGCCGTGGCCAGAGCACTGGTGAATAAACCTTCACTCATTTTGGCCGATGAACCTTCGGGCAACCTGGATTCGGCCAACGCTCGCGATCTGCATGAATTGTTTATTAACCTGCGTAACGAGTTCAACCAAACCTTCATTATTGTAACCCACAATGATGATTTGGCTGCCTTGAGCGACCGCAAGGTGATCATGAAAGATGGTTTAATAGTTCAATAATAAAGATAGTGTACAGTTTAATTACAGCCGCCAGTACGGCAAAAGCATATCAGTTAAAAAATAAGCTGCAAAATGGTCATGTGTTGCTGGGTGATCATTTGGATTTGCCCGATGTAATGGTTAAAGCCGGTAATATGCTTCAATTGCCTAATCCGAACAAAGAGGCTTACCCGCATCAAATGCTGGCATTATGCCTCGACCATGAGGTAGATACTTTGTACATAATACGTAGCGAGGAAGCTATTCCGCTGGCCGAATCTGAGTTGTTATTTGACGAATATGGCATTAAGTTAGTATTTGTAGATGATCAGGTACAGTGATATAGACCCGCGCATTAAAGCTTTTATTTTTGAGCTTGATGATGTGTTGTTCGCTGAAAAAGAGTACCTGTACCAGGTTTATTACCTGTTTGCAGGCTTTTTAGAATATACAGAACTGCTGGACGCCAAAGTAATGGTAAACCTGATGGTGCAAACACATGAGCAGGAGGGAGCCGGGTTTGTATTTGATACGCTAAAAGACCGGTTTAAGCTGGATGAAAAGTATCGCTTTAACTTTGAACACCTTCATACCGCGGCGCAGCTTCCTTTAAAAATTTTATTATACCCGAGTATGCTAACTCTGCTTCAAGATATTGTGGTAGACCGCAAGCAAATCTTCCTTGTTACCAATGGTAACCCGCAACAGCAGCTTAACAAAATTAAACATACCGATTGGCAGGGTTTGGAGCAATATCTTACCTGCTACTTTGCTAACGAAATAGCTCCCAAGCCCGAACCCGATATGGTGCACCTACTATTGAACAAGCACCAGTTACAGCGCCGCGATACTTTAATGATAGGTATTACCGATACTGATAAACTATGTGCAGAAGCCTGTGGTGTTGATTATATAGGGCTGTAAATTTACACAACTTTTAGCGCTGGCAATTTGTATAATATATTGTTATATTGCACGTTATAAAGAAAAATTATTAATTTTTAGATGAAAAAAACTTTACTTTCCATAGCCTTTTTAGCCGTTGTAATTAGTTCTTGTAAAAAGGATAAAACCAGTGAAATTGATGAGCTGAAAGATAAGGTATATGAATACGCACAGGAAGTGTACCTGTGGTATGATGCCTTGCCCGCTGCCAACTCTTTTAACCCGCGACAATTTAGTGGTAGTTCCGATTTGAATGCATTGCAAAATGAAATTGATGCGCTTTCACAAATTAAAATCAATCCATCAACAGATAAACCTTACGAGTATGATGCCAGTTTTCCGGGCACGGCAAAGTATTCTTATATTGATGGGGGAGAGGCCGCAACATCCATTGGCGGTACCGGTACCGATTTTGGCTTTTCCCTGTCTTATGCCAATGCCAGCTACAATGATCTGAGAATACGTTATGTGTACCCTAATTCATCGGCAGCTACCCAAAACCTGTTACGTGGTTATAGAGTGCTGGCTGTTAATGATGGTTCGGTAACAGCCACTACCGGTAGTAATTCCGATCCGGTTATTATTAGGTTAAACCAGGCTTTAAGCAGTAATTCCATGAAATTAAATGTACAGCGTTTTGATGGTACTACATTTACCACTACGGTAACCAAGGGAAGTTACACCACTAACCCGGTTATTAAATATAGTACTATTACCAGTGCTACCGGTAAAAAAGTAGGGTATTTTGCTTTTAGCCGCTTTACCGTATTAGATAATGCAAAGCCAAAAATAGATGAGGCTTTTTCCAAATTTGCTGCAGATAATGTAACTGAATTGGTTATTGACCTGCGATATAACGGCGGCGGCTCAGTTGAAACGGCCGAATACCTGGCCAACTATATGGTGCCTGCAGCCATGAACAATACCATAATGTTCACCGAATATTATAATAACAAGATGCAAAGCGGCAATCACCCGGTGTTATCAAAAGATTATAATGTAAAAGCAGGGCAGTTTAGCCTGGCCTCAAACACCTATAAGTTTTCTAAAATAGGAGGTTTAAATTTAAACCAGGTATTTTTTATTGTAACCAGCCGCACGGCATCAGCCAGCGAACTGGTGATTAACAACCTGAAGCCGGCTTTACCACAGGGTGTAAAACTTATTGGCCAAACCACTTACGGTAAACCGGTAGGCTTTTTTGGAATTAAAATAGGTGATTATGATATGTACCTGGCCGAATTTGAAAGCCGTAATGCCGAAGGTAAGGCCGATTTTTACCAGGGTATGATACCGGGTAGTAATTTTGCGGGCTACATTGCCAGTGATGATGTAACTAAAGATTTTGGTGACCCGACCGAAAATTTATTATCGCGAGCTATAAGTTATATTGATAAAGGGACATACATAGTAACCAATGTTAAAGGGCAAAACAGTATATCGGGTACCGAGGAGGCGAAATTAAGGGGTGTAAACCAACTGCTGGATAACAAGCACGATTTTAGCGGTGCCGTACATGATAGTAATTTGAAACGTATTCAATAAATAGCCTTTAATATTTCGGTAAGGTGCTCTGCATCATGTTTGCCATTATTTTACTTATATAATAAGCACTCTTTTTTGTAAAATAATAAAGCCGCACCAACTACAGTGCGGCTTTATTATTTTATTGGCAGTAATTACTGCCGCATGAGCGGAGAGAACTTGGTTTGGTAATGGGCCAGGTGTTGCTTTATGCGGGGGTTAACAGTTAGTTGTTTATACCGGTTACCTAATATGGCCATCTCATTTAGCAAGGTCAAACCCATTTGCACATCGCGCAAATTTACCGTATCGGCATCTTTTTGTAATTGATGGTAATTGTAATCCAACTGATCTTTCAGGTACGCATCAATACTGGTCAGCATTTTGTTGGCTAATTTAAAATCTTGCAGGTGGCAAGCTGTATCGGCAATATAAAACTTGCGTGTGGCAACGTCAATGTATGGGTAAATATCGGGCATTACCTTATCGTATTTTCGCAGTGCTTTTGTCGCCAGGTCTGGGCGCCCTTCGTTAGTTAAGTTTTGGCTCAAGGTTAAAAATGTGGTAGCTACAAAAGGATAGAATAATGCAGTTGACTGCTGATCTAAATAGGTGGCGTTCTTCATGTTCCCCCATTTAAATTTGTTCATCACGTTGTTATACATCACCATGGTATTGGTTTTATCCAACTGTTGAGCCGAGGTGTCAGGCTTCAAAGGCAACAAGCGATAGGCGAAGCCTTCGTTGTACAAATAGGGGCGTAAGCCAATAATGCTTTCATCAGGGGCCGAGTTGGTAAAATAGACCGGCCGTTTCCAATTGTTGTGCACCAAAATATCCATCAGTGCTAAATGATCTTTAGTTACATAATTAGCCGGATATTTCCATTCCATAGTTTGGGCAATACGGTTGCTCTGACTGGCGGGAACAGTGCCTGTACTCACTACCTGCTTAGCATTAATGCTCATTTTAAAGTTTTTGGTAGGCAGGTAATTACTGGTGGTGCCGTTTTGGTATTGTAGTTTCGCGTCGCTGTTCTCCGATGTTATAAAGTCGAAGATCTCTTTCAGTTCAACCGAGTCAGGAATTTTAGCATCCTGGTAAGAAAGGTAATCGCGCACGCCATCCTTAAACTGCTCATCGTTCATGCTAATAGGCAACGGTGCCGATTTGTTCATACTTTTTTTCATTTGTCGGATATACCAGTCGGTACCAAACAGGCTTAAATTTACCAATCGTACATCGGGTCTAATGCCTTCTACTTCCTGGCAATACCATAACGAGTAAGTATCGTTATCGCCATAGGTAAACAAGATGGCGTTAGGTGCGCAAGAGTTTAAGTAGTTGAATGCCATATCATGCGGCGTGGTCTTCGTAGAACGGTTGTGCGCCCCCCATTCTTGCACAGCCATTAATGCGGGTGCCGCCAGCAGGCATAAAACGGTAGCAGCCATGCCGGCATACCTGGCGTTAACTTTCTGCTGCATAAATTGTGCAACACCGAGTACACCCAAACCAATCCATATAGCAAACGCATAAAATGAACCAACGTAGGAGTAATCGCGTTCGCGGGGTTGTACCGTTGGCTGGTTAACATATAATACGATGGCTATCCCCATAAAAAAGTAAAGCAGGGCAATAACCGAAGCATCTCTTTTGCTGCCCTTAAAGTGATAAACCATACCAATTAACCCTACAATAAGCGGCAATGCATATAATGGCGTATAGGTATTGCTTTGGGTAATAAATTTTGGCAGATGCCTGCCGCCATCGAACCAGCCCGATGTCCAGTTGCCATCTAAATCCTTAGTGCTGGTTTGGCCGTCCTGGTCATTATAGCGGCCTACAAAATTCCACAAAAAATAGCGGAAATACATTTGATACAATTGCCAGCTAAACAGGAAGTTGATGTTGTCTTTAAATGTTGGAGCCTGACCTTCGCCTAATTGCAGCCACTGCTTGTAAAATTGCGCATCACGGTCTTCGTTGCTGTAAATACGTGGCAAAATGGTGTTATGATCGTACTCGAGTTTTTGCTTTTTACCCACCACTTCATATTGGGTTTTGCCCTTACGGTAAATGGTAGCACCCTCTGTTTGATCAATTGCCTGGGCATCAAAGTATGGACCATACACCAGTGGAGGCGCAATGTACTGCTCGCGGTTAAGATAGCTTTGCAGCTTAAAGGCATTATCGGGGTGGCTGTTATTTAAGTTAGTACCCGCATGCGCTCTGATTGGGATCATTACAAATGATCCGTAACCCAGGTAAATAAAGGTTAGGCAGATAAATATGAGATTAAGTACCGGCTTGTTTTTACGGATGCTAAAGATGATACCTGCCAAAAGAACACTCATAAGCACTAACAAAAATACCAAAACACCGCTGCCAAAGCCCATGTGCAACGTGTTCACAAAAAACAGATCGAAGTAAGCGGCTAATTTAACGGTGTATTGTATAACACCAAATTGTACCAGCGCTAACAGGCCTATCCCGGTAAAGAGTGCTACAAGGGTGCCCTTGGTGCTGGTTTGATTACTTCGGCGGAAGTAATAGACCAATGTTAATGCCGGTATGGTTAATAAGTTAAGCAGGTGAATGCCGATGGAAAGTCCCATTACATAGGCGATCAATACCAGGTAGCGGTCGGCACCGGGTTCATTGGCATGAGCATCCCATTTTAAAATGGCCCAAAACACAACCGATACGCATAGGGCCGCCTGGGCGAACACAATAGTTTCTACGGCCGAATACCAAAACGTATCACTAAATGTAAAGGCCAGCGCGCCAACTAAACCGGCCCCCATAATTAATAGCTGGTTGGGCCGACTCATTTCAGCACTGCGCTTAACCAATGCTTTTTTAGCCAGAGCGGTTATGGTCCAAAATAAAAACATTACCGTAGCGGCGCTTGCCAGTGCCGAAGCCATGTTGGTAAAATAAGGCACCTTGGCATTGTTACCCATCGATAAGAGGGAGAATGCTTTCCCTATCATGGCAAACAGCGGATAGCCCGGCTGGTGCGATACCTGTAGCCTGAAAGCACAGGATATAAATTCACCACAGTCCCAAAAGCTTACGGAGGGTTCTAACGTGAGGATGTAGGTAGTAGAGGCTACGGCAAAACATAGCCAGCCCAGGAGGTTGTTAATTTTATTGTAATGCATAACATAAGGAGTAAAGGTGTTACCATATTGCTAATAGTAAGCAAGTTCAGTTTTATTACTTAAAGCGCCATGAGCCTTAACAATCTTTAACATTGATGAATAAAGCAGGGGATGCAGCAGGTATCAGGTATATGAATTTCGGTACAAAAAATAATTAAGATAATTTTGTTTCGTGTTAGCGGTTGACTATCAAATGTATAAGAGGTTAAAGTTACCTGTTATACTTATCTATAATGTAAACTACCCAAATTGCATTTGCATTTATACAATTCTGCGCTATATTTGCAGCATATTTGTGAGATTGATTAACAGCAAAATTGATTTTAGATCTCTTATAATTAGTAAATCGGATAAATAATTGTGTTGTTAATCGGGAATTGATTTTTTAACAATATAAGTTCTTAAAAAGTATTTGCAAGTGTGTTAATTAATCATAACTTTGCAAACCCAAACGGGATGTAGCGTAGCCCGGTATCGCGCCACATTTGGGATGTGGAGGCCGCAGGTTCGAATCCTGCCATCCCGACTAAAGCGATACCAACCAGTATCAAAAAGCCTTTAAATCTATGATTTAGAGGCTTTTTTGTTTTATTCCAGCCCAATTCATTCAAGTTATATCAAGGAAAATGTGCCCTATTCGGTGCCCCAAATTTTAAATTTATATTTGGGCACAAATAGCATATTAAGTATTTGATAGTCAATTGATTACTTAGTTTATTTTGATTGTTTTTAGCCCTTTTTGATATGGGTTTAGAAACCCGGCAAATTGCCCAATTGCAAAAGCCGCTAAAGACCGTCAATCTGATACTATTTGTAACTTAATAATTGACGAATATGAAAACAATGAACAACACCTTTGGCGTTATCTTTTATTTGAGAAAGTATAAAGCCACAAATGACGGCAAAGCCCCCATCTATGCGAGGATCACAGTAAACGGCAGTAGAATTGACTTATCGGTTAAACGCTCCATCGAGCAAGATAACTGGAATGCCAATAAAGGCATGGCAAGAGGCAGCAGGGAGGAAATTGTAAAACTCAACAACTATTTGGAGCAATACCGTTCCGGCATCGTAGAAAGCTACCAACAACTTTTATTGCAGAAGAAATTTATTACCACGGAACTCCTAAAAGAAAAATTTACAGGGGAAGATCAAGCCAAGTTTACACTCTGTAAATTAATGGAGTATCATAATTCCGATCAAGGGCAGTTATTGGAGCCAGGCACGATGAAGAACTATTATACTACGCAGAAGTATATTAAAGAGTTCATCAAAGAACGGTTTAAAACCAGTGATAAATACCTGTCCGAGTTGAGTTACAAGTTTATTACGGACTTCGAGTACTACCTGCGCAACAGAACGCCGGAGAAAGGCCAAAAAGGCCTAAATAACAACGGCCTTATGAAACATATTGAAAGGTTTTGCAAGATGATTAATCTTGCTGTAAGGTTGGAATGGATAGACCGTAATCCCTTTCACGCTTACCAGTTGAAATTTGATAAGGTAGAACGGGAATACTTAACCAAAGACGAACTGGCAAGGGTTGAAGCCAAGAAATTTAACATTGTACGGTTACAAGTAGTTCAAGACCTTTTTATTTTCAGTTGCTACACAGGGCTGGCTTATATTGATGTGTTTAATTTAACGCCCGCTAACCTGATCGAAAAATCCGAGAATACCATTTGGATTGCGACCAACAGGCAGAAGACGAACGAACCTGTAAGAGTGCCATTGTTACCTAAAGCTCTGGCGATCATAGAAAAATACAAAGGGCATCCACAGGCATTGGCCGAGGGCAAGGTATTGCCAACGCTAAGTAATCAGAAGCTAAACAGCTATTTAAAGGAGATTGCCGATACGTGCGATATTATCAAACCCCTTACCTTTCATATTGCCCGCCACACTTTCGCCACTACGGTAACATTAACCAATGGCGTACCTATAGAAACGGTAAGTAAATTATTGGGACACAGTAAGCTGACTACAACACAGATTTATGCCAAGGTAGTAGAGAGCAAATTAACAGATGATATGGCGCAGCTTAGTAAGCGACTACAAGCCTAACCACAAAAAGCAATGATAAGCCCTGCACCTAAAAGCGCAGGGTTTGTTTTTATAAACCGTTTTGGTAGCTTTATACATAGCCTGGCTTTTTCAGCAATAACAATGCACAAGAAATAGGCATCTTGTTTAAGGCCGGTTGTTTTAGCTTAATTTATTATTAACATACCAAAGCGATATGAGGCCACAGTATTTTAAGCATAGAGCTTTATTCGACTTCGATCAGCAAACTAATGATGTAGGTTTCCCATTGCCCTGGACGAAAGGCAATGAAGATAATCACTTCCTTTTTCGTTTGTATAAGAAGAATAAAGAGCAATACGAACCTTTCTATCAATACCAGCTTAACTTCTTTTTGGGCCGTTATGCAGACGCAAGTGAAGAGGAGTTCTTTAATCACGTCAAACAAATTATCAGCGATGCCATCAGCGAGCTTATAAACAAAGACCGTTATACCTCAAAGCATGTGCGGGAGCGTCAAAACCGCTTGAAGTTGCAGGAGTTTTTGGATTACTTGAACTCAATTGACCAATGGTTCATTCAGTCAACCGATCAGGAAACAATCAAACGCCAATTGGAAGAAATCGCCAAACTGAACGCTGAAAATAAAAAACTTAAAGGGGAAAATAAGAAGCTTCGGGAACTGGAAACCAAAGACTATATCGACATTCGCGAGGGCAGACACAGAACGCTTTACCATCTGATATTACAGATCAGGGAACTTAAACTTGACGATAATAAAGAACTGGTCAACGCAACGACATTGAATATTTGGAGTAAGATGATCGCTAAGTATTTTAGAGCCGGAGGTAAGGAAATCAGCATCGAGAGCGTAAAGCGTTATTTCCCGCCTGATAACAACACCGACAATACCAAGTACAAGGATGTACCACAAAAAGACAAGCATTTTACCATTGTTCCGGCGAAAAAGAGAAGTTTGTAAAAATAGCACTTATCCATCTCTATAACAACTCCCACCATTCAATAACTAATTGTATTATAACCCATTAGTTATTGTTCTATCTTGTCAATAACCTCTCCAATATGACCTCCAAATTTTTGGAGGTCAGTCTTGCGCTGCTTTTCTGCCTTCATTTGCAGCATGGAAATAATCAACCACGAAGTCCTAAGCCGGTGTATCAGGGATGCAGTCAGGGCAGAATTACAGGAACATTTTAAAACGGGTGGAAGCCCACCGCAGGATGAACGGCTACTATCCAAACAAGAACTGTCCGAAGAATTAGGCGTGTCGTTAGTAACGCTTACGGACTGGATGAAAAAGGGGCTGCCCTTTTTGCGCCTGCACAAACGGGTGTATTTCAAAAAGAGCGAGGTACTCGCCATTATGCAACAAAAAACTAAAGGTTAACAAGGAGGGAAAGATGAACATCGAATTTATCACTAAGGATGATTTAAAAAAGTTGGAGAATTTACTTTACGAGATCAAAGGGCTTATAAAGCCTGGTCAGGGTCAAAGTAAACAATGGCTGAAAAGCTATGAGGTCAGGAAGCTGCTAAACATATCGCCAGGCACCTTACAGAATTTGAGGGTCAACGGAACGCTGCGTTATACCAAAATTGGCGGGCTGCTTTACTACAAGTTAGAGGACATTGAAAAGCTATTGGAGGGGAACAGCAAGTGAGGAGAAAAAGAGCAGCTTCGATGCGAAGCATCGGGAAGAACAACGTGTGAATATCAAAGCCGTCCGCCAATTCGGCGGCGGTTACAGTTCTAAAACGCGTCCTTTTCTTTTAAAAGAAAAGGAGCAAGCGGAAGTTGGGCAGAGCCCTACTTTGCTTGCCCTACGCGTCGCTACGGGGGTTTTACGTATCCTCCGGGGATACTTTAGGGCGTTTTTGCTGGTGAAAGAAAAGAAAACAGGATACTTAGGGGTATCCTGTATATCGGTACAGCGGCACAGCTGTGTAAACAGCCATGCCAGTTAAAAGAAAGGATTTACAATGGAAGATATAAATGTGAGATCAGTGAGATACCCTATTACGGTTGATCAGAAGTTTGAAAAGATCGCCCTTAAACTGGGGCGTACGAAGCGCCAGGTCTTTATCCAGATGGTCGATTACTTTTATAAAAGCAAGAAAGACCCGCTAGACCTAAATGATGAGCTCTTGAAGAATGCGCTGATGAAGAACCACAAAGATTACATCGGCTTCATCAGAAAGCAGGAAGACATGCTGCTGATCCCGATCAAAACAGAAACGGACAGGATGATCGCCTCGCAGAGCCAACTCATCGACCGCTTCAATACTCAGGTGCTTAAAGCTAACGTAGACCTGCTGAATAATCAAAATGCTCAGGTCCGAAAGTTCACCGAGATGGATACGCTGATGGAGACGATCAGGAAAAACCAAAAGGGCAAGGAACAGCTGAAAGCGCAGTTCCTGTTTATCATGGACAGCTATATCAAATCCAGGGATGCGTTTGGCATGATGACCCCAGGCAGGGAAAAAGAAGAGCTAATCTCGGTTACCAAATCGCAGATCAGCTTACTCTAACCATAGATGCATTTTCCCTTTAGGGAGTTAGGAGGCTTTATGTTTATCAATATATCAGACAATAAAGAAGCGGCGAACAAAGGCAGCAGTAGCGGGCTGGTGCACTACCTCGAAAAAGAAAACAGGCAGGATCATAAACAACAGCCTGAGTATTGGTTTAACGGTCAGCAGATCAGGGTCGAACCGTATGAGGTCATGCGGAAGATCGATGGTAATATTGCCAAACTGGGTAAGGACGATGCCAAATTCTTCCTGGTCAATATTAGCCCGAGCCAGAAAGAGATCGCGTTTTTAAAAGAGCAATACGGCGAGGACGGGGCTAAAGAACAAATGAAAGGGTTTGCCGTCCGCGTAATGGATACCTACGCACAGAACTTTAATCGGGATGGTGTGAACAGCCATGAAGACCTGGTATGGTTCGCCAAGCTGGAAAACTACCGTTATTACGGTCACAAAGATCCGGAGGTGAAACAAGGGATTAAAAAGCGCGGCGATCGTAAAGATGGCGAACAAATGCATGTACAGGTTATTGTCAGCCGTAAGGATGCGACCAATAATATTAAACTCAGCCCGATGAATAACTCACGGGGGAAAAATGTAGAGCACTCTAAAAAGATGGGGCAGTTTGATCGGGTAGCTTTCAAGCAGAGCGGGGAAACGCTTTTTGACAGCTTGTTTTCGTTCGACCGGCAGCTAAAAGATACTATGGCCTACGCTAATGTCCAGAAGAATGGCAAACTGGCGCAGCGGGAACAGCTGAACATCTTGACCGAGGGTACTTCGCAGAATTATCAGAGCAAATCGGTCGCTAACGAGCTTGCCCAGGGTGTTGCTGAAGGTTTGTTTCAAACTACTGGTGATATGCTGGCAATGGTAGGCAAGACAGCGGCGGGTTTCCTGGAGGTAATGCTGGAACCGGTGTACATGCCGGGAGCTAATATCGTCCCGGATCACGAAGACTGGCAAAAGAAAAAAATGAAAAAGAAGTCCACAGGGCACCAGTATAAGCCTTGATATTCCGCCGGACACCGTAGCTGCCAAAATAGGAAGTTGTGAAACGCGCTACGCTTGTAATGTACTGCTAGGCCACACGCACAATATGCATAGACTTAAACGTAGCCACAAATTAGCACCGCTGGGAAACCGTCAAGGGTATATGAAATGGTCAGATATTTTTTGAGCCCCATCCTTGATAGTTTCTCTGCTTACTACTGTCCGGTTAATTAAGCGTTGTAATTTGTTATGTATGCAGATCGTTTCGAAAAAAGATTCTAATCAACTACAAAATTGATGTCTATCCAGTTTGTAGTTGAATTTAAAATAAAATAAAATGGAGTAATTATTAAATAATAAATATTTGCTAAATTAAGCCGAAATTAAATATTAAGCATAATAAGATTTAAATATCGCTATCTTAAGTTAATCGACTTTATTGCTGATTTTAGTAAGCTTAGTTTACACTTGTAATAGGTGTCTCTTTATAATTTTTTAGGTTCTATGTATTTGGCGGGAGTGCATTCATTAAATTCCTGTTTTGTTTTTATCTAAAGACACTTGTAAATAATTGTCTATTGTATTCTCAAGTATTTAATAATGTATAATTAAATATTGTCACATGCTAAAACGCTACTATCTGTTGTTTTGGATGGCACTGATGCATTTAGGAAGCATTGCATCCGCCCAAAAACTCACCTTCAGCTATGATGCCTCCGGAAACCAAACAGAGCGCCGATGGGTATGCATTAATTGCCCTGTTGCGCGTTCGACATCTTTAGCCAGCTCGAAAATCAGTAGCACCGATAGTGGTGGCGAACTGGTAAGTGAGGTTATCACGTCACGCTCTTTAAAAATTTCGCCCAATCCAGTTGAACAGACACTTAGAGTGATGTGGAAAACCCCGGATAAGCTGTATATCAATAAGATTGAGATTTTTAGTATGAGCGGCGTCCGTGTCTATGGAGCGAATTATAAGCAGGATCAGCGCGAAGATCAAATTTTCTTGTCAAAATTACCTCCAGGTGCCTATATACTTGTCGGCTACTATTCCGATAATAAAACTGAAACGATCAAATTGATAAAGATCTAAACCGTAACTCCTGAACCATGAAATTGCAATTAACTTTCGTTTTTTTGGTCATAGCTATCTGTCATGGACTAGCGCAAACACCAACCTTTACAAAGATTGATACGGCCAAGCTAAAACCCGGCTGGGCTGCCATACAGCAATCGGAAGAGATTAAATCTGAAAAGAAATCGGCTCCTGAATTTAAGGTCAATTCACCGGAAATTAAAGCAGGAACAGGGGCTAAAAACGGAGTAACCCAAGGAGTTAAGACAAATGGCTCAGCATCCTCCAGGGTTTCTTCCGCAACCATAGATGCGGGAAGAACCTCTTCATCAATAGATGTTTCCGGTATGGGCGGCTCTGTTTTCAATATTCCTATTACTTTACCTCCGGGTATCGGGAATATTGTGCCTCAAATAGGACTTTCTTACAATAGCCAGGCAGGAAATGGAAATGCCGGGTATGGATGGAATGTTTCAGGGCTTTCGGCAATTACGAGATTGACATCAACGAACTATCATGATAATATGATCAAAGGTGTGAACTTTGACCAGAATGACCGCTTTGCATTAGACGGGCAGCGATTATTGTTGAAAAGTGGTATTTACGGTGGAGATGGAGCAGAGTATCAAACAGAGAATTATTCCAATGTACGTATCATCTCACATGGTATATCCCCATACGGCGCCAATTATGGACCTGAATCTTTTGAAGTACTTTACCCGGATGGGTCGAAAGCATGGTATGGCTATGATGCTTATTCCAAAACACAAACGGACTATGCCATTTCCTTTATGGAAAATCCGCTCGGTGTACGGATAAATTATAATTATATGATTGTTGAGAATGTCATATACATCTCGGGTATCGGTTACGGTGGTATCGGTGTAAATGGACTTAACCTGAATTATATCTGGTTTTTATACAAGGAGGCAAGCAGGGCTGAGCATGTGTTCACGGGTGGACTTTCGTTACGTAGAAGTCAGATCCTGGATAGGATCCAGGTATCTGCAAACTTTGGCTATTATCGAATGTATGTGCTCAGTTACGATGAGATGACTACGTTGAAATATCAAAGACTGACCAGTTTGCAGGAGTTGACGGGAGACGAAACCAAGGGTTTTGAACCTATCTATTTCAGTTATGAGAATACCGGCGATGTGATATCAAGCCATACGATAGCTAACCTCAGCCTTTCGGGCATTGCTGCCAATAACTCCCAGGTAGTCACCGCCGACTTTACCGGTAATGGTACGATGGACTTTTTGCTATATCCCAATGCAAAGAATAAATTCTGGGCCTTTTATGATATAGAGCCCGGATCTCCATACATGCAGTTGGGTTATGAAATTAATACCGGGCCTTTCCGGGAATTGTTTCCTGCCACAGAACTGACTTACAATAATAAGATACTTCCCGGGCAAGGTATGGCCTTGGTGAAAGATAATGGTTACAACGGATTGAAATTCAGTGTCTATTCATCAGGTACGGTTGCCCCGGTTTATTATCAGTATGAAAAGGAATGGAATGATATTCCACTTGGTCAGGGTTATTATTCAGCCTGTGATGATCAATATCATGACGGCAGCCCGGTAAATTTCGATTTTATTTCTGGAGACTTTAACGGGGACGGGATGACAGACGTTATCAGCGTTGGAAAATCAAATTCAGTTATAGTTTATGAATACATGGACGATACCGGCAATCCTGGGGAAAATTGGCGTTCAACTCCTGATCAACTTGATCGACCGATTGGTATCGGCAACTGTGTTCAACAATACAGTGAGTCAGGCTCTCCTGTTCACTTCATCAATCTTGATCGCAGGCTCACAACCAATTTTGTGACAAATCTGGGGCAAATCTACCCGTACTATCAATCCGGTGACAAAATTTATGCAGCCGATGCCAACGGCGACGGCAAAACAGATCTTATACTCGTTAAAAGCGGGGTAATGACCGTTTATACGCTTAATCAAAACAATTACCTGGAATACCTATGGCAGACCAATGACAGCCGCATCACTAATGCTCAGCCGTCTGTCTTGGGCGATTTCAACGGTGACGGTAAGATTGATATCATGTTCTCTACTGGCAATAATAACCTGTATGCATTTTTCATGTCTACAGGTAAGGGGTTCTTTAAGCACGAGGGCTACCAGCCTTTTGCTAATGTTGCCGGTACTTGGGATGGAACTCCGGGCGTGGAGCGTTTGCAGTTGCACTATATTATAGCCAATGATGTAAACGGTGACGGAAAGGCCGATATTATATCAGCTCAAACCACTACCCGTAATAATAACGCTTATGGGGTAATCGATGTTACGGTACATCATAACCTTGGCAATTCTTATACTTCAGCTCCGTCCTTTAGTTCAGGAACAGGGAGTAGTACTTATACTAATTTAAGGCACTATCCCATTCCAATCTTCCTAAACCCGTCAAGGCCAAATAATAATTTGGAGTTTGGATTTATGAGTGACAATAGTGTTTCCCTGTTTAAATTTGGAAAAGATTTTAAAACAGAATCGCAAATAGCTTATATCTCTCAGGATGGCGTTTCTCATCATATAGAATACAAAGATCTAAGAGCTGACGCCAGCAATGAGGATATTACCTTGTACCAGAGTAGCTATGACCGAACTTACCCGTACATAGATTTGCATGACGTACCGGGACTTAACGTAGTCAGTAAAATTACCCGCTACTTCGGTTTCGAGCAAGTGAGTCAGATCTTTGGTTATGGTGGAGCAGTCAGTCATGCAGAAGGACTTGGCTTTTTAGGTTTCAGTGAACTGATAAGAAGTAATTGGCATACGAGTAATGGTGACCAAAGCCGAATTTTCAGTACCAGCATACAAGACCCTCTGTTACGTGGAGCAAATGTTAGGTCATTTAATTCTAAATCAGCCTACATTAATCCGTCAATTAAGAATATGGCGTTTACAAGTATGCCTTCGTCGTCTGGAATCGCAGACGGCGCTTCGATAAACGACTACATCAGCCGTAACGATCAACTATATTCAACACAGCTTCTTCCTAATAAAGTCTTTCTTAACCAAGCGATTGCGTCATCAACCAAAGATATGTTGACAGGCATTTACACCACGCAGTCATTTGAATATGATGTATATCAGAATCTCACAAAAACAACCAGTAATTTAGGAGGGAATGCAACGAAAATGGTGGAGACGTCCTATGATAACAACCCTAATGGGTATTATATCGGTAGGGTATTATCTCAACGAACTTCTTTGAATAATGGTGCAGATGTCTTTAGCAGTTTAGTTGAATACACTTACAACGGATCACTACCGACGGAGATAAGGAAGAAAAGCAATAATGCCCCATGGTTGACCGAAAATCTCACTTACGATTCATTCGGTAATATTGTTCAAAAGATTACTACAGCACCGGGTGGGGCTCAGCGCACAGCTTCATCGCAATATGATCCTACAGGACGATTCGTTATTCAAGAGACAGATGTGAATGAAGTACAGACGTCGTACACGATCGATTCGCAGACGGGAAATGCAATGACTAAAACAAGTACCTCTAATAGTAATGAGAGTTACCTGTATGACGCCTGGGGTAAGCAGATACAAATTACAGATCATCTTAATCTGGTTACCAATCGTGCATACCAGAAAAATGGCAGCAACATAGAAATTGTAGAAACTGATACCGAAGGGCGTTATACTCTTACATCTTCAAACGCCTTAGGCCAGATTACAGAGACGAGAAACAAAAATGTGACAGGGCAAATTATAGGTTCGGCATTTCAATACGATGTCTACGGAAGAGCCATTGGACAAAGCCAACCCGGACAGCCGGGCAATTACAACCAGTGGAATACCACGGAATTTGATGAATACGGAAGAATTAAGCGGGTTGGTGGATACACTGGTAAAATGATCAATTATAATTATGCTGGTCTGAGTAGGACTGTAAACGACGGAACAAAGAGTGTAACGACCACCAAAAATGCACTAGGTCATACAGTCGGTATTCAGGATCCTGGGGGTAATATAAGCTATGAATATTTTGCTAACGGAGAACTTAAAGCAGCTCATTATGCAGGTATGACAATGAGTATCGAGCGGGATGATTGGGGACGAAAAACCCGCTTAAATGACCCGACCGCTGGCGTATTTACCTATGAATATGACGGCTTTGATCAGTTAACAAAAGAAAGCTCTCCAAAAGGTGTGACACAGTATACTTACGACAATGTTGGAAAAATATTAGAGAAAAAGGTAACAGGGGATGAAACCAGCTTACAGATGAACTTTACTTATGACCTGACTTCGAAGCTCGTCACTGGAATGACGCTGATTAACGGAGATGGTAACAATGCAGGATATACTTATTCCTACGATGCCCAAAAAAGACTTAGCAGTCGTGTCGAGGATAATCTTCATGCACGTTTTCAAAAAAATCTAACTTACGATTCATATGGAAGGATATTCACAGAAACACTCATCGCCACTAATAAATTAAATAATATTACGGCCCAAAAGACCATCGAGTATACTTATCAAAATGGAGAGCTCATCCAAAAGACCCTACAGGGGACAGGTCAAATTCTATGGAAACTAGGAAGTGTTAATAGCAAAGGACAGTTGAGTGGTGATTTGCAAGGTAGTAACTTAAAAACTACCTATGTGTATGATGCGTTCGACTTCCCACAACAGTATGTTGTGGAGAAAGTAGCTGGCGGCGTACAATCGTTGATGACCTTGAATTATACGGTTGATGCACCAAGTGGCTTAATGACAAGCCGTAGTAATACTGAATTAAGCTGGAGCGAGAATTTTGGATACGATAACCTTAATCGCTTAACGTCATACAATGATAACAATGGTAATAATTCACAAAGCTATGATGCAAAGAGCCGAATAAGTAATAATAGCCAATTAGGTGATTATTATTATGATGGCGACAGCTATAAACAAACCGAATTAAATAATATCAGTGCCACCGCTGATTCCTACTACCAAAGCCGGGCATTGCAGCAAATCACATACAACACATTCAAAGCTCCGGTTGAGATTATTGAGCAAGGGCATGAGCGTTTAAGTTTCCAATATAACGCAATTCTTGGCCGCGCTCATATGTATTATGGTGATGAGCAGGCGGATAAAATGACTCGCCGGTTCCGGAGGCATTATGCAGAGGATGGCAGCGTTGAAATTACTAATGACATACAATCAGGTACTACGAGCTTTGTATTTTACCTGGGCGGTGACGCTTATACAGCGCCGGCTCTTTATAAGGAGGTTCATACAGGTGTTTCAACATCAAGTGCACTTTATTTTCTTCACAGAGACAATATAGGAAGTATTGTTTTGATCAGCAACGAACTTGGCGATGCTGTAGAAAAAAGGCAGTTTGATGCATGGGGTAATATCGTAAAAATAACAGATGGAGCCGGAAATCCACTCTCTGCATTTGTTATCACTGATCGGGGGTTCACGGGACATGAACACTTGTTAGGCGTTGGTCTTATTAATATGAATGGTCGCTTATATGACCCTAAACTTCATCGATTCCTATCGCCAGATAATTTTATTCAAAATGCCTTGAGTACTCAAAACTATAATAGATTCGGTTACGCATTAAATAATCCATTAATGTATACCGATCAAAATGGAGAATTCCTTCATCTTATTATTGGCGCTTTGGTAGGTGGAATAGTGAACTGGGTCGCACACGGTGCTCAGTTTTCATGGAAGGGACTAGCTTATTTTGGAACCGGAGCTGTTTCCGGGGCTCTTGGGGCAGGAGTTGGTGCAGGCATAAGTTCTGCTCTGGGTGGCGGCTCCTTCGGCGCCGGGTTTATCGGCTCATCGGCGGCAAAAGCAGTTGGTACAGGATTTTTCTCTGGTGCCGTTATCGGTGGTGGGGCAGGGTTAGCAAGCGGTTTCGTATCTGGATTTGGCAATTCGGTTTTTGATGGCCAATCGTTCGGTTCGGCTTTGCGATCAGGTCTGAGGTCGGGAGGAATGGGAGCGTTAGGTGGTGCTTTTGTAGGCGGCATGGTAGGCGGCATCGATGCCGCTATCGATGGACGTAATTTTTGGACAGGAGAAGGCATTAAAGTGGAAGAATTCTCTTTGTCATCAAATTCGTTTGGTGATGGCGAACAGTATACCAGCACAGAGGAAATGAGGACAGATTATAACAATCAGATTGGAAGTCGAGACAATATGCTTATAGAAGACGTAGAGGCTAAATTGAACACCTCCGTATCTCTAGCGGATAATAAAAGTTTAGCCAATGGCTATAATCTTAATCTTGACGGGTCAATTAGCACTCCTTCAGGCCAGACTGCCGGAGCTGTAACTCAAAAATCGTATAGTGGTTTGTTTACAAAAAGCACAACCAGCAAGGTGCTAATAGCTCCAGGCGTGAAGCAATTTGAACTTGCAGGTAAAAACTTGGTTTTCAAGCATGAGTTTATGCACGCGTGGCACATGAATACGCAAAGTACATTTGCGTATAACAAGTATTCAGAACCGGCTGCATCGTCATATTCTTACGCGTATATAAAAGCTCTTGGTGCACCTATGGCTCATTTCTCGCTGGCAGAATTTAAATCAGCTATTATACCCTATCCTTCAAATTTCTCTTGGTTGAAGTTGAATAAAATTGTACCCTTATGGTTAAGAAAGTAAGATTACTGATCTGTTTGATTTGTATGACAGGCTGTACTTTTCAAAACAGTAAAAATGAATATAAGACTGGCAATTACAATATTTGGTTTTACTACAATGACTTTATTAAAGTCGATTTGAATTCGAAGAAGATTGTAGTGGATTATGATGACTTACATTATAAAGCGAACCTCCGCTTGTCCGTTTCTGATATTCACCTTATCGAAAAGGCATTTAACAAATATAAACTTTATGAAGCTTCTGGAAAGGTTGATTATCATAGTGATGAGTATGAAATAATGCCTACATCCTTTCTTGTAATCAAAATTTTTGAGAGAGGGAAGGGTACAGCGGAAATACGCGTAAGTGACCAACTACAGCAACATTGGCTCTACAACTCCGAGACGAAATATGAGATGGCTTCATTCAGGGATTTGGTTGTAAATATCTTAAGTAAAAATGATGGCTTTAAACAGGCGGTTGCTATCTTAAAGAAACAACGACTAAAGCAACCGTCACTTAACTTGTGAAAAATCAATCTAAAGCAACGGCTATAGTTTAAGTTTTAGAATCGATAGTAAGTCTTAATAATGATAACCCTATGAATAATGCAGTACTGATTTTGATTCTAATACTGTTTGGTTCTGATTATATAGTCGGTCAGACAAAACCTACCACCCGTGTAGATGGTAGCCGACAAAGCAATGTATTAACGGCCGTGCCGTTTTTACTTATTACCCCACACCCCAAAGCCGGAGCAATGGGAAATGCTGGAGTTGCTGTTGAAGCTGATGCAAACGCAGCGGCAGTAAATAGCTCTTCACTTGCTTTTCTACCCGAGGGTACGAAAGGCGTATCCGTTTCTTACAGCCCCTGGCTTCGAACTATAGCGCCAGGAATGAGTTTATCCTACTTAGGAGCCTATGCTCGGTTAGACAAACGCAGTACTATTGCAACATCCTTACGGTATTTTGATGTTGGAGATGTAAATTTTACTGACAATAATTTTGGAGATCTTGGCTTGTTGAGTCCGAGTGAATTTGCTTTTGATGTAAGCTATATCAGGAGTTTCGGACCACGGTTTGCTTTAGGGGGAACAGTACGCTACATCCATAGCAGCCTGTTCAGCGGACAGGCCGCGTCTGGTCGATCAGTAGAAGCTGGTAAAGCAATCAGTGTTGATGTGTCTGGCATATACAAGAACAACAGTTATTTTCTATCCTTACCTGCTGCTTTTTCAATAGGACTTAATTTATCCAACATTGGTACAAAAATAAACTATGGTATAGGAAGAGAATCATACTTCTTGCCAGCAAATTTCCGGCTTGGAACGGCTGTGGCATTAACAGGAGAAGACGGGGTATTTACCGTAGCACTGGATATAAATAAGCTAATGGTACCAACACAGCCGATATATGATCAGGAAGGAAATATTGTAAAGGGAAGAGATCCAAACCGTTCAGTTACTTCTGGAATCTTTAGCTCATTCATAGACGCCCCTAACGGGTTTTCGGAGGAGTTGAAAGAAGTTGGCATATCAACAGGCATAGAATATAAGTTTAAAGATCTTATTGCATTCAGGACAGGTTACAATTATCAAAACCCTCAAAAAGGGAATAATAGTTATTTCACAATAGGAACAGGTTTAAAATATCAAGCATTAACATTCGATTTCGCTTATCTATTGGCTTCAACATCTACTAGTGCATTAGCCAACACGTTAAGATTTGGATTGCAAGTAGACCTTAGTAGAAAGGTTAAGTAGATCGCTTAATCTTTTACCGATATATAAGATCACTTTGCTTGATTCTATATTATAATATATTCATGTCAATCACATAGTTGAAAACTATGTGAGTAAATTAATGCGCTATTCACAAAGCACCATCAACTAATTGATATATAGCTGCTTGTAGAAAACCAATCATCCTGCAGCCCGACTAAACCAAAAAGAAATGGATAATCCTTTTAATTAACAAATAACTAGCGGGTCTTTTTGTCTTTAAACCCGGTAGCCAATATGGTTATGGAGCAAAGCGCTATAATCGCAGAGGGTAATTATTAACAAAAAGTCAATTGGACTGCGAAACTCCGTAGTTGTAATCAAATAAAATTTTGCAATGTTTTAATTTTATATCAGTTTGGTTGACTAGCTAAATTTTGGAAAATTATAAATTTCAGATGATATAGATATGATTGGGTGGAACTTGAAGCCGAAAAATGATTATCTATCCTTTAACAAATCAATTTTTTCTTTTTCAGCCTGTAATAGACGTTCAAGCAGCGCAACTTTCTCATCGTACAAGGCTACAATTTTATCAATTGGATTGAATGTAGGAAAGTAATTAATGCCGTTCACGGTAGAATGGGTAAATGTATTTGCAATAATATTAATCATTGCTTCCTCTGAAAAGTTTTTGATCGCATCCGCCGGAACGCCAAGCACTTTAGCCACCTTTTCCAAAACATCATCCTCTATAGTTTCGCTTTGCTCCAGGCGTGAAACTGTCTGTTGGCTCACGCCTAAATCAGCGGCAAGCGCTTCCTGCTTGATACCACGCATTTCGCGAATGCGACCGATTTTCCTACCGATATGATTGTTTGAGGGTTTAGCAGATGTTTCCATAACCAAATATACAAAGAATTTATAACGGTAAAGATAATACCCTTGTGAGTATAACACACGCTGTTTGGGTTCGGTTTACATAGACCTCTGCTATTAACCGAATCAAGCGACCGGACGCTATTGATAAAGCCAGGAGATAATTCAGTGAACGCTTACGCTTTGTGCTTTGCACCTGATGTTTACCGTAACCGTAACTACCCGATAGTCATACGATTTCATGGCAAGACTGATAAGAGCGGGTTAAAAGTAAGTGCCTTTACAAGATTCAGCCTACCTGATAAGGAACAGAAGCTATCCGAAGATCGCCCAAACGAACAGCAATTAGATGAGAACAGTAAAACCATGTATGAAATCATGAGGCCGCTAACCTACAAAAGCGAGTTGCGGGATGAACCAGTTTGGTGCGAGGCAAAAGCGACGATCTTTACTTTATGGAAGAAAGCTTTGCCCTTACTTACTGATAATCCTTATAATCACACATATCTATTATACTGGCTTAAATATTTAAGGGAAAAGCCAACCAAATCATTTATGTAGGCATGTAGATATAGTTTGGAATGCCCCACGTTGTCATTTATGTTAACATTTCACAAAGACCGCTTTAATCTTTCAGTAGAGGTTATTATTGGTAGTAGGATAATACCAGTAAAGCATAAACCGCATTTTTTCATTTTTGATGAGCAGACAGGTACTTGTTACCTCATGAACAGCATTGAGAATGACAGTTTGCTAAACTTGATGCTTGATAACAAAACTAAGATCACCGTTCTAAAGGAGAATTTTAAAAAATTTAACGAAGATTTTCTAAAGCGTCTTGCTGGATGCTATCCGATATTCTTTGCAGATGAACGAAGATGTAGGACGGCCTACGATTATAATCTCCTAAAACCAAAGTTAGACTGGTGAAAAAAAGAAAATCAGCTGCGGCAAGCGGCTCCATACTTACGCCGCCAGCCTCGCTGCAAGAGCAAATCGCAGTTGCCGTTTGCAGAAAAAGCAATGGGTTTCCACCCAATCACCATAGCCGCAAAGGTAGCCCACGCCGGAATGAAACGTAAAGGCTATACAAGCGGGCAAGTGTGTTTTGTTTTTAGCGGCTTGCCCGTATTCTAAGACTTTACCAAATGAAAAGTAAAAAATAATTTTAGTATTATGTGAGAACGCTAAGGGATTTCAGGGTGCCTGACCAGTTAAATAAGTACCTATTTATTATAAGCCTAAATATATAGGCGATAATGCCCACACTCGCTGTTTGGGGACTTTCTTATAAATAATCAATAAATTTCCCGGCGTGAGCTTATAATATTTGAGAATTTGTAATTTGCAAGTATTAATTAATGGCAGGCATGATATCGCATGAATTTAACTTAACTTTTTCAAAGTCATGGTCAGAGGCTAAAGGAATAACTTATCATGTCAGCACTGAAGACGCACGTCGGACTGAATTAGCTATTCATCTGGAAAATAGCAGCTTTGAAAATACGGTTAGCCAGATCGAGGTGCTGAACCAAAAGAGTGACATCAAGCGCATCGCGAAACAATGGCGCGAAGTTTCAGGTTCTAAATCCTTGATTTATCTTAAGAACAGTACTATTAAGATCGGAAATTCAACTATTTCTGTGGATGAACTGAAACATATTCTACAGGACTGGTTGACACATATACAACCCTTCAGCGTTGAAAATGAAGCTACTAAGGTATCAAAGTATCTTATGTTGCCTATTACTCAGATAACGTTTGATGACCGATTTCCTTTAAATGAACCTTACGTCGATGAGAACTGGGACTTTATAAAGCTTAGGGCTAAGCTTTATTCTCAGGAACAATATATTGGAGAGATTCCATATATGATCAGCCACTTTGGACCGATGTATGATACCGGTGAACGGGAATTGATTGACTGGGAAGGGCTTACCGGGATGTTTAGGCAAGAGTTATTCGCAGTGATATTAAAGCAAGAACCCGCCGCTGTTGCTTTAGAAAGCAGTAGTTATGGCACCTTATTGGTAAAAGATGGGGACGGAAAAACTCTCAAGTTAGCCTATTGCCAATATATTGATAGCCAATGGCAAGTCATCCTTACGGATTTAGGTAGCGTAGTAAAGAGTAAAAGTATCTCAGTCGTGCTAAAAGTCCCACCTCCGCTAATTCTTTAATTAGGGGGAACATTTCTTCATCTTAACTCGACAACAAAATTCTCATTTTGGCCGGAACCCGTCAAGGGTGTATGAACAGCGCAGCCGCACAAGCCCGCCCTTCGCTGCCCTTGACAGAACCCGTCCAAAATAAGGAGAGTTGTTTAAGAGTTTAGATGATAAACCCTAAGCTGCATATTTCATCAGATCCACATAGCCCGAGCCGCGATTGACAACAGCAAACATTCTGGAAATGATCTTATTGCGTATAACATTTAGTGTACTCATCTTATTTTTCCCCTCGCTCACTCTTCTTTTATAATAGCTTTTCATCTCTGGATTATATGCGCAGGCACTAATGGCTACCATGTGGATTAATTTTTTTAGCTGCTTGTTGGATAAACTGCTGACTCGCGTTCTTCCCTTTATACTGGTACCAGACTGGTGCTCGAAAGGAGCGGTTCCCACATAACAGGCGAACTTCCGCCAAGTAGAAAAACGGGTGAAATTGTGCGTATAAGCAATCATATTTGCGGCCATCACTGGACCTACGCATTTAATGCTGGTTAGCAGTTGATAGTTGGTTTTAACTGCTTCATCACTTTCTATAACCGCCTTAATTTGTTGTTCAATCTTTTTAATTTGAACCGTTAGGCTCTGTATCAGACTTTTATAAACTTGAAATATCTCTTTATGCTCTTTTCCTTCTAATGCCTTTTTCTGTTCTTTCCATGTGGCTTCATACCCACCACGATCACATACCATACGGTTCCGTAATGTCAGCAGCGATTGAAGCTTGAGAATACTTTTGGCTGGTAATACAGTTGCCTGAATGGTTTCGCGATGTAACCAAGCATATTCAGCAATTCTTTGCGCATCAATTTGGTCATTCTTTCCTCTTCTGATCCCGATAGATTGTTTGATCTGAAGCGCAGGAAGCATAGCGAATGGGATTTCGATATAATTTAGATAGGTGGCAAGTTTAATTGAATACATACCGGTATGCTCGAAGCATATGATCATTTCCGAATGTTTACTATGCTTTTTTACCCAACTCAAAAGTGAAGCAAATCCTTTTTCCTCGTTACTGAATGTTTTGGAAGCCCCGATTGCATGCAGGTGGGCATCAATAGTAAGCTTTGATACATCGATGCCGACAAATACTTTGTATTTCATACTAAATAAATTAATGTGATGTACTCAGACTAAAACCTTTATCAGACCTGGTGTCTAAAATTCTAACTTGTCATTGACATCAACTTGTGACTCGGAACAGGGACTAATACGGGCCATAGGTCTTTAGCCTGGGCCTTGACTTGGTTCACCCCATTCTTTGTCAGCAAGATAGTTCTAATAGTAATCACAAATAAATCATCTCAAGGACTTGGAAAAGGGACTAATACGAAGCATAGGTCGTTAACCTGGGCCTTGACTTGGTTCACCCTTTCTTTGTCCAAGATATTTTAATAGTAATCACAAAGCAAATCTAAAGGGCCTTGACATTTCATCCGCCTTTCGCTTTTGGTGCCTAAGCGTTGAAAATGGGGTGGTATGTTTGCATTTTCATGATCGTATAAAATCATCGATTTACATAGAAATAAAAAATTTAATCATTTATTAAATTTACATTTGAATAGTATTCTTTCGAATCGCTCTTTCACTTTTCAAATCACTCTCATGGCTAAAATTAATGATAACCAGTACATTATAGCCATTGGCGCTTCTGCCGGAGGATTGGAGGCTATTTCCGCTTTTTTCGATTACACCCCGCTTGATGCGGTTTCTTACATCATCATACAACATCTTTCATCTGATTTTAAAAGCCAGATGGCTAAAATCCTTGCGCCCCACAGTAAATTAAAAGTGATAGAGGCGGTTGAAAATGCAATGATCGAGCCTAACACCGTTTACCTTATTCCAAGTTCTAAATTCATGGTTGTGGAGAACGGCAGGCTGTTATTATCAGATAAAATAGAACAGCCGCGGCCTTACCTGACCATTGATTACTTTTTCACATCTCTTGCAAAGGAGCGCGGCAACAAAGCCATAGGCGTAATATTATCCGGCACTGGCAGCGACGGTTCAAAAGGTATCGAGGCGATAAAAAAAGCCGGAGGCATCGCTTTTGTCCAGGACCCTAATACCGCAGGATACAATGGTATGCCGTTGGCAGCAATTGCAACGGAATGTGCAGATATGATCCTGTCTCCAGAATCAATGCCTCAAATTATAGAAGACTATGTGAAAGACGGAACACTTGAATTACTTACAGACGATAAGCAAGAACATATCAGCGAAGCGGAGCTTGCAAAAATATTTGATTTAATCAAAGGAAATTTACCACTGGATTTTTCCGAATACAAGCGACCGACGATCATCAGAAGGATTAAAAGGCGGATGATCGAGCATAATTTCTCTAAGGTTAATAAATATTATGATTTTCTGAAGGACAATAGCGTGGAGGTAAAATTACTGGCTAATGATTTTTTGATCAGTGTTACCGCATTTTTTAGAGATACTGAAGCCTTTAAGATTATACAGGAAACAGTTATACCAGACATTATTGATAAAAATGAAAATGATGTTTTAAAAATATGGGTGGCTGGTTGTGCGACTGGCGAAGAGGCCTATACGATGGCCATTTTGGTTAAAGAATATTTGATTCGTTATCCCAATAGTATTGAAGTAAAGATTTTTGCCACGGATATCAACAAAGCAGCTTTGGACACAGCATCTAAAGGCATTTATGCTGAACACATAGAAAAATCTGTGTCAGATGAACGTTTGAAACAATTTTTTACAAAGGAAGGCAATTCTTACAAAGTAAAACACGAGATCAGGAAAATGCTGATTTTTGCGCAGCATGACCTGGTTAAAAACCCACCTTACTGTAATATAGACCTCATCAGTTGCCGTAATTTACTTATCTATCTTAATACGACGCTCCAAAATAAAGTGTTTTCACTGATGCATTTCGGCTTAAAAAAAGGTGGCTATTTGTTTTTGGGTCCAAGTGAAAATGCCGCGATAATAAAAGATGATTTTGAGGTAATCAACATTAAATGGAATATACTAAAAAGTATCAAAACGGGCCGTACTGTTAAGTTTGATAACTTTTCATCCCATTTGATAGCTGGGATAAAAACAACTACACTGGAAATGAGTAATAATATCCTTTCACCAGTTTCCAAACCCGTTACTGATAAGATCAGCTCAGGTGTGCTTGCGGCTTTGGATTTTGTCGGTGTGTGCACTGATGAAAATTTAATTGTCATTCAGTCTTTTGGCGATACCAGCCCTTATCTTAGGAACATTAATTTCAATCATAATCTGATTGATTTATTGCCGGAAGACATTTCCATTGTTCTTAAAGCGGCTACACACAAAGCTTTAAAACTAAATGAAAAGATAACATTGAACAAATTGGCTCTGCCAAATAAACAAAAATCTAAAGCGAGATCATTAACAATCAACATCAGTCCTTTTTATAGTGAAAAATCTGAAAGATTATTGTTCATCAATTTTACGGAAACTATAACTAAAGCCTCTGTAAAAAACATAATCAATATCAGCGATATCATTGAGGTAACTAACGAACATGTGATCAGCCTTGAACAAGAGAATGCAGAATTAAAGCAACTTCTTTCGATAGCTAAGGAGCGAATTGAGACATCAAATGAAAACACACAGTCGTATAATGAAGAATTGCAATCAGCTAACGAGGAAATGCAGTCTGCAAATGAAGAAATGCAAAGCACGAACGAAGAATTACAGTCCGTTAATGAAGAACTTCAAACCATCAACAAAACTCACCAACTAACTATTGATGAATTAACCGATCTGAATGATGATTTAAACAATTATTTTAGGAGCAATATCAATGGGCAATTATTTGTTGATAGGGATTTATTACTTAGAAGGTATTCGCCGGGAGCAGTTAAGCATATTAATATAAGGGAAAGTGATATTGGACGCCCGTTAAGTGAAATTACGACCAATATTAAATTTGAGACATTAATTGGCGATATCGAGGATGTTATATTAAATGAAAATACTATCACAAAAGAAGCAGAAGCCACAAATGGTAAAATTTATCAGGTAATGACCATGCCTTACCTTAAAAAGAATAGCAAAAAGGCAAATGGTGCAATTGTTAGCTTTTATGACATAACAGAATTAAAAAAGCTGTTAAAAGAATTAAATATCAGAAATGAAAGTCTCCGCAGAATAAACGACGACCTCAATAACTTTGTTTATGGGGCATCACATGATCTCAATGCACCGCTCTTAAACATAGAAACGGTAATGGGCATACTTAACAAGAAACTTGATACCTCAAACCCTGATGTAGTTAACCTGTCAGAAATGATGAATACAGCTTTGATCAATTTCAAAGAAGTTATTAAAGAATTGGGGAAAGTAGGTGCCCTGGAAGCTGAAACAATGGAAGAAGCAAACTTGGAAAGCTTTGAGGTTATATTTAAAGAGATTGAAGAATCTATATCTGAAAGAATTAAACTCGCTGAGGCCAAAATCACTACAGATTTCGGGGTGAAAGACGTTCGGTTCTCCAAAAAGAACTTAAGAAGCATCTTGTTAAACCTGACCACGAATGCTATAAAGTTTCATTCTCCGGACAGGTTACCCGAAATCTCGATAGCAACAAAAAAAACCGATGGTTTTGTAATGTTAATGGTGACGGATAATGGGATGGGAATTAAAAAAGAAAGACTCGATTTTGTGTTTAAAATGTATAAGCGGATTAGTGATGATATTGAAGGCCAGGGTGTGGGACTTTATTTGGTTAAGAAAATCATTAATGCATCCGGTGGTAAGATAGAAGTAGAAAGTGAAATAGGTAAAGGCAGTACATTTAAGATATATTTTAAAATTTAAGCAGATGGATATGGTGAAACGGATACTTGTTTTTGATGACGATAAGAATATTTCTTCGATCATTCAATATATTCTGGAAGAAAAGGGATGGGAAGTAGTTTGTAGCCACAATAGTAATGATGCGGTAGAAAAAATAAAAACAACACAACCTGCCATCATTATGATGGATAATAATATTCCTGATATTGGTGGCGTGGTTACTGTTCAACGGATAAAACTTGAAGAAGAATTGCAACATATTCCTATCATTTTTTTTACAGCAAGTTCAGATGCGGAATCCCTGGCTAATGAGGCTGGTGCGGACGCTTGCCTACCTAAGCCATTTGATCTGGAAAAACTATACCATGTAATAGAATCATTATTGCCCCTGCCTGTCGATGGTAATTAGGCAATAGGTAGATTGATAAGATTAGGCTGCTCCTTTAATAGTGATTTGACCTGAATTCTAACTCTTGAAATATCCTCACTGATGATTGCCTTTAATTTCTGATCGAAACGTCCCATCAATAAACGTGAGCGATGATACTCTAACTTCTTAATTACTGCATCTATACTTTGCATAGGATAATCTTTCAGATTTATTATTGGATAATTAAAGGAACTAATGGTGTTATTGGATAATTTACATCTTCTACTGTTTTCTGACTTTCTCTATTAAGGTGAATAGGATTATCAATATGCTTTACAACATTCTTTGATAAATTCCTGGCAATTGAGATCATCCAGGCATAGATACCACCAGGCTGAGACTGATATTGGTCAATAGAATTCCAAATCTTAATAAAGGTCTGTTCTAAAATATCTTCTGCTAATTGCTGATCTTTTACGTAGCAATAAATTACTTTAAATAGTGTAGCAGCATAGTTATCATATAATGTTTCAGCACCTATCCTTGTGCGGGTTTGAACCACAGCAATCAAATTTTTTTCAGATAATCTGGCTTTCATTGCTACAGTCTTTTAATCATTAAACTATTGCCAAAGGAGTGCCAAAATAACAAAAATCAATTTTTAACCTCCATGAAATAAATTATCGGCGTAATACATTATTCGATTCTGATAGTTGTATTCTGGCGACTAAATTAAGTCGTCTCTTTAGGTCGTTTACTGAATTGGATTTTCTTTTATAGTCGATATAATCAATTGATTTTCAAAAATTTATATATTTTGATATTGAAACTTAATTGCAAACACGATGTTGTTCACTCATATTAATTAAAACGTAAAAAAATGAAAAAAGGATTAATGGCCTTATTGGTTATGGCGATCAGCTTTAGCACAATGGCACAAACGAAAATGAGTAATTCAAAAATGCACGATGGTGTGATGATGAAGCACGGAAAAATGATGATGATGAAAGATGGTAAATCCATGATGATGGACAAAGACATGACGATGTCCAATGGCACTATGGTGATGATGGACGGTACCGTTAAAATGAAAAATGGTAAAACCATGAAGATGAAAAACGGTCATGGAATGGACATGAGCGGCATGATGATGCCGATGAAAATGAAAAGCATGAAAATAAAGAAAGATACTTCGATGAAAATGTAATCGTTCGAAGGCTGTTCCAGGATGGATGGAACAGCCTTTATTAATTACTTTTATAAATTAATACACACCCTCTTGTTTCTGTCATGAAAAGTTTGAATAGGTATTCGGCTATTTCTTAGTTGGTTAAATTCCTTTTCAGGTCCTCTCTTTAAAACAAAATTTGTAATAAATTGTCTATACAAAGGATTGAAAAATTCATTGTTAAGAATACACAGGCCAAGGTAAAGCGATATAAATACCTGCTCCGATCACAATAATTACTTCAATACGAGGAAAGAAAGCAAATTAGCGAAAGTTTGTTTTTTCATTTTTGTTGATTCAACAACTACAAAAAATGAAATATGAACACTCCTGATTATAAAGCTTTATTCGATAGTTCTCCTGAATTATTATTAATTATTGATGCAAATCTTACTATCATTTCCGCAACGTGTGCCTATTTGAAAGCGGTTAATAAATTAGATCAAGCGATTGAAGGGGGAAATATATTTGACTTGTTTACGAATGAGGCTGCCCACGAAACAATTGGCGGTAGCATAGATAATATAAGGGCTTCTTTAAAACGTGTGCTTAAAGATAAAACAGACGACACTTCAACCATACCTTTTTATAGCGTCGAAAAACCTGGAGCAGCTATTAAATTAAAGCATTATCGACTTACTCACTCACCTGGATTGACCGAGTCGGGCAATATAAAATATATCACCCAGCGCCTTGAAGATGTGACAGAAATAGAAACATTGAAGGCACTGGTCGAAAGAAAAATAAAATCCATAGAGCAGATAGCGGCCAGCGAGAAGCGGTATTACATGATGCTAATGAAGTCTCCATTTGCATTTTGTATTATGAAGGGTGAAGACCTCGTGATCACCCTTGCAAATGACCTGATGAAAGATTTTTGGGGTAAAGGCAGGGATGTGGAAGGTAAAACACTGCTCCAGGTGTTGCCTGAAGTAGAAGACCAACCATTTCCGGGTATGCTACTGTCTGTTTTAAAAACGGGAACTCCTGTTTATGTGAACGAAATACTTGCCCGGCTAAAGTATCAGGATAAAATGGAAATCCGGTATTTTAATATTGTTTACCAGCCTTATCACGAAGAAGATGGAGCTATTTCGGGCGTAACCACTATCGCTTACGATGTAACCGAACTGGTAACATCCCGAAACAAAATAGAAGAGAGCGAACACCGTTATCAGGAAATGATATTTTCCTCCCCTTCCCTGATTGCGATTTTAAAAGGGAAAGAAATGATAATCGATATAGCCAACGATGCTATTTTAGAAACCTGGGGGAAAGGAAAAAATGTGATAGGCAAGCCATTGTTAACTGCTTTGCCGGAATTGGTTGGACATGGGTTTGATGATTTATTTAACGGGGTTTATACAACCGGCCAACCCCATTATGCTTACGAAATGCCGGTTTATTTTCTGCGTAATGGTCAAAAGGAATTATCCTATTACACCTTTATCTATCAGGCGCAAAGAGATACCGGGGGCAATATAAATGGTGTGGCGGTTATCGGCAGGGAAGTAACCCCGGAGGCACTGTTAAACCAAAAGATAAAAGAAAGCGAAGAGCTTTTTAGGAAGCTCTTAGATACCATGCCTCAAATAGCCTGGACAAATACAACTGATGGCGAAATAACTTTTTACAATCAACGATGGTATGACTATACCGGGTTAGATCATAAGCAAACCAATTTATTAGGATGTAAAACGGTCATTAACCCTGATGATTTACAGATTGCTTTAAACGAATATCGTTCAATTCGTGAAACAAGCGATGGCGGGGAGTTTCAAATCCGTGGTAAGAGTGCCGACGGATCTTACAGATGGCATTTGATCCGTTTAATGCCAATAAAAAATAATAACGGAGAAGTACAATTATGGATAGGTACAGCAACTGATATACAAGAACTTAAGTTGCTGCAACAACAAAAAGATGATTTTATCAGCATTGCCAGCCATGAACTTAAAACACCTATCACCAGTTTAAAAGCTTCCCTGCAATTCATGAATAGAATAAAAGATACTCCTACTAATATAATGTTGCCTAAACTTATTGTACAAGCAAACGAAAGTTTAGATAACGTTATCGTACTGATGGATGACCTGTTAAACGCAAGTATTGCAAATGAAGGCCAACTCCATATCAATAAAAAACTGCTTAACCTCTCTGAAATTATAGAAGAGTGCTGCCCGCATGTGCGCGCCGAAGGTATTTATACCATCAAAACTGAAGGGAACATGGATGTTGAGGTGTATGCTGATGCTGCGCGAATTGACCAGGTGGTGATTAATTTTGTTAACAATGCCATAAAATATGCGTCTGATTCAAAAGAGATCAGGATTGTTATTGAAAGAGTAAACGATTTGGCCAAAGTATCGGTTATAGATACCGGGCCCGGCATTCCACCAGATAAATTACTTCATTTATTTGATCGTTATTACCGGGTAGATAGTAGTGGAAGTCAATATTCGGGATTAGGGCTTGGGCTATATATATCAGCGGAAATCATCAAAAAACATAATGGCCAGATTGGCGTTGACAGCGAATTGGGCAAAGGAAGCACGTTTTGGTTTACCTTGCCTGTTGCCTAAGTTGAGATAATATTTGTTCCTTGTAATGCCCAATAGTATTACCTAAACCCTTGTTCCCTATTCAGTGCGGTCTCCACCGTCACGTAATGCCTATCGTTGACGAGCAGACCCCATTACCGGCGAAGTTCAGATTTGACAATATGAACGTGCTTAGTATTTTGATTAGCTAAATCTCTTTTGCCATATACCAATTCTTCTTTTCAGTAAGCTGATTATATTTTTTTAATTAATGATAAAATATCTCCAACTTGTTTCATATAAATTTTTGTTAATGGTTTTTATTTAAAAAAAGGATTTTTCTATAATACATTCATTATATTTGTTTAACGAGTTCATTGACTATCGTTATCCTGTAAATAGGCTGCAAAAGTCACCAAACTAAAGCACATTAAATGTGCCCAATTCGGTGCCCGTTCCTGTTTTATTTTGATATAACGTGCTGAATATAATAGATTTAAATGACTGGACTATCGTCCTGCCATCCCGACGAAATGCGATACCATCAAGTATCAAAACCCTGTAAATGTCTCATTTACAGGGTTTTTTGTTTTATTCAAATCCTTTTCAGTACATACTATTCCTTGCTTTATGTGAACAATAAGGTGAACAGAATCCATTTTTTAGATTTGTTCACCAGAAAGGGTCTAACCTACTGATGTAAAGTAATTTGCATCAATAAAATTTAGATCAAAAAGGGCGCATTTAGATCACTTTTTTTCTTTCCGGTGAACAGTTTTGGCTATAAGAGTTCAAAACAATTTATCTATTAATCTAAAAATCTGGAAAAGATGAGGACAAGTAATACATTCGGAATTCACTTTGTATTGAGGGAAAACCGTGGAAAGAATGGATTATCAGCTATTTACATGCGGATCGTGGTTAACAAAAGCCGCTCAGAAGTAGCATTAAAGCGGCAGGTGGCTGCTACTGACTGGAGCGAAGCCAAAGGTTTGGCGAAGCCTAAAAACGACGAATTGCGTAAATTAAATACGCACCTGGAACAGCTTCGCGGCATGATGGCCGGCCATTACCAAGAACTTCAGTTACAGAAAAAAGTAGCGACTACCGAAGTTTTGAAGAATCTTTTTGCCGGTGTTAAAGATTCGGAACACCCCTTAATAATATTGTTGCTTACCACAATGCCACCATGAAAGATGTGCTGGCCCCCGGCACTATGAAAAATTACTACACTACTGCCGGGTATCTTAAAGAGTTTGTGCAGCAACAATTCAGGCGTTCTGATATTTACCTTTCAGAACTTGATTACAGTTTTATCAGCAAATTGGAACACTTCCTTAGAAGGCGGCAACCGGATGATCATCAAAAGAAACTGGAAAATAATGGGCTTATGAAACATTTGGAACGTTTTCGCAAAATCATTCGACTTGCCGTTAAAATGGCCTGGCTGGATAAAGACCCGTTCTCCATGTTCCAACTCAAATTTAACAAAACGGAGCGTGGTTTTCTGACCATCGCAGAATTGAATAAGATTGAGAATAAAAAGCTGACGATAGAGCGTATAGCATACGTACGTGACCTTTTTGTATTAAGTTGCTATACAGGACTTGCATACATAGATGTGATGGAATTAACACCTAATAAACTGGTTCAGGGAATAGACGAATATCAATGGATAAAAACCACCCGTGAGAAAACGAGAATTCCTGTTAATGTTCCTTTACTCCCCCAGGCAGCCAAGATCATTGAGCGTTACAAACAGCATCCAAAAGCTATTGCAAATGGAACATTGCTGCCGCATATCTCCAATCAGAAGCTGAATAGCTATTTGAAGGAAGTAGCCGACATCTGTGATATTAATAAGACACACTGACCTATCACGTAGCCCGGCATACCTTTGCAACGGCTGTAACGCTATCTAATGGCGTTCCTATAGAAACAGTAAGCAAGATGCTTGGGCATACAACTATCAGAACCACCCAGATATATGCCAAAGTCGTTGAACGAAAGGTTAGTGACGATATGAATGTGCTACGGGATAAACTAGGTCCTGCGCCGGTACGTCGCTAATCGTAAACCTAAATTCAAAACCAAACTTAAAAAAGTCAGCTGATGAAACCCATAGAAATTAAGACGCTTTTTCAAACAGTCAAGGAATTGATTGAAGACTCACGCAGTCAGGTGGTGCGTAATGTTAACACGATCATGATCTATACTAATTTTTCGATTGGTAAAATGATCGTTGAAGAAGAGCAAAATGGAAGCATACGCGCAAATTATGCAGAAACCATTGTAAAGGATCTAAGTAAATCATTATCCAAAGAATACGGTAAAGGATATTCACAACGAAACCTGGATTACTTTAAACAATTCTATTTATTATACCATGACCGAATTGCGCAGACACTGTCTGCGCAATTCGGAGAAACGGATCAACATCTCGGTCAGCGTACTTTATTGATCGTTTTCGCTGATCAGTTCAAAGTCAGTTGGTCGCTTTATATTCAGTTAATGAAAATCCAAAACCTTGAAGAGAGACACTTTTATGAAATTGAAGCTATTGAATGTAATTGGTCTTACCGTGAGTTTCAGCGGCAATATCATTCAGCACTATACGAAAGATTATCAATAAGTAGGGATAAAAAAGGTTTAAGGAAAATTAATGAAAAAGGCAGAATTAACGAAGACGCCATTAATGTACTAAAAAGTCCTGTTGTACTAGAGTTCCTTGATCTTAAAGAAGACAACCGATACTCTGAAAATGATTTAGAAACGGCCATCATCAATAAACTTGAGCATTTTATGATGGAGTTGGGAAAAGGATTTCTGTTCGAAGGTCGTCAAAGGCGTATTAGTTTAGACGGTGATCATTACTGGGTCGACTTGGTATTCTATAATAGGCTTTTAAAGTGCTTTGTATTAATCGATCTAAAAATCGGCAAACTAACCCATCAGGACATTGGGCAGATGCAAATGTATGTCAACTTTTATGATCGTAGGATAAAACATAATGATGAGAAGCCTACTTTAGGCATCATCCTTTGCAAAGCGGACAATAAATCTGTTGTCGAATTTACATTGCCGCTGGATAATGAACAGATTTTTAGCAAAGAATACAAGTTATATCTACCAAGTAAAGAGGAATTAAAAAAACAATTAGAATAGTTTTTTTAGAATAATTGCTGCAAATGATCTAAATATTTGCATGTCTCCACTTTTCAAGATTGTTAAGGATTTACCTGAATGGCACATATATTTGTCAGTTTAAAAATCACCAATCAACTTACGTTTTAAAAAATTACAGCGTACCAAAATATTTTAAGGGGTCACATTTGTAACCCCTTAAAATATTGTCATCAGTTTTTCAAGGTATTCACAGTTAATCAGCAATCGCCTCACTACTAAAATTCAAGAGGCTAATTCCCGTCAACGCCATCAGTCCTTATATTGTGAGTAGATGTGCTTTCTATTCACCAATCGTTAAGAGAAAGATTAATCAGCTGGAACCAGAACTTTCATGACATATTACCATGGACTGATTCCCGTATCCGGAGCGTTGTCGTCGCTGAAAAATTGACCGGTTAGCCCATCTACACCCAGTGTGGCTGCTTTTACTACTCTCGCAGCGGCTTCAGGAATGGTTCCGGGACCGGTGTGGTTGTTAAAATCTGTTGCAGTGTAGCCCGGATCAACGGCGTTTACTTTAAAAGCAGTATCGCGCAGTTCGTAGGCCAGCACAATAGTATAAGCATTTAGCGCTGCTTTTGACGACACATAAACGGTTGGCTTTACTTTATAATAATGCCATTCAGGATCATTATGTAAGGTGAGTGAACCAAGACCAGAAGTAACATTGACTATTCTTGGTTCCGGCGATTCCTTTAGCAGGTCGACGAAAGCCTGCGTTACTGTTATGACGCCAAAAAAATTGGTTTCGAACACGTGCCTGAACAAGCTGATTTCCGTATCCAGCGGTGCCTGCGGCATGCTGCCGGAAACGCCGGCGTTGTTGATCAATACGTCCAGTACGTTAGTTTTATTACCAACCACTTCGCGGGCGGCCTGTATGGAATTGATGTCATCTACATCAATCTCTACAGGCTCTACCTGGTTTAAATTCTCTGCCTGCAGCAGTTTAACCGCCTCGCGGCCTTTTTCAATATCACGGCATCCCAAGTACAAATAGTATCCTTGCCGTAATAATTGCCTGGCTGTTTCAAAGCCAATGCTTTTGTTCGCTCCTGTAATCAGTGCTGTTTTCATGGTATGTTTATTTTAAATGTTTATTGTTCATTTCATCAGCCGTTTAAGTAATCCGGCGATTGCTGATGGTTCTCTGGGTTGAGCCGAAGGCGAATCAATCAGTTAAACGACTGTCTGAAATTAAGCGGTGATAAGTTTGTTTTAGCTTTGAATAACTTACTAAAAGATGGCAGGTGCTCAAAACCTAACTGGTAAGCGATCTCGCTGACAGATAAACTGGTAGATGAGAGCATTTCTTTCGCTTTTTCAATAAGTTTTTGGTGTATGTGCTGTTGCGTGTTCATACCTGTCAGTACCTTTAGCAATCCACTGAGATAATCTGGCGATACATGCAATTCATCGGCAACAAAGTGTACGGTAGGCAGTCCCTTATCAATTATATCCTCACGCTCAAAATAAAGATCAAGCAGGTTTTCTAACCTGGCCAATAATTGATGATTGACTATTTTTCGCGTAATAAACTGGCGCTGGTAATACCTTTCTGCATAAGAAAGCAATAATTCAAGTTGCGCAATGATAATGTTTTGACTAAAGACATCAATGTTAGCGTGGTACTCTTGCTGTATATACTGCATAATACCCGTTACTATGCCTTCTTCTTTTTCGGATAGAAAGAGGGCCTCATTGACAGCATAATCAAAAAATCCATATTGCTTGATGGTCAAAGCTAAAGACGTATTCCAAAAAAAATCAGGATGGATCAATAATAACCAGCCGGAATGATTTACGGGCTCATCTTTGTTTATTTCAATGCGGAGCGTTTGCCCTGGCGACATAAACGTCATAATGCCTTCATCAAAATCATATTCCTGCTGTCCATATTTTATTTTACCGTTAAAATCATGCTTCAAGGCAATGGAATAAAAGTCAAACACCCTGCTTACAGGATTCTCGTCTGGCAAAGGCCTGATGAGGCGAAAATCGATCACACTGATCAGCGGGTGCTCTGGTTTGGGTAGGTTATGTTCCTGATGATATTCCCTGATCGACTTTATCCGTTTTGGCTGCTTCTTTTCCATGACCTATTGTTATTTCGCGTTAAAGGCAGCAGCAAACTCTTTTGCAAAATCAGCCAATTTTATTTTTCCCATGCGCAACGGCGGATGCAGGTCATAGTCTTCCCGCATGATGCCGCTATGTATAGCTGCGCCCAATTCGACCAGCATTTTTGCCACATGTTCGGACATGCCGGTTTTTTGCAGCCCTTCCATTGTTTGCTCATCAGTAAGGGTTACCCATTTTAATTCCGGTTTGCCGATGGCTTTGCCTAAAATTCGAGCCGCTTCAGTGGCGGTTATATCCTCGCTTGCAATATAGCGCACTTTATTGCTACCCGCTGTATTGATTAATTCTTCCGCAGCCGCATCTGCGATATCGGCCGGGGCAGCCATTACCACTTTATCATCGTCACCATAATTTGACCCGATAAAGCCGACCTGTTTGATCATATCGGCAAAACTATAAAGGTTATAAAAAAATGAGCCGGGACGCAGGTGGGTAATTTCAATGCCGGATAGTTTATTCAAAATAACTTCCACATCATGAGAGCCGCCGATAAAGCCAGTACCTTGCTCCAGGTGCGCTCCCCAACTGCTGAGATGGACGATACGTTTAACACCCGCCTGTTCAATGGCCCTGGCATAGCTATGGCCAACGTTTTGGTAATGCGCCCTGGCATCAGGCGCAGCATAATTTGAAGGTACCATTAAATAAGCGGCATCCGAACCTGCAAAAGCAGATTTTAGGAAATCGGGATCTTCTACTGAACCAATAGCTGCTATAGCGCCTAAAGCTTCGATTTCCTTTCTTTTTTCCGGGTTATTGCTGATAACGGTAACCCCGTGACCCTGGGCGATGAGCTGGCTGGCAAGCGGTTTACTAACGTTGCCTAACGATCCTGTTAATGTAATTTTCATAGTTTCAAAATTTGATATAACAAAGGGACCTAAAAAAATGCAAAAGAATTTAGTCGAAACCGTCATTATGTTAGTTGAAAACCTGCATATAAAAATTTAATACGTCGATTATAGACTTTTAAAAAAGCAAGGGCAGTCAGATATTAAATCTTAACTGCCCTTACATATCCAAGTCCGTTTGATTATCAACTGAGACTTATTTCCAATTCTGGAATCGAAAGAACTTTATACAACAGGAAGCGAGCCACCGTCAATGGAATAGATGGTTCCAGTAAGGTAAGCAGCAGCCGGTGATACCAAAAAATGAACCAAAGAGGCCACCTCTTCCGGCTCCGCCATCCTGCCCATAGGTATGCCGCCGGTTTGACTTAGCAATTGCTTGAGTGCTTGTTCAGCAGGAATTCCCGATGATGCAGCAAAATCTTCTATAAATTTTTCCATTGGCGGGGTTTTGGTCGCGCCCGGCGATACGGTAAGTACACGTACACCTTTATCAGCAAGTTCCATAGCCAGTGCTTTGCTGTAATTATTTAAGGCCGCTTTCGAAACCGCGTAGGCCAAATTGACATTCCACAAAGGCTGTCTGCCAGAAATTGAAGAGATATGAATGACCACACCACTTTTCTTTTCAATCATTTTGGGCAACAGCGCTCTATCGAGTCGAATTCCAGAAAGTAAATTTAATTGCAACTCGCTCTCCCAATCTTCATCAGTTAAGGCACTAAAGCCTCCGCTTGGCGCGGTAAGCCCTCCGACGTTGTTAATCAAGATGTCAATACCGCCAAACTTTTCGTTGATCTCCTGCGTCAGTTTAGCAACCTGTGCTGGTTGGGTCAAATCTGCCACTATAAAATGATTGGACGTGTCAGACTCCTCCGGCTGATTTCTGGCACTGACAATTACCTGCGCACCTGCTTTCGTTAATCGCTCGGCAATTGCTTTTCCAATGCCTTTGGTGCCACCTGTTACCAAGGCGATTTTTCCTTCGAGATCTTTGTTGTGATTTTGCTGATTGTCCATGTTGTTGTAAATCATAATGTTAACTATTTGTTTAAGAAATTATTCTTTATTTAAATTCAATAATATACTGCTAAATAATTCTGAAGTGATTGTTTCAGATAAAGAGCAAATAAAAACTACTTTGAAAGTTGCTTGATAAAATATTGGGCCATTCTTTTAATCTTGACTGGGTCTTTATGTAGCAGATATGATTCATACCAGCCTGTCCATGTACTGATAAAATAATCTGCAAGTAGCTCTGGGTCTTCTTCGTTTGATATCTCACCTTGTTTCATTGCTTCTGCAATAAGCATATAGATAAATTGATAAGCGTTTTCGCTGTCCGCCTTCAAGGTGTCTTTCACTCGCTGATCATCAGTAGCAGACTCAAACACCGCCTTGATGGCCATGCAACCATTATCGCCGCTGATAATGACTTCTACGGCGTCGTTAATGTACTTTACTAAAATTGCGAGCGGCGATTCAGTACTCGCTGCGCGGTGCTGAAGATCCTTTTTTCTGATTTCGGTGTAATGCTTAACACTTCTTACAAATAGCTCCAGTTTATCTCCAATGGTATTATAAAGACTGCTGCTATTAATTTTCATGGCATCGGTAAGGTCGCGAAGTGAGGCGCCGTTATAGCCTTTTTTCCAAAAAACCTCCATGGCTTTTTGAATAGCTTTCTCTTCATTAAATTCAACGTTTCTTGCCATACCTGAAATAATTAGATACAAAAGTAAGTTTATTTTAAAACAAACGTTTCAGATTAAAGTAATTTTGTTGAGTTTTCTTACAAATGCCTCTTTTTTTTGTTATTGGTCTATTAAGTATGTGAAGAGCAAACTGAAAAAAACCGCTTAGTGTAGTTAAAGGAACAATTTGCGGGCAAAGTTGTAGCAAATAAACATAAAGGCTGAAAGTGAACGGTTAATCAATTTCCAGTAGTGTATCAGTTTGAAAACGGGATACCTGATTAGTAATGCAATTTTTTGTAACACTTCATTATGCATATATTCACTGTTACTTCAGTTTTATTTAATCAAAAAGTTAAACATGATAACCTTAAATCCCTACCTGATTTTTAAAGACAACTGTGAAGAAGCATTCAATTTTTATAAAACAGTTTTCGGGGGTAGTATTTTATTCATGGGACGCTACAAGGATGTACCGCAAGAGAACAAACAATTGTTTCCACTTTCTCATAATGAAAAAATCATGCATACTACCTTACAAATTAACGCACAGACCGTCTTAATGGGATGTGATAGTGCAGAAACCTATGAGAGAGCAAGAGGTGCCTTTATCAATAACTTTTATCTTTATATCAGTACCGGAGATAAGGCAGATGCTTATCGCATATTTAATGAATTATCGATAGGAGGAAATATAACCATGCCAATATCCCAAACTTTCTGGAGTACACATTATGGAATGGTAATTGACAAATTTGGAATCTATTGGAAGATCACATTTAACCCTGATAAGAAATAACAGCGAAGCAAACGCATTGTACTGCTTATTAAATCAAACTGAGACACTACCCAATGTTCTTAAAATTCATAAAAAATTATGCAAACGATATTAGGGGCTAACGGAATCATCGGCGAAGAACTGGCCAAGGCATTACGCTTAACATATACCGACGAAATTAAATTGGTTGGCAGGAATCCGCAAAAATTAGATGCGAGGGATGTGTTATATCCATGTGATCTGCTCGACCCTATAAGTGTGAAAGGTGCCTTAGCACATACAGATATTGCCTATCTGACCGTCGGATTGCCCTATCAGTCCGAATTGTGGTTAGAACAATGGCCCCGGATAATGGAAAATGTGATTTCAGGCTGTGTGGCACAGCGATGTAAACTCGTCTACTTTGACAATACTTATGCTTATGACCAGGGAAGTGAAGTCCAAACTGAAAATACGCCCCTAAAGGCCGAAGGAAAAAAGGGAAAGGCAAAAAAAATCGCTGCCGAATTACTGTTAAATGCCATGGCAAAAAAGGAGATTGATGCCGTAATATGCAGGGCACCCGAATTTTACGGTCCGGGCAAAACTAAAGGAATTACTAACGCACTGGTATTCGGAAACCTGAAAAAAGGAAAAGAGCCTAAAGTATTGTTGAGAGACGATGTTAAGAGAACATTGATCTTCACTCCGGATGCAAGTAAAGCGATGGCTTTAATAGGCAATACTGCTGACGCCTACGGTCAGACATGGCATTTGCCTTGTGATGACAGACGACTTACTTACAAAGATTTTATAAATGAAATATCCAAGCAACTGGGAAGAGAGGTGCATTATGGACGGTTAAGTCTGTTTATTATAAATATAGCAGCACTCTTCAGTGCTTTTTTAAGGGAAACAAAAGAATTACTTCCCCGGTACGCTATCGATAACGTTTTTGATTCATCTAAATTTAAGAAGAGGTTTCCCGATTTCAATGTTACGACTTACCAGGAAGGCATCAGAATAATTTTAAATAACTATAAAATCAAATAATTGATTTTATAGTTATTATTCAGAGCCTATTGAGACGCTTACTGTAATGACGATAAATTTGAAACCTTGAGTTATCTGGTTAATCCATGCCCGGTTTCATCCGCGTTAGGTACTTAATTACTTCGCTGTGTAACCGCCGTCATTTAAAATGATTGAACCGGTCATAAACGAGGATTCGTCTGATCCTAAGAAAACGTATATACCGGCTTGTTCTTCCGGTTTCGCGGTTCTTCCTATCGGATGTGTTTCCGCAATCTGCTTGATCAATTCACCCGGTAACCATTCGGTAAGCATTTCACTTTCGGTGCCGCCCGGTGCTACGGCGTTTACACGAATACCTTGCTTTGCATAATCTAACGCACCTATTTTAGTCAGGCCGACCACGCCGTGTTTGGATGCAATATATGGGGCGATACCCGGGTTTGCAATCACGCCTCCGACAGAGGCCGTATTAATAATTGAGCCGCCACCTGTTTTAAGCATCGCTATAATTTCATATTTCATAGAAAGAAATACTCCCTTTAGATTAATGCCAAGCACTTTGTCATAATCTTCGGTGGTGTGTTCAATAAATGGCTTGCTTTCAGAAGCGACTCCCGCGTTATTAATGGCTATATCCAACCTGCCGAATCTCTTGATCACCGCCTCAATCAGGTTTTTAACGTCTTCTTCTACCGAAACATCTGCCTGGACGTACAACACATCTTCGCCTAATTCATCTATCAATGCATTCACACGGTCAGAATCCCTTGCCGATCTGCCTGAGATTGCAACTTTTGCACCCTCATTTATATAAGCCCTAGCTACAGCTTTGCCAATACCTGCATTACCTCCGGTGATGAGGGCAATTTTATTTTTCAAACGTTCCATATATGATTAATTAAAATTGACACAAGATCTGTCATTTGGTGACCATGATAACCCCACAAGCAGGGGTACCGTACAATATTGTTCTGTAATTATGATAACAATATAAATGGTTAAAGTTGATAACTATTGAATTCTGTAATCAGTTTACCGCTTGGTTTTATTCAGGTTATGAATTTCCTTTTTAAGTTTTTTGATCTGCTATCAAAAAAGCCTTTAATTCAGCTATTTTACCGTCGCAAAACTTCCACACATCACAATAAGAATAGTTGGTTAATTCGCCTTCTTTATTCTTTTGTTTGATTTTTCGGACAATGCTGCTGTATTTTCCAACAATTCGTTGAGTAGATCTGACAAAACAAGAGATGCACAAGCGATCACGCTGTCGGCGGCACCGTAGTAAATATAAATAATTCCTTCTTTTAATAAAATGCCTGTAGGAAAGCAAACGTTGCCTACTTCACCGATTATTTCATAATCTTTGTCTGGCTTAAACAAAGGGTATGGTAACCGGGCGATCTCTTTAGCAGGGTCGTCAAGATCCAGTAATGCTGCACATGCCGAGTACTCGAACCCATTGATAGTGTCTCTTACTGCATGATAAATAATAAGCCAGCCATCTTCAGTTTCCAATGGAGGGCAACCACCACCTATATAACTTATTTCGTGCTCGTATTTTGGAGTCAACGCCAAATGTTCGTTTAGATGAAGGAAATATTCTTCCCAAAAATCCGTCGTCAGGTCCTCTATACGCTCAACGCCAACGATCTGGATATCCGGCTTGATACGGTGCAAAAAATATAATTTCTTATTTATACGCCGGGGAAAAAATATGACATCTTTATCAGCTAAAAGATCGCCGCCCCTGCTGTAGCGTTTATATTTTTCATTCAACGGCATGTTAACTTCAGCAAGCCTAATAAATTGATCATATTTTATTTGGGGGCATATGATGCCGATTTTTTGAAAATGCTTAAGATCTGAAGAGGTCGCCAGTGCCCCCAAGGCGTTCGGTCCATCAAAGGCTGTATAAGTCAAATAGAAGATGTTATCGATCTTTACGATACGCGGATCCTCCATTCCTTTGATTTCATAATCAAATTGAGGGTAGAGTAAGGGAACGGTCAATCTAAAACCCACGGTCAGAGGGGTGTCCAATACACAATATCCGACACTGGAATAATTTCCTTTGCGAACAGCACGGTAAAAAAAGTGGATCGTGCCGTTATCAACAATGACAGCGGGATTCAATACGCTTTCATTTTCAAACCCAAGATCTGTTTTACGTAAGATCACTCCTTCTTTCTTAACTTTAACCATCATTTATTGTATTTAACTAATTTCCGTTGCTGACAAATCCAGAAATATTATTAATTGAATGATGCCCTGAACTCCAGTGGCGACTGATTTGTTTTTGTTTTGAACAGTTTACTGAATGATTGTAAATGTTCAAAACCTAATCCATAAGCTATTTCACTAATGGAAAGATTTGTGGTGGACAACTTTTCCTTGGCCTTATCAATTAACTTATCGTGGATGTGCTGCTGAGTATTCTGGCCGGTGAGTACTTTGAGCAGGCTGCTTAAATATTTAGCGGAAATATTCAACGACCCCGCAAGGTTCCCGACTGTAGGCAGACCTTTTGAAACCAGGTTATCATCATTAAAGTAATGCGTTAAAAGAATATCTAAACGTTCTAATATCTCATGATTAGCTTTCTCACGTGTTATAAACTGCCGATGATAAAACCGGTCTGCATAGTTGAGTAATGCTTCAATGTGTGAAATGATAATGTTTTTACTGAACTTGTCAATATTCGAATGATACTCCATGTCAATATTGTCGATAATAGACCCTATTATTGTTTCTTCCTTGTCAGAAAGAAATAAGCTTTCATGCAACGAATAATCCCAAAAGTCATATGCCTTAATCGTTTTTGCTAAAGAAGTATTCCATACAAAATCAGGATGGATATAGATAACCCATCCTGACTTTTCTACCTTTTCGCCTTTATTATCGACATCAATACTAAATACTTGTTTAGGCGACATAAACGACATAATGCCATCATTGAAATCAAAGGAATGCTGCCCGTATTTTACTTTGTAATTGCGCATTCTTTTCACAGAAATGGAATAAAAATCCATCGACATATTAATCGGCTCACCCTTATGCCAATGCGGAACGGTTCCTACATCAACTACACTGATCAGCGGATGCAGCGGGGCAGGCAAACTCACAAACTGATGAAATTCGCTGATGGAATTAAAATATTTTATACTATTCGTCTTCATTCCTAATTTCTAATACAAGTTTACCACGTACGTGCCAGGTTTCGCTTTCACGATGCGCTTCAGCTACCTGTTCCAACGGAAATACTTTGTTGACGAAAACCTTCACTTTGCCATCATCAATTAATTGTGCTATTTCTGCTAACCATTCCTGCCTTGGTTGGTTTGCAGACAATTCTGCTTTTGCATTTTTACTGTTAATGGCTTCGATTATTTCATCGTTAAATGGATGATCTGTATTAACGCTTACAAATATTCCGCCGTCTTTTAAGATACTTACAGCCTTCATACGTTCGATGTTATCACGATTTGGTGAGGCCTCTAATACGACATCAATATCTTCGATCAGGTCCTCAAATTGTTGGGTTTTATAATCAATAACTTCATCGGCGCCCAATTGCCTGATATAATCAAGATTATCCGTCGACGCAATACCGATCACATAGGCACCTTTCGCTTTTGCAAACTGAACCGCAAAACCTCCAACGCCGCCTGATGCGCCTTGAATTAAAATGCGCTGTCCTGGTTGTAGTTTGCCGTATTCAAACATACCCGTCCATGCAGTAAGCGCTGCCAAGGGTACACCGGCCGCCTGGTTAAAACCGATACTTTCAGGTTTTAGGGCGAACTGAGCCGCTTTGGCAACACAATACTCTGCATAACTTCCATTGCCGGGGAAATTAGGAACACCATAGACAGCATCGCCTTTGCTAAAGGTGGTTACCTCGCTGCCTGTTTCTTCTACAACTCCTGCCGCATCCCAGCCTAACGTCATGGGCAATGTCAGGAATGGTCTTAAATGCTCATTTGCGCCGTTGCGAATTACCCAGTCAACAGGGTTAACACCACTGGCATAAACTTTTACCAAAATTTCATCAGAAGCAGGAACAGGTCGTTCTACTTCCTCCAATTTCATGACCTCCGGTCCGCCGAACTCATTAATTCTTATCGCTCTCATAATCATTTTCCTTATAAAGCAAAGTTCCGGATGAATCTTAGAAACGATTTAGCCAAACTCCGCATTTTCTTAGCCAAATACACGTATATGAATTTGAACTGATCAATTCAAGAGTGTCTTCAAATAAAGAAACGCTTCATTTATTATGGGTTTAACGGCTTAACTTACATATTGTAGCTAAACAAGCAAACTGCCGCCATCAACCACGATGATCTGCCCCGTTGTGAAACTACCCCGCATCAAAAACAAATAAGCTTCGGCAAGTTCAGCAGCCTCACCAACCCTTCCTGTCAGCAGTTTGCTTCCTGTCTGGCTGAACATAGTCTCCCTCTCTGCTTCCGACATCTTCGCCAAAAGGTTGGTCCTGACTGTACCTGCACATACCGCATTAACCCTTATTGGTGCCAACTCAACTGCGAGTGCACGTGTGAGCCCGTCAATAGCACTGGCCATTCCTGCAATAACAACCGTTCCTTTCCTTGGCCTGCTTCCGAGTGCACCCGTCGTTAGGGTAATCGATCCTCCCTTTCGAACCAATGGGGCGCCGTACTTAGCCGCCATGATAGCACCCCAGAACCGCAGATTAATCGACTGTTTTGCCTCCTCAATATTCAACTCAGACAATTCGTTAAAACTTAACGCATCGCCGGCTGTAAAAACCAGGTGATCAAATTCACCTATCTTTTTAAAAAGCTGCTCTATTTGCTTCTCGTCTCCCAGATCTGCCGAATAACCTTTACTACTTTCCGGAAGGATAGATAAGGTTTCGTCAACCTTCCGCTGGCTGCTTGAGACCACCACCACTGACGCACCTTCACCTGCCGCTGCCAAGGCTGTTGCTAAACCGAACCCTGAAGTGCCACCTAATAAGATAACTCTTTTTCCTGCAAGACCGTTCTCTCTGTAATTTTCCATATGATAACATTAAATTCTTGAAACAAAACTATCGGATATTAACTATAATTTAGCTATCCGTTACTTTCAGGATAGTGACTATAGTTATGGGTAAATTAGAATGCGAATCAGAACTTAAGATTGACAGAAAACTGGCACTAAGCGATGCTGTAGAATTACTTAGCGGCAAATGGAAATTTCTAATATTGTTGGATTTATATTACTCAGGAACGATGAGATTCAAAGACTTAATGCAGACCTTGAAGGGCATAACACCAAAAGTACTTTCGAAAGAATTACAACAATTAGAAGAAAACATGCTGATCACCCGGACAGTCAACAATACAAAACCAGTTACTGTATCCTATGCACTTACTGAACATGCCTCTGAAACCCAGCCTGTAATTAATGCATTGATTGAATTCGGGAAAAAGCACCGATACAAGATTATATCCAAATAATGATAATTGTTATTTGTAAAGTCAATCCGGCAGAACTCAGTCCGGTGACCTCCACGCTGCTTACCAAGCAACTTCGCTATTTAGAATCGAATTTGATGATCAGTGCAAAGCCGGAATACCAAGGCACAAAATTCTGCATTGTACGCTATGATAGCACATGTAAAAACCATTCAACCGGTCATTTTTGTCATGCAAAACTGGTCATTGCAACACCGAACTCTGATGCTGAAAAAATTGAGCAAGTAATAAGCACCTATAAAAAAGCAACAAAGTGCTTTTTTATAGGTGAGCAAAATATTATAGTGCCTGGCGGCTGACTAATTCCTGCAGATAGTCTTTCATGCTTCTTGGTTCTTTACCTAAAACAGCGTTCAGAACCAAACTATTTCCACCATGAAAGCCGTATCGGTCGTAATTGTTGTACATAGCTTTTAAGCCGTCGTACAATGGACCGACAGGTATTTTTACCAGTTGGGCCCATTCATCAAAAGCCGGCTCAATAGCTTCAACCGGGCGGCTTAATGCCTCACTCATCATACCGGCCAATTCTTCCCTGGTCAGCATACCCGTAGCACTCAGCTCAAAGGTGCCGTAATCGAGTTTGTCTGTGGTAAAAGCCATAAATATTGATTCAGCCACATCACGGTAATCGATATAGCTCATTTTAGATTGTTTGGAATAAGGTAAGGCAAATTTACCGGTCTCTGCAATTTTACCCCATCCGGCATCCAGATTCTGCATGAACATGGACGGCTGTAGGATAACGAAGTTCAGACCCGAGTCATACAGTGCCTCCTCTACCGGACGCTTGCGCGCATGGTTAACCAAAGATAATGAGGGATGATAAACACTCGAAAAAACGAATTTGGTAACGCCTGCTGCAACGGCCGCCTCAACCATAGCCACACCCTGCCTATCCTCATTAGGTGAAAAACCAGGGTTAAGATAAAATACCCCATCAACATCTTTAGCAGCGGCTTTCAAGCTTTCCGCATCGTTTAGGTCGCCAATTACAACTTCCTGTGCACCGCGCTCTTCAGCTGTAGCCGCTTTTTCATCACTACGCACCAATGCGCGTATGATAATTTGTTTATTAATAAGCTCAGGCAAAACTAAACTCGCGAACTCCCCTGTGGCTCCAGTCATTAAAATTTTCATGTTAATTCTGATTAATCGTATGATAACTTATATTTTAATACTTGAATAATAGGCAGCTCAATTAATTGTCCATGTTTGACCGCTTAGTTTTTGAATTGTTAACAAATAAGTACAAACTATACAACAAAAAGTTTTTTTAAATATTAAATCATTTCGTAATTAATTTTCTTTTCTTATTTCCAGTACAATCTTACCGCGTACGTGTTTGGTTTCGCTTTCGCGGTGTGCATCGGCAACTTGGGCCAAAGAATAAACTTTGCTCACTACTGCCTTTACTTTGCCGTCGTTGATGAGTTGAGTAAAACCATCCAAAGATGACGTATAGGTTGTAATACTTCCTCCGCCCACCATAGTTGCCGTAGCATTCTTTTTCGCAAGTGCATTTAAAAAATCATCTGTAAATGGCTGGTCCAGATGCGTGCATACAAATATTCCACCTTCCTTAATTACATCCACTGACTTCAGCCTTACGCCTTCATCGCGAACGGGCGAAGCATTAAACACCAAATCTATATTACGCAGCAGTTCTTCAAAACTCTGTTTGCTGTAGTCGATCACCTCGTCCGCACCTAATTCTTTTAAAAAATCGAAATTATGAGCAGAAGCTGTTCCTATTACGTAGCCGCCCATAGCTTTCGCAATCTGCACTGCAAGATTTCCCACGCCTCCTGCTGCGCCATGAATAAGCACACGCTGCCCTGATTGTATTTTACCCATATCGACAATGCCGTTCCAGGCAATAAGCGCGCATGAAGGAAGGGCACCGGCCTCGTTAAACGAAATATGCTGTGGCATCAAATAAAACTGGCTTGCCTTTGCTACGATATATTCGGCATAACTGCCATCGCCGGGGAAGTTAGGAACTCCATATACCTTATCACCTTTCTTAAACCCGGTTACATCACTGCCGGTCTCTTCCACAGTACCAGCTGCATCTAAACCTAAACCCAAAGGTAATTTTAGGTACGACCGAAGAACCTCGTTTCCGCCCTGGCGAATGGTGTAATCGGCAGGGTTAACACTGCTGGCATACATTTTTATTAAAATCTCATCAGAAGCAGGAACCGGGCGTTCCACTTCTTCTAATTTCATGACCTCTGGTCCACCGTATTCTTTAATTCTTATCGCTTTCATATTACTGTCATTAATTACTCAAAGATCTGCACAAATTACAAAGCCGATTTAGCCGAATTTCGCTATGTCTTAGTCGAAATGCCCATGACTTCTTAAGTTGTGTGTGGCAACTTGGGATCTTTATTTTATTATGCACGTCGTGCCGGAACCGTACTGCGAAACACAGCAGCTCTGCATTGGCACTTCCATCCGGTTATGTTATCAAATGATTATGTTGTTTCCAACCGCATTTTCGTTAAAACGGGAATTAAAATGCCACAACGTGGCATCATGTTGTCATATTTTGATTTCGGTATAGCTATGGTTATAGCAAGTTATCAAACTAGCAATAATGATAGGAAACTATCACGCTAGCAAACTGACTGCCAGCAATTGCTAACAAACTATCATGATAGCAAATGGAAAATTACAAAAACAAGCTCGGCAATCTGGCCGACAAACTCAAACAAGAAAGGCCTGCTACCCCTATCCAGGAGGTAATACCGGTCAAAGCTGCATCCGTTCCAAACGAGCCCAAAGTACAGTTCAATAACCGGATACCAAAAGGCCTTTTAAAGCGGCTTAAAACGTTCGGACTGGAGTATGAGGAATCCCTTAAAGACATCAACATACAGGCACTTGAACTTTATCTCAGCCATAAGGCGAAGCCGGAAGAAACAACAAAAAAGGCCGGTTAAAAACATTGATAGCGGGATCAGACCGCCCGCTTCGCGGCAGTCAGCAAGATGTACAATTGTGTCACAATTGAATCTTGCCCTCCGTGCCAAAGCGGCTGCGGGTCCAGGCAAAAAGCCTCCGAAGTCGGCTTTTTAAAGAAAATAACAATGGCTACACAAGAAGATAAACGAATACAATGGAAGAACCTTCGCTTTAAACCGGAGGAATATCAATTGCTCGAAAAGCGATTTGAAAAGACCAGTTTCCGCAAGCTCAGCGAATACATGCGCAGCGTGCTTTTAGAGAAACCTGTCACAGTCAACTACCGGGACAAAGCGATGGATGATGTGCTGGAAGAAATGATCCTGCTAAGGTAGGAACTGAATGCTATCGGCAATAACTTGAACCAGGCTATGCGCAACATTAACAGCGCTCATGGCAATGCCGATACCCGGTTATGGATGAATTTGCTCAGCGTGATCAACACCAAACTGAAGCCGTCCATCGGCGAGATCAAAGAACGGATGAACCAATACGCGGATATATGGTCGCAAAAATTAAGAGCGGTAAAGCCTGATCGGTGCGCTAAACTATAACGAAAATAAAGTGAAGCAGGGAAAAGCAACATTGATCGCAGCAGTCAAATACTTCAAAGACCCGAATGACCTGTCTTTTAATGACAAAATTTTCAGGCTGACTGATCTTGCGTCGATGAACCAGCGCTCCAAAACCAACACGGTTCATATCTCCCTAAATTTTGCGAACGGGGAAAATCTTGCAGACGAAAAGTTAAACGAGATTGTGAAAGATTACCTAATCGGGGTTGGCTTTGAAACGTAACCTTATTTAGTATATCGCCATGAGGATGCAGGGCACCCACATATTCACATCGTCACCACGAATATCAAACGGGACGGGGAACGGATCAGCTTGCACTACCTGGGGCAAAATGAATCGGAAAAAACACGTAAAGCCATCGAGATCAAATACGGCCTGGTTAAAGCTGATGAGCAAACTAAACAAAAACCAAATCTTAAAGCCGACGTTTCAGCTGCCGAATATGGTAAGGCCGAAACTAAACGAACCATTACCAATATTCTGGGTTATGTGTCGCGAATCTACAAATTCACCAGCATACCTGAACTCAACACGGTTTTACAACAATACAATATTCAAGCTGACCGGGGTTCTAAAGATTCCCGCATGTATGCCCGCGAGGGGTTGGTTTATTGGATGCTGGATAAGCGAGGCAACAAGATCGGTGTACCGATCAAGGCAAGTACCATTTATGGTAAACCGACACTCAAAACGCTGGCGGAAAAGGTTAAGTTGAACGCACAATTGCGTAAGCCGTTTAAAGATGGTCTTGTCAAAATTTTGGATAACATATTAATCAAGCCGCTAACCAAACGGGATTTTCAAAAAGCCTTACGCGAAAAAGGTGTCCAGTGCATCCTGCGCCAAAACGAAAAAGGTCGAATTTATGGTGTGACTTATCTCGATCAAAAGAATAATGCGGTATTCAACGGTAGTGACCTGGGAAAAGCTTTTAGCGCAAATCAGCTAAGCGCACAATTATTACCCGACCAGGTTCGACCCAAATTCCAGTTTCAAAACGAAACCCAGCCTGGTCATGAAATTAACAAGGCATGGGCAGGCGACGAACTCATAGACGTATTGTTTGCCGCTGAACGTGAAGATCTGGTTGCACTTAACAAATTCAAAAAGAAAAAACGTAAAGGATTAAATCTATAATCATGCAAACCGGAGAAAACGAACAGGCCTTGCGTAAGATCATTGATTTTACCAGGCTTCTAAGTATTGCGATACTACTTATTCATTTTTATTTATGCTGCTATCCAGCTTTCCAGGAGCTTAAATTGACGCACAAGATCGTGGATCATATCTTGTTGCCACTTTCTAAAATGATGGCCTTTAAAACGGTGCCTATCGCAAAATTGAGTGCGCTGCTTTTATTGGTGGTGTCCCTGGTAGGCAGCAAAGGTAAACGTGACGAAAAGATCAGACCGAAAACGATCATCACCTATTGCCTTACCGGCCTATTACTCTATTTCATCAGCGGATTATTTTTAGCACTGCCATTAACCGTCAAAACGGTAGCTGCACTTTATATTTTAATTACAGCCTTTGGCTATCTTTTATTTATGACCGGCGGTGGGCTATTGTTTAGAATGTTCAAATTGGAATTGGGTGCTGACATCTTTAATAAAGAAAATGAGACTTTTCCGCAGGAAGAACGGCTGTTAGAAAATGAGTATTCCATAAATTTGCCTGCTAAGTATCAACTGAAAGGTAAGGAAAGGGATAGTTGGATCAATGTTATCAACCCGTTTAGAGGCACCTTGGTTGGCGGAAGTCCAGGTGCCGGTAAATCTTATTTCGTCATACGGCACATCATTACCCAGCATATACGAAAGGGCTTCAGCATGCTCATCTATGATTTTAAATACGATGACCTTTCTAGGATCGCTTATAACGCGCTCATGAAGCATGGTGGACGCTCATTCTATGTAATCAATTTTGAGAAGATCATGCACCGCAGTAATCCACTTGAACCTGAAACGATGTTTGACATTACGGACGCTATAGAGTCCGCGCGTACAGTGATGCTCGGCTTAAACCGTGAATGGATCAAAAAACAAGGTGATTTTTTTGTTGAATCACCTATTAATTTTGTTACCGCACTGATATGGTTTCTCAAAAAGTATGAGGGCGGCAAATACTGCACATTGCCGCATGTAATTGAACTCTCTGGTAGAATACAAATATCTGTTTGAAGTTTTATTAACTGAACCGGAGATCGAAGTTTTGATCAACCCTTTTATATCGGCCTGGAAAAATGAGGCATTTGAGCAGTTAGAAGGACAAATAGCCAGTGCTAAAATCAGTCTTGCCCGGTTGTCGTCGCCTCAACTCTATTATGTTTTAAGCGGCAATGACTTTTCGTTAGATATTAATAACCCTAATGAACCGAAGGTTGTTTGCCTCGCTAATAACCCGCAGAAAGCACAGGTATATGGCGCTGTCCTTTCACTTTATGTCAATCGAATCAATAAATTAGTCAACCGCAAAAATCAGCAGAAATGTAGTTTAATCTTTGATGAGTTCCCGACCATATACTTCAATGGCATCGATAACCTGATTGCAACCGCGCGTTCCAATAAAGTTGCAGTAACATTGGCAGTGCAGGATTATAGCCAACTCAAGAAAGATTATGGCCGTGAACAGGCGGAAGTTATTATGAATATTGTTGGCAATGTCGTTTGCGGACAAGTGACCGGAGACACGGCCAAGCAATTGTCGGAACGTTTCGGTAAGATCAACCAGCAAAAGGAAAGCGTATCGATCAATAGCAGCGATACCTCCATCAGCCGCTCTTCTCAATTGGATTACGCCATACCGGCATCCAAGATAGCCGGACTTTCTTCAGGCGAATTTGTGGGTATGGTCGCTGATGATCCCACCAATAAGATCGATTTGAAAACTTTTCACTGCCAGATACAGAATGATCACGATGCCATAAAGTTGGAAGAACAGGTTTACCAGGAAATACCGTCTACCCGTGACCTGAGTCCGAAAGAAATCTCTTTAAATTACCAGCGTATTAAAGAGGATATTAAAATGTTGATCGAAGGAATTACATCCGCGACCCGGATTAGCCATGATAGTTAAATCAAAGAGCACTGCTACCGTGAGTCATTGTTCGATGTGCAAAGCTTTTGGATATATCACGGCGATATGTTTACCATCGCAGAAAAGGAGCAGTTGGCTGAGTTTATTGTCAATTACAGTAGAGTAGTATAAAACCGTCTGTTATCAGCTGACCAATGCAAAAAAGCAAATTTCTAAACTCAAAAAGCTGACTGAAAATGTTACCTGATTAGTATGATCGGAGCAATTTTTTAGCTAACTGTCCTTCAAAAAAGGGACTACTTGCTCCAGTAGTAGTTGCGGCTGTTCTTCTGGAATATAGTGCCCGGAATTTTTGATGATTCCGCCATTAATGTTTTCTGCTGCCGCTTTCCAGGACTCGAAAGGTTTTAAACCGAAACTGTACTTGCCACCGAGTACAAGCACCGGTATTTTAAGTTTCACTTCTACCTGCCTGGCGTTAAATTCAATATCGGTGAACAAAGCACGATAGTAATCAAATCCAGCTTTTATACCACCGGTTGCAGCATAACACCGGACATATTCTTGCAGGTCTGCATCTGCTATCGCTTCTTTGTTAAAAGTAAGATTTTGATAAAACCAGTTTAAATAAATAGCTTCTTTACCAGCTACCAGTTCTTCCGGCAGCACACTCATCATTTGAAATGGAAACCACCATAATGATTTGCCTTCTTTTGGAAGTAGAGGACTGTTTGCAATATTATTATCCAACATGCCTGCGTCAAGCAAAACCAGTTTGCTAACGGCGTTCCGATGACAGGCCGCGTAAGCATATGCCACATTAACACCAAAATCATGGCCTAAAAGTGAAATACGTTCATAGCCTAAAGCAGAAACCAATTGATAAATGTCTTCAGCAACCGTAGCGGTGTCATAACCGGAACCAGGTTTATCCGAATCACCAAGACCTCGCAAATCTGGTACAATGACTGTAAAGTGCTTTGATAATTCCGGCATAATGCGCCGAAATGCATACCATGTTTGTGGATATCCGTGCAGCAATACCAACGGTGCTCCTGAACCACCTGTTACGTAATGAATTTGTGTGTTATTAACAGTTATTCTCTTATGCTCAAAAGTAGCGGTAAAGGCTGTCCCTAAATGGTCGTAACTCATAGTCTTTAATAATTTATAAGATTAAACAATAATGCAATATCTACTGATCATGTTTTCCAGGAGGTGAATTTTGTTATGTCCGCCGAATAATTAGTGCACTAATTATTGGCTGCGGCAAAAGCCCACGTAATGATCTGTTCGATTGTTTTGTCAATTTCCTTCATACCGTCGTCAGAATTTACATCAATGTCACATAACATGTTTCCATTATAACGGGTATGTCGGCGTAGTAAATACCACCTACTAACAAAGCTGCAATTGCCCTGAAGTTAACCTTATTCGGATTAACACTGTCATCTATTAATTCAAAAAACTTCTGACCTGTACTTTCCCGAACATTATGTATGCTTCTCATCAACGGGCTTTTTGTCGATATCTCCCAAGCGATCAACCGTTGTATTTCCTCTCTTGATACAAAATATTTAAATTGATTCTGTAAAAGTTCAATTATTAATTTTTTAAGATCTGACTCGTCATTCTCTAAAAATGTCCCGATATGTTCTGAGACGTTCATCCAGTAGTCGTTTTCAATAATATATGTTTCGATCAGTGAATCCAGCGTCTTGAAATATTGGTAAATCAATTGTTTATCAACGCCGGCTTTTCGTGCTACATTTCTGTATCCCAGCTTTTCCGGACCTTCCGTTTTCAAGATTTCACCAACAGCATTGATAAGCCTACGTTTAGTTTGCTCTTTATCTTTCAGAAAATTAGTCATTCTCATGGGTTCAATATTAGTTGTAAATAATCTTATCCCTTTGCAATGAAAAATAGTTACGCACTATAGTCTGCTGGAAGAGCGGTATGATGTGTATTTTATAACGGTGGCCCTGAAGATGGTCAACAAAAAAGAGACTGTTTCAATGGAATGATACAGTCTCTTTTTTAACAGCATTTTTTACTAATATTTTTCGATCAGCGTAGAGTAGCTATTGGTGGTGAAAGCACCTCCTGCAATGATCTCCCAGCCCGCTTGAATACCCAAAACGTAGTATGTTTGGTTTAGATAACCATTGTTGTGCCCATAGTAAAGAAGACTTTTGATATCAAGATTACTTACACTATTCGTATTAGTTGTTCGCCTGAAAGTGAGCACGTTATTACTTCCATTATTACCATTGTAGATGTTCCAAACATGACCGGAAATACTGACATTAGAAGCTACTAATGAACCTATTGGTTTAAAATCCGTTCCATTATAACCAGGACCCTTGTAGTTAATCCAGATCATTACTTCATACTGCGCCCTGTAATTAGGATTCTTTGAAGGATCTAACCATATATCGTAAGCGGTATTGTATTTTTCTCCATTAGCGGGGACAGTAACATTCCAGGAACTTCTTAATGTTTTGATATCGTTGAGTTGGGTAGGTAAAAGCGGGTCTCCGTTGTTAACAAAAATACTCCCGCTTGAATTGTACCACAGCCATCCTCTCGCGATAGAAGGATATCCCTTGATATTTTGACCGGTACCTGATGTATGACCGGCATTTACGCCCCATTTTCCTGTAGCTGCCTGATACCACATACACTGTGAGCCTGCACCGCTGGTGCCAGCAGCCCATATATTATTATTTAATTTATTATTGGCATCAAGATAATAACCTTGCCCATTACCGCAGATTTGAGTGTCCTCCAAGGCAGAAACGGATTTAGGAGATTCTTTCGTGGTCGCCAAGTTCGTTTGGGATATAGTTTCCTCCTGTTTGTCCGATTTTTTACAGCTTACTAATGCTATTACGGCAAGCAAGACAAAAATTTTACTGATGATTTTTTTCATGATTTTAATATTAAGTTAGTTATTGGTTAGTTTCGATATAACTTAGAGGAACGTACACAATTGTTATTTCGATTCCTGGAGTTCAAATCGGTCTTTCAGTAGGATATGATCAGACGATGAGCCGATCATGATCTGAAAAAAGCCAGGTTCGGTATCCCAAACCAACCGGCTGTTATAAAAAGCTAACTTCTCTTTAGAAAGCACAAATTCGATCTTCCTGCTTTCTCCCGGTTGCAACATCACTTTTTTAAAATCTTTTAATTCCTTCACCGGTCTGACAAGCGATGCTACTTCGTCCCTCAGGTATAGCTGGGCAACTTCTTCGCCAGCCAATTTGCCGGTATTGGTCAGTGTGAAACTCACCTTTACAAAATCGTTATTCCTGATTATTTTTTTATCCAGGTGCAGGTCACTGTATGAAAAATTGGTGTAACTTAACCCATATCCGAAAGCAAATTTCGGTGTGTTTTCTTCATCGATGTAACTCGAGAGGTAGAGCTTATCGGGCTCGTTGTTGTATGGCCGGCCAGTATTGGTTTGACTATAAAAGATGGGAATTTGCCCCACTGATCTTGGAAAGCTTACCGGCAATTTAGCAGCAGGATTGTATTTACCATAAATGACATCTGCAAAAGCATGTCCTCCTTCGCAACCTGGCCACCAGGAATACAGGATCGCAGTGGCCTTATCGGCGATAGTGTTAAAGATCAGCGGCCGTCCGGCAAAGATGGTAACGATTACAGGTTTCCCCGTACGGTACAGGGCGTCAAAAAGTTTTTCCTGATCACCTGGCAAATTAAGATTGGTGCGTGATTTGGATTCCCCGCTCAATTCATAACTTTCACCTAATGCCATAATAATCACATCGGCTTTTTTACCAATTTCAACAGCCTGCGCTATCTCTTCATCTGTTGACTTAAAAATTGTTCCGCCTGAGGCGTAAGTTATTTTTTGACCCTCGTTTAATCCTTCCGAAAGCCCTTCGTAAAGATTAATTATATTAGTAGTGTCCTGATTGACACGCCAGGCACCATTAAGGTCATTTTTTGATTTGATAAGCGGACCGATAAGCGCGATAGTTTTCACTCGTTTTGTTAAAGGAAGAGTTTCCCGCTCATTTTTAAGCAGCACCATGCTTTTTCTGGCGACATCTCTTGCTGCGGCCAGGTTGGCGGGATCATTCAATACTTCTTTTTCCCTTTCTTCGTCGCAAAACTTATAGGGGTTATCAAATAGCCCAAGCTCATATTTTTTATACAGAATTCTTTTAACCGCATCGTCAATCAACAGTATGGAAACCTTGCCTTCCTTGATTAAGCCTACCAGATTTTTCCGGTATATACTTCCTTCCATATCCATATCATTACCGGCTTTAATAGCTTTAATTGCCGCATCTTTAGGATCAGCAGCATAACCCCATATGGTCATTTCACCTATAGAGTTCCAATCGCTTACTACAAATCCATTATACTTCCACTTACCTTTTAAAATGGTTCTGAGGAGGTAGTCATTGCCGGTTGAAGGAATGCCATTTAAGGTATTAAAAGAATTCATAAACGTAGCAGCTCCTGCATCCAAAGCGGCTTTAAAAGGAGGCAGGTAGGTTTGCCAAAGCTCATGTTCACTCATTTCTACAGCATTATAATCACGTCCGGCTATGGCAGCACCATAAGCTATAAAATGTTTAGCACAGGCCATGATGGCATCTGTACTTCCCAGGCGTTCACCTTGTAGTCCTTTAACACGTGCACTTGCAATCACGCTTCCCAGATAAGGGTCTTCACCTGCCCCTTCCATTATACGCCCCCAACGTGGGTCACGGGAAATATCTACCATTGGTGCAAAAGTCCAGTGAACACCTGAAGCAGCTGATTCCTTGGCTGCTATATGTGCCGATAGTTTTACCGCATCCATATCCCATGAGGCAGCTTCAGCGAGTGGTATAGGAAAAGTGGTTTGATAACCATGTATGACATCAAGACCAAACAATAGCGGAATTTTTAAACGCGATTTCAACGCCATCCCTTGTACCTCCCGGGTGTTTTTGGCTCCCTTTACATTAAGCATCGCTCCAACCCAGCCATTTTTAATTTCGGATTCTAAACTATTTTTTTTGGGGCTTGCAGGCCCGGTTAGTGCTTTACCGGTATATTGGTTAAGTTGGCCCACCTTTTCTTCAACAGTCATTTTCTTTAGCAGGATGTTTACTTTTCTAATAATCGCAGCATCGTCTGTCTGAGCAAATACCGCAGTTATTGACCCCCAGAATTAAGCGCCAGTCGTTAGCAAAACTGTTTTTTTGTTTTTGAACATGTGTGTAGGGGTTACTTCTTCTTGGAGTCAAAAAAATCGATTAATGAATAAGCGGCGTCATTCAGTTCTTTCATTTTCGAAGTAATCGCATTGTAGAACTGATATTCGTTATTGAGAATACCCTTGTTTGAATCTGAATTTGACGGGTCTACATTTTTATTGGTGGGATCGTTATCCTGATATTTGAACCACTGCCACCCCACGCAATTACCTGATTCGAGCAAACTAAGCGTATAATTTTGGTAGAATAGTCCGCGGTCCTCCTGGGTTTTGACGACCCACCCGGCACCTGAAATGTTACCCATGCCGGAATCTTCTCCCTTGACATACCATTCAGAGATTAAGAAAGGTTTTCCGGACCAGGTTGCCCAGTTTTCCATTTGCTGCTGCTGGGGGGTCCACACGTCATAATAATTTACAGAGACAACATCCACATATTTACCTGCGGCTTGAAAAACCTCCGGCACACCCTTTTCATAAGAATGGAACCTGCAACCGATATACATATGGTTTGGGTCATTCTTTTTGATCGCTGCCGAAACGATTGAAAAATATTTATCAGCTACCACTCCAAGAAATTCCTTTCTTAACTGATCCGTTATTTCAGTGCGCACAACGTTTTTTCTTTTGAGCCAACTGGCTGCTGCCTGGTACCCGACATCTGTAGTATCTCTTTTTGAAAGATAGCTATCCAACGTTTTTTTATAGAAAGGGAGTTCGTTGTCGGAGAAGTAACCGAAAATATTCTTGTCGTCAATGTTTACAGCAATCTGTTTTGCGTATTCTCCAGCAAACTTTTCGAATTCAGGGTCAAATACGAATATGGTATTATCAGGATAACCTAAATGGCCGGCACTTTGATAAGCGCCTTTTTTACGTCCGTAGCTACCCATAAAATCAAGCATCACCATACAAGCAAGCGGTGTTTCCGGCTTAACGTTTTTCAACTGCTGATAATTTGACCAGGCCCCGGCGCCATTGAACCCTAACTTACTGAGTTCTGAAGTTGTTTTTATTGCCCAATCGTGATTGTCTGTAAATTTGTCCTGAAACGCTGTTTTATTTCGCTCGGATGCACCCGGCTGAACTTCATTTAATCCTTTTTTAATGAATAGGTTTCCCAGTGGATCCACAGCCCACCATCTGCCATTAATTTTCTGAACGTGATAAAAGCCGGTTGCAGTCGCTTTCATGTCAGCCCTACCACCGTAACGATCTAGTTTTACTTTCTTTGGAACAAAGCCTCCGATAGTTTTTACGCTACGGGTTGGGTAAGTTTTCCATTCGCTAAAACCAGGCTTCTGACCAATACCCTGATTGGAAACCTTGGCATCTACTGTTAATTTATAATCGCTGACATCCTGAGCTCTTAGTTGGAGCGCATGAATAACGATAAAAAGCATTAAAGAAATTTTAAAAATTTGTGTTTTCATAAAGCCTGTTATGGATTTTGGGTAAGTTTCGGATTGATCTGTATCTCTCTGAGTGGTATAGGAAACAATGTATTTCGATTAGTTATCTGGACAACTGCCGCACCGTTTCTAATTTGATACTTGATAAAATGAGCATTCATTACGGTAACCGCCCTGCCTGTCCGAACCAGATCAAACCAGCGATGCCCCTCCATATTAAGTTCAAGCCTGCGCTCATTTTCTATAGCCAGCCGCATATTATCGCTGCTACTGGTCTGTGCAGGGGTAAGATTGTTAGCGGTTCCAAAGGCGCGCCTCCGCACATCATTAACGTAACTTTGGGCGTTTGCCGGGCCATTAAGCTCGTTTTCCGCTTCGGCATACATGAGCATTACATCGGCGTAGCGGATTACAATCCAATCATTGTCTGCATCAAAACCGTTTAGAGGAGCATCCGTATATTTTTTGGTGTATGAAGAAATGGTGGTAGTTCCAAATCTTCCGATTGAGATGTCCCGTCTTGGGTCAAGTACAGGTGTTACAGGAAAGGCATCGTATAGGTCCTGTCTTACGGTATTAAAGCCTTGCGCACCACCAACCTTGGCTATATTTGTACCTGTCGCATCGGGCAAGAACCAGTTAAAGAAAGGGCTGCCGGTGCCTAAGCCGCTTTTAGAATAGCGAACAGCGAAAATAATCTCCTTGTTTAGTTCGTTGGTAGTGGTGAAAATGTCGGCGTAGTTTGGAAGCAGATCATATCCGGACGGGTTTGTCGCTCTCGGCAGTAACTCACCTAGTTTAGCTTTGCATTCTGTATATTTTTTTTCAGTAAGATATACCTTGCCCAAAATGGCTTTGGCGGCTCCCTGGGTAGCCCTTCCTAAATCCGCGTTTACATAAGTCAAAGGAAGGACGGTTTCTGCGTCTTTTAAATCTTGCTCGATTTGTTTGTAAATATTACTTTCGGATTCACGCCCGAATCCCAACGATTCGTTTACCGATGAAATTTCAGTTGTTACGAGTGGTACCCCGCCCCAGATTCTAACCATGTTAAAATAAGTGAGGGCTCTGATAAATTTAGCCTCAGCTATGTATCTGTTTTTTAATGCGGCATCCATTGTAATTGCTGGCGCTCTAGCAATAATGGTGTTACACCTGGCAACACTCCGGTACAAATTAGTCCACATGGTTTGCAGGTTCGGATTTTCAGGAGCGGTAATGAACAACTCTATATCGCCCAGCCCGGCTCCGGAAACCAATGCCGAACTATTGTCTGACGGAACCTCTGAAAACAGGTATATACCGACGCCGGCAGCTCCTTTTCCATACATTTCCTGTAAAGAAGCATATGATGCATTCACGGCAAGATTTAAACCGTTAGCGTCATTAAATAAAACCTCTGTCGATATCCTAGTAGGATCAGAGAGTTCAAGGAAATCCTTTTTACACGCCGTATTGAGTAAAAGAATTATAGCGATTAGTGTGAAATATTTCTTCATAACAGTCTTTTTAAAAATTTAGATTTAAGCCAATAGAAAAAGTCTTCGCGACAGGGTAGGTGCCTTGATCAACACCATAACGAGGCTGATTTGACCCAAACCATACGTTGATTTCCGGGTTGTAGCCGAAGTAGTTGGTAAACGTGTAAAGATTTTCAGCCGTCAGGAAAAAGCGGGCACTGCTTATTTTTAACTTTTTAGCAACTGTAGCAGGAAGAGTGTATCCTAACGTGACATTTCTGATACGCATAAATGACCCGTCAAATATGTTTCTGGTGGAAGCAACCGTAGTAGAGGAGGGGTTAGGAATCACGGCCCTTGGTGTCATTCCATCACCGGGATCTTCTGCTGAACGCCACCTGTTTAATGCGTTGGTCCTTACGTTGAAAGATCCGTTAAAGTAATTGGTGTATCGATCTGCCGCGTTAAGAATTTTATTGCCATACGAGCCTTGCAAAAGAAAACTTAATTCAAATTTATCGTAGCTGAATCTGTTTGTCAGACCATAGGTGAATTTCGGCAAGGGGTTACCAATGTTAGTGATATCGTTTCCGTTTATCGTACCATCACCGTTAACATCTTCGTATTTCACGTCACCAGGTGCAGATCCTCCTGAAGACCATTTGGCACTGGCTGCAACATCTGCAGCATCTCTATAAACTCCTATTTGACGATAGCCATAAAAGCTACTTAAAGCCTGTCCGGGAACTACTCTGATAGAATTAGTGAAACCAAAGGCGGCATCATATCCAACAAACGCACCGTCGTCTGATAGGGAAATCACCTTGTTTTTTGTAAATGCGATATTCGCATCTGTGGTCCATTTAAATTTACCGGTCAGGTTAACAGTTTTTACTGCAAATTCAAGCCCGTCATTTCTCACTTCACCGATATTGCTCAGTAAACTGGTAGCATAGCCTAAAATCGCGGGAACGCCTCTGCTCAATAGAAGATCGCTGGTTGTGCGGCGGTAAGCATCAACAGTCAGGTAAATTCTGTCTTTCAATACCCCGAGTTCCAGGCCCAGGTTGATTTGTTTGTTTGTTTCCCAGGTAAGATCCGGATTTGGCAGCGATCCGGGTGAAAATCCAAAAGTCTGTGTACCTGCATTAGGACCAAAAATATAATTGATCTGACTGGCGTAAGCCTGGGCAGCATAATCGCCTATATTGTTATTGCCTGTAACACCGTAACTCGCCCTTAATTTAAGTTCGCTGATTAGAGAAACATTCTGCAGAAAATTCTCTTCGCCTATCCGCCACGCAGCCGAAAAAGCCGGAAAAACCGCATATCGTTTATTGAAACCGAACCTTGATGAGCCGTCTGAGCGTACGGAGGCGGAAAAAAGATACTTGTCACGGTAAGAATAGTTTGCCCGGCCAAATATGGAGATCAATGCATTATCACTATAGCCCAGCGTTCCTAATATCACACCGGCATTGGTAGGATACTCCACAATTGAATTGGTTGTCGTGCCGCTTTGACCAAACTGGCTATTCTCCCGGTAAATATTTTTCTGGAATGAGTAACCTGCAAGCAGGGAAACATTATGATTCTTCCTGAAAACGGTATTGTATGATAGCGTATTTTCAGATACGTAGTTATAACTGGTAGCCTGCGTAGTTCTTGCTCTGACATTAGCGATCAAGGGCGTGCTTAGATTCGCCGAAGGGGCATTATCGGTCATTAAGGTGGATGGTACAAACCAGTTACGATTGGTGATGATACCTTCAAAACCGAAACTGGTCCTAAATTTTAACCCTTTAAGTATTTCGTAGGTCAATGCGGTATTTGACAGTAACCTACCTACGGTTGTACGATCTTTATAAAGATCAAGTACAGCCACAGGGTTATACGGATTTCCGTTAAATATTTGCCCGTTTCCTGATAAAGTGACCGTTGCACTGGAATAGTCTCCATTGGCATTTCTTACGGGTAAAATCGGTGGTTGCAAAAGTGCACTTAGAACAGATCCTCCGACTCCGGCAGGATTAACACCTATGCCGTTAATCGTAGCGCTGTTAAGACCACCTCCAGTCGCAGTTTGATCGTTGAGCGTATAAGACGGCGCAATGTTGAAAGACAACGACAATTTCTTAGTCAGGCTGGATTCGATACCGGCTCTTAGCGTATATCTGTCATAATCTGTCGCTTTAACAATCCCTTTCTGTTTGTAATAAGCGCCCGATACATTAAACCTAACCTTATCAGTTCCGCCAGATGCGGATAAGGTATAATTTGACTGAACCGCAGTCCGGAAAATCTCATTTTGCCAGTCTGTATTAGCCAAAGTTGAGGGGTCGTTATATATTACAGGAATGGCTCGTCCGCCGTTTTTAAATGCATCCTTTACATAGTCGATATATTGTTCCGCATTTAATACATCTACTTTTTTTGCAACACTTTGAATACCGCTATTGACCGTAAAGTTAAAACGTGTAACTCCGGGCGTACCTTTTTTGGTAGTTACGATGATAACACCGTTTCCTCCTCGTGAGCCATAAATTGCCGCGGCCGCAGCATCTTTCAATACCTGTACCGATTCAATATCTGCAGGATTAATTTGATTGAAATTATCTGGATTATTAAGTGGGTAGCCATCAACTACGAACAACGGACTGTTTCCAGCCCCAATAGAACCGATACCCCTGACCTGGATCACCGGAGGTGCTCCGGGTTCACCCGAAGCCTGGGCGACATTCACACCAGCAACCAGGCCCGCAAGTGCCTGACCGGGAGTAGAAACCAGCCTATCTTCAATTTGCCTGGCGTTTACCGTACTAACTGCCGTAGACAATAACTTTTTCTTCTGTTCACCATATCCGACGATGACGACATCACTCAGGGAAACTTTATCATCTTTAAGCACAATATTAATTACAGTATTGTCACCAGTTAATCGTTCTTCACTAATGAAGCCAATTGAACTGAATACGAGAATACTTTTCTTATCGCTTACCACAATAGCGTAAGCACCGGATGTTTTGGTAACTGTACCTAATGCAGTTCCTTTAATTTTTACTGAAGCCCCTATTACAGGCAATCCTTTAGTATCGGTAACGGTTCCCTTTATCTCAATTTTTTGCGCATATAGCGATGTGATTTGAAATAAGGTGATAAAAAAAGCCAGCATGGCTATTTTTGTAAATAACCGCTTGTGTTTTTTATTAAAATCTTCTAAATAGTAGCGTATTTTCATAATTGATTTAAATGGTTAATAATTGATAATGGACTTCAATTTTAATGTTGCTAAAATTGAGATAATAGCATAGGGCGGCGGACGGCAGAGTATTGCCACCCGGAATTCAGGTAATAAATAATTCATACTAAATAGGTTTTAAATCATGTTGACTGAGTACACATGGTTGCATGTATTCGGTCGTATTGGTAATTCAAAACTCTGAATAAGTAGGAGAATCGAGGTAGAAAAACAAGTTTATAAGGGGGCAAAAACAGGTTTATTTTATTAAATAAATCTGGTCTTAAAAAAGATGAATTAATTTAACTAATTGATTTTGAATAGATTGTGCTTGGCTCTATTATATTAGACACTTTTACCGTTACAATTTAGCGAATGGAAGCTATTTAATTTCGGCTGATGGGGAGTAGCCATGCAATTTCTTAAACTCCCGGCTGAAATATTTTCGATCATTAAACCCCACTAATGAGGCGACTTCGCTTATGGTAAGATCTTTTTGTTGTTGAAGCAACAATGCCGCTTTTTTTAATCTGACAGATTTAATCAGATCGGCAGGAGCCATGTCGGTTAAGGATCTGGTTTTTTTATATAAGACAGATCTGCTCATACCAATCTCATAACTTAATTCATCAACGCCGAATTCCGGATCTTCTATTTTTCGCTCAATAATGACGATCAATTTACTGATGAAATCTTCCTGGATATTATGAACAGGCATATCAAAAGGCTGTAGTAATATTTGCCTGCTGAATTTTTTTCGCATTTTGTCGCGAGATAAAAGAAGATTTCTGATGTTTAATTCCAGTATCTTAATGCTGAATGGCTTGGTCACATAGGCTTCTGCACCTGTATGAAACCCATTGATTTGATGCAGTTGGGCAGCCAAAGCAGTTAATAGAATAACGGGTATATGGCTCGTCCGTTCATCCTGCTTAAGATTCCTGCAGAGATCAAGCCCGTTCATTTCAGGCATCATTACATCACTGATAATTAGGTCCGGGATATCGCTGCTGGCAATTTCAAAAGCGGAAACACCGTTACTACATGATGTGATGTGATATTGAGATAACGAGGTAATTATAAAATTCCTTAGTTCATCATTATCTTCCGCTAAAAGTATCGTGTAATCATTAACTGAAGTTGTCGCAATAGTTTCAGGCAAAACGTCTATTTCAGATTGTAATTTAAAAGCGGCGATATGTTCCGGATCGAGTTTCTCGTCTACAATGAATACGTTCTCTGAACTGAAATCATGGTAAGGTAGTTTTACGGTGAATTTCGTTAAGCCTTTAACATCAGCCTGATTTGGCACACTATCTACTTTGATCGAACCATGATGCAGATCAATGATCTTTTTTGAAAGCGCTAACCCCACACCGGTCCCGGAATTAGTACGGTCCGGCTGAACTTGAAAATAATTAGTAAATAGCTTATTAAGATATTTTTGAGGTATTCCCTTACCGTTATCTGAAACAATAATTGTCAGAAAATCCGATGAAGCGGAACTAATCACCAGTTCGATTTTGCCTGACTCCGGCGTAAATTTAAAGGCATTCGAAAGAAGATTAAAAAAGACTTTCTCCAGTTGATCCCTATCGAAAAACACAAGTGCCTCTTGTTGATCGGTAACCAAATTATACTCAATTTTTTTGGATTCAGCCAGTTGCATGAAAGAGAGAAATATCTCAGTGATGAAAGGAACTATGTTACTTCGCTGTATGTAAAGTACCATATTATTTGTTTCTGCCTTTCGGAAATCCATCAACTCTCCAATAAGCCGTAACAACCGTTCAGCGTTATTTTTAATCTGGAGGACTTGCTTGCTAATAACTATGTTATCCATTGTGGATTGATAAAGCTGTTCAACCGGCCCAAGGATTAACGTCAGTGGTGTTCTTATTTCATGAGAGATATTAGTGAAAAAATCAATTTTCATTTTGTAAAATTCTTCCTGTCTTTCCAATTGCAGGTGTTCATTGATAAGATCGCGTTCAAGCCTGGCCCGGACTTGGAAAAATGTGACAATCTTATAAAATATAAACGCTATGGATAATACGTAGATGAGGTAAGCCCACCATGTACGCCACAGTGGTGGGTTGATTGTGATTAAAAGGCTTCGGGCTTTAGTATTCCAGATGCCATCATTATTGGCAGCCCAAATGCGTAATATATATTTCCCTGGTGAAAGATTGGTAAATGATACTTCTTTGGAATTTCCGATTTGGTTTTTGTTATTGTTGTTGTCGGGCCCATACATAGCATACGCGTACATATTTTGGCTTGGGTTAACAAAATTGAGCGCTGAAAATTCAAGCTTAACGTTATTTTTGTCATACGGTAGCTCAATCTCTTTAGTCTCATTTATCGGCTCGGTAAGTTCCAGATTCTTGGCAAAGTGGATTTTCTTGGTATTGATGTAGAGATTAGTTAACAGAATTTCCGGTTGGTGAGTATTTTTTAATAACTGATTAGGAAATAAGCCGGTTATTCCGTTCATTCCTCCGAAAACAAGTTCTCCGTTCTTTGTTTTGAGGCTTGAGTTAGGGAGAAATTGATTACTGGGTAAGCCATTTGCGGAGTTATAGTTGACAATTTTTATATTCCTTTTCGAAGGAGAGGCTAAATTGTTAATTGTTAAACACGATAGTCCATTGTTACTGCTTATCCATATATTTCCCGAATTATCCTCAATGACAGACGCGATAACATTATCCGGCAAACCTTCATTCTGCCCTAAGGCAGTAAAGCGGCCGCTCTTATCATCCAGATAATTTAAGCCGCCACCATCTGTTCCCACCCATAGATGCTTCTTCGAATCCCTAAAGATCGACAATACATTATTGTTTGTTAATCTGTTGTTCCGCTTGTTGAACACAACTACTTTGAACGTAGACTTATTAAAAAGATTAAGACCATTCTGTGTGCCGATCCATAACAAGTTGCCCTCATCAAGCAGGCAGTTGACGTAGTTGTCAGAAAGTTCAGTTTCGTTTTTATTGGTGTGAAGGAGTTTATAAGCTTCTTTACCGTCAAATGTAACCCGGCGTAGCCCAGAGCCGTTCATGCCTACCCAAAGTCCATCTTGGTCCGCAACTATCGTGTTGACTAATTTCACCCCTCGGCCGCCTACCGTTCCTTTAACATTTTCTAACGGTATATATTCGTTACTTTTCGTAGCCGGGTTAAATTTATGCAGGCCGTCTAGGGATCCCACCCAAATATTACCTGCTGGATCTTCAGCCAGGGCTTTTATTTCATAAGCTGATCGCTGCCCACTTTTATCGTTCACAGAATATGAGGACACCTTGCGATTCTTTTGATCAATTAAAGTGAGTTGCCCCCCAAATGTTCCTACCCAGATATTCTGGTGCCTGTCTTCGATCATAGCTTCCGCCAACTGACTGCTCAGACCAGACTGATCGGCATTCTCTTCGCCCAGGCTTCTAAAGTTGTCGTTCTCAGGATGAAAAATATTTATCCCACCGGAATAGGTCCCGATCCATACGTTACCGGTTTTGTCGTTGTATAAACTCCAGATAAAATTATCGTTCAGGGATTGGCTATCGCCTTTTTTATGTGCGTAGGTTTCAAAGCGTTGCTTTAAGGGGTCATATATGGCCAAGCCATTCCGTGTAGCTATCCACACCTTACCATTCTTGATCAGCAAATCGTTGATCCAGTTGGATGGCAGGTTTTCGGTTGTATTTTTTTTTGCCGTATAATGAATAAGCCGGGCATTTTTTTTATCATAACTAAAAACGCCGTCTTCTTCGGTACCGAACCAGAGGGTACCCTGAGCATCCTGCCTGATCACGATTATTTTTGCCTCAGCCAGATCCTTATCAGCAGCCAATACCGATGGAAGTGCTATCACCTTTTTATTAACAGGATCAATTAATTTGACACCTTGTCTAACACCGACCCATAGTTTATTATCTGAGTCATTGAAAAGTGAAAAAATGAACCCCCTGCGGGTTTCAATTTCGTTGTTTGATTTCGTCTCCGAAATTTCTTCTAGCTTATTGTCAGCAACGTTAACCCTCCGCACGCCCTGATAGGTCCCAACCCATATATTTTGTTGCTTGTCCTGAACGATGTCTGATATAAAGTTACTTGCTCCCTTCTCAGTTGAAAGTCCGACATGCTGAAAGCGTTCTGTTAATTTATTATATAAATTAAGTCCGCCACTTGTACCAATCCAAAGCCGGGCGCTACGGTCTTCATAAACCTTGTTGATACGGTTGTGGCTGATTGCATAGGGTACTGAGTCATTTTTTCTAAAGTTTATGAAAGAGTTACCATCATATCTGGATAAACCAACCCAGCTACCGATCCAGATGTATCCACTCTTATCCTGAATAATACTGGTGATCGGACTTTGAATCAAACCATTCTTGTAACTGATGAGTTGGAATTTTTTATCTGGTGACTGGGCAAAAACCGATTGAACTTTCAGGAAAGAAATGATAACTGTAAAAACAAAAAAGTATTTGGTTCTTGTAAAGCTCATTATCTTTAGAGTTGCGTTAAATAACGGATGTTTAATAGTTGGCCAGACCTAATTTAATTATTAGAATATGTGACAGATTTAAATCATTTAGCGCGTGAATTAAAACGGAATTGAAATGCTGTAATTCTGCTTTTGTATGATAAAGGTATATCTAAGATGCTTACAATGCAAAGTCCTGCAAATTAATTTGTTTACAATCGATAAATTGTGGAGGATATTTAAATATTACGCTTATCAATCTTTAACATTGCTGGTCTTTGTATCAGACTCAGGTACCCAGTATTTAGCTGCAAACAAAAGTTGCCCTACAATAAATGTTTTTTTCATATCAAAAAGAATCGATTTCCCTACTATGGCAAAGACCTTTTAAAAAAATATAATTGGTGCTGGCAAATTTATGCCTTTACCTTTAAAATAACCTTTCGTAGCAAAGGTCCTTCTTTAGACAATTTATGTGCCTGCCTAACATCTTCGAGCGGAAACACTTGTGCGATTTGGTAGGTCAATTTTCCCTCATCAATCAGCCTGGAAATTTGATTTAATTATTATCGAGGTGGAGCGTCCAGTGCTGACTGATGCCAAGATCTTTACGATCAGCCGTAAACAGTATAAAACCATCGGCCGCCATATTCCTAAGTGGAACGAACTTTAAAAACTATTTATCGGCAAATGTTTTGTAACGCTTAAAAACCGTATTTTTAATCAGATCTCACTATCGGCTGAGGAGCGTTACTATTTGCTGTTCAATCATAATAAAGAACTTTTAAACCAGGTTCCATTGCAGTACTTGGCATCTATGATCGAGATAATCCGGTTAGAAGATCGACCTGAAAACCTTTCATAACGCTATTCAGAACGATCACGAGGCTATTAAAAAGGACGAATCAGCTTTTTTGCCTATACCTAGCATTCGTGAAATAGACCAAACCGTCATTTTAAATAATTACCATCAAATAAAGAATGATATTAAAACCATTCTTATTGACATTTTAAATACCGAAAAACGGTATTAATGATGTAAAAAATTAAGATGAAATAATTTTCTGATACCACGCTGAATACAGCCTTACAATTGGGTAAGTACTTTCTAAGATATTTATTAGTTAGCAAATTTGTAATGCGCTTAATGCGGTTGTGTTTAACAAATTAACGAAATTATATCATGAGAAAATTAGATGGAAAATTAGCTGTAATTACCGGCGGGACCAGTGGAATAGGTAAAGCTACCGCGGTAGAATTTCTAAAGGAAGGAGCTACCGTTATCATTACCGGAAGGAACCAGGAAACGATTGATGAAACTATAAAAGAATTAGGAGGAAACATTCACGGTATTGTTTCTGACGCAGGAAAAATGACTGATATCAGGGCTTTATCACGACAAATTCAGGCGATTAGTGATCGGGTTGACGTGTTATTTATTAACGCAGGATATGCCAGGTACAGCATAATGGAAACGGTAAACGAGGCACATTTTGATGAACAATTTAATGTTTTGGTTAAGGGTGGGTATTTTACCGTTCAGGAAATAGTGCCACTCATGAAAAGCGGCGGTACTGTTGTATTAAATACATCTGTAGTAACCGAATTAGGTTTGCCTACATGGTCGATCTATTCAGCAGCGAAGTCTGCCGTGCAGTCGTTTAATAAAACACTGGCAAACGAATTAATAGGTCGTAATATTAGGGTAAATGCAGTAAGTCCCGGTGCCATAACAACTGATTTTTTAAATAAAACCGGATTGGACGCAACTCAAATTAAGGATTTTTTTGAAGGTATTCTAACCAGCGTTCCTATGAAAAGAGCCGGTACTGCCGAAGAAATTGCCAAAGCCGTTTTGTTTTTAGCAAGTGACGATTCTTCTTATATGATGGGTAGTGAAATTTATGTTGATGGTGGTTTGGTTCAGGTTTAACGAAAAATAAAAAAAAGCATGAAAAAGGTAATAGCAATTATTGGGGTAGGACCAGGTATCAGTTTAAGTGTTGCAATGAAATTCGGCAGCGAAGGATATGCTGTTGCCCTTATTTCAAGAGATATGGGGCGATTGGAAGAATATAAAACCACGCTCGAAGCACATGGTATTGAGTCGGCAGTTTTTCAATATGATCCGCATGATCCGCTCAGCATTGATAACGCATTAAAGCACACTAAAAACACTTTAGGTGTTGTTACAGTACTTCATTATAATGCAGGTGCATTGCATGATGGGACACTTTTAGCCGAAACGGCCGATTCCCTTACTGATGATTTTCGTATCAATGTTAGCAACGCTTTGCAAGCAATCCAGTCTGTACGGACTGATATGAAAGCAGGAGAAAGTTCAGTATTGCTTACAGGTGGTGGATTTGCTCACTTTCCGGCATTGGAATACGGTTCTTTATCTATTGGAAAAGGAGCTTTGCTGATGTTTGCCCGGTTGCTTAATGAAGAATTAAAAGCAGAAGGCATATTTGTAGGAACGGTCACTATAAGTGGCTATGTAAACCCATCGGATTCAAAATATAGTCCCGAAAAAATTGCAATAAAGTTTTGGGAATTACATAATGACAGGAATCTAATTGAATTGATATATTAACAATCTTCCGTCCTGGATAATTCAGCAAGCCACATTTCCGCTTGCTGAATTATTTAATATCTTCCAAAATTTTATTAGCGAACTTCTTTGGAAACTCGTGATCCTGGCCCCATCGGTATAAGTCAGATAAAATCGGCATGAGAGATTGTCCCAAAGTTGTTAAAGTATATTCCACCCGCAACGGCACTTCGGCAAAAACCTCCCTATTGATAAAGCCGTCAGCTTCAAGTTCCCGAAGCTGTGTAGTCAACATTTTCTCAGAGATTCCTGTAATAGTGGCTTTCATTAAACCAAACCGGTTTATGCCATTATTCAGGTTCCAAAGTATATTGATCTTCCAACGGCCACCTATGAAATAAAGGCTGCTTAAAATAGGGCAATGGTTAGTGATCGCCTGTTCGTTTACCGTGTAGCTTGATGTTAATTTCCTTGCTGATGCCATAGTTTATTTAGATAGCTACCTTACAATTGGGTAAGTACTTTACAAGTATAGGGTAAGATCGCAACTTTGTAGAAAAAAAATAAGAAATGACAGAACAACAAATTTCAAATGCAATTAGCGAACTAATTGCACTGGTAGAGGAAGGGAAACCGATGGAAGCTTTTGACAAGTTTTATCACGAGGATCTGGAAAAGACAGATTGGGATGGTGTTCCGCACAAAGGCAAAGCCTTAAACGCGCAGATTGGACAAGAACTATTGGCTAAAGTGACCGCGGTGCGCGATTTTACCGCTGTAGGAAGTATCGTTAAAGAGAACAGAAGCTTTTTGGTCTGGTCGCTTGACTTTGACCATGCCGAGGCCGGACCTGTAAAAGTGGTACAAGTGGCCATTCAAGACTGGCAGGACGGGAAAATTATCCGTGAACGATTCATCATTTAACTTGAACAGTTTCCTTAAAATAATAATTAACACTAAAAATTAAGATGAATAATTTAAAAGACACAGTAGTGATCGTTATTGGCGGAAGTTCAGGCATAGGATATTCCGTTGCTGAACAGGCTTTTGCACAGGGGGCGAAAGTAACCGTGACGAGCCGTGACCACGACCGGGGAAGACGCGCAGCCGGCAATATTTCAGACCAGGTAGACTATGCCGCATTAGACGTAAACCAGGAAGAAACAATAAATAACTTTTTCGGCTCTATCCCGTCAGTAGACCACATTTACATCGCTGCCGGGAGTACAAAACTCGGAAGTGTAACCGACAAGAAACTGGAAGATCATATGCAATCTTTTAACGAGCGGATATTAGGTTACCTAAGAATAGTACGGGCTGTTGCAGGTAAGATCAATCCATCCGGTTCAATCACCTTTACAGGCGGGATCTCTACAGATCGCCCAATTGCAGGTGCTTGGGTTTCCGGATTAGCGACAGCATCAGCGGAGCAATTGGCCAGGGTATTGGTAATGGAATTTCCAGCAATCCGCTTCAATGCGGTTTCGCCGGGCTATACTGACACACCCATGTGGGATGCGATCATGGGGGAAAGCAAAGTTGACATCCTGAATTCGGTAGCCGAAAAATTGCCCGTTAAAAAGATCGCTACACCGGGCGAAGTCGCTTCTGCTGTACTGTTCTTCATGTCTAACCCTTCAGTAACCGGTGAGGTTATCCATGTAGACGGAGGCGGAAGATTGGTATAATGCTTAACATTAAACAATTTGACAATCTCGATAATCACGGGACATTACTATATCAATGCCTGTGGAGAGCTCACGGTCAAACTTTTAGCCGAAGCGAAACGGCTGTCTAAAACCAGTGCAGGTTCGATTCCCGCACTGAGAACATTGACCCCGCATAAAGATTTATCAGCCGCGGATGGTGCAGGTAAATACTTAATGAATATAATACGGTGTTTAAACCCACCAGGGTACTCACAGAAAAGAGGCTGTCACACCACCAAAGTGGTGTGACCCCCAAAAGTTAGACAGTTTACAAAATTAAGTTTTTTGTATCAGAGCTCGGTATTCCACCTGGCTCTTTCCATTCAACCTGTTTTTTATTCTTTCATTGTTATAATAATGAATGTATTCTTTTAACGAAGCAGTAAATTCATCCGCAGTTTCAAAGTTTTGTGTGTATAATAATTCTGTCTTCAAGATTCCAAAAAAGCTTTCGGCCAGAGCATTAAAGGTTTTATTGGTTTACAAATTTGTAAACGATGATAGCCGTAGCAGGGCCCCAACAAGGGTCCATAACTCAAAATGGTGCGTTTAAAGCTTAAAAAAAGTATTTTTACAAAGTTAGCGAGGTGAAACCCCAAAACGACTATAAGGTCTTTTGTGATCCTCGTAAGTGATTGAAAATCAGTGCAAAATAGAGATAAGGGTATAACCCAGGTAAGCGTCGTATTTCCCCTTGAACCTGTCACCCCAAAAAAATAAAGTTTGATTTTGAGTTAAAAATCGTAATTTTACAAAATCAAAGCATTCCCGCGAACAAAAAGGTGAACAGCTTTGAATAGTAGTTGGAAGTTACTGAAATTAAGATATATACAGCGTTCGGTTGTCTTCCTGCCATCCCGACTAAAGCGATACCAATCGAAGTTAAAAACCCGCAAATCACACTGATTTGCGGGTTTTTTATTTAATTCACATCAATAAACTCCAGTTAATATCAAAGAAGATGTGAGCAATTGATGGAGTGATTTTAGTTAGTTAAATCGTTTAAAAAATTCGTTGTATATAATTTCAATTATTTACACCGTTTATTTTAGTAATTAAAGGGGGGGCGGACGAATGTACCGCTTTTTTTATGCCTTCCTATTAAAGATCGTATCTTAGCATTTCAACCATTTACACGAATGAATATCAACGAGATCATAAGCATAACCATTGTACTTGCTGCAATATTTGCTTATATTAATCACCGGTTCATTAAGTGGCCGCCAACTATCGGTATCATGATCTTGTCGCTGATTACCTCGGTATTGTTAGCCACGCTCGGCAGTTCACGTTCACTTCTTTCCGAAAAAGCTATTCAGTTGGTGACCTCCATTGACTTTCAGGACGTGCTCATGAATTTTATGTTAAGTTTCCTGCTTTTTGCTGGAGCTATACATATTGACGCCGAAAAATTGAAGCTACAGGGCGTACCTGTGCTCATTCTGGCAACTGTCGGTATTTTGATCTCCACCTTCCTGGTTGGTGGACTCACCTGGCTGGTTTTCGGCTGGTTTGGAAAATCGGTTCCTTTTATCTATTGCCTGTTGTTCGGCTCGCTTATATCACCAACCGACCCTATAGCTGTACTGGGTTTACTTAAAGCTGCAAACATCCCAGCCTCCTTAGAACTTAAAATTTCAGGAGAATCCCTTTTCAATGATGGCGTAGCTGTAGTAATATTCATTACTATAGCCGAAATTGCACGGTCGGGTGGGGCCGACTTTACTTTCTTAGATGTCTCAAAATTGTTTCTACAGGAAGCGGTTGGCGGGTTGCTGTTTGGAGCCGTGCTTGGTTACATCGGCTTTTTGGCCCTTCGGTCTATCGACGAATACAAAGTGGAGGTTTTGATCACCCTGGCCATTGTAATGGGCGGCTATTACGCGGCAAGTCATCTGCATGTTTCCGGGCCATTGGCCATGGTGGTTGCAGGTATCATCACCGGTAATAAATCAAAGGCAGAGGGTATGTCCGATATTACCCGGGACTATCTCGGAAAATTTTGGGAACTGATTGATGAGATTTTGAATGCTGTTTTGTTCTTACTGATCGGGCTGGAAATACTGGTTATTAAGGTGAACATTACCCTGGTGCTCATTGGTGCCACTTGTATTCTCGTTGTATTATTAGCCAGGTGGGTTTCTGTTATTATCCCTGTTTCTTTAATGCGCTTTAAAGTTAAATTTGAAAAACATGCGGTTACTATACTAACCTGGGGCGGATTACGAGGCGGGATCTCCGTAGCCCTTGCGCTTTCGTTAAGTAACGAAATGCACCGGGATGAGTTTGTGCTGATCACCTATATTATTGTTGTATTCTCTATTCTGGTGCAAGGACTTACGATCGGTAAACTGGCCGGAAAATTGAAGATAGTAGAAACCAACTAACCACGAATGGGAGAGATTTCAAAAGCCATCAGCCATTTTATTGAGCACCGCTTTAGTTTAAATGATGATAAGGCAGCAGAACCGGTCATCATCGAATCGATCCGTAAGAACGTAGATTTCAAAGGATCGAACCTTTGGGCGCTGATCTTTGCGGTTTTTATTGCCTCTATTGGCCTTAATGTCAATTCTACGGCTGTGATCATCGGCGCAATGCTGATTTCTCCTATCATGGGTCCGGTGATGGGAATTGGGCTGGGTATCGGCATCAACGATCTCGAACTGGTTAAAAAGGGAGGGAAGAACCTGTTAGTGGCTACTATGTTCAGTATCCTTACCTCTACTATTTATTTCTATATCACCCCCTTGCACGAGGCACAGTCTGAACTGCTCGCCAGAACATCTCCCTCTATTTGGGATGTTTTCATTGCCTTTTTTGGCGGGATGGCCGGCATGGTAGCCGCATCAAGGAACGAACGAAGTAATGTAATTCCGGGAGTAGCTATCGCCACCGCCTTGATGCCGCCGCTATGCACCGCTGGCTTTGGAATAGCAACAGGGAACTGGCTTTATTTTCTGGGCGCTATTTACCTGTATTTTATTAACAGTGTTTTTATAGCAATCGCCACTTTCCTCATCACCCGGTATCTGAAAATGGACCGCAAACATTTCGATAATCCCCGCACCGAAAAAAAAGTGACCCGCTATATGGTTATTATGGTGTTGATCACCATTGTGCCCAGTATTTTTATGGCTTACCGCATTGTTGATAAAAGCATCTTTGAGACGAACGCCAAAAAGTTTGTGAATGAGCAATTCAACTTTCCCGGAACGCAGGTAGTTTCCCGATCTTACCAGTATAGTCAAAACAGCAAATCTATCGATCTGTTGCTTATAGGCAATGAACTCAGCAAACGTGAGCTTGATTCATTAAGGCTGCATCTAAACAATTATAAGCTTCGTGGTACAAAGTTGAAAATCAGACAGGGGCTTAATGCTAAGCAGAAGATCGATCTTTCACAGATCAAGGCAAGCATAATAGAAGACGTTTTCAGTAAACAGGCTGCCGTTGACACCCTTAAACGGCAACCTATAAAAAAAGCAGTTGCCGACACTAATGTGCTGGCCGAACTTAAAGTGCTGTATCCGGCTATCCGCTCTTTCGGGATGGGCAAAATGGCCATATACAATGCTTCTGCTGCTAAAGCTGATACCTTGAGTGTAGCGTTGGTTAGTTTTAGATCTGCCTTACGCCCGGCGGACAGGATAAAACTTGAGCAATGGTTGCGCATCCGCTATCGTTCTGAAAAAATTAGGCTGGTTGTGCAATAAATGCCCATTAATTTGATATTTAGCAGTATCCTTCGCCTTCCCTAAGTGTTTTACATATATGCAACTTATAGTACCGGCTATTACTGATGCCAGTAGAATTCTATATTTTACTTTATCAATAAGCTCATGATCTTTAAAAGTCAGCGCTGATATGAAAAGGATAAAGGTCAATATGATTTCGTGCAACCCGCCGCAATAAGGCAATAAGCGGTTATTGACGTATTACCTGCATTAACATAATACATATGTACACGTTTAAGAAACATTTTTACTCCTGGACTGACAGTTTTTTCTCTAAAATTGCTTTACTAAGTAAATTGAATAGTAACCGCGTATGAAGAAGTGTTTAATAATTTTATTTTTTTTAAGTTTAAATGTTGTATGCATTGGGCAGCAACTATTTACCGAAAAAAAAGAGGCTGGTTCCTTTGCAATTGTTGCGCCAAATCAACTGGCAACTATCGTTTATGATACCAAGGATGATTCTCTTGTACGTATAGCAGCAACACTTTTGGCACAGGATGTTGAAAGAGTAACTGGGAAAAAGCCACTCTTGGCTGCAAAAATACCTGCAAGCGGCAATCTCATTCTTATGGGCACCATCGGTAAATCGGCCTTAATTCGGCAACTGGTAAAAAGCGGCCGGTTAGATAGTAGTAAATTTGCCGGTAAGTGGGACGGTTTTCTTGTTCAATTAATTCAAAACCCATTTAAAGGTGTTAAGCAGGCTTTGGTAATAGCAGGCAATGATAAACGAGGTGCCGCTTATGGCGCTATGGAACTCTCACGGCAAATGGGTATATCGCCCTGGTATTGGTGGGCCGATGTACCTGTTAAAAGGAAAGCAGCACTATTTTTCAAGAGCAATGGACTGATTGCTGAAGCACCTAAGGTAAAATATCGGGGTATCTTTATTAATGACGAAGCACCCTGCTTTTCGCGGTGGACCAAGGAGAAATTTGGGGGCGTAAACCACCTGGTATATGAAAAGATTTTTGAGCTGCTAATACGGCTTAAAGCTAACTACCTGTGGCCGGCCATGTGGAGCAATGCTTTTAACGATGATGATAAGCTTAATCCTATTTTGGCCGACCAATGGGGAATAGTGATGGGAACCTCGCATCACGAACCTATGCAAAGAGCACAGCAAGAATGGAAAAGATATGGTAAAGGCCCCTGGGATTATACCAAAAACGATACCGTGCTGCGTAGTTTTTGGAAAAAAGGCATAGAGAACATGGGTACCCATGAAAGCATTGTAACCCTGGCCATGCGTGGCGACGGAGATGAGCCCATGACCCAGGGTACCGCAACCAATCTATTGGAAAAAATTGTTAAAGATCAACGCAGCATTATTGAGGAGGTAACTAAAAAGCCAGCCTCGGCCACACCTCAGCTTTGGGCATTGTACAAGGAAGTACAAGACTATTATGACAAAGGCATGCGTGTTCCCGACGATGTTACCTTGCTACTTAGCGATGACAACTGGGGCAATATTCGTAAACTTCCTAAACCGGGCAGCAAGCCCCGTACAGGAGGGTATGGCATCTATTATCATTTTGACTACGTAGGCGACCCAAGGAATTATAAATGGATAAACACCAATAATATAGCACGGGTTTGGGAGCAAATGCACTTAGCATACGAGCATAACGTCAACAATATTTGGATCGTTAACGTTGGGGATATTAAACCGTTGGAGTTCCCCATTTCCTTCTTTTTGGATTATGCGTGGAACCCGGATAAGTGGAACCAGGAAAACCTGCGGTCGTACTATACCGATTGGGCCGGCAAGCAATTTGGTTTGAAGTATGCTTCAGAAATTGGTAACATCATGCGTTTATATGCTCAGTACACCGCCCGTAGAAAACCAGAACTGGTAGACGCAAGATCTTACAGCATTGAGAATTATAATGAGTTTGGCCGGGTAACTAAAGAATTTAACCAGTTACTGGCGAAGGCAGAAAAGATTAATACGTTATTACCGGAAAACTACCGGGATGCCTATTTCCAGGTTGTACTTCATCCATTAAAGGCAAACGCCAATCTTCATGATATGTATGAAGCCGCCGCCTGGAATAATTGGTATTCTACAAGGAAAGATCCAAAAGCTAATCAATATGCTGATAAGGTAAAAGAGTTGTACCATAAAGATTCGTTATTATCTGTACAATATAATATGATGGGCAATGGTAAATGGAACCACATGATGGATCAGGTGCATATAGGCTATAAAACGTGGAACGATCCAAGATACGACGTTATGCCAACGGTTACTTATGTTGCAGCGGGCTCTGCCCCCGAAAGTTATGCCTTACCTGTGTTGGTATCTAAAACGGCTGAAAAGGCAATTCCGTTGAGTACTAAAACACCTGTTTTTTTCGAAAAAGATAACTATGTATCTATAGAAGCGGCCAATTACACCCGGGCAACCAGCACTAATGCTATCAAGTGGGTTAGCATTCCAGATATTGGCCGAACCGGAGCGGGTGTAACAACATTTCCGGTAAGTGCCGGGCCACAAACGCCGGGGAAAGGCACGCCCCGCCTGTATTATGATTTTTACACCTACAATACCAGCGATAAATTAGAAGTAAGTGCTTATTTTTCGCCTACTTTAAATTTTTTTAATGAAGAAAAGGGATTGCAATACGCGGTGTCTATAGACGGAGAAGATCCTCAAATTATAACCATTAATACCTATACCGATCCAAATATATGGCGTGGATGGACAGCCAGTAACATTATCATTAAGAAAACTAATCATAAGCCACTGGCGGCGGGTAAACACACGCTACAGTACTGGATGGTACAACCTGGTGTAATACTGCAAAAGCTGGTAATTGATATGGGCGGGGTAAAACCGAGTTACCTTGGCCCTCCTGAGACCTTAAAAAAGTAAAACCAAATACCCTACGGAAAGCCGTGTTTTCAAAGCACAGAATACCGTAGGGTTTATTACCAAATCTGGTTGTAACAGGTCAAACTCATAGAAGAGTTTTACTGATGATATTGCAGCCTATGGCCGGTATTATCACCCCATCATTTACCGGCCCGGAATAACTACAAGGGTTTTTATTTATACAGATAAAGTTTATTGGTGTGCTGATAATACCCATCACAGCGTACAAAAATATAGCAAGCAATACGGTTTGAAGAAATTTTTATATTTATATTGAAAACCAATTTAATGATAGTTAAGCACGAACTGAGCTTTGAAACTCTTTTAATTTAACGTTCCGTCTATACCCTGGGTAAAGGCTTTGATAAAAGCATTTTTAAGCACACCAACAAAGGTTTCCCATCCGCTGGTTTCAGGGTTGTTTAGGTTGCCGGAGATAGGAATTTTGGTTGCAATTTTTTTAGTTTTTGGATTTTCAACAGCCTTTACAAATAAGCCTGCCACCGCTTCTTTAGCTGCCTGAAGAATGCCGCCTTTTTTCTTGACATCTTTTTTCAAGTTTAAAACTTTAACTCCCTTTATAAAAGGTTTAATGTAGCCATCGAATTTACCGTTAGTGGCTTCCAGTTCGCTATACATATCTAATGTACCTTTCTCTACATCAATTTTCCCTTTAGCTTCAATTAAATTGTTGAGGCTGGTTAGTTTTACCGTGGTCAGTTTGGCATTCAAATTAAAATCGGGGATCTCTTTTAAAGCATTGATCTTCATATCGGCCTTTAGTTTACCATTGCCAATGGAGGTGCCTGTTAAGCTAACCGTTGATGGTAACGGCGTTGTTGCATCTTCTACATTGGCTAGGTTAAGGGCCGTAAGCTGCATGCTTTTAATGTGAAGATTAATGTCGGGCTTGGCCGCAAAGTCCAGGTAAGCTACACTGCCATTATCAACCTGCAGGCGGTTAATGGTCATGGGCATTATGGCCTTTAGTGTTTCGGTCCAATGTTTTTTAGAGGGTTCTTTTGAAATATCTGCAGTTTGAGCGAGTATGTGTAATGCCGGCTGGTTCATAATTACTTCGCCCACCAGCCGGCCCTTAAATAAATACTTCCATTCAATAGAAAGATCGGTATGCTGTATTTGTAGGAAGGGGTACTTGACAGGATCGGTCTTTTTTCGCAACACCAAACCCTCTATAGCATACGCACCACTAATCAAATGAATATCTATATCATCCACACGGCCTGTGTAACCGGGTAGTTCGTTCAACTTGCGGTTAACATAGCTTTTAACCATTGAGGGCAGTGCAAGTCTGATAATTATCAGTACTACAACCAAACCCGCAATTATCCAATAACCTGCTTTAATAGTTCTCCAGTTCATCTATTTTTAGCTTTACAATTCAATCCGCTTTTTGGGAAGATAAACACGGATTCTTTTTAATTTCGGAGCTTTTCTTTCCAATTACTAATGGTATCGTTGTTCACTGGTTAAACACTCGGATGCTAAATAAGTTCTGAATTTTAGATATGCCATTTCAGAATTTTAAAACTTAGTTTAAAGAAAAATATCAATTAGTGGTTCGGGTGATAACACCGACCAGAGGCTGAAAGGCTGCCTCGAACAAGATTTCTCGCTATCGAAAAATAACAAGTGGAGTTGAAAAACAAAAAGGCTTTTACTCCATTAGCGTAAAGGCCTTTTTTATTAGGTGAAAAGTATTATACCTTACAACTTACCATAATACGAAATACTATCGCAAAGTTCCTCTTCGGTGCAAATATGATTTATGCTGCACTGTCCAATTTTTTCTAATAAGGTGCAGTTAATTAAACCGTTCTGGTTCTTTTTGTCGATTTTCATTAAAGCATTGAGTGTGTTATAACACGATTCATCCAGTTCGTATTTGGGGTAAAGGCTTTTCAGCACGGTGCTAATCTCAGCTAACTCATCCGCGCTTAAACCGGCTTTTTGGTGCGAGAGCCAGGCTTCACAGATCATGCCTATGGCTACGGCTTCGCCGTGGGTAATAGGGCTTTTATCGTTTTGCAGCGAATAGGTTTCTACCGCATGACCAACCGTATGGCCAAAATTAAGACACTTGCGGTAACCTTTTTCAAACGGATCGGCCACTACTACCCGGTTCTTGATAGCAACCGACTGGTAAACCAAACCGGGCAACGGGATCTGTAACTCGGTTCCCTGTTCTTTGAGCAGGTTCCAGTAAGCGGCATCCTCAATTAAACCATGTTTCAGCATTTCGGCATACCCCGATAGGATTTGCCTTTGCGGCAGGGTATTTAAAAAAGCCGGTTCAATAAACACCGCTTTGGGTGAGGTAAAAGTGCCTATGATATTTTTGAGGTTGTTAAAATCGATACCGGTTTTACCGCCAATGGAGGCATCCACCTGCGAGAGCAGGGTAGTGGGTACCTGCACAAAGTCCATCCCCCGTTTATAAACCGAAGCTGCAAAGCCGCCCATATCACCAATAACACCGCCGCCTAAATTGATCATGAGTCCATGACGGTCGGCGCCAAAATCAATCAACGTGCTCCAAATACCTTCGCAAAACTCAATGGTCTTGCTTTCTTCGCCGGCATTTACTTCTATAATGTCAAAGTTATCGGCAGGGCCTAAATGTTCTTGCAATAGGGGAAGGCAGTGTACGCTGGTAAACTCGTCGGTTAAAACAAAGCAGCGCGAATAATTGCCTTTTTCTATAAAATTAACCAGTTGGGTAAGCGTATTTTCAAAATAGACGGGGTAGTCTATACTATTAATCGTATCCATAAAATTTATATCACCACAATTTTTTTAGCGCGAAACTCCACAATATCGCCTTGTTTTACTTTTAAGCGTTTGCGGTAGTCAACCTGGCCGTTGTATTTAACTTCGCCTTCGGTTACTACGATCTGGGCTTCGCCACCGGTATATACTAAGCCGGTTGCCTTTAATAATTGTATCAGAGGGATAAACTCGCCGTTTAGTTTAAATTCGATCATGGTGTGGCAAAAATAAACTATTGAAGCATAAAATGAGTTATATAGATTGATTTTCTAATTTTGCGCCATGTTAGCTGAAACTACTCCTCAACCCTCAAAGGGTAATTTATCGTTCGAGAACACTGAAATAGCCTTTAAGCACGCCACCAATGCCGATTTGAACCGCGCTTACTGGTTATTTAAAGCCATCAATAATAACTTTTTAGTAAAGATTGGGCCGGGTATCACCAATTTTGCCATGAACATTGGTCTGCCTATTAAAGGCATTATTAAAGCCACCATATTTAAACAGTTTTGCGGCGGCGAAACTATTGCCGAGTGCGATGCCGCCATCAAAAACCTGTATAGCGGCGGGGTAGGTACTATTTTAGATTATTCGGTAGAGGGCGAAGAGGAGGAAAGCGTGTTCGACTTTACCCGCGACGAAATTATCCGCACTATAGAACGCGCCACCGGCAACCCGGCCATACCCATTACCGTATTTAAAGTAACCGGCGTAGGGCGTTTTGACTTATTAGAAAAACTGGATGCAGGAACGGCCTTGACCCCCGCCGAAGAGCAGGAGTGGGAAAAGGTGCAAAGCCGCGTACAGGCCATTTGCCATAAAGCACATCAAAACGGCATCCCGGTGATGATTGATGCCGAGGAAAGCTGGATACAGGTTACTATTGACAAGTTAGCCCTGAGTATGATGCGCCGGTATAACAGTGAAAAGGCTATTGTTTATAACACATATCAACTTTATCGCCACGATAAGCTGGCCGGTTTAAAACTGGACTTTGATGTTGCCCGTACCGAGGAGTTTTTTTTAGGGGTGAAGATTGTTCGTGGTGCTTATATGGAGAAAGAACGCAAACGTGCGCAGGAACGCGGCTATGCATCGCCCATACAACCCGACAAGCCATCGGCCGACCAAGATTATAACGAGGCTTTACGCTTTTGTATTGAGCATGTAAACCGAGTAGCCCTGGTAGCCGGCACTCATAACGAGGCCAGTTGCCGATTATTAGCTGATTTGCTCAACCAGCTTAATATACCTCACAATCACCCGCATGTATATTTTTCGCAGTTGCTGGGTATGAGCGATAACCTGAGCTTTAACCTGGCCAATGCCGGTTACAACGTGGTGAAGTACGTGCCTTATGGTCCGGTGAAAGCCGTGCTGCCCTACTTGTTTCGCCGGGCGCAGGAGAATACCTCCATTGCCGGTCAAATGGGTAGGGAGTTGGGCCTGATCCTAAAGGAACGGATGAGGAGAAAGCTTTAGTTATATTTCCGGGGGCGGAGAAGCTACAGGATTTTAGGGGTTTAAATAACTTTGGTTTTTCACCTGTTTCACCATATTTAAGTACACCGCACCATTACACTAAACATTTGAAGAAAAATCTAATTTTTAAAGGAAATCCGCGGTTTTATAAACTTTTACGTGTTGAGCTAAAGTAACCCTTCACGCCTGGCAAAGTTTTGTATAGTATCTGGCGCTGTCATTAAAAATGTATTGATGCCCAAACTTTTAGCGCTTTCTAAGTGCTGGGGACTATCGTCAATAAACAGCGTTTCGGAAGGATTAAGGTTGTTTTCGTATAGTACCTGTTCAAAAATAGAGATCTCAGGTTTGCGCTTACCTGTAAAGTGTGAGTAGTAAACCTTCTCAAACAAGTGATCGTTATTATCAAAGCCAAAGTCTTCCTTCAGGTACTTCATAATGAAGTTGTAATGAATCTCGTTAATGTTACTTAACAAAAAAGTACGGTATTTGCCTTTAAGCTGTAGCAGTAATTCGTGGTTACCCTCAGCTATCCCTACCAAAATACTGTTCCAGGAGGCGTCAATTTCGTCGTTAGTAAGGTTTGAATTACCCGCTTTTTCACGGATCCGATCACGAAAAACGTCAGCGCTGATCTGTCCACGGTCAAACGCGTCAAATATGGGGTCTTGCTGTAAATGACCAAAAAACTCATCCACATTACTGATACCCAAAGCTTTCAATGAATGCTGTACCCGGGCAAAATCAATGCTGAAGATCACATTACCATAATCGAAAATGATGTTTTTAATATTTTGCATATTGTGTTTGGGTATTTGCCCGCAAATATGTAAAATTGCACCCGGAAACGAAACATATTCCTGCGCCTATAGCTCAGTTGGTTAGAGTAGAAGACTCATAATCTTTTGGTCCCTGGTTCGAGCCCAGGTGGGCGCACAAAATGGGAATTTCCCATCCTCGAAAACCCTCTAAGTCGCTGATTTAGAGGGTTTTTTCATTAATTATCCCCTCAACAACCTTCAAGAAAGCCAAAGTTCTCGTTACCTATCCGACTACCTGTTTTTAATTTTTAACTTAGGTAACGTAAACCTATTCAATGAATTGACATACAGTCAATTACAGCGATAAAAGTTTATTTAAATCAGTCTTTTTAGACAATTCTGTGTTACCTTTTTGTTACCTAAAAACAGGGTGTTTATTGAGCATTTTAAACTTAAAAATTGAATTTTATGCAAACATCACAGTCATTCGGTATCCATTTTACCACGCGCCCGGACAAAGCCAGGGACGGAAAAGAACCAATTTACGCTTGCGTAACCGTAAACAAACAAAGAGCTTATATTGCGCTCAAACATAATGTCGATCCAAAAAATTGGGATAGCGGTAAGGGAGCTGCTAAAGGCAATAAAGATGAAATTAAATCCATTAACAATTATCTTGGAGAGGTCCGTAACACCATCAGCAATAACTACAAGCAAATACAGCTTAAAGGTAAAATGCTTTCAGCAAAAGCAGTGAAAGATTTGTACTTGGGAGCAGAAGAGGAAGTCTATACCCTCAGCCGCCTTTTTATCTACCATAACGAAACGTCCACCACGGATTTGAAGTGGAGTACCCTTAAACATTATTATGTCACCCAGCGTTATTTGGTGAAGTTTTTGGACGAACAGCACCAATCGTCCGATATTTACCTGCATCAACTTGATTTTAAATTTGTAAAAGATTTTGAAGTTTATCTGCGTAACCATAAGCCAAAGGATCACCAAAAGCAGATCAATAACAACGGCGTGATGAAGCACATCATCCGGCTTAAAAAAATGGTCAACCTGGCAATGAACCTGCAATGGATCGATAACGACCCTTTTGCGGCTTATAAATTGAAGATACAGAAAGTAAACCGGGAACAACTATCCGAAAAAGAACTGGCCGATATGGAAAAGAAAGTTTTTACCATAGAGCGCCTTGATATGGTCAGGGACTTGTTTGTTTTTTGTTGCTATACAGGACTATCTTATGTAGATGTCATCAATTTAACTCCCGGTCATATTGTTGCTGGTACAGATGGCGAAAAGTGGATCAGAACTTGCCGTGAAAAGACAATGATCCCTGTTAATGTGCCCCTTTTACCGCAAGCACTAAAAATATTGGATAAATACAAGAGCAATATACGGTCACTGTCAGGAGGTAAGGTTTTTCCGGTAATGTCCAATCAAAAAGTAAATAGCTATTTAAAGGAGATTTCAGAGGTATGTAATATTACTAAAAATGTAACCTTTCACTTAGCCAGACTGGATAAAACGCACCAAAATGACCCCTATAGGCCTATTCAAAAAGGCCCCCTTTGCCAGTTGAAAGTGAGCACGTTCGCCAAAGCAAAGTGACCCCTCTTCGCCAGGTGAAAGTGACCCCTTAAAAGAGATTAAGTAATGTATTGATAGTTTCTGCGGACCCGGGTTTTTGTTTAGCTTTTTAGATAAACAAGAACCAGCGAATACATGTCCAATAAACCGATCAAGATGAATAGATTACGACAGATCATCCGTTTGTACTGTCAGGGTACAGGGATCAAAACGATCCACGGGATGGTAGGGATCTCCCGAAACACCATTAAAAAGTATGTTCGTGTGTGGCATACGCTGGGTATCACACACGAAGAGTTTAGCGCCAGGAGTGACAGTGAACTGGCCATATTGTTTACGACCACTGTATCCAAGACGGCAGGCAGCCCCCGGATGCAGATATTGGAGAGCATGCTCCCGGAGATAAGCAAGCGGCTCAAAAAGAAGGGTGTAACCCGTGAGATGCTGCATGCGGAGTATATAGAAAAGTATCCTGATGGCTATGGCCGCTCCCGGTTCAATAATGCGGTCCACACGTATCTTCAGCTATCAAAACCGGTTATGCATATCGACCACAAGGCGGGTGATAAGAAGTATATTGACTTCACAGGAAGCAAGTTACAATTGACCACATCCCAGGAAGATACTGCACATGATGTGGAGGTGTTCGTTGCTATCCTCGGCTGTAGCCAGCTTACTTATGTGGAAGCTGTAGAAAGCCAGCGAAAAGAAGATCTGATCAAGGCATGCGAGAACGCGCTGCATTACTTCGGCGGTGTTCCTGGCGCAATTGTTCCTGATAATCTTCGTTCTGCGGTGACCAGAGGGAGCAAATATGAAGCTATCCTGAATGACGAGTTCGCATCCTTTGCGGAGCATTATGCTGTTACCGTTGTTCCTGCACGTGTTTACAAGCCTCGTGACAAGGCTTTAGTGGAAGGGGCTGTCAAGCTGATTTACCGCAGCATATACACCAGGCTGGAAGGCCGCAGGTTCAGCTATCTGGAATCGCTGAACTCGGCTATTCGTCCAGCTCTGGAGATCCATAACAACAAACCCTTCTCCGGGCGTACCTACTCCCGCAGGGAACAGTTCGAAGAAGTGGAGCGGGATGCGTTGGGCCAGCTCAACCCATTACGCTACGAGGTCAATAAACAAGTAATGATCACGGTAATGAAGAACGGGTACATCCGTTTGGGTGAAGACATTCACTATTACAGCGTGCCTTACACCTACATTGGCAAAAAGGTAAAGGTCTTGTACACATCTATTGCAGTGAAGGTTTATTACCAATACACGCTGATCGCTTCTCACCGCCGTGTCCGCATCAAATACCGCTACACGACAGACGAGACCCATTTGGCATCGCAGCACCGTTACCTTACCGAATGGTCGCCTGAAAGGTTTATCCAGCAGGCAGAAGCCATACACGACGATGTGGCCCGTTATATCGCTAAGGTACTCGAACATAAGGTCTACCCTGAACAGGCGTACAAGTCATGCTCGGGTATCCTAAGCTTTGCCAGCCGGGTCGGTGCCGGGAGGCTGGCAAACGCCTGTCGCTGGGCCGATAATATAGGCCAGTACAACTATCCGGTTATCGAAGAGATACTCAAGAAGCGTCTGGACCAGCTTCAGGCTGAGGACGAACCAGCAGCGATACCAGCCCATAACAACATCCGGGGAAAAGAATACTATCAGTAAACAGCCTATTAAACATAGAACAAAATGAATAATGAAACATTAGACAAGATGCGTCAGCTTCGCCTTTATGGCATGTATGATGCCTTTAAAACCAATCTGGAGACTTCAGTAAAAGAATCGCTTACAGCCGATCAGTTCATTGCCTTGCTGGTCGCCAGCGAATGGGACGACAGACGTAACCGTTACGTAGAACGGGCTATCAGAGGTGCAGGCTTCCGTTATAAGGCATCGCTCGAACAGATCGACTACGGTATCGACCGGGGCCTGGAAAAGAACCAGGTCCACAGGCTTGCTGCCCTTGACTTTGTCAAGGAGCATAAGGACCTGTTCATTACCGGTTCCACCGGTACAGGTAAAAGCTACCTGGCAACGGCGCTCGGTTACCAGGCCTGTCAGAATGGTTACAAAGTAATGTATGTCAATACCGCTAAGCTTATGGGCCAGCTGAAGCTGGCCAAAGCAAAGGGCACCATTCTGGCGGAACTGAAAAGAATAGAACGGGCCGATCTGCTGATCCTGGATGACTTCGGCTTACAGCCTTTTGACGCGCAGAGCAGGGCCTCTCTGCTGGACATTATCGAAGACCGGCACCAGAAACGTTCTACATTGGTCACTTCACAGATACCGGTCAAGGAATGGTATGATATTATCGGTGAGAAAACCATCGCTGATGCCATACTGGACCGCATTGTTCACCACTCATTAAGGGTCGAACTTTACGGCGAATCACTAAGGAGAAGAAACTCTAAATCAGAAAATGTATTTTTGTAGAAATAATAGTTGTTAAACCGGACAAAAACATCCGCTCCCCAGGAGCCTATCTGTACAACAACTTTACTCTCTTTCAAACCCTAACTCAGAGGGGTCACTTTAGATTGGCGAAGAGGGGTCAATATCATTGGTATATCCACTTAAGGCTTCGATACGAGTAACTAACTTACCTGCTATTCCTGAACCACGATGCTCAGGATAAACGGCTAACGACCTGAATAACCCATAATCACCGTAAACTTGAACACCAGCCACGCCGACAATTTCCTTGTCCTGTATGGCTACCAGGAAGTTTTCCAAACTTTCCGGCAGATCTGCTACAGGTAATTTTTCCGATATCAGCAGGGCAATTACCTGTTCTTTATAATGGGATGCGTTATCGATGATCATATTTCTTTTTGATTAGCAGCAACCTCCACCGGGTGTACAGCAAGCTTCTGCAGGAGCAGCCAGGTTCACCAACTGAACTTTGGGTTTTTCAGCAACAGGCGCACAGCATTCTTCGCCTTTATCATTAGTACCGCAACTGCCGCCACGGCTGATCGCTTTACATTGTACGGCATCAGGGCGCAGATCAACGGTAAGGGTTTCACCATTCACGATCATATCATTCGGGAACATTTGGCGCGTATCAAATTCGGAATTACCAAATTCGATTTTTACCGTGCCATTTGGATTTAAAGGAAGCATTTTTTCCACGATGTTTACGATAGATAAAGCCTTGCTCACTTTCATCGAACGTTCCTGCTGATCGTTTTCGGGCACCCACAGTTGCACGATGATCTCCGTCCAGGCGTTCATCACACCGCCGCAATCTACCGATGTGATCGGGGCTTGTTTGATCTCGGTGATATGGTAAGCCGCATCCACTAATTTTCCTTCCGCATATTGGAATTGTAACTCATGGTCAGGATGCTGTAATAGTGTATCTTTAAATGTTTTCCAGTTGATTGCTTCTACTTTATTCATGATGATTAATTTATATTTATTGTAATATTACGATGATTAAAACCAAATTTTTTTAACAGCAGGTATTCTTTAAATCATAAGTAGCGAAGAAGCCGCCCATCTGTTCTTTAAGCTCATTCCATACGGGTGGATTAATGCAATAACATACGCTTACGCCTTCAATAGTACCCTGTATTAAGCCAGCATTTTTTAATTCCTTTAGATGTTGGGAAATAGTAGGTTGAGCCAAACCTAACTCATCAACCAAATCACCGCAGATACAAGTATTTGATTTAATGATCTCCTGTAAGATTGCGATCCGTGCCGGATGTGCAATAGCTTTTAGCATAACGGCTAACCGGTTTTGCTCTTCGGTGAATATTTCAGTTTTAGTTAATCCCATATTTATATTGCAATATTACGATTAATATTTGATAAGCAAGAAGAATTTCATTTTTTTTGATTTCAAACTTGTATGAAGCAAGTTACGTATCTTGTGGTATGAATAAGTTCTGTCTGCTTTTTGTTTTTACAGTTTTTGCATTCACCAATTTATTTGCCTTAGATCGGTCTGTAACCTCCGCGAAACCCATTGATTATATTAAAATCTCGCAGGACTTCTTGTACGCTGCTAAAACAGGTGATACCACAAGTAAATATATTGATACCTTGAGCAAAGCCAATGAGGACGTTCTCGCAAAGCAATTAAACAACGATAACAAACGCCTGGCCTTCTGGTTGAATATTTATAATGGTTTCACGCAAGTTATCCTTAAAAAAGATCCTGATCAATATACGACCCGCAATTCTTTCTTTTCCAGCAGGCAAATTGAAATTGCCGGACGGCAATTGAGCCTGGATGATATTGAACATGGCATTTTACGCCATTCTAAAGTTAAATGGAGTGAAGGCTATTTAGGTAAACTGTTTCCATCTAGTTTTGAAAAGAAGTTCAGGGTCGAAAAACTGGATTACCGCATACATTTCGCGCTGAACTGCGGGGCTAAAAGCTGCCCGCCCATTGCTTTTTATGAACCGGCCAGTATAGACAAACAATTAATGGTAGCCGTCAGAACCTATTTAAAAGGAGAATGTGAATATGATTCCGCAAAGAACGTGGTGAACGTACCTGCTCTGATGGGTTGGTTCAGGCATGATTTCGGTGGGAAAAAGAACATGCTGGAAATATTAAAGCAAAATAAGATCATTCCGCAAGACCGTAAACCGGATATTCATTTTAAAAAGTACGACTGGAGTTTATATTTGAATAATTATAAATCTGAAAACAATGGCTGATCATTATTACAATGCCGAAGACCTCGGAAAATTCGGAAATATCGCGGAGTTCCAGAAACCGATGGCCGATAAGTTTTTCGACTATTATGGGGAAGTTTTTAAAGATGGCGCGTTAACTGCGAAAGAAAAATCACTGATCGCTTTAGCGGTTGCCCATGCTGTGCAATGCCCTTACTGTATCGATGCTTATAGCAGCGATGCCTATGAAAAAGGTTTTAGCGAAGCGCAAATGATGGAGGCCGTTCATGTAGCCTCGGCCATTAAGGGCGGCGCGGTGCTGGTACATGGGGTACAGATGATGAACAAGGTGAAAGAAATTAGTATGTAATGATCAAGTCGCTCAAAGTATTACAGCATCATTTAGCCAGCTCAGATAATCAGTTGGCCATCCTCGAAGACCAGCGGGAGCATAAACACGCTTCTTTTAAAGATAAGGTGGCTGGGTTAGGGATGTTTCCTTTACAGGCGACCAATGTGGAAATTTTCCAGGTGAACGTTGGTAAAATGTGCAACCAGGTTTGTAAGCACTGCCATGTTGATGCGGGGCCAGACCGCAAAGAGATCATGACCCGCGAAACCATGCAGCTTTGTTTGAACGTGTTGCAAAATGATAGTATCAAAATTGTTGACCTGACCGGCGGCGCACCAGAACTGAACCCTGATTTTCGGTGGTTTGTAGAAGAGATCAAAAAATTGGGTAAACATATCATCGTTCGCTGTAACCTGACGATTATTTTGGCGAATAAACGATTTCATGACCTGCCGGAATTTTTCAGGGTGCATCAAATAGAGGTAGTATCATCGTTACCCAGTTTTACACAAGACAGAACAGACCGGCAGCGGGGCGACGGTGTTTTTGATGATTCCATTAAAGCATTACAGATGCTGAATGGAGTTGGTTACGGACAGGCGGGTACAGGCTTAACCCTTAATTTAGTTTACAATCCGGCAGGTGCTTTTTTACCACCATCTCAGGACGCTTTGGAAAAGGAATACAAATTTGAACTGATGAAAAAGTTCGGCATTGTATTCAATAACCTTTTTGCTATTACTAACATGCCCATCAGCCGTTACCTGGATTACCTGCTTTCTACAGGCAACTATGATAAGTACATGGAGAAACTGATCTCCGCTTTTAATCCGGCTGCGGTTAAAAATGTGATGTGCCGCAATACCATTTCGGTTAGTTGGGATGGCTATTTATACGATTGCGATTTTAACCAGATGCTTGATCTGTTGGTGACACCCGAAAGTTCACAACATTTAAGCACTTTTGATCTGTCCTTGTTAAATAACCGCAACATCATTTTAAAGCAGCATTGCTACGGCTGTACCGCAGGTGCTGGTTCCAGTTGTGGTGGTGCCGTTGCCGAATAACCTATCCGATGTCAGCAGTTACACCCTTAAATACCGCCCTAATCATATTTGTCCGTCATCCCGAATTAGGCAAGGTAAAAACCCGGCTGGCCAAAGTGATAGGTGATGAAAAGGCATTGCAAGTGTACCAGCTTTTGTTACAGCATACCCGGCAGGTAACGCTGCCCTTAAATTGCCGGAAATTCATTTATTATGCGGATGGCGTACCTGAACATGATAGCTGGAATGATCCCGGTTATACCAAAAGGCAGCAGTTTGGCGATGATCTGGGCCAGCGCATGGCTAACGCTTTCGGCGAGTTGTTTGAGCAGGGATTTAAGACAGTGTTGATCATAGGGAGCGACTGTTACCAATTACGAACCGCTATCTTAGACGATGCAGTCGCCTCATTGAACGGACACCACGCAGTTATTGGCCCTACGTTTGACGGTGGGTATTATCTTTTAGGGATGAACCATTTTATACCTGAATTATTTAGGGATAAAGCCTGGAGCACAGATCAGGTTTGCCAGCAAACGATAAAAGATCTAAGTGATCTTTCCCAAACATTTTTGATGCTCAAACAGCTGCATGATGTAGATCAGGCCGCTGATTTGGATGTCAATGGTATTGCAATTTAACGGTAGTTGAGCATCTTTTTATAGGTAGCCGCCAAGTCCTGTTGAGATGCTCCTTTTTGGTACATCCTAACAACGGTATAATTAGCGCGTTGAACCTTTAACCAGCCATTCGTATCATATTTTCGTGCGGAAATTAAAACAGGCTTGTGAATGATCTTGTATTTCCCTTGTTTTCTTGCCCTGGCACAAAACTCAAATTCTTCCATGATCTTCATGTTGCCATCGAAACCTCCCATTTGCGCAAAAAGCTTTTTGGTGATGAATAAAGTTTGGTCGCCGCCCATACCTGCAAAAGTATCCACCCTGCTTAAAAAGGCATTCATTTTCAGCAACCAACTTTTGCTATTATATTTTGACAGGTACCTGCCCATATCATAACCATTGCTAATGGCCTGCTTAATATCTGCGAGGTAGCTTTTTGGCGGGATAGTATCTGCATGAACAAAATAAAGCACATCACCTTTGGCAACAGACGCGCCGTAGTTCATCTGGGCGGCACGGCCCTTTTCCGGTGAAGTTAATGCGACGGCACCCTCTCGCTCCGCTAAGGCCAACGAATCATCCCCGCTAACACCGTCCGAAACGATGATTTCCAGCAATAATTCGCTGCTATTATTTTTCAAATAGCCGATCAGTTGAGCGATATTTTCAGCCTCGTTATATGTGGGAATAATAATACTGACCTGCATATTTAATCTGTATGATTGAAATCTACGTATATTTATCTGTACCGAATGATTAAAAAACAACTATGAAAAGTAAATTGTTGCTATTGACACTATTCAGTTTCTTGATAATATTGAAAACTAAGGCGCAGGATGTCAAATTAATTTCGGTGAATCAGTTGGAAAGCCGTTTTAAACAAGGTAAGGATACGATCTATGTCGTCAACTTTTGGGCGACTTGGTGCAAACCCTGTGTCAATGAATTGCCGGAGTTTGAAAAGTTCAAAAGCGCAAATCAGGGAAAGCCCGTTAAAGTCATCCTCATAAGTACTGACTTGAGATCCAAATTGGAAATCGGGGTGAAACCTTTTGTAAAAACTCACCACCTGACCGGAGAAGTTTACTTGCTTAACGAAGCTCCTTCAAGCTTTACTGAACGGATCAGTCCCGACTGGTCGGGTGCTTTACCGGGTACTTTGATCTTCAACAGCAAAACCGGACAAAAGAAATTTCATGAATCAGCTTATACCTATGCTGAGTTAAGCACGGCTATCAAATAGGCGAAGTTTCAGTCAACCAATGCAGCGTTTTAGCAACACCTTCTTTCAGCGGCGTAATATGATAACCCAATTCCCGCTCTGCTTTGGCGGATGTAACTATCCAGTGCTTATTATATTTACGAACAAAAGGTGGTGTGATAAGCGGCTGTTTTCCGAATACTTCAGCCATAAAAAGTTGTATCCGGGACATCAAAATCATTATTGGCAACGGCACGTTATACATTTTGCGTTTAATCCCTGTTAATTCATCAACCAGTGCAAAAAACTCGTTATATGTGGCGTTGATACCGCCTAAAAGGTAACGTTCGCCCGGCTTTGCTTTTTCCATCGCACTGATCAATCCATTGATCGTGTCATCGATGTAGACATAGTTACCAATGCTTTTTCCATTACAGGGTTTGATCTTCCAGTGGCCGCCGATGTACATTTTCATTAAACGGGTAAAACCGTTGCTTTCCGTAAGCAAGCCAGGCCCATATACCCGGCTTGGGTTGACGATAATGCCGCGGATACCTTTTTTGTTATATTCTTTTAATAGCGATTCCGCCTCTACCTTACTTTTTTCGTAAAGCGTTTCCAGCTTTGGATTTGTGTTGGTCAGTTCGCAAACGGGTTGAATATTTTCAGCATGGCCAACTACCCCGGCGGTTGATGTAAATAATACGTTTTCGATGTTCAGTTCAAGGCAACAGTCCAATACATTTTTTAAGCCATCTACATTCAAGATGTAAAATGCCTCCGGGTCTTTGTTCCAGACGGATGCCAACGCTGCCAAATGATAAACCTGCTCACACCCTGACATGGCATTAAGAAGGGCTGATATGTCTAATATATCGCCTGCACATAGAATAATGTTAGGATGAGCCAGTAACGCCCCTTTTTGTTCATTGCGTAACAACGCATGAACAGTATGCCCGCTGTTAGCAAGTTTAAATGCCAGTTGTTGCCCAATATACCCCGTTGCACCTGTGATGAAAATATGCATAGCCGTCGTTTGAATTAGCAACAGCCGCCGCCATCATAAAACCAGGTGGAGCCTGATATGAAGATATCATTCCGGTGCAATGCCGCTAAATTTGCTGCAGTCTTGTCGCAAACTGCCAACGGTTGGTTAGGCATCAATACATGCCCCTTTTCGTCATCAAAAAACTCCTCGCCGCCGTAATAGATCGCCGCTTTTCCGGTAAATACGCATGGGCCGTCAGTGGGCATCGGGTCTTTAATAGCACAGACTTCCACGCTTTCAATATAAATCAATTCATCAGTCGCATATTGCCCCGGAGCTAAAATACGGTAAGCGCGTTTCGCCCTGATCTCGATAGTGCCAAAACCAATATCAGTAATGCTTTTAATATATTCCGTTAACGGCAGTGAGCCGGTAAGGCAAAGGGCACGCAATCGTTCGTCACTGCGCAGTTCGGTATTCATAGGCTGATCACAAACCGGGTCCGACATTACTAATCTGCCTCCCGGCTTTAAAACCCTGTAAATTTCTTTAAGTGCTTGCTTTAGGTCATTCTTTTTGAAGATATTGAACAGGCAATTTTGTCCGGCTACATCGATGGAATTATCTTCAACTGGCAGTAGCAAAGCCGATCCTTTGCGCAGATCAATAAATTCCTTTTTAAACCAGGGATTCAGCTTTTCCGCCACTACTAAATTGTTAGCGCAGCTTTGCAGCATTTCATCAACAATATCAACACCAATAACACCGCTATCGCTTCTGTTAAAATAGGAGAATTGTAATAATTCCATGCCGCCGCCTACGCCTACATACAAGATCTTCGGGTCGTTTACCAGGTCACCGGCGCTGACAATAGCACCGCAACCGTAGTTCATTGCCTTCATGATAGCCGGTATCTCCAATCCCGGAAAGGCGTTCATGGGCGATGTGGTGCAGCATAGTCCAACATCCGGTTTCAGTGCAGCATCGCGGTAAACATCAATGGTGGTATCGAGATAATTGTCCATAACGGTGAATATATAGCTAATATACGTAGCTACAACCTACATGGCTTTTTATTTGATCAGATTAAAACCTATCCTGAATTATTCATCGTATTTTTATAATGCGAGATTATTCTAAAGCATTCAAGTTGTCATGAACCTTATAATACAGCCAGTCGCTATAGGCCTTGTTTTTTTGACGGCCTATATAGCCGAACACCTTTTTCCTCAGCGAAAAGAACTGTTAGCAGGACGGCACGACCTGAAAAATATCGGCATTGGGCTGATCAACTTGCTTTTCACCTTTACAAGCGGTTACTGTTTGCAGAAGGTTATGGTTTATACACTCTCGCACCATATTGGTTTTGAAGGGTTTGCCAAATTGCCTGTCCTGGTATCATTAGTACTTCAAATAATCATCATCGATGTTTTTGTTTACTGGTGGCACCGGATCAATCATGCCATGCCACTGCTATGGAAGTTTCATAAATTTCATCATGAAGATGAAAAAATGAACAGCACCACGGCGGTACGTTTTCATACGGTAGAGCTATTTTTTGCAGTGATCGCGAAAGCATTAGTATTTCCTTTTATTGGCATCACCGTTACTGGGCTCATTGCTTATGGCATTCTGTTTTTCCCGGTGGTACTATTGGTTCATTCTAATATCAGGGTTTCTGAAAAGACAGACATCATTCTTCGGAAATTATTTGTCAGCCCAAACATGCACCGGATACACCATTCAAATGTGATCGTTGAGACGGATTCCAACTATGGTTCGGTCTTCCCTTTTTGGGATATAATATTTAAGAGTTACCGAAAGAAGTCGCTCGACGTTATTAAATTCGGTGTGTGATAACGGGCTAAATACTTATAATATGCTAATCCCTTAATCGAATAACTCAATCTTAAAAGAAGGAACATTAGGGCTTGTGCGCCATTATTTGTATATTTGAATAGTCGGTAGGGCGTGTTACCTATGTAACTACCTTGAACGGCGAATTCTTTGTAATTCATTGATTATCAGTCGAATATAGAGTTAGGTTCGAGCCCAGGTGGGCGCACTGAAAATCAAGCACTTACGACGAAAGTCTAAGTGCTTTTTCGTTTTGGTACAACAATGGTACAATATTAATAAATTTAAAAAACCATGCATGGTGTAGTGCCGCACTGATTATTTCTTCGCCATCAAAGAAAGTATTAAAATGATCTTTGGGATGGTTATAGCAAAAAGAATGGAATTTGTTAGTAATAAGAGAAGTTAAAAACGATTTGGCTTACATACTCGATGATGAGCAATCTTTGTATCGGGAAAATAAAGTATTTTTGTACACACATGTATTTTGATGCTTGCTAATGGATAAACATAGTGGCGATAACGCAATTCCTGAAGATAATAATGTTTCCCACACGATAGAATCTTTTAAAGAGACAGATATAGCCAAGATTGCCCTTGATTCGGCCAATGTTGGTATTTGGATCATGGACCCCGCCTCCAGAAAATTTTTCCCCTCCGAACGAACCAGGGAAATGTTCGGCTTTTTACCTAAAGAAGAAATGTCTTTTGAGGACGCCATGTTGAAAGTGGTTGATAAACAGCGGAAAAATGTTGTGGAGGCTATTGAAAACGCTTTTAAAAAACGAAGTATTCTTTACATAGAATGTCCTATTATTGATTTGCATGATAATAAAAAAAGATGGTTAAGCATAACCGGAGGATTTAGCAGTTCAACTGTAAGTAACAGCTATTTTTCTGGGATTATTATGGACATAACGGAGCAGAAACAAAGTGATTTAAGGCGGAGTAAATTTATAGGTATGGTTAGCCATGAACTGAAAACACCTTTAACTGCTTTGAAAGCTTACGTTCAGATGCTGAACAACTGGGCTAAGAAACAGAAAGATAATTTTACGATAGGCACATTATCTAAAGTTGATAAGCAGGTTAAAAAAATGCTCAACATGATCAATAGTCTCCTTAATTTATCGGGTGCTGAGGCTGGAAAGATACATTTGAATAAGGCGGAGTTCAGGCTTGATGTGTTAATAAACGAAGTAGTAGAAGAAACTTTATTTATTACATCTACCCATAACATCATAATTAATCCCTGCAATACAGTAAGTATAAACGCAGACCGTGATAAAATTGAACAGGTTTTGGTGAATTTGCTCAGCAATGCTGCAAAATATTCAGATAATACTGCAGATATTGAAATAGGATGCGTATTAAAAGACAGTGAGGTGGAAGTAAGCATTAAGGATAAGGGTTTAGGTATAGCACCTGCGGATATTGATAAATTATTTATGCCGCATTATCGTGTAGAAAGTAAAGAGACAGAAAATATTGCTGGTTTTGGAATAGGGCTTTACCTTTGTGCAGAAATTATTAACAGGCATAACGGTAAGATATGGGTTGAAAGTGAACCCGGAAAAGGCAGTAATTTTAAATTCACACTTCCTGTTAGTTAATAAGAAACACTAAATAATATAGTATTCAGTTTGGGAGGTTATGCCAATTGTTTTTCAACTATGTCAATCAATGCGTCTAAATCATAGGGCTTTTCTAAAAAGTCATCTGCACCGGCAGCATAAGCAATTTCTTTTCCATCTTTACTTGCCGATATAACTACAATTGGAATTTGTTTTAGTTGCTCATTTTTTCTGAGCTGCCTTACCACCTGGTCGCCCGATAGGCCTGGCATCCATAGGTCAATAAGGAGTATATCCGGCTGTTCGGTTTCTACTAACATATTTACATTGCTGCTGTTTATAACGGCCAAAACCTCATGCCCCGAATCTTCTAAGATAAGTCGGGTTATATCCAGTATTTCCTGTTCATCATCACAGATCAGTATTTTGCTCATAATTTAACGATTGATTGGAATTGTGAAACTAAATACAGAGCCTTTGCCTTCCTGGCTTTCTACCCACAAGGTGCCCTTGTGTTCTTTTATGATCTCGTTACTTACATACAATCCGATACCCACGCCCGGAAATTTCTCCGAAATCTGATCGGCCCTGTAAAACCGCTCAAAAATACGCTTGTGGTCTCTCTCGTGGATACCCACACCTGTATCGGTAATAGATAGCTTTATATAATTTGGTAATACACTGGTATGTACAATTACCTTTGTACTGTTAGGCGAGTATTTTACGGCATTGCTTAGTAGATTGAGCAAAACCTGTTCCAAACGGCCAAAGTCGGCAGTAATTTCTACATCTGCCGAACCCGTAATTATTAAGGAGTGGGTTTGTGTTGTTGCCTGTACACCATTTACTGCTTCGGTAAGCAAATGGGTGAAATTAAATTTAGTAAAGTTAAACCCCACCTTACCAGACTGTATTTTTGATACATCCAGCAGGTCATAGATCAGTTTTTCGAGTCTGGCGATAGATTTAGCCGCTGTTTCAAAGCCATTTAAATATTGGGTATCGTTATTCTGCTTTGCCCTTCTATGTAATAGTTGTAAATTTCCTTTAATACTTGTTAAAGGCGTTTTCATCTCATGGCTCGCAATACTAATAAAATCTTCTTTACGCTGTTCAATTTCCCTGCGTTCTGTAATGTCTTCAATAGCCAGCAATATCCTGTTCTGATATTTTCCTTTTAAGGTAACCTGGCGTGCATTTAAAACCAATAGCTTACGGCCAATTCTTGGAAAATCGTTTTCAATTTCAAAGCCCTCAAAAGGGTTGTTATTTGGCAAAATATTAATCAGCAGGTTCTTTAACTCTGGTAAATTCCACTGACCGTTGTTGTGCTCAAAAAGCACTTTACCTTTAATGTCTTTTTGTGCTGATTTAAAAAAACGGCAAAAATGTTCGTTCACGCTCATTACCTTCATTTTATTATCCAGTACTACCAGGCTTTCACGCATGGTTTCTATAATACTGGCCAGGTAGGCTTCGCTTTCCTGTAAATCTTCAGTGCGTTCCGAAATACGTTCTTCTAAATGGTCTTTTTCAGCAAGTAATGCATCTTCTGCTTGTTTACGGCGTGTAATATCATTTTGAATACCTATAAAATTTGTAATATTTCCATCCTGATCTTTAACCGGCGATATCATCAGTTCATTCCACATCAGCTTACCGTCTTTTTTATAGTTACGGATCTCTACCTGGCAATGCTCTCCAGTATTAATAGCCTTGCGTAGTTTGTGCCGCGCTTCCTGGTCATTATCACCATCTTGTAAAAAACGGCAGTTATGCCCAATAATTTCTTTATTAGTATATCCTGTAATAGATTCAAAGGCTTTGTTGCAATAAATAATGGGTTCGTCCGGTTGTGTATGATCAGTAATTACCACACCGTTGCTGGATGCGCTGACTGCTGCTGCAAATAACCGTATATCTGTTTGGCCTGTATTCGGTAAACGCTTCAGAAAATCATCCATAATTGTATTAGCAATTAATTCATTATTTACACTTACAACAGGGTTTTTAGAAATTAGTTTGATAACTAACAGTTGAAATCACTACTGAAATTAATTGCAAATTGTGAGTAAAAATTCATTAATACACTGGCCTGATGTGTAAATTATAGTATTTTTTTGGATATTACAAAAGCAGGCTATAGGGTGATTTGGGAAAACCGCATTTAAAAGTTGAGGAATGTGCGGTTTCCCTCTGGAGAGGATGGAAGGGGGTGTGCACCTTTTACCGGAATTATTATCCACGTATAAATTGAGCTATAACATACTCCTAACTACGCTCCATCCAGCCCTCCAATTTCAAGAGGGAAATACAGTTTTAAATGCAATTTCCATGATGGAGTGATGACCTATTCGGGTATCTGAAAAAAAAGACTTTATAAATTAGCTATGCAGAAGAAGCAAATATGGGTAACCCTGAGATAGAGATCATCCATGATGTGCATTTATGGGTGCGAAATTGCCATAAATATAGCTTTGATATTTAGGCTGTTGTTTACAAATGTTAATTTTTATGGTTTTTAACATCTGTTGGTAGCGGGTACTTATTAATAATTGAATTAGATTCTAAAGTGATTTTTTTAATGATCTCGTCCAGCTCACAAGCAGATAAATGTATATAATCAATAGCATTTTCAAAATCATCGTCACGCAATGTTTTTAAAATATCAATTAAGCCCATTATACGGGCCAGGGGCGCCCTAACCACATGCGACTGCATCCAGGATATTTCACGGAAAGTTTTATTCTGATCTTCCTGATTTTGGAGGTATAATTTACGAACAGTGACGTCTCTCCCGGTTATACAAACACCTTTAATCAATTGATCTTCTATAAAAGGTGTTAAGGTAAATCGTATCCATAGTGCCGATTCTGGATCAGAGCAAAAATATCTATCATATTCAACAGTTTTACCTGCAAAAACCCTTTGTATTGCTGATCGGAAGTTTTCTTGTTTTGAAATTTCTATATAATTAAAAATAGTTTGGCCTACTTCAAACTGCGGTTGGTTTTTGTTTAGCAGTATAAATGCTTTAGCTTTAACATTAAAGGCTTTAACGTTAAGTTCTTCGTCTAAAAGCACAAACCCATCTGCAGCACTTTCAAATATAGCCCGCAAATTGGCCTCTGATCTTTTAATTTTTAAATTGGCATGATAAACTTCCAGTTCACTTTTAACCCGATGGGTAATATCAGTTGCTAAAACAATCCGTACCTGTTTGCCGTCAATTACTAATAAATTGCTTTCTATTTTTACATGAATGTATTCCCCGTCTTTTTTTAAATGCTTCGAAGTTCCATGATAAAACAACCCGGATTTCCGATTAGTTTCTACCAGATCTTCTAAATCAGCAACATCATTTTGTGGGTGGATATCTTTAATAGTCATTTGTAAAAACTCACTTTCAGAATACCCGTAATTACGAATGGCCGCTTTGTTTACTTCCAGAAATTTGAGGGATGAGGTATCAAATATCCACATCGGCGTAGGGCTTTGGTCAAAAATATTTTTGTAGCGTTCCTGAAGCTGCCCCATCGTATTTATAGTTTCTTGCAGGCCTTTAAAAATACGGTTGATTAAGTTAACAAGAATGATGCTTAAAAAAATAAGGTTGGAACTAAAGGCTATCCATTTTCCTGAAGTATATTCCTGGTTAATGGGTGAGTTGAAAAGCTTAAATTGGATTACTACAGCAAAAAATGATAATATGAATGTGTTTACCAATATAGACCAGTAGGCATATTTTTTACAAAAAATAAGGGAGATAAGAATAGTTATTGCGAATAGATAAAACACTCCCGGACCAATGTATCCTAAAAGATAGATCAGGAAAACAGATAAAATGTAAAAAATAATAATGACAAAAAGTTTTCTTAGCTGAAGGGATATTTGGTAAGTGAAGGTAACTATGGAGAGTAAAATCAAGCTAATTACATCAACAATTGCAATTACGGTATAACCTTCTTTTACCGACATATATACACCCGGAATAACTGCAATTAAACTAACAGGCAGGCAATAAAACAGGAAATTAAAAAATAATAGATCCTGCCAGTAACTTAGTTCGGTTTGAGTTTCAGCTATACGTGAAATTGTTTTACCTTTTACACTTTGCTGGTAATACAACCACAAGTTTTTCACCATTTAATTTTTAAAATTTGATCTTTTATATAGAATTTAACTTAGGCAGTCATAAAATTATAGTTAGCCAAATTGCCTTAAAAAAATTTACCGGCACTTTATCAATTGTAACAACTTAAAATTCTGTTATAATTAGTTTGGGTAATAATTGGTAGTTTGCTGCAATTAAGCCTATTTATAAGTATTTAGCATAAATTTAGCATAAATTTCGTGCTGCAGGGCAATTTAAAAAGATATTTAGTACCTCTCCAATATTATTATAGGCACTGTATAAATTAATGTGGAACATCAACATTATACATATAAGGAAACAGGAATTTAGCGGGGTTAATAATGAATGTGCGTTAAAGTGATTTATAGTAGGAGCTTGAAGTTAAACGAAAAGTATTTGAGGAATTTATATGCGTTATTATTCTTCAGATTGCAACAAACTCCCGGTTTCGGTAACAGCAAGCGTATGTAATATCCCACATTTTAAAGCAAAGTTATTTTTTTGATGCCCTACAGGAAAATTGAAACAAACGGGATAATTAAATTGACCGATTTTTTCGTTCACCACCGTTTGCAGGTTTTTACCGAACTCTTCGCCGGGTTCATCGGGCTTTAGTTTAAAGCCACCAATAATAAGGCCGGCTAAATGGTTTAGTTTGCCGCTGCGCAGCAGGTTGTACAGCATGCGGTCAATATTATAAATATACTCGCCGGTATCTTCTAAAAAAAGGATTTTTCCTCTTGTATCGATGTCTGATCGTGTTCCGGTCATGCTGGCCACAAGACTTAAATTACCACCAATCAATTGTCCGCTTGCGGTGCCGGTTCTGTTAGCTGCCGATGGGGGGGCGGTGTAGCTCATACTATTGCCGGTTAATGCTTGTTTAATAGAAGTAATGGTTTGTATTTGTATGGGTTCGGCCTTGCCCCAATCAGTTGGAAAGCTATTGCACATTTTACTGTGCAGGCTTGCCCAATGGTAATTTTGATGAATGTGATTATGTAAAACGGTAATATCGCTAAAACCAATTATCCATTTGGGGTGTCGTTTAAAGCCTTTAAAATTAAGGTTGTCAACTATTCTTACTACACCATATCCGCCACGGGCACACATAATAGCTTTAATGTGAGGGGCATCTAACATGTACTGCAAATCTTCGGTGCGTTCTTGGTCGGTACCTCCAAATGTAAAATCTTGTTTTCCTACGGTTTTTCCTATCTGTGTTTTAAAACCCCAGCTTTCTATTAATTGTATGGCGGGTTTAATAGCATCGGCGCTAATAAAGCCAGCCGGGCATGTTATACCAATAGTATCGCCCACGCGCAAATATGGGGGTATTTTACTGCTTTTTTTGCGCCCAAGTTCTAAATGCAGCTCATCACCACTTTTCATGGACGATAATGCAGCTGTTAGCGGTATAAGCGATGATAAAAAATGTTTACGTTGCATAATTATCGCTGTTGAATATGTATTTAGTCAACAGTTTAGATGTAAATATATTGGCAAACATGCATAAACATGCACAGTAAATGGGCAAATTTCTTAATTATACTATATTTGGTTAATTATAACCTATGTAACCATGCTCAAGGAGGAACGTCAAAGCTTTATTATTAAACAAATAAACCTGCATAACAAAGTGCTCTCGGCCGATTTGAGTGTGAAGCTCGATGTATCTGAAGATACTATCCGCCGTGATTTGAACGAATTAGCCAAGGATGCAAAAATTAAGAAGGTTTATGGTGGCGCGGTCTCTAAATCATTTTTACATACGTTTACACAAAATACTATATATGCTAAAGAGGCCAAGATACAGATAGCCAAAAAAGCCTTAACACTAATTAAAGAAGGTATGTTTGTGCTGCTGGGTGGTGGAACAACAATTATAGAACTTACTCGCTTGGTGCCCAAAAACCTGCACTGTACCTTTATAACCATTAGTCCGCTGGTTGCTTTAGAACTGATAGAATATACGGGCGCAGAGGTTATTTTATTAGGCGGGCGCTTACTGTCCGATTCGTTGATTAATACCGGGTCTATGGTGATTAATCAACTGTCGGAGATAAACGTAGACCTGTGCTTTTTGGGCGCAAACGCCATTTCCTTAGACAATGGTATAACTGATTCGGACCTGGAAGTGGTACAGGTTAAAAAAGCGATGATCAAATCGGCTTACAAATCGGTGGTATTGAGTATTTCAGGTAAACTCGATTCCACAGAAAAAATGGCGGTTTGCCCATTGAGTGCTATTAATTACCTGATAACCGAACTGGAGCCCAACGATGCATCATTGGCACAATACATTAATGCTGTAGCCTTATTATAAAGGCCCGAACTGTATAATATAATGGGTATGTATAGCCTTAAAATTATCATTTAAACCACAACACCTTAGGTGTTTGCTGCAAAATCAATTAAACTATAATATTTTTATGCTAATTTGTAAAAATTAGTCCTTAATCGTGCATTATTTTGCATGTTTTATTTAAATAATGCGAATAATTTTACTTTAATTCATCAATTTATTTATATTTGGTGATAGCTTGTAAGCGTGGTGCATTATTTTGCGGTTCTTAAATACATATATTGAATTGTATTTAGATTAATTAAATATACGGCTGTAGCTTTTGCTGATTCCAACCAAATACTTTTAAATTTTTATATAAGTGGCACATAATACACAACATGGCATCAATATTTGCTGGTTATTTTATATTCAAACACTCGTTCTTATATATTACACTTTCACATTTAAAAACTACAAGAATTTTCAATTTTAAATTATGCTTTCTTAAACAAACAAACATTCGTGTATGAAGAAACTTTTATCCATCTTTCTCTTCCTGTTATGTTTGGGCTCCACTGTTGCAATGGCCCAATCAAAAATTACCGGGAAGGTAACCTCTGGAGATGATGGTATGCCATTACCAGGTGTTACAATTAAAATTAAGGGAAGTAACGCGGCCACGCAAACCGGCCTGGCGGGCGACTATTCAATTACCGCCAACTCCGGCCAGGTTTTGGTTTTTTCTTTTGTAGGCTATTTTACGCAAGAAAAAACAGTTACCAACGGCGCAGCCATTAATGTTACTCTCGATCCCGATTCAAAAAACCTAAACGAGGTGGTGGTTACCGCTTTAGGCCAAACCGCGCAAAAACGTACCTTAGGTACTTCGCAACAAACTGTTAAAGGTGCCGATATTGCCGGTACCCAGCGCGAAAACTTTATTAACTCTTTACAAGGCAGGGTAGCCGGCGTAGAGGTAAATAGTTCATCGGGTGTACCTGGTGCTTCAACAAATATCACCATACGTGGTGTAAGCTCAATCAGTGGTAGTAACTCTCCATTATTTGTGGTTGATGGGTTACCTATTGATAACAAAACACTTAATACAGGTGTGCTGGTCTCTGACAATAGCGCTACTACTGCATTTAGTAACCGTGGTGTTGATTTTACCAACCGCGCTTCGGATATTAACCCCGAAGATATTGAAAGCCTTGTAGTGTTAAAAGGCCCTGAAGCTGCCGCATTGTATGGTATTGATGCTGCTAACGGTGCTATAGTAATTACCACCAAAAGGGGTAAGCCAGGCGAAGGCAGAATTGATTATAGCAACAGTTTTAGGTTAGAAAAACTACGCGCCAAGCCCGAAATACAAAGCACTTATGGTTTGGGTACTAATGGAGTAGGCAATACTATCTCTTCGTTATCAGGAGCATATGAGTATTTCGGTCCTGAGTATCCATCGGGCACCAAACTTTATGATAACGTTGAAAACTTTTTTCAAACCGGCTTTACGCAAAAGCACAACCTGGCGTTTTCGGGCGGTACCGATAAAGCTACCTACCGACTATCAACGTCTTATACCAACCAAAACGGGGTTGTACCTAAATCTGTTTATGATCGTATAAACGTAACCGGTGCTTCGCAGGCTACCATTAATAACTGGATGAAAGCAGATTTAAGCATGAGCTATGAGTATGCCAACAACGACCAGCCTTTAAAGGGCAATATTGGCCCGCTTATAGGTTTGCTTGACTGGCCACAAACCGACGATGCTCAAAATTACCTGAATCTATCGGGTACAAGACGTTACCTTGCATTAGCACCCGGACTTACAGCTACCGAGGTAGATAACCCTTATTTTAGTATAAACAAAAATATAAACAACACTAAAAATAACAGGTTTTTAACTAACCTGGGTTTAACCATTACACCGTTTAAATGGTTAAACTTAAAAACCAATGTTGGTATTGACGCCTATAACAACAAATTATTATTGTTAAGGCATCCCGAGAGTAGGGCAGGATTTGCAAGGCAGGGTACAATTGACGTAGCTACGGATATTACCCGTAACTTCAACCTGCAAAACCTTTTAAGCTTAACTCCACAAAAACTTACTAAAGATTTAACGTTTGACGCGCTTTTGGGTTTTTCGATGCAGGACCTGAAATCGGATGTTAATGCAGCTTTTGGTGAGAATTTTTACGATCCTAACTTTGTATCGCTCAATAATACACTGAATACAAGCAGGGGCTTAAAAAGTACTATTACACAACGCCGACTGGTGAGCTTTTTTAGCAGGGCTACTGTAAATTACAAAAACTACCTGTATATAACCGGAACGGTAAGAAATGACCGTACTTCGACCATTCCAATTGAAAGGTATTCATTTTATTATCCAGGCGTTTCAACCAGCTTTGTTTTTACCGATGCAGTGCCTTGGCTTAAAAAATATTTTACTTATGGTAAGTTACGTGCAGCTTATGCTGCTGTGGGTAAAGATGCCAGGCCTTATGCTTATGTACCAGCGCTCGAAAATAAGCCCACAGTTGGTGGAGGTTACGGCTACGGATTTACTGGGCCTAACCCTAATTTAAGCCCCGAATTTGCAAAAGCCTTTGAAGTAGGTACCGAACTTTCGTTCTTAAATGATCGCTTGGGATTAGATGTAACGGTGTACCGCAAAACAACCACCGACCAAATTGTAAATGATATTCGCGGAAGCTATGCTACCGGTTTCGTATTATTTAACCTGAACGGTGCTTCTACATTGAGCAAAGGTTTGGAAATTACATTAAGGGGTAAGCCTGTTAGTAGTAAAGATTTTAATTGGGATGTTTTAGCAAACTTTTCGGCAAACCGTGCTATTGTAAAATCATTGCCAAACGGCATACCAGAAGCTTATGTTTCTGATGCTTCTTTGTATGCCAATATACGTACCGGTAATACCATCGGTAACTCTACACGTGCATTAACAGGTCAGTTTTATTTGCGTAACAGCAGCGGGCAACTATTAATTACGCCCGGCACTGGTTTACCTGTACGCTCAACCCTATTTACCAACAACGGCTACGATAGAAATCCGAAATTCAGCATTGGTTTAAGTAACACGTTCAGGTATAAGGCATGGTCATTATCATTCCTGCTGGATATTAGAAAAGGTGGTGATGTATTGAACGCAACACAGCACTTTTTAACAACCGTAGGCTTAAGCACACTTACCGAAGACAGGCTTCAATCGCGTGTAATTCCGGGTGTGTTACAAGATGGTAGGGAAAACAGCAGCTCTCCAACTGTAAACAATATTGCAGTAACACCGTACTACCAAAACGGATATTATACCAACGTAAGCGAAGAGTTATTTATAGAGAAGAATATCAACTGGATTCGATTAAGGGATATGACCTTAAACTATAATCTGCCGCAAAAACTAATTAAGAGACAAAATTTTGTAAAGAACGCCAGCGTTTTCATGACCGCGACAGACCTGTTCCTGATTACCAATTATACGGGTTTGGACCCTGTGGTAAATGGTAATACAGCTGCAGTAGGGGGTTCGGGGGCAGTTGGTATTGATTATGGTAACTTCCCTATACCTATAGGTTTAAATTTTGGTCTTAGAGTTACATTATAATAAGTAATAGAATGAAAAAATTATATATCATATTGATGGCTGCTGGCCTCATTTCGGCAAGCAGTTGTAAAAAATATCTCGATGTAAATACCAATCCAAATGCACCTACATCGGTAACGGCAAATTTATACCTGTCACCTATACTAAGCTGGATGGCTACCGGCCCGGTGTATGATGGCCGGCAAATAAGCCGTTATATACAAAACTTTACATTAACAAGTGCCAACTCTACCTGGGATTTGCAGGGATATGATCCGGCACCATCTGATAATGGTGGTATGCTGTGGCGCACCGTTTATTTTGACCATGGCCAAAATCTGTTAGATATGACTGCCAAAGCAGAGGCCGAGCAACGGTGGGATTTGTTAGGCGTAGCGCAAGTTATAAAAGCCTGGGATTGGCAAAATCTTACTGATATTCATGGCGAGATCATTATTCAGGAAGCTTTTACACCCGATCCAACCAAAACGGCGTTTGCTTATGATACCCAGGAGTATGCTTATAACGAAGTACGCCGCTTACTAAACCTGGCCATTGCCAACCTGCAACGTACCGACGGTAGTGTTGATGCGGCATTTTTGGGTAAAACAGATATTGTTTACAAAGGCGACCGTACAAAATGGTTGAAATTTGCTTACGGCTTGTTAGCCATTAATTTAAGTCATTATAGCAATAAGACAGCATTATATGATGCAAACGCAGTGATAGCAGCGGTTGATAAATCTTTTGCGGGTAATGAAGATGATGCTGCTGTTAAATACACAGGTATATCTAACGACGACCGTAATTTTATTGGCCCAACACGCGATAATTTTACCTCCTACCGTCAAACGGCATTTATTAAATCTTTGATGGATGGTACACAGTTTGGTGGTGTTATGGATCCAAGAATGACCCGGATGCTTTCGCCATCACCCGACGGTTTATACAGGGGTTTGGTTACAGGTAGTGGAGTAACAGGTATAGCTGTAAATCAACAACCTTATAATTTAGCAGGTTACGCAGGAATTCCAGTAGTGGGTTCGCCATCAAAATACTTATTTGATGATAAAAGCAGATACCCGATTATGACTTATGTTGAATTACAGTTTATAAAAGCCGAAGCCGCTTATAAAAAAGGGGATAAAACAACAGCTTTAGATGCTTATAGAAAAGCTATTGCCGCGCATATGAATTATGTAAATGCAACAAACATGGATATTAGTGGTACGCCATCGCAAATTCCAGCCGCAGATATGGCTACTTACTTAAATTCTCCAAGTGTTGTTCCAACGGCAGCTAACTTAACTTTATCAAAAATTATGCTCCAAAAGTATATAGCACTATGGGGTTGGGGATTTATTGAAACCTGGATGGATCTGCGCAGATACCATTATCTGGATCCTGAAACGGCTGGCGGTACGCAAGTTTATGCGGGTTATGTATTTCCAACTACTTTATATGTTGATAATGTTAACAAACCGGCTTATCGCATTAGGCCGCGTTATGCATCTGAGTATGTTTGGAACTTAGTATCGTTGGAAAAGATCGGTGCTTTGACTCGTGATTATCACACTAAAGAAATGTGGATTACTCAACCTTAATTATTGTTTTATGAAAAAAATACACTTCGTTTTAACAGCAATGCTGTTATCAACGCTTTTATATTCATGTAAAAAAAATGGGGTTCAGGAAATTGATCAGATCATCGATCCTTCGACCCCGCAAATAAAATATTTCAATTTTGGAGTAAATGCGCCCAGCGTAAACTTTTATGCCAATAGTGTTAAAGTATCGGGCATTACCAGTGCTACCGGTATCGAGAGTACTTCTGGTGTTATATCTGGCAGTGTTTATCCATCATCTAATTACAGTTTACAATCGGCTGGTGTCTACGTATTTAAAGCACAATTACCATCTACTCTAACAACCGATGCCAACCTGGCAATAAATACGACAAATGCCACGCTTGAAAACTCGAAATTTTACAGCTTTTATTTATGTGGTTTATATAACACTACTGCAAAAAGCGCAGACGCATTTATTATAGAAGATAAATTGCCTGCGCCAGATTATAATGTAGCCTATGTACGTTTTATTAATACAGTACCAAATGCCGCAGCAGCATTAAATTTATATGTACATAATACACAGGCACCCGCAGGCACCGATATTTTATTAACTCCGGCTGCTGTAGCTTATAAAGGTGTATCTGATTTTGTTGCGGTACCAATTGGCACGTATGAATTATATGCCAGGTATCCTTCTTCGGCTACAGTAAACATCATATCCCGTAATGGTACTAATACGGTAGCCTTTGCAGGTGGTAAAGTTTATACCATAGGCTCAAGAGGTGATATTACCATTACCTCACCTACGGCAACTAACAGGCCACAGTTAGATAACACTGCTAACCGATAATTGGTTACCATACAAAAAACCCGGCTATTTGCCGGGTTTTTTGTTTTAATTAAATTACATGGCATGCATTATGCTGCATGTTTTGTGATAAACATGCATTAAAACCGCAATTATGATGAATGTTAATGCGTTTTTTTGCACATTTGCTTAATTGTAACCTACATCTTGTATATGAAAAGGGTTTTATACGCTGCCTTGCTGCCTTTATTATTCTGTTCGTTGGTTGTAAAGGCCCAGCAACCCCGGCCCGATACCGTTGCCGCGCAAAAATGGGTTAGTCAGGCCTTTAAAAAATTATCGCGTCGGCAAAAAATAGCACAGCTTATGGTCATGCGCCTCTCCGAAAAAAGGGGTAATAACGCGGTGTTTTTTACCGATGATGTAGAGCAGCTTATTAATAAGTACAAGGTGGGTTCGGTATGCCTGTTTCAGGGCAATGCCGTGCAGCAGGCCATGGTTTTAAACCAACTTCAGCAAAAATCAAAAATACCATTGCTGGTATGTATTGATGGCGAAACCGGCGTGGGTATGCGTTTTGGCGATGTAAAACCATTTCCCGATCAGCTTACTATTGGTGCCACCGGCGATGCCGCCATTGCTTACCACACAGGCAATGCCATTGCGCAACAGTGTAAACGTGTGGGCATACAGGTTAATTACGCCCCGGTTGTAGATATTAATAACAATCCCGATAACCCGGTTATCAACTTCCGGTCGTTTGGTGAGGATAAGTATAAGGTAGCTCTTTACGGCAGCCGCATTATGCAAGGCATGCAGGATGAAGGTATTATGGCTTGTGCCAAACACTTCCCCGGTCACGGCGATGTATCCGTTGACTCGCACCTTGATTTGCCCGTTATTCAAAAATCTATCCAGCAATTAGATTCGCTGGAATTGTACCCGTTTAAAACGCTTATTAAGCAGGGGGTGGGCAGCATGATGGTGGCTCACCTTTATATTCCGGCTATAGATACTACCCGTAACCAGGCTGCCTCTCTGTCTAAAAAAAATGTAACCGGGCTTTTGCGTAACGAACTTAAATTTAACGGCATCACTTTTACCGATGCGTTAGAGATGAAAGGTGTGGCTAAGTTTTATCCTGCGGGTGAGGCCGCAGTACAATCGCTTATTGCCGGTAACGATATGCTTTGCTTGCCCGCTGATGTAAAAGGCAGTATTAAAAAAGTACGCAAAGCCATCCGCCACAATAAGTTGAGTTGGGATGATATTAACCAAAAAGTTAAAAAGGTATTACTTGCTAAGTACAATTTGGGTTTAGATACGCTGAAAGCTATTGACACGCTAAATATTGCTGCCGATCTTAATAAAGACATAGAACCGATTAAGAAGGAAGTTTACAGTAATGCTATTACCCTGGTAACCCAGGCCGATAGTGCTTTAATGCCTTTGAAAACTTCCGGTAAAATTGCCTACGTAGGATTAGGTTTAGAGCGTGCTAACCATTTTGCCGACCGCCTGCAACAAGCCTATAACGCCGATTGCTATTATTTGAGCTACAAAGACAGTAATGAAAAGGCCGAGACTTTATTGAAACAAATAGGAGATCATTACCAAACTATAATTATTGGCCTGCATAAATACACTAAATACCCGGCAAAAAACTTTGGTATAAGCAATGCCGCGGTTAACGTTTTACACCAACTACAAACAAAACCTAATGCCTTGGGCATAGTCTTTGGTAACCCTTATGCCATTAAAAACATGGTTGATGCCCGCAATTTGGTAGCCGCTTACGAAGACGATAGCCTGATGCATGATGTAGCCGCCGATCTGCTTGCCGGTCGTATCTCTGCCAGGGGAATGATGCCCGTAACTGTGGAAAAGTTTAATTACGGCACAGGTATCACCACCAGTATCTATGTTCCGCTGGTACAATCGCAAATGATTGGGTTAGATAGTATTGCCTTAAACAAGATCGATAGTGTGGCCGGTAATGCCATTGCTAAAGGCGCTACACCGGGTTGTGTGGTGCTGATAGCCCGTAACGGTAAAGTAGGCTTATACAAAGCGTACGGTAGTTTAAGTTACGATGTTAAAGAGAAAGTAACCCGGCAAACGGTGTATGATCTGGCATCGGTTACTAAAATAAGTGCTACCAATGTATCGGTAATGAAACTGTATGAAGAAGGTAAGCTCAACCTCAACAAAACCCTTGGCGATTATTTGCCCTGGGTGCGTGGTACCGATAAAGCTGGTTTAAAACTAACGGATGTATTGCTTCACCAGGCTGGCTTAGTATCGTTTATCCCGTTCTACCGTGAAACTATCGATCTTAAAACCGGCACACCCAAGCCCGGCTTTTATCGCGCTCAACCCAGTGCCACATTCGGCATACGTGTGGCCGATAATATGTATATGCGTAATGATTGGGTAGATACTATTAAAAAACGCATTCTTACCAGTAAATTAGGCGCACCAGGCAAATATGTTTATAGCGACAACGATTTTATCTTCCTGGGAAAAGTGGTAGAACAAATTACCGGCTTAACACTGGATGAATATGTACGTCAAACATTTTACCTTCCTTTGGGCATGACGAGCACTACCTTTAAACCACTCGAGCACGAACCCCTTAATTTGATAGCGCCTACCGAAAAAGAAAAATTATTCAGGCTGCAGCAGCTACGCGGCGATGTGCACGATCCGGGTGCGGCCATGTTTGGCGGTGTGGCTGGTCACGCAGGTTTGTACAGCAATGCTTACGATTTAGCCAAGCTATATATTATGCTGCTAAACGGAGGCGAGCTGAATGGTGTGCGTTTATTTAAAAAGGAAACCATCGACTTTTTTACCGCTTACCATAGTGATATAAGCAGGAGGGGGATGGGGTACGATAAGCCCGAAAAAGATAACGCCACCAGCAAAGCACCGTATCCAACGCTGAGCGCATCACCTCTCACATTTGGACATATCGGGTTTACGGGCATTGGCGTATGGGCCGATCCTAAATACGATCTGCTGTATATCTTTATGTCAAATCGTGTAAACCCCGATGGTGGAGATAATAATAAACTGAGTTCACTCAACGTACGGTCGGATATTCAGGAAGCAATCTATCAATCCATTTTCAGGACCGAAAAGGCTGCTATTCCAAAACCTGTTGTAGCAGCTAAGCCAGTGCCGAAACTCAGGTCAACCTCTAACAGGGCAGTTAAAAAATGAGGCATTGGTATATTTATATCATCTTGTTAATGGTTATACTCACAAAAACAGGATTTGCCCAGCCACAAACCAATCAGTGGCTGGCAGAAATGTTACAGGCCAATGCCTCACTTTTCTTGAAGGATATTCTTGATAGACCGGATATTTACCAAGTACAGATTATTTATACCCGTATAGACCGCGATAAAAAGGGAGAGCCACATTTCACCAGTTTTAATTATAATGTAGATGCCGCACGGTACTTTTACCCGGCATCTACTGTAAAGCTACCTACCGTGGCACTTGCCTTAGAGAAATTAAATAAACTACACATAGCCGAACTTGATAAAAACACAGGAATGCTAACCGATAGCGGCCACAAAGGGCAAACGGCGATACATACCGATACCTCTGCCCAAAACAAGCTGCCATCTGTAGCCCATTACCTTAAAAAAGTTTTTTTAGTGAGCGATAATGATGCCTATAGCCGTTTATTTGAGTTTGTAGGCCAGCAAACGCTGAACGAGCGTTTACAGAACATGGGCTATACCAACACGCTTATTCCACGGAGGTTTTTCGTTATGCCCGATGAAGATCACCGCTACACCAATCCCATTAAGTTTATTAACGACCGAAAAACCGTTTATGAGCAACCTGTGGCTTACAGCACTTTTAAATTCGATTTTACAAAAGATCATTATATCCCGCGTGTAATAGCCAATAGCAAGGGCCAGTTAATAGCCGATACATTGAACCTGGCTACACACAATACCTTTCCGTTAAAAGATCAGCAGCAAATATTGCAGGCCATACTGTTCCCAAAATCGGTTAGTAAAAAGATGCGTTTCGATCTAAAAAAAGACGATTACGCCTTATTGTATGAGTATATGAGCATGTTACCGGCTCAAAGCAAATCTCCCGAATACAACGCTAAAACATATTTCGATACATACGGCAAGTTCTTTAGTTATCGGGCTGATAAACATAGCATACCTCCTTATATATATTATTATAATAAGGCAGGCTGGGCATATAATTTTCTTACGGATAATGCCTATATAGTAGATACCAGGAACCATGTGGAGTACATGCTGTCGGCAGTGATAAACCTTAACCGGGATACTGCCACAGGCGATCGCTACGAAAAGACCGGCTATCCGTTCTTTAAAGAAATAGGTGATATAATATATAAACACGAATTACAACGAACACATCCATATAAACCAGTGTTAACTAAGCTAATACCATAAAAGTTTAAGTTATCACAATATATAAATACACTATGCCAAGGTTAAATTTTTTAGAAGAAACCCGGTACGAAAAACTACCTGTAATAGTTTATCCTAACCAGCAGGAAGCCGCCAATCAGGTAGCCCGCAAAATTGCCATACTTATACGCGGCAAGCAGGAAATAGGTAAACCAGCCGTGCTGGGTTTGGCCACAGGTGTTACCCCTGTTAAAGTTTACCAGGAACTGGTACGGTTGCACAAAGAGGAAGGCCTGAGTTTTAAAAATGTAATTACTTTTAACCTGGACGAGTATTACCCCATGAAGCCCGATGCAGTGCAAAGCTACGTTACCTTCATGAACGAAAATTTGTTCGACCATATTGATATAAACCGCAGCAACGTACATATCCCCGATGGTACCCTGGCTATTGATGCCATGCAGTCGTTTTGTTTTAATTACGAAGTGCAGATAGAGAATTTGGGTGGTTTGGACCTGCAAATACTGGGTATAGGCCGTACCGGCCATATTGGATTTAACGAGCCGGGATCGGCACCTAACTCGGGTACACGCCTGGTAACGTTAGATGATTTGACCCGCAGCGATGCCGCACGCGATTTTGGAGGGAAAGAGAACGTACCAACCAAAGCCATAACCATGGGCATTGGCACCATTTTTAAAGCCCGCGAAATAATACTGATGGCTTGGAACGCCAAAAAAGCGCCCATTATTAAAAAAGCAGTAGAAGGCGAAATTTCCAGTGATGTACCCGCTACCTACCTGCAACTGTCAGACAATGTTGAATTTGTGTTAGACGAGGCAGCAGCATCTGAACTTACCCGTTTTGATACGCCATGGCTGGTAAAAGACTGCACCTGGACCGACGATCAATTGAAAAAGAAAGCGGTGATATGGCTGGCCAAAACGCTGAAGAAACCCATATTAAAGCTTACCGAAGAAGACTACAACAATCATGGTATGGCGCAACTGGCTGTAGAGCAGGGGCCTGTTTATAACATCAACATCGATATTTTTAATAAAATACAACATACCATTACCGGCTGGCCGGGCGGCAAACCCAATGCCGATGATAGTCAGCGACCGGAGCGTGCCCAGCCGGCACAAAAACGTTCTATCATCTTCTCGCCGCACCCCGATGATGATGTGATATCGATGGGGGGTACCTTTATTCGTTTGGTGGACCAGGGACACGATGTGCATGTGGCCTACCAAACATCGGGCAATACAGCAGTTTGGGACGATGATGTGCTGCGGTACGTTGAATTTGCTATTGATTTCGAAAACAGCATGGGCAACGATAATACCAAATTGAAGGCCGTGTACGATGATATGCGTCAGTTTATTGAGCAAAAGCGCCCCAACCAGTTAGATACCCAGGAAATACGCAACGTTAAAGGCTTTATCCGTAAAACTGAGGCTATTGCAGGTGCCCGTTATGCAGGCTTGCAAGATAACCATATTCATTTTATGGCACTTCCTTTTTATGAAACCGGCAAAACGCAAAAAAATTCGGTAAGCGAAGAGGATATACAACTAACTATAAATTTGTTGCAAAAAGTAAAACCGCAACAAGTGTTTGCCGCAGGCGATTTTGCCGATCCGCATGGTACGCACGTGGTATGCTTCAATATTATTTTAGAGGCCCTTAACCGGCTCAAACAAACCGAAGAATGGGTTAAAGATTGCTGGCTATGGCTCTACCGCGGTGCGTGGCACGAGTTTGAGACCTACGAAATTGAAATGGCCGTACCGCTATCGCCGCATGAAGTGTTACGCAAACGCAACGCTATATTTAAACACCAGTCCCAAAAGGATCATCCCGTTTTTCCGGGTGATGATATCCGGGAGTTTTGGGTTAGGGCCGAAGATAGAAACCGCGAAACTGCCGCCAACTATAACCACTTAGGCCTGGCCGAGTATGAGGCCATTGAAGCCTTTGTGCGATACCCGTTTTAAGTTAAGGCTCAATGCCTTATAACAAAAGTCCCTGTGAGCGCAACGGCGGCTCAAGGGACTTTTTTGTGTTGTGTGATATTATTGCAGAATCATCATCATTCAAAAACGTATCCACATGGCTTCGGTATTGCATGTTTTTTAAACAAACAATGGCTATATCAACTGATGTTGTTAATATTGCCGAATAACATACACCTTATGTCATTCAATTACCGGCGCATCATCATCAAAATTGGCTCAAATGTAATTACACAGCCTAACGGGTTACCCGATGTAAGCAGGATAGCGCATTTAGTTGACCAGGTTGCCGAAATTAAAAAGCAGGGTTTGGAAGTTATTTTGGTTTCGTCGGGTGCGGTTGCCTCAGGAAGAAGCCTTATTACAGTAGCCGAAAAGAACGATGCTGTAGCCATGCGACAGTTATTGGCATCAATTGGGCAGGTAAAATTAATTAATACTTACTCGCAGCTTTTTGAAAGGTTCGGTATGCTTTGCGCGCAGGTATTGGTAACTAAAGAAGATTTTAGGGACAGGCAGCACTACCTCAATATGAAAAACTGCCTCGAAATATTGCTGCAACACCAGGCAATACCAGTAATTAACGAGAACGATGTAGTTTCGGTAACCGAACTTATGTTTACCGATAATGACGAACTGGCCGGACTCATCGCCTCTATGCTTAACGCGCAGGCCCTCATTGTGTTAACAAATGTAAACGGTATATACAATGGCGATCCAAAGTTACCGGGTTCGGTTGTTATTAGCCGGGTTACCCAAGCCGGTATAGATTTTTCGTCGTTCATGAGTTCGGGTAAATCGCAGTTTGGCCGTGGCGGAATGATCACCAAATCAACCATTGCGCAAAAAACAGCTAAGCTTGGTATAGCAGTGCATATTGCTAATGGTACCACACCCAACATTCTTCATCAGGTATTAGCCAACACCGTTGTACACACGCAATTTGTACCTGATAAAAAGGCATCGGGCAAAAAAAAATGGTTAGCACATTCTGAAACCGCAGCCACAGGTGTTGTACAGGTAAACAATGGCGCCAAAACGGCTTTAATTTCCAGTAAGGCCTCCAGTTTACTGCCCATAGGTATTATCAATATTATCTCCGATTTTAAAAAGGGTGAAATCATTAAAATTGTTGATGAAAGCAATAAGTTGATAGGGCTGGGGTTGGCAGAATATGGTGCTGATAAGGCAAAGGAGCGGACAGGTCAAAAAAATCAGCGTCCGCTTGTGCATTATGACTATCTTTATTTACAAGCTTAGCAATGAATTATAAACAATATTTTGAGGATGCCGTAGCCGCGGGCAAAGGTTTATCATTATCGCCCGATTTCATTAATAAGGTATTGGTAGATGTAGCAAAAGCTGTTGTAGAACAAACCGGCTACCTGCTCCACCAAAATAATAAGGACCTGGAACGCATGGACCCGGCCGACCCAAGGTATGACCGGCTCACACTTACCGCCGAAAGAATTGCCGTTATAGCAGCAGATATAATAAACGTAGCCGCATTAGCAAGTCCGTTAGGGATACCTATTTCGGCCAGGTTAATGCCGAATGGTTTACAAATTTCTAAAATAAGCGTGCCGCTTGGCGTAGTAGCAGTTATTTATGAAGCACGGCCTAATGTTACTTTAGATGTTTTTACATTATGCTTCAAAACCGGTAATATCAGTATATTAAAAGGTGGAAGCGATGCCTATTATTCAAACATGGCTATCATCAAGGTCATTCATGAAGTAATGCAGCTACACAATATCAGCACTAAAGTAGTTACCTTATTACCAGTGGAGCGTGAGGCCACACAGGCCTTGTTAAATGCGGTGGGTTATATAGATGTGCTGATACCTCGTGGTAGCCAGGCCTTAATTAATTATGTACGCGACCATAGTAAAGTGCCGGTAATTGAAACCGGTGCCGGTATTGTACACACTTATTTTGACCAAAGCGGCGATGTGGAAAAAGCCGTAGCCATTATTGATAATGCCAAAACAAGGCGGGTAAGTGTTTGTAACGCGCTGGATTGCTTAATTATAAACAGCCTGCAATTACCTCAACTGGAACAAATTGCAGCACCGCTTGCCCGTAAAGGAGTAAAATTGTATGCCGATGAAAAGTCTTACCAGGTGTTAAAGGAAGTATATCCTGCCGGGCTGTTAAAAGAAGCCGGCCCTGAGCACTTTGGTACCGAATTTTTATCAATGGCCATGTCGGTAAAAACTGTCGATACTTTTCAACAGGCACTGGATCATATTGCCACGCATAGTTCAAAGCACAGCGAGGCTATTATATCGGAAGATGAGGCGCATATAGAGGAGTTCCTGAATAAAGTTGATGCCGCCGCAGTGTATGTAAATACCTCTACCGCTTTTACCGATGGGGCTCAATTTGGCTTAGAGGCCGAAATTGGTATAAGTACACAAAAGCTGCATGCCCGCGGGCCAATGGGGCTGGAAGAATTGACCAGTTACAAGTGGATAGTAAAGGGCAATGGGCATATCCGTACACCATAATACGATGCTGATAAGGTAAAATTTCTCAATGTGAAATCTAACAATGGTACAAACCTCAATATACTATAGATAATAGCCTTATTATCAGCTATTAGCTTAACCATATTTGGGGTAACTGTAATTGTTCTCCATTACAGTTTCTGGTAACTCTTATACATCTTACAACACAAACGATCTGTACGGAGATTTAACTTTGCCTTAACATGCAAAGAGCTAATTTTGATACGATAACTGATATGTTGCAATTCATCTAATTTTATGATGCGTAATAACGCGCTTCATGTAGGATGGAATTAAATATTATATCGCATTTAAATTTGGGTGTTCAAAATATTTGTATGAATTTTTTTAAGAGATTTAGTACGCATCAGCCTTTTGTGCTTTTGCTCATGTTAATGATGTTGGGTGGTTCATTGTATGCACAGCAGCCAACAAATAATCCTAAAGCACAGTCAATTTTGCTGCCCAACGGCTGGTCGTTAAGTCCTGCTGGCCGTTCAATAACTTTAGGGGACCTGCCTTTGAACATGGCATTATCACCCGATAAAAAATTACTTGCTGTAACCAATAACGGGCAGGGAAAGCAATTTATCCAGCTTATAGATCCAAACAGCGAGACACTGCTTCACCAGGTACCTATTGCCAAATCCTGGTACGGTATCCGCTTTAGCGATAATAATAAAACACTATACGTATCGGGTGGTAATGACAATGTGATATTAGCCTACCCTGTAACCGCGCAACAATTAGGCAAGGCCGATACCATAACGCTTGGTAAGGCTTGGCCCAAAGAAAAAATAAGCCCTACAGGTATAGATGTTGATAATAAAACCGGCCGGCTATATACGGTTACTAAAGAAGATAGCGCCCTGTACATTATTAATTTGCAAACTAAGGCGGTTATAAAGCGTGTTAATTTGAAGCATGAGGCTTACGCCTGTCAGCTTAGCCCGGATAAGGCAAAGCTTTATATCTCTCTTTGGGGCGGTGATCAGTTATTGGTTTTTGATACGCATACAGATAACCTTAGCGCAACAATAGCCACCGGCAGCCATCCTAACGAAATTTTATGCAGTAAGAACGGAAAGTATGTATTTGTAGCCAACGCCAATGATAATTCGGTATCGGTTATTAATGCCGGTTTCAACCGGGTTATCGAAACCATTTCCGCATCTCTTTACCCAACCAAATTAACGGGCTCTACTACCAATGGCTTAGCATTATCCCCTGATAACAAAACACTGTATATTGCCAATGCCGATAATAATTGCCTCGCCGTATTTGATATTACCGAACCAGGTAAAAGCAAATCAAAAGGCTTTATACCAACAGGATGGTATCCTACCAATATAAAAACCCTTCATAAAAAGATACTGGTAAGCAACGGAAAAGGCTTTGCATCTATGGCTAACCCTAACGGGCCGCAGCCGGTAAAAAAAACTGACAACAGCGCCAGCCATACCGGGGTTACCAATGTGCCCGAAGTACAATACATAGGAGGGTTATTTAAAGGAACCTTATCCATCATCGATCAGCCATCTGATGGGTTGCTTGCGGCATATGCTAAAAAGGTTTACGACAATACACCTTACAATAAGGATAAAGAACAATTAGCCAAGGGTGAAACCGGTAACCCTGTGCCGCAAAAAACGGGTGCAAAATCTCCTGTAAAGCATGTGTTTTATGTTATTAAAGAAAACCGTACTTATGACCAGATTTTAGGCGATATGAAAGAGGGAAACGGTGATACCAGCTTGTGTATTTTCCCGGAAAGGGTAACGCCTAATCATCATGCATTAGCCAGGCAGTTTGTTTTGCTGGATAACTTTTATGTGGACGCTGAAGTAAGTGCCGATGGACATAATTGGAGCATGGCAGCCTACGCCACCGATTATACCGAAAAAACATGGCCCATAAGCTACGGCGGTCGTGGCGGAACTTATGATTATGAAGGAAGCCGCAAAATAGCTTACCCCAAAGACGGCTTTATATGGGATTATTGTAAGCGTGCTGGTATCAGCTATCGTACTTATGGCGAGTTTGGCGAAGACGGCAAGGCAAACATTAAGGCACTGGAAGGCCATGTTTGTCCTGGTTTTGCGGGTTTTAACCAGGATATAAAAGACGTGGACAGGGTGAAGGCATTTAAACATGATTTCGATTCGCTGCTCACTATTGGTATGGTGCCGCAGTTCAGCACCATACGACTGGGTAACGACCACACCAGCGGACAGCGTAAAGGCAAGATCAGCCCAACATCGGCCGTTGCCGATAATGACCAGGCACTGGGCATACTGGTAGAATACATTTCTAACAGCCCTATATGGAAAGAATCGGCCATATTTGTTTTAGAGGATGATGCGCAGAACGGGCCCGACCATGTGGACGCTCACCGCTCTCCAGCGTTTGTAATAAGCCCGTTTATCAAACGGTCATCGGTAAACCATACCATGTATTCAACCTCGGGCATATTGAGGACCATGGAGCTTATTTTGGGTTTGCCGCCAATGAGCCAGTATGATGCCGCCGCTTTGCCGCTTTATAACTGCTTTGCCGCAACTGCCGATGTTACCCCTTATAAAAATATACCCGCACAAGTAAGTTTAGATCAACGTAATGTGGTGTGGAATAATAGCGCAAAAAAATCTGAATCGTTTAACCTGGCTAAAGAGGATGCAGTGCCCGACCTGGAGTTGAATGAGGTGGTTTGGAAATCGGTAAAAGGCGAAAACTCCATTATGCCTGCCCCAAAAAGAAGTGCTTTCATAAAGCTTCAGCAAAAGAAAAAGGATGATGACGATTGATATAAGAAACTTAATTACAGGTAGCCGATAATGATATCTAAGCATGACTTTTCAAAAGCTACCGGTACAACAGGTATGCCCGGCCTTGCCCCGTTTTTAATGCGGTTGATGAAAATTGATGCATTTAACAAACTGATGGATAATGCTGCAGGACTTGAGGGCGTTGCATTTGCCGATTATTTGCTTAAAACACTAGGCATCTCTATTGAGATAAACAATAGCGAGCTGGATAATATTCCTAAACATGGAGCTTTTATTGTAGTGGCCAATCATCCGTATGGTGCTATTGAATCGTTGGCATTACTCAGCATACTGGTTAAGCAACGGCCAGAAACCATGTTCATGGGCAATTTTTTACTGAAAAAGGTACCTAACCTTGCCGATTATATCATTGCTGTAAATCCTTTTGAGTCTATAAAACACAGTTCAAGTATAAGCGGATTAAAAAACACCATACGTATGCTTAAAGACGGCATTCCTGTCGCTATATTTCCTGCCGGTGAGGTGTCATCATACGATCAGCAAAGTAAACAGATCACCGATAAACCCTGGCATCCTATTGTGGGAAAGATCATAGCTAAGGCCAATGTGCCTGTAGTTCCTATTTACTTTCATGGAAATAACGGTTTATGGTTTAGCCTGCTCAGGTATATACATCCATCGCTGCAAACAGCCATGCTGCCTACCGAACTATTTAATAAAAAAGGACATGTACTGCGTGTATGTATAGGCCAGCCTGTATTAAGCGCTAAATTGAACGAGAGCCGCGATAGTGTTATGCTATTGGAGCATTTAAGGCATACCACCTACGCATTAGCTAATGCAGGCAGCTCATAGTATTAACCAAATTGATTGACTGATACCGATTCATTATCAAGCCGGATATTTTGGATAAGTACGTTCTCATCACATACGGGACAGTTAAAAACTAAAATTTTAACAGGGCTGTTAAACGCGCCGATAAGATCCTTACTGGGTATCTCAATTAAACCCTGATGTTCGGGGCAAAGTATTTTCATAAGTTCAAAGCTAAATGTTGATTGTAAGCCTAACTTTAGCTTTAGGTTAAATAATTGTAGCGTACGTACATTTATTGTAATATAACTGCTCCCTGCTGATAGTAAGCTTTAACAGATTTACGCAGGTAACCGCCATCATCGTCGCTGGTTTCGTTGGTACCTGTAATTCCATCGCCTTTAGTATCCATAAAACTCGTACAATCATGGGCACCCCTGCCAAACAAAAATGCTATAACCCCGGCATCTCCGTATTGCTTCAGTTTATCTAAGTTTGCACGTTCGGCAACGGGCTGTAAAAAATACTCTGCCTTATTATCTTTGAAATGTCCGCGCGAATTATTACAAGTATTGGTAAGCGAGTTGCCAACGGGTATTTGCCATAAGATGATTTTTTGGCCGGTTTGCCGGTTCAATTTTTTTAAAAAGCGTCGGAAGCGTTCAAAATCACTTAAATTTCCATTTTCTGCATTACCTTCGGTTGACCATGCAGCATTAGTTTTTCCGTTCACAACTTGTTCATAACCAGCATCCCGGTCGGTAAACTCAGAAAATATAATATCAAACCGTGCATTTAACGATTTATAATAAGCAGCTGTTTCTACAGCCAATTGCTCGGGGTTGTGTTTGCCTTTTATAACATCGTACCCGGTTGCCCATTGAGATGCATGCCAGCCCAATAGTACGTTGGGGGCATAGGTATTACGCATACTCACTATTGCTTGTGCAAAGCCTTTGGCATCGTTAGTAAAGCTCTTTACATCGCTATAATTGCTTTCGCTAACCCGTATCACACTTTTGGTCGGGTCGTTTTTAAACATTTGCATATAACCCAACAAGTCGGGTTCAACATGTATAATTACTTTTTTACCATAATTAGAGCATATTTGCAATAAGAGTTTCCAGTCTTCAAAATATTTGTTCATCACTTCGGCATCGGCCAAATTAGCCAAAGCCGGGTCTTGATTTCGCATTTTAGCCGGCACTAAGTTATAGTATGTAAAAACTGGTATTTTACCTGAATTGCCAATTTGTACTAAAAATCTTTTGGCGAAATCGCCGGTAGGAGAGTTCCAGGTTGTCCAACCGTTTGAAAATATATCTCCGGCCAGGTACTGGTATTGATAATCGGTTTCTTTGATGTAACTCGTACTTTGCGATATATCACCTTCAGTACCAAAGGCTATGCGCTTAGGCAAGCCAAACGGCACCCTGGAAGTATCAATCGATGTATCTTCAGTTTCTTCAATTTCCTCATTAATTCCGTTGCCTTTTTTACAACCGCCAAATGTAACCAAGAGTAAAAACAAAATTAAAAAACTACTATGTTTCATGCAATAAAGTTTACCCGATATAGAAATATAATTATGCAATCAGGATAACGAGAGGTAAGATAACCAATTGTGTAATATTTTGATAATTAAAAATCATTTAATATTTACAAACCTACCTTAAAAAATTGCGGCAGGTTACTATGTAATATTCAATAAACTATAAAAAAAACTTCATAATTCGTATTATTAACAAAGTATTATTTATAATTGTATTATTCTTTGTGTTTAAGATAAGCTAAGTTGATTTACATTTTAGTTAAATAATATTGTAACTTAATTTTTAGCGGGCCGTATAAGGGTATATGAAGCTGCTTGAATTAAAGAAAAACGTTAAAAGAAATCTAAAGCTCATTTTTATAAATTCTAAAGTGATAAAGGATAACAATAAAATTAACGATAAAAAAATGCGCGACATTGCAGATCAACTTAAAACTGATTTGCCTGGTTGCGGGTTTGCCTTGCTTGCTTTTGATATTCATAATAACGAAACATGTGCAAACTACGTGTCTAACGTAGAAGATGATTATATGATACATGCATTAGAAATGCAGTTGAATATTTTAAAAAATAAAAAATCTGCCAAGATTATAAGCGTACTCAAATCGGGTTCTAACTAATATCAATAGGTATCCTGCCTTTATCCAAATTTCAGAGCTGACCAGCTGGCTTGTTTATTTATTATTATGATAATTATTATTACATAATTATAAATTCATCGCCATTATTTAATCCTTAAATAAATTATATTCCGGTAATAAGTTCTGTTTTAAAAACAGTGTATATAATTTTGTACATTTTGTTTAAAAATAAATACACTTATTTTGATAATTTACGTAACAAAAATTCTACTTTAGCGTAAACAATTGAAATTTAGCTTGTAGCGAACCCCAAAAAAAAATAACGGGATTTTTTCAAGTTAACAAAAAAGTATTTTATTGTATTTTATTTAGTTCAATAAAATAATCAGCTAAATTAAGATTATTGTAATTGATATGAAAAAAGGAGTTAAGTGTAATCTTTTATTAATCGCCATCATATTGTTTTGTAACCAAGCCTATGCTGTTAGTTATTATTTTTCGAGCACATTAGGCAATGATGATTACACCAGCTTACAAGCGCGCAATCCAGCCACACCTTGGAAATCACTCGAAAAACTAAATACATTTTTTAGAAATATTAATACCGGGGACTCGATCTTGTTTAAAAGAGGCGATGTGTTTTATGGGTCGATAAATGTTACCAAATCGGGTGCTGTATTTGCTCCCATACATTTTGGTGCTTATGGTACAGGCAAAAAACCTGAAATTAACGGTCTTGCTACTTTAAAAAAATGGAAATTAGTAGGTAACGGTATCTACGAAAGCAATTGTGAAACTACAGGCAATACCTTGATTTTAAATGGTGTACAGCAGGCTTTAGGCCGTTATCCTAACAAAGGTTATTTAAGTTTTGAATCGCATAGCGGCAATAATTCTATAACTGATAATCAATTAAACGAGGCAATAAACTGGGGTAGCGGAGAAGTAGTAATCAAGAAAACCAGGTGGATTATTGACCGTAACAGTATAGTTTCGCACAAAGGAGGTACAATTACTTACCGTGCAGGAAATACTACCTATGTACCAACAAACGGTTATGGTTATTTTATACAAAATAATGTTAAAACGCTCGATCAGTTTGGTGAGTGGTATTTAGATTCGGTACATCATAGCATGATGGTGTATTTCGGCAATAAAAACCCTAACAATTTTGTAGTTAATACAAGTGCCGTAAATTATATTGTTGATGTACGCAGGTATAACTATTTAACTTTTGATGGTCTTACTTTTACAGGCGCGGGAAATAACGCTTTTAATATTGTACAATCCAAGAAAATAAGCATTATCAATTGCAGCATTAATTTAACCGGCACCGAAGCCATTATAGCTTCATATTCTCCTTTTTTAACTGTCAAAGATTGTATTATCGATCATTCGCTTAGCGGAGGCATAAATATGGATGCAGGTTGTGTAAACGCGACTATTGCTAACAACACCATAAAAAATACAGGTTTACTACCCGGCATGGGCAAAAGTAATTCTGGAACCTATGAAGCTATAACCAGTTTTGGCGATAATACTAAAATTGAGAAAAACAGAATTGATAGCGTTGGATACAATGGGATTTATTTTGGCGGAAATACTTCAACCGCAAAGAATAATTTTATTACTTATTTTTGCTTAACTAAAGATGACGGTGCCGGCATATACATTGGAGACTGGTCAAAAACCGTAAATAAAAAGGTAATTGGTAATATTGTATTGCACGGTGTTGGTAATAGCGAAGGCACGTTGCATACCAACTCTATGCAAGCAGAGGGTATTTATATTGATGATAACACCGAGAGCGTTATCATTACCAATAACACGGTATCATTGTGCGCTAATAATGGTATAAAAATCCATAATGCCAAAGATATTGACATTTTTAACAATACTATAGTTGACAACGGTGTACAATTAAGAATGGAGCAGGATCATTACATTGCTACCAGTAGCTACATTAGAAATAATAATGTAAGAAATAATACATTTTTTGCTAAAACAGATACACAGCAAACTGCCAAGTTTTCTACTCATCAGGATGATATAAAGGCTTTCGGGCAAATAGACAGTAATTTTTACAGCAGTCCTAAAAATTTAGTAACGGCCATTAAATCATCAAGTGTTAAAAATGGAAAAACAGTTAATTCCAGCTATACGCTGGTAAATTGGAAAGCTAATTCTGGTAAAGACCGTTTTTCGAGCGAGCTACCAACTGAAGATATTTTATTTGAATATAATGCAAGTAACGAGGTTAAAACCATTACTTTAAAAAAAAAGTACACCGATGTTTACAAAAAAAGCTACAATAATAAAGTAACTCTCGATCCCTATTGTTCTATTATATTGGTTGCTAATAAAACGCTGACTTTAGCAAGCAACTAATTGCAGTATTCACAATATAGGTAAGGCCTAATTAATGGGTAATACTTTGCGTGCGAGGCTTTTTAAAAATAGATTTTTTAATTCGCTCTTTTGCTATAAGCCATATAAATATTGGGCCATAAAGGAGGTATCGTCTCCACAATCTATTAGGTTCATTAATTAAACGTCCTAACCACTCTAAGCCGAGGCTAATCATCAAATTACTGGGTCTTTTAACTGTACCTGCATAAAAATCAAATACAGCACCTACAGTACAAATGATCTTGGCTTTTATTTTATCTTTATTTTCATAGGCCCATTTTTCCTGCTTAGGAGCGGTCATGCCAATAAATAATACATCAGGCTGAAATTTATTAATTTCCTGGATCATTTCCTGGTTTTCTGTTGCGGTAAATACTTTTTTAAATGGTGGGGAATAGCTACCTACTTTTACATGAGGATACTCAACAGACATTTTAGCCTTTATTTGGTTAAGTGTTTCATCTGATGCACCAAGGTAAAAGCAACTACCTCCTTTACTTTCCAAATCATTTAATAAATGTTGATGAAGGTCTGCACCAGATATTTTTTTTATGATTTTCCCATTCATTAAGTATTCGGCTGCAACCACCGAAATGCCATCTGGCAATAATACATCAGACATTTGTAAAGACTTTTTGAAGCCCATGTCCTCATTAGCCATGCAAAATGAATATTGGTTTATAGTATTAACTAAAAGTGAAGATTTAAAAGGAAGCTCACTTAACGTTTTAGTATATAAAGGATAATCAATAAAATTTTCTATATCTGCAGTGTGTCTCATATAGTGTACAGTATCTTTGTAATTAACCTAAACATTACAGTATGATTAATTAATCGTTTTTTTAAATGTGTTGAAGTTAAATAAATAACTCTGAAAGTATTTTAAAATTTTAGCTACTTAACTCCTAAAAGATTTAATAACTCATTAACAGTTACTTATATAGTAAATGAATGTTAATTTAAAATTTTATTATTCATAAAATTTTATCTGTATAATTTGGAAAGCTAAGTGATTTAAAAAATCTATTTTCCTAATTTAATAACAACTTTAAATACTACTTGCTAATATTAATGTATTGTGCGTAAATAGGCAAAATTGCTGCCATATTGCTCAAATAGGGGTTTTATTTGAAGAATATCTATTGGGTATAATTTATTATATTATTGGTTAAAATCAAATATCTATCTAATTAAATCTAAGTGTTCTTTAAGATCTTCAATGGAGTTGAAGCGGTTTTTGATTTTTTTAGCTGGTACACCTGCATATATCGAAAACGGCTCCACGTCTTTGGTAACTACGGAGCCGGCAGCTATAATACTACCTGTTTTAATAGTAACACCACTCATAATCGTTGTTCCGTACCCAACCCAAACATCATCCTCAATAATGGTAACATTATTAAGTCCCAACCATTTGTAATTTTTATCACGTATTTGTAGCGCAAGGCGTATAGGTACGCCAATTTGTTGGTAATGATGGTCATACCGTCCTACAAGAGCTACGCGATTAGCCCAGATTACGTTATCGCCAATAATCACATCGCTTTCAATAAACGAATCGCGGCCTATGTAAAAATTTTTGCCTATAGTTACTTGTTGCCTGGCCCATATCCTCACCCTAATACCACAATAAAAGCCACTACCTATCTGGTATTTGCGATAAATAACTTTCCGTAAAAACTCGTTCCTTAATTTTTTTAGCACAGTTGTTAAACCCATCACTTACGCGTAATTTGTTTTATAATTTCAGATAATTCTCCGGCCACCCGATTTTGGCTAAACTCTATTCCCTTGGCAATGTTTTTTTGTTTCATGGAGTTTAGGAGTTGGTGAGATTGTAATAATTGCTGCAATGCACTGCTTACACTCTTGATGTTTTGGGGCTCCACCCATAAGCAGTTATCAGGTTCGGTTAAATAATCGGTGGCGGCACGGGTAGGCGTAGTTATAATAGACATACCAGCTGCTACCGAATTAAACAGCGCCATGGGGAAGCCTTCGGGAAAATAGGTTGGAAAGACTAATATATCACAATTGGAATAATAGCTTACAACCTCCGCTTCTGCAATAAAACCAGTAAATATCACTCTTTGAGCTATATTTAGAGAACGTGCTACACTTTTCAGTTCTTCGAGCTCGCTACCCCATCCTACAATTATTAAAGTACATTCCTGGTACTGCTCTGCCACCTCTGCAAAAGCTTTTACAACTTCGTAAATACCTTTCTCTTTAATTAAGCGGCCAACAAAAAGTAATAATTGCTGATTGTTACTTATACCCAACTTTGACCTGAATCCGGCATCTATACTAAATTGATCGGTGCGTACTATATTTTTGGTTACAAATATTTTGTCTGCCTCTAAATATCCTGTTTCAATAACTTTTTTTTGTTCCTCTGTAGAAAGAAATAGCCAGCCTGCTATGTTTTCTTTTAAAAATGGTAATACCACTTTATTAAATAAGCCGGTTTGATGACCTAACACTTCAATAGCCGAACCGTGCGATTTAATAACAAAATGTACTTTTTGCCGGTACAAAGTTTTACAAATTACTATGGTTATAAAATCGCGGATACCAGCCAATACTTCAAGCCTCGAGTTAAAATAGATCACATCAGGCTTAAATTTCCGGGCTGTTTTAACCAGGGATAATGCATTTTGTACAATAACCCGCAGGCGCCCTGTTTTTGAGCTCACGCCATCTTTTGCGGCGTACTGGAACTGCTCACATGGGTAGCCGAGTTTTTGCATACCTTCTAATTCATCCAATGCAATTTCAACATGGTGCCTGGTGGGTACGCTAAATAATATTCTGGGTTTACTCATTCGCTAATATCGTTTTCTTGCCAATCTTTTCGTTTTCGTTCTATACCTGGGTTGCCTGTTACTACGCAATATGCCGATACACTTTTAACTACTACAGCGCCACAACCAATTTTCACATGATCTTTTATGGTTATTCCGCCTATTATACACACGTTACTGCCTACGTCAACATGGTTGCCAATAACCGGTGAGGTACTAAAACCATTAGTTGATTGCCGATTGCCGATAGTTGTACTTTGCCTGAGGGTGCAGTTATGTCCAATAATAACCTGGTTTGTCATTACCAAAGCTTGTCCATGGTATAATCTTAGATTGCGGCCTATTTTGGTGTTCCATGGAATTTCGATACTGAAAAACCACTCGACCAGTATGCGGTAAAATAGCAGGTATAAAAAGCCTAAGTAATAGTAAATTCTTCGGCGTGCGCAAAAGTTAGCCATCCTGAAGAGAAGCAAGATAATGCGGCCTTTAATATTGCCATTATTTACCTGCCAATCCTGAAACACGAATTCGAAAAAGTTCATCTTATCCTGAGATGTATTTTCCATAAGGCAATTTATTAACAATGTAAACTAACGCGGCGCTAATGAGTAAACAAATAAGCGTGGTTAACGGAATACCTATTACCGGCGTTATCAAACTATAATCTATTTTAAAGTGCGATAGAATACTGATGACCAAAAGGTGAGATAAGTAAATACCATATCCATAACGGCTCACAAAATCTCTTACCGTATTTATTGCATTGTTACGCAATTCACCTTGCTGATTTTTAATAATAATAAAGATGCCAATTGCAGCAAACAGCACATTTAAGGTTAAATACTCGTAAAACGTATGTGAGAAGGAACCTTGGTTGTATGTGTAAAGGTATGTGGCAGCTAATGTGGCAGCTACACCTGTTATAAATAAGATAATAGCACAATATAGTATTGCTTTGGAGATAACTAACCTTTCAGCAATAAAATACCCAAGTATCAGGTAACCTATATATCCTGTGAAATAGCTTAAATCCAGGGGTGAAGTTACACTCAATAATTTTTGCTGATGAAATAAAAGAGTAATAAACCAAATCCCCAGAAAGTAGATTATAGCTTTATTACTCGCTATAGAAACCCATGGCTGGATGATTGGTATAAACAGGTATAAGCCAATGATCATATACACATACCACAAATGCGGCGCAGCGCCTTGAGTAAGTTGCAAAATTAACCAATGACCAATGTTATGCATTGCAACTTGTGAGCCTTCATCCCGAAACTTTAATGCAAGGTTAAAGACAATGTAAACCGAACTCCAAAATAAAAAAGGGAGCATAATTCGATTTAGCCGTTTTTTTAAGAAGTTGCTCAGGCTTATGGTTTGAGGCAACAGTAAGGCACCGGTAAGCATCACAAAAACGGGAACACAAAAGCGGCATAATGAATCATACATATTGCCGATCCACCATACCGTATTACTGGCGCTGTTGGGGTTGTATTGAGTGAAAACAGCTGGGGTGGCTACATGCACCATAATTACCGCAATTGTGGCAATTACCCTTACGTTGTCAATCCATACCAATCTGGTGTTAGTCTCCTTCAATTAGCGCTCTCCTGTAAAAGTTATAATGATGTGTATTCGGTTAGTACAGCTTTCAGGCTGTCTTCCCATGAGCTTAGCGTATTACTTAATACAACGTTGTGTTGCAATTGCTTGTAATAGTTGTGTTTAAGGGCTAAAGCAATTTTTTCACTTAATAGCGCCGGGCAGGCTGGTGAAACTAACAAACCATTAAAATTATTATCAATAAATTCAGGAAACGATCCTACGTTTGTAGTAATAGCCGGTGTATCTAATGCAAAAGCAGTCATTAATACACCGCTTTGAGTGGCATCTAAATAAGGGCAAACCACAAATTTAGCACGGCTTATCAGGTCTATTAATTCATCGTTTGTAATATACCGGTTAATAATCTGAACATTGTCTTTATATTTTTCGGGTAAGTCATCGTTCAAAATATAGCTGTTAGTACTTTTACCAGCGATAACCAGCTTTTCATTAGCAAACTCCTCAAAAACGGCTGGCATAGCTTTTAGTAATACATCTATACCTTTATAAGGCGATATTCGTCCAAAAAATAAAATGTGTTCTTTCTCATCAGTTGATTTTTCGGGTGATTTTTTAAAATAACTATACGGGCGCATTTTAACAAGCAGTTTTTCACCACCAACCGATCTATAATTATTGGTAAAAAGCTTACGCGCAAAGTCAGAATAGAATATGAAGTATTTTTTAAAAGGCAGTTTAAAAAACAAGAAGTTAGGCATGCTAATCTTCCAGCTACTTTCCCCGGTATGTGGTACAGGGTCATGTATGACTAAAAATACTTTTTTTACCGAAAATAGAAACGGCAGCATTCCTATTGTTCGTAAAGTGTACCCTTCAAAATGAATGATCTCCGGCTTAAACGGTTTAATGTATTTCCAAACTGCTAACGATGCTTGCAAGGTAGACCATGAAAAGCCGGTACGATGCTCATGTATAATAAAGTGCATACTAATTGCCCCTTCAAAAAATGGTGCAAGCACTTTTAAACTCTTGTCACTTAAAACTTCCTCTGGAGTGGCTAACAACTTCCCTGTTGGAAAATCATGAATTTCAGCAACAGTTGAGTTTTTGGATGACGATGTAACCTCTATAAATATATGCAGGTCAACTTTCTTCTTTAATACGTTGATAATATCGAGCGAAAGATCTAAGAAGAACGTGGAGGTATAATATACAACGGTCATAACTGAGTTCGATAAGTCAGCCTCCGTTTACCAACAAAAAAAAGTGTTATTGCAGATGAAAGAATAATAAAAAGAAAACTTAGAAAAAATAGGTAGGGGTTTACATAGATTCCTAATTTGTAACAAGCTAAAACAGTTGCTCCTAAAGCTGCATAAAATAGTATGCAGTGAGTTACGGTCATTAATTTTTTACGGATAAGCGACACATCCTGCAATATATGAAACACCAGGAACGAGAAAAATACAGAATAGTTTACCACAGCCAGGTCTTTATAAAAATACAGGCCAATAAAACAGCCGGTCAAATTAACTATCAAACTTAAGATGTTAAACCACATATCCAGTTTTTCCAGCCCTATGGCTACCAGTAAATTCGCTTGCAACAATACTGTTGGTAATAGTAAAAAGGTAAGAAACATTTGCTGCATGCAGCAAACCGCACCAGGGTAACCTTTACCAAAAGCTAAAGGAATAATTAAGCCTGAAAACGAATACATAAAGGCAAAAGTAAGCATCGCAAACAGCGTGTAACCCATGAAAATATTTTTATAAAGTTGCTTTAGCTTTTCAATATTACCTTCATTGTAGTGTTTGATAAACTGCGGGTATATAGTAGTAGATGCTATAACCGGCATAATTTGCAAAACCGAAAATATACGGAACGAAACTTCGTAATCGGCCACATTGGTTAGCGTAAGCAATTTGGAAATGATGATGTTACCAATTTTCCAGTAAATGATAGAAATACTGCCTATCACTATAAACTGCCAATTTTTGATGATAAGCACCTTAATATCATCATAAGAAACCGTGGCAATCCATAGCGACTTTAAATTGATACTGTTTGAAGAGCCCAGTCGCATAAACAAGCCTAATGTCAGTATCCGAACCACAATCATAGCCGCAGATAATATAATAATAGAAAACGGATAGATAAACAACATACAGCCAACTAACAGCTTTAAAAACCCATCAATAACCAGTATGGTAGCCGTTTTGCGCTGCTCATTTTGAACTACATTTAAGCTTTTAATGGCATTGATGAAATTATCGAAGATAATGTTAGTTCCTAATATCAGGCACAAGATCCTAATTTGATCGGTAGGGTAAAGTACGTAAGCCAGCAATACATTAACGAGGTAAAATAAGATGCCCAAGCCCAACTGCGTTTTTAAGAACTTGCTGGTAAAGGCCAGCTGGTCGTTTTCCAAAACATATTGCCTAATAAACCATTGACCAAGGCCCATGGAGGAAAATGCGGCTACCAACTGGTAAACGGTAGTAGATATTAAGAACTGTGCAAAGTTGGCCGAACTGTATTTACGTGCTACTATAGCAAAAAATATAAATATAAATAGAATTTGCAGGATATTAGCTAAAATACCCCAGGCGCTATTTTTAACCAGCGACGATTGCGGGAAACTAAACTTCCTTAACCTGGGGAATTTGATCATCTTCGTAAGCAGGGTAGGAGACGATCAAGACGATCATGCTAACCACCATTATTAATATCCTGTAATCGTAAATAGAATAAACTGTATTGAATGCAACAGCCCAACTAACTAAGCCAGCCATAAAAAAGGCAATTCTTTGGTCGAAGATACCCTTTATGTAATTGATAAAGCCTTTAACTAAAGGCACAATAAGGAACAGCACAAATATACCAAAACCTGTAAAGCCTAATTCCGACATTATTTTTAAATAACCATTTTCAGGCTGATCAAAATATACCAACTGACCATCGGCTACCTCTAAATACTGCCCCTGAGCATGTCTTATAACATAATTTTGGTAGTTGCCAGAACCTATTCCTAACAGTGGATGCTTTTTAGAAATTTCAAAGGCTTCTTTCCAAATACTTTGACGGAACAAAAAGTCTTCGGATAAGTTTTTAGCCCGGTCAAACACCCCTGTTTGAACGGAGACAAATGTAAAGACCACATAACCTACAACAACTGCCACCAAGCCATAAATACGATACTGTTTGGCTGCCATAAAAAATACCAGGATTAAACCCAGTGCAAAACCGCCAAAAGCGGCACGGCTACCGGCCATGCTAATACCTACAATAGCTATTATAAATACCAGGTAGCTAAAAATGTGTGCTTTACGGGAAGCATCTTTTTCAATAAACAAAAACAGGAAACTACCCATGGCCAGGTATTGCCCGCTGGCCTGCGAATCATAAAACATACCCGGATAGCGCGTGATTAAAAATATAGGGTCAATCGTATTTGGACTGAGTTCGGGGTAAAATGTAAACCTTAAACCTACCACCCATTGTATGAGCACAAACGATAATGCAATTAAATAGGCAATTTTTAGCCCCTTGATAGCTTTAAGATAAAAGTGCGGGTCTTTATAACATTCAGTAAGAAAAAAGCGGGCGAAAATAAATATGGGCATTATCTTAAAAAAGTTTAGATAAGCCCTTGACGGAAATTCTGAAGCTAAACCGCCCAATAGTACTATTACAGCGAAAAGCACAAATAGTAAAAAGTAAAAGTTATTAGGATTGTAGCGGTTAATTGTAGTAAAATCTTTCAACAAAAATACCACGCTGTAAATGCAAATAGCATCAAATACTTTAAAACCTCCCCAAGCCTCGTTAGTGATCTTCAGATCCATTAAAGGCAACAAAGTTAATATAAAAAGCAAGCACGATTGTACTGTGTTGCCTTTGAAATAAATGTTTAAGGCAAAAAGCAGTAGCGCTATACCGGGTAAAATATAGATCAGCTTATCCAGCATTAACTAATTAATAAATTATGTAATAAGTAAAAAACAAATGTTAAGCAAGTTAAAACCTGCTTAACATTTGTTTCCACCTACTTTTAAATGATGCTTTCTTCGGCTTGGCGTTGTAATAGCTGTTATCGTAGTTATAACCGTAACCGTACTTGTTCTTCTTAATACCGTTAAATATGATGTTAATGTTAGGCAAATAACTGGCCTCATATACTTCTCGTATAAAGTTTAGCTCTTCCTTTCCTGTAAAACCCTGCCTTATGATGTATAACGATACATCGGCTTGTTTAGCAATGATCATAGCATCAGTTACCAAATGTAGAGGAGCAGTGTCAATTACTATATCATCGTACATTTGCCTTAGCTCTGTTATTAACTTGGCTAAAGAATCTTTTTCCAATAACTCAGATGGGTCCACCGGAATTTGTCCGGTACCAATAACATCCAGGCCAGAATAATTTTCCGTGTGCTGAATGATGCTTGTTATTGGTGTATTATCTTTCGACAAGTATTCGCTGATTCCGGGATGGTTGGACGGTAAATCGAAAATACCGGTAACCTTCGGCTTGCGAAGGTCCATCTCTAAAATAACCGTTTTTTTACCCGATGCCGCCAATGTGGTAGCGAGGTTAGTACTTACAAAACTTTTACCTTCTTTAGAGACACTGGAAGTTAGCAACGTAACCCTGCCTTTGGGTTCTGAAATGTCGTTATCTGTGTACAAGCTTTGAAACTGCAGATCTGCAATCTTACTTTTTGTACTTTGATGAAGATAGTTCAGGTTGGTTCTTAAAGACCGGAACTGCTCGCCAATAAGGTGATGTTTATTGTTCACTACTATTACCTCTTTGTCCAAATCATCGTATGATAATTCAGCTAAAACAGGCACATTTAAAGCTGTTTCAATATCGCGGCGGCCGGTAATTTTGTTGTTGAACGACTGCCTGAAATAAATGATCATGAATGGCACACCTATACCTAATAGTAAAGCTATGGCCGAGATCAATGAAGGCTTAGGCCATTTCATATCGCCTATGTTGGCTTTGTCCACAATACGTGCATCTACAAAAGTTGAAGCATAGCTTAATGCTAATTCTTCGCGTTTTTGTAAAAGATATACATACAGATTTTCTTTGATAGATTGCTGCCTCTTCATGCCCACAAACTGGCGCTCCTGAACAGGGATGTCTTTAATAGAAGACTCTGTTTTATTATTAACCGATTGCAATTCTCTTTTGGAATTTAATAACGACGATTTAACGCCATTTACAGTCTCCCGGATAGAAGCTTTGGTTAATGCAATTTGTTTGTTGATAGGCTCAAACAATGGATTATTCTCGGGTGTGGTAGCCAGCAGGGCACTTTTCTTTAATTGCAGATTAGAAAGCTTTTCTATCAGGCTATTCAATGCAGGATCGCTTATACCTATAGTAGCAGGCGCGTTAGCATTATTTGCAGAGGAGTTAACGTACTGCTCAATACCCGCAATAACATTCAACTGAACGTTTACCTCGTTAAGTTTGCTATCGTTAGCCTGTACGTTCTCCAAATAAACTTTAGCCTGTGAATTTATATCAGTTAATCCCTGGCTGCTCCGGTAACCTTCTACCTGCTTTTCGGCACTGCTTAGTTCTCCGGTAAGCGATGCCAGCCTTCGGTCTATAAAATCAATGGTACTTTTGGTAGTTCGTTTTTGCTCGTCGGATGCGGCTTCGTTATAAGCTGTAATTAAACTATTTAAAAAGTCTTTACCACGTTGCGGCACTTCATCGGTAATAAATAAACCAATAGTAGGCGCAAGCTTATCCAGCAGGTGGGCATCTAAAGCCTTTAAGTACTCATTACTCACCATTTCAGGATCGTTAAGGGCTACCGTTATGGTAGATCCCACGTACTGATCGAGTAAATTGGTGGGTTTCAGCAGCCAGGTGCCTAAACCGTTTTTAAATGATTGATTAAAAGTAACAGTTTGTTTTTTACCACCCAGGTTTTCCACCTCAAAATGGTTTTTGTCTGTAATTAATACTTCTAATTTGTCGCCGTTTATAACGCCTTTTCGAAGTAGTACAAATTTAAACGGTGTGGTTTCGTATAAATCCTTGGTTTTAAAACCTTGTTTGGTTTTGTAGCTGGTCCACAATTGTAAATTGTTAACCACCCGGCTTACCAGGTTTTTTGAACGTAAGATTTCAATTTCCGATTCTGCGTTTTTAGGAGAGCTGGATTGCTCCAGCTCTGGTAATGCGGCTTTATCTTGCGGCGATTTCTTTTCGTCTTTTACCAATATGGTGGCACTAACCTCGTAAGCGGGGGTAGCATTTTGAAGGTAGATGTAAGCACCTGCCAAAGCAATAATTAAGCACAGAACAAAAAGCGGCCAGTGATAAAAGTATTTGTTTAATACGGTTTTCAAATCTGAAAACTGGTGTCTATCGGCTTTATTATGATCTGTTGGCTGCCTGTTAGTCATACTTAGTTAGTAAATAATGAAACGGCAATGGCAATTAACGATAAGGCCGATATAATTAAGCTGGCATTACGGTATCCGGTATCAACCGTAGCTAATTTAAGTTTGCCTGGCTGTACAAATAATAAATCGTTAGATTTCATGTAAAAATAAGGCGATTGGAATAAGTTTTTAGAAGTTAGATCGATAGGAATATAAGTTCTTTTACCATTGATCTCTCTAACTAAGGTAATGTCATCGCGTTTAGCGGTAACATTTAAATCGCCGGCTAAGCTTAAAGCTTCAGTAATGGTTAGCCTGTCGCTGGTGCTTCGGTATATGTTGGGGCGTAATACATCACCTAAAACAGCTACTTTAAAATTCACTATTTTAACCGATACATTAGGTTTGCTCAAGTATGATAGCAGTTGCTGTTGCAATTGAACGGCTAATTGTGTGCTCGATAGTCCGCTAACTTTAACCACGCCTAATAACGGTAAAGTAACCTCGCCGTTTGAGTTTACTACATATCCGTAAACCGGGTTTTCTGCATTAGTGCCCGAATTTTGAATATTGTTGGTAAATACATTCGCCGCATCCTGGTTTAAACTGGTAACACTAATGGATATCTGATCTTCTGGCTGAATGGTTAAAGAAGACATATTGGTAATATCTTCGGTAGTAACCTTAGAGCGGTCGAGATCCTGAAAGTATGGTATTTTTTTGTAAGAGGCGCAAGAAGAAAAAATTGCTGTTACCGTTAGTAATAATATAAAGAATTTTAAATTTTGTGTTGAGCAGGTACTGTTTTTTGCATTCATGGATGTAGATGTTAATAGTTATAATTTGTTTATTTATTATATGATTGAAAAAAGTATAAACTTTACATAGCCGTATAAGTAATGTATTTGTTTACAATGCGTGTAAGTAAGTATTACAAATATTAGTTTTAAGCAATAACTTAAATAAGATTTTGTTAGGCACAAAAATTAACTGTTTAATAAATGCAGTTACAAAAATTAATACTATGGGCATTTAATGTTTATGCTTATTTAAGGAGAAATTTCCTTTTTAACTTGTGAAGCAGGTTCACTCCCTTGGTCAACTTTAATGCCAAAGTGTTTTTTAACACAAAAAAATTGAAATATTGTTAATAATGATATTCGTATGATGTTATATTTTTAATATGAAGTTATTTTATTTATTATTATTTATTACAATAAGCTTAAGCGCACACTCAAAAAATTATTATGTAAATAGTAAAACCGGCAATGAAAAGTTTGACGGGTTAAGTACTTTGAAGCCTAAAAAAAACATACAGCAAGCTGCCGGCCTAACCAAAGCGGGTGATACTGTTTTTGTAATGAACGGCACCTATACTAATGATTGTGCTGCATGTAATGTGCTTAATGTTCTAAAGAGCGGAAAAAAAGATAAGTACATTGTATATATCAATTATCCTGGTCATAAACCGGTAATACGCTTTAATGGTTGGGCCGGTATTGCCATAAGTAACGGCGTAAGCTATGTGAAAGTAATTGGTTTTGAAGTAATTGGTAACAATGCCAAAGTAAAATTAGCTAATGCGCTTAAACAGCCTCAAAGTTGTAATAATAAAAAGGGGAAACTCGATCCGCGTTATAACGGTAACGCTATTGTAATTGAAAGTAAAAAGAATAAACGCTCGCATCATATTGTAATTGCCAGAAACCTGGTACACGATTGTGGCGGTGGGGGCATAGGTGCATCGCAGTGCGATTATGTAACCGTAGAAGAGAATATTGTTTATAATACCAGTTGGTACACTTTATTTGGTACAAGCGGCATAGCGTTTTACCAGTTTTGGAATTATGATTATGCTAAAGGTTACCATAATATTATCAGGAAAAATAAATGTTATAATAACTGGTCGCTTGTACCATGGATAAAAATGTGTAAGATTTACGATGGCAACGGTATTATAGTGGATGACTTCAGAAATAAACAAAACGGATCAAAATTAGGAGAATACAAAAGCCGCACCTTAATTGAGAATAATATTTGTTGGTATAATGGTGGCACCGGTATTCATGCCTTTCAAAGCGATCATGTTGATATTATCAATAACACAGCGTACTGTAACTCGCGTACACCCGGCTTTAACCCGGGGCAAATTTTAACCGGGGTAAGTAACGATAATAAGATCGTAAATAATATTATGGTGGCCGATTCTTTGGCGGTAATCAATTCTAATTATCAAAACACCAACCTCACTTACCAAAACAACCTACATTTTAATATCACCTATCCTAATAAGGCCATCGTAAATGTATCAAGTGCTTCATGTATTAACGGTAAAGACCCCGGTTTTATAGATCCGGTAAGAGGACTCAAAGCCAATTTTAGTTTAAAACCAAATAGTCCGGCTGAAAAGCGTGGGCATAATTCCATTTATAGCAAAACTGATTTTGCCGGTCGTTTGCGTGCAAAAAGCGGTGCACCTACCATCGGAGCCTTTGAATTTTAGTAATTGTCAAATACAGGTCTTCAGCAGGTTGCTGAGGTTTAGCTTATTTTGATAATAGTGATTTGATCAGCCATAATTTACATCACTTTTTTGCATGTCATTACTAATTCTCCCTGGTCATAAATGAGCAGGTTGCCGGCTTTATCTACCTTGTACAGTTCAGCATTATTATTAATATTTACGTAGCCATTCGTGGTCTTCGTCAATTCCGTGGCCGATGGGTCTATCTCAGGTACATCGCTTACAACAAGCTTGGTTCCTGGAAATGCAATGGCCTGTATAAAAAACTGTTTGTCTTTTGATATCACCACGTATGCAATTTGTTCGCCCTTATCCGATTTAATGAGTTCATCATACCATACACCAACCAGTTTTCCTGTAGCTTTTTGAACAGGTGCCGGTACTGCCACCGGGGCAGATTGCTTTGCTTCCTGATTTTTAGGCTTATTATCACATGCGCTGAAAATTAACATCATTGCTATGGCGGTTATTAAATTATTACGGTTCATATATGTTGAGATGTAATTAATAGCAACGAAAGTAAATAAATAAGCCTGGTTTTTTATACAACTATTTGAGGCCTTAAAGCCTGCTTAACGTATTTTTACTTGTTTAATACCCGGATAGTTATCATATATTTGTAAACTTTTTGCAGAAAAATTAACATAATAGTTACAAATTGTTACGTTATAGTAAACAATAACAAACAAATCAGCTTAGCCCCTTAAATGAAATCATACGAATTGGTGCATCAATTATTAACACTGGTAGAGCAGTTTGAGCAGGAAAGCTCTCAAGCCGATCTTTCTATGCAAAGTTTTGCCGGTTTTTTGGTCAACAATTTAAATCCGCAGGCACCTTCTGAAATTAACCCTGATATACGTTTTGGTGAAAATGAAGAACAAGCACAAGCCCAGGCCTATCAAATTGATAACAGCATAGCCCGGCTGTTCGTTTACATGAGCCGCTACGCTAAATCATACATCAAAAAAGCTTTAGAAGGCACACCATTGCAAACAGCCGAAGATTTTACCTGCCTGGCTATACTGCTTACACATGATGATATGTCGAAAGGTGATCTCATTAACCGTAATCTCCAGGAAAAAACATCGGGCACCGAGGTGATCCGCCGTTTATTAACAGCCGAACTGGTAGAGCAGTGGAATGATGACAAAGACAAGCGCGGCAAGCGTATTGCCATAACCCCTAAAGGCAAAGAGTTACTTTACACGGTTTTTAATGATATGAACCACGTGGGCAAAATGGTAAGTGGCAATTTAACACTATCCGAAAAGCTGATGCTCCAGCACCTGCTTCAAAAGCTGGAGAATTTTCATTACCATATTTACGAAAGCAAAAGCATCCTTACTAAGGAGCATCTGCTTGGCTTTGAAAAATAAATTAAATTTATAGTCCAAATCTATTCTAATTAAACTATTTTAGTTCGTAATTGTATATTGATACGATTTGCTAACTATGCTCAGTTTAAAAATTGATATTGACAATAATTCGGGATTTTGTTTTGGTGTGGTTTATGCCATTGAAATGGCCGAAGAAATTTTAAATGAACAGGGCTATTTGTACTGCCTTGGCGATATTGTTCATAATGATGAAGAAGTACACCGTTTACAGGAACGGGGGTTACGTATTATCGATTACGGATTTTACAGATCGCTCACTAACGAAAAGGTACTTATCCGTGCCCATGGCGAACCGCCTTCTACCTATCAAACCGCGCTTCAAAACAATATTCAACTAATAGATGCCTCTTGCCCGGTGGTACTCAAACTTCAAAACCGCATTAAACGTACCTATGATGAACGGAAGCCGGTTTACATTTTTGGTAAAGAAGGCCATGCCGAAGTAATAGGCTTAAAAGGGCAAACCAATAACGAAGCAGTTGTATTTGGTAGCTATGAAGAAATGAGATCGCACCGTTTTCCGCAGGAAATAACTTTGTACAGCCAAACTACTAAAAGCACTGCCGAGTTGTACCGCATTAGGGATGCCATTGAAACCACTGGTGTAAAGGTAGATCTGAAAGATACCATTTGCAGGCAGGTATCCAACCGCGACGAGGAATTAAGGTCATTTGCCGCTGCTTATGACATCATCATATTCGTATCCGGTTCCAAATCATCTAACGGAAAAATGCTTTACGCGGTTTGTAAAGAAGCTAATCCCCAAACCTATTTCGTATCAGCAATTCAAGACCTCAGAAGGGAGTGGTTTACGCCTAACCAGCGCATTGGCATTTGCGGGGCTACCTCAACGCCCATGTGGCTCATGGAAGCCGTTAAAACTAAACTGGCCGAAATGTAATAAGGTATAACTCATTCAACGAGCAAAATTATTTAATCATGCCAACGGCACCGCATGTATAAAAGCTTTATTTTTTGATTATTTTTGATACTCGGTTAAAAGCTTTACTTGCTCAATATGAATTTTACACGGCATACCCCTCTAGATATTTTTTTGAATATGCTTTTTGAACGGTACCAGGAAAAAGTACCGGCCGTAAAAAAAATCACCCAAGCCATGATCGATCGTGGTATAGTGAGTTCGCAGCAAGAAATTGTGAACGATCATATCGCCTTTCGTACCCTGGGCGTACCTTATCTGGGTATCCAATCATTTGAGAAGATCTTTTTGCATCACGGTTATACCAAACGCGATTACTATTATTTTGAAGGCAAAAAGCTTAACGCCTACTGGTACGCGCCCCCAACCCAAGCCTATCCGCGCATTTTTATGAGTGAGTTGGTGGTTACCGAACTATCCGATAAAGCCCAATACATCATCCATCAATATACAAATCATATCACCGCCGACCCGGTAGATGCACTCGACCTTAACAATGGTCAGCAAATAGGTGAGTTTTTCCACCAATCACTTTGGCAACTGCCCACCAGAAAAGATTACACCGACTTGCTGGAAGAAAGCGAATACGCGGCATGGGTTATATACAACCGCTACTATTTAAACCACTACACCATTAGCGTTCATGCTTTAAAGGAAGGGTATAATAAACTGGCAGGGTTTAATCAATTTGTTGAAGGATTGGGTATTAAGCTAAATACATCGGGCGGTAAGATTAAGATTAGCGGTGATGGGCTTTTAAGCCAAAGCAGTACCGTGGCCGAAATGCAGGAAGCTACCTTTGCCGGTGTCGAAACCATGCGTATTGCCGGTAGCTATGTGGAGTTTGCCGAAAGGGGAGTGCTACCTCAATTTGCACATTTGCCGGTTGAGCAGCTACAAACAGAGCACCGTAGAGACGGGTTTGAAACCAATAATGCCGATAAGATTTTTGAAAGCACTTATACCGGGCAAACCAGGTCCTGATTTTAATGGAGGAAAAATTAAAGCAACTGGCCGCAAAATTGGAAGGCGAATTTTACGCCGATAAAACCATGCGTACGCTGTATGCAACCGATGCCTCGGCCTATGCCGAAATGCCCCTTGCAGTTGCCATTCCACGGTCAAACGAAGACCTTAAAAAACTGATTACTTTTGCACGCGAACAAGGCACATCGCTTATTCCGCGTACTGCGGGTACATCGCTGGCGGGGCAAGTGGTGGGCAAAGGCATTGTGGTTGATGTATCTAAACATTTTACGCAGATAATAGAACTTAATGTAGCCGAAAGATGGGTGCGCGTGCAGCCGGGCGTAGTGCGCGATGAACTGAACCGCTTTCTGAAACCACATGGCCTTTTCTTCGGTCCCGAAACCTCTACCGCTAACCGGGCCATGATAGGGGGTATGGTAGGGAATAACTCTTGTGGTTCTAATTCCATCATCTACAAAAGCACACGTGAGCATACGCTGGAGGTAAAAGTAATTTTAAGCGATGGCTCGGATGTGGTGGTCAAAGCTTTAAGTTTTGATGAGTTTATTGCCAAATGTTCAGGCGATACATTGGAGGCTAATATTTACCGGTCAATAAGAAGTCAGTTAAGCAATTATGAAAATCAGGTAGAAATCAGGAAGGGATTTCCGAATAAAACGATTGCACGCCGGAATACCGGGTATGCGATTGACATGCTACTGGATACGGCACCTTTTACCGCTGGCGGTTCAGACTTTAATTTTTGTAAGCTCCTGGCCGGGTCAGAGGGAACGTTGGCCTTTACCACTGAGATCAAACTGAATGTAGTGCCTTTGCCGCCCAAAGAGGTTGGCTTACTCTGCGTACATTTTAACACGGTTGACGAAGCTCTTCGCGCTAACCTTATAGCGCTGAAATATGTACCCAGTGCTAGTGAACTCATCGATCATTATATACTTGATTGTACCAGAGACAATATGGAGCAGCGCCAAAACCGCTTCTTTGTGCAGGGTGATCCGGGTGCTATATTGGTGGTGGAATATGCACGTAATAGCAGGAAAGAAGTCACCGCTATAGCCGAGCAAGTAGAAGCAGAAATGCGTTCGGCAAATTTAGGCTACCATTTTCCGTTGTTGTTTGGCAACGATACGCAAAAGATATGGACATTACGAAAAGCTGGTTTAGGTTTATTAAGTAATTTGCCCGGTGATGAAAAAGCCGTTGCGGTAATAGAAGATACCGCCGTTGCTGTAGAAGATTTGCCAGCTTACATTCGCAATTTTAATGAGATTCTAACCCGGTACGGTTTGTATGCCGTGCATTATGCCCATGCCGGTTCGGGTGAGTTACATTTACGGCCAATCATTAATTTGAAAACTGCTGAAGGCAACCACTTGTTCCGGGTAATTGCGCAAGAGATTGCCGCGCTGGTTAAACGGTATAACGGCTCTTTAAGCGGTGAACATGGCGACGGCAGGTTGCGGGGTGAATTTATTGAGCAGATGATAGGCACGAAAAACTATCAGTTGCTTAAAGAGATCAAACAAACCTGGGACCCGCAGCACATTTTTAACCCCGGTAAAATTGTAGATACGCCGCCTATGAATACCATGCTACGCTACCAGCCGGGGCAGCAAACACCTGCTTTTAAAACCGTTTTCCGTTATCCCGGCCAGGATGTATTGCAGCATGTAGAGCAGTGTAATGGTTCGGGCGATTGCCGCAAATCGCACCTGATGGGAGGTACTATGTGCCCATCCTACATGGCTACCCGAAACGAAAAAGATACCACACGGGCAAGGGCAAATATTTTACGCACGTTTCTGACCAGTTCAGATCAGGTAAACCGTTTTAATCATCCCGAAATTAAGGAAGTGATGGACTTGTGCATCAGTTGCAAAGGCTGTAAATCCGAATGCCCATCTAACGTGGACATGGCCAAACTCAAAGCCGAATTTTTGCAGCATTACCAGGATGCTAACGGCATACCTTTTCGGTCAAGGTTAGTTGCCAATTATGCCCGTTTAGCTCAAATAGGTTCGCTTTTACCGGGCTTATATAATTTTGCAATAACTAATAGTGTTGTGAGTAAGCTGATTAAAAAAGTTGCCGGTTTTGCTACCCAACGTTCCATGCCAACATTACATCGTATTACGTTAATTAAATGGTTTAAACAGCATCAAGTAAATGTAGGTACAAAGGCAAAAAAGGTGTACCTTTTTTGTGATGAATTTACCAATTACCAGGATACGGAGGTAGGCATTAAAGCTATTTTATTGCTCGAGAAGCTGGGCTATGAGGTACTCATCCCCGAACATTTTGAAAGCGGCCGGGCGCATATCTCCAAGGGCTTACTTCGTGAGGCCAGGAAAATAGCCAGCCGTAATGTAACGTTGTTAAGTCAATTGATCTCTACACATACACCACTCATCGGCATTGAGCCATCGGCTATATTAACTTTTCGTGATGAGTATGTGGACCTGGTGGAGGATAACCAATTGGCCGACGCCCGGCACCTGGCTGCTCATACTTTTTTAATAGATGAGTTTTTAGCCAATGAATTCATAAAAGGGAACATAAACCCCAATCAGTTTACTGCCGAAAAAAAGCACATTATGCTGCATGGGCATTGCCAGCAAAAGGCTTGGTCGGATTTGGGAGCTTCACAACAGATCTTGTCATTTCCTGCAAATTATACGGTAGAAACCATTCCATCCGGCTGCTGCGGTATGGCCGGTTCATTTGGGTACGAAAAGGAACATTATGACTTATCTATGCAAATAGCCGAATTGGTATTATTGCCGGCAGTTCGCAATCAACCAGCAGATGTAATTATAGCGGCCACCGGCACCAGCTGCCGTCACCAAATTAAAGACGGGGCGGCAATAAGAGCATGGCACCCGGTCGAGGTATTATATAATGCTTTAGCGTAAGAATTAATTTTGCAATTATATTTTGTTTACAATAACAAAACATCAATACGGTGGGCGTGTACCGTTTGCAATTTTTCCGACCAGGCAAATACCGTAAACTGGCCGTCTTGTGAGGCTACCAGTGCTATGGCATCATGCTGGTCGTGTACAAACTGGGCTGCGGCCAAATGCCTGGTGCCCCCGTTTTGTGCCGGATGAACACGGCTGGCTTGCACACCGGCAACAGGTTCGGTAATAATAATTTGTCCAACCGGTACGCTGGTATCAGAGCGGGTTACTTTAGCACCAAAAGCCAGCAAATCATATTGCTGGGTAATTACCGTGGCACCATCTACCGCGGTAAAGCCGCCAATAATATCAATAGCCTGCAATAGCGATTCCTGCCATTCAAATGTATCTTTTTCCTGTTCGCTATGCGCCATCAAATCGGCAATAACGGTATAGGGTGGGGTAACAATATATTTAATGGGTTGAACAATGGATCTTTCCCAATCGCTTGAATTTGGGGGAACGATTAAAACCAAACCACCACGGCGATGTATGCGCACGGCCGCGGCCAATTGCAACAGCACGTTGAAGGATTCGCCCATGAACGAGGGCAGCGACATATTCATGAGCGATGCCAGTAATGCCGGGCATTCTGCTATCCCCATCGATTTTTCGTCGAGTACTTTGATCTGGTCGCCTTGTAAAACAGCAATGTTCACAAATTTGCCGAAGCCGGCCAGGCGGCGATGTTTAATAACCAGTAAACCGGGTTCTACCACTTCTAACACAAAGCAAATGCCGGGTACGGTATGGGTAGTTCCCCATATATACAGCTCATCGTTTTCGTGCCAAACCCCTAAATGGATGCCGGGTTGCTCAACGGCAGGAGCCAGCTTAACCAGGTTATGTGGAGTCAAACGTAAACGCTGACCAAAAATCAGAGGTTTTCCTGCCTGATCGGGTCGGAGCAATGCCAGGGATATACTGGGAGAATGTCCTTCTTCGCGGCGTAAACTGGCCCAAAAGGCAATGTCAATTACCGCTTCAATAATATTAGCGTCTAATGCCGAAGCCAAATCCTTTTCGCCAAGTTCGCGGGCAACAGCCAGGTGTTCGGCAAAATGATTTTCTATGGTTACTGCTACCATGCGCGCAGCCAGATACGAAGGTTCGGAAAACATACAGGATTATATTTACAACAATGATAACGATGAGCGGCGGTATAACAAAAGTATTAGCGCAATGCTTGTGTAAAATAACGCTTATACAATATCATTTATGCTGGAAAGATTTAATGAAACAATGTTTATTTAAGGAGCTTAGCGTACGCAGAACTGAGTTTTTTAATATCTAACCCGAATGGTAGGGAATATGAACTCACCTTAAAAGTAGGTTTCGGCGCCGGTTTTGAATGGAGCAAAGGCGGCAAGGTTGGTTTCGGCTTTAATATTGGTAAAGCTGGGTACTGATAACCCGTACTTTCGCCCATGTATATTACAAGATATGCCCGCCGATTGTGGTGACAGCTTTGGCAAACAAAGTGTTAACCAGAATAGAGACCAATGGTACACCTTAAAAACACGCGTAAAAAGTAATTTAGGTACCGCAACCAACAGGAGTGTGCTCTATGAAATTGATGAGGTAACCTTATTAAACCAATCCATACGATGGATAATTAACGATGCATACCACAATATTCAACAGATAAAGTTTCACACCTTTAGAGGTGGGAGCGATGAGTACTGGGAATTAACCACGGATGGTGATATTTATATGATTACCTAACCTGGACTAAAATTGCAGATTAGTTTGTAGTTGCATCAATAAGAGTACAACAAAAAAAGCGTTTACATAACTATCAATTGATGATCATATAAACGCTTTTCGGTATAAATTAACTTATTTACTGAGTTCGGTATAGTGCTTATAAAACAATGGAATGGTTTCTATGCCTTTGTAGTAATTGTAAATATCGTATTTTTCGTTAGGAGAGTGTAGCGCATCACTATCGAGCCCAAAACCCATTAAAACGGTTTTGATGCCTAATTCAGCTTCAAATAGTGCTACGATAGGTATGCTTCCGCCGCCACGTGTTGGAATAGGATCAACCCCAAAAGCTTCACTGATGGCTTTTTGAGCTGCTTTGTAGGCTACACTATCGGTAGGTGTAACAACAGGTTCGCCACCATGATGAGGAGTAACCTTTACCTTTACATAGGGAGGAGCAATGCGGGCAAAATGCTCGGTGAATAATGCCGTGATTCTTTCGGAGCTTTGGTTAGGTACCAATCGCATAGATATTTTGGCATTGGCCTTTGAAGGCAGTACGGTTTTGGCACCTTCGCCAATGTAACCGCCCCAAATACCATTTACCTCTAAGGTAGGGCGTGTGCCGGTGCGCTCCATGGTAGAGTAACCCTTTTCGCCCCATACCTCCGTAATATCCAGGTCTTTCTTGTATTCTTCTTCATTATAGGGGGCCGAATTTAAAGCTTTACGCTCATCATCGGTTAAGTCCACTACATCGTTATAAAAGCCTGGAATGTTAACCTGATTATCTTCATTGTGTAACGAAGCTATCATTTTGGCCAGTATAGTGGCAGGGTTGGCTACCGCTCCACCGTAAACACCCGAGTGCAGATCGCGGTTAGGACCAACTACCTCCACTTCAAGGTATGACAAGCCACGCAGGCCGGTTTCGAGTGAAGGCGTTTCCATACTGATCATCGAGGTATCGGAGATCAGAACCACATCGGCTTTTAACCGCTCTTTATTTTCTTTAACAAATATTCCCAGGTTGTTGGAGCCAACTTCTTCCTCGCCCTCTATCATAAACTTGATATTGCAGGGCAGGGTGTTAGTCTGCATCATGAGTTCAAAGGCCTTTACATGCATGTAAAACTGACCTTTGTCGTCGCAGGCACCACGGGCATAAATTTTACCATCGCGAACCGTAGGTTCAAATGGCGGTGTTTTCCATAACTCTAACGGATCTGGCGGTTGAACATCGTAATGTCCGTAAACCAAAACCGTAGGCTTTGTACTGTCAATTATCTTTTCGCCATAAACAATTGGGTAGCCGGCCGTTTGGCAAACTTCCACATTATCGGCGCCAGCTTCGCGCAGTTTCTTTGCTGTGTAATTGGCCGTGTTTAAAACATCGGCTCTGTACTTCGGATCGGCACTAACCGACGGAAAGCGCAGCAACTCAAACAACTCGTCCAGCAAACGCTGCTTATGATCTTCAATGTACTGTCTGATGATTTGCATAATATATTGCTAAAAAAAAGCAAATATATATAATTTATCTTCAAGCAAATTAGCACATCAACACTACAAAAGCAGCAATTATGTTAAAATTTATAAACTAACAACTGCTATATTATAAGCTTATATTAAAAATATGTTAAGCCTATAGCAGTAGCCTATAGTTGTATTGCAATTAAATAATAATTAACTTTAAAGCTATTAATCATAGCTATATAGCTTAAGTTTTGTTCAATTTATCTCACTGTAAACAAATACAATTTAGTTATATACCACCATCGGCGGTACCTAAATTGCTTTTTAAATTTCTGGTATTGGCTTTACTAAGTACAGCTTTAGCTTCGGCTAATTTAACTGATGCAGCAATTGTAGATGCAGCTGTAATAGAGGGTTTAACCTGGTTAGCTTTGCTTAAAGTAATTAAACTCCCCGAAGTAATAAATATAGCCGAAGCAATAAATATTTTTTTCATGATACCAATATTAAAATTTTGAAAATCAACAATGAGATTTTAGAACAGAAAATAATTACGGTTTTTTAACAGGACGGTCAATGCCACCATCACCTGTACCTAAACCACCACCACTTTCGCCATCATCATCGGGATTTCCTGCCACAGTTTCAGTTGTTGGAGATACGTTATCTTTAGTACAAGAAGAGATCATTCCGGTAGAAAATAAAAGAGCTGCAATGAATAGAATCTTTTTCATAAAAATTTGTTTAATAGTAAATTATGTTTGTTATATAAAGTAACACTGCAAATGTAATTAAGTTTTTTGTTAAACAAAAAAAATAAAAATATTTTTTTTGAGAAATTTTGACTTGCATCTCGTTATCTTTATAACATTTGATACGATTTATCGTAATACAGTTTTAATGAAGAAGATTTTTACTTGCTTATTTCTTGTTTTCATTTGTTTAAATTGTTCAGCCTACACATACATTAATTTAAAGCCCAGTCAAGATTCAACGGAAGTTATAAATTTAAACATCCGGGGTTTTGATATGCGCTTAACTGATGCTAAGCAAACAATTAAATATGCAGACAAGGCCTTAATGCTGGCACAAAAAATTGGTTTTAAAAAGGGCTTAGCTGATGCATATAGGGTTAAGGGACTTGGTGAACGTTATTTAGGCAACGGAGAAAGAGCTATTGATAATTACTTATTGGCGTTGGCTGTATTTAAGGAGTTAGGAAGTAGTATAGGTGAGATCAGGATATACTTGAATATTAGCTCGTTATATCAAGAAATTGATTACGATAAGTGTTCCGAATATTTAAATATGGCTAAAGATCAATACAAATCAGCCAATATTAATGATCAAAACCTGTTGGCTTCAATATATTTGAATTTTGGTAACCTAAACCAGTTGCAAAAAAATTATAACAAATCATTAGCTTATTACAGTGAAAGTTACGAGCTTATAAAGAAGCTGAATAACCCCGATCTTACAGTCACAGTATTGCAAAATCTTGGTGTAATATATTCAACCATAGGCAACAAAATTAAAGCCAAACAGTATTTGTATAAGGCTTTGGAACAGGCCAAAGCGCTGGATTTGAATCAGTCTATTTCGCAAATAAATTTTACCCTATCTGAAATTTTTATTGCTGAAGAAAATTTTAAACAGGCAGAAGCAAGTTTAACTGAAGGCAAAGCTTACACCGAATTGGTAAATAATGAGGATATGCGCCATAATTATCAAATAGCCTCTTACCAGCTCGAACTTAAAAGAAAGAACTTTGAACAAGCCCTGAATTACCTGCAAACCATATACAAACAAGATAGTATCAATTACAAATCGCGTAATTCGGCAGCGCTGAGCTTATACCAGGCCAAGTACCGCCAGGAAGAATTGAGCCGGAAGAATGAACAAATTATGTTGAGGCAGAAATATGATCGCAGCATTGTTATAGGCACTATCATATTAGCTGCTTTTTTAGTTTTGGTAATTGTGTTGTTATTTAGTAATGTTAAACGCAAGGCAGATACCAATAAAAAACTAACCGAACTTAATACCGAAATTTCTATTCAGAAAGATAATCTCGATCGTATCAATCATCATTTAGAGGAGATTATTGATGAACGTACCAAGGATTTGCAGCTTAAAAATAAAAAGCTGTCAGAGTATTCGTCTCATTTGTCTCACCAGGTAAGAGGTCCTATAGCCACCTTAAAGGGTTTAATGAATTTGGAGCAGGAAGGCCTGGTAAGCCAGGAAGAATGTATTCAAATGATGATTAAATGCGTTTCGGAAATTGATGATAAAATTATTGATATGAGCGATATGCTTCATAACCCTCAAAGAGGAGGGTTTTAAATCAATGTTTAATAAACAGAATTTAAGCAAGTTTTAATAAGGGTAAGCTTGAGTGTATTTGCGCTTCAAGTAAACCAAGATAAACACAATACCAGGCTACCATCTCTAAAATTAATAGTTCACGATGCTTGCGGTACCCCTGTGTTTCAAATGCAAGGGTTTCTTTACCCGAAGTAACAAAAAATCGTACCTCTCCTTTACGCGGTTTAAATTTCGATTTCAATAGATCGATCACAGTTACCTTTAGTTTGGTATCCGGGTCGTGGATGGTGCCTAATTTTACAGCGGCGTCGGGAGATGTGGATAGCAAATAATTCATTTTTAACTTGTTATATATACAAGTGTTTAATTACAATTATTACTCCAAAATTGCCGGTTAGCGTTTGAAAAAACAGAATGCCGCAATAATTGATTATTAGTAAACGTAATTAACCTAACGTTTAATCAAATGTTGCGGCAAAGGGTACATAAGGTAATTGTTATCTTAATTAGGCAACAATAGTGTCAATAAAATTAAACAGGACACGTATTTATACGGCAACGGATTTCCTGTTATGTAATTCTTCGTACAGTTCAATAACCTTGCGTTGCAAATCAGCAATTTCAGTTTCACGGTCGGTTAGCTTTTTTTGCGCCGCACTCATGCTCGAGTATTGCTTTTCAGTTTCGGTTAAACCTAAACCCAGCAATTGTACCACACTTATCTCGTAAATATTGGCAATTTGCTCCAGGCGTGATAAATTGACATCGGTAATACCGGTTTCAATTTTTGAAAATGCAGGAATGGAGATGCCTAACCGATTAGCAATATCTTCCTGGCTCCAGTTGCGTTGGTGGCGTAATGTACGAATGTTGTTGCCAACCGAATTGACAGCTTTGTTGTTAATTAATGGACTCATAAACTTTGTTTAAACACCAATTAGGGAAAAGGGTGTATAAGCAAATATTCAAAGGTAATGCCACCAATTAAAATAGCTCTTTTGAGCCTGTTAAAGGGTTTATAAGATACTTATTAGTTAAATTTGTTGAAAATATTCCCCAATATATGGGTAATATTTACATAGCCTATTACTCACATTGAGATAATATGTATTAATTGTTGAGGTAGTTGCCTTATTGTTAACAGATTTGTTTGAAACGATGTATGTGTATTTCGTGCTTAATGTAATTTATACACTTAACAATATTTGCCAAAACAGCCAGTTGTTTGAGCTGACTTTTGATATACGTATTTATATAAGCCCTAAATATTACTCCACAATACGCAGCTTGGCAAATTTGAGAAGCAATTGTTTTTGTCCAATTTCCTTAAAAAATATAGTTGCCTTAATATCGGGCTTATTGCCTTCTGTGTTAATCACCTTTCCATATCCAAAGCGCTCGTGCTCTACTTCCATACCCACTTGTAGCTTGGAGGTATCGGAAGGGGCGAAGCCTTCGGACGGTACATGGGCTTTGGCCAGCAACGATGTTGTTTTTACCGGAGGCTTACCCGCAGCCGGTGCAGCTTTAGGCTTCGAGAAGGTATCGGCATTGCGGCCCCAGGCCTTGCGTTCATCGTCGAAGAATGGGTTGCCGGTTTGGGGTTTGGCTTTAAAATCCAGCTCCAGGTACTGCGCATCAATCTCATCCAAAAATCGGCTGGGCTCACAATTTATGAGCGTACCAAATTTAAAGCGTGATGTAGCGTAACTTATGGTCAGCTTGTTTTCGGCACGGGTAACGGCTACGTAAAACAAGCGGCGTTCTTCTTCCAGGTCGGTACGTGAGTTGAGCGACATTTGTGAGGGGAAAAGGTTTTCTTCTAACCCTACTACAAACACGTTAGGAAACTCCAATCCTTTAGATGAGTGAATGGTCATTAAAGAAACGGTATCGGCATTAGGGTTTTTATCGTTATCATCGTTAGTTAATAGTGCTACATCCTGCATAAATACATCCAGGGTGCGTTCCTCAATGTCCTCCCGTTCCGAAAACTCTTTGATACCGTTCAGTAGCTCCTGTATGTTTTCATAACGGTTCAAACCTTCTACCGATTTATCTTCGTACAGGTCTTTTAACAGACCCGAATGCTGGGCAATATGCAGCGCGGCATCATAAGCAGATAACGTTTTGGTAATCAGCTGGAAACTTTGGATCAGTGTAGAAAAAACACCTACGTTGGCCGAAATTCTTCCATCTAAAAACTTGGCAGGTTCTTTAACCACTTCCCACAAGGTGGTATCATGCTGACCGGCGCTCAGTATAATACGATCAACGGTAGTATCGCCAATACCCCGGCGCGGGTAATTAATCACACGTTTCAGTGCTTCCTCGTCGTTAGGGTTAAAGGTTAGCCTGAAATAGGCTATCAGATCTTTGATTTCCTTACGCTGATAAAAGGATAATCCGCCGTAAATTTTGTATGGGATATTCAGTTTGCGTAAAGCCTCCTCCATAGAGCGCGATTGGGCGTTGGTACGGTACAAAATGGCAAAATCGTTCCACTTTTGCCCGGTGTTGCTGCGCTCCTGCATAATAGCTTCGGCCACCGTTTTACCCTCCTCGTTATCGCTGAAGGCCCGGTTTACCTTGATCTTATCGCCGTGGTCTTTCTCCGAAAAAACATTTTTTTTAAGCTGCTCTTTATTGTTGGAGATAATGCTGTTGGCAACATTCACAATATTTTGGGTCGACCGGTAATTTTGCTCCAGTTTGAAAACTTTCAGATCAGGGTAATCCTTTTCAAAATTTAATATATTTTGGATGTTTGCCCCACGGAAAGCGTAGATACTCTGCGCATCATCGCCCACTACACAAATGTTTTCATTAATGGCCGCCAGCTTTTTCACAATGAGGTATTGCGAAAAGTTAGTATCCTGGTACTCATCCACCATCAGGTATTTAAACTTGTTTTGGTATTTGTAAAGTACGTCGGTATGTTCTTTTAACAAGCGGTTGGTTTGAAACAGCAGATCATCAAAATCCATCGCCCCCGATTTAAAGCAACGGCTGGCATACATTTCGTAAACCTTGCCTAAATGGCCTCGGCCGTTAGCGTGATCATCCGACTGGATCTGCTCGTTTTGCTGGTACTCCGCCCACGATACCAGGTTATTTTTTGCGGCAGAAATGCGGTTGTAAACATAATTTGGACTGTACAGCTTATCGTCCAGGTTCATCTCCTTTAATACCGCACGTAAAACGCTTTTGCTGTCGTCGGTATCATATATGGTAAAGTTGCTGGGATATCCAATTTTGGTACCTTCAACCCGCAGAATTTTAGCGAATACCGAGTGAAAGGTACCCATCCATACATTTTTAGCTTCAGGGCCTACCACTTTAATTATACGCTCGCGCATTTCTTTAGCGGCCTTATTGGTAAACGTGAGCACTAATATGTTAAAGGCATCAACACCAGTATGTACCAGGTGCGCCACACGGTAAGTTATAACCCGCGTTTTACCCGAACCTGCACCGGCAATAATCATCACAGGGCCGTTTATTTGCTCTGCGGCAGCCCTTTGCTGCTGATTCAATCCCTCTAAATAATCCAAAATCTTTTCCTCTTTTCTTTAAACTGCGAAATTAAAGTTTTAGGCCGAAAGCAGAAAGGATAAAGGCGAAAGGTTTTTTGGGACGGAAAGGTAAAAGGGAAGGGCAAACATTGAATTGATTATACCAAACAAATACCATCATTTATGATTAATACTGTATTGTACCGATGCAACAGGGGATTGTGCAATTTAAGAGATTAATTTAGCTTAGTTCCCAAGTTTTTACATCCACTAAATTCGAAATTAAATATTCGAAATCCTAAATTAAGAAATGAATCGCCTCGCTAACTCTGCATCACCATATTTACTGCAACATGCCCATAATCCGGTAGACTGGTACCCCTGGGGTACCGAGGCCCTACAAAAGGCTAAAGACGAGAACAAGCTTATTTTAGTGAGCATTGGTTATTCGGCCTGCCATTGGTGCCATGTAATGGAGCATGAAAGCTTTGAAGACGAAATGGTAGCCAACTTAATGAACGAACACTTTGTTTGTATTAAGGTGGATAGGGAAGAACGCCCCGATGTAGACCAGATTTACATGAGTGCCGTACAATTAATGACTAACCGTGGCGGCTGGCCGTTAAATTGCATTTGCCTGCCCGATCAGCGGCCTATATACGGCGGTACCTATTACCCCAAAGCCGATTGGATGAACATATTAATGAGCTTGGCCGATTTCTATCATAACCGTCCTGATGAAGCCATTGAATATGCCGTACGCTTAACCGAGGGAATCCAGCAATACGAAACGGTAGATTTAATAACGGAGCAGCCGGAGTATCAGTTAAGTGACCTGGAAACCATTGTAGCTAACTGGAAAAAGTATTTGGACGATACAGAAGGAGGTTCGGGGCGTGCGCCCAAGTTCCCGATGCCTAATAACTGGCTGTTTTTAATGCGCTATGCTCATTTAACCAACGAAGAAAGCATTGCACAACTTGCTAAGCTAACATTGAATAAAATGGCTTTCGGTGGTATTTACGATCATATAGGTGGCGGCTTTGCCCGCTATTCGGTTGATGGTAGATGGCATGTGCCGCATTTTGAAAAAATGTTATATGACAACGCACAGCTGGTGAGCCTGTACGCCGAAGCTTATGTATGGAACCCCGACCCGTTGTACCGAAACGTGGTTGAGGAAACCGTAAGTTTTGTAGAGCGGGAACTGATGTCACCCGATTTTGGTTTTTATTCGGCTTTGGATGCCGATAGCGAAGGAGTGGAGGGTAAGTTTTATACTTTTTCTAAAAGCGAAGTAGAAGAAATTTTAGGTGATGATGCGGATGTATTCTGTATTTATTACCATGTTACCGAAGATGGTAATTGGGAAGAGGAGCAAACCAATATCTTTTTCAGGAAAGAACAGGATGATATTCTGGCTCAACAATTAGGACTGAGTATTGAAGAACTGCAAAGCAAAATAGCCGATGCAAAAGCAAAAGTATTTGAAGCTCGGAGTAGCCGTATCCGCCCGGGATTGGATAATAAGATCCTCGCTTCGTGGAACGGGTTGATGCTTAAAGGAGTTTGTGAGGCTTATCGCACGTTTAATAAAGACAGCTATTTACATTTGGCATTGAACAATGCGAAATTTATCCAACAAAAACTGATCAATAGCCACAACCGCCTGGCCCGTATTTATAAAAAGGATGTTCACCTGGAAACAAAACAGGTTGCCTTTTTAGATGATTACGCCAATGTAATTGATGCGCTTATAGCCCTTTACGAAGTTACTTTTGATAAGCAGTGGCTGGATGTTGCCCGCGAACTGGCTAACAATGCCATTACTTATTATTATGACGAGGCCGAAGGCATGTTTTATTATACGGCTAACGACGATGAACAATTGATTGCCCGTAAAACCGAAATTATGGATGGCGTGATCTCCTCTTCAAATTCGGTAATGGCGCGTAACCTTAAAAAATTGGGGATGCTGTTGGAGGATCAGCAATACGAAGAAATATCGGCTCAGTTATTGCGCAATGTGATGCCTTATATGGTGAAGTACGGGTCATCGTACAGCAATTGGTGTTTGCTTTTGCTCGAAGAAATAACCGGTTTATATGAGGTAGCTGTAACAGGAGACGATGCGGAAACCACACGTAAGGAGCTGGAGCAAACTTACATTCCTAACAAAATTATGTTGGGCGGTAATCAGGAAAACTTACCTTTGCTGCAAAATCGTGTATCGGCACAAACGCGTATATTTATCTGTAAAAACAAAACCTGCGGGTTGCCGGCTAACTCGGTAACGGAAGCCTTAAAACAAATTGCGCTTTCTTAGCTTTTTATATTAAAATTATTATCCAATGAAGATTGAATCACAACACGTCGTATCGTTAACCTACGATTTGTATGTTAACCAGGAAGACGGCACAGAAGCTTTGGTTGAGAGTGCAACCCAGGAGCAGCCATTAACGTTTTTGTATGGCGCAGGCCAGATGTTGCCTAAGTTTGAAGATCATTTAAGTACGCTTTCGACAGGTGATAACTTCGACTTTCAATTGAGTGCAGAAGATGCTTATGGTGAGTATAATGACGAAGCCGTGGCTAATTTGCCTAAAGAAATGTTTGAAGGTACCGATACGCCCGAAGTTGGTTCTATACTACCCCTACAGGACAATGAGGGTAACCGTTTTCAGGGCCAAGTTGTATCGGTGGTTGAAGATTCGGTTATTGTGGATTTGAATCACCCGATGGCTGGTCAGCAATTACATTTTAAAGGTGAGATTATTAATGTTCGTCCGGCTAATCCTGAGGAACTGTCTCACGGCCACGCACATGGTGCCGATGGTCATCACAGTCATTAAACATAATCGTTTAAACATAAAGAGCCGCACTTCACCTATCTGAAGCGGCTCTTTTGTTGTTTATAGCCTAACCTGGTTCATTTTATAAAAGTACACCGGTATTATAATTCGTACCGGTACAGGTATATCGTTTAGCTTCGCACCTATAAATAATTTGTCTTCCTCATCCATTAAATTCAGGTTAACATTAAGCACAATACCGCCTTCCGGGTCTTTATTGTTATAATTCCTCAACCTTATTTTGAATTCGGCCAGGCGGCCACCCGGACTTACCAGCAGTTCCATAGCTGCACCTACAGTTTCGTTACTCAAATTAGTCAGATCTACAGGTAACCGTATTAAATTAATATATTTTAAATAGCCGTAATAGCGTCCGCCTATGCGTACCGGTTTGTAAAACTTAAACTCGTTTTTAAGCGAATCATCTACAACATACCTAACACCCGAGGTACTGTCTTCAGGAGCTTCATATATCAGGTGCTCTTTGCTATAATCATATCGTTGGCAAACTACCCCTTTAATGTTGAAAAAAGTCCAGATACCGGTTTTCTTATTATTTTCATAACGTCCGGCAGCAATGAGTGTTTTTTTAAGGTATGCAGCGTAGGTGCCCTGCATTACTGCATAATCGGTTTTAAGCACTTGGTATTTCTCATCTACCTGTGGTGTGAGTTTACGGTTACGTTCAACTGTTTCTTGTGCAAACGAGTAGTGTCCTATAAATAGCAGGGCAACATATAATATATTTTTCAGCATGTAAATATGTAATGTGCAATATTAACAATTGGTGCGAGGTTTTTTTGATCGTATTTATTTTTTAACGCAGTGCAGCTGCAAATAGTTTGTTAACCTAAATGTATAATTATTGTTGATATATGATGGTTACCCAATCATCGTATCCTAATAATATGTTTGTAACAACTTTGCGAATATGTGTTTGTATTGAATTTATTACTTATAACTTTTTAATTTATTGGGTGCATACCACTAAATTTGGTAAGCACAAAACAAGCAAGCTTAGGAGTGTAAATAATGTGCGTCCCAATATAAACCAATAGTAAAAGCTGGTGTCATACTCAGTGTTTTATTATCAATATAAATTTAAAATATACAGTTTATGCAGTTCAATGGTCTGATATTAAATATTTGCTACGCAATTGGTTTTTGCCTGTTAGGTACAAGCGGCACTTTCGCCCAAAAAAATGCAGACATAGCCGCCGGGGTAAAGGCACCTGCAGGCATCAAAATAGATGGTAAACATACCGAATGGAAAGAGTTGCCGGCTTATAACAAAGGCACAACACTACGTTATACGCTGGCCAACGATGCCAATAATTTATACCTGGCCATTACTACAACCGATCAAACTAATATTAACAAGCTTTTAGGCGGTGGCTTAACTTTCACCATTAATAAAGAGGGGAAAAAGAAAGAAAAAGATGCAGCTGTAATTACCTATCCTGTGGTAACCTCGGGTGGTGGACGTGCCCGTATGGGTGGCCGTGGCCGCCAGGAGGGGGGAGTTGATACTGCTGCCCTGGTAGAAAGCCGCAAGCAGGCAGTTGCCGGTATGAAAGAGTTAAGCATTACCGGCATTAAGGAAATTACCGATACACTGATATCTATTTATAATACTTTTGGTGTTAAAACAGCCATATCTTTCGATGCCCACGGCAGCTTGTTTTATGAACTGGCGGTGCCGTTAAAATTACTGCAACTAAATGCCGGCTCAGCTACCGAACTGGCCTACAATCTTAAATTGAACGGCATCCAGATGAATTTTGGTAACCGTGAAGGCGGCGGCAACCGTCAAGGTGGTGGTGGTGGTGGCGGAAACGGCGGCGGCGGAAACGGCGGTGGCGGCGGCTTTGGCGGTGGAGCTATGATGGAACTGATGACACCTACCGATTTTTGGGGTAAGTATAAACTGGCCAAACCTTAACCAGTGGTTACGTCTCTGTTAATAACTCACAAACAACCTTACACATGAAGAAACTTATACCTATACTTATTTTAACTTTATTAACCTGCAAGCTCTTTGCCCAGGTACCAGGCCGCGGTGGAGCGGCTAAGCCCCCCGTTCCTTTGCGCGAGGTTAGTGGAATTGTAAAAGACAGTACCGATAATGTAGTAATAGGTGCTACTGTAAAACTGAAGATTGGGGCAACTGACAGCGCTACCACCATTACCAATACCGATGGGATCTTTGTTTTCAGGAATATAAAGTCGGCTACGTTTGTAATTAGCGTTAGCAGTATTGGTTACAAGCCCTTAATAAGAAAAATGCTGAATAACGATGCTGTAGCCCGTTTAGTGCTCGACCCTATCATCCTTAACTCGCAAGCCAACCAGTTAAACGCTGTAATAGTAAATGGCACACCCAGCATCACCTATAAAACCGATACCGTTGAATACCGGGCCAGCGATTACAAAGTGCGGCCCAACGCGGCGGTTGATGAATTGCTGAAAAAAATGGAAGGTATGGAAGTAGGTACCGATGGATCTTTAACTCACCAGGGTCAGCAGGTAACCCGTGCCAAACTGAACGGCAAAGAGTATGCCGGCGGCGATTTGGCCCAGGCCATTAAAAACCTGCCTGCCGAAATTGTGGATAAAATACAGGTGGTTGACGATTACGGCGACCAGGCCGCGCGCACGGGTATTAAAGACGGCGACCCGCAAAAGGTATTAAACATCACCACCCGCGCCGATAAATCGGTAGGCAACATTGCCCGCCTAAATGCCGGAGGCGGTAACAACGAGCGTTACGAAAGCCGTGTTTTTTTACAGCGCACTAATGGTAATCAGGTTTTAGGCATCATAGGTAATTTAAATAATACGGTAAACGGTGTAGCATCAACCGGTATAGCCGGCGGGGCCGATGGTGGCCGTAACGGTGGCAATAACAATGGTAACAGCGGCAGTTCGGGTAGTGGCGGTACAACAACTTCGGGTAGCCCAACCTTTACCTACCGCGACCAGTGGAGCAAGAAATTTGAGGTGAATATGAACTACCGGTACAACTTTAATGATGTACGCTCACTTAACAATAGTTACGGCCAATCCTATTATGCTGATACAACGGGTGCAAACAGCGGCAGGGCAGATACCCTGATTTTTACTAACAACAGCGACAGCCGTAGAAACAGCAAACAGCACAACTTTAGCTTTGAGATGGAATACAGTATTGATAGTGCTAACTTTTTAAGAGTTACGCCATCAATTTCTACTAATAGCAATTTATCAATCAGTAGTTCGGTTCGTAACGAAACCGGCTTACAGTTTCAGGATATTAGCGGTACTGGTACTAATTATACGTCTTCACCAAATTTTGGTGGTATAGTGTTCTATCAGCATATTTTTAAAAAACCCAGGCGTAATGTATCCATACAGCTTAATTATACACATTCAAACCAGGAGGCTAACAACGAGCAGCAAAGCAATCGGATAATATACACTCCTGAAGGTGCTGTGTTTAACACCAGGTACACCAGCCGCTTAATAACCCGTGATAATATCACTAAAAACTTCAGGACCAGCCTTACTTACGTTGAACCGCTGTCGGCAACCTCGCAATTTGAGTTTAACGGGCAAATAAACCGCCGGGCTTATGAAAACAACGCCGTAACCGATAGTATAACCCCATCGGGCGAACAGGTTGCATACCGTAACGGTTTACTGAACAATATTTATAACTTTTCTTTCACTGAAACACGGCTGGCTTTAAATTACAGGTATAATGGCACTAAATTCAATTATTCATTAGGTGCTACAGCTGTACCTACAAATTTGAGCGGCGTTAATGTGAGCCAGGGTAACGGTGCTTCTACCAGCCGTAATAATTTCTTTATTATACCTATTGCGCGTTTCCAGTATGTATGGTCAAGGCAGCAACGTGCATATATTAATTATTCGGGTAGTCCTTCGGAGCCTACGTTTACACAAATACAACCCGTAACCGATAAATCTAACCAGCAAAACTGGATAGTTGGTAACCCCGACCTTAAAGTGGCTTTCCGGCATAATATTACTGCTCAATACAGTAACTACTTATCCAATTCAAAAATTAACATACTGGTCAATGTTTTTGGCAATACCACCAACAACCAAATTGTAACCAATAACGCTTATGCTACAGATCCTGAAACTGAAGGTGGACGAATTAATATAACCCGATATGTAAACCGAAGCGGATCGTATAATTTAGGGAGCAATTACAATTTCTCCAAGCAGTTATCTGACCGTAAATACAATTTATCTTTATTAGGAAGTGCAACCTATGCCTATAACAACACATTGGTCAGTAATCGTGATGCGGTAGTGAGAAGCTGGAATATCAACCAGCGGTTTGGCCCGAGAATCAACCCTAACGAGTCGATAGAAATAAATCCTTTTGTATCCTATACCATTTCTAAATCACTTATAACGGTAGGTAGCACATCAGCCACAAATTTACAAAGAACAGCCATAGCTATAGATGGGCGTTTTTACTTTATGAAAGAGCGGTCGCTTACGGTAGGTTACGATGCCAGCAAGAATTTCATAGGCGGCAATGTACAGCAAAATACATCGAGCAACCCATTAGTTATTAATGCTTATATCGAAAAGAATTTTTTAGCCAAACGTAACCTCACCTTCAGGCTGCAGGCATTTGATGTTTTAAAGCAAAATAATTTTACCAACCAGGTTATCAATGATAACGGTTACACCAATACCCTGTCAAACGCGCTCAGCCGATACTTTATGTTCAGCGTACGTACCAACCTGCAAAAATGGAGTGGTTCTCCATCGCGCAATGGCCGCCAGCTACAACGCAGGGGCGATGGTAGTTTTATACAACCTTAGTCCTCACCCCAGCTCTCTCCAAAGGAGAGGGAGCCGAAGCATTTCTTTTTAAGTCCTCTCCTTTGGAGAGGACTTAGGTGAGGTTAGAGGGCTGGGCCGGGGCCCTAATTGTTAATTTGCTCGCCAAAGCTCTGAATGTCATCGGCGCTAAAACCGGCATCGTCATCCGCTTTCCAGGTGTATAGGGTGTCTTTATATATACTTACCGAAAAATCGTCGGTTGTAATATCGTAGTGTGTGGTATCTCCCTCAACCCGCTGATGTATGGTTGCGGGTATTTGCTGGCCGTGAATGGCTAATGTTATTCCAAAATCTTCCATATAACTGTAACATTTTTTACATCACAAGGTTGTAAATATATACAGAAATAGTTTGATAAATTTGTTACCTTGCAAGCAATTAATTGATTGCAAACTGATATTTATATATGACATTTATTGATAGCGTGTTACAAGAGCCTTCTTATGGCTGGAAAGACGAACAAGGTAACTTATCAAAGCCAAGCCCGAAACAAATTTTTAAAGAATTTTTTAACAGGCTTAATGTTTTTAAAGATCGCAAAAACTGGCTCTCGTTCACCAGTTGGATGATGATTGTGGTATTATCAGTAGCTTTAGGCTTTTTTGTATTTAAATATTTCAGCTTTAATTTGGTACTGGTAGCCTTTGTTTACAGCATGGTGGTGATGGGGTCGCACGGTACGGTTTGGTACCACAGGTACTGCACCCACAGGGCATACAAGTTTCGTAACCCGGTTTGGCGGTTTATTACCCAAAATATTACCCTTAAAATTATCCCGGAGGAAATTTATGTGATCTCGCACCATGTGCATCATGCCAAATCAGATCAGCCTGGCGATCCTTACAATGCGCAAGGTGGCTTTTTGTACTGCTTTTTGGCCGATGTTAATCATCAGCCTATTGCCCGTAATTTGGATGAGAAAAGTTATAACCGTTGTGTTACTTTAATGAAACATACCGGTCAAATTTCTAACACGTATGAACAATACCTAAAATGGGGTTCGTTGGCTAATCCGGTTCGTACCATTGGCGGCGTATTGCTGAACTGGGGTTTTTGGTACCTGGTGTTTTTTATGATTGGCGGCCATGCCTTAGCTTGCACCATATTTGGTGCGGCCGGTTTTTGGGCGGTTGGTGTTCGTACTTTTAACTATGAAGGTCATGGTAAGGGTGAAGATAAACGCCAGGAAGGTACCGACTATAACCGCAAGGATATGTCGATTAACCAGCTTTGGCCAGGTATAGTTGCCGGAGAATGGCATAATAACCATCACCTGTACCCTAACAGTGCCCGTTCAGGCTTTTTACCTCACCAGGTAGATCTGGCTTGGGTTTACATTAAGTTTTTACACCTAATTGGCGGCGTAACGGAGTATAAGGATGATAAAAATAAATTCCTGAAGAATTACTACAAGCCGCATAAGGAAGTGAAGGTTATAATGCCGAACAAACCTGTGCTGGAGCACGCTAAATAATATTAAGAGAGACATGCTGAAGGCATGTCTCTCTTGGTTTACAGGCTATGTGTCACTAACGCAATGCGATATTAATCACTATTGCAAATGAGTGAGTTAAAATAAAAATGTTCTCTTATCTACCGCAAGTGCAACATAGTTAAGTTAAGGTTCCCCCCCATTAAGGTTACGTTTTTTTAATAAATTGTATTGACCAATATTTTTTGCGCCGCAGTTGCTACCCTTAAATAATTATTAAGCGTAACCTCTACAAGGTACAAAAAGCATGCTTACCACTTTTGCTACAACAGGTAGCTCCTAAGGAGTATAATTAAATCCCTTAACTTAATGACATGGAACCCAAGTAGGCTTTTATGTAAAATAGCGCAGGAAAGTATTAATAATGTTATGATGGGCCTGTAAACACTTTACAAAGCAACAAATGCTTCGAAAGGCTCAAATTGATAGTTCAATCGATAAATTCTTTCACCTTAATAGGCCGCCAGGATTTAAAACGCAGATTTATAGTTTATGCCTTACAGCTTAAATTAATTAAACCCGGTTGTACAACTTTACCCACTCTAATAACTTCTCTTCAATATCGGCAGTAAGGTATTGCTTTGCTAACCGCCAGTCCCAATTGTTTTTAGCCGATGCCGGGTTGTTCATTCGGGCGGTTTCATCAAGGCCTAATACATCCTGCATGGGTAGTATGGCTATTTTTGCAGTTGATGCATAAGCCACACGACTAAGCACATCATGAATGTTCTTGGTTTTAACCGATTGGCCCGTGTACTGCTCAATTTGTTTGCGAACCTGTTTACTGGTATCCTGGTTAAACCAGCCAACGGTAGTATTATTATCATGCGTACCGGTATAAACCAGGTAATTTTCCTGGTAGTTGTGAGGGATATATAACGAGTCGGGCAGTTCATCACCAAAGGCAAACTGTAATACCTTCATACCCGGAAATTCAAACTCATCGCGCAGTTCAAATACAGGCGCGTTAATATCACCTAAATCTTCAGCTATAAATGGCAAATGACCTAAGGCAATCTTAATGGCTCTAAAAAAATCGCTGCCAGGTCCGGGTTTCCACCGACCGTTTTTTGCCGTATCATCGCCAGCCGGCACTTCCCAGTAGGCCGAAAATGCTCTAAAATGGTCGAGCCTGAGCAAATCGAATAACTGCATATTTTTTCGCAACCGGCCTATCCACCAATCGTAACCCCGTGCTTTCATTACCTCCCAGCGGTAAACCGGCATTCCCCAAAGCTGCCCGTCGGCGTTAAAATAATCAGGCGGTACACCGGCTATACCGGTCATTTGCCCCTCATTGTCCAGGTAAAAGCTATCGGGGTTAGCCCATACGTCAACCGAATCGTGACTTACGTAAAAAGGTAAGTCTCCAAATAACTGCACGTTTACTACCCGGCAATAATTTTTTAAGGTCAACCATTGTTGCTGAAAGATGAACTGCAGCCATTTGACCTCTTCAATTTCCAGATCATGCTGAATAGAGAATCGTTTTAAGGCAGCTGGTTTACGCTGCTTAAAATCGGTAGGCCACTGGTACCAGGCGGCGTTGTTATGGTATTGTTTTAAGGTAACGTATAAAGCAAAATCATCAAGCCAGTAAGCTTCTTGTTTACAGAAAAGCTCAAATTTATGGCCTAAAGGATTAAAACCTCCCTTTTTAAAGTTTTGGTAAGCGAGGCCGAGTAGTTTGTCTTTGCTGTGTTGTGCTATAGCATAATCGGTCTTTTGGTTCACCGTAAACGGGTAGTCTTTTAAATCGCTTATGGTTATTAAACCGGCATCCACCAACTGTTCGGGGCTAATTAGCAGGGTATTACCCGCCATGCTGCTTACCGAACTGTATGGCGAATAGTTTTGCTCGGCACCGGTAGGGTTAAGTGGCAGTAACTGCCAGTATTTTTGCCCCGAACGACTCAAAAAGTCAGCAAAGTTATGTGCTTCGGGGCCTAAATCGCCCACACCAAATGGCGATGGGAGGGAAGTAATATGCATGAGTATCCCTGCACCCCGGTTATTTTCGGGTTGTTGCAACTTAAGCAGGGCAAAAGGTAATTGAGTAAACAGCTCTTTTACCTTAATACTGTTTTCGTCAGCTTTTCCATCAGTTCCAGATATCAGGTTATGCCATGCAGCTGGTGCCTCAGGTGGAAGAATCACCCGTGTGTTTTTCCATTTTAAGCCGGAGATATTTTTGCCTTGGTCTAAGCACAATTCGGCTAAATGTAATCCTGCAACAGTAATGCTCCATTCATTTTTATACTGGCGTGCATAGGCTATAATATATTCCTCATAAGCCCCTTTTACCCGTAAAGGTATATAGTTACCGTATGTAAATACATTGGCCGCCTGCCGCCTTTGTGTAAATAACTTTTGTGTAAGCCATTGTTTGATCTGGCCGTTGTAGCGGTTTTTCCAAAGTACTTCGGTGAGTTCGGTAACGCTTTGCGTACTGCTGGTAATTTCATCCAATAATTGTGTACGCAAGGCATAATCAACCGGGCGGCGGTTATCGGGGTCAACTAAGCTGAAGTCCCAAAGTTCGCAGCCCTGGTAAACATCGGGTACACCCGGGCAGGTGAATTTGATGAGTACCTGTGCTAAAGAGTTAATAATGCCCTGGTCGGCTATCTTTTGTTGAAATGATTGAAATGATTTTAAAAATTCACCTTCATTATTTAGCAGTGCGGCGGCAAATTTTAGGGTAGCTTGCTCATAGTACTCGTTCGGCTCGGCCCAATTAGAGTGGGTTTTAGCCTCGCGCATGGCCTTGATTAAATACTCCTGCAAACGGTTTGAGAAATTATCTTTGGGCTGGCCGGGCATTGGGTAAGCGCCAACTATGGTTTGGTATATAAAATACTCATCATTGGCATCCGGCATTTGATTGTCCTTCAAACCCACGTTCATTTCTTGCCATTGCTTAACTGTTTTAAGCCAGGTTTTCGACAGGTCGGTTAGTACGTTCATCCTCGCCCTAACATCCTCGCCTCGTTTAGTGTCGTGGGTAGAGGTGCCGTTAATAGCCAGCGGCCAGTTTTTTTGCCGCTGTTGCATTAATTGGTGAAACTGCTTAACACCGGTACCAAAGGCTTCAGGGGCATCGCCCACTTCATTATGGCCAATAAAGCGGTTATAGGTGTACATCAGTGTATCCTCTACACCCTTGGCCATTAAGGGGCCGCTAAACTGCATTAAACGCTGGTAAAACTGCAAAACGCGCTGGTTGTAATCGGCATTACCCAATTTGGGTTTCTCCAGCAGTACAATCTCTAACAGGTTAAGTGCCGGCTTTAACTCGGTATTATCTTTTTTAGCTTGCTTAAATAATAATTTTATGGCATCATATTCTGCATTTTGCAAAGGCAGCCGGTTGCCATAGTACCGGTAAACCGAGCAGAGGATAAGCAGGCGGCTAATGGCTTTTTTTAATATTTCGGGCTTTAAGCCTGCTAATATTTTACGGTCGGTAAGTTTAAGTTTTTTAAACAATTGAAACAGGTTATCCAGCTCTCCACCCATACTTTCCAATAGTATGGCTGCCTTTTTTAGTTTGATCTGTTCGGGAACTGGCTGCTCGTCGTTTACAAGTTGCTGGTAAAAATTGGTGAACCGCTTTTCGGCAGCCTGGTTGGTAAACAAGTTGTTGAGCTGAGCCAAATAATCATAACCCGATGTTCCTTGCAAAGGCCATTGTGTGGGTAGCTCTTCGGCTCTTGCTAAAATCTTTTCGGCTACTATGTAGGTGTCTTCCCCGGCTAATTTGCGCAGTTGTTCGACGTATAAGGATGGATCATACAATCCATCGATATGATCTATCCGCAGCCCTTGAAATATGCCTGTATCAATTAGTTTTTTAATGTACGTATGAAAGTGATCGAACACGTCCTGATCCTGAATATTCAGACAGATCAAACTGTTCACCGTAAAAAAACGGCGATAGTTCATAGCCTCATCGGTTTCTTTCCAGCTGCATAAGCGGTAATGCTGTTGGTTTGCTACTTCAAAAACCAGCTCTTTATTTTGATTGATATGAGCAATATGGGTATCTATATATTGCTGCACCTCCGTATCTTTCAAAGCCTTAATCAGCTTTTGCTTAATAGCGGTCCATTTAAGGGCGAAGCTCCCGGGTTCCGTAATGGTTTGTAAGCTATTAATTTGTTTAAATATACTTTCCAGTTGCTTGGGCAATTCGCCGATGGTCTGTAATATTGTAACGTACGAAGCGGCTTTTATAGGGTAAACGTTATCGGCGTATTGCAAAACCAATCCCTGTTGTGGCAAATAGGCTATACGGAGCTCGCCGTTATTTACAATTTCTTCTAAAGTGCTTCCTAAAAAAGGAACCATCATGGGCTCATCTTTAAATAGCGGGCTTGTCCATACGGCATCAAAAAAACTGGCGTAAAAGGAGAGTTTCCCTTTTTCGAGCACATCCATTAACCACTGGTTGTTTTGATGGAAACCCATGTGATTGGGAACAATATCCTGTAGCCAGTTTATCCCCAGGTTTTTCAGCTTTGAACTTAAAGCCCTCAACTGTTTATCTGTACCTATTTCCGGGTTAATTTGGAGAGGATTTACTCCATCGTAACCATGCGTACTACCGGGCGTTGCCTCAAAAACCGGTGAAGCGTAAATAGTACTTACACCCAGTTTTTGCAGATAAGATATCATACGCTCAAAATCATCGAATGTAAAGGCCGAATGAAATTGAAGGCGATAAGTAGCAACAGGGTTATTCATACGTGTTAAGCAGTATATATGATAAATGATTCGGGCTGGATATTATCTAAAGATGCCGTGGTATCATTAACTGTTAACGGGCCACCCCAGCTACTATCTGCCGAATTAAATAGTTTTTTAAAGTTAGTTATTTCGGGGTATGATATGGCCTGTACCTTTTTAGAAAAATTCATAAAAACGGTGATACTTGCGCTTTCATGTCCCCGGTGCAATGTTAAGGTTTGCTGTTGTTGGTTATATTCAGCCCGGGTTAGCTTACGGTTAAGTTGATGTAAAGCCGGCAGGCTTTTACGCAGGGCTAATAACGCTCGGTAAAAGTTCAGCATAATTTGATGCTTGCCCTCACCTGGCAAGTTCCATTGCAGTTTTGAGTTCATAAACGTGTTTTCGGCCATAGGGTTGGGTGCCTCACCCTGTGCATGAAAGGCCGCGAATTCCGCCTTGCGGCCTTTACGTACGGCTTCGGCCAGTTGAGGGTTGGTATGGCTTACAAAATACATAAAACGGTTAGTTTCGCTGTATTCTTCGCCCATAAACAGCATGGGTAAAAACGGGGCCGTAAGTATGGCACCAGCCATCAGTTTCTGCATCTCGAAACTGAATAGTTCGCTGCTGCGCTCACCTAACATGCGGTTGCCCACCTGGTCGTGGTTTTGGGAGAACACCACAAATTGGTCACCCAGGTTATCCACAGCCTTACTGCCAAAAAACTTTTGCCGGTGTTCGGAGTATTGCCCATCGTACACATAAGCATCGTTATAGGACTTGGCCAGGTCGGCAATGCCGTTAAAATCGCTGTAATAGCCGGTTTGCTCGCCGCCTGCGGTAATGCGTAGTGCATGGTGAAACTCGTCTATCCACTGGCTATCCATACCAAAACCGGCTTTCTGCTGCGGATTGATAAAGCGGGTATCATTCAGATCGCACTCTACAATCAGGTAGTGCTGTCTGCCTGTTTCGGCCATTAGCTCATCAACCCTGGCTTTAATTTCGGCCAGTATGTGCTGCGGACTAAAATCTTTTACGGCATGTACCGCATCCATCCGCAAAGCATCAATATGAAAATTGCGGAACCACATCAGTACGTTCTCTATAAAATAGTGTCGTACCGCATCGCAGCCGGCATCGTCAAAGTTTATCGCGTTACCCCAAGGGGTGTTATACTTATCAGTAAAGTAAGGGCCGTACTCATTAAAGTAGTTGCCTTCGGGACCAATGTGATTGTACACCACATCTAATATAACGGCTATGCCCTTTTGATGACACGCATTAACCAACTGTTGTAAGCCTTTAGCCCCTCCGTATGAATTTTGAACCGCATAAGGGAATACACCATCATATCCCCAGTTGCGGTCACCCGGGAACTGTGCCACCGGCATGATCTCAATAGCTGTAATGCCCAGGCTAACCAGGTAATCCAACTTGGTTTCTACACCGGCAAAATTACCTTCGGATGTAAAGGTGCCGGTATGAAGCTCGTACAAAATGTAATCTTCCAGCGCATGGTTTTGCCAGTTGCTATCAGCCCACTCAAAAGCGTCCAAATCTACCACAGCCGAAGCCTCATGTACACCACCGGGCTGACTTAGCGATGCCGGGTCGGGGAGGGGCGCTTGATCATCCAGCAAAAAACGGTAGCGGTCGCCGTTTTTCAGTTCGGCGGTGCTTAAATACCAGTATCCGTATTTTTTTGCGGATAAAGGTAATTCGGCACCACTTAGCTGCAATTTTATGCGAACGCTTTTTGCCTCGGGTGCCCACAGCCATACGGATGCCATGCCATTATTCAACGTAACGCCGGGCCGGGTATTAATTGCTGTCATTAGGCTGATTGTAAATTACCGGGTGATGCAGTACTACAACTGAGCGGCCGCCAACTGTGATCTGGCTTCCTGCTGCATAGGTATCTTCGTCTACCACCTGGTGGCCGGTGGTATCAATAATTTTGGTCCAACTTTTGGCATACAATTCTGCCGGCAACTGGTATTTCACGGGTTCCCAGTGCGAGTTAAATATCACATAAAAGCCATCGTCTATCATGGCCTCTCCAACCTCGTTACGGGTACGCAACGCACGTCCGTTAATAAAAACGGCTAAAGATTTAGCAAAATCATTGTTCCAGTGATGTTCGCCTAACTGATCGCCTTCGGGTAAAAACCAGGCAATATCTTCAACCCCCCTAATAGGTGCTCCGCGAAACCAACGCTTGCGGCTAAAAGCCGGGTGCTTGCGGCGAAAATGGATCAACTTGCTGGTAAAGTCTATCAGTTCCTGGTCGGCATTTTCCCAATCTAACCATGAAATTTCGTTATCCTGGCAATAAGCGTTATTGTTGCCACCTTGCGTACGGCTCATTTCGTCACCTGCCACCAGCATAGGTACTCCCTGCGAAAGGAACAACGTGGTTATAAAATTACGTTTTTGCTGCTCACGGATCTGGTTAACATTTTCGTCGTCTGTTGATCCTTCTACGCCGTAATTGCATGAGCGGTTATGGCTTTCGCCATCGTTATTATTTTCGCCGTTGGCATAATTATGCTTTTCGTTGTACGTAACCAGGTCGTTTAATGTAAATCCATCGTGCGCGGTAATGAAGTTTATACTGGCTGTAGGATTACGGAAATCATCCTTGTACAAATCGGCGCTTCCGGTAAGGCGCTGTGCAAATTCGGCTAAGGTACTGTGTTCACCGCGCCAGTAATCGCGTACACAATCGCGGTACTTACCATTCCACTCGCCCCATCCTTGCGGAAATTTACCTACCTGGTAACCACCTTCGCCAATATCCCATGGTTCAGCAATTAGCTTAACCTGCGATATGATCGGATCCTGGTGAATAATATCGAAGAACGCGCCTAAGCGGTCAACTTCGTGCAAGCCACGCGCTAGGGTAGAGGCCAAATCGAAGCGAAAGCCATCTACGTGCATTTCGGTAATCCAATACCGCAGGCTATCCATAAATAAACGCAATACGTTAGGCAGGTAAGCGTTCAGCGTATTACCGGTACCCGTATAATCCATGTAATAACGCTTGTCTTCGGTAAGGCGATAGTAACCTGCATTATCAATACCTCTAAACGATAGTGTGGGGCCCAATTGGTTACCTTCGGCGGTGTGGTTATAAACTACATCCAATATCACCTCAATACCGGCTTTGTGCAGTTCCTTAACCATTTGCTTAAACTCGTTTACCTGCTCGCCGCACTTTCCGCTGCTGGCATAACGGGCATCGGGCGCAAAATAACCTATGGTATTGTAGCCCCAGTAATTGGTAAGGCCTTGCTCAACTAAATGCCTGTCGGCCACAAAATGCTGGATAGGCATCAGCTCTACCGCAGTAATACCCAGTTTTTTTAAATATTGGATGGTAACCGGGTGGCTCATAGCGGCATAGCTACCCCTAATTTCTTCAGGAATGCCGGGATGCAATTTGGTAAAGCCTTTAATATGCGCCTCGTATATAATGGTATTGTGGTATGATATACAGGGCGGACAATCTCCTTCCCAATCAAATTTTGGATTAATTACTACGCTTTTGGGTATAAACGGAGCACTATCGGTTATGCTGAAACTCAGGTCTTTTTCGTTGCTGGTTACGTCGTACCCAAATAACGAATCGTGCCAGTCTATAATTCCCGAAATAGCTTTAGCGTAAGGGTCGATCAATAATTTGTTTGGATTAAAGCGTAAGCCGTTTTCTGGTTCGTATGGGCCGTAAACCCGGTAACCGTATAGCTGTCCGGCTTTTAAATGCGGAATATAGGTATGCCAAATGTGGTGCGTATGTTCGGGAATATCGATCTTAATAAATTCAATCTCGTCGTCGTCTGTTTTAAATAAACAAAGTTCAACTTTGGTAGCGTTGCTGGCATATATAGCAAAGTTTACGCCTTTACTATCGGGGGTGGCGCCAAGCGGATAAGGTTTGCCTGGAAAACTATTAACTTTCATACCTCAAAGAATGTTTTTGGCGAAAAAATGTTTGGCATTAAGTATAAAAAAACCCTTTATATACTTATTTTATTTATAATTAAAATTAATATTTTATCTAAAAAAGAAAATATGTCCAATTTAAACTGGCAATAATGTAAATAGAGCTGCTAATTATCCTGTCATTTATATAATATCATACTTATGCTAAACTAAATATCTGCAGCATAATAAATTAATTGTGTTTTTTTTACACTAACTATTGCAACTAATTAAAATCAAACTATATTTGACAATCGATTGCAAAGAGCCTGCAATTTTAATTTACTATAATTACCGCAATAAACCAATTCATACAATTACCAGCGATTTTTGATTTTAATTTATAAGCACAAAGCATGTTATTATTAGGTATTGATATAGGCACATCATCGGTAAAGGTTTCTGTAGTTGATGCCGTATCTCAAAAAGCTTTGGCCTCAGCACAATATCCCGAATCGGAGTCTCCTATAATTTCTTTACAGTTGGGCTGGGCCGAGCAATCGCCCGATATGTGGTTGAACCAGGCAGAGCAGGCTATTACTAAATGCCATGCCTCAGGTAAATACAATTCGCAGGATATTGCCGCCATTGGTATAGCCTACCAGATGCATGGTTTGGTATTGGTAGATAAAAATCAGCAGGTATTGCGCAACAGTATTATTTGGTGCGATAGCCGCGCTGTGGAATACGGCGACAAAGCTTTTGAAGCCATAGGCGAGGAGAGATGCCTTTCGCACCTGTTGAACTCGCCCGGTAATTTTACCGCCGCTAAACTGGCCTGGGTAAAAGCTAACGAGCCTGAGCTTTACGAGCGAATAGATAAAATTATGCTGCCCGGCGATTTCATTGCTATGAAACTTACCGGTGAGGTCACCACTTCCATATCCGCCTTATCCGAAGGGATCTTTTACGATTTTGTGGAGAACGGCCTCTCAGAAGATGTGATGCGTTTTTTTGGTTTTAGCAACTCGCTGATCCCAACTGTAAACCCGGTGTTTTCGTTGCATGGAACATTAACCACCGCGGTTGCCGCTCAACTCAAACTTAAAGCCGGTATCCCGGTGGCTTATAAAGCGGGCGATCAGCCTAATAATGCTTTATCGCTAAATGTACTTAATCCGGGTGAGGTTGCCGCTACGGCGGGTACATCGGGGGTTATTTATGGCGTGAGCGATAAACTGGCCTATGATCCGCAATCGCGCGTGAATACATTTGCACATGTTAACTACGCGGAAGAACAAAAACGCTTAGGTATTTTGCTTTGCATTAACGGAACGGGCAGCTTAAACCGTTGGGCTAAAAACCTGTTCGGCAGCAATATTAGCTATGCCGAAATGAATCAGCTGGCCAACAAGGCTCCTGAAGGCAGCAGTGGTTTACGCATATTACCTTTTGGCAACGGTGCCGAGCGTATGCTGGGTAACAAATTGGTAGGTGTACATTTTCATCATATAGATTTAAACCTGCATTCGCAGGCACACATTTTCCGTGCGGTGCAAGAGGGTATAGCCTGCGCGTTTAGGTACGGGTTGGATATTATGCGCGAGAACGGCATGAACCCTACGGTAATCCGTGCGGGCAAAGCCAATCTTTTCCTGAGTGATTTGTTTGCCGAAACTTTTGTGAACGTAACAGGTGTACCGGTTGAATTATATAATAACGACGGAAGCGTAGGAGCGGCTTTGGGCGCAGGAATAGGCGCTAATATATTTACTTCGCCGGCTGAAGCATTTAAAGGCATGGAAAAAGTGCAGGTAATTGAACCGCGTAAAAACAATAATTTCGAACCTGTTTACCAGGAGTGGAAAATATTACTGGATAAGCAGATGATTGCCGAGCAAGCTATTGAAGATGCAAACGCATAAATAGCATCAAAAACACAAGCTTAGGAATACAGACTTGTAATTCAACAGAATAATTTAAAGCAAATAACTTAATAACCATATAATGGCAAGTATAATTACAGGAGACAGAGAGTATTTTAAAGGTATAGACCAGATTAAGTTTGAAGGCCCGGAAAGCGATAATCCGTTAGCCTACCGCTGGTATGATGAAAACCGCGTTGTTGCGGGTAAAACGTTAAAAGACCATTTTAAATTTGCGGTATCGTACTGGCATTCTTTTAATGGTAACGGTGCCGATCCTTTCGGTGGCGCTACCCATGTTTTTCCTTGGGATGAAAAAGCAGATGCAGTTGACCGTGCTAAAGACAAAATGGATGCTGCATTTGAGTTTTTTACCAAACTGGGCTTACCATACTACTGTTTTCATGATGTGGACGTAGTTGATTACGGTAATGATATTAACGAAAACGACCGCAGGTTGCAAACTTTGGTTGATTATGCTAAGGAGAAACAAGCTGCCAGTGGCGTAAAATTGTTGTGGGGAACCGCCAACCTGTTCTCGCACAAACGTTACATGAACGGTGCATCAACCAATCCCGATTTTCATGTATTAACGCATGGTGCCGCACAAGTGAAAGCTGCTTTAGATGCCACCATTGCCTTAGGCGGCGAAAATTACGTTTTTTGGGGTGGCAGAGAAGGCTACATGAGCCTGCTGAATACCGACATGAAACGAGAGCAGGAACATTTGGCTAAATTTTTACATGCCTCAAAAGATTATGCACGTAAAAACGGTTTCACCGGTAACTTTTTTTTAGAGCCTAAACCATGTGAGCCAACCAAGCATCAGTACGATTATGATGCTGCAACCTGCTTAAGCTTTTTGCAGAAATACGACCTGATGAACGACTTCAAATTAAATCTGGAAGTTAACCACGCCACTTTGGCCGGTCATACTTTCCAACATGAAATGCAGGTAGCTGCCGACAACGGCATATTGGGTTCATTAGATGCCAACCGTGGCGATATACAAAACGGATGGGATACCGATCAGTTCCCTAACGATATTACCGAGGTAACCGAATACATGATGGTATTATTACGTGCCGGTGGCCTAAAAGGCGGCGGCATTAACTTTGATGCCAAGATCCGCCGTAATTCTACCGATAAGGCCGATTTGTTTTACGCTCACGTAGGTGGTGCCGATGTTTTTGCACGTGCTTTAATTATAGCAGATAATATTTTACAAAAATCAGATTACACTAAAATTGTAACTGATCGTTATGCCTCGTTCGATAGCGGAAAAGGTAAGGAATTTGAGGAAGGTAAACTTAGCCTGGAAGATCTGAGAGCTTATGCACTGGAGAACGGCGAACCTGCTACCATTAGTGGAAAACAGGAATACCTGGAAAACTTAATAAACCGTTACATATAATATTGTTCATAAACAAGCTATTTATAGCTTAGAAAAAGGCTTACAAATAAGATTTGAAGGCCTTTTTCTTTAACATTAAACAATTTGAAAGCTGTTTAACAGGCTAAAATGTTATTGCGAGGAACGATAGCAATGTGGCAATCTTTAAGCGTTGAATTACCTGTTTGCCAAAAATTGCTAAAGTACGGCTCGCAATTACATGGTTTTTTAATTATGTTACGCAACATTTAAAAGCCCTTAATCAACAGCATTAATTAGAAGTGTATAATTGACTATACTTATAGTACATTAACGCCGAAAATTTGATAAACCGATATATTTAATATATAATTGTTGCCAGTTAATACCAATTACCTAAGCGTTTTTAAAAATGAATAAATTATCTACAGGAGATTACGTTGTATTTTTAGTTTACTTTTTTATTGTAGCCATTTATGGCCTGTGGGTGTACCGCCGCAAGCGCAATGCCGATGCTACATCCAAAGACTATTTTTTGGCCGAGGGTTCGCTAACCTGGTGGGCTATCGGGTCTTCATTAATTGCCTCCAATATATCTGCCGAGCAGTTTATTGGCATGAGCGGTTCGGGTTTTAAAATTGGTTTAGCAATATCTACCTATGAGTGGATGGCTGCTTTGACCTTAGTTATTGTGGCTGTTTTCTTTATACCGGTGTATTTAAAAAACAAAATCTTTACCATGCCGCAGTTCCTGCATCAGCGTTATAATGGTACCGTAGCCATGATTATGGCCGTTTTCTGGTTATTATTGTATGTGGTAGTTAACTTAACTTCAATTTTATATTTAGGTGCTTTAGCAGTAAGCAGTATATCGGGTGTCAACTTCCAGTTATGCATCTGGATGCTGGCCATATTCGCAGTAATTATCACCTTAGGTGGTATGAAGGTAATTGGTTATACCGATGTTATCCAGGTGTTTTTCCTTATTTTGGGCGGCTTGGTTACCACTTATATTGCCGTTACCATGGTTGCCGAAAAAAACGGCTCCCAAGGGCTTATCGAAGGTTTAAAGATCATGGGTACTCAGGCTAACGATCACTTTCACATGATCCTCAAAAAAGATGATACCAATTATGCTGCCCTACCCGGTTTAACGGTATTATTAGGTGGTATGTGGATTGTAAACCTTAACTACTGGGGTTGTAATCAGTATATTACGCAACGTGCTTTGGGTGCAAATTTACCAACTGCCCGTGGTGGTATTTTGTTTGCCGCTTTCTTGAAATTAATGATGCCTATCATCGTGGTTATTCCGGGTATTGCTGCTTACATTTTGTTTAAGCAAAACGTTTTCAATACCGAAATGATGAAAGACGGTAAAGTGGTTGCCGATAACGCATACCCTGTACTGTTAAACCTTTTACCAATGGGCTTTAAGGGCTTATCCTTCGCGGCCTTAACTGCTGCGGTAGTAGCCTCATTAGCCGGTAAGGCTAATAGTATAGCTACTATTTTTACATTAGATATTTACAAAAAACGCCTCAGACCCGATGCACCCGACCATACACTGGTAGTAGTTGGTAAAATTGCCGTTGTGGTAGCCATGGTATTAGGTATTGTTATTTCTCCGTACCTGGGTATCGATAAAGAGGGTGGTTTCCAATACATTCAGGAATACACAGGCTTCGTGTCTCCGGGTATCTTCGCTATGTTCATCTTGGGTTTCTTCTGGAAAAAAGCCTCTTCAAGTGCAGCTTTGTTTGCAACTATAGGTGGGTTTATCTTCTCGGTCTTCTTCAAATTCCTGCCACAGTTTGCCGATCTTTCTTTTCTGGCCCCAACAGGCTTTGCCACCAAGAGCGTGGAAACGGGTTTATACGAAATACCGTTCCTTGATCGTATGGGCTTTGTATTCATTATCTGTATCGTAGCCATGTGGATCATCAGTACCATTGAGCACGCTCAGGGTAAGAAAACCAATGGTTTGGATGTGGACGCCAGCATGTTTAAAACTTCCAACTCATTTGCTGTGGGTTCGTTACTCATCTGCGGTATATTGGTTGCCTTGTACACATTATTCTGGTAACCGATAATTATAAAATACCAAGGCGGCGATCCCATTAAGGTCGCCGCTTTTTTTATTGTTAGTCTTCCTTATTTTATTAACTTATTCTTCTTCCGAAGAAGGCATGTTAGAACCGTAGACCCGAAAAAATAATATACAGTTTCAGTAAATGATTGCTGTGTTGCCTGCGGACCGCGCTTTCTGTTCCCTCATTTCACTACGCTGCACTACGGGCTTTTCTCTGCAATTGCTAACGCGGAAATGGTTGATCTATTTATTAAGTATTGGATTTTTGTTAAAAAAAAAGTTATACACTCTCTTTTGATGAAGTATATTTATTAAATAAGGAAAAACCTGATATTTTAAAGTTTTATGAAGTTTTATGAAAAGAATATGAGGATTAAGATTCCTGTTTATTCTTCTTTGATCTTGCTCACCATCCAAACAATCAGTCCGCCCAACATAGCGATAATACCGAACGACCAGCGTAACCCTGCTGCCTGGGCCACATAACCTACCAGAGGTGGCACCAGCAAAAAGCCGAAGTAACCAATGGTTGATATAGAGGCAATAGCCGCACCGTTGCTCAACCTGGCCGACTTTGCGGCTATGCTGAATACCAACGGTACCACGCATGATACACCTAAGCCAACCAGCATAAAACCTGCGCCCGCCGTAACAGGGTAGGGTAATATAACAGCTAACAACAACCCGCAAAATATAAGCCAGCCACTATAATTTAGTAATGCTTTAATACCGGTAATTACAACCAGTTTATCGCCTAAAAAACGGCCCGTGGTCATGGCCACCATATAAGCCACAAAGGCGGCGGTGGCCGTAGCGTTGCCTGCATGCACGGCCTTGTCAAAATAAATGGCGCTCCAATCATACATAGTATTTTCACAGGCCATGCAGGCAAAGCATATAATGGCAAATTTAAGCATGTACTTATCGGGTAAAATTAAAAAAGGTTTACGCTCAACAGGATGGGGTTTTTGGTAAAAAGTGTAAGGATAAAAGTAAACAGCTGCCAAACAAAGTAATATGCTGATAGCACCCAAATGATAAAACAAACCGATGTTTAAACGAACCATAAGGTAACCCACCGCAGCCCCGGCAAAACCGGCCATACTCCATATACCGTGAAAAGTGGTAATAACCGATTTGGTATAGTGTGATTGTACGCCAACCGATTGCGCATTAACCGATAAATTAAGCAGGTTACGTGCCGAACCAAAGCCGAATAGAATAATGGCGAACTGCCAGGCCTCGGTGCCTAATCCTAATAAAAACAGTACTATATTAAACATGAGCGCGCCAAACAACATAATGCTGCGGCTGGTATAATAGCTCAATAACCGCCCCGTAATGGGCATAGTAAACATAAGGCCTATAGGAAGCGCAAATAACAAAGTGCCTAATTGTGCTTCGTTTAAATGTAAATGCTGCTGTACGGTTGGTATGCGCGATGCCCAGGAAGAGTAGCCAAAGCCTGAAATGAAAAAGAAAACTGCACACCCGATGCGCAAGTGGCGCGGCGATTTATTCATTAACTCAGTCATGTGCGGCAAAAGTAAGGATTAGCCAACTTTATACAGAGCACTAAACCGGTATATTGTAAAAGAATAAGCTATTATTGCGCACCACCGGTACCCGGTAAAAAGTAAAATTTTTGATTTCGATAGTAAGCCAGGTCATGTTCTGGCTTTTCGTAACCTGCCGGTATAGGCATTTTAGAAAAACTTTGAAAATATAACACGCAAGCATTACGCCACCAAACAGCTTCCTGCTCTTGTATAGCCATTAATTGTTTTACTTCATTAAAACGCGCATCATCAATTTTACCCTGCATTAAGCTCCAGGTTTTTTGCATGTTCCTCACCGAATCCACACCACGGTAATAATGATGGACCAGTTCCTGCCACAGGGTTTTGCCCGATGGCATCTGCTTATTCCAGCTTACATGATGAAACCAAAGCAGGTACTTTTCGGGCGTAGTTGCCGGGTTGTTTAACTGATCGCGTATTTCGGGGAAATATTGCGCTACTGCGTTACTGCCCTTGGAAGTGCGGTCGAAACCAATGCCGGCCGAATCAGCTTTGTGGTAGTACACCGGGTTCCAGTCGGGGCGGTTAAGGTTGTTAACCCACGGAGCGGGGCCATAATGCGCCCCGGTGCCCATAATATGATGCAGGCCGAGCGGGGTCATATAATCCACCGTGGTTTCGCGCGAGCTGAGCATGAATTGTTTAACCGGGTTTACAAAACTATTATCGGTGCTGAAAGTCATGCGGAGCCATTCATCGGCAATAGCAGCCGGGGTGAGTTCGGGGTTCCAGGCCAGCCGCCCGAAAGCATACCAATTAGCTTGCGCAAACTGGTGCCCGCACCAGTTCACATCCGAACCAATATTGGCTACACCAGCCATACCCGTAAAGGCTTGGTTGTCCAGCTCACCATCAATGGCCTTAGCTACGGTTGAACCCTTACCTTTAGCATAAGTGTCTGATTCCAGCACCTCTTTAAACATGGGCGCCAGGTACACCAAATGCGTTGAAAAACCTAAATATTCTTGCGTAATCTGGTATTCTATCATTACTGGCGTTTTACGCATGGCACCAAAAAGCGGATGAAAGGGTTCGCGTGGTTGGAAATCAATAGCGCCATTTTTAACTTGTACAATTACATTGCTCCTAAACTGCCCATCGAGCGGTTTAAATTCGCTGTAAGCTTGTTTGGCGCGGTCATCGGGCACTTTATCGTCATAGACGAATGCACGCCACATTACTATGCCATTATGCGGTTTTAAGGCATCGGCTAGCATATTGGCGCCGTCGGCATGGTTGCGGTTATAGGTTTGCGGACCAGGCTGTCCTTCCGAGTTTGCTTTTACAATGAACCCGCCAAAATCGGGTATGTAGCTGTAAATTTCATCTGCCTTGTCTTTCCACCATTTTTGAACGCTGGCATCCAGCGGGTCGGCAGTTTTTAATCCGCCAATTTCAACAGGGGCACTAAACCTGGCGGTTAGATAGATCTTGATACCATAAGTGCGAAAAACCTGCGCTAATGCGGCAGTTTTAACGAGGTAATCTTTAGTAAGTGATATAGCACTGGCGTTTACATTGTTTACCACGGCACCATTTATGCCTATTGAGGCGTTGGCGCGGGCATAATCAATATATCGTGGGTCAATATATCCGGGTAGCTTGTGCCATTTCCAGATAGATGAACCTGCATAACCACGCTCAACCGTACGGTCTAAATTGTCCCAATGGTTTAAAAGGCGGTATTTAATTTCTGGTTTTTCGGTAATGGCTAATAGCTGAATGCTTTGCCCTGTTTGCAGCAACTTTAAAAAGTTGAATACGCCGTAAAGCACACCTTTATCGGTGTTGGCACCTATTACAATGCTGCTTTTACCATTTACATTTACGGTTTTAATAAAGTAACCTTCGGTGCCTGCTGCCTTTAGTTCGGTACTGTATTGGGCAATAGTTTTTGAGGTTTGTGGTGTGCCGGCAATTAAGGTGCCACTGGCTGCCACACTATTTACCTGGGCTGGTTGCAGGTTTAGCAATAGTTGCAAACCATTGTTAAGCTCTTTTTTAGCTGCTAACAGGGTAGGCGATGAAGCGTTAAATTGTAACTGCTTAACCGACTGCCGGTAGGTATTGTAAAGCGAAACGTTTTGTACCTTATTATAACGTAGCCACAAACGGTATCCATCCTCGGCTTTAGTGTTTGTAGTATTGAACAGAAAAAGTAAAAGAATAATGCAGGCAGCAGGTTTATTCATATAAAGTTACTTTTTTTTCAGAGACGATTCCCTAATCACGAGTTCCGATTTCTGAATGAGTCTATTATCAGATGGTATATTGTTATTGCTGTTATTCAGGCGGTTAATTAAAATTTTGGCTGCAACTTCGCCCATGTCGTAACCTTTATAATTTACAGTGGTAAGGTTTGGTTCAATAATGCTGGCCTCGGTATCGTTATTAAAACCGGCAAAAGCAATATCTTCGGGTATGCGTATGTCATGTCTTTTAAGTTCCTGCATACAGCTAACAGCGCAGGCATCATTGGTTACAAAAATACCATCAGGGCGCTTAGGCATTGCCAGTATGGTATGTGCCGTTTCAATGCCGGCCTGCAGGGTGAGTTGCGTTAATATGGTCAGGCCTTCTTCGTAAGCAATATTATTTTCTGTTAAAGCTTGTTTGTAGCCGGCAAACCTATCGGCAGCTACACTGCTTAATTTATAAGCGGTAACATGTGCAATACGCTTACAGCCTTGTTTAATTAAATGTGTAGTAATATCATAAGCCGCTTTTATGTTATCAATTTCAATACCCGGGCATTTTGGGTGCGGCCAAACCCTGTCAAAATAAACCAGTGGGATACCACGTTTTACAAAACTTTCAAAATGGTCGGCATTTTCAGTGTCATAGGCCAGCGATACCAGTAAGCCATCTACCCGGTTGTTATACATGGCCTGGGCTATATTTACTTCCTTTGCAATATTATCAAGCGATTGGCTGATAATAAGGTTATAACCGGCATCACTTAGCACTTTTTCTACCCCGGCAATTACGTTAGACATGAAACTACTATTCAAATTACCTACTATAATACCAATAATATTACTCTTCTTTTTGCGTAGGTTACTCGCCAAATGATTAGAACGGTAACCCATACTTTTAGCAGCTTCCATAACCCTTTGCTTAGTATTTATGTTTACCGATGGATGATCCATTAGGCCACGGCTTACTGTTGCTGCAGATATATTTAACTTTTTTGCTATATCGTATATCGTAATTTCTTTTTCAGGATCACTCATGTGCTGTCAGTATTTATCAGCATAAAGTTAGCATAATTAGCTATAAGTTGTTATGTATGCAAAATAAACACAGCCCATATTTACCTAAAAAGGCATTTGTAAACAATTATATATGGCAATATTTTTTAATCGAAAACTGTAAAAATCAATTAACTTCAGAGCATATTTTATAATCAGTTCTCAAACATATAAAAATTACAATCGATTGCAATTATGGGAATTAGTTTGCAGATTTGAAAGTGTTAATAGTAAATAAATTGCAGTATGATTTTTTACACTACGGTAAACAACAACAATAAGCTAATACTTTTATGAATTAAGCGAGATATTACTGCCAATAACAAGCCGCTAATTAATTTAATACTGAAAAATCTGCTATCTCGTAAGTACAAGGCAAATGTTTACCAGACAGGATACCGGGTTAATAATGCTTATGCGGTTTATCTCGACATGAAACCGCCCTCAAAGTTAAAAAGAAACCATGTAGGGGGGCCATTAGGCAAAATAGTAAAGTTGCTATGGTATCATCGGCAAAATTATAGCGGGTGAAAGCTTGGGGCAAGTTGCAGGAAAATATTTTTAATGCATACTAATGATGTGTACTTTGTGGGCATTAATACGGTTAATTAACTATACTATAAACTTTATAAAAGTTCAAAAAAACTTCAGAAAATGATTAATAATCTTGAACAAACCTTTCGGTGGTTTGGTACAACAGACCCGGTTACTTTGCAGGCCATTACCCAAACAGGTGCAACCGGAATAGTGAACGCTCTGCACCATATACCGGCCGGGGAGGAGTGGAGCCTGGAAGAAATTGAAAAGCGCAAAGCCATGATAGAAGCCGCCGGTTTACGCTGGTCGGTAGTAGAAAGCGTGAACATTCACGAAAGCATCAGGATAGCAGGCAGTGAACGCGATGCTTATATTGAAAAGTACATTAATACATTAAAGAATTTGGCGCAGGCCGGTTTAAGTGTAGTGTGTTACAATTTTATGCCCGTGCTGGACTGGACCCGCACTAACCTGGATTACCGCTTGCCGAACGGTGCTTCGGCATTGCGTTATGATGCGCCGGCCTTGGCTGCATTTGATCTGTATATTTTAGAGCGTCCCGAAGCATACCAGGAATTTACGATCCAGCAACAGCAAACGGCCAAGGCTTATTTGGATAACCTGAGTGCCGGCGAAAAAACGCAGCTAACTAATATTGTTATGGCCGGCTTGCCCGGTACCGATGATGTGTTTACTATTGAAGAGTTTAAAATACACCTTAAAAAGTATGAGCATATTAACTCGGCCGTGTTGAAAAAGAACATGGCTTACTTTTTACAAGCCATTATACCCGATGCCGAAAAACTGGGCATCAAAATGTGCGTACACCCCGATGATCCGCCGTTTTCTATTTTAGGCTTACCACGGGTGGTTTCTACCGAGCAGGATTTGGTAGATGTAGTAAATGCCTGCCCGTCGCCCAGCAACGGCTTAACTTATTGCACAGGTTCGTTAGGGGCAAACCCAGTAAATGACCTGCCCGGCATTGTGGATCGGTTAGGCGAACATATCCATTTTATACACCTGCGCAATGTACAACGCGAAGCCGACGGCAGCTTTTATGAGGCCGATCACCTGAACGGCAGTACCGATATGTATGCGGTAATGAAAAACATTATCATTGAGCAAAAAAAGCGTGCCGATAGCGGACGTACAGATATTGCCATTCCTATGAGGCCCGATCACGGGCATAAACTGCTTGATGATTACAATTACAATACCTACCCCGGTTACTCGGTTATTGGCCGTTTAAAAGGGCTGGCAGAATTGCGGGGTTTAGAGATGGGAATTAAGCGGACCTTGCTGGAAGGATGAGGTGTAATTTACACCCCCCAATAATATGCATATAAAACAGAGACTGATCATATATAATTTACTTGACATAGCAACATTGTTAGGTTACTATATAACTCGGGAAAATGATTTAATATTTATTTTTCCTTTGTGCCTAACTATCAAACATATTACTGCAAAACGTTATTTTTGCGGGCTATGAGTATTTCAAAAACCTATCAGTTTAACGAAGTTGAAGATAAATGGTACAGCTACTGGTTGGAGCACCGATTTTTTAAATCTGTGCCCGATGAGCGCGAACCCTACACTATAGTTATTCCTCCACCCAATGTTACCGGTGTATTGCACATGGGCCACATGCTTAATAACACCATACAGGATGTGCTGATACGCCGCGCCCGTATGAAAGGTAAAAATGCCTGCTGGGTACCCGGTACCGACCATGCCAGTATTGCTACCGAAGCCAAAGTGGTAGCCATGCTCAAAGAACGCGGCATTGCCAAAACCGATTTAACACGCCCTGAGTTTTTAGAATATGCTTGGGAATGGAAAGAAAAATACGGCGGCATCATCCTCGAACAGCTGAAAAAATTAGGTGCTTCCTGCGATTGGGACCGTACCCGTTTTACCATGGAGCCCGATATGAGCGAAGCCGTGCTCGATACGTTTATCCACCTCTACAAAAAAGGCCTGATCTACCGTGGCATACGCATGGTAAACTGGGACCCTAAAGGCCTTACCGCCGTAAGCGACGAAGAAGTTATCCGTAAAGAAGTAAACCAGAAGCTTTATTATATACGGTATGTAGTTGAGGGGAGCGAGGATTTAGGATCGGGTAGCGAAAATTACGCACCCGGCACCCCTCACCCCGCACCCTACATTACCGTTGCCACCACCCGCCCCGAAACCATTATGGCCGATAGTGCCATTTGTATTAACCCTAATGATGAACGGTACACGCACCTGCATGGCAAAACCGTGTACGTGCCTTTAATTAACCGTGCTATCCCGGTTATTTTGGATGAGTATGTTACCATGGATTTTGGTACAGGCTGCTTAAAGGTAACACCGGCGCATGATTTGAACGATTACGAACTGGGCCAAAAGCATCACCTGCCCGTTATTGATATTTTAAATGACGATGGTACGCTAAACGAAAAGGCCGGAATACTCATTGGTGAGGACCGTTTTGCCGCGCGCAAAAAAATCGCTATCCTGTTGGATGAGGCCGGCTCGCTCGAAAAGATAGAGGACTATAAATCGCAGATAGGGTTTTCGGAACGTACCGATGCGGTTATAGAGCCTAAGCTTTCGATGCAGTGGTTTTGTAAAATGAGTGAAATGGCCAAGCCCGCGCTCAATTATGTGCTGAACGGCGAAGTAAAGCTTATCCCCGAAAAATATATCAACACCTACCGCCACTGGATGGAGAACGTGCGCGATTGGAACATTAGCCGCCAGCTATGGTGGGGACAGCAGATCCCTGCCTGGTACTTACCTAATGGAGAATACGTAGTAGCCAAAACTGCCGAAGAAGCGCTGGTAGAGGCTGCAAAGCTTTCAACCAATCACGCTCAACTAACCACCGCCGATTTGCGCCAGGACGAGGATGTGGTAGATACCTGGTTTTCCTCATGGTTGTGGCCAATATCCGTTTTTGATGGTTTTAAAGATCCTGATAATGCCGACATCAATTATTATTACCCTACCAACGACCTGGTTACCGCACCCGAGATCCTGTTTTTTTGGGTGGCGCGTATGATTATGGCCGGGCACGAATTTAAAGGCCAGGCGCCATTTAAAAATGTGTACCTCACCGGGATAGTGCGCGATAAACTGGGCCGTAAAATGTCGAAATCGCTGGGTAACTCTCCCGATCCGATAGATTTAATTAAAAAGTATAGTGCCGATGGCGTACGTGTAGGAATGCTCATGTGCTCGCCTGCCGGTAACGACCTCATGTTCGACGAAAGTTACTGCGAGCAAGGGAGCAGGTTTGGCAACAAAATATGGAATGCTTTTAAACTGGTAAAAGGCTGGGAGGCAGATGATAGCCTGCCCAACATCAACATTACGGCTATCAGCTGGTTTAAAAGCCGCTTTAATGAAGCCCTGGCCGAAATTGACGAACTGTTTGATCAATACCGCCTGTCGGAAGCCATAATGGCGGTGTACAAACTGTTATGGGACGATTTTTGTGCCTGGTACCTCGAAATGGTAAAACCGGTTTACCAGCAGCCTATAGATGCCGAAACTTACAAAGCTACCGTGGGTTTTTTTGAAAACCTGTTGAAAGTACTGCACCCGTTTATGCCTTTTATAACAGAAGAATTATGGCACGATGACCTGTTTGGTATGCGTACCCCTCAAGACTGCTGTATTGTAGCGCAACTCCCGGTTATTGAAAAGGCAGATACCTCATTGTTAACGAGCTGCGAAATAGTTAAACAAATAATAACCGAAATACGAAATACACGTAACAACAAACAGTTATCCCCAAAAGAAAGTCTCGATCTTTATATCAGGCAAGCATCAATAATTAACTACGAAAACTTTTTGCCTGTTATAAGCAAGCTGGGCAATATAGCCAATATCAGTTTTACCGATGATAAGATAGCCGGAGCGGTTAACTTCATCATATCTACCGATGAATTTTTTATTCCGTTAGTAGGTAATGTGGATGCAGAGGCCGAACGTTTACGTTTGCTAAAGGATAAAGATTATCTGCTTGGATTTTTAAGATCGGTTGATGCAAAACTTTCTAACGAGAAATTTGTGAACAATGCCAAGCCCGAAATTATTGATAATGAGCGTAGAAAAAAGGCAGATGCCGAGGTTAAACTAAAAATAATAGAAGACAGTTTACAGTTTTTGGCAAATTAATTGCATAATGGCATTAGCTAATTGTTAAATTAGTTAATGCCTAACCAATTGGTTTATTAAATTAATGCATTTAATAACCTTTTTTAAGATTCAAGTAACACCAACTAATGAGTAACGAAGCAGGTTTTTTTAACCTCTCAATTAAGAATATTTTGTCTGATGAGCAATCTATGCTCACACAGGCTCGTATTCGTTTATTATATTACGGTTTGTTTCTTGTTTTTTTTACTGTAGGTGCTATTTTACTAAGTGTTTTGTTCTTAAACCAACCTGCATTGGTTACTATGGCAGGTGGTATTATGCTTATTATAGCATGTTTATTTAAATACCTTACCTGGAGGGGTGATTGGAAGCTGGTAGCTCAAATCCTGCTCATTTTGGGTACTATGATAAACCTAATAGATGCCTTTATCATATTTCAGAAAGTAGATATACTGTCTATTCAGTTAGTGCTGATGATCATTATCTTCAGTTTTTATATGCTTGGGCAAAATTGGGGCTTATTGTACTCGTTAGCTAATTTACTTCCGGTGTTATTGTTTATGATCTATGCCTATAGTAATATATATATTATTTCAATAAGGCCACAGCATATAGAGCAATCAACCATTATTATTAGTGTAGTTGCCAACTTTATTATAATGGTGTATATTCATAATCACTTTTATAATGCCTTTCTAAAAAATATTTTACAACTTAAAAAAACCAGCGAAGATCAAATCAGGCTTAACGTAAACCTGGAACTGGCAATTGATAAAGCCGAAAAATCATCGCATGCCAAATCGGAGTTCCTGTCTACCATGTCGCACGAAATACGAACACCTTTAAACGCGGTGATAGGAATGAGCAACCTGCTGATGATGGGCGAACCGCGACCGGACCAGGAAGAGAACCTGGAAATACTGAAGTTTTCGGCCAATAACTTATTGGCAATTGTAAATGATGTACTTGACTTTAATAAAATAGAATCGGGCAAGGTAATATTTGAGAATATACGGTTTAACCTGGCCGAGCTTATGCATAATATATGCGGTGGGCAAATTATTAAAGCCAATGAAAAGGGGCTTATTTTTAAATTAAAAATAGACGATGCCCTGCGGAACAAAATAGTTATTGGCGACCCTACCCGCATAACCCAAATCATTTTTAATTTGGTAAGTAATGCCATTAAGTTTACCCGCCAGGGCTATGTTGAAGTTAAAGTAAGCGTACTTGAAGACCGCCATAACCAGATCATTATCCGTTTTTCGGTTAAAGATTCGGGCATTGGTATTGAGCGCGATAACCTAATGGCCATATTTGAACCTTTTACCCAGGAAAGTATTACTACTACCCGTAAGTACGGCGGTACCGGTTTAGGTTTAGCTATTGTAAAGCGTTTGCTGGAGTTACGAGGCGTACAAATGCATGTATTAAGCAAGCCTGGTCAAGGGTCTGAGTTTTCGTTTAACCTCGATTTACCGGTTGCTACCGAAAAGCTGGAAGAACCAGCCGTTCAGCCGGCTATTGATTTAGAAGGTGATCGTGATATGGATACTTTACATATTTTGGTGGCCGAAGACAATATGGTTAATACCATGCTCATGAAAAAGTTTTTTTCAAAATGGCGGGTACAATCATCTTTTGCCGAAAACGGTGAACGTGCAGTAGAGATGATGCAATACGGCAATTTTGATATTGTGCTGATGGATTTGCAAATGCCAGTACTTAATGGTTTTGATGCTGCTATTGAAATCCGAAAAATGGCCGATGCTCAAAAGGCCAGTATTCCTATTATAGCGTTAACAGCTTCAGCTTTAACAGACATACGCGAAAAAGTATTCAGTGCCGGTATGAACGATTATGTATCTAAACCGTTTAAGCCCGAGGAACTGAAAGAAAAAATAATAACCCTGGTAAACCGTAAAGCTATGACCAGGCCGCAGTCAATTTAAAAAGTGTAATGGGGCAGTTCCTGTATAAACTGGTATTTGCGCGTTTCAAAATCAATAGTACAATAAAAATGTTGCAAGCCGTTGGTAACGGCTAATAATTTAATTTGATGGGTAATATTGTAGCGGGCTATCTGGTCAAATACTTTTTGGTCAATAATTACATCAGGCGCTTTACATTCTACCATTAAAATTTTTTGGCCGTCGGGGTTAAATACCACTACATCGGTACGTAGGGCCATACCGTGTAATTTGAGGCCGCCTTCCAGCTTAATTAACGTTTTGGGGTAGCCCTTAACCCTTATAAGATATTGTACAAAATGCTGCCTTACCCATTCTTCGGGCGTAAGCAAAATTTGTTTCTTACGTATCTCATCAAAAATAAAAAGCTGGCCGTTTTGGTCGGTTAGTTTAAAGGGGTAGGGTGGTAAGGCCAAAGGCAGCAACAGGTTCATGACGGTAAAATTCATCAATATATCTGCCAAATCCTAATCGGTTATTTTGTAAATTGCAAGCTTTAAACCAGGAGTAATTGGGGTGGCCTTTGGTAGTTTGAGCTTTTTGAATCGGCGTACTCGAAAGGTAAATGACATTTTATAAATGTTGTAAATATGAGCTTATTGAAGAGTTAGTAAAGCGGCGAAAGCTTCAACAGGGGTCAGCTTGACAGTTTAAGCCATCTGTCAATGCACTTTCAGAGGCCACGGATTTTATAACTCAAACTGAAAGTTTATTAGAAAGGTTATTTGTTTCAGACACTATTTAACGACCCCATCTTAATCAAAACCCTTTGTAAAACATGACTGCTAACGATATTATAAAGGACATCAAGAACCGCAAATTCAAACCCTTGTATTTGTTGCATGGCGAAGAGCCTTACTTTATTGACCACATTGGCAACTACATAGAAGATCATATACTCAGTGATGCTGAAAAGGGATTTAATCAAACGGTTTTATACGGAAAAGATACCGATATAATGACCGTGCTTAACGCAGCCAAGCGTTACCCTATGATGGCCGAACACCAGGTAATTATAGTTAAAGAAGCCCAGGATATGAAATGGGGAAAGGAAGATGCCGATAAAAAAGGTATTAACCCGGTATTAAGTTACCTGGAAAATCCCTTAGCAAGTACAATACTGGTTTTTTGTTATAAGTACGGCAAATTTGATAAACGTAAAAAAGCATATAAGGCCATTGAAAAAAAAGGACTGGTATTTGAATCGGCCAGTTTGTATGATAATAAAATACCCGCGTGGATAGAGGGCTACGCCACCGAAAAAAAATACCGCATTAGTACACAGGCTTCAGTCATGCTTAGCGAATACCTCGGTAACGACCTTTCTAAAATTGCGAACGAACTGGATAAACTGATGCTGAACATTGCCGCCGGGCAGGAGATCGGCTTGAAGGATGTTCAGCATAATATTGGGATAAGTAAGGAGTACAATGTTTTTGAACTGCAATCGGCACTTATCCGTAAAGATGTATTAAAGGCCAACCAGATCATCAATTATTTTGAGGCTAATCCTAAAGCCAACCCTATTGTATTAATACTGGGCAATCTTAATAATTTTTTCAGTAAAGTACTTCTTTATCATTACGTTAAAGATAAAACCCCGCAAAACGTAACCCGCGAATTAGGTGTGAACCCCTATTTTATTAAGGATTACGAAATGGCCGCCCGTGGGTTCGATTATTATAAAACAACACAAATAATAGGATGGCTGAGCGAGTACGACCTGAAAAGCAAGGGCGTTAACTCCAACGCAACGCACGGTGAGCTCCTTAAGGAACTGGTTTTTAAAGTATTGCATTAAGCCCACGCCTCAAAAACTCCATTGTTAGTTAGGCGGACTTTTGATGATTTCATATAGAACGAGCTCATCACTATTTAATGGTATTTTACAATACTTGGAGGTCTATTATTAATCGCCTTCTACCTGATTTGGCAAGCCTGTGATTTTTATTATATCGTCGCATTTTTTCACCTTTACAAATACGCAGAAAACAAAGCTGCTATTTAAACTATTTACTTTAATACATGCAATATTTTTTAGTAAAATCGGAACCATTTAAATACAGTTGGGAAAAATTTAACGAGGATGGGCGCACATTTTGGGATGGTGTGCGTAATTACCAGGCCCGTAATAATATTAAACTGATGAAGGAAGGAGATCTGGTGCTGTTTTACCACAGTAACGAAGGTAAGGCCGTGGTAGGTATAGCCAAAGTGGTAAAAGAGTTTTACCAGGACCCTACCACCGATGATGCCAACTGGGTAGTAGTTGACCTGGTACCGGTGGAAGCTTTAAAAAAGCCCGTAACCCTGGAGCAAATTAAGGCCGACGAGCAGTTAAAAGATGTGTCGCTGGTAAGGCAGGGGCGCTTATCGGTAATGACACTTAAAGCAGAAGAGTTTGACCGCATTATTGAACTGGGAAGCTGACCAAAATGAATTGATAGGTAAATATGCAGATGTGCAAATCAATACTGCTTTATTAATGTTAATATGCAACCTGTACCAATCACTCATGCTAACATTCACTCATTGAAATGGAATACAGATTATTTAAAGACGAACAAATAGCCGAGGTAGGACTGGGCACCTGGCAATTGGGCAGTGCCGATTGGGGAAGTGTAGATGAAGATGCCGCCATGCAGATCCTGAAATCTTATATCGATGCCGGAGGTAATTTTATTGACACCGCCGATGTGTACGGCATGGGCGTAAGCGAAACGGTTATAGGGCGCTTTTTAAAAACGATTGATAAAAAAATTTATGTGGCTACCAAGTTAGGCCGTCGCAGCGATAGCTGTAATGGCTGGCCGCAAAATTTTACCTACGATACCATGAGGCGCCAGGCAGAGGATTCGTTAAAACACCTCGGGCTATCGCAATTGTTTTTAGAACAGTTACACTGTATCCCTACGGATGAAATGCGCTCGGGACAAGTTTTCGACCATTTACGTAAGCTACAGCAGGAAGGTTTGATCAAACATTTTGGTGCAAGTGTGGAAACCACCGAAGAAGCCTTGCTTTGTTTAGAAGAGGAGGGGCTCGCTTCGTTGCAAATTATTTTCAACCTGTTTCGGCAGCATGTGGCCGATGAGGTTTTTGCTAAAGCTAAAAAAAAGGGAGTAGCCATTATTGTGCGCGTTCCTTTAGCCAGTGGTTTGTTAAGCGGCAAGTTTTCGGCCGATACCCGGTTTGGCGATAAGGACCACCGTAACTTTAATGCCAACGGCGAGGCTTTTAATGCCGGTGAAACCTTTTCAGGCATCGATTTTAAGGAAGGTGTAAAGTTTTCCGGGCAAATCAAATCTATGCTGCCCGATGAACGCATGGCACAATGGGCTATTCGCTGGATTTTGGACCATCCCGAGGTAACCACTGTTATACCGGGTGCTTCTAAAATAAGCCAGGTAAATAGTAACGTAGAGGCCTCAACATTAACACCACTAAATGCAGAGCTGCATCAGCAATTGAGAAAGTTGTATGATGAACAGATCAAGGGGCAAATTCGGGGGCATTATTAAGCCCTACCCGGCTCTCCCCGGGAGGGAGCGAGCTTGAATATACATTCTGAATTTAAAGTCTTCCATCCCGGGGAGGATTTAGGATGGGCCTATACCTCATGTTTAGCAGCCATAAACAAGGCTTTAAGCTCGGTTGCATCGCTGGGTTCCATGCGGCCGCTTAGTATTAAACGTAACTGCCTACGGCGCAGCGCACCTTCAAACATCAGCTTTTCATCTCTGGTTTCCGGCTCAGTTTCGGGTACGCCTACCGGTTTGCCCTCATCATCTAAAGCCACAAAGGTGTAGTAAGCCTCGTTACTTTTTTCTTTAGTGCCAGTAGGGATGTTTTGTCGCCATACATCCAGCCTTACCTCCATCGATTTGTTGAAAGCCCGGGTAACCTTGGCCTCTATAGTAACGGCATCGCCCAACTTTATCGATTTCTGAAACGATACATTATCAACCGATGCGGTAACCACTAAACGGTTACTGTGTTTTTGCGCACTCATGGCTGCGGCAATATCCATCCAATACAGTAAACGCCCACCCATTAAGTTGTGCATCATATTGGTATCATTGGGTAATACCAATTCATTCATAATCACTAAGGATTCTTGTGGCTTTTTAGACGGCATGGAGGCAAAGATAGTGTTCTGAAAGGTAGAGCCAAGAAACAAGAGACGAGAAACAAGACTTTTTAAAAAACTAAGCTCATCTTGTCTCTTGGTTCTTATCTCTTGTTTCTCATCTCCGTCCCGTATTCACCACTTTATAACCCACCAGTTCTTCCCAGCGGGAACCAGGAGAGCGGTAGTAAACCAGGATCTGGTAATCATTTTCGGTTTCAAAGTAACTGCCTTCTAACGGTTTGCTGTCGGCCTGTTTGGTGGCACTGTTTTGAAATACATATTGGTAATCGTAAACGCCTTGTTTGAGCAGGGCATGGGCGGTGTATTGATTTCGGGTGGCATCATACAGCATTTTATTAGCCGCGGTTAGTTCGTAATTGTTAAACTTACCCGTTACGTAAATATCACCTTGGGGTAAGGTGGTGTTAGCCGTTAGGTTGAAAAAAACGTAAGCATAATCGCCATCGGTGCGGGCATCGCGGCCATCCTGGTTAATAACATAAAAGCTGCCGTTAATGTCATACTGAAACAGGTACGCGTTTTGGTTTCGGCTTTCATCACCGGTTAGCAAAATGGTATTGGCCGTGTCTTTAAATATGCGGGCTATATGATCGGAGTTGAGTTTGAGCGTACGGGTATCAAAATGCCTGAACTCGTTTCCGCCGGAAAAATCATTGATGTTAAAATCGTTGTAAATAAGCTGCGTTCCGCGGATGTAGGTAGGCCGGGTGTTTAACCGACCGGTTTGGGGACAACCGTTTTGCATCACCAGTACCTTAATATCGTTGTAGGGGTTTTGCACGTTTAGTCCGCCATAATTCACCTGGAAGTTAAGCTTTTGGTTGGTGGCTCTTAACAATACCGTATTAGAGGGCAACACTTCTGCGCCAATGCCCGCTGCCGAACCGGTAATGTAAACCCGGCGGGTAATAATCATCCGGCTTTGGTCACTGTTTTCGTAAACTTTAAGCAGGTAGTTGCCAGCCAGTTTAGGCATCATGTTTTGGTTGGGCAGCTTAACCTCGTAATGAATATACTTTTGCACCGTACCGCTGGAATAGTTGTAGTCCATAATGCGGTCTTCCATAAAGCCTTGCAAATATTCGGCGGGCGATAGGCGGGAGGTATTCCATTGCGCATCGCAATGCTCCAGCGAATAATAATAGTTTCGGCTGCGGCCTTCCAGATCGTCAAAGGCCAAACGTAACTGCTCATTTGAACGCAACTGGATAATAGGAAACGATCCTTCTTTAACCGTATTATAACACTCTACGCTTTTAATGCTGGCGCGATAAACATGATCTGTGTATTGGAGCATGGTTTGGGCGAAGGAGCGGGGAGCAGAAAAAAAAAGGAGAAAGCCCAACCATAGTACTAACCTGAAATTGTCATGCTGAGCTTGTTGAAGCATTAGCCGCTGGGTGAAGTCTTCGACAGGCTCAAACTGACAATTTTTAATTGTTCGCAATTTTTTCAGTCTATTACGCTTCCAACTCCATAATTTGCTCGGCCAAGGTTTCCCATTGCTGTTGTACCTGTTTAAGCGAGTCCTTTTTTTGCTGGTAAGTAGTGTTGGTTTCTTTGAGCTTGGCGGCGTTGTTGTAAACCCCATCTTCGGCAAGTTTGCTTTCCAGTTGTTTAACCTCTTGTTCCAGGTCGGCAATTTGCTGCTCCATACGGGTTAAATCGCCGTTCAGCTTTTTCAACTGTTTGTTTTTATCGTCAGTAGGCTGTTGTTTAACAAGCTCTTTTTTGTCTTCTTTAGGCACGTGCGGAATAGGGGTGGCCTTAGGCTCGTACTTGCGTTTGCTCATCCATTCTTCATACTCCTGGTAAGTGCCCGGGTACTGTTTAATTTGATGATCTTCAATAAACCAAATTTTGTTGGCAATATTATCCAGGAAATATCTATCGTGCGATACGGCTATAAACGTACCATCATACTGCTGTAAAGCTTGTATGAGGATATTGACCGATTGCATATCCAGGTGATTGGTAGGCTCATCCAAAATCAGGAAGTTAGCATCGGCGGTTAAGGCTTTAGCCAGTGCTACGCGCGATTTTTCACCACCCGATAGTACTTTGATCTTCTTAAACACATCGTCGCCCGTAAACAGGAACGATCCTAATATCGAACGTAATTCGGTATCGGTATGGCGTGGCGCAAATGATTGCAACTCGGCCAGGATCTCGCTTTCCAGGTGTAACGATTCCAGCTGGTGCTGGGCAAAAAATGTTTGCGTTACATTATAACCGGTTTCGCTTTTGCCCTCAAAGGTTTTATCGGCCCCGGCAATAATACGCAACAGGGTAGATTTACCACGACCGTTAGCGCCTATCAGGGCTATCTTGTCGCCTTTTTCAATAATGGCGTTGGCGTGATCTAATATGGTGAGGTTAGGATAACTCTTGCCAATATCCTCGATGTTAATTACGTTACGGCCGGATTGCTTGCTGAATTTGAACGTAAAGTTTACCGATGGGTTATCATCGTCCACATCATCAACCCGCTCCATTTTATCGAGCATTTTAATACGCGATTGCGCCATTTTAGCTTTAGATGCCTTGGCACGGAAACGCTCGATCAAACGTTCTTCCTGTTTAATTTTAGCTTGCTGATTTTTAAACTCACCACGCTGAATGTCTTCACGCAGTCCTTTTTCTTCTAAATAAAAGCTATAGTTACCTGCATAAACGGTTAGTTTACCTTTACGGCTTTCTACTGTACGGTTTATGACTTTATCCAAAAACCACCTATCGTGCGATACAATAACAATAGCACCTTCAAAGCTTCTCAAATAATCTTCCAACCATACAATCGAGGGTAAGTCCAGGTGGTTGGTAGGCTCATCCAGCAACAAAATATCAGGCGCTTGTAATAAAATTTTAGCCAGCATAACCCGCATACGCCATCCTCCCGAAAACGTGCTGAGTTTACGCTCCTGATCCACGTCGGCAAAACCTAAACCCGCTAAAATTTCGTGGGCTTTGTATTCAATATTATAACCGTCGAGGGCTTCAAACTCATGCTGCCTGTCGCTCAGTTTATTCAGTAAATCTTCGCTATAATCGGTTTCCAGCTTTTTAAGCAGTTCCTCAATTTCGGCATGTAGTATGTTCTGGCGTTCAAAAGCCTCCATTGCCACATGCAAAATAGATTTATCTGATGCGTACGAAAGCAAATCCTGGTTGAGGTAGCCCAAGGTAATATCCTTAGACATGGATATAGTGCCCGATGTAGGCTTGTAATCGCCTACAATAATTTTAAGTAGCGTGGTTTTACCGGTTCCGTTGGCACCAATCAGACCGATTTTTTCACCGGGTTTAATATGCCAGTTGGCTTCATCATACAAGGCACGGGCACCAATCTCGAACGTAAGGTTATTTATAGCAATCATTTACCCGCAAATATACCTTTTTACGGGTAAAGGATGAAGCGTAAAAGCTTAAAGGGATTGTCAAATTTGCACTGGATAGGGGAAAGGTTAAAGTTAAAAGCTATTTTTAAATCAATTGAAACTAATGAATAGCAATGTTCAATTGGTAAGCGCTAATACTATTTTTTGTCAAAAAAAAATATAACCGTACGATAAATTGCTATATTGGTTTTCGTTTTACTGAGATGAAAATTACAAGAACTTTACTGCTTGTATTAGTGCTGCTACTAAGCGGCAACATGCTAAAAGCACAAAAAACCAACATTGACTCGTTACGCCAGCGCCTCAAAACAACCCTGAAGGATAAAGAAAAATTTATTGTACTTAGTAAGCTTAACGCTCACTACATGTTAAGTGGCGATATTGACAGTTTAAAATATGTAACCAAAGCAATGCTGCGTATAGCCCAGCACTCACATAACGATACCCTGCTTGTACATGGATACTTAAATATTGCTAACTACCTGGTAAGTAAGGCCGATTTTGAGGCCAGCCTGGAGTTTTATTTTAAAGCACTTCACCTGGCCGAGGATTTAAAACTAACTCAACTGATTATACTGATTAATAATAATATAGGTGGTGAGTACGAAGACCTGAAGAATTTTAATGAGGCACTAAAATATACCAGGCGTACCAGTGAACTATTGGCAATAACTAAAAAAGACCGGTTATCAATGGTGTTTAACAACTGGCACATAGCCTACGATTATTTGAATATGAACAATACTAAACCAGTACTGGATTATTTGAATAAAGCCAGCCAAATAATTAAGGAGTACAAATTAACCGGCCAGCAAGCCAATTATATACAAGCTCATATATTTTGGACCTACGGACAGGCCTACCAGCGGCTAAGGCAAAAGGAAAATGCTGTTAGCTATTTTAAAAAGGCAATAACCTTCAGCGATTCGCTGAATTTAAAAACACCGCTGATATTAAGTTTAAACAGTTACAGCGAATTTTTATACGAAAATAAACTATACAAGCCTGCCAGTTTGCAAGGTGTACGTGCGCTTAGCGAAGCACGTAAAGCCGATTATGTTTTAGGAGTAATTCAATCGGCAGCTGTATTAAGCAAAATTTATTCAGGACTTAATATACCCGATAGTGCCAATTATTATTACAGGCTTAAAGATACTTACCAGGAAAAGGCCTTCAATCAACAGCGCATTAGCCGTTTGCAGGATATTACCTTTACCGAGCAAATACACCAGGCCGAAGAGCAAGCCAGGCAAAACGAGTTGGAAGAGCAACGCAAGCATAACATTCAGTACGCCGCCATAGCCATAGCTATTATTAGTTTTGTAGTGATGTTTTTGTTGCTTAGTCGCAGTACTTTAGCCAGCCCCAGGTTAATAGAGTTTTTGGGCGTTGTAGGCCTGTTAATATTATTTGAGTTTATTAATTTATTGCTGCATCCGTTCATAGGAAAATATACCCATCATTCGCCATTGCTGATGCTGGGTATTATGGTAGGAATTGCCGCCCTGCTGGTACCCATGCACCATAGGCTGGAAGGCTGGATCAAGCATAAGTTTATAGGAGGTGCGTCGACTCATTGATTAGAATCGAATCAAGAATAAGAGTCAAGATTCAAGAATTCAGAGTTTATCATAGTTTCAACTCTTGATACCTGATTCTATATTCTTGACTCGTTTTTACCTATTTCAGCGTTTTTAACCATGCATGTGCCATTAATGCAGCGCCGGATAGTGTGGGGTGAACACCGTCGCCGGTCCAGTAGCTGCCTGGGGCTGTTTTAAGAGCTTCGTCAAATATAGCCTGGTAGGGGATGAACTGCGCATTATATTTGGCGGCAATTTCTTTGGAAACCGCGCGGTATTCATTAAACTTAGGATACCATTTATCGGTGACCGATTTTATACCGTTTACGGCAAACGGCTCACCAATAATAAATTTCACATCAGGCAGCGCCTGTTTGGTGCGGTCCAGCAGCTTTTTATAATCGGTACGGTAGGTTTCTATACTACCGTTGTAGCCATTGGTTAAGGTATGCCAAAAGTCGTTAACACCTATCATAATGCTGATCACGTTAGGTTTAAAAGCCAGTGCATCGGCATCCCAGCGCTCGGCCAGTTGAAAAACCTTATTGCCGCTTATACCCCGGTTAAAAATTTTAAGATCTAAACCCGGATGATTCAGCAAAAGGTGTGAAGCGGCCAGGTAAGGGTAGCCATTGCCCAACATTTGCCCGTTATTGGGGGTAGTATTGGTACGGTTTCGGCCCGAATCGGTAATACTATCGCCCTGAAAAAGTATCACATCGCCTGAATGGAGCGATAACTTTTTAGCCATGGTATTGTTGGTGGCCGCCGAAACAATTTCGGGAAGCGCTATAGATGAAAGGGTGGCCACAGCCGTACTTGCAATAAATTTACGGCGGTTAAAAAGATTGTTCATGCGAGTTAAATTGGTTGCCTAATGTATATTCTTTAAATCAAATCTGCAAACTCAACTCATAAGCTATAACTTTGTGCTATGTATTCGTTGTTGAAACCCATTTTATTCCAGTTCGACCCTGAAAGGGTGCATTATTTGGTAACCCGCAACCTCAAACGTTTTAATAAATTTCCCGGCGGCTCGGCGCTTAGCCGCTCGGTTTGGGCGGTGAACAATAACCGGTTAGAACGTCATGTTTTTGGCCTTACGTTTAAAAACCCGGTAGGTTTAGCGGCCGGTTTCGACAAAAACGGAGATACTATTGCCGAAATGGCAAACCTGGGTTTTGGTTTTATTGAAGTAGGAACCGTAACCCCCTTGCCGCAACCCGGAAACGATAAGCCCCGCATGTTCAGGCTTCCGGCCGATGGTGCCATTATTAACCGCATGGGCTTTAATAATTTAGGGGTGGATGTTTTGGCAGAGCGCATAGCAGCTTACCGCAAAACCACCGAAGCCGTTAAAAACCCAGTAATAATAGGTGGCAACATAGGCAAAAACAAGAATACACCTAATGAAGATGCCGTAAGCGATTATGTTAAATGCTTTGACCGTTTATTTGATGTGGTTGATTACTTTGTGGTGAACGTAAGTTCGCCCAATACGCCCGGCTTACGTGCCCTGCAGGAGAAAGAACCACTCATGCACATCCTGAACACTTTGCAGCAACGCAACAGAAAGAATGAGATCAGCCGGCCTATCCTGCTTAAAATAGCCCCTGATTTAACCGAAGAGCAGCTTAACGATATTGTAGAAATTGTACAGCAAACCGGTATTGCCGGCGTGATAGCCACTAATACTACTATTAGCCGTGAAGGTTTGGCTTCTCCGCAAGCAGCCGTAAATGAAATGGGCGGTTTAAGCGGCAAGCCATTAACCCGGCGTTCAACCGAGGTTATCAAATACCTATCTCAAAAATCTAATAAATCATTCCCTATTATAGGCGTAGGGGGCATACACTCTGCCGAAGATGCGCAGGAAAAACTGCAAGCCGGGGCATCGTTGGTGCAGTTATACACCGGTTTTATTTACGAAGGACCGGGATTGATAGGCCGGATTAATAAGAAGTTGTTGAACGTTTAATAGGTATGGAGACACAAAGTATTGTGTCTCTACGTTTGTAATTATTTGTAGAGACACAATACCTTGTGTCTCCCGATTGATATGATGTGAAAAAATTCCTGCCAGTACAACCAACAGGACTTTTAAAATACTATCTGGCGCAAACATCCGCTTGCGACACAATTAAAATAAAAAATTCCTGCCGGTACAACCAACAGGATTTTTATTTCATGAACAAATCATCACGGGATGATGCGCTATAATCTCCTTATAAAGCTTTTGAAAGCTCAGCTAAAACAGCATTGTTCTTAGCCAACTGATCTTTAGTTGATTGTTTAGAACGGCTTCCTGGCTCTAAGTTGGTAGCCAATTTTAAATGTTGTACTTCTAAACGTGAAGTAGTTTTATTTTTTCTGTCTTTTCTTTTTAAACGTGTTACGCCCATGGTGCTTTATCTTTAACGGTTAACCCTTTAGAGGTCGAGAGCGGATTCGAACCGCTGTAGAAGGTTTTGCAGACCTCTGCCTAGCCACTCGGCCACCCGACCATTTTAATGGAGCGCAAAAATAACAAATTATTTGTTGCTCCGCAATTTATTTGAACCTTTTTCTGCTAAGTTCTCCACAAAAAAGTGCTGTAGCTATAGCTACGTTCAAAGATTCGGCACCACCAAGGCGCGGTATAGTGATAGCCTGGGTAATTAACTGCTGAATTTCAGGCCTCATGCCATTGCCTTCGTTACCCATTACCACCAGCCCTTCGGTGCCAAAGTTAGCCGTATAAATATTATTTCCATTTAATAGGGCCCCAAAAACAGGTAGGTTGAGTTGGGGTAGCAACGTTGCCAGGTTGGCATAGTGCAGGTTTACACGGGCCAGTGAGCCCATGGTAGCCTGCACCACTTTAGGGTTATAGGCATCAACCGTATCGTCCGAACAGATAATATTGGAGATGCCAAACCAATCGGCCGTACGAATTATGGTGCCTAAATTACCGGGGTCTTGCACACCATCCAGCACCAGGGTAAACTGGTTAAGCAGGCTGGTATGGGTTAAATTAGGCCACTCGGGTAAATTAATTACAGCTAATACCTCTTGTGGGGTAGTTAAACTGCTTATTTTTTGCATCTCCGCTACCGATATGTCCTGAAAATTGACTTTCTTTGATAGTTTATGCAATTTTGCATCAAAAGCAGGTGTATAATACACTGCATTAATTTGGTAGCCAGAGGCCATAAATTCGGTAACGGATTTAAAACCTTCGGCTACAAAAAAACGATGTTCTTTGCGAAACTTTTTTTGTTGTAAGGACTTTATAAAACTGATCTGAGATTTTGAAACCATTCTACCCGGAAACTAAGCTTTTCAGCCTTGCAATATTAAGTATTCTTTTAATTTTAACGGCGGGTAGTTGTAGTTTAACCCGTGGTGTGCCCGATAACAAGTTCCTGGTACGTAATATAACTATTGATAGTGTTGATAAAGAGTTTTCGGATGCAGCCTATTTATACGTTGACCGCTTGCAGCAACCTAATAGCTGGTTTAACTTGCAACTATACTACCTGTTTAACAAAAAAGGAAAAAAAGAACTGGGCGAACCACCTGCAATATTGGATAGTAACCTGGTTGAGTTTTCGCGCCTGCAAATTCAAAAGTTTTTACGCAACAAAGGGTATTTAAAAGTTGCCGTAACCAGCGATATTGAGGCGAAGGATAAAAAAGCTAAACTCAAATTTACCGCAAAGCAGGGGCCTTTGTTCCGTATCCGTAATATACAGGATAGCATTGGCGACCCTAAAGTACAGGCCCTGTACCGGGTTAACCGTCGCCGGTTTTCGCATGTGCAGCCCGGCGATCGTTTTGATACCGATAGTTTAGCTTACGACCGCGATGAGTTTTACCAGGTAATGAAGCGCAATGGTTACTATGATTTTTACCGCCAGTATGTTAATTATAATTACGATACCACATTTAATAATAGCGTGGTAGATGTTAAAATGATTATTGACAATCCACCGGGTAAAAAAGAACATCCTATTTATAAAATCAACAATACGCTAATCACCATATCTACCAGCAGCGGCCGAACCACGGGCACTGCCGATACGCTGAAAGTTGATTCACAATTTACTTTTATAGATTATTCCCGGCGCTTTAAGCCTAAAGCGCTTACCCGCTATATATTTCAGCAAAAGGGCGATATTTACAATATAGATCAGCAAACGCTAACCACCTCGCGCTTATCGGAGCTGAATGTGTTCAGAAACGTACCCAACCCGGTTTACAAAAAAGTGGCCGATAGTGTTAACCGGCGCCTGGACAGCCGGATTGATATTATCCCGCTCAAGCGAATGTCTGACCGGGTAGAGGCGGAGTATCTGCACTCGGGACCGGCTTTTTTTGATTTCTTTTCGGGGTCGGGCGCGGGGTTTAACCTGGGCAATACGTTTACCAACCGTAACCTGTTTAAACAGGCCGAAATTTTACAGCTCAAGATCAGCTATAGTATTTTATATGGCGGTAACCAATCGGCCATTGTGGGCGCCATTCAAAACCAAGACTTTAAAATTGGTTTAAACCTGGTATATCCGCGTATAATAGTGCCATTTAATGTACCTACCTTAGGTAAATATGGTGTGCCACACACCACGTTTTCTTCTAACTTTCAACTGTTTTACCAAAACGGATTGGTTAGACGGCGTAGCTTCATCAATTCGCTTACGTACGACTGGATGGAAACCAGCCGTAAGCAGCACTCGCTAACGCCTATTGCTATTGAATACTCCAACGGAACCATCGATTCGGCTGCACGCTCCGAACTGTTAAGGCAAAACAGGTTTTCATACATTTATTTAATTGGCCGCACGGTTTTCACTGCCAGTACGCAATATACTTTTCAGCTGAATGCCAATAAGTTAGCAACGCTGGCAAATTTCACCTATTTCAGAGGATCGATAGATGTGGGCGGTAATACATTAGGCCTGGTAAGCAGGGTTTTAAATACCTCTACAGATACTTTGGGGCAGCGTACACTATTTGGAGCAACCTTTGCCCAATATGCCAAAGCTGATATTGACCTGAGGTTTTATAGAAATTTGGGGGGACGCGAGCGCCAGTTCATTTTCCGTATTAACCCGGGTATAGGTATTCCTTTTGGCAACAGCAATCAGCTCATTTTTGAAAAGAATTACTATGCCGGTGGTGCTAATGATATTAGAGCCTGGTTGCCGCGTACCTTAGGACCCGGCCAGTTTAACCGTGCTGTTTATACCAGCGATACGCTGCGTAACCGTTTAAAATACCTCGATCAGTTTGGTGAGATCAAAATTATTGGTAATGCCGAATACCGGTACAAACTTATTGACGACTTTTACGGTTCGAAGGTAAAAGGAGCATTTTTTGTGGATTTTGGTAACGTATGGCGATTAAAAAATACGGTTGAAAACCCGGGAGGACAATTTAAACTTAATAACCTGTACAGATCTACCGCTATAGGTATAGGTACTGGCTTACGATTTGATTTGAGTTTTTTTGTGTTTAGGCTGGATGCCGCCTTTAAGCTCAAAGACCCGCAATTTACCGGTGCCGATCAGTATGTGCTTTTCAAAAACTTTGGCGAACTGTTTAAAAAGGGACCATTTAAACAGGCTTATTTACAAACCAATGGCGAAGACTACCGCTTTATGCAGCTGAACTTTGGAATTGGGTTGCCGTTTTAATTAGATATACTAAAGTATAGTCAGAGAATTCATAATCTTCTTCGCCGTTTCAACCCAGTTTGCGCTTTGTTTATCTAAACAATTAAAAGTACATATCAATAATCTGCCATCAAGCTCAGTGAAAAATATCAGGTTGTATATCTTTTGGTCTATTGCAGAGGTTACTAATTCCATATAACCTACCTGCTTGTTGTTTATAGTTTTAATTCCTTCAGACTTCCACTCGGCCGAAGGATACATATTTTTAAATGTTTTAAGTAAGTACTCTTTTACCATACTAATTTGTAAAGCGGTAATCTTATTTGCCGAATGATTAAATGCAATATTAGTAGTGCCTTTCGCATTTGTGTACACTAATGTTGGACGTGAGTTAGATGGGTATTTAACTTGTATCATCTCTTGGGTCATTACGCCAAAATCTTTTGGAATAAGAATTTCTATACTGTCGCCCAAAATTTTTCTGCTTTCAACCTCTTGAGCAATACCTGCCTTGAATAAAAGAAACGTGAACAGTATTATGCTACAACCGCATTTGATAAGGTGTTTCATAAATGGTAATATTTTATTCCTCTTCAGCCACTTTTTTTATAGCTTCCAATATTGATGACCAGCCGCCTTCTTCAATAGCTTTTTCATAACGAGCCTCTCCATCGGGTACCCATGTGTAATCGCCCTGAGTAATATCAAGCGATGTTTCGCCATTCTTATTAGTTAAACTGTAGGTTACGGTCAAGTGATTTTCAGGAATGTTCTCATAAGTAGAAAACGGATCGAACACGGTGTAAGCAAATAGTTGGTGCAGTTTATAAGTAATTACATGGCCGCTCACATAAACGGTATCATTTCCTTCGTGTGTAGCTTGCCAAAGTATAGGGTTACCTGGCTGATAATCGGTAATAATCTTGCAGCCAAACATGTACTTAGGTGTTTGTTCCGGGTTGGTTAACACATCCCATACTTTGGTTACAGGAGTGTTAATAATGATGGTATTTTTAACTATTAAAGGATTGCTCATAGTAAGTTGGGTTGTTCATTGGTATTTAAACGTACTAATGAGTGTTTTTAGTTATATATTTTTTACTTCAAAAGGTTAAATTAATGAAACAGCAAAAGGTAAACTAATATTCACTGAGCACCGAGCACCCAATTTATCCCCGCAATTTATCCAGTAAATTGCTCAAGGTGTCGGCTTCTTCTTCGCTTATATTGTGTTTCAAAAGATCGGAAGTTTTAAACTCCGAATCCATTTTGCTTAATATTTCCAGCCCTTTTTCGTTAATGTGGATGTCTACTGCCCGGCGGTCGGTGTTGTTAGTGCAACGCGATACCAATTCTTTTTGTACCAAACGGTCCACAATGCGCGATGCGTCTGACATTTTATCGAGCATGCGCTCTTTAATGAGGTTTATGGTAGCTGGTTTAGGATACTGACCGCGCAATATACGCAGCACATTAAACTGCTGACTTGTGAGGTTGTATTTTTCGAAACTAATACGCAGTAAATTATTCATCCAACTGTAGGTATATGAAATATTGATGACCGCTTTATGATAGTTATCTTCAAATTTACTGCTCTGTATTTCGTCTTCTATTTTCATAACGGTTACAATTATAACAAATAAGCAATAATATTTATTTATTTTTAATTGGTTTTGATGTTTTAGGTTTACCAAAATTCCAAGGACAGTGCAGGCATTTATTTTTACAGCAATACCCGCGCTTTAAATGGTACTCGCGGGTGAACACGTAGTTGCCATCATCGTTAATGTAATAATCAATGCCCTCGGTAAGCATAATTAGTTAAGTGCCTTGGTGAATATGCGGTTGCCAAAATGGTTTTTAAGGTGGGTGCCATCGCCGTGCAAGGTCCATATTTGTTGGGGCGAAACCTGTTCAACAGCATATAACACATCGTTCCAGTCGGCATGGTCTGATATAAACAAAGTATCGTGCTGGTTAACCTGTAAATTTTTCCATCCAGAGGCAAACAGTCGCTTAACACCGCTGGCATTCACATAACTATCGAACGTAAAGGGTGGAACGATGTACACATATTCCTCTTGGCTTTTCATGAGTTTGCGGTTGTACATCTGCCAGGGTCCGAGCTGTATGCCATGTTTTTCATAAATAGCATTTAACGGTGCCACACGAAAGTGTACCAGGATTTTTTTTTGCGGCGTATAATCATTAATCATGCGAATGAGCCGCTGCGCTTTACCTAAACCATAGGCACCCAGCATAATATTAATGTTAATGCCGTTAAGTTTTTGTATTTCGGCTATTGGATCGGGGTGTTGTGTGCCTGGGTTGGCAAAGGTGCTTTCGGTAATCAAAACATCGGCTTTTACCCATTCAATGGGTTCGCAGGTACTATCGGGCTGTAGTTTGTAATCGCCGGTGTACAGGTAAGTAGCGCCTTCACAGGTCATTAATACCTGCGCCGAACCCAATATATGGCCTGCAGGTATAAAGGAGATATTAACCCCATTAATGGCAAAGTTTTGGTGCCAGCTAATGATATTGAACTGAGCACCCGCATTTTTGCCATAGCGCAAGCCCATCAAATTGGCCGTAGGAGCAGTGCAATATACATTGCGGTTACCAGGTACGGCATGATCGCCGTGGGCATGGCTAATTACGGCATGGTCGGCGGGTTGCTTAGGGTCTAAATAAAAGTTCCCGTATTTACAATATAAGCCATTATCGTTTATAACTAAAAAATCATTCAGGATCATAAAAAAGGGTAGGAAACTGCTTTATAAATTGCTGATGCAAGGCCAATACCTGCGGTATAATTAGTTGGCTGTTATCATTGGCTATTATAAAACCGGCCAGTTTTTTCTTTTCTTCTTCGGGCATTTGCCTGGCATTTCGGCTTTGGGCATCGGCTTGGGTAATACCATCGCGCCGCATAACACGGCTAATGCGCATAGGAAGGGGAGCGGTGACTAAAATGGTGTGATTACAATCCTTGTACGATCCGCTTTCGAACAATATAGCGGCTTCTTTTAGCACATAAGGAGCTTTGTTATGTTGCGAAACCCAGCCATCAAACGCCCTGAAAACCGCCGGATGTACCAGTGAGTTTAGCGCTTGAAGTTGGGCATCGTTGTTAAAAACGATGGACGATAAGTGCTTGCGGTTAAAGGTGCCATCGGCAAAATAGGCTTCGGTACCAAAATGTTTTTTGATACCTGCCATTAACTTGGTATCGTTTGTCATTACCTGCTTGGCTACTTCATCCGAATAAAAAACGGGTATGCCCAAAAGCTCAAAAATGTGGCTGATGGTGGTTTTGCCGCTGCCTATATTTCCGGTTATCCCTATTTTAAGCATGATGCTTTATTGTTTTCATCCTCTGTAAATACATTATGCCTTTTGTTTCGCTAACAACAATTTTTATAAGGGAGACACAAAGTATGGTGTATTTACGGTGGGATATTGAAATCGTTTGTTTAACATCCCACATCGTATTACTTTTTAACTAAAAAATCAATATTACGCGGGGTTATGTTTACAATTTTACAGTAAGCGGGCATACGGGTAATATTAACCGGTAATACGGTATAGCCTTCTTCCCATAGTTTAAGATCGACCGTAGCTTCAAAAAAGTTTTCATCTAATTCTGTATAGCGGCTCAGCGGGGTAGTAAACGTAACGCTGATGTGCTGCGGGAAGATTTTAACGTTATAATAGTGCGGGTTGTTAATTAACCGTACCGATATTTTTAATGTTTTTTCGGTAAACTCTTCTACGGGTATTTGCACTTGTACGCTTTTTGGATAAACGCTGATGTTACCTTCTTTAACCGCTTGTAATTGTAGGGTACCTTTTATAAGTTCATTTACACCATTAAGGGTTAACGTGTCGGTTTTCCAGGTGCTGATCTTTTCGATGACGTTACCAGGTCCGTTCAGTGTTACATAGGCTGGCTTAATGGTTATTTTGCCCGATATGGCATATTGTGGCTGATAGTTGATGTTAAATACGGGTTCTACCCTTATTTTTTTGACCATACGATTGGTAAAATCAAAGTATAAGGTATCGGGTTCAAACGACAGGATTTTGTGGGTAGCGTCTCGCGTTTTGTTGATTTGGCTAATTTGGGTATTGAGTGCTATAAAATCTTTTTGTTCGAGCGTATGCAAATCAATAGTTACCGGCTGCTTTTCGTCGGCCACGTGCGAAAACACCATTTGCCAACCTGTACCTTGCATAGTTGCTTCCACGGTATCGGGCTGCAAAGTGCGGAAAGCCCGGCGCTGCGGCACATTCTTAAATGTAATGGTTTGTTTTACCGTGAAGCTGTAGGTGCCCGAAAGCATGGCAAATACCCACGCAATTAAAGCCAGCAACAAGCAGGTAAAGAAAACAGAAAGTCTTCTTTGCTCAGATACCGACAGTTTGATGATGGCCATGCAGGTGTTTTAATAATTTATAAGCCTCAACCCAGCCCTATCCAAAGGAGAGGGAGTGGAAAATTATAAAGTCCTCTATTTTGGAGGAGATTTAGTTAAGGCTATTTCACAAATGTAAATGCCGCTTCCTTATTTGCAAAGGAAACGGCATTTTAAGTTTTATGTAAGCGTGTTAGGCTTTAACAATAGCGGGCGTATTTAAAGCTTTAGAAGCTTCTAAAGATATAGCTGCTTTGTCTACACGCATTTTACCGTTTTCAATCTCAATTAAAAAGGTAATGTCGTTCAAATCAATTATACGACCGTGAATACCGGCGTTGGTAACAATCCGGTCGCCTTTTTTTAATTCTTCAACGTATTTCTTTTGGTCTTTTTGTTTCTTAACCTGCGGGCGTATCATAAAAAAGTAAAACACCACAATGATTAATACCATAGTAATGATTTGGCCGGTGGCCATACCGCCGCCAGCTTGTAATAAAATTGCTGCTATCATTTATAAATGTTATATACTGTTTATTTTTTTGCTTGTGTAGTGGTGGGTTTCTGGCTGCTTAATACTTCGCCTGTTAAATGTAAACGGGTTTCGGCAGGCACGGTATTGGCTACTATGGTAATTAGTTTATCCTGCAAACCATTTTTGCCTGCGCTGTTAAATGTTACTTTAACGGTGCTGCTGGCACCGGGCTGAATGGGTTCTTTGGCAATTTCGGGAGTGGTACAACCACAGGTAGCATACGCATCTGAGATAATTAACGGCGTTTTACCGCTGTTCACATATTTAAACTCATAAGTAACCTTTTCGCCTTCGTTAATTTTACCGAAGTCGTGCGTATCGGTTTCAAACTTCATGGCAGCGGCGTTGGTGGCGTTAATTTTAGTGACGGAACTGGTGCTGCCGCCGGTTACCTGGGTTTGTGTGTTGGTTTGGTTGCAGGCGGCCAAAACTATGACCAGCCATAAACCTGTTGCTGTTTTTTTCATCATTATTCTATTAAACCTCGCCCGGTTTTACGGATCCTGTTTTGTTCTTTTAAGTCGAATAAAATTTTATCTAATATACCGTTAATAAACGAATTACTTTTAGGCGTGCTAAACTCTTTGGCTACTTCCAGGTATTCGTTAATGGTTACCTTAACCGGTACCGATGCAAAGTTAACAAATTCGCAAATAGCCATCTTCATTAATAACGTATCCATCATAGCAATACGTTCCGGCTCCCAGTTCTGGGTTTTCTGACCGATCAATTCCTGGTACTCGTCGTTGTGGCGTATGGTTTTCTCAAACAGGTCTACTATAAATTCGCGGTCTTCGGCCCAGTTGCCGGTAATATCGGCCAGTTTATTTTCCTGGTAATCATCGAACGAAAAGTTTTTGAATGTTTTGGCTATGAGTGCCTGCAGTACGTCACGGTCAACCGGCCAGCTAATAAACTTATCTTCAAATACCTGCTCGGCCAGGGTCGATTTCAGGATCACTTTTTTAAATATGTACTTAATTATGTCTTTGTCGCTTTGCAGGGTATCATCTGTTTTTTGGAGAAAGGCCGCGTATTCATCTGAGTTTTTAAGCACGATAAAAAGCGATTTAGATAATTCGGGTTCAAAATCCCATGCTATTTTAAAGCGTTTAACGGCGGCTATATAATCTTTGTTTACATGCAATGAAGCAATAAAACGGTTTTCGAGAATTTTAAGATTAGGATTGAGATCTTCGGCCGTGGGTAGGTGCTTATTGGCTCTTTCGGCAGCGTCGTTGGCAGAAAACTGAATGACTTCATCAATGAGTGATAGCATCCAGATGTACATCTCAAATACACGATCGATACTTTGTAGCATGAGTTTTTCATGGGCCTGAACCTCTTTTGAATCGCTTTGGTGATAGGAGTATAATGCCTGTAATACTTTTACCCTGAGGTGCCTTCTGTTTAACATGGATAAGAACGGTTTTTTATTTATTATAATTCAAATTGTTATTAGTCGATTGATTAAGTTTAAGTAGTAAAGCCGGCTTTTTGTTTAAAAAAAATGCCTGCCCACCAATCGACCCATAAAGCAATGAACTAATGTGATGCAAAAGTATATAAATTTTGCATGTGCGTAAATTTAAATTAAGAAAGTTATAGCTTTATAAATATGAAAACCTTAATTGTTACAATTAGCTTACTTATTGCTGCTGCCTACTGTAAAGCACAAGAAAACAAGGCCGATGAAATAATTGGTTAGCATTAAAAGCTTATACCAGTGCTTTAGATACGTCTTACATAGGTAAACCCGCAGTTGACAAAATAATATACTTGCAAGAAGCAGAATATGTTGATAGCATTCCGGGTAAGATAAACAACTATAAAATTGAACTCATTACCACAACTAATAAACGTAAATTATATCAGAGTCACCATAACAAATTAACTCACACCAAAATGTTTCCGTTAAAAGTGGAGGATAGCTTACTTTCTATAACATTTGTTCCATACTTTGGACAACTTGAAAAGCGACGACATTATCATTTGGCTTTATCTGGTGGTAGTACTGTGTACTTTAAGTTTGATTGTGAAAAAAACAATTTTATAATTTATAAAGTTAAATTATGGGGAATTTAAAGTGTGTAACGAAAGACTATCTTTGCCCTGCACACTATGAAAAGCCTCGCATACCTTAATAAATTCTTATACAAGTACCGCTGGCGGTTAATACCGGGTATTTTATTTGTAGTTATCTCTAACGTATTTGGGGTATTGCCGGCGCAGGTAATCAGGCTGGCTTTCAACCTCGTTGCCGAAAATATACAGATTTATCACTTGTACGCGGGCTTTAACAGGCAAGCGGTTATTTACGATATTTTTGGATCGAGCCTGTTGATGTTCGGCGTATTGGTTTTAGTGCTGGCCTTGCTGCGGGGTTTGTTCCTGTTTTTAATGCGGCAAACACTTATCCTCATGTCGCGCTATATTGAATATGACCTTAAAAACGAGATTTACGGCCATTACCAAAAGCTTTCGCTGGCATTTTACCGCCGCCACAATACCGGCGATTTAATGAACCGTGTTACCGAAGATGTGAGCCGGGTGCGTATGTACCTGGGGCCGGGCATTATGTATGCCATTAATACGATAGTTCTTTTTGTATTAACGGTTTACGCCATGATGAGTGTAAATGTGCGGCTCGCGTTTTTCTCGTTGCTACCTATGCCCATACTGGTGCTCAGTATTTATTATGTAAATAATATCATCAATTTCAGGAGCGAAAAAATCCAGGAACGCCTATCGTCCTTATCCAGTTTTGTGCAGGAAAACATATCGGGTATCAGGGTCATTAAATCATACGTTCGCGAGGGTTTTATCAGCCAGAAATTTAGCAGCGAAAGTGAGAATTACAAAATGCACTCCATGGAGCTTACCCAGGTGCAGGCACTTTTTTTCCCGATGATGCTGTTATTGGTAGGCATAAGCAATGTGCTTATTATTTATGTGGGTGGCGTAGAGGTGATGAAGGGCAACATCACTTCGGGCAACATCGCCGAGTTTATTGTTTACCTCAATCAGCTAACCTTCCCGGTTATGTCGTTGGGTTGGGTTACCTCGCTTATACAACGTGCCGCCGCATCTCAAAAGCGGATTAACGAATTTTTACACGAAGAGCCCGAAATTGCATCTCCTAATGTACCGCCACAACCCGTTAAAGGCGAGGTAGTTTTCGATAATGTAAGCTTTACGTATCCCGAAACCGGCATTGAAGCCATTAAATCGGTGTCGTTCCGTATAGAGCCAGGGCAATTGGTAGCCATTATTGGCCGTACCGGTTCGGGCAAATCCACCATTGCCAATTTACTCATGCGCATGTATGATGTTACCGGCGGACAAGTTAGGATAGATGGCACTGAGATTAAACAGCTTAACCTGGAAAGTTACCGGGCCCAGGTAGGTTTTGTACCACAGGAAGTTTTCCTGTTTTCGGATACCATTGCCAACAATATAGCTTTTAGTGCCGATGTATTGGATATGTACATGGTGGAGCAGGCCGCTAAGGATGCCGCTGTTCACAGCAATATTATGGAGCTGGAGCAAAATTTTAAAACCCTGATAGGCGAACGCGGCGTTACCCTATCGGGCGGGCAAAAGCAACGGGTGAGCATAGCCCGTGCCATTATGAAACAGCCGCAAATCCTCGTCTTCGACGATTGCCTGTCGGCGGTTGATACCCGTACCGAAGAAGAGATACTGGGCAACCTGGGCCGGGTAATGAAAAGTAAAACCAGCATAATTATAGCCCACCGTATTTCCACAATCCGCAGCGCCGATAAAATACTGGTTATGGATGATGGCCGCATTGCCGAACAAGGCAGCCACCAGCAACTTATGGAGCGAAAGGGTATTTATTATGATTTGTATGAAAAACAGTTGCTGGAGGAAGAAACCCCCAGCCCCCCTGAAGGAGGAGCTTCTTGATTAATTAAGTTATAATAACTTCTGCCCCCCCTTCAGGGGGCTGGGGGCTAATTTTCTAAAAAAATATTGTAATTTCAAAAAATGTTTATATTTATGCAATCAAACTATTACAACAATTAAAACGATGGGAGATTTTGACAACAGAGAGCGGGATGAAGTTTACTCGAAAAAGGTAAGGGCAGGCAAGAGAACTTATTTTTTTGATGTAAAAGCCACACGGTCAAACGATTATTACGTAACAATTACAGAAAGTAAGAAAAGGCTGGAAGATGGCGTGTTTGTAAAGCACAAGATATTTCTATACAAGGAAGACTTTGAAAAATTTGCGGAAGGTTTTAAAGAAACTGTTGATTATATTAAAGCTAACCAGGAAGTTGTTGAAAAACGCTACGAGTTTAGTGAACTGAACGAAATTACTAAAGCTGCCGGCGTAAGCGGCGCTACCGAAGAAGACTTGACTTATTAAAATAACCGGTATAATTATTGAAGCCTGTCTTTATTTAAAAGATGGGCTTTTTTGTACATAGAAATTTATTGAAAAAGTTTACAAGCGCTAAATCATTTTTAACTCATATTACGGATATGTGCAGTTAATTCCTGAAAGTACGAAACATATAACATGCCCGATGATCAGACGTCGAGGCCTCTGATCGAAATAGACCTATAGGAGCATCCACTGTTAGGTAAAGTATCAGATTTGCATAATAGATACCGCAATGCTGAAATAGATGATTAACCCGGTAACATCAACCAACGTAGCCACAAATGGTGCGGATGACGTAGCAGGGTCTAAGCCAACACGTTTTAAAAATAAAGGCAGCATAGAGCCGGCCAGCGAACCCCAAAGTACAATGCCTACTAATGCCAAACCAACTGTAAAAGCTACAGCAAGCCATTGCGGGCCATAAATATCACTGAACTGAGCCCATATAAAAATACGTGAGAAGCCTATAACCCCTAACGTAAGCCCCAATAATAAACCCGAAATTAGTTCGCGGCGCATTACACGCCACCAGTCTTCTACGGTAACCTCGCCCAGTGCCATGGCCTGTATAATTAAGGTAGAAGCCTGCGAGCCGCTGTTACCACCGCTCGAAATAATAAGCGGTACAAACAGGGCCAACACTACGGCCTTAGCAATTTGTCCTTCAAAATAGCCCATGGCCGTGGCGGTAAGCATTTCGCCTAAAAACAAGATGATAAGCCAGCCTACGCGCTTTTTAACCAACCTAAGCAAGGATATATCCAGGTAGGGTTCATCCAAAGCTTCGGTACCACCAATTTTTTGAATATCTTCGGTATATTCCTCATTGGCTATCCATAAAATATCATCTACCGTAACAATGCCTAATAAAATGTCACTATCGTCGGTAACGGGCAGGGCTACCCGGTTATTCATTCTAAATGTATTAATCACTTCTTCCTGAGGATCTTTCACATTAAGCACGATAAGCCGATTATCCATCAAGTCGCTCACTTTGGTGGCCGGGTCAACCAGTAAAATATCCCTTATCCTAATGTCATCCAGTAGTATGCCGTTCTCGTCAATTACATAGATCACGTCAATAGTTTCAGAATTTTTACCGTAACGCCTGATGTGAGAGAGTACTTGCACCACATCCCAGCTTTTTTTAACGGCCACGTAATCGGGTGTCATTAAACGGCCTACGCTATCTTCTTTATAACCTAATAGGGCAAATGCCTGCTTTCGGTCTTCGGGTGGAAGATGTAGAATAAGACTCTTTACCGTATCGCTGTGCATTTCGCTAAACAGGGACGTGCGGTCATCGGGTGGAAGCTCATTAATGAGTTCGGCAATTTTTTTGCCCGAAAGTTTTTTAAGCAGGCGCTCCTGGGTAGGGAAGTCGAGGATGCGGAAAACATTAACCGCGCGGTTGAGCGACAGGATCTCTATAAACCTGGAACCATGTTCGGGAAGTTCACCTATAAGTTCTTCAACGTCCGATATATTGAGGTCATTCAAATAGGTTTGCAACTGTTGTTCATCATTACCTTCCAGTAACAGCTCTACTTGTTCAACCATTTCTTCCATATCGTTCCCCGTGTTTACATGTATGAATATCCTGTTTTCTAACGCCCGCAAAAGTCGTTTATTTTTTCAAATTATAAGGCTGTTTTTATATTATCTTTGCGGGAATTTTGATGTTGGTTGAGTAGTTGATACTCATCATACAAATTATTCAACCAACCAACGAGTCAACTAATCAACTATTTAACTACTCAACAAATACATGGGTTTACAATGTGGTATAGTAGGTTTGCCAAATGTGGGCAAATCAACACTTTTTAACTGTTTATCAAACGCAAGGGCACAAGCGGCCAACTTTCCTTTTTGCACCATTGAGCCTAATGTGGGTGTTATTACCGTGCCCGATGAGCGTATAACCAAGCTTGCCGAACTGGTGAACCCGCAGCGCGTGGTGCCTAATACTATTGAAATTGTAGACATTGCCGGCCTGGTAAAAGGGGCCAGCAAAGGTGAGGGACTGGGTAACCAGTTTTTAGGTAACATACGTGCTACCAATGCCATTATACACGTATTGCGTTGCTTTGATGATGATAATGTGATACACGTAGACGGTTCGGTAGACCCCATACGCGATAAAGAAATTATTGATACCGAACTGCAATTGAAAGACCTGGATTCGGTTGAAAAAAAAATGCAGAAGGTAGAAAAAGCTGCTAAAACCGGTGATAAGGAAGCCAAGAAATCTTTTGATACCCTAACTACTTATAAAAATCATTTGCTAAGTGGTAAATCGGCCCGTACGGCACCGGTTGCCGAGGAAGATCAAGAGTATATAGCTGATTTGTGGTTACTAACTGCAAAGCCGGTTATGTATGTATGTAACGTAGGCGAAAGCGATGTGAACACCGGTAACGCTTATGTAGAAAAAGTACGCGAATCGGTTAAGGAAGAAAATGCAGAGGTGCTGATCATCAGCGCGCAAATAGAATCGGAAATTGCACAGATGGATACTTACGAAGAACGCCAGATGTTTTTGGATGATTTGGGTTTGGAGCAATCGGGGGTTACCAAATTAATTAAAGCGGCTTACCGGCTGCTGAACCTGGCTACCTACTTTACCGCGGGTGTACAAGAAGTGCGTGCCTGGACTATTAACCTGGGCTTTACCGCTCCACAGGCCGCCGGTGTGATCCATACCGACTTTGAGAAAGGTTTTATCCGTGCAGAAGTTATCAAGTATGCCGATTTTGTGAAGTACGGTTCGGAAGCCGCTTGTAAAGAGGCGGGTAAACTAAGTGTTGAGGGTAAAACCTACGTGGTTGAAGACGGTGATATTATGCATTTCAGATTTAACGTATAGTTGAAAAGATATATGGAGTTAAGAATCAAGAGTAAAAGACAATACAACTTCTTGATTCTTGACTCTGTACTGTTGACCCTTACTTTATACATAATTGCAGCATTAAGCTTCCTGTATTTCTATTATTTACAGGGGTTTTAACAACTATTGTTGGCAATTACATCTAATTTTTAATTAACCATTGTTCTTCCATTAGGGTATTCTCATCCTAATAATGGAACTAAAAAGGTTCGATATAATCTTTATAGAAACGCTTAGGCTTTCATTCATAGCGTTCATGCTATATTTTTCGCAATCAGCCGTATTTATTAGGCTATTAGTTAGATTACTGGAAAAAGCTTTTGTAGAAAGAGCATATCTTCACAACCGGCAATTTTATTCAGCGCATTACCCATACATCATCATCTCCAATTTTATAAGATAATTTACCCTGTTATTTTGTTGCGTTAAAAATGTAGCCCGGTATCTTAAATAATTTTTCAGCCTTTTTAAGCTAACTTATATTATCTCTGGGTTGCATACAAGAAAGATTTTCGTTCTTATTAAACATTTGTTCAATTAATTTGAACAACCGTGTTGCTATTACTTGATAGCCTGAGCGTAATTTAGCTGAATCAATTATGTTTATGAGCCTCATTCATCCAACAATCCACTTTCCTGAAATTTTTTTAAACACATTTATACTAATCAATAGTACTACAATTAAAAAGTAGAGTATAAATGAGTTGAATTTGATCTTGAATAAAGCGTTTCCCAAATCTACGTTAGGCTCCAAATTTATTTTAAAAAATTATGATTTCTACACTTATGCGCGCTGCAATTTTTACTGGCCTTTTGTTGTTGACAACATTGGTTGTACATGCGCAGAAGAATAGTGAGCGCGACTCGCTGTCTTTTTATCAAACGGTTCAAACTTATGTTAACCCGGTTTTACCGGGAGACCATCCCGATCCTACTTTATTAAAAGTTGGTGATGATTTTTATCATTGTGGCTCAACATTTCACTTTAATCCTTATTTGCCTATTTATCATTCTAAAGACCTGGTTCATTGGGAATTAATTAGTCGTGTGCTGCCTGCAGCCAAAGCTGCATGGGTTAGCGATAAGCCGTCTGCAGGTATTTGGCAGGGAGCCATTACTTATTTTTACGGCTCGTACTGGATCTATTTTTCGGCCGGTGGCCAGTGGTTTTGCAAAGCTCCTTCACCATCAGGACCATGGTCTGATCCTGTTCAGGTTAAATCGAACCCGCAAACCGGTCCCTTGGGTTATGATAATTCCATTTTTGTGGATGATGACGGCAAGCCATATATGGTTATTAAAAACGGACAAAAAACTAATCGTTTGCAGGCGTTGGGCCAAGACGGACAACTGGCAGACAAGGTTATTGACCTGGATTGGATCAATGCAAAACTACAGTACAGCTGGGCCGAAGGGCCGGTAATGTGTAAGCGTAATGGCTACTATTACTACTTTCCGGCTGGTGATGTTTCCGGCGGGCAGTATGTTTTACGGGCATCAGCCTTAACCAGCGATTCTACAAAATGGGAAAGGTTAGGCAATTTTTTCAAACCTATTACAGATCCTAAGGTTGGTTTTCGCAGGCCCAACCACATAGCAGCGCCAGTTCAGCTTGCAGATGGCACCTGGTGGACCATAGGGCAAAGCTACGAAAAGTACGACGCAGATGATTGGTCTGGCGCTGGACGCCAAACTGCCTTGTACCCGGTAATATGGGAAGGTGATAGGCCCTGGGGAATGGCGCCAACCACGCAGCCTGTGGTTAAACCCAATTTGCCTCAATCGGGCATTCCATGGAGAACCATAAAATCTGATGATTTTGAAAGCCAGGCATTATCGAACAACTGGCATTTTTTAACCAAAAAGGCTTCCGCACAATATTCTTTTTCTAAACGCAAAGGTTGGATTACCCTTACACCCGATACCAGCCGTGCCCACGTGGTTCAAAAAGAGACGGATCACTTTTATTCTGTAATCACTAAAGTTGAACTGAGCGCAAGTAATATTAATGATAAAGCAGGAATTTATTTAACTAACGGCAATCAAAAAGCAATAGTAAAATTTTATACCGGCTTTAATAATGGTGCTCAAATTGTGTTAGAAATGGATACTGCCGTGCGCAAAATAAAGAATGTTTTGGGTAGCACTGTTTGGTTAAAACTTGAAAGATATGAACACATGCTTACGGGGTATGTAAGTAATGATGGTAAATCCTGGATAGCTTTAGGAAAGCCTATTTCAGCGGCAAATTTAGATAAGGCGCAGCTTAACTTTAACTCGTGGGTAGGTACCAGTGTAGGTCTTTTTTCAGAAGGTAAAAGTGCTGATTTTGATTTGTTTATAGCGAAGGATGGTTTTTCAGCCATCCCTGCAATTGGTTTGAATAATTTCTATGGTGTAAAGAAGCTTTCTGATAAATCGGTTACCAATACTTCAACGCTTGGAGGATGGTTTATGCTGTCGGGGGTTGACTTTGGTAAAAACACGCCTTCAAAATTAGCCGTACAAGCTGCAAGTAGCAATGGCGGCAAACTGGAAGTATGGGTTGATGATTTGCAAAATGGAAAGAAAATTGCAACAATTAATGTTGGCTCAACCGGTACCGGAATTTGGAAGTATATTACGGCTTCATTAAAAAATGTACAAGGGCAGCATGATTTGTTTATCAAATTTCCTCAAGGCAGTGCCGGTAAAATACAGGTAAACAGTGTTCAGCTTCAAACTAAATAGTGAGCTTAGTAAATTTCTAATTATAAGCTAATTATGTATTTTATATACCATGAAAATAAACTTAGTATTACTGTTTACGCTTCTAACTTTAATCCCTGATATTTCGGTAGGGCAAAGGCAGAAAAACACAAGCAAAAATTATGTTAATACAGCGGCTCATCCGGGTAAATATGCTAACCTGTTTCTCGCAGCCGGATATAACCAGGCAGATATTGATCGGAAGGTAGCTAAAGCATATTATGATGTATTTGAAGGCCCAAACAGAGTTTACTTTACTGTGGGAGATAGCATGGGTTATGTTTCGGATGTAAAGAATCATGATGCCAGAACCGAGGGACTTACTTATGGGATGATGGTTGCCGTACAACTCAACAAAAAAGATGTATTTGACCGCATTTGGCGGTGGTCTAAAAAGAACCTGCAACATCAAAGCGGGCCACGTGAAGGCTATTTTGCATGGAGCATAAATCCTGAAACATTAAAACGTAATTCCGAGGGCTCAGCCTCTGATGGCGAACTGTACTACGTTACCAGCCTATTGTTTGCCGCTAATCGCTGGGGTAACCAAACGGGCATAAATTACTATCAGGAAGCACGCTACATCCTGGATAATATGTGGAAGAAAGACGGCATGGGTAACATCTTTAACTTGATTAACACCGAAGCCAAACAAATTAGCTTTGTACCCGAGGGCGATGGTTATAAATGGACAGATCCCTCATACCACCTGCCAGCCTTTTACGAGGTTTGGGTCATGTATGCTAAAGACGGCCACGAAAAGTTTTACCGCGACTGTGCCGATACTTCGCGTGCTTATTTACACCGGGCGTGTAATCCGGTAACCGGACTGAATTATGATTATACTGAATTTAGCGGTAAACCACACTCCACACGTTGGATGCCTGCAGCATTTAGATACGATTCATGGCGGGTTCCAATGAATATTGCTATGGACTACACCTGGTTTGGTAAAGACAAAACATGGCAACAAGGCTATGCGCGCCGGTTTCAGAGTTTCCTGCGAACTAAAGGTATCAATGATTTTGTAGACCAGTACAATCCTGATGGTTCCCGTCCCTACTTTATACTTAAAGCAGGTAATACCGGCCCTAAACTATGGCATTCGCTTGGACTGGTAGCCACCGCAGCTACTGCTTCCCTGGCAAACCCCGATATTAAAAGTCTGGATTTTGTTCGTGCCTTGTGGAACGCCAAACTGGAACCTTATGATGACGGCTACTTTGACCCCTATTATGACGGACTGCTGTACCTGTTTAGTTTGATGCACCTGAGTGGTAAATACCAGATCATTCATTCCAAATAATTACATAAAAATACGTTTTATTAGAAATTTATACAAAATATTACACCAGGTAGTTTACCTAAAACATAATATGCCGGGTCAGCTGATTATCATACCAGGACCCGGCATTTTGTATTTAAGTGCAACTAATTAATTCCAGTCAGTATTGAAAATTTTGTCATCTATCCTGAAATAGTCGAAGTCGGTATAACCGCCGGTTTGCTTGGTTGCGTAATTAAATAGCCCAAACCGGTATCCTATAAAATGAGGGATAGTGTAAGCCATGTGGAGGATATTTCCTATCGGTTTCCAGGTTTTGCCATCTAAGCTGTAAGCAAACGCGGCCTTATCGGCACGGTCTTTAAAATTGCATTCAGCACGTAAGTATATTACCTTTTGTGCTATAGGAATGCGGGCTACTTCTACGTCTTTGGCCAATTCGCCATTTACCATCACTATAAAACATCGTTCAATTCGGCAAGCATAATGCGGCCGCCTCCGTAAACCATGTACACTTTTCCATCATCATCAAAAAACAAGGAATGATCATGTAATGACGGTTTAAAGGAAACTGCTTTCCAGGGGCCATTTTCAATATTTTTAGTAGAGTAGATATAAGTTTTACCAGTTGTACCGGCAAAAGTTGATACGTAGTAAGTGCCATTATAAAAGCGCAAGCTACTCGCCCATGAACCGCGTCCGTAAGTGCTTTTGCCGTTAGCCAGGTTCAGTTCATCCACATCATCCAAGGTATCATAAGCATAGCTAACAAGTTTCCAATTCACCAGGTCTGTCGATTTCATGATAGGTACGCCCGGGCTCATGTGCATGGTAGTACTGCTCATGTAATAGGTGTTACCCACACGTATCATGGATAAGTCTGGCACATCGGCGTAAATTGTAGGGTTGTGTGCCTGCTGCGCGTACAAGGCAGAGGTGTGCATCACCAGTAACAGGGAGCAAACTAAATAATTGAATATATATTTTTTCATGTTAAATTGTACGATGTGGAAGCGTCACCAACAAGTGTTTTGTAAATACATTTACGTACCTGCAATGTATATGAGTTATCATATAATCAACTAAAGTAAGTTGCCTTATATAAACCTGTATGTACAGTTGTTTAAAAATGAGATAGTTTTGTTTAAGCTGCATTACAACCTAAATAGTACCCGGTAGTAAACGTAATTACAACCCGGCATCTATAGTTAATCAATAGAAAAAATCATCAATTTACAATACATAATGTTTGAAATTTACACATCTGTATTTTTTTTAAGGATGGTAGGTAAATTAAAAAAAGAAGCATTTTAGCGTATTGCAGGCCATATATTCGTAAAAACTAAACATTTGTGCTATCTTTTTATTCGTGAGTAGCACATGTGATTAGCTAAAAGCATCGAATTTAGTGCCCACAATTAAACCATCGCTTTAAGCGTAAACCAAGCATTGATCCGGTAATACTATTTAAGTTTAGCATTGTATAGTGCTATCATCAAATAATATAACGCATTATGCAATCGATTGCAGGTGACTTAGGTTAAAGCCGGTTTATTGTATATAGTTAATATTGACCAACTAATTATGAACTAAAACTTACTTTATGAGAAAAAACCAAACGTAATACTGTTTGTCAAAGGCAAACAAGTCCCCAGCCTCCTAAGCGGGTTCAATCCAATCCTATAAATTATTAATATTAAATACAATTCATGAGAATAATCAGACTTACTCAATGGTGGAGATTATATGTATTGGCTTTTGCGCTGACCATATTTTCCACAGCACTATTTGCCCAAACTCAACCGGTTAAAGGCAAAGTTGTAGATGAAACAGGTGAGCCTTTAATAGGTGCAACTGTGCGTGCTAACGGTACGCAAAGCGTTTCTACAACCAATGTAAATGGTGAATTTACAATAAATGTATCGGCCACCACACAAACTATTACCATTTCCTATGTAGGTTACAATAGCCTCGAAAAATCTATTACAGGGCAGGGTGGTAACCTTGGAAATATCCCGCTAACTAAAAGCAGCAATAACCTATCTGATGTAGTAGTAGTAGGTTTTGGAACGCTCAGAAAACAAGATGTAACCGGTACGGTGGCCAGCGTGAGCGGAAAAACATTGCAAGAGATACCATCGGCAAACGTTTTTGAACAATTAAAAGGCCGGGTGGCTGGTTTGGATGTTGTAAACTCACCAAACGGACCCAACATTACCATTAGGGGTAACAGAACTATCGGAAACCCGGGAGCTGACAGGCCTTTAATTATATTAGACGGCCAGCCTTACTACAACTTCATTGAAAATATAAACCCCAATGACATTAAAAGCATTGATGTTTTAAAAGGTGCGTCGGCAACTGCTATTTATGGCTCGCGGGCATCGGGTGGTGTACTTTTAATAACTACAAATCGCGGACGTGTAGGGCAATCGGCCGTATATTACGATTCATACGTAGGTATTAGTAATTTTCAAGGAAAATTTAAATTGTTAGATGGACCGGGTTACGCACAGCTTAAAACAGATGCTGCCGAAGGATCACTGATACAAAACAACGGGGTTGCATCAACATATAGCTTAACTACTGAAGAAAGAAGAGCACTTGCCGAGGGTATTAGTACCGATTGGGTTGACTTGTACACCAAGCCGGCCGTACTTTTTGATCAAAGTTTACGGGTTTCAAGTGGTAATGAGAAAACACAATTTAACCTGGGTTTAGCTTACCGTACCCAAAACACGCTGGAACCAAGCGTAGGTACAAAGCGTATTACACTGAATGCCAATATCGATCACAGGATAAGTAAATTAATTAAAGTTGGGGCCAGCATTCAAACCTCGTTACGCCTGATTAATAATAGCGGTGCCGGGCAACTGTTTAACGCCCAGTGGATGAGCCCGCTTGCTTACCCTTATAATGCAGACGGTTCGTTAAATACCTTACCTTTAATAGGATCGGTAGACGAATTAACCTTAAACCCCTTGGTACCTACAAGAAACCCCGATATATTTTATAATTATACCCGAGGTTTCCTTAATAACAATATCGTTTATGCCGAACTTAACCCGGTAAAACATTTAACCTACCGTTATACAATTAACTATAATTTTTCGCAATCGTTACAGGGTACTTATAACGGCATAAACGGTGCCGGTATTTTGGTAACTGCCCGTACCAACGCCAGTACTGTTAACAATTACCAGTACAGGCTTGCGCAAGAGCATTTGATAACATACGACAATACGTTTTCAAATAAGCACCATATTAACCTGGTTGGTGCTTTTACGCAGGAGAGGCAACAAACAGAAAATTCGAACTCCAATGTTACCGGTATCCCTCAGGACGCGGTTTTAAACAGCAACCTGGGTTTAGGTACCTTTGTTAACCAGGGCGGTTCATACCAGCAGCAAGGCTTATTAGGTGCTGTTGGACGTTTAAATTATACTTATGATAATAAGTATAATCTTACCGCTACAATCAGGAGTGATGCAAACTCGCGTCTATCAGAAGGAAATAAGTGGATTACTTACCCTTCCATAGGTTTAGGCTGGGTTATTAGCAATGAATCTTTCATGAAACGTTACTCCTTTATTGATAACCTTAAATTACGCGCCGGATACGGACAAACATCCACTACAGAAAGCATACAGCCTTATGAAATTTTAGGAAGGTTAAACAATGCGAATTACCAGTATGGAGGGGTTTCGGCCGGAAACGATAATGGTGTACAAGTACGTACATTGGTAAATAACGCCTTAACCTGGCAACGCTCTACCGAATACAATGCGGCCTTAGACTTTGGTTTGTTTAAAAACAGACTAACCGGTTCGGTGGAAATATACAGCACCAAAACAACAGGTGTTATTGTAAATAACATTCTTCCTATAACTACGGGTGCCTCCAGCCAGCGTACAAACCTGGCTACTTCGGCCAGTAAAGGTTTAGAGATTACTTTGAGCAGTATTAATATTCAAAATTTGGGTGGCTTCTCCTGGTCTACTGATTTTAATATGGCCTTCAACCGTGAGCGTGTTGTGGAGTTGCCAAACGGTGCTCCCTTTAATTTAGGAACTGGCTTATTTGTTGGACAACCACTTAGCGTGATTTATGATTTGAAGCAGATAGGAATCTGGCAAATATCAGACTCGCCGGGCTTGGCAGCAAATGGTGCTTACCAGGCAGTAAGAGGACAAACATCCCCTTTACAATATCCAGGGCAAGTACGTGTGCAAGATTTAAACGGTGATGGTATTATTAACAGTAATGACAATCAGATCATAGGTAATTTCCAACCTAAATATACATTAGGCTTAACCAACAGGTTTGCCTATAAAAATTTCGATTTGAATATCGTGATACAAGGACGTATGAAATTCACAACAGTAGTGCCTTATGTTTCGTCGTCAAATTCGGCATTAAATGGTTGGCAGTACCTTAATTTAGGTCGCCATAACCAGCCGGTTATGGATTACTGGACGCCAAGAAATCAGAGCGGGGTATTTCCAATGCCTAATAATACCGTTCAGAGTCCTTTTATTTCTGCCACACAATACTTCGATGGCTCATTTATACGTGCTAAAAGTATAAACGTGGGTTACAACCTGCCAAGTAAATTAGTAAGTAAAGTAGGCTTAGGCTCATTAAGGGTTTATGCTAACGTAACCAATCCGTTTGTAATATATGCGCCTATCAGAAATAAAGGCTTTTCCATTACAGATCCCGAATCGGTAACTAACGCGGGTAACCAAAATCCATTAAACCCGGCATCTCCTGCAGTAACAGGGAATATAGGAGGTTATAATCCTAATGATGCCAATAATTTTCCATATCGTGGTACGGCTATTAGCCCGGGATTACAAACCAGGGATTTCATTTTTGGAATTAACGCGAGGTTTTAATAAAAATTGAAGAGTAAATAATATGAAATTTTCAAACAAAAAATATTTAGCTGTCGCTGTTGCGGCCATGCTAACCAGTATAACCGGTTGTAAAAAGTTTCTTGAAGAGAATCCAAGATCGGAACTCTATCCCAGCTACTTTTCTACACCTGGTGGCATAAGGGCAGGTATAACTGGTGTTTATAGTGCCTTGAGAGGCTTTCACCAGGGTGAGGGTATCGCTTACGTGTATATGGGAACAGACGAGTCAATAGCCGGAGGTAGTGCTCAAACCAATTATGTTACGCTGAATAATTATAATGGTATTAATTCCTCCAATGCGCCCGATCAGCTTGGGCTCTATTCAGATATTAACAGTTTAAACGGGGTTATACAGTATGCCGAAAGTTCAAATTTACCTGCTGCTACCAAAGTACAATACATAGCCCAGGCCAAATTTTTACGGGCATGGATTTACTTTCAATTGGTGCAAACCTATGGTGGCCTTACCGCCACACAAAAAAGCGGGATACCCTTACGTAACGCATTTGTAACAGAAGCAACAACTGCTGAGGCACCTGCTCAGCTTGCTGATCTTTACAATTTTATTATCCAGGATTTTACCGAAGCTGCTTCGGGCTTGCCGCCAACTATTACCACAGGTAACTTAATTTCCACAGTTGGCAAAACAGCCACATCGGCCGTGGCTAAAGCTTATTTAGCCAAAGCTTATTTAACGAGGGGATATTTAACAGAAGTAGCACAACCAGGAGATTTTCAGAAAGCTGCCGATCTCACAGCCGAATTGATTACCAACAAGGCCACTTACGGGCTTGACCTGTTCCCCGATTATAACGATGCGGTAAAACAAGTTAACGATTATGGCAGGGAAACCATGTTCGCCATCGACTTTGGATTGAATGACCCAACCTACTCTGGTTACACTCAGCAAGGTACAGGTGGATTTGGTTTGAACAATATTCCTGTATTACACCGCTGGGATTATATCGGTAATGCCGGTGTAGACAACAGCGCGGGTATAGATGCCGTTCCTATCAGGATCAATACTGCTAAGAGGCCTATGGTAAGGGATGTGTACAACGGTCGTCCGTATATTCGGGTTGCACCAAATGCACCTTACACTGTTCAGGTGGCTTTTGCCAACCAGGTAAATGATACGCGCTGGGATGCTACGTTTCAAACTTTTTGGATTGCGAATAAAGCAACACCCGCCGGTTTAAAAAGTGATGGGTCACCTAAAGGGGCATTAATACCAACTACGCTTAGCTCAACAAACTCATTTGTGCCGCCCACCAACGGCGATACGGCTATTTTGATGCCGGGCGTTGAGGTTACTATGGCCCGCCGGGATGATTTTAAGGGAATGATTGTTACACCGCGTCAATACAATAACACTATTTTTCCTACGGTTAAAAAGTTTGATGATAACCTAAGAGCAGGTATGAACGACTTTTCGAGCAGGCCGGTTATTGTGATGAGGTTTTCGGAAGTTTACCTGATGAATGCCGAAGCTAATTATATGGCAGGTAACATTACAGCTGCCGCCACACAGCTAAACGTAATTAGGCAGCGTGCCGCTTACCGTACCCCGGCCGACGGACAATTTATACCCGCAGGGCAGTTTAGGGTTACAGCCGCAAACATGGCTACCGCTAATGCCGCCAATGCCGCCGCCATGACATTAACCCCTGCGCAACAGGCGCAATTGGCTATACCAGCAAGTACCACAGTGGGTTCTCCGCTCAACGGTATGGATCTTATATTGGACGAGTACACCAGGGAGTTTTATGGCGACCCGCGCCGTTGGTATGATTTGGTAAGAACAAGGCAGTTGGTAAGACGTGTAAAAATGTACAATGCATTAGGTGCTCCAAACGTACAGGATTATCACATGCGCAGGCCAATACCACAAAGCTTTATCAATACCGTACTTAGCGGCCCTAAATATCCGCAAAATAACGGTTATTAATAAGCAGGCGCTGTTGTAAATCTGCATTAGCTTTTCACAACAAAGCCAATCTGCAAAACGGGTTTCATGAAACATGAAACCCGTTTTTTATTTACATATTACTGAGTTAAAGTACTACTTAACAATACTTTGTAGCGTTGGTAATACACATTTAATTCATTATACATATTATAGTTTAGCAGGCAATTTTAGAGGAGATTATATAGGTAATAATGCAATGTAGATAAAAACGATCAGCTACAGTATAAAAAAGCCTGCTTACGGTATTGCAAGCAGGCTTTAACTGATATAAAAGCGGGTTTTAAAATTTCACCACTTCGGCGTAGGCTTTTTTAGGTTTTAAATTGGTGTCGAAAAGCAACGGATAATTTTTGCGGCCTCTTCCGTCGAGCCAGGTGTAACGGTCAGATATGTTCCAGAAAGTTACCCCGGTGATCTTTTTCTTGTATTTGCGGAATACCTCGAAAACCATTTTATATTTTTCAAGCTGCTGTTGCTCCATCTCGGGTGTAAAAACGGCTTTGGCTTGTTGCCGCTCTCCGTTAATGAGCTGACCTCCTTGGCGGCCTGCATATACGGAGATATCGAGTTCGGTAAACTGTACCTGTAACCCTAACGATGAAAAAAGCTCAATTGACTTTTCCAGTTCTTCGCGGCTTGGATTAGTAACCGACCAATGCGCTTGCAACCCAACACCGTGTACCGGTATTCCTTTGGCAAGAAGGCCCTTTAATAGTTTATAGATCTTTTCTCTTTTAGCTGGTTGTTCGGTGTTATAATCATTGTAAAACAGTACCGCTTTAGGATCGGCTTCATGTGCAAATTGAAATGCTTTTTCAATAAACTCCTGACCGGTAATCTGGTTCCATTTCGATTTGCGTAAAAAAGTAGTGTCATCAGCTATCGCTTCATTAACTACATCCCACGCATAAATTTTTCCTTTATACCTCGATACCACCGTGTTAATATGTTTTCGAAGTCGTTCAATTAATACGTCCTTGCTTACATCATTACCTGTCGAATCTTTAAACATCCAGCCGGGTGCCTGTGCATGCCAGCAAAGCGTATGCCCGCGCATTTTGAGGCGGTTTCGTTGGGCAAAAGCCACAATACTGTCTGCATCACGCCAGTTAAAACGGTTTTCTTCGGGATGTATCGGTCCCATCTTCATGGCATTTTCTGGCGTAATGCTGCTGAATTCTTTAACAATCAAATTACTTTCTTCCGATTTCAGCTCTCGTGGAGTAACCGCTACGCCAATGGGAAAATATTTTTTATAATAATCTTTAAGCCCCTTATCTGTATCAATTTGCGAGGGACGCCACGCCAGGACGGCCGAGCATAGTGCAATAGCACAGGTAAAATAAATGAGTTTGCTTTTTCTTTTCATGTGGGTTGGCTCAATTTTCGGTTCTTGGTTAAATGGGTCAAGCTTTTAATAAATTAGCTTGGTTCAATGTATTCAAAGGTATAGGCATGTTGGGTTTTAAGAGGTGCCGTTTGTATATTTCAATCTCTCAAATGTTCATTATGGCGTAATTGCTGTAACATTTACGCTAAAATCTCTCCTTGTTCAATTTTTAGAGCAATCCCAAAATATAGTAATCTATTAAAATTAGCTTAGTTCAAAAAAGTTGTGAATGTTGCATTTTATCAAATTAAAGATAGGAATGTTTAAAGCGGGGCAAATCTGTTCAGGTTAATTAGGGCAGCCATTTCATTTTATTAATTTTAGCATAATTATTTAATCAAAGGAGCAGGGAAACGGAATGGGAAAGAATCCCGTTTACAAAATTATTTACATTGCTATTTGCTATAATTGTTTAAATTATAAACCGTAAGGCATCCTTGCATCAACGCGCAATGCGCAAAAGTTATTTATCTATTTATATGAATTTGAAGCCATACCATAAAATTTTTAGTTGCTTACTATTTGTCTCAACAACGGGTTCCGCACTGGCGCAGGAAGCTTATATGCAACCCTTTAAACTAAGCCAGGTACGGCTGTTACAAAGTCCTTTTCTTCAGGCAGAAAATGTAACCCTGCAATACATGCTCAAATTGGAACCCGATCGTTTGCTTGCCCCTTTTTTGAGGGAGGCAGGGTTAAAACCTAAAGCCGAGAGTTATGGCAATTGGGAAAATACAGGTTTGGACGGTCATACCGGCGGCCATTACTTAACTGCTTTGGCACAAATGTATGCGGCAACCGGTAACCAGGAATGTAAACGCCGGCTCGATTATATGGTAAGCGAACTTGCCCGTTGCCAGGCGAACAGTACCGATGGTTATGTGGGCGGAGTACCTGGCAGCAAGCAAATGTGGGCTAAGTTTAAACAGGGCGATTTTAGTGATTTTAATAAGAAGTGGGTGCCTTGGTATAACTTGCACAAGCTATATGCCGGTTTACGCGATGGTTACTTGCTGGCAGGAAACCAGCAGGCTAAAGATGTTTTTTTAAAGCTGACAGACTGGGCCATGAACGAGCTTTCGGGCTTGAGCGAAGAACAGGTACAGCGAATGCTGGGTACCGAGCATGGCGGTATGAATGAGGTTTGCGCCGATGCTGCTGTTATTTCCGGGCAAAAAAAGTACATGGAACTGGCTCGTAAGTTTTCGCATCAGTCGTTATTATTACCGCTCGAAAAACAACAGGACAAATTAAGCGGACTGCATGCCAATACCCAGATACCCAAGGTTATTGGCTTTGAACGCATAGGCGAATTGAGTAACGATACGGCATATAGGTCGGCTGCAAAGTTTTTTTGGCAAACGGTGGTTAATAAGCGCAGTATATCCATTGGTGGCAATAGTGTAAGAGAGCACTTTAATCCGGCAGATAATTTTGCAACCATGTTAGAATCTGACCAGGGCCCCGAAACTTGTAACAGCAATAATATGCTCAAACTGTCTAAAATGTTGTTTCTGCAAGATTTTCAAGCGCAGTATATAGAGTTTTACGAGCGGTTATTATATAACCATATCCTATCTTCCCAACATCCTCAAAGGGGAGGGTATGTTTACTTTACGCCTATACACCCGCAACATTACAGGGTATATTCTACGGCCGATGAAAGTTTTTGGTGCTGTGTGGGCACAGGGATGGAAAACCATGGCAAATATGGTGAACTGATCTATACGCACCGAAATAAGGACCTGTATGTCAACCTATTTATTCCTTCAGTATTAAACTGGCGCGAGCGGAATTTAAAGGTAACACAGCAAGGTGAATTTCCAGACAAGGAGAGTACCCAATTAAAAATTCAGATAGCTAAGCCCGAACGTTTTACCATATTTATGAGAAAGCCGAAATGGCTTAAACAACAAGGCTACAGCATTAAAGTAAATGGACAAGCCGTTAACTCTTCATCAGCCGGAGAATATGTAGCCATTAACAGGCTTTGGAAAACGGGCGACAACATACAGGTAAAGTTGCCTATGAAGAACTATACCGAATACCTGCCCGATAACTCTCAATGGGTTTCGTTTTTGCGTGGTCCATTGGTGCTTGCCGCACCAACCGATACCACAAATTTAGTGGGCTTGAATGCCAAAGGCAGCCGCTGGGGACATATTGCAACCGGGCCTATGTACGCGCTTACCGCTTCGCCTTTGCTTACCGGCACCTCATCGCAAATTAATAATGCAGTAACAAAAAACGCCAGTGATAATAATGTTTATACGGTAGGTGAGGCCGTTGTGCAAAATAAGTTTAAGAATTTGAAGCTGGTGCCTTTTTACAAGCTGCACGATACACGCTATATGCTTTACTGGCCGGTTGTAGCTTCTAAAGACAGTGTTAAACAAAAAGAGGCCGAATTGGAGATGCTGGATAACACTTATATTAAGTTAGCAGCACGTACTGTTGATGGCGTTACACCCGGAGAGCAGCAACCCGAAAATGATCATGCTATGGTTACCGATCAGTCGGAGACTGGGATATTCAGAAATCTGCACTGGCGCAACGCTGCCGGCTCATTTAGTTACCGTTTGCGTATCTCGCCGGCTGCAAACAAGTTGAGTATAACCTATTACGGGTTAGATAAAGGTGCCGAATTTGACATCTATCTAAACGAAACTAAACTGGAGCATATTAGCCTGAATGGAACAGGAGGGGATGCTTTTGTTACCAGGGAGTTTACCGTTCCTGAAGATATTAAAAAGGCAGGGAATAGTGTATTAGTAAAATTTGTAGCCACTCCTGGTAAAAAAACAGCAGCAATTTACGACCTGCGCTTGCTAAGATAATGAAATGATTCTCCCAACTACGGTATAGTTGATATTTAGATTTTTAAAGCATTTAATCATAAAAAAAGGACGCATCAATATAACCAGTTATGAAGAAGTGTTTACTGTTTGGGCTGCTATTAGGCTTATTCTATTCGGCTAATGCTCAAATGAAGAAGTCTGTTGTAGGTATAAATGATGACCAACAGCGATATAAACTTTGGTATAACAAGCCTGCCGCTAACTGGAATGCTGCATTACCAATTGGTAATGGTTACATAGGCGGTATGGTATTTGGCAACACTGCCCAGGACCGTGTTCAACTTAATGAAAGTACTATTTGGGGTGGTGGGCCAAATAATAATCTTGATACGGCTGCGGCACCACATGTGGCCGAAGTTCGGGTGCTGCTGGCACAAAAAAAGTATGTAGAAGCCCAGCAGGTTGCCAATAAGTTTCTTGGACCTAAAGGAAACAGCGGTATGCCATACCAGTTGGCCGGAAATCTTTATATCAACTTTCTGGGTCATGATGAGGTAACGGATTATTACCGCGATTTGGATATTGCCCGTGCGGTTGCTACAGTTACTTACACTTGCAAAGGAGTAAAGTACAAAAGAGAATATTTCACCTCTTTTACAGATAAGGTTTTATTAGTGAGGCTTACAGCGAGTAAGCCGAAAATGATCAATTGCCGGGTAAGGCTGCAAAGTCTGCTTAGTCAATCGGTAAGTACTAATAATAACGATCTGGTGCTTGCGGGTGCTGGCAGTAATCATGAAAATCAACAGGGTAAGATCCGGTTCAATGTAATGGCACGTGCCAAACTATCAGGAGGAAACCAGGTTACCGACACCGCCGGCATACATGTAACACAGGCTGATACGGCACTGCTTTATTTAAGCATAGGTACCAATTTCGTTAATTATAAAGATCTTTCTGCAAACGCTAATCAGCGCGCTTTAACGGCACTTAACACCGCCTATGTTAAAAGTTTTAATAGTATGTACAAAACGCATTTGCAGTTTTACAAATCGTACTTTGATAGGGTAAAATTGAATTTGGGTGCTGTTAACGCATCGCAACCAACAGATATCCGCATTCAACAATTTGCAACGGCCAACGACCCACAGCTGGCCGAACTTTATTTTCAGTTTGGCCGTTACCTGCTTATATCTTCTTCGCAGCCTAACTCGCAGCCTGCCAATTTGCAGGGTATATGGAATGGTGAACTTAAGGGCCCCTGGGATAGTAAATACACGGTAAATATTAATACCGAAATGAATTACTGGCCCAGTGAGGTTACACAACTTACCGAGCTTAATAAGCCGCTGTTTAACATGATACGCGACCTGGCCGAAACAGGAAGATCTACAGCTAAAGGCATGTATGGTGCCAGGGGCTGGATGTTACACCATAATACAGATATATGGCGCATTACAGGAGTTGTGGATGGTGCTTTTTGGGGACTTTGGCCTACGGCTAATGCCTGGTTATGCCAGCATATATGGGAGCATTATCTTTACACCGGCGACCGTAAGTTTCTGCAACAGTATTATCCTGTGATGAAAGGTGCCGCACAGTAATTTATAGATGTGCTGCAAAAAGAACCAGAGCATGGCTGGCTGGTGGTAAGTCCTTCAGTTTCGCCCGAGCATGAATACATAGGAGGAAAAGATGCGGTATCGGTTACTGCCGGGTCAACTATGGATAATCAGTTGGTTTTTGGTTTATTTAGTAATGTGATTAGTGCTTCTGCTGCACTTCATACCGATCAGCTTTTAGCCGACACTTTAAAAATGCTGCGTAATCAGCTGCCACCTATGCAGGTTGGTAAATATGGGCAACTTCAGGAATGGCTCGATGATGTTGACAGTAAAACCGATAATCACCGGCATGTTTCTCATTTATACGGTTTGTTTCCGGGTAACCAAATATCACCGTTTAGTCAGCCGCAATTATTTACAGCTGCTAAAAACTCGTTGCTATACCGGGGCGATGTATCTACAGGCTGGTCAATGGCTTGGAAGATCAATCTTTGGGCCCGCTTACTTGATGGTAACCATGCTTACAAACTTATTAAAGATCAGATTAAGCCTGTAGGTGGACAGTCGGGAGGCACTTATCCTAATTTTTTTGATGCGCATCCACCTTTTCAAATTGATGGTAATTTTGGTTGTACCTCTGGCATTGCAGAAATGTTGTTGCAAAGCCACGATGGCGCTATATACCTATTACCGGCCTTACCCGATGCCTGGGCTGACGGAAGTATAGCCGGCCTTGTAGCGAGGGGCGGCTTTAAAGTTAATATGGTATGGCGTAACCACCGTATTCAAAAGCTAACCATTTTTTCAGCGCTTGGTGGTAAATGCCGTTTGCGTACCAATCAGCAGTTAAGCAGTGTAATTCTTAAAAAAGCTACGGGAAACAATTCTAATTCATATTATAGGGTTGAAAATATTACTACGCCTGTTATAAATGTTCCGGCAACCAATTTAGCTTTAAACATGCCTGCAAATTGGTTGTATGATTTAGAAACCAAGCCGGGTAAAACCTACATTTTTGAAGTGAAGTGATTTTAAATCGTAACCTGATAGTTATTGAACTTACTATGTTGAGGTTGTTTGCATTACAAAGTATCTATTATTTATATTTTCCTCACAAAACTTACTTGTTGTGAACTTATGTTATAAAGATTTGTACAAACATTGCATTACATACGTTGCATACAAGAGTATATTTGTTCAACCAATATAACATCCTTTCTGCCTATACTGTTTTAATACAAAAAATAAGGTTGTATAAATAGAAGTTTTACACAGATAGGGGTACTGATAATTATGATGAAGTTGAACTTATTAAACAGGCAAAGATTTGCGGTTGTATGTGTATTTATGCTGTTTTTTACCGGTACTGGTTTAGCACAAATACCAAAATATAATTTTACCGCAATTAGTTCTAAAGATGGGCTTTCTTCTAATACGGTAACTGCGATATTGAAAGACAGTTATGGTTTTGTTTGGTTTGGAACAGAAGACGGCCTAACTAAGTTTGACGGACTGGACTATACCATTTATAGGCATAAACCTAAAGATAGTACAAGTTTATGGTCGAGCGAAATTAACAGCCTTTACGAAGACCGCTCAGGCCGTTTATGGGTAGCCACAAGTGGTTCATTGCATTTGTTTGACCGCAAGCATAATAATTTTCACCATTATAAATCAAATAATGAGGTAAACAGTTTCAGTAACGATATTGTTAGGAGCGTATATGGCGATTTTGAAGGGAAAATTTGGGTGGCAACACTTGGTGGTCTTAACAAACTCGATCCTGTTACGGGCAAGGTTACCAAATTTGGCGATCAGCGTAACGTACCTGCCGAAGTTGGGCGTCAGCCTGTATTGAAGGTTTTTGAAGATAGTCGTAAGCGGATGTGGATCGGCACGAAAAGCGGTTTATATCAATATAATAGGCAAACTGGCAATTTTTTAGCTTACCAGCCAGATAAAAATGACCCCGCGAGTTTGGCTGGTGGTTTAGTAAAAGCTATTGCTGAAGACTATAAAGGAAATATTTGGGTTGGTACTAATGGCGGGCTTAGCAGGCTATTGCCGGATGGCAGGCACTTTTACAACATTAAAGAACAGGGTACGTATCCGGGCAAATTGTCAAGCAATACGATTTACGCGCTGGCAGCTGCAGGGCGCGATGCGCTTTGGATAGGTACAGAAGTAGGCTTAAATATTTTAAACCTGCAAACAGGTGCGGTAGACCATTATTTGCCGGATGGTCGTAATGTTTATAGTCTATCTGGTAAATCTGTACGTAGTATATTGGTTGATAAACAGGGTATTTATTGGTTGGGCCTATATGTAGCAGGTGTTAACAAGTATGATAGCAATCTTACGTTTTTTAATCTGAAAAAAAGTAACCCATACGATCCGTTTGGTTTAAGTTCTGGTTTTGTAACCTCTTTTGCCCAGGGAAACGGTAACAATATATTTGTGGGTACCGATGGTGGCGGGCTTTCGTCTTTTAATACCCAAAACGGTCTTTTTAAACACTACTCCATCACATCAGCAAGAAAAAAGGATGGTTCGCAATTAAGCATTTTGGCACTAACCAAAACCACAGATGGCAATTTGTGGATAGGAACTTTTCAGGATGGCCTTATTAGGGTAAACCCTGCCAATGGCTCAGTAAAGCAATTTTTGGAAGGTGCCGGAAATACTACTATAAATAATAATGATGTATTTTGCCTGAAACAGGATAGAAGTGGAAAGCTTTGGGTAGGTACTAACGGCGGTAGCATCAATGTTTACGATTCTGGAAGTCAAACTTTCAAAGTATTTCTTCCCTTTCCTGGTACAAATAACAAGGATAAGCTGCCCTTAAATGGCTATATCCGGGATTTTGAGGAAGATGAGTACGGACGTATGTGGATAGCTTCGCACGGAACAGGTATTGCTATATATGATCCAAAAAATAAGAGTTTTACAGCCTTGAGTAGGCATGCTCATAATTTACCGAGCAATTTAATACAAACTTTGTATAAAGACAGTAAGGGTAATATGTGGGCCGGTACGGGTGATGGGCTTTTAAAGATTGATGTGCTTACGAAGCAGGTAGAAACTTTTGGCGAAGCACAAGGACTAAGCGATGGTATTATTCACAAGATTTTGGAAGACAAGGCAGGAATAATATGGTTCAGCACCAATAAGGGTGTTAGCTGGATAAATCCAAACCGTAAAATTGTAACTAATTACAATTCATTTAATGGCTTGCAAAGTGGTTCGTTTGAGCGGGGTGCAGGGATTATAGACCATAACGGAATGATTTTTTTCGGAGGTGCCGAAGGGTTCAATTATTTTCAGCCGCATTTAGGTATCCGCATAAATAAAAACCCTACGCCGGTTGTTTTCACCAGTTTAAAAATTGGTGCGAAAGAAATAACAAGCACCGATTCGGATATATTGATCGCTGATATTTCAATAGCCAATAATATACATCTCAACTATAAGCAAAATTTTTCTATAAGTTATATTGGGCTCAACTTTACCGGTACCAGGCAAAATCGTTATTACTACCGCCTTAAAGGTTTTGACAAGGATTGGGTTAACGCAGGTTCCAAAACAACGGCTTATTATACCAATCTGAGTCCGGGAGAGTACGTTTTTGAGGTTAAGGCCGGTAACAACAACGGGATTTTAAATAAAGAGAGCAAATCAATTATTATAATTATTCAACCGCCATTTTGGAAGACAATTTACGCTTACATTTTTTATGTTTTAGTATTTTGTTCGCTGTTGCTTCTTTTAAGATACAGGGGGATAAAGAAACTAAGGATAGCCTTCAAGCAGGAAGAAGCCAAACGTGAGGCTGAGCGCTTACATGATTTGGATAGATTGAAGATTAAATTTTTAACTAATTTAAGTCATGACTTTCGCACCCCTATTGCGCTTATTATGGCACCGGTAGATAAACTTTTGGGACAAACGCAGGAAAACGGCATTCAGGTACAGTTATTAGTTATTAAAAGAAATGCTCGCCGTTTGTTAAATATAGTGAACCAATTGTTCGATTTAAGAAAGATTGAGGAGGGACAATTAAAACTTAACCCGGTCAAAGCAGATATTATCGCCTTTCAAAAAGAGGTTAGTGAATCCTTTAATGATCTATCGGAAAAAAAGCGAATTGCATTTGTTTTTAAATCTTCTGTTAATTCGCTTCAAACAAGTTTTGACCCGGATAAGCTGGAACGTGTATTGTTTAATCTGCTATCGAATGCCTTTAAATTTACGTTGGAGGGAGGCAAGGTTATGCTGATTACTTACCTCAAAAATCCGCACCCCGATCTTAATCAACCTTGCCTGGTAATAGAAGTTACCGATACCGGAATAGGGGTGGATAAGGAGCAGCAACAACACATCTTTAATCGTTTTTACCAAAACAGGATGTCTGAAAATATATTCAATCAGGGTAGTGGCATAGGCTTATCAATAGTTAAGGAATTTGTTGAGCTGCATGGCGGTACTATTGAGCTGGAAAGTGAGCCTGGCAAGGGAAGCTCGTTTATCATTAATTTGCCGGTGGATGCTGAAGTTGCCCAAATTAGTTTGATTGAACGCCCAGACGATGAAGCTGAAGATTTAGCGATTATAAATCCTCAAGCCATACCGTATGATGTTAACAGCGAAAAAGTTGTAGAAACACTTCCTGTAATTTTGGTTGTTGAGGATAATGAAGATTTTAGGTTTTACTTGCGGGATAATTTAAGTATTCGTTACAAGGTAATAGAAGCGGCTGATGGAAAAGAAGGATGGCAAAAAGCCTTAGCCACACACCCCGAAGTTATTGTAAGTGATATTATGATGCCACACATAGATGGTGTACAGCTTAGCATGAAACTAAAAGCAGATAAGCGAACAAGCCATATTCCTATAATCTTACTAACGGCATCCAGCAGGGAAGAAGAGCAAATTAACGGATTGTCATCCGGTGCCAACGATTACCTGACGAAACCATTTAGCTTTGAAATATTGGTAATTAAAATAAATAATTTACTGGCATTTAATAGAACGCTCAAAAAAACTTACACCAAACAATTAAAAATTGAGCCAGTTCACGTGCAAATTGAATCGGGTAAAGAGAGGTTTTTGAAAGCAGTAGTTACCTATATAGAAGAAAATCTTCTTAATACACAATTGTCTGTAGAGGATTTAAGCCGGCACATGGGCATGAGCAGAGGATCTTTATATAACAAGCTGCTGGAAATAACCGGCCTTTCTCCGGTAGAATTTATACGATCTATAAAACTCGAAAAAGCAACCCAGTTACTGGAAAATAGTGATATGAATATTGCGCAGATTGCTTATGCTGCAGGTTTTGCTACACCCAATTATTTTGCAAAATCATTTAAAACTAAATATCAAATGCTTCCTTCTGAGTACCTCAGCAAAAAAAGAAAATCAGTAAAGCAAGCCAGCGAAGATGTTTTATAATTATATACACGAACATCACTCATTAGGGCGTAATGAATGAACATTCGTAGCTCAAATTAATACATATCAGCAGTAGTTTCATATTCCTAACAGATACTTTTATTTGTTTACTGCAAATTCAAATTACAGGGTATTTAATTACCGTATAATAAACCTAAAGTTAGTATTGCAAGAAGCAAGTGTTTTGGATTGATACGTACACAGTGAGCACTTTACTTTGGTTAATTGTTATTATAGAGCTATGTATAAATTTTTCTTATCAGGTTTAATGTTTTTATTTTTTCTGCAGGTTAACGGGCAAACAAAGCTTATCAACCCAATTCTTGCAGGTTTTTACCCCGATCCAAGTATTACAAAAGTGGGCAATGATTACTATTTGGTTAATTCCACATTCGCATACTTTCCAGGTATCCCCGTATTTCACAGTAGGGATCTTAAAAACTGGAAGCAAATTGGCAATGTGATTGAAAGGCCCACGCAGATGAATTTTATGGGCGACCGGGTAACACGTGGATTGTTTGCACCGGCCATTAATTATCATAATGGTTTGTTTTACATTACCTGTACTCAAATAGATCATGGCGGTAACTTTGTAATGACGGCCAAAAGCGCGGCCGGTCCTTGGAGTAACCCTTTTTGGCTACCCCAGGTACAAGGCATTGATCCATCGTTATTTTTTGACCAGGACAAGGCTTATGTTGTTTACAACGGGGATGCACCTGATAATAGGCCTTTGTATTCGGGACACCGTACCATACGTGTAAATGAATTTGACCCGGTTACTAACCAGGTTAAGGGCGAAAATCATATCCTGGTTAATGGCGGTGTAGATATATCTAGGAAGCCCGTATGGATAGAAGGCCCGCACATTATGAAAGTTGGTAGTTGGTATTACCTATACGCTGCCGAAGGTGGTACATCGGTCAACCATTCTGAAGTTATTTTTCGCAGTAAAATGCCATTAGGCCCTTATACTCCCTACGAAAACAACCCGATCCTTACACAGCGCGGATTACCCGAAGACCGTAAAAATCCTATCACATCGGCAGGGCATGCGGAGTTTGTGAACGGGCCGGATGGTAAAACTTATGCGGTGTTTTTGGCTGTTAGGCCCTATGAAGGCAATTACTACAATACCGGCCGCGAAACATTTATTGCTCCTGTAAAATGGAAAAACGAATGGCCTGTTATCAACCCTGATTTTAAAGAAATTCAATACCAATACAGCGTAAATTTTAAGGAATATAAAGAGGCTGGAACGCCGCCGCAAAGCGGTAATTTTAGTTATACTACCCGGTTTGAGAAAGGATTGGATAAATCATTCCTGTTTTTGCGTACACATGAATCTGGTTGGTATAAAACAAGCCCTAATAAAGGTTTGATCATGAATTTAAAACCGGAAACCTGTATGGAAAAAGCGCATCCGGCATTTATAGCCAAACGCCAGCAACACACGGCCTGTACGGCAGGTACAACAATGCGTTTTACTGCGGTAAAGCCAAATGAAAAGGCAGGTTTGACGGCCTTTCAGGACGAAAGCCATTTTTATTTTATTTGCAAGTCTGTTGATAGTACCATGCACCCTGTTGTTCAGTTATTTAAAGGAACTAACAATACAAAAACAATGGAACTGTTAGCCTGGGAGCGTTTGCCCGAAGGTCAGCACGATATTCGCTTTAGGATTGTGGCCAACGGTGCAAACTATAATTTTGAACATGCACCAACCAACGGAGCCTGGAAAGCACTAAAGAAAGATGTAGACGGTAAATTTTTGAGTACACAGGTGTCCGGTGGATTTATCGGGAGTGTTTTTGCCATGTATGTAACTTCATCGGGCAGCGTGAGTTCAAATACCGCTACTTTTAAATCGTTCGATTATACAGGAGCAGACAGCGTTTACAAATAAAATACCCCCCCAAATTTATTGCAAATTATAAGGACAGCCTGGCGCTGAACTTAAACCAAGTAAGTGTTTATTACGGCATTACAATTATGCATTGTATAATGAAATTTTTTATTTTGATGTGTAAAAATATCAACTATATGAAAATAGCTCAATTGATTTAAATTATGTTGAATTACAAGGTTTTGAACATTTGTACACCAATATTATCCATAATTATTATAATGGTAGTAGGTTAGGCTTTACCTTTGAAATTAAATTAAGGCAATAAAAACCTATTGTTCCCTCCAAACATTTTTATAAGATTTATTGAATGATACAATCGATTGTGAATTGACCAGTAAGTTAATTTATGTTTGAAGTAGATGTATTGTTTACACGTTAGTATTTAGCCATTATACCTAATAAAATTCAGCTAACACACGCTATGAAGATCAGCTATCAATCAAATACTACTCCGCATAAAATATTAAACATACGAGTGGCCGGTAAACTTCTGTCTTTTATGTTTCTATGGTATGGAATGTTTTCGACAGCACTTGCACAGGAAAGGATACCACAGGCTAATGAAGGCTTTGATGTTAATAAAACAAGTATTCCGCATGGAAAAATTGATACAATAACCTATACCTCTAAAACGGTAGGCGTGCAACGCAGGGCATTAATTTATACACCACCAGGCTATTCAAAGGGCAAAAAGTACCCTGTACTATACCTGCTTCATGGCATTGGAGGCGACGAAAAAGAATGGTACAACGGTGGTAAGCCACAAAATATTTTAGATAATTTATATGCCGATGGCAAATTGGTACCCATGATTGTGGTAATGCCTAACGGCCGTGCCATGCAAAACGACAGGCCGGTGGGTAACATTATGGCCCCGGATAAGGTTGCAGCCTTTGCTACTTTTGAAAAAGACCTGCTAACAGACCTGATTCCTTTCGTTGAAAAAAGTTTTCCTGTTATAAAAGACCGTGAACATCGTGCCATAGCGGGCCTATCAATGGGTGGAGGGCAATCACTCAATTTCGGCTTGGGAAACCTGAATACGTTTGCCTGGGTTGGTGCTTATTCGGCTGCTCCAAATACGAAACAGCCCCAAGAACTGGTTCCCGACCCGGAGAAAACCAAAAAGCAATTAAAGCTGCTCTTCATATCTTGCGGTGCAAGCGACAACCTGGTTAGTTTCAGCAAGCGTACGCATGATTACCTGGCGGCAAAAGAAGTGCCTCACATCTATTATATTGAGCCTGGTGTGCATGATTTTAAAGTGTGGAAAAACGGCTTATACATGTTTTCGCAACTTATTTTTAAACCGGTTGATGTGTCGAGTTTTCCACTATATAGCTCCACGTTAAATAGTACTACATCACCAGCAGGTATGCCCGCTTCCACTAATATTCCTGGTGTAAAATATCCGCAGATTTTACCAGATAACCGCGTCTTCTTCCGGGTAAAAGCACCGCAAGCCAAAGAGGTTATTATTGATCTAACTAAGAAGTTTCCTATGCAAAAAGACACCGGAGGCTATTGGACCGTTACCACAGAGCCTATAGTATTGGGCTTTCATTATTACTCATTAATTATTGATGGTGTTGCTGTGGTTGACCCGGCCAGCCAAACCTATTACGGAATGGGCCGCATGGCCAGCGGCATAGATATTCCTGACCCAGATGCCGAGTATTATGCAATCAAAAATATACCTCACGGGCAAGTGCGTTTGATCAATTATTATTCAAATCTCACCCAGGCCTGGAGACGCGCCTATGTATATACTCCGGCCAACTACGATAACTCTTCTAAGAAATACCCGGTGCTTTACTTGCAGCACGGCTCGGGCGAGGACGAAACCGGTTGGACGGCCCAAGGGAAAATGAATTTTATTCTTGATAATCTTATTGCAGAGAAGAAAGCCAGTCCCATGATCGTGGTGATGGATAGAGGTTATGCCACCGACCCTACAAAGCCGGCAGGCAATGTTGCAGGCATGAACGGGAATATTTTTCCTGAAGTATTGATCAAAGAAATTATACCGATGACAGAACGAACCTTTAGAACCCTGCCCGACCGTAATAATCGGGCTATGGCCGGCCTTTCGATGGGGGGCTTTCAAACCTTTCAAACCACCATGACCCACCCGGATATGTTTGCCTATGTAGGCGGTTTCAGCGGTGTAGGTTTTATTCAACCTAATACCGACGTTACTCAGATGTACAACGGTGTATGGGCTGATGCCGAAAAATTTAACAAGCAAATAAAGGTGCTGTATATGAGCATTGGTACCACAGAACCCGAACGCATGTACACTGGTGTTAACGGTTTTCATAAGGCCCTGGAGAAAGCAGGCATCAAGCATGTTTACTACGAGTCGCCGGGTACGGCACATGAATGGCAAACCTGGCGCCGCTCATTACGCCAGTTCGCCTCCCTCATTTTTAAAGATTAACCAATAACTACTGCTATGAAAAGATATTTATGGCTTTTGCCGTTAATAATGTTGCACTTTTCGGGTTTCGCTCAAGACAAGGATTTTTACATATTCCTTTGCTTCGGTCAATCGAACATGGAGGGTAATCCTAAATTTGAACCTCAGGATACGGTGGCTAACGAAAGGTTTCGGGTTTTACAGGCTGTTGATTGCCCGGAGCGTCAACGTTTAAAAGATCATTGGTATGCAGCCGTGCCGCCTTTGTGCCGCTGCAACACCGGTTTATCACCAGCCGATTATTTTGGAAAAACAATGCTGGCTAACCTTCCTGCAAAGGTGAAAATAGGTATCATTAATGTATCTGTAGCAGGTTCTAAGATCGAAATTTTCGACAAGGATAACCATAAAACTTATTTAGAAACCGCACCCGAATGGATGAAAAAAATGGCAGCCGAATATAATAACAATCCTTATGCCCGCCTGGTTGAATTGGCAAAGCTCGCCCAAAAGGCAGGAGTAATTAAAGGGATTTTATTACATCAGGGAGAGTCGAACACTAATGATACTTTATGGACGCAAAAAGTACACAACGTGTATAGCAACCTTATTAAAGATTTAAAACTTAAACCTAAATCAGTACCTCTGTTGGCTGGTGAAGTGGTGAATGCCGACCAAAATGGGCTTTGTGCAGGAATGAACAAAATTATAGCCACGTTGCCAGATGCTATCCCGAATGCGCATGTAATATCCTCTGCCGGTTGCACTTGCGGTAAAGACAGGCTGCACTTTACCGCCGAAGGTTGTCGCAAGCTTGGCACACGTTATGGCGTAAAAATGCTGGAAATTTTAGGCTACAAAGTGGCAAAAGCAGAATAATCAAATTTGCTTATACAATGAAAATTAAATTTTTAATTATAGTAAAGGCAAGTTTAGCAGGTTTCCTCTTATCGTTGCAAATGCTGCTGCCGGCTCATGCTAAAGCACAGGATACCTTAGCGTTATATAACGAACAAGTCCCTAACTCAAAGCAGGGCAAACTGGCACCTTTGCCCAGCAAGCTATCGCCCGGACTTATTTACCGTGTCATCCGTCCATCACTTGAAATTTATTTGCCCAATGCAGGAACCGCTAACGGTACTGCGGTGCTGATTTGCCCGGGTGGTAGTTATAAAGTGCTGACTTACAATGGTGAAGGCGTGGCAACAGCTAAGGCTTTTGCGCAAAAAGGGATCACTGCTTTTGTGCTCAAGTACCGCCTTCCCGATGATTCCCTGATGATGGACAAGAGCATTGGTCCGTTGCAGGATGCGCAGCAGGCTATCAAACTAATTAGGGAGAATGCTGCCAAATGGAACCTGAATATCAATAAGATAGGGGTGGCTGGGTTTTCAGCAGGGGGGCATTTGGCTTCTACGCTGGCCACGCACTACAGGCAGCCTGTAACACCTAATGCCAATAATACCAGTTTAAGGCCCGATTTTGTAATTTTAGTATATCCGGTGGTTAGCATGCAGGACTCACTTACTCATGCCGATTCGAGGAGGAATTTGCTGGGTAATCACCCATCGGCGAAGCTTATTGATTTGTATTCTAATGAGTTACAGGTAGATGCCCATACCCCGCCTACATATTTAACCCACGCCGGCGACGATCAATTGGTTGACGTAGATAACAGTATTGTGTTTTATGAAAAGCTACGCCACTTGCGTGTACCTGTGGAAATGCACCTTTTTCCAAAGGGTGGTCATGGGTTTATTTTTGGAATGCCCGATTGGACTGTGCCGCTGTTTAACTGGATGAAACGCGGAAAATGGATCAATTAAACTTTATATAATCACGAAAAAATACGAAAAAGTAGCTTATTGCGTGAAAAATTACATAAAACCACATCGAAGAATCAAGCATTTTCAGGATAACCAATGATGAAGAAATATTTACAAAGCTGGTTCTTAGTTGCAGCTGCTACGCTCCTGGTTACAGTGGCAAATGCTCAAAACCCACTGATCACAAATCAGTTCACGGCCGATCCATCGGCCAGGGTTTTTAACGGTAGGGTGTACGTATATCCTTCGCACGATATTAAGGCAGCTCCCGGTCGCGGCCGGGCTGGTTGGTTTGTAATGGAAGACTATCATGTGTTTTCGTCGGGCAACCTTACCGACTGGACCGACCACGGTATGATTGTTAGCCAAACTACGGTACCCTGGGCCGACCCGGCATCATACAGTATGTGGGCGCCCGATTGCATTGCCCGTAACGGTAAATACTACTTCTATTTTCCAACCACTACCAAACCGCAAACTGCCGGAGGGCGGGGTCGTTTTGCCATTGGCGTAGCCGTTGCCGATAAACCAACCGGGCCGTTTAAAATTCAACCGGAACCTATTAAAGGCGTGTTGGGTATAGATCCTAATGTGTTTATAGATGATGATGGGCAAGCATACCTGTACTGGTCGCAGGGAAATATTTTTGCAGCCAAGCTAAAAGCCAATATGCTGGAGATAGAAGGCGAAGTGCAAACCCTTACAGACCTGCCCGTTAAAGGACTTAAAGAAGGCCCTTATATGTACAAACACAAGGGTACCTACTATTTAACCTACCCGCATGTGGAAAACAAGATAGAAAGGTTAGAGTATGCCACCAGTAAAAGTCCGTTGGGGCCGTTTAAGTTTACGGGCGTAATTATGGACGAAAACCCAACCGGCTGCTGGACTAATCACCATTCTATTATCGAATACCAAGGGCAGCACTACCTGTTCTATCACAGTAGTGACCTGTCGCCTAACTTCGACAAAAACCGATCTATCCGTGCCGATAGCTTGTTCTTTAATGCCGGTGGCACTATCAAAAAAGTAATTCCTACCCTCCGTGGCGTTGGCCTTACACAAGCTTTAAGCAAAATACAGATTGATCGTTACAGCGAAAAAGGCGACAATGCAACGGTAAAATTTATTGATACGGCCAAGGTATTTGAAGGATGGAAAACTAATTTGCCTGCTACTAAAAACGGTTGGATCAGGTACAATAGTGTGAATTTTGGTAAAGTTAAAAATGTAACGGTGAGAGTATGGTCGGGTCAGGGCGGCACCTTAGAGATCAGGGATGCTGCTGCTACCGGTAATTTGATAGCTAAGGTTAAAGTACCAAAAGGTGCTTCCTGGCGCGAGGTTACTGTTCCGGTGAGTTCAATTAAGCAAGGGGTACATCATTTGGTTATTGCTGCAAAAAATTCTGCTGTAGAAGTCGACTGGATCAGTTTCCGGTAATGTACCAAAAGGCGGGTAAGTTATTATAAATTGAAGCAGAACAATACCAAACGCCAAAATCAGCATACAAACTACGCTTGTTACGCACATTTAAACTTCTGTACGATAGGTTTGAACGTAAGTATCATTACAACAGGGTAAGTACTATTAATTTAGCCCTGCCATACAGCAGTTCATCAGCATCAAACCTAAGCAGTTCTTCAAATTAACTGTACAACTTAATAATAATGCATTTCAACAAACGAGTGTATAAAAGTTTTTTAATAACATTAGCCCTGGTTATTTCCATCGCTTCATTGGTGAAAGCGCAAAACCCTATTGTGCAAACCATCTATACCGCCGATCCGGCACCGATGGTGTATAAGGATACTTTGTTTTTGTACACCGGGCACGATGAAGACAAATCTACCTGGTTCACCATGAAAGACTGGCACGTTTACGCCACTACCGATATGGTAAACTGGACCGACCGCGGCGTTGGGTTATCACTTAAAAACTTCAGCTGGGCAACTAAAGATGCCTGGGCAGGGCAAACTATCGAAAGAAACGGCAAGTTTTACTGGTATGTGCCGGTAAATGCCAAAAATGGCGGCATGTCAATAGGGGTAGCCGTTTCCAGTAGTCCAACAGGCCCTTTCAAAGACGTGCTGGATAAGCCCCTGATTTCAGGCGGCTGGGGCTATATAGATCCGTCGGTTTTTATTGATGACGACGGGCAGGCTTATTTGTACTGGGGAAACCCGCACCTGTATTATGTGAAGCTGAATAAGGATATGGTATCGTACGACCAAAATGTGGGAATAGTTAAAGTTCCGCTAACCGATGAAGCCTTTAAGCTGCGCATTCATAATGCTAAAAATACATTCGCCTGGGCGCAGTCCATCAACGGGTTAGAATCGCACAGTGTAAAGAATGCTGCCGACAATAAATACTATTGGTATGTGAGTGCGGTAGACAAAACCACCCAGCAAAAGGTAATTGGAGTTGCCGTGGGCGATAGGGCTATCGGCCCATTTAAAGATGTGCTGGGTAAACCGCTCATTGCCGAACATACACAGGATGAGCGCCTCAACCCCACCATTATTACAGATGAGGATAAGCAATTGTGGCTAACGTGGGGTAATTCAAATTTATGGCAGGTTAAGCTGAATAAGGACATGACATCTTATGATGCTGGAATTAACGCTGTACCTGCCGATAAGAAAAAATGGTTTACCGACAAAATAGCCGGAACCGTAAACAGTACCGAAAAACGGTTTACCACTTACGAAGAAGGTCCCTGGCTTTACAAGCGTAACAAGTTATATTACTTATTGTACCCGGCAGGTGGTGTGCCCGAACATTTAGCTTATTCAACCGGTCCGAGTGCTACCGGTCCGTGGACGTACCGCGATACCATTATGGATGTGATAGGCAAGGGGGGAGCCTTCACTAATCATCCGGGTTTGGTAGATTTTAAAGGGAAAACTTACCTATTCTATCATAACGGCGCTTTGCCGGGTGGCGGTGGTTTTACGCGCTCGGTATGCGTTGATGAGGCAATGTTTAATGCCGACGGTACCTTGGGCATAATCAAACCGGGCGCAGCTGGCATTGAAAAAGCCGTTCGAAATTTAAACCCATACATGAGGGTAGAAGCAGAAACCATTGCCTGGGAACAAGGTATAGAAATAGCATCGGCCGATAAGGCAGGTATTTATGTAACCGATATTGACAACGGCGATTACATCAAAATAAGAAGCGTAAACTTTAATAAAGGTGCCAAATTATTCCAGGCCAATATAGCGGCTTTAGCTGGCGGAAGCATAGAGATCAGGTTGGATAAACCAAACGGCACCCTAAGTGGTACCTGTGCAATTAAGCCGGGTACCAGGGCAGTTGATTGGCAAACGGCCTCTGCTAAAGTGACCAATATTACAGGCCTGCACGATGTTTACCTGGTTTTTAAAGGTGTGAGCGGGCATCTGTTCAACTTTAACTGGTGGAAGTTTACCGGTAAGTAGTTTTGAGGGATCTATCCATTATCAAACTTTGTTTTTAACAGCACATGCAATTCATTAATAACATTATACAATTCAAAAAGCGCTATAAGTTTTCGGCAATACGTGGTATGCTAACACTGGTTGGTTTGTTAGGCGCTAACCAGGTGTATGCCCAATCTGCCACCTGGCTGGATGAGTTGGATTTGAGTGCCGCTACGCAGGGTTATGGCGTACCCAAAAAAAATAAAACGGTTGATGGCAAAACGTTGACCATTGCCGGTAAAACCTTTGAAAGGGGCTTCGGTACACATGCCGAAAGCTCTTTATTTATTCAGCTTAAGGGTAAAGCCTCCAAATTTACAGCGCATGTTGGTATGGACGATGAGGTTACCGGCCATGATTCCGCTGCCGAATTTTTGCTTTATGGCGATGGTAAAAAACTATGGACAAGCGGCGTAATGCACATAGGCGATAGCGCTCGCTTATGTTCGGTACCGCTTACCGGTGTTCAAAAGCTTGAACTGGTAGTTGCCGATGGCGGTAACGGTAATTATTACGACCATGCCGATTGGGCCAATGCCCGCTTTGAAACTACAGGCGCTGTTCAGTTTGCCACCATTAACCTGGTACCCAAAGAGCCCTATATACTAACTCCGCCAGCACCCGCCACACCCCGTATTAACGGCGCGAGCGTCTTTGGCGTTCGTCCGGGGTCACCTTTTCAGTTTATGGTACCTGCTACGGGTAACAGGCCCATGGCTTTTGCTGCTGCCGGTTTGCCTGCAGGGTTAAAGTTGGATGCTAAAACAGGTATTATTACCGGCAAGTTGACCAAGGTTGGGACTTATATGGTTACCCTAACAGCAAAGAATGCAAAGGGTAGGGCAGCAAGGAAGCTACGCATTGTATGCGGCGATAAAATTGCGCTCACCCCACCTATGGGCTGGAATAGCTGGAACTGTTTCGCGGGCGAGGTATCGGCCGAAAAAGTGAAACGTGCAGCAGCAGCCATGGTAAGCAGCGGCCTGGTTAATCACGGTTGGAATTATATTAATGTTGACGATTTTTGGCAAAACCACCGCGACTCCAAAGATCAAACGCTGCGCGGCAAATTCAGAGATGAAGCCGGTAACATTATCCCTAACGTTAGGTTTGGCGATATGAAAGCACTGGCCGATCATGTTCACCAATTAGGTTTGAAAATTGGTTTGTACTCCAGCCCTGGTCCGTGGACTTGTGGCGGCTGTGCGGGCAGTTACGGGTACGAAAAACAGGATGCACTAAGCTATGCCAAATGGGGTTTCGATTACCTTAAATATGACTGGTGCAGCTATGGTAATGTGATAGACGGCATGCCGGGTGACGACCCTTACAAAGTATCGTCTTTATCGTACAAAGGCGGTAATGTTTTAAATACGGCCGTTAAACCTTTTGACCTGATGGGCAAACTGCTGCGTGAGCAGCCGCGCGATATTGTTTTTAGCCTGTGCCAGTACGGCATGTCGGACGTTTGGAAATGGGGGAATTCGGTAGGCGGAACGGCATGGCGCACCACAAACGATATTACCGATACCTGGGTAAGCGTAAAAGGCATAGCTTTAGCGCAAGATAAAGCAGCCGAATATGCGAAGCCCGGTAACTGGAACGATCCCGATATGCTGGTAATTGGTACCGTAGGCTGGGGAAATCCACACCCGAGCAAGTTAAAGCCCGACGAACAATATTTGCACTTTAGCCTATGGAGTTTGTTTTCGGCACCGCTCCTCATTGGCTGCGATATGGAAAAATTAGATGCCTTTACCCTCAACCTGCTCACTAACGATGAAGTGATTGCCGTTAACCAGGACCCGCTGGGCAAGCAAGCTACCTGCATGCAAATCATTGGCGACCTGCGTATTTACGTGAAGCAACTGGAAGACGGTAGTAGGGCTGTTGGTTTCTGTAATTTTGGTAACCAAATAGTAGAGCTTAATTATCATGATTTTAACAAAATTGGTATAAAAGGCAAACAAAAAGTACGCGATCTATGGCGTCAAAAAGAAGTGAGCACTATTTCGGCAAATACTAATCTGGCGGTTAAGGTACCGGTACACGGGGTGGTGTTGTATAAATTTAGTGCGGTGAAGTAGTAAGATTTTCTGATTAATTATGGCGTGTATGTTAGCCATTTGGCTAAATAAATATCCAATTATAAGCCTGCACTGGCCTTGCGGGCAAACTAAAAAATAACCTTATGAAAAAAAGTATTTACCTATGGATGCTTTTAAGCATTGTATTATCTCTACCGGCCATTGCGCAGCCCATAAAAAAAACGCAGTTTGGGGCACGGGTAAAAGTAAATACAACCTGGATACATATACAGTTTTATTCGCCTTCTATCGTTAGGATTTTAAAATATCCGGGCGATGAAGAAGTAAAAAAAGAGAGCTTATCGGTAATTAAAACCCCTCAGCAAGTAGCCTATACAGCAAAGCAAAGCGGTGACCAGTTTACCTTAAAGAGTAAAGAACTCCAGGTAACGCTTGATGTAAAAAGCGGGCAGTTAACTTTCAGCACACCTTCGGGCACGGCACTTTTAAAAGAGAAGGTTTCTTCTGAGGCGTTTACTCCATTTAACGATGCCGGCTCATCAACTTACTCGGTTACCCAGGCATTTCAGTTAGATCAGGAGGAAGCTATTTACGGGTTAGGGCAACAACAACGCGGTAAAATGAGCCAGCGTAACTTAAAACTTAATATGGTTCAGGGTAATACGGATGATTATATCCCATTTTTTCAGTCGGTTAAAGGATACGGATTATATTGGGATAATTATTCGCCTACGGTATTTGAAGATAAGCCAGAGGGTACCCTGTTCAAATCGGATGTGGGCGACTGTATAGATTATTATTTTATGTATGGCGGCAATGCCGATGAGGTTATTAGCCGTATGCGCGATTTAACCGGGCAGGCACCCATGTTCCCGTTGTGGACCTTTGGTTTTTGGCAAAGCAAAGAGCGGTATAAAAGTCAGGATGAAGTAGTTAATGTAATAAAAAAGCACCGTGAATTAGGTGTACCGCTTGATGGTATTATTCAGGACTGGCAGTATTGGGGCAACAATTACCTTTGGAATGCCATGGATTTCCTGAATCCCGAGTTTTCAAATCCACAAAAAATGGTTAATGATGTGCATCAGTTAAAGGCGCACATGATCATCTCTATATGGAGTTCTTTTGGCCCTTACACCAAACCATATCGTGCGTTAGATAGTATAGGTGCCCTTTTCAAATTCAATACCTGGCCTCAATCGGGGTCTGAGAAGTGGCCGCCTAACCAGGATTACCCTTCAGGGGTAAGAGTTTACGATGCTTATAATCCAAAAGCGCGCGATATTTATTGGAATTACCTCAACAAAGGTGTCTTTTCTTTAGGCATGGACGGCTGGTGGATGGATTCTACAGAACCCGATCATCTTGATTTTAAGCCCGGTGACTTTAATACAAAAACTTATTTGGGCTCATTCAGAAAAGTGCGGAATGCCTACCCGTTAATGACTGTTGGCGGTGTTGCCCAGCACCAGCGTACGCAAAGTGCCGATAAACGGGTATTTATTTTAACCCGTTCCGCATTTGCAGGTCAGCAAAGGTACGGGGCTAACACCTGGTCGGGCGATGTAACGGCCTCTTGGCAAGCGTTAAAAAACCAGATCTCGGCCGGGTTAAATTTTTCCCTGTGCGGTATTCCTTACTGGAATTCTGATATAGGCGGCTTTTTTCTGAACAACTACCGCAGGCGTTTAAATGATCCTGAATACAGAGAGCTTTATGTAAGGTGGCTGCAGTTTGGTGCGTTTTGCCCTATGATGCGCTCGCATGGTGCCGATGCCCCGAGAGAGATCTATCAGTTCGGGAAAAAAGGTGACAAGGCTTATGATGCGATTGAGAAGTATATCAACCTTCGTTACCGGTTGCTGCCTTATACTTATTCTACTTCCTGGGAGGTTACGTCGCGCCAATCGAGCATGATGCGGGCGTTGGTAATGGATTTTGCGAGTGATAAGAACGCGCTGGATATTAACGACGAGTTTATGTTCGGCAAATCTTTACTGGTTGCTCCCGTTACCCAGGCCATGTATGTAAAACCCGTAGTTGAAGGTGCCAATACCCTGCAACAGGAAGATTTTTCAAAAACAGGAACTAAACAGGTGTACCTGCCCGGCAACGGCATTTGGTACGATTTCTGGACCGGCGAAAAAACAAGCGGAGGAAAATCTATCAGCAAAGCCGCCGGGTTGGATATTATACCGCTTTATGTAAAAGCCGGCAGCATTTTACCGCTCGGACCCCAGGTGCAGTTTGCGGAAGAAAAAAAATGGGATAATCTGGAAATAGTGGTTTATCCCGGCGCAGACGGTGATTTTACACTGTACGAGGATGAGAACGATAATTACCACTACGAAGAAGGCAAATATTCTGAGATCAAGTTCCACTGGAATGATGCCAAACATAGCCTTCAAATTTCCACGCGTAAAGGTGCATTTAACGGCATGCTAAACCAGCGGAAGTTTACTATCGTGTTCGCACCAGCCATGACCAATGATGGAAGTCATCAGGGTAAAGTTCTTAACTATACCGGTACGGCTCAACAAGTAAAATTATGATCAAATTAAACAATATTAAAGGTCTGCACTTCGGCTTTTCCATGCTTTTTGTAATGATAGGAATGGTTTGTAAAGGCCAAAACCCCATTATACAAACCAAATACACGGCCGATCCTGCACCGATGGTGTACCACGATACCGTCTTTCTGTACACCAGCCACGATGAGGACGATTCCCCTCCCGGACAAGGCAAATTTTTGATGCGTAACTGGCTCTGCTATACCTCAACCGATATGGTGAACTGGACCGATCATGGCGAAGTGGCATCTCTCAAAAACTTTAAATGGGCCGATAAAGCCATAACCGGATGGGGCGGGTTTGACAATGGTGCCTGGGCGCCGCAGGTAATTGAGCGTAACGGCAAATTTTACATGTACTGCCCGGTGCAGGGCAGGGGCATAGGGGTACTTGTAGCCGATAATCCATACGGGCCTTTTAAAGACCCTATTGGCAGCCCGCTTATTGGTGCGAAGTACGACAGTATAGATCCAACCGTGTTTGTTAACGATGATGGTCAGGCGTATCTATACTGGGGCAATCCTAATTTATGGTATGTTAAGCTGAACAAAGACATGATCTCTTTAGCGGGGGAAATCACCAAGGATAGTTCGGTAGCCAAGCGTGCAGGCCAACCCGATCCTTTTCACTACCAGGAAGGTCCCTGGGCTTATAAGCGCAACGGTCACTATTACATGGCTTACGCATCTACCTGCTGCCCCGAAGGCATTGGCTACGCCATGAGCAAGAGCCCTTTAGGCCCTTGGGAGTACAAGGGCTATGTCATGAAGCCTAACAAATTATCAACCGGAAATCATCCCGGCATTATAGATTATAAAGGGAAATCGTACGTGTTCGGGTTTAACTTCAGGCTGAATTTTATGGAGACCACCCAGCATCATGAAAGGCGTTCGGTTTGCGTTGCCGAAATAACTTACAATGCCGACGGCACCATTACAGAGCAACCCTGGTGGCAGGAGGAAGGTATTGCACCAAACGGTAGCTTAAATCCATTTACCCGCAACGAGGCCGAAACCATTGCCTGGGAAAAGGGATTAAAAACTGCCAAAGATAGTCTGAAAGGTATGTATGTTACCGCGGTAGATAACAACGACTATATTAAAGTTCGTGGTGTGCAGTTTAAAAAAGCGGCAAAATCTTTTGAGGTGAGCATAGCCGCTGCATCTTCAGGAGGAACTATCGAAATCCATTTAGATAGTTTGGAAGGTAAGTTGCTGGGCTCGTGTAGTGTGGTTGCTACTGGTGGCTGGAATAAATGGGTCACTAAATCCTGTAAAATTCAGCAGCTAAAAGGACTGCATGATATTTACTTTGTTTTTAAAGGAGCAGACGGACAATTGTTTAATATAGATTGGTGGAAGTTTAAATAGGGTTTAAAAGGAATTTCAGTTCCAGTTGATATAAGTTAACCGTTCCCGTTCCATCCATATTATTTATTTGGTGGTGGCTTTTGTAGCCGTATTTGTACGCTTTCAACATTAAATATTAATAAAAATCTGGCTAATGAAATTTCTCCTGATAATTTGCATCACTCTACTGCCTGCATGGGCCTTATGCCAGGTTTATCAAAAGCACACGGTAAAGCCCGATCGGCTATCTATCGAACTTTCTGAGGGAGTACTTGATCTTATTCCATTGTCGTCAATGGCGGTTCGGGTGCAATGGCATAAGGGTACGCTAAAAGAAACGCAGCACCTAATTCTGGTGAACAAACTTGCGGTTCCAAAGTTCGGCGTTACTACAACGCCTTTAGAGCTTAAAATGAGCACATCATCCATCAATGTTAGGTTTACTAAAAAAAGTGGTACACTCACTTTTGCCGATAGCAACGGGAAGATATTTTTGCAGGAAAAAGCCGGTAGCCGCAGGCTTAATGCCGATAGTGTTTTAGGTGAGAAGTGTTTTGTTGCCGAGCAAGGTTTTCTAACTATGCCGGGCGAATCTTTGTTCGGCTTAGGTCAGTTTCAGGATGGCAACTTCGATCTTAAAAATGTAAGCCGCAAGCTAACCCAGGTAAACACCCAAATTGCTATTCCCTTTCTGTATTCGAGCAATAACTACGGCATATTGTGGCATCAATATGGGCTAACGTATTTTAACCCTTCAGATAATGTGGTTAAGCTTATTAAAAGAGATACTACTGCAGGAGGTAAAACGGATGCGGAAGTAACCACTATCGCTGGTACGCAAAAAGTTTCGCAGCAACAAGCAGTTTATAGGGGTGAGTTTAAGATTGATCACGATGGAAATTATTCGTTATTGCTTGATTTAGGTGATATGGATAACCGGCACCTCGTTGTTATTAACGGGGTAACGCAAATAGATCAATCCAATTTATGGCTACCTCCTACTGCAGGTAAGCTGGTGGCATTAAAAGCCGGATTGCATACTGTTCAAATTGTATGTAAGGCCACCAATACTCCTAAACTTACCTGGAAACCGGCCGATGATATAACCACTTTTCGTTCGCCACAGGCTAAAGCGTTAGACTATGTGGTGTTTCGCGGTAATAATGCCGATGAGGTGATCAAAAACTATAGAAATTTATCGGGGCAGGTGCCCATGCTCCCTTTATGGGCTTACGGGTTTTGGCAATGCCGTGAGCGTTATACTTCTGGAAATCATTTGGTAGAAACTGTTAAGGAATTCAGGAAAAGAAATTTGCCTATGGATGTTATTGTGCAGGATTGGCAATATTGGGGTAAATACGGCTGGGGGGTACCTAAGTTTGATGAAACCAACTATCCCGACCCGGCTGGCTTTATTAAGCAGCTACACAACTTAAATGCACGCTTTTCTGTGTCTGTATGGGAAAACCTCGATAAGCGGTCGGAGGTGGCTAAAGATTATATTGACAAAAAGCTGTATATCCCTAACAGCCCCTGGATAGATATTTTCAATCCTGAAACGCAAAAAACACATTGGAACGCACTCAATCACAATCTCTTTGCCAATGGGGTAGATTCCTGGTGGATGGATGCAACCGAACCTGAGAATGATGCACTTACCGGGAAACAAACCTATTTGGGCTTAGGGAACTTTTACAGATTAATATATCCGCTTTTTGTAAGTAAAGCGGTTTATGAAGGTCAACGCAAAACTGATCCTCAAAAGCGGGTAGCCATACTCACCCGGTCGGCCTTTGCCGGTCAGCAGCGGTATGGCACCATCAATTGGTCGGGCGATATTGGCGGAACGTGGGACACTTACAAACGGCAAATTGTTGCCGGCTTAAATTACAGCATGACAGGCATGCCATATTGGACAACCGATATCGGCGGCTTTTTCCGTCCCGGTCGCTCGCAATATACCGATGAGAAATACCACGAATTATTAACGCGCTGGTTTCAGTGGGGAACGTTCAATACCATATTCAGGATACACGGTTACCAATCGGAAACCGAGCCCTGGAAATACGGTGCAACGGTAGAAAACAACATGCGTACCATGCTAAACCTGCGCTATCAGCTTATGCCTTATATCTATTCGTCGGCCTGGGAGATCTCCAGTGGTAGCTCTACCATGATGCGCCCGCTGGTTATGGACTTTGCAAATGATAAGCAGGCCGTAAAGCAGCCCTATGAATATATGTTTGGTAAGGCTATGCTGGTGGCACCAGTTACGGAAGCCGGTGTAAAAGAGCAAATGGTTTATTTACCAAAATTTACCGTATGGTACGATTGGTGGAGTGGTACACGCTACACCGGCGGACAAACCATTAACGCCGATGCCTCACTGGAAAAAATACCTTTATTTGTTAAAGCGGGTTCCATAATACCTGTGGGCCCCATTCAGCAATATACCAGCCAAAAGCCAGCAAATTCTTTAAATATCCGCATTTACAGCGGCGCAAACGGTAAGTTTGAGCTATACGAAGATGAAGGCGATAATTACAACTACGAGACGGGTAAATATAACCTGGTGCCATTTTACTGGAACAATGCCGCAAGAACTTTAACCATAGGTCTGGCTAAAGGGAAGCACTTTACCGGACAAATTAACAACAGAAATTTTGTAATTACATTGATTAATGGTGACAAAGCCGTAGCTACAGGTATTAATAAGCAAATTAAGCTACATTATACCGGCAAGCAACTCATTACTAAAATTGAATAATAAAAACCCGGATAAATACCTGGAAATTTTGTTTAATAATCTTCGGCAAACAGCCTGTTTTATATGGCAAACGCTTTTAAAAGTTGAGGGGATGTGCGGTTCTTCTATTTAAAGGGGTGGAGGATGCGTGTCTTTCTTTTACAGGTAATAATCCATGTATAAATTGATCTATAAAACATCCCTTACAACGCTCAATACAGCACTCCCCATCTCAGGAGGGAAATAAAATTTAAAAGTGATTTCCCCTGGTCTATTTTTAAATTTATACGTTGATGATGATTAATTTAAAAACTGATATACAAGCTTAGGCATTGTTTATTTGATACCTCAATAGGCAATTAAATCGTAATAACATACCGTATTTATCTTGGGCAGGTATATTCGATCACTCATTATTAGTGCGCAACAGAGGGTGCGCCTAAATAACTTGGATATCGGTCATCCGGGTTTACTGCAATACGTTCCAGCACTATTTCAGGATCGATCATATATATCTTAATAGTATGCATACCCGGTGTTTTCACATCTAAATTTGTATCCAGCCAACGTAAGTTATCAAATATTTCACTACGCCGCTGCTGCCTGCGCGAAACAAGCGCATAATCAGTACCCAAAGGAGGGAGTGGTTTTAGTACTAACGAGTGAGAAAGATTGGCCTGAGTATATTCATTAAAAGTATCTACATAGCCTTTTCTTGCATCCAATATTACTGGTTTGCCATCATCTATTCCAACAGCAATACGCAGGCCACGAGCAGGATTTATATCCTGTGTAGGCAAAATACCAACGCAAACTTTGGCTTGCCCGCCGGTTGCCAAAAAAACCTGGTACTCCAGGCGTGGAGCATTCTCCGGCATAGTACTCGCAGCGGTAACAGGATATATACCCATACAGGCATCAGCGCGGCCTAAATCTGGAAGCACTTTCCATGTGGCCTCTTTTCCCGGAATATTTTTAACAAACTTATTAGCAGGAATAGTAAACTCGCCCGAAAATCCACCATAATACCTGGTTTTGGCAACAGGCACGGCAACTTTAAGTGTTTTTATGGTTACAGGTATGTTTACATCTCCCTGCACAATTTCTACCAAGCCATCCGCACTACCCTGGGGTGCATTTTTCCAATCTATATTTACCAAAATTCGCTGCTCTTTTGCTACACTACCTTTGTTGGCGCTAAGCTTTATCCAGGGTTTATTAGCCTTTGCCATAAAATTAACTGTACCTGTGCCTCTATTAAACACGTCTATATAATACTGTTGTTGATCAAGCGCGTCAAACTGAGGTAGCCCGGCTTTACCGGTAGCACCCGGCCATGCTTCTGTACTTCCTTCAACGGCCACACCTAATGCAGCAGTTGCCAATGGGGTAACTTCAATTAAGTTTGGCAAACTATTTTGCGCCGGCATAGACCACTGGCGATAACCAATGTGTACATCACTCATCATTTTTTGCCATTTGGTGTTGGCAATGGAATCGTTAAAACGAGCGCTAAGACTTTTATCCAGTTCAAAAAGATCACGTGCACGTTTGGCATAATCATTTGCACTGATTCTTCCTTGCTTTGCGTAAACATTATTACGCCCCGCAGCTAAATAGATTTCTGCAACGCCAGCCGAAGCTTTGGTTGGATATAGTACCAGCTGATAATAAGCGTCTTTTGCCTCTGAGGGTATTTTGCTTTCGAGAGCTTCAGCTTTGGCGGTCAGGTCTTTCCACTTTTTAAGTACCCTGTCGGCTTCATGATAATTCACGAAACTAAATATGCGGGGATCCTGTACCTCCGCTTTGCGCATTAAATTATACTTTGAATATTTTGATACGATGTCTGCAATTTCTACAGCGTTTTTGCTCCCGAAAATACCTGTAGCCCAATCAACTAAATAACTTGAGGTTTGCGCTGCCGAAATAGCGGTAGGGTCCCAGGCATAACGCATAATAAAGTCTATCGGCATTTCTTTAGGCTTGAGGTCGCCCACGTTAACAATCCAAATACGGTCTATCCCGGTTTGATAAGCCAGGTTAAACTGTTCACGTAATTTGGGAACAGTGGTGGTATTAACCCAACGGTCGTTCCAGGGGCCGCCATTCATATCAATATGGTAATACATGCCCATACCACCCTTGCGCTTTAATTCTTTAGCCGGCCCGGTACGGCGTATGTAACCCCAGTTATTATCGCAAAACAGTAAGGTAACGTCATCGGGCACATTTAGGCCTGCATCGTAATACCGCTGTACCTCTGTAAATATGGCCCACAATTGTGGTACTTCACTGGGTTCTTTGCCATATACTTTCTTAATAATATCGCGCTGATCGGATACTACGTTTTTTAACGTTTTTATATTTTCACTATCGTCGCCTTTGCCCATGGCCACATCACCATCACCACGCATGCCCATGGTAATTAAATTATCAAAATTTTTATTGCGCTCCAAACCCTCGGTCCAAAACTTTTTCAAATTTTCAGCATTAGTTACGTAATCCCAGGCACCTATCTCATTTTTACGGTTGGTATATTCTTTTTGTGCCCGCATCATAGGTTCGTGGTGTGATGTGCCCATCACAATACCGTATTCATCAGCAAGAGCCGGACTCATAGGATCATCTTCGTTAAAGGCATTGCCCCACATGGCCGGCCAAAGATAATTGGCCTTTAAACGGAGTAATAACTCAAACATGTGTACATACGCTTTAGAGTTAATTCCGCCAAACTTTGTGCGGGCCCAGCCCGAAAAGGAAGGACTTTCATCATTGATGAATATGCCCCTGTACTTTACTTTGGGCGAAGACTGTACGTAGCGGCCTGCTTTTACATATAGTGTACTGCTTTTTTGCACAGGAGCATCGGCCCACCAGTACCATGGCGATACTCCGATTTTTTCGGACACATCATAAATACCGAAAATGGTTCCCCGCTTGTCGCTGCCTGCAATAACCAAGTTACTGCCTACCGTTTGTATAACAAAAGATTCCCATTTTCCCTTAACCGCACTTACATCTATTTTCCCTGATGCTATCAGCCCGTCTATAATTTTGCTTTTGCCTATTGTACCAACCAATATGGCACCGGCAAGGGGTTTGGTGCCGGTAACAAGGGCCGAAGCTTTACCTGTAACTTTACCTATGTCATCACTAAGGTCATTTGCGGCGCGCGTTACACCTTTCCAGTCATCGGCATCAATACAAATACGGGTTGATACACCTGAAGCGGAGATCTTAAAGGCGCCGGGGCCGGCATTATGCTGAATATATTGAGGCAATAAGCTTAATGCATTTTTTTTAAGCGGTTGTGCCCGAATTGAAGTAGCAATTAATAAAAGTGAAACAAAAAAGGCAGGGCGTTTAAATAGAATATTTAACATTGAGGGCTTGGCGTTTTGGGGTATTTGTAAAGATTTTTGTGTAATTTCTTAAATGTTTGGAGTTGAAAGTGTAAAGGGTGCTATGGTTATTACGTTCAAGTATCAATTTTCAGCTCGTCATTTTCAAAGATAGATGTGAAAGGTTTTTTGGACTTCGTTATATGTGTAATTGTATAGCATATATGTCATCGTTTTGCTATCCCAAAATTCATGAACTGATAAAAATTCATTGATGATGAGTAAAATAGGTTTGTATAATTTTTATGTTAAGCAAAATTACCACTATTTTGAACATGAGATGTACAAGGTGCTATTACCATCACATACATTAGCCATTATATTAAAAAGGCTTAATAGCAGCATTTAAATTACCTGTTATTAGTGAAAATATAAGGTGTAAATAAATACTTGTTTACCTGTTCGGCCTTCTGAAATTAGTTACTTTAGCAATACCAATAGCTAATAAACCCAATTAAACCTATTTAAAAATGGAGAGTTCACGCCGTCAATTTATCAGGCAGGCATCTATTGCCGGTGCAGGTGTAATGCTTGCAAAAACCAGTTGGAGTGCAAAAAGTTATAAGCGCATTATAGGCGCTAATGACCGTGTACGGGTGGGTGTAGTCGGCTTTTCCGACCGGCATCGCAGTTCGCATGTTCCATGTTTCATGAATCATTTTAAAGAACTCAACTTTGAGATTGTCGCGGTTTCTGATATATGGAAAACACGCCGTGATGAAGGTGCGGCCATCTGGAAAGAAAAAATGAATAATGAGGTTAAAGCCTTTCGTAACAATGATGAAATGTATAGCAGCAAAAGTGTGGATGCTGTATTTATTGGAACGGCAGATTTTCAGCATGCTTTGCATACAATTGAGGCAGTAAGAGCAGGTTGCGATGCCTATGTTGAAAAGCCCTTTGCCGAAACCATGGAAGATAATAAAGCAGCGCTTAAAGCTGTAAGGGACACAGGTAAAATAGTACAAATAGGTTCGCAGCGGCGTAGTGGTACCAATTACCATGCAGCGTACGAATTTATTAAAGCCGGTAAATTTGGACCGATAACCATGGTAGAACTTACCTGGAATGTAAACCAGCCAGGGCGCTGGCGGCGGCCCGAACTGCTTAACACGTTAAAAGAGCAAGATACAGACTGGAAGCGTTTTTTAATGAACAGGCCGTACGAAAAATTTGATCCGCGTATATATCTTGAATATCGTTTATTTTGGCCGTACTCCTCGGGTTTGCCTGGCCAGTGGATGAGCCATCAAATTGATACCGTACATTGGTTTACGGGCTTAAAGCATCCGCGTAGCGTAGTGGCTAACGGTGGCATTTATCAATGGAAAGACGGCCGCAGAAATTGGGATACTATTTTGGCTGCTTTTGACTACGGCCCGTTAAATGATATGTCTCAAGGCTTCCAGGTAACCTTTGGTTCGCGCATGCACAATGGCGATGAACATCCTGCCGAAATTTATTATTCTAATGGAGGCGAACTTAACTTGATCAACAATAAAATATCGCCCAGGGGAGGACTTACAGAAAAGATGGCCGCCGCTATGGGAATGAAGGCTAACTTGCTTCCCGAAATAAGCCTCGACAGCACGGAACAGGTGGTGGCATCGGCTAACACCGGGGGTGATAAGCTGACATCGAACCACATACGTAACTGGATGGAATGCTTACGCAGCCGCAAACAACCAAACGCGCCTGTTGAAGCAGGTTACAGCCACAGTATAGCCAACATTATGACTACCGCCGCTGCCCATACCGGTTCAAAAGCAACTTTCGACGAAAAAAGCCAGGAAGTGATGGTTAACGGTAAAGTATTCAAATATTAAAACTGCATAATTTTAATATTTGAATTGCACCAGGTATAAACCGCATTTTATAAACTAATAATAAATATTACCACCAATTATGAATTCAGGAATTTACTATAAACGAATACTTTTAGCACTCTTTATATTGATGGTGGCCAGCACCGCAAACGCACAATTGAACACACTTACTGCCCAGGAAAAGAAGGAAGGCTGGCAATTATTATTTGATGGTAAAAGCGGTAAGGGGTGGCGCAGTGCTAAAGCAAACACGTTTCCAACGGCGGCTAATGGCTGGATAATTAAAAACGGTACATTAACCATACAGGCGTCTAACGGTGCAGAATCGCAAAACGTTGGCGATATTATTACGGTTAATGAGTATGGTGCGTTTGCACTGAGTTTCGATTTTAAACTTACAAAAGGGGCTAATAGCGGCGTAAAGTATTTTGTTACCCTTAAAGAAGATTCGGGTGCTTCTGCAATTGGTTTAGAGTACCAGGTATTAGATGATGAAGTACACCCCGATGCCAAGTTGGGCCGCGATGGCAATAGAACACTGGCTTCGCTGTATGATCTTAAAACGTCAAATAAAGCTGGTGCTGTAAAGCCAATAGGCGAGTGGAATACAGGTAAAATAGTGGTGCATCCAAATAACCAAGTAGAACACTGGTTAAACGGTATGAAGGTATTGGAATATGAACGTAAATCACCGGAATATCGCGAGTTGGTTAAAATAAGCAAGTACAAGGTTTGGCCAAACTTTGGCGAGGCCCATACAGGGCATATTTTGTTGCAAGATCATGGTAATGAGGTTAGTTACCGTAATATAAAACTTAAAGAGTTAAAGTAGTTATCAACTTGAGCAGTAAACAGCTTTGTAAACTTATGCTTTTTACAAAAACATGAAAATATCCCCGGGCCAGATCCGGGGATACTCATTTTATTGAGAGACTAATGTTGTAACGCTTGACGGAGCCAGGTTAATACCAAAGCTGTTATTGGTTACACTAAATGTGTTAGACCCTAAATTAGTACTGCTGGTTGTAAAGTACCGGTTAAAGCCAGTTACCGTTATGCCGCTTAAACTAAATGTTTGATAAGTTGTGGCTGCGTTTTGGTTTACAATTACAATAGAAATTTTCGAACCGTTTTTATAAGCTGTTACAAAAACACCAGGAGTAGGGTTTGCCGAACAAGAGATTTTTGATGAGCCGGGGCGCACGTAACGGGCAAATTGTGCCATTACATAACCTAACTTTGTAATATTACTACTTTCATCAATTGGTCCGTAACTTCTGCGAATATACCACCAAACATAGGCTGCCCAGCCGGCGTTCATACAGTCGTGAATTTCTTTTGCGGCGGTCATTGCATTACCCCAGTCATTACCGCTTATTTGCGAATTGGTGTAATGCTCAGTTTGCCAAACCGATTTTCCAATATTGCCCAAATTGTAAGGCGTTGAGCCATAAATATGCCCGCATACAAACAAGGTTTTAGCTTTTGCCGTAGCGTTGCTCAAATAGGTATTAATAAAACTTTGGCTCATATCCAGCGGTTCGGGTGCCATAATAGGGGCCCCGCAGTTACTGCCTTGATCGGCCACAAAATTAGCTACCTCTGTAGCTGTTGCACCCATCCAGCCCGAAACCGAATAATTGGGCTCGTTCCAGGGGCTTATTGCATAAACACCGCCAACAGCGCTGTTATAAGAACTGAGGTGGTTTGCGTAAGCACTATAAGAACTGGTTTTTAGTTTAAGTCCGTCCATCATAGAAGCGGGCGCGTTCCAGGCAGTTGCAATTACTTTTGCCCCATAGCCCTTTGCAGCATCTATGGTTGCTTTTTCTGCCGCAAACTGATTGCTGCTTGTTGGTACCATTACGCGTAAAATGCTTAGGCCAATACCATTGGTAGCAGAAAATGCTTTTTCGCGCTGAGCGCTTGTTAAATCGCCAATCCAAATAGGAATGCTGGCACCACCAAAACCTTGTACGGTTTGTTGTAGTGCGCTGGCATTAATAGAAGTTACTGCTGTAGTTTTCTTGTTGCTGTCTTCAACTTTTGGATCAGCCACCTGAATTTCGTTACTTTTTTTGCAGCTGAATAGAAGAACAGCCGCCATTAATACAAATGTTGTTTGTTTTTTCATCACTTTAAGAATTTAATTGGTTGATTAGTAGAGATGTACGCCCTGGCTGCGAACATGAAAGCTAAGTTAATTAAGGTGCTGAAGATGTAACAGGTCTGATTGCTTAATTAATAGTAAATATGTTCAGTTTGTTCAAGTTAATATTAAAAAGGTTGAAATACACTTTTATAAAAATGCCGATCTGGAAATTTATTCCAGATCGGCATTTCTATTTTAAATAAGTGTTATATGCGGGTTACCTTATTTGTGATTCAAAGTATTCGGCTTTTATACCTCTGTCCCGTACAACCAGGGTGTCTTTTGTAGCGTATCTTATATTTTGAACCTTGTAATTAACGGTATAGTCCAGGTAAATGGCGCTTCGGTCAGATCCTCCCAAACTATTTTTTTCGCCTTTGGAAACAAATTTACCCGTCCCTGCAATTTCAAAATCGGGAGAATTGCCGCTTACGGTACAAGTTCCATTATCTGCAAAATTTAAAACCAATGTAACAGCAACATTATTGCCTGCTGTGTTCCTGATGGTTATAGGAAGAGTAACAGATGTCAATGAGGCGGTTGTAGTGCTAACGACCTGATCGTTTTCAACATACAGCGCATGACGAAGAACGGATGTAGGCGTGCCGGTAGCCGGGGTAATTTGATCTAAACCTCTGCGCAAATAATTTGCATGCCACGGATTTACGTATTTAATTGCGTAAATAACCCGGCTTTTACTTTTTAAGATAGAATCAACACCAGTTACACCGGTCATTAACAACGGAATAACGTAATTTCTGCCCAAAGCTTTTGGATCAGCAAAAAAAGCATCGGTAAGTTGCACATCTACCCCTCCAATGATACTTCCCGAAGGAATTGTGATTTTGTTTGAAGCTAACTGATAATATGTGCTCGGCATAGCAGTTATTTTAGCACCACCACCGCCGAAGTATAGATTGTTAAGCATGGTTTCATCTACTCTAAAATCTATAGATACATTGTTCTTATTCTCATAAACACCACCCATGGTAGCCTTGATAGATACTTTGCGCTGGTTATCTAAAGTGTTGTCTACAATTAAATCTTCTCCCAAAACAACTGTTCTTACAGGATTTTGTGTAGCAAAATACACATTCGAATATGCAAAGTCGGGAAAGGGCGCATCATTATTTTTGCAAGAGGCCAGCAAGCCAGCTGCAATTATCAGCCCCATATAAAATTTGTTAATTTTCATGTTTTGTAATTTTTTAAAATCTCGCTATTCAGCTTAATTATCTCCACCCTTGATTTTGAAAAAGTAGACTAAATTTTTGCACCTCTGAAACAGGTATAGGCCCATAGTACATATAGCTTTGGAAAGAACGGGATTCTACATTATTAATAGGCGTGTAAACACCTGCATTTGCATTTAATCCTCTGGCAGTTTCGTTAAGTTTATTTAAATCAACTTTCCAGCGGCGTAGGTCCCAGAAACGGAAGCTTTCAAAACTAAGCTCCAGCCGGCGTTCGTTACGGATCAGCTCGCGCATTTTTAACTGATCGGCTTTGCATTCTTCTAAGTAAGGATCGGCAAAAGCGACAGTAGGGCTTAGCGCTCTTTTACGTATAGCTTTGATAATATCATAAGCTGAATAAGCGCGTCCTCCGTTCCCTTGCGGGCCATAAGCCTCGTTCGCGGCTTCTGCGTAGTTCAGGTACATTTCAGTATAGCGAACACGGGGTATGTAATGATTTCTATTAGCGATAGAACTTGGATTACGGTTAACATCCATTCTTAAACGTTTTTTCATGTAGTAACCTGTACGTGTAGCAGTTGGCCTGCTGTTGAGTGCATCGGGTGTTGTAGATGAGCTGCCTGTTCTAATCACAGAATTATTTACACCCGCTGTACTGCCGTCGTATATGATATATCTTGCAAACCTTGGATCTCTTCCTGCATAAGGATTTGCAGGATTATAGGCGGCATTAGGATGATCAATAGGGTAACCGTTGGCCATTGGGAAAGCATCTACCAAATTTTGAGTAGGGTTCATGATGCCGGTACCAGATAACGATGGAGGAAAATGTTGAGCCTCTTGTTGATTAGAAAGCTCACTTGAACTTAAATTTTGTCTCCAGATCATTTCGGGAGGATTTGAGCCCGCGCTTTGGTTATCAACATCGGTGGTATAAAAAGTTCCTCCGTTTACGGGTAAGGCGTTTGCTCCACCTCTGTAATCAATTAAAGCCGCAGCATACGTAGCAGCATCGGCCCAGGTGGCAGTATTAGAGCTGTTTTGAAAAGCAGGACTTGCAGCAAGCAATGCAGTTTTGGCTCTGAAGGCTTTAGCAATCAATCCGTTAAATAGTTGTCTTGCAGCATCACCCATTACCCGGTTGTAACTTTCCACACTTTGCGTAAACACTCTAAAGCGATCAGGAATCTGTGCAGCAGAAGAGATGTTATTGTATTCGGTAGGCAAATAAATATCGGCACTATCCAAATCCTTGTAAATTTGTTTTACACAAGCATCAAAGCTGGCACGGGGTTGGTTAAAATCGGCAGTAGGCGTTTGATAGGTAGTAATTAGCGGTACTCCTAATAACTGGCCATTACTGCCCACACCGCCATGATTACGCAGAAGAAAGTAATAATATAACCCGCGCAGGCCAAAAGCTTCACCGCGCAACCGCCTGTTAAACAGCCCATTAATTTGAGGATCTGCAGACCATTTTACCTTTGCCGAATTTTCCAGAAATAGGTTAATGTATTGCATGGCCTCGTAACTTTGGTTCCATACCGCGGTAGGGTTGTTTGCTGCCGTCCATGCACCTGTTGCCAGTTGTTGATAAGCGGAACCTAACTGATTGGTAACAGCATCGTCTGTAGCGTATTCCGAATTATCATAATAATTTGGAATATTAATATAAGCATTGATTAAAAAACCTTGCGCATACACTGCATCAGTGTACATCTGTTCAATTGTTTTTATATTTTCAGGCTCAGGGTCTAAAAGCTTTTTACAACTTGTTAGCGCTAAGGCTGCCAATCCTAAAATTGTAATATATAATTTCATGTTGTTTACAATTTATTTAATACTTTAAAAAGAAGTTCTTACACCCAGGTTTAAAAAACGTGTTTGGGGAGGTGAACCTATGTTGGTTTCCAATAATCTACGTTCTTTTGCTACCACAAGAAGATTATCTCCTTGTACGTAAATACTCAGGCCGTGTACAAATGACTTTTTCAGGATATCGTCATTAAAATCATAGGTAAACTGTACCCTGTCTAAATTAAACCTATTAGTTTTATACATCCAGTAAGTAGAGTTTCTGTAATTGTTAGCAGTGCTGTTGGTGCTCAAACGCGGATACGTTGCCGAAGCCGCAGTAGCAGGTGTCCAACGGTTTAACACTTCAACAGAATACTTGCCAGTAGCACTTGGCCAGTAGTAAGAACCGCTTTTGAATGCAATAGCACCAGCATTGCCCGAACCTAAGGCAAACATTGTTAAACGCTTCCATTTTACGGTAACATTTACGCCATAATTAAATGGAGATGATGCAAATCCGTTATGACCCAGATCAATCTGATCCCTGTCATTAATTACACCGTCGCCGTTAATATCTTTGTACTTGATATCGCCAGGCCTAAGTGTACCACCAAACTGTTGAGCTGGAGAATTGGTTATTTCTGCTTGGTTTTGGAATAAACCTTCAGCAACATAACCGAAAAAATTATCTAAAGGTCTGTTGGTTCTGGCCAAATAGGTTTCAGTTGGTGTTTCATTGAGCCGTAATATTTTTGAATTGTAAAACAAGCCGGTCATTCCTAATGAATACTGTACCTCGCCTATTTTTTTGTTCAAATTAAGCGCAAAGTCTACACCGGTACGTTTCTGTTTGCCGTAATTAAGCCAAGGTCTGAAATCTCCTTGACCTGTGAAATAAGAAGGAAAGGGATCAGATCCTTGTTGTGCAAGCAACCCATCGGTAATTTGCGAAAAATAATTAGCGTCAAATGTGATCAGATTCTTTGACATTGATCCTTCCAGCCCAACTCTAAATTCATTCCGTTTAACGAAAGTGAGGTCAGGGTTTCCTCCTCCCACAGAACGGGTTGTATTTCCACCTGCACCAGCAGCACCATCACGCCATTGGTAATAACCGGCAGTAGGAGTGCGGTTGGTAAAAAAAGTTTCATACAAATAGTAATCAACAGCACCGGTAGCGCCAAATCTTGTACCTGTAATATCCAGGTCTTGCTTTAAAGATGCGTATGATGATGTCAATTTCAAATTATTAAAGAATGAAAGGTTCTTTTTAAAGAAGCCCTCATCGCTAAGGCGCCAGCCAGCAGTTACGGTAGGAGATATGCCATTACGTTTTGAAGGAGGTAACTTTGCCGAATGTACCAGTGCGCCCGAAAAGTCTAAATAATACTTTTTCCGAAAGTTGTAACCTGCCTGAAAACCAAGGTTGGTATTTTTTAATGGCTGATAGGTACCTCCGCCATTATTTATATCGCCCGAGTTTTGGCTCGTAAACCACCAGCCCATCAATGTAGCCGCTACATTGTGATCATTTGCAAACGTGCGACCATAATTAAACTGCGATTTGAACGACATGGTTTGCGTATAAACCGATCTTCCCACATTTTCTACAATAGAATTTCGATCGATACCATATTGTTTAACACCTTGTTGCGGGCCTCCAAAATCGGTAATCACATCTCTACCATTTACTGTAGTCCAAATTGGTTCGTATGTAGCATATTCTAATAGATAGGCCTCAGAATATACTGAATTATAATCTAAACTTGTACCGGTTGTGAATGATAACCCTTTTGTTAAAACACCCAGGTCGGCTTTCGCATTTATATTGTAGAGAAAGGTGCGCGATTTAGTTTTAATGTATCCTGCTGCAAGCATATCCGAAAACACATTTGTACGTACATTTGATAAAGCGCCGAGTAAATACTGTCCGTCGATAATGTGATTACTGTTTCTTGCTATTTCAATAATTTGATTGTAATTAGGACTGTTTACATCAATTGCATCAATAGGAAATAAGGGTGAAAACCTATTGAAGTTAGGTGGAATTGTAGCACTTGCTCCCCAAAAATCGCCACGGCCCACATAATTATCGTTCAAATTAGCCACTGCATTTGCGGAGGCTGTAAGCCATTTGGAGATATTCATATCAACATTGCCTCTCACATTGAACCCAAAATCTCTGTTTTTCTTCTGTTCGCCGTAATTAACCAAACTGTTGTTAGAATTTAAGCCGATATTGGTGTAATAACGTGCAAATTCGTTACCACCCGCAATTTCTGTGGTAATATCTGACCTTGAATAAGTTTTTTTAAGATAGTCTGAGCTGAAAAAATCAATATCAGCATAACGAAAAGGACTGGTACCGGCCCTGGTAATATCAATCTCAGCTTGCGGATATCCTCCTGTTGTAATCCCGTCATTGGCCAAAGCCTCGTTATAAAAGGTTTTATAATCGGCCGCGTTAAGGTATTTAGGGTAAGATTTTGGTATGAACAGCCCGGTATTGGCACGCACATCAATCTTTAACGCACCAATGCTTCCCCTCTTAGTGGTGATTAAGATAGCGCCTTTAGATCCATTGCTGCCATATAATGCTACCGCATCGGCACTTTTAAGTACCGTAATAGATTCTACCTCAGTTAAACGTACATCGGCAGCCCGCCTTGGTACACCATCTATTAATACAAGGGCAGCCTGACCCCATATATTGTTATTTGCATAACCCCCAATAAGACTCTGCAAGTTACCAAGACTATTGGTACTGTAGTTCTTTTTTAATAGATCGGAAACATTAACCGTAGAAACCCCACCCAATAAATCTTCTTTGGCCACCGTTCGGAAGGCTACATTTACCAGGGTATCACTTTTTTCCTGTCCCAGAGCTTTTGCTGCACTTACTAAAAATGCGGCAAACAGAACACAGCAGGACTTTATATATATATTCTTCATTTTTATTGAATGTTTATTACCAACCTGGATTCTGTTTAAATTCTGCATATAAGTTAACGTCCTCTAAACGGAACGGAAACCAATAATGACGCTGACCCAATGCCCTTTCCAATAGTATTGTTTCTCTGAAGTTTCTTACCCGTGCATTTTTAGGGTCGGCGTACACCTGGGCGTTTGTAGGGAGTGCCCGGTCAAACTCAACTGCTTTTTTGTAGGTGTATGGGCGCTCAGTTAATAGTAACCATCGGCGTAGGTCATTAAAACGGTGGCCTTCAAATGCCAGTTCTACTGCACGCTCCCGTCTTAGTTCACTCATAAAGTTGGTGGTTGATCCTAAAAATTTGCTGGCAACACCAGGTACTCCCGCCCTGCTACGTACTTTATTGATAGCTTCTACTGCTGATAGTGCATAGCCAGGTGCGGTACTTTGAGGGCTGCCATAACCATTAGCGGTAGCCTCGGCGTACATCAGGTAAACATCGGATAGCCGCATTAAAGGCAATACAAACGTATTATTATCCAAAATACCACTACCGTCATAAGAGTTCATCATTTTTGCAACAAGTTTAGAGTTCATGTAACCTGTCCAAACTCTTTTATTACCATCTGCCGTGCGCATTAGCCCATTGGTAAAGAGGCTGGCATATTGCCTGAATTCGTTATTGCCAACACTTGAAGCTGTGTTAACGCATCTTTCGCCATCTATCATAATGTCGTTATAAAAACGGGGATCTCTGTTACGCCACGGATATTCTGGATCGTAACCACTTTCGGGGTCTGCTCTTTCAGGATCAACAATGGGTAAGCCGTTAGCCATACCATAATAATCTACATAATTAGCAGTAGGATAAACTTTAATTCCGGTTGTGTGAATAACTATTGGCCGGTAATCATTTACCTGGTTATAACGAAAGCGTGTTGGATTGCCAGAAAAGTTTTCATGCATAATAGACTCTTTTAATCCGGGAACAAGACCTTGCTTATTCCAGGTATAAAACACATCGCGGATCTGCGCATATGGGGCAAGTTCATAACGCGAGGTAGATTCAATGGTCTGCAGCATTTGTGCAAACACATCGGCCGCTTTTTTACAATAGTCGGTATTATATGCACTGCTACCGGTTGATTCTCTGTTCATTAGCGGGCTACCAGCAAACAAGTAATTTTTTGCCAAAAAACCCATGGCCATTATCTTATTGATCCGGTCATTGTTGTTTCCTCGTGTTCTGGCACCTACAAGAGTTTGTTCCCAATCTAAAGGAAGTAGCTCGGAAGCTTTTTTAAGATCGGCTGCAACCTTGTCTGCAGTGGCCTGGTAGCTTAGGCGTGGTATTTTTATTACCTCATTAGTAGGAAAAACCTGGTCAACATAAGGTAAACCGCCCCAATATTGCATAACCTGGAAATGAAAAAAACCTCTGAAAAAGTATAATTGTCCGGCTATCAGATCTTTTTCCTCTTGTGTAGCATCAGTTAGCTTGTCTAAATTGGCTAACCCAATATTGGCTTTTCTAATGCCGTACCAAGACAGGCCCCATAAATGTTTTTTGTTGGCACTGTTAGTATTATCTGAAGCCCCTGCTCCATCAGGGCCTAAAAAGTTATAAAAAGAATTAGTCCAGGCAAAATAATTACCATTATCAATTTGGTAAGATATTAAGCGGGTTTCGCCAATTTCCCAAAACTCATCTTCGCCCAAATTAAAGCTGTTATGTGCTTCGTTTAAACTCAATAGTGGTATACAGTTATAAAATTCCTCTGTAAAACCCTGAAAGTTGACAAAATTTTTAAACGGGTCTTCTTCGCTAATATCAGCGAGCGGAGACCTTTCGAGATACTTTTTGCAGGAATTTAAGCTACCCATAGTTAATACAATGATTACAGGGAGTAGCACTTTTGTGAATAAATTTTTCATCTTTATAATATTTATAAGGTGATATCAAGACCTAAATTAATACGTCTTACGGTAGGGTAGGCACCACCCTCAGATGATCCGCTGAAATTAGATTCACGATCATCAGGCAATTTGGTCCATAACAGTAAGTTGTTACCATTTACATATATTCTGCAGGTTTTTAATCCTACTTTTTTTACATAATTGGCAGGAAGACTGTAACCTATTTCGGCATTTTTTAAGCGGATGTATGAACCATCGTATGAGTAGCGCGTTCCATCTCCACCAAAAGGGTCTTGCACGGTTTGACGTGGCGGCGGCACATCGCCTCCACCATTTTGTACAAAATAAAATGGTTGTTCTACAAAAACTAAGTTACTTCTTCCCTGAAAGTTCCTGAAAGCAACTTGGCGGGTTACATTATTAACGGCATAAAATTGAACAAAGAACGTGAGGCCTTTCCATTCAAAACCTAAGTTAGCGTTGTAGGTATTTTGGGGAGTACCCGTATAACCATAAGGTACGATGTCTTTGTTGTCAATAACACCGTCGGCATTGTAGTCAATGATGTTGTAATCGCCTGGTAGTTTATTTTGATTGTTGGCATTGCGTGTGGTACTTCCATAAATGTCGTCCCAACTGGTTAAAAAACCACTATTAACAAACGAAGTGGTTTGACCTATAGGAAAGCCGGCTAATTTTTGGTAATCAGGCGTAAGTATTGCATCATCGCGGAATATGGTTTTATTCTCTGCATGGGTAACAGCAGCGTTTGCCCATATACGGGTACCTCCGTTAAAAGAGTGGGTTAATTTCAACTCCAATTCGTATCCTTTACTGGTTACCTCGCCTACGTTAACGCTGGGGGCACTATTCACAAAACCGTAAAAAGAAGGTATAGCACGACGTGCGCCCTGAACTACAACACCTGTCCGCCTGTCGTTAAAGAAATCTACGTTACCTGAAATCTGACCTTTCAAGAAGCTATATTCGGCAGCAATGTTGCGCTTTTCTGAGGTCTCCCATCTAAGGTCTGGGTTACCCAGTGTACCTACACGATAATTAACATAGGGGGAAGTTGTGTATCTTTCACCTAAAAACGTAGTGCCTCCGTACAGGTAAGAATCTCGGAACGGAAAACGACCGCCAGTATTTTGAACTGCGTCGTCACCAATTCTGCCCCAAGAGCCACGAATTTTGAAGTTATCTATAAAGGTGAGTTTTTTCATGAATGGTTCTTCACTAACAACCCATCCTGCAGATAAAGAAGGAAAGAAGGCAAAACGGTAATCGGGGCCAAATTGCTCCGATCCGTTGTAGGCACCATTGCTTTCGAGGAGATATCTGTTTTTAAAATTATAAGTAACCCTGTAAGCCCAGCTTTCCCTAAATGTGGGGAAATTACTTCCGGTTGCAATTTTATCACGTTGCATGAGTGCTAAACCGGTAACATTATGCGCGCCAAAATTACGGGCATAGTTTAAACTAAACTGATAGTTGATGTTTCTTAAAGTAGCTCTTGGATCTACCGCCCCCGGATTTACCTGCCAGGATATATTATTGCTAAAGTCAAACTGAGAGCCTGCAATAATAGTAGATTGTTCAGGCTGTTCAATACCTGTAGAGGGGCTTATCCATTTGCGTTGTGCCGTATTAAACCTGTCATCTATACCTCGTTCTCTTTCCAGGAAGGAATTATCTAACGAAATGGATGACCTGAAGCTAAGCCCTTTGGTTACCATATCCAACTGTTGTTGGAGAATAAAATCGGTTGTTAGCTGAGTGGTGGTTCGAGATTCAACACCCGAATAAGCCAACCAGAACGCTGCGTTAGGCTGATCTTGAGTTGCATTAGGAAAAAAGCCATAACTTCCGTCTGAATAAACGGGTTGAAAAGAATCTGGTGCGGTACGGTAGGCCGAAGACCAAAATTGTTGGTCACCATCAGCCAGCATAAAAGGTAGCTTACGAACACCCTTTGAGCCAAATAACTTTGTAGAAAATGTGGTGGTTTTAGTTAAATTGAAATCAAGGTTGCTTCTAACGTTAGTTCGGTTATAGCCAAAACCTGCAGCGTATCCGCGGTTATTCTGAAACGTTTTAAATAGATCTCCTTCTTGTACTACATCTACTGAATTAAAATAGGAAACAAATTTAGAACCGCCCGAAATATTGATCGAAGTGTTATAAGACATCGCCTTGTCTTTAAATAACTCTTCTTCCCAATTTACGTTAGGATAGCGATCTCTTTCAATGCTATTAGCCGGATTACGGTATTTGTTAATAATAGACATTGGTGTATAACCCGACCAAACGGCCTGGTCTACCAATGACTCTCTCTCAATGACCTGATTTTTTATCATCAGTGCATCATAGGCATCATATTTTTCTGGTAGTTTAGAAGGTATTTTGGTAGTTATATTTGATCGTATCTGAATTTGCGGCTTTCCTTCAACGCCTCGTTTTGTAGTTACTAAAATTACACCGTTAGCACCCCTTACACCATAAATAGCAGTAGCCGATGCATCTTTCAATACCGAGATGGTTGCCACAGAAGAAATATCTATAGAACTGATAGAACGTTCAACCCCGTCAATGAGTACAAGTGCTGCACTGTTGTTCCAGGAACTTACCCCTCGAATGGTTATCTGTGGATCTTCGCCGCCGGGTAAGCCCGAAGAAGCAGTTGTTACAAGGCCCGGGAGGTTGCCGGTTAACGCCATACCCAAATTGGTAACACCACCTGTACGTTCAAGCACTTTTCCAGTAGTTTGAGTAATAGCACCAGTAACGCTTGTTTTCTTTTGTTGCCCGTATCCTACAACAATAACCTCGTTCATGTTTCTGACTTCGTCTTGTAGTATGATTCTGTTTTCTGCAGAACTCGAAACCCTAACTTCTCTGGTCACCATTCCTACAATGGAAACAACTACAATAAGGTTATTTCCAGGGACATCTAATGTGAATTTTCCATTCTGGTCTGTTATTGATTTTTTTACATTGCTACCTTTTGTAGCAATAATGGCTCCTATAACTGGCTCGCCAGTATTACTGACTATGGTACCTTTAATTGTAACATTATCTTGTGCTTGAGTTATTAAAGCGCTGAAAAGCAGTAGTATAATCAGAAACGAGATCTGTACACTATGCTTTATTTCGTTTTTAATTCTTATCATTTTTTCTTTGAGAATAAATAAGTAATGGCTTTTTCTGATGGTTGGTGAATTTAAATACCGGAAGATCATAAGTGGATGCCGATCAGTTTTTCACGATCTCATAACTTAACATATCCGTTAAAAATTCTTCCCACTCTTATTTGTAAAATCCTGTAATTATTTAAGGCTGGATATAAAATATTAGACATAATCCAGTTAGCCTGAGCACGGAAATATTGCCAGGATAATCAATTCGAGAATGTAGCGATGGTACTTAATCCGAGCGTAAATTTTTTTCCATAATTAATTATAACTGTACTTTTTTTAATTTAAGAGCTTTAAAAACTATTATATATAGTTGATTAAGAGATTTTTAGGTTGGTGCTGTCATTTAAATTTAGATTTATGGGTTAATATTGGTTTTAGTAAATATGGTATTCAGATATATAATAATACCTGGAGATTTAACTCAATGAGCCCGTACTATTACAGCAAATTATTAACAGGATAGTAGTATTTTAATGATGTACTTATAATTAAAGTAGCCACTTAAAATCTTGTAATAGTTTATTCATTAAGTTTATAATTAGGTTATCAATCAGTTCAAAACCAATTCAACTGAAACTTCAAGATTTTTAATTAATTTAATAATTAAAAAACGGCATAGATGCAGCACTCAGAAGCAAGAATTTCAGTTATAGTTGGTTACTTATGCTAATGAAAATTGACTCCACAGCACTGGTTTATTTATATTTCAAACCTATGATTGTGCAGAGTTGAGAAGTGGCACAATTGTATAAATCTATCATAAATTTGTTTAACAAATGTACGTTGTACATCAATTTCAATCGATTGTATTTTTTGAGGAATTATAGCAATTTGATAACAGGCTATACCAAAATTTTAAAAATAGTTAACGTACGGATCAGATTACTTCGGATTTGGAAACAGATAGGTATAAAAACTAATATTGAAGCCAGTTATTCATATTATTTAACATTAGTAAAAAGGAAACAATACCTGATCATAAATAATGAATTCTTAAATTAACGTTAGTGGTTATTAAACTTGCTCATTTATTAGTGCTTATAGTACTTATATATAACTTGGAAAATAGACTTAGTTTATTGCGCAAACGTAAACAGGGCCTGGATTTTTTAATGTGGGAATAAGCATTAAAAACATCTTTCTGAATATCCTTGTAGTATATTAAACATTTTTCCTATTAATTTAAACGATAGTTGTGACAACAACCACTCCCGTTGTATAATTTTAAATGATGCATATTGAAGTTTGTTAGAGCGCCTAAACTGGTTTTCAAACCAGCTAAATAGTAATTGGCATTGTTGGCCAATTATATACTTATTCAATCAATCAATTTAACCAATGATATTTAAATGTTTTTTTTTAGGCTGCTTAATGCAGTTATTATGCGTTTCAGGGCTCATTGCTCAAAATCCAATTATACAAACGCATTATTCACCAGATCCGGCGCCGATGGTTTACAAGGGTACCGTTTATTTGTACACCGGTGATGACATACCCGGCTTCGACTTTTATTACATGACTAAGTGGCGTGTGCATTCCTCCTCAGATATGGTGAACTGGACCGATCATGGCTCGCCTATTTCATTAGAATCTTTTTCATGGGCCAGAGACCGTGCCTGGGCTTCGCAATGCATTGAGCGTAATGGTAAATTTTACTGGTATATATGCGCTCAAACAGTTCAAAATAACATGGCTATAGGCGTGGCTGTATCTGATAAACCCACCGGGCCTTTTATCGATGCATTAGGCAAACCGCTTATTATTACCGGCAGCTGGTCAAATATCGATCCTACGGTTTATATTGATGATGATGGACAAGCTTACCTTTATTGGGGCAATGGCAGTTCCTATTATGTAAAGCTAAATAAGGATATGATATCTTACTCGGGGGATATTGTTGAAGTTGCGCAAACGGTGGAAACTTTTGGAGGTGTAAGGCGCCCAAAGAATAGCGGTGCGCAAAGTGCCGGCCAGGTTACACCCAATAAAGATATGTATGTAGAAGGGCCGTGGTTTTATAAACGGAACGGAAAATACTATTTAATGTATGCCGGCATGAGTAAAAGTGTCGAAAGTCTGTCGTATTCAATGAGCGATAATCCAACAGGTCCATGGAAGTATAAGGGAAAAATTATGACCGATCAACCTACCAATAGTTTTACCAATCATGGAGGAATAATTGATTTTAAAGGTAAATCGTACCTGTTTTATCATACCGGCCTTTTACCAGGCGGGGGCAGTTATGGCCGTTCTACCGCAATTGAAGAGTTTAAATATAACCCGGATGGCACAATACCTGCAATATTGATGACTAAAGCAGGTATTAAGCCCGTAGGTACATTAGATCCTTACATTCGGGTAGAGGCTGAGACCTTTGCCTGGTCTGAAAAATGCAGTATAGACCAAAGCGCAGCGATGGGCGTATTTATTACCAAGATACGAACAGGCGGCTATGTAAAAGTATGCGAAGTTGAGTTTGGCAATACCGGACCCAAAAAGTTTTCTGCTGCCATAGCAGCCGGGCTGGATGGCGGTGTACTCGAAGTACATGTTGATAGCTTAAAAGGCTCAAAACTTACAAGCATTGAAATTCCGCGCACTGGTGGATGGGATAAATGGAAGCAGATTTCGGCTACAGTTGATGCAACAGTAACCGGCCGTCATGATATATATTTTTTATTTAAAGGTCAAAATATTACCGCCGGACGTGAGCTTTACAATTTTGACTACTGGAAGTTTGAACGCTAATTAATAACCTATTTAATGTGAGTTGGGAATAAGGGTTTTAAAAAATCAGGAAGCAACAAGTTTTAAAATTAATGCAATCGAATTTTTGAATTTGGTGTACAAGGGTTAGAAATTAACAAAATAGGGGAGCGCCGCTTGGGTATTCATTAAAAGAAAATGCCGCTATTTTGAGCCAAATTGGTTATATTTACCCAGTTGATAACCACTATATATCAGTTCCAGCATTCTAAATTTAAAGGGTAACGTACTCCTTTAGCTATGTTCTGCTGTTTTATGATTGAACATAACTTTTTTGCAAATGACGCTTGAGTTTTTTTGTCCGCATTGGGGAAGTGAAGAACTTCCATTTGAAATTTTTGCAGAAAAAGTTGTTGCCGATGGATATGACGGTATAGAAATGAGTTTGCCATTACTTATTTCAGAGCGCAAAAATATTTTAAGCATAATTCGTAAGTTAATGCTAACAAGTACCTAATTTTTTTTATCGGTTTGTGGTACCACGGGTTATACCTTACTTCATTATCATCTCCAATATATTATAATAAAATGATGAAAAATTTAACATGGGTAATATAAGAGCCTGGTTTTCGGTTTATGTGTAAATTATAAATGTAATTTGTAATCTGCGTTAAAATTTGAGGAATTGGAAAGTTGAAAGAAGAGAATTGACGACACTCATAATTAAAGAAAAAAACTATCTTTGGGCACCAAAAAGCTTCCGTAGTTCAATGGATAGAATTATGGTTTCCGGTACCATCGATATGAGTTCGAATCTCGTCGGGAGCACTTGTAAAGGGGATGTGTCAATGTGATACATCCCCTTTTTTTGTTTGAACGAATTGATTATGCGTGTTGTATAGCATGCTTTAGCGCCGCATTATGTTTATACCGGAACACAAACGGAAATATAATGGCAATTACCAGCGCATACCCGGCAAAGCTTAGCCAGATGCCATGCCAGTTTTTACTTTGATCGGGCAGGGTAAAAAACTGATCGATAATAATACCGCTGGCAAAACTGCCAAATAAGGCACCGAAACCGTTTACCATCATCATAAATAAGCCTTGGGCGCTGCCACGTATCTCAGGTGTAGTTTGTGTTTCTACGAACAACGAACCCGAAATATTGAAAAAATCGAAAGCCATACCGTAAACAATACATGATAAAACGATCATCCATAAACCCTCGGCGGGGTTGCCAAACGCGAACAAGCCGAAACGTAACACCCAGGCCAGCATACTAAACAGCATTACATATTTAATACCGAATTTGCGTAAAAAGAAAGGGATAGCTAAAATGAACAGCGTTTCGGAGATCTGCGATATAGACATGATGATAGCGGGATATTTAACCGCTATGGTGTTTTTGTAAATATTAATCTTGTTAAAATCGTGCAGGTAGGTATCACCATAGGCATTGGTTAGTTGTAAAGCCGCACCTAACAACATAGAGAAGGTAAAAAATATAGCGAATTTTGGCGTTTTAAACAAGGCAAAGGCGTTTAGGCCTAATGTATTTGTAAAAGAGCGATTGCTCATTTTGCTTAATAGTGGCGGGCATTTGGGTAATGTAAAAGAATAAATACCTAATGCCAGAGCCACCGCCGATGCAATGTAGAATTGATTTACAGAGGTTTCGTTATGGGTAAGGCTCACTGTCCACAAGGCGGCAATAAAGCCAATGGTTCCCCATATACGGATAGGAGGATAGTCTTTAACTACATCTAAATGGCTATTCTTTAATGCCGAGTAGGCAACTGTTATGGACAGCGATAGCGTTGGCATATAAAACAGCATATTGAGCAATATTACCCAAAAAAATGTGGTAGGATTTTCAACCAGTGGTAAGGTGAACAATACCAGTGCTCCTAAAATGTGCATAATGCCGTAAAGCTTTTCGGCATTAATAAACCGGTCGGATATAATACCGGTGAGCGCGGGCATAAAAATAGAGGCAATGCCCATGGTAGAAAATATTGCCCCAAACTGCGCACCCGACCAATGTTTATTTTGAAACCAATATGCGCCAATGGTGAGCAACCAGGCTCCCCATATAAAAAATTGCATAATGTTCATTAGTATCAAGCGAAACTTAATAGTCATACAGTACCCGTTTAAACAATAATTTTAGTCCGAATTAATTAAAAACGGAAAGTAGTGAAATTATGCGAAATAGGGAATCATAAAAAGCAGGATTAGCGCAAGATTAAAAATAACGTGATAAATTGGAAGGTGAGTACACGATTGTTTTATTTAATATAAATTTCCCAACAAAAAAGGCCGCAAAACATATTGCAGCCTAAAAAGTAATTGATGTTTAAGGAAACAGTTTATTTAAGATGCTTTACGCTTATTGAGTTCGTCGCGTATTTTGGCTGCTTTTTCGTAAGCTTCTTCAGTGAGGGCATCCTTGAGTATCGATTTTAATTCATCAATGCTTAATGAGCTATAATTGGTGGTGCTTGCAGTGCCCGGCTTTTCTTCTGTTGCTTCGCTTATGTTTTCCAGATACACAAAATCGTTACCTTCTATTACTATACCCGCGGTTGACAGGATAAATTCGTGTGTGTAGATCGGGCAATCGAAACGTACGGCCATGGCAATGGCATCTGAGGTGCGGGCATCAATTTCGGCAGATTTTTTACCATCGGAGCAAATTAATTTGGCGTAAAATATCCCGTCTACAAGGTTATATATAATAATTTCCTTCACCAGAATATGATAAGCCTGGGCAAAACTTTTAAACAAATCGTGGGTAAGCGGTCGGCTGGGCGTCATCTTTTCAATTTCAATGGCTATAGCCTGTGCTTCAAAACTACCAATAATAATGGGTAAGCGGCGTCGGCCGTTAACTTCGCCCAAAACCAGGGCATAAGCACCCGATTGGGTTTGACTGTAAGACAAACCCACAATATCGAGCTTAATTTTTTTCATATTATTACCCATCACAACAAAAAACCTTGTTTAAGCCATTCATAGCATTATTTATGCCGTAAATGGTAGTATGTAAATCTAATTACATCAATAACTTTATTAACGCGGGTTTGTTGAAACGATGTGTGGTTTTTTACCATACAGGTTAACAAACGTGGCAGTTTAATTTAAGGTTGATGCAATAGCTGCCAAACATTACATTTGCAACTGCAACATGGGTATATGCTTTTATGCTCACATATAATGCCCGGTACAAAAATATATTAAAAAATACATAGTTTAAAATGCAGGATTCCCGTTTACACAAGCTGCTACAATTTTTAGAAGACGAACCTAACGATGAGTTTTTGCAATACGCTTTAGCAACGGAGTATTTAAGGCTTAACGATACTGATAAAGCCTTGCAGTATTACGAAATATTGGTTGCCGGCCATCCTGATTATACGGGTACATACTACCATTTGGGTAAATTATATGAAACTTTGGGACGTAAAGAAGATGCCATAGCTATTTATCAAAAAGGGATGTTAATTACCAGGCAAAAGCGCGATAACCATGCATTTTCCGAATTGCAATCGGCTTATAACCAAGCGGCCGGATTGTTTGACGACGACGAGGATGATTATTAATTTGTAGATGTGCTGATATGCAGATGTGCAAATAACGAACATCAGCACATTTGCACATCTGTAATTTGCACATAAACTAACAAACTTGACCAATCTTAAACTACTCTTCATGCGCGATGCGCTGGTGTACACTTTTACTACTTTTGGTGGTCCACAGGTGCACATCGCTATTTTATTGCGTGAATTTGTAGAAAAGCGTGAATATGTTACCGAAAGTGAGTTAATGGAACTCAATGCCTTGTCGCAGGTACTGCCTGGGCCATCATCAACGCAAACGTTAATTGGTATTGCCTGGAAAGTGGGAGGGTTGCCATTAGCGCTTATTACCTTCCTAATTTGGGTAATACCTTCGGCAGCGATAATGTGTGTTGCCGCAATTGGCTATAAAACCTTTGCTACCAGTGGTAAAATAGATTCAATTTTACATTTTATACAGCCAGCCGCTGTAGGTATTGTAGCTTATGCGGCAGTAACATTTGCTCAGAAGTTCTTAAAAAGTAAAGTTAGTTTATACCTGGCCGCCGGTTCGCTCGCCGCTACGCTCATATTACAAAATCCGTATGCATTTCCCCTGCTTATTTTATTAGGCGGTATAATCTCATCAGCTTTGGAAACCCAACCAACCGAAAATGCGCTGAGGGCCAAGCTTTATTCAAATGTTAATCCTAAAAAAGTAGCTTATTTTATCGGTATCTTACTTTTTTTTGCAGCTTTGGGTGCTATCGTCAACCGTACGTCGCCATTTAGTTTACCTATACGTTTATTTGAAAACTTTTACCGCAACGGAATATTAATTTTTGGCGGGGGACAAGTGCTTGTTCCGCTGATGTACACCGAATTTGTTGAACTGAAACATTACCTAACCAACGCCGAATTTTTATCGGGATATGCCCTTCAGCAAGCTCTTCCGGGGCCAACCTTTTCTTTTACATCATTTGTAGGCGCCATAACTTTAGGGAACAAAGGATATGGTTTAGCCGGACAGATAACCGGTAGTATTGTGGCAGTAATTGGTATTAACCTGCCAGGGCTTATCCTTATCCTGTTCATAGTTCCTTTTTGGGAAGATCTGAAAAAGATAACTCGTATAAAAAACTCATTAAGCGGTATAAACGCGGTAGCCGTTGGTTTTATGGCCACAACCTTTATTATGCTCGTAGTACCTTTTGGTACTAATTGGATGGCTTATTTAATAATGGCAGTGGCTTTTTGCCTGCTTTATTTTACCCGAATAAAAACGCCCTTTGTAATTATAATGGGTGTTGTGTTAGGGTTAATATTTTAAGCTTTCGCTAATATGCTATAAATTGCTCATGGGGGTAACACCATAGCCAGCGCTCACCGGGCTCGGCCGATGCTATAACCGGGTGCTGGCTGCGGTGGTAATGTTTGGTAATGTGTTTTAGGGGCGATGCATCACAGCAAAGTGTAATACCGCACGTTTGGCAGGTACGCAGGTGAACCCAAGTGCCATCCAGTTTAACGCATTCTTCGCAAACATATCCGTCGCTGGTTTTTACTTCAGTTATTTCTTTTAAATGGGAGCAAAGCTGTTGTTGCATCATGGCGAGTTGTTATGGTGGCTAATATATAAATTGTAGGTATTAAAGTAAATTCAAAATATAATACCGGTTAATTAATAATTTAATAGCAGGGCTTAATAGCAAGTGTTACGCGTAATCACTCAATACAATTTAATAATTTAAATTATTTCCAACTTCTTAATATTTTTTCCGTAAAAGTGGATATTGTATGTATTTACATTTGTGTAAATGTCCTTTTTAAGATTAACATTATTAATTATTATTATTTCCCCTTACTTAACCTTGGGTTATGTTAATGGACAAGTGCCCGGGCACTACACGCCCGGTTCAAATTCTTCTGCGCTTAATATCGCCGATTATGACAAACTAATCAAACGCTATCGTTATTTCAAACCCGATTCGGCCGTTTACTTTGCCAACATGGCCCTTGCGCAAGCACGTAAGGAACATAATAACAAGGGCATAGCTACTATGCTAAACCAGTTAGGTATGATAGAGGATAACCGTGGCGAATTTGATTCATCGCGTAAAAAATACCTTGCTGCGTTGGCCATTCATAAAAAAACAGGTAATGCGGTTGGAGAGGCAGCGGTAATAGTGCGCCTGGGTGTGATAGAAATGCGCAAGGGTAATTACGATAAGGCTATTGGTTATTTTCTTCAATCGTTAAAAGTAAGTGAGCGTAGCAAAAATAACTTTGGTCGTATGGAGGCTTATTTAACCCTGGCCGAAGGTTATTTAGGTCAGCATAAATTACAAACGGCCTTAACCTATATTAACATTGCCGAGCAAATCAATAAAACTTTGCCCTTCTCTAATCTTTCACTCAATATATACAATACGTTTGGCGTTATTTATAATGAATTGGGTGCGCCGGCCAAGGCCAAAGCCTATCTTGAAAAAGGCATTATGCTAAGCGATGAGCCTCAATACCAGGGATTAAATATTACTTTAATTAATAACCTGGCCAAAGTATATAATAAGGAAGGTAATAAAGCTAAGTCTGTTGAATTGCAAAAGGCTGCTTTGCTAAAATCTCGGGCAATTAAAAATTACCTGCGCGAATTACAAACTCTAACCGGTTTGGCCGATACATACGGGGCCGGTAACACGAAGGAAGCATTATATTATTTCAGGCAGGCCCTTGATCTGGTGCGGGAAAAAGGCGCCCGTAAACAGGAAATAGAGATTTTAGGCCGTTTATCTGAACTCTATAAATTTCAAAAAGATTACAAAACCGCCTTGCTGATGAAAGAAGAGCAAAACCGGCTGGCCGATAGTCTTTTTTATAAAGCGATGGCCAAGCAAGTGGTAAGCTTACAGGCCGAGTACCAATTATACAAATCTACTGCTAAGATACGCGACCTGAAACAGCTAAATAGTAAGCAAAAAATGCAGCGTAACTTTTATATTGGTTTGGCTGCTGCATTTTTATTAATTATGCTGATAGTAGGTTATTACTTTTACAGAACCCGTAAGCTGAATAGGTTATTGAACACGGCTAATACCGATCTGCAGGAATCTAATAAGGTTAAGGATAAGCTTTTTTCGGTACTTGCCCATGATTTGCGCGCACCGTTCGCATCGGTTATCGACCTTTTGTTCCTGCTCGACGATGATGAATTAGAAGGGGAAGAAAAGGCGATGTTAATTAAGCGGCTTACCGCGGCCAGCAACGTATCATTAGAAACCCTGAACATGTTATTAAAATGGGGCGAAATGCAGCTAAAGGGAATACGGCTTAACAGCATGATAGTGCAGCCCAGGCCTATTGTTGAGCGAACTATAAACCTCATTACCGAAACTGCTGATAAGAAGATGATACGCCTTATTAATAAGGTAAGCGATGAAATGTCTGTAATGGTTGACCCTAATCACTTTGAGTTTGTAGTGCGTAACCTACTCTCTAACGCGGTGAAATTCACCACATCGGGAGGATCTGTACAAATTAACGCCGATACCGATTTGGATAATGGGAAAATATTATTTTCGGTATCGGACAGTGGTGTGGGTATAGGGGCAAACCGCTTACCCTACGTGTTTGATATTGGTAACGAAAGCACCAAGGGCACTAACAACGAAACCGGTACCAGCTTAGGGTTAGTGATATGCAAGGAATTTATTGAATTGAACCAAGGTAAAATATGGGTAGAAAGTAAGCTTAACCAGGGCTCTGTATTTTATTTTTCTCTCCCCGTGTTTAATAGTAAGCATGCTAATATCCCCAATAAACCTATTTCAAAAGGCTCGAAAGAAAAACATGGGCATACCCACAATTAGCCGGCAATAACTATTTGTGCCGTATTGCGGCTGGTTTGCTCGAGTAAGATTTTTTTTCCATTAGTTAATTCTTTTAATAATTCGTATTGATAATGCCTCAACGTTATTAAAGAAAGGTTGCTGTTGTACTTTACGTTAAATTCCTGTTTTAGCTGGTTAAGCAAGTGGTTAAAACGCTCCTCAACCCAATCGAAACAAACCGATAAGCTTAAAGCCGAGGTTTGCAGCACATTTACCTTTACCTGGTTTTGAGCGAATAACTGGTACACATGGCTTAAATGATTTTCGGAAATGAATGAGAAATCTTTGGCCGATATAGAGATAAGCGCCTGGTTTTGCTTTACAATAATGATAGCTTTTTTAAAGTACTGATTGTCATAATGGCTTATCACAGTTCCGGCAGCGTTGGGGTCATTAAAAGGTTTTACCAGGAGCGGTATTCCCGCGTTTTGCAAAGGCTTAATAGTTTTGGGATGAATAACACTGGCACCGTAATAGGTCATTTCTATTGCCTCGGTGTAGGATAGGGTGTCGAACTTGATCGTATCGGCAAAAAATTTAGGATCGGCATTAAGTACACCGGGTACATCTTTCCACGTGGTAACCGATTGCGCCTGTAAGCAACTGGCAAATATGGATGCCGTATAATCCGATCCTTCACGACCTAGTGTGGTGGTAAAGTTTTCAGATGTTCCGCCTAAAAAGCCTTGCGTAACTACTACACCGCTCATCAACATAGCCGGCACATACTGCTGTATGCTTGTGCAGGTTTTGCTCCAATCCACTACGCCTTCACGATAGGTGTTATCAGTGTGGATGAAGCCGCGCACATCCAGCCATTTGCTGGTTAACCCCACCTGGTTAATATAAGCGGTCACTATACGGGTAGAGAGCAGTTCGCCAACAGATACCAACTGGTCGTATATAAAATCGTAGGTATCCACCGGTTCGTCTTCCAGCATCCAGTCAATTTCTACAAAAGTATTGGCAACATCGTCGAAAACCGGGTGCGTATCATCAAACAAATTGTGCAAAATAGAATAATGATAAAGTTTTACCTCCTCATACAATTGATGGGTATCAACAGCCTGGTTGTAATAAGCCTTAGCCAGTTTTTCGAGCGCGTTGGTGGTTTTACCCATGGCCGATACCACAATAAGCAATTGTTCATGACTGTATTTTTTAACTATCTGTGCAAGGTTGGTAATACCGGCAGCATCTTTAACCGATGCGCCTCCAAATTTAAATACGAGCATTATTAATTATATCGGGCTACAACCGTACCCGGCTGCAGTAAGGTTTTAATTTCTGAATAAGGTACCACTAACGTAGTTTGCCCCGCCGCATAAGGCTTAATTTCATACTGATTGTAGATAAACTTTAAACCCAATGGTGTAAGGAGATAATTTTCATTAAGGCTGAATTTATCTCCTTTAAAAAAGTAATTATCTTTAAGCGAAGCAATTTCGGTTAAGTTCTCCTGTTTCCGAAATATTTTCTCTGCCACCCTGTTTAATTCAGGGCCATAACCGGGCTTCAATATATCACTCAGTAATATTTTTTTACCAGCGCTTACATCCCAATTTAAGTATTTTATATAGCTGCTGCCGTGTGCGCCACCGGTATATTGATAACCTTTATACTCCAGGTTCACCAGGCTGCTATCCTGCCTAACCACATTCACTTTGCAATCCAGCGTAAAAAACATTACCGATCGTGGGTCTTGTTTCTTAAAATCCTTATAATCCTGCAAAAACTGCCAGGTAAGCCTTTGCAAACCTGCTATACCTTTTTGCCTATCCATTAGCGTGGCTAAACCGGTAACCACGGTATCGTTTAATAGGGGTTGCTTATCAAAAGCTGGGTATTTAAACTTCACCGTTGTGCAGGTGCTGTCGGGCTTGCCCGCGCAATCATCGGCTTTTGAGTTTATCGCTTTAAACTGGTAGGTCAGCGTATCGGTATAAATATCGGCTATTTCCTTTTTAGGGGCACTGTTACAAGCGGCCATGCTTGCGGCCACAGCGGCCAGTAAAATTAAACGGTTAAACTTCATGGTTTGTAATTTAATATTTGCTCGGTTGATAAGGAGGCATTTAACCAGCCGAATTGTAAACCGGCTTCATATTTTTTATAAAATTTAAGTGCCGGTTCGTTCCAGTCCAGCACCTGCCAGCTCATGCCGTTAAAACTGAGTTCGCTGGTTTCCTGTATAAGCCTGTCAAACAGTAATTTGCCAATGCCTTTGCCACGCATAATTTCGGTCACTATCAGGTCTTCCAGGTATAAGCGGCAGCCTTTCCAGGTAGAGTAACGCACATAATATAAAGCAAAACCCACTACAAAGCCATCAACTTCGGCTACAAAAGCTTTCCAAACAGGGCGCGGGCCAAAACCAGCATCTTCAAACTGTTGCAGGGTTACAGTTACCTCCTCCGGTGCGCGTTCGTACACCGCCAGTTCTTTAATCAGTTCCAACAGGCGTGGGCAGTCCTGCTTTTGGGCTACTCTCAGGTGTACCGTCATAAAGCCTCTCTCTCTAAAGCCCCCTCTAAATCTCCCCCGGGAGGGGAGACTTTTGATTTGATTAATGTATTCATATCTATGATCTTATATCGTCAATTTAAATAAGTGCCTATTAATTAAGCCCTCCCTCCCGGGGAGGGTTTGGGAGGGGCTTTCGTTCCCCAAATATCGTACTGCCTAAGCGTATCATCGTACTGCCTTGTTCAATGGCTAAACTATAATCTGATGACATGCCCATGCTTAGCGTATCAAAACTTTCTTGTTTACGAAAATAGCTTTGAGCAAGGCCGTCAAAAAAAGTATCCAGTTCATAAAATTCTTCTTTGATCTGCTTTTCGTTATCGGTATTGGTGGCAATGCCCATTAACCCGCGTACGCGTATATTTTGTAATGCGGTAAACGCTTCCGAACGCAGCAGTTCGATCACCTCATCAAAGCCCAAACCATATTTGGTATCCTCATCGGCAATGTACACCTGCAACAGGCAGTCAATTACCCGCTTACTTTTTTCGGCTTGTTTGTTTATTTCCTGCAGCAGTTTCAAACTATCAACCGAATGTATGAGGCTTATAAAAGGGGCAATGTATTTTACCTTGTTGGTTTGTAAATGACCAACCAAATGCCATTCTATATCTTGCGGTAATGCCTCAAATTTTTCAACCAATTCCTGTACCTGGTTTTCGCCAAATATACGCTGGCCGGCATCGTATGCTTCCTGAAGGTCGCTCACGGGTTTGGTTTTTGATACCGCTACCAGTGTTACGTTCAGTATATCCATTTCGCTTTTCAGGCGTTTAATATTATCGGTAATGCTCATTTATTACTTAAATTTGCTCACTGTTTATGAGCCTGCTAAATTACAGAATGCGTATATATAAAGTCTTGTTTTTTTTAATCCCGGTTTATTTACTGTCGTGCGGGCCGCAAACCCCGGCAGGTATATTAAATCATGAGCGGATGACCGGCTTATTGATTGATATGCATATTGCCGACGGTAGCTTGTTTGAAGTATCTCAAGACCCAGATAGCTTGTTTAAATATGGAAACAACCGGTATCTATATATTTTTAAACAACATCAAACCGATAGTGTACAATTTAAAAAGAGCTTTACTTATTATTCTAACAAACCCGATCAATTATTCGAGATTTACGAAGCAGTGACCAAGGTGATTAAGGCCAAGTCCGACTCATCGCTTAAAATTAGGGCTAAAATAGATTCGTTAGAGCAAATTAAGCAAAACAAAATTAACGAAAAACTGGCCAAGCGCGCCGCCGATTCCATTGCACGCCTTAACAAAATCAAAGCCGATTCAATAGCCAAAAGAGTTAAATTGAAAACCAATTTGGCAACTAAAAAGAAAGCCAGAGCCGATTCTGTTGCTAAAGCCAAAAAATTAAAAAAGAACAATGCTTTACCCCGAAAATAGTGCCGATAAGTTAGGTTTTACCGAGGTAAAAGAACTGATAAAAGCACACTGCCTAAGTACCATGGGCCAGCAAATGGTAGATAAAATTCAGGTGATGAACAATTTTGACCTGATTAAAAAGTTTTTAAGCCAGGCCCATGAGTTTAAGAATATATTGCAGAATGATGCGTTATTACCCATTAACCATTTTTTCGATATTAAAGCGCTTGCTAATAAAGTACGTTTAGAAGGAGCGTTTTTATCAGAGGAAGAGTTTTTCCAGATCCAGGCTTCGCTAACCACCGTGTTTGCGGTGATCGCATATTTTAATGAACGCGAAGGCCAGTATCCTAACCTCGAAGCGTTGTTTGAGCATTTGCCCATTGAAAAAAGTATCCTCAAAAAAATTGATATGGTGCTGGATGCCAAAGGCAAGATCCGCCCTAATGCATCGCGCGAATTGCAGGATATTACCTCGGGCATTGCCAAAGCCGAACAGGAAGCCCGCAAAAAAATAGACCAGATTTTTAAAAATGCAGGCGCTAACGGTTGGACGGCCGATGGTAGTTTAACTATACGTGATGGCCGTTTATGTATCCCATTACTGGCCGAAAACAAGCGTAAGGTAAAAGGTTTTATTCACGATGAATCGGCCACGGGGCAAACCGTTTACCTGGAACCCGAGGAAGTATTTACGCTCAATAACCGCATCCGTGACCTGGAATTTGAACGCCGCCGTGAAATCATTAAGATCCTTACCTTATTGACTGATGATTTGCGGTCTTATGTGCCTTTGCTGCTTTCGTACCACAGTTTGTTAACCAAATTGGATTTTGTGCGGGCCAAAGCTTTGTTCGCCATAGATGTGGAAGGAGAGATGCCGGTGGTAATTAACGAAGCCAGAGTACGCCTCACTAATGCCCGGCACCCGTTGCTTTTTTTAAGTTTTAAAAAGGAACATAAAACGGTTGTGCCTCTTAATGTAAATATTGACGAGGGCGGACGAATTATTACCGTATCGGGTCCTAATGCCGGTGGTAAATCGGTTTGTATGAAAACGCTTGGTCTGTTGCAAATGATGACGCAGGCTGGGTTGCTTATTCCGGCTGATGAAAGCAGTACGGTAGGCGTTTTTAGGCAGCTGTTTGTGGATATTGGTGACGACCAGTCGATAGAAAGCGACCTGAGTACTTACAGCGCGCACCTGAGCAAAATGAAATATTTTGTGGAGATGGCTAATGCTAAAACGCTGATTCTGATTGATGAGTTTGGTACCGGTACCGATCCGCAGTTTGGCGGCCCTATAGCCGAGGCCGTGCTCGAATCCTTGAACCATAAAAAGGTTAGGGGTATGGTCACCACACACTACTCTAACTTAAAGATATTTTCGAGCAATACCGAGGGGATAGAAAATGCATCCATGTTGTTTGATAACCAGCAGATGAGGCCGCTGTATCAACTGGAAGTAGGCAAGCCGGGTAGCTCTTACGCGTTTGAAATTGCGCAAAAAATTGGTCTGCCGCCGCAGGTACTTAACCTGGCAAAAAACAAAATTAGTGCCGGTCAAAAAAAGGTTGATACGCTATTGGTTGATTTAGAACGCGAGAAAAAAGAGATCTACGATACCCGTACGCAACTTAACCGCCAGCAAAGGCAGGTTGATAGTTTATTAGCCGAAAACGAAAAGCTGAAAAGTTATTTGGAAGAGAACCAAAAAGCGCTCATCCGCGATGCCAAACAACAGGCTAAAGAGATTATCACCAATGCCAATAAACTGGTAGAGAATACCATATCGGAAATTAAAAGCAGCCAGGCCGATAAGGAAAGAACCAGAGAACTGCGCGATAATTTAAGCAAGGAACTTCAAAAGAATACCGTTAAAGCCGAACCTGCTGCTCCTAAGCAGACCGAAAGCGAAGAATTAAAGGTGGGCGACTGGGTAAAATTGATAGATTCGACCACCACCGGGCAAATTATGGAGATAGCTAAAGACAATATTATTATTGCCATTGGTGATCTGCGCACGGTGGCTAAGCGTAAGCGGGTAGAAAAGGTATCACGTAAGGAGGTGCCCAAAGAAATTCGCCGTGCCGGTACCAGTGCCTCATCTACCAGTGATATGGCAAGTTTTAGCCCGGAAATAGATGTACGCGGTATGCGTGGCGAAGATGCCCTGCACGCCATTGAAAAACTGCTGGACCGTGCCTTGATGATGAGTTTTGGCACCCTGAAAATTATTCACGGTAAAGGCGATGGCATCCTGCGCAAACTCATCCGCAGTTACTTTAAAAAGTACGACCAGGTAAGCCACATGGAAGACGAGCATGCCGATAGAGGTGGTGATGGTATTACGTATGTGTACTTGAAGTAGCAGTTGAGAATAGAAACAAGAGATAAGAGCAGAGAGCCAAGATAGGACTTACCCCAACTGTGTTATGCCGATATTCATCGGCATAACAGTTTTATTTACCAGACTCCTTATCTAACACACTAAACCTAACCTTTACCTCACTACCCGTGCCATCAACCAATGTAAGCACATGGTTGCCTGGTTGTGCATTAATAGCCATTTGATGAAAGTCGGTAGTTTGGCCTAAGTACTGATCATCCAGGTGCCAAAATATCTTAACGCCCGGCTGCCGGTGTGCGGCGTTACAGATCATGCGGCCGCGGGTTCCATCGGCTTCAATAGGGATATATATTTTAGCGTTGTCTTTAGGATAAATGACTTCCATGGGTGAACTTTTTTCACCAACCCCGCAATCATTCCTGAACGGCGGAAGGGTGCGGTACTGGTAGTTGCGGGCACGGTAGTAATATTCCATAGACGGCGGCAGTACAAACCATTTTTGATGCACCATGCGGTCGGGCAGTTCGCAATCGGTATTTACCTGCCACTTGCGCGTAGGGTTGAGGTGTATGAGCTGATGATAAGGGCAAACGGCCGATTTTAATCCGCCCGCCGGTACCCAGGTTTCTTCTATATGTTCGCAGTATTCGCCTGCCCTTTGCCCGCTTTCGCGGCAAACATCAATTTTAACCATGGCGTTTACCGGAGCCTTAAACCAGGTACGCGTTACTGGTAATAGCCTGAAGATTTCAAAAAGTACAGGAGCTGCCGTATTAATACCGGTTAAATTAGGCCGGCCTTCGCCTGTGGTATTACCTACCCAAACACCCACTACATATTTCGGAGTTACGCCTATAGCCCAACCATCGCGGAAGCCAAAGCTGGTACCTGTTTTCCAGGCTATACGTTGGGTGGAGCCAAACTGCTGCCACAACATTTCTTCTCCTGGACGCATTACTTCTTCCATAGCTTGAAACGTATAGTAAATGGAACCGGCATCCAGCAAGCCATTTTTTTCGGCAGGCTTTGAAGTAGATACCGCTTTGTGATATACTGGAGCATGATAATCATCAGCTGTGTAGCGGTCAGTTTGGTTATAATGGTTGAGCGAGCGGGCCATGCTGGCATAAGCGCCGGTAAGCTCCCACAAGGTGTTTTCGCCGCCACCTAAAATAAGGGAGAGGCCATAATAGTCGGCTGGTTGGGTTAGCGTAGTAATGCCGGCTTTCTTCAATACATCGTAAAAGCGTTCGTATTTATATTTCTGCAGCATTTTAACGGCTGGAATATTTAACGAACGGGCCAAAGCACGTGAAGCGGGCACTGCGCCATCATAACCTAAATCAAAGTTTTCGGGGTGGTAACCGGCTATTTGCGTGGGGATATCGGGGATCAACGTATTGGGCAAAATAAAACCATCGTGCAACATGGAAGCATATAAAAATGGTTTTAAAGTACTCCCCGGACTACGCGGCGCATTAGCCACATCTACACTGCTTTCCAATCCGGCTTCTTCGGGGTGAAAAATATTACCGCTATATGCCAGAGTAGCTCCGGTTTCTACATCCAGCACAACGGCAGCAATATTATTGATCTGGTTGGCTTTAAGTACCCGGTGGTGCCGTTCCAATATCTCGCTTACCTGTTGTTGCAGATCGGCTTTTAACGTGGTGGTAAGCCGGGTATCGGTCATGGTTTTTGCCGGATACTCGTTTTTAAAACGTTGCAGCAGGTGAGGGGCCATTTGCGGCAGGGGCAAAGGCTTATCGGGCATGGGTTCCAGTTTGGAAAGCTCGGCTGTACTTTTGTCGATCACATTTTGTTGATAAAGTTTATCGAGTAGTTGATTACGCTTTTTTAACAACACCTGCCGGTTTTTGCCCGGATGCACTAACGACGGCGAATTGGGAAGCACGGCCATTGCGGCCATTTCGCCCCAGGAAAGTTTATTGGGGCTACGGCCATAGTAACGCCATGATGCTGCGTTCAATCCAATTACGTTACCGCCGAAAGGAGCGTTACTGGAATAAAGGCCTAATATTTCGGCCTTGCTGTAGGTGAGTTCCAGCCTTAGCGACATCATCATTTCCAGCAGTTTGTTCCAGATCGTACGGTTGTGATGAGTGGACATCCTCATTACCTGCATAGTAAGCGTACTACCGCCGCTACTTATCCGTTTGCCTTTCAGGTTTTGACGAATGGCACGGCCAAAAGCCAGCACATCCACACCGGGGTGGTGCATAAAGCGTTTATCTTCAAAGGCAATAATGCACTGCTTAAACTTATCAGGAACCTCTCCATCATACGGAAAACGCCATTGTCCGTCGGCTGCTATGGAGGCACCTAAAAGCTGGCCTTTTTCATCATCAATAACGTAGGAAGTAGGGTGGTTAAATAAAGGGTTGGGCAGGCAAAACCAAAATGCTATTAATGCACCAGTTAAAATAACCAAAGGGATGTACACCTTTGGTAGTTTTAGTTGGGTCAAAATTCTGTTCGTCATTACTCAAATAAACGGTCATTGCTTCGTTCCCCGTATGGAAACTAATGGAGCTTGCTTAGCTCACCTTCTTAGTATTGCAGTGTATTCTGATAGTTTTAAGTATTAGGCTAAAAAAAATGTTAGCTGCTGGCGCTTTGTTATTTATATTAGTATGAACCTGTCGAAGATCTGCAAAACCGGCGGATACTTATACAAAGCGAAGCTTGGCCATTCACTTTATTTAGTTAAATAAAACCCGGCTTTTTCAAAGTCCTGCCAAAAGGCGGGGTATGATTTATTGACTACTTCGGCTTCTTCAATTTCAACCTGTGGTATAACCAGCGCCAGCGGGGCAAAAGCCATAGCCATGCGGTGGTCTTCGTAAGTGGCAATGGTGATATGTTCGGGAATGAACTTTTCGCTGCAATCCAGCTTGTACACCTGTCCTTTTTCAATCAATTTCACACCCATTTTAGCCAGCTCGTTTTGCAGGGCGGCTATGCGGTCGGTTTCTTTAATTTTGAGGGTTTCCAGGCCGGTGAAGGTAGCATCATGACCTAAGGCAGCACAAACCACAATTAAGGTTTGGGCCAGATCGGGGCACGATTTCAAATCGAAGATCTTACGTATAATAGGCTTCGGTTCTTTTTTGAGATGCACACCACCATCTTTAAACTGCGAAGTGATACCGAAATTAGCCATTAGTTCGGTGACGATGCTGTCGCCTTGCAGGCTGTACGAGGTTAAGCCCGGCAAAAATAGTTCAGCTTCATTGGCCAGGGCAGCCACGGCATACCAGTAAGAAGCGGCACTCCAGTCGGGCTCCACCCAAATGCTGGTCTCCCGGAAATCCTGCGGCGCAATGCTGATGACGTTACCGGCCCACTGGTGCTGGATACCTGCCTGCTGCAACATGCTCAGCGTCATTTCTACATACGGGCGTGAAGTTAATTCTCCATCAATATGTAGCTGTAAACCTTTGGGCAGACTGCTGGCAATCAATAATAAAGCTGTGATATACTGGCTGCTGATATCGCCTTTAATGGTAATGGTATCGGTCAACTGCTCAAAGCCTCCTTTGATCAACAGTGGAGGGAAGCCATCGTTTTCGGCATAGCTAATATTGGCACCCAAGGTTTTTAAGGCATCTACCAAAATACCAATAGGGCGCTGTTTCATACGCTCTGTACCAGTTAACAGCACCTCGCCATTTTGCAAAGTAAAATAAGCCGTTAAAAAACGCATGGCCGTACCAGCGGGACCGATGTTTACTTCGGTTGCGGGTTGCGGGATGTCAGTTGTGGGTGTTTCAAAGTCTTGACTCTTGATTCTTGCCTCTTGACTCTCTCTTCTCAGTATTCCCGCCAGCGTTACAGCATCGGCAGCATCGGATATGTTAGTGACCTTTACCTTGCCTTTACTCAGGGCCTCGATAACCAACGCGCGGTTGCATTCGCTCTTGGAGCCGGTGAGTTGTATGGTGGCTTTAACTTTTTTATGGCTACGGCTAACCGTAATATTTGGTGACATAGAATAATATCAAAATAATAGCCCCTTACCAGCCCTCCCCGGAAGGGAGGGAGCTAAATTTTTAAAAGTCCTCCCTCCCGGGGAGGATTTAGGTGGGGCTTACTTTACAGTTACTAAGAATGCATTAATTGTTCCTGAACCGGGGCATTACCCTGACCTTTGTTCATGATTTCGGTTTGCTTGCGAATAGATTCGCCGTGGATCAGTTCCAGTAGTTTTTCGGTAAATTCGGGATTTAAGTTTAGCGCTTTACCGTAGTTAGTGCGTTTTTGCAGAATCTCATCCCAACGGTTAACCTGTAAAATAGTAATGCCGTTATCTTTTTTATAGTTACCAATTTGCTCTACAATTTTCATACGCTCGGCCAGTTTGGCAATTACCAGATCGTCAATTTTATCTATACCGTTACGCAAATCGGCAAGGGCATCTTTAACCTGGCTGTTCACCACTTCCGGCCGGCGAAGTGCCAAACGGTCTATCAATTCGGATAAAGCAGCAGGCGTTACCTGTTGTTTGGCATCGGTCCAGGCTACCGAAGGATCGATATGTGATTCGATCATCAAGCCCTGCATATCCATATCCAACGCTTTTTGCGATACATAAGGGATCAGTTCGCGGTTACCCGAAATATGGCTTGGATCGCAAATAATAGGCAGCTCAGGCGCATGTGTTTTTAAGTTAATGGCCAGGTCCCACATCGGTTCGTTGCGGAAAGCTGTTTTTTCGTAAGATGAAAATCCACGGTGAATAGCCGCCAGTTTAGTGATACCTGCATTGTTAACACGCTCTAAAGCGCCAATCCATAAAGAAAGGTCGGGGTTAACCGGGTTCTTAATCATCACCGGAATATCAACACCTTTTAAGGCATCGGCAATTTCCTGTACAGTAAAAGGATTAGCCGTTGAACGGGCACCAATCCACAAAATATCCACACCACCTTTTAAAGCTTCTTCTACGTGTTTGGCAGTTGCTACTTCAACCGCAGTTGGCAAACCAGTTTCGGCTTTAGCTCGTTTTAACCACTCTAAACCAATGCTGCCAATACCTTCAAACTCACCCGGACGGGTACGTGGTTTCCAAATACCTGCACGCAGGGCGGTTACCTTACCTGTGGCGGCCAGCAAATGCGCGGTGGCAACTAATTGTTCTTCGGTTTCGGCGCTGCAAGGACCGGCAATAAGCAGAGGTTGTGCCTTAGCTGTTATCCAAGAGCTAAGCGGCTGTATTTTAAGATCAAGTTTCATATTTGTTTGAGTTAAGAAGTCTGGGGAGTCGGTTTGTCCGTAAAGCCCCGGAATGTTAAGTTTATATTGTTAAATATTTTTTACGTTTCGTATTATCTTTTCAAAAGTGTTTGTCTCTTCCCACTAACGGACTCATTGCCTCTACTGACTCACCACCTCCTCCAAATACCGCTCATATTCGCCCAGGATATTGAAGTTTTTGGTATAGTTTAAAATTTGCCTTACGGCCGTATCGTACTGACTGGCCTGGTTCCACTCTACATCTAAGTAAAAGTTATACTCGTTGCGTTTTCCTAATATTGGCATGCTTTGAATTTTGCTCATGTTAATTTCCTGCTCAGCCAACACGTTTAATACTTTAGCCAGCGCACCAACTTCGTTACTCACCTGGAAACATAAGGATGCTTTATTGGCCTTCACCTGTTTGGCATTTTCATGACTGGTAAATATCAGGAAACGAGTGAAATTCTTTTTATTACTTTCTATCCGACGTTCTTTTACCTCCAACTGGTATATGTTGGCGGCCAGGCTATTGGCAATGGCGGCAGTATCGGTCAGCTGTTCGTCGTGCACACGTTTGGCGCAGGCGGCGGTATCGCTGCTCTCTACTACTTTGATGTGCGGGTATTCGTCCATGAAATCAACACACTGGCGCAAGGCAATAGGGTGGGATATGACCGTTTTAATATCCTCGAACTTTACGCCCGGCAGGGTTAAAAAGTGCAGCTGGATAGGCAGGTAAACTTCGCCCACAATAGGGAAGTTATAGCTCATCAATAGCGAATAATTAGGTAAAATGCTACCGGCAATATTATTCTCTATGGCCATTACTACGTAATCGGCACGCCTTTCCTTTAAAGCTTCAAATGTTTGTTTGAACGAAGCGCACTCTACCGTTTGAATATGGGTACCGAAATAACGAAAAGCCGCCTCTTCATGAAACGATGCGCGAATACCTTGTATAGCCACCCGTGGCTGTTGATTTTCCATAAACGGTTGTTAAACAAAAAGTCCCGGCCTTATTGGGCCGGGACTTTCTGATTTTTCTATGTTTTGTTAGTGCATATCAGGCCCGGCTCTTACTGCTAAAGTAAAAGTAATAGAAACCAAAACCGAATGCGCTGTTATTAATCATTGTTTTTTTGCTGGCGTAAATCTACAAGTAAAAATTAATTTGTCAAGAGAAAATTTCAAAAAAAGTGTTTAAACCAAATTTAGTTTGTTTGAGCACATGTTAATTTTAGGGCAATGCTCATTTACCAATTTGGCTGAACTGTTAATTTTGAATAATTTGCCCAACAATCACACGGCATAATCATTAAATATTAATCTGAATTGCATACACATTAAATGGATACAAACAAAGCTGCCACAACAGGTCTGCAAACAAAACAGCATTTCCATATTCTTGATGGATTAAGGGGGATTGCTGCTTTGGCCGTTGTTATATTTCATTTTATGGAATGGGTTTATGCTGATGCCAGTAAAAACTTTATCGGGCATGGTTTTTTAGCTGTCGATTTCTTCTTCTGCCTCTCTGGTTTTGTGACTGGGTATGCCTACAACGAGCGGATAGGGGAAATGGGTATTTGGGAGTTTTTTAAGTCGAGGATCATCCGGCTGCATCCTTTGGTTGTAGCAGGATCGGTATTAGGCCTGCTGGCATTTTTGTTCGACCCGTTTGGTGGTCATCCTCAATTATATAGCACCGGCAAGATCATCCTGGCATTTGTTTGCTCCATATTCCTTATCCCTTTGCCCGTAATAGCCGACCGTGGTTTTAACCTGTTCAGCTTCAATGCCCCGTCATGGTCGTTGTTTTGGGAATATGTAGCCAATATGGTTTACGCTTTTGTGCTCTATCGAATTAGCCGCGGCTACCTGCTGCTGTTAACCCTGCTCTCGGCAGTGGCTATTTGCTGGGTAAGTTACCAGTCGGGTAATTTATTGGGCGGTTGGAGCGGATCCACGTTTTGGGACGGGAGCGCCCGGATCTCGTATTCCTTTTTAGCAGGACTGCTTATTTACCGTTCCAACTGGATCATCAAAAATAAACTTGGATTTATTGCCTTAACCCTGTTATTATGCCTGGCCTTCATCATGCCGTCGTCGTTATGTAACTGGTTAACCGAACCTTTAGTAGTGCTGTTTTACTTTCCTTTGCTCATTGCTTTGGGTGCAGGGGCTACTATTGCACCGCGCATAAAAAATTTCTGCATATTTTCAGGAAAGATCTCTTACCCATTATACATGACACATTATGCCGGGCTATGGATGTTTGGTAATTATTATATTAGCCATAAACCGGGCAACATTCAGCTTACCCTTATCATTATAGCCGGAGTTAGTCTGTTGGTTGGGGCAGCGTATTTGATGATGTTAATATACGATATACCTGTAAGGAAACAATTAAGCGAAAAATGGTATAAAAAAACTTGCTGAAGAAAAAAGCCTATGATGTTTAAAAGCTGGGTTTTATGAATAGTGTTCAACTGATGGTAAATGTCGGCAGCTAATGGTAACCTCATATTACACCAGTAACGTTCGAACTTTAAATATGTATAAACGCGGCCAAAAGCCATTGATCGTTGTTTAAACTCAGCCTATAAATAGATAATAAAAGAGCATACCAACGTGCTGTTTGAGGTAGTTTAAATTTTTGATAGCCCTAAAAACCATCATTCTATTAACAATAAAAGCATCTTTCAGGATGCTTTTATTGTTAATAGAATTTAAATTACAATTTACTTGGAGCCTGCTCTAAGTGAAACTTCACCAGGTTATCTATGGGTGAGCGGATAATGTTACCCATTTTCATGCCGTTTTCGGTAACCACTTCTTCGAGCACGTTACGGAAATTATAACCTACCGAACCAATACAGTTAAAACTGTAGTTCTGGTAACTGGGGTAGTGGGTTACCAGGTTGCGGAAAAAATCGTCGAACGATGTTTTTACCAGGTTACGGGTATATTCGAGGTGTACGTTATTATCGTACACAAATTTGCTAAATCCAGCGCAAAAGCGGTTGGCCAGGGGTTGTGAGTAAACACGGTCGTTCACATCATCGGGAGTAAGGTGATAAGTGTCCCAAAAATTTTTCCTTACGGCTTCGGGCATGTAGCCACGCAGGTAATCAACCAATAGCTTTTTGCCTATATAGCAGCCGCTGCCTTCATCGCCTAATATGTATGCGCCTGAATCAATGTTGTTAACCACATCTTTACCATCATAAATACAAGTATTGGTACCCGTACCTAATATGGCTGCAAAGCCTTCCGTATGGCCCAATAATGCACGGGCAGCAGCCATTAAATCATGCCCAATGTTTACTTTAGCATTCACAAAAACCTGGCTCATGGCATCTTCTACCAGCTTGCGTTTTTCGGCAGTTGAGCATCCTGCTCCGTAATAGTTTACTTCGCTGAGCTGCTCTTTGTTTAAGTCGGACGGCAGGTTGTTTTGTAACGATTTAATAATGTACTCGGTACTTACAAAATAAGGATTATAACCTTCGGTATTAAAGTACACTTTTTTACCTTCATCGTTAACTAAACACCAGTTGGTTTTGGTAGAGCCGCCGTCGGCAATTAGTTTCATAGGCTTTATTGTAAAAATTAGTTGGGCTAAAAGTAGGATTTACTTAGTTTACAAAAAAATAAAATCATGTAAAAAATACACTAACCATCAATACACATTAAGCAATCGATTGTAATGTGTAATTATTTACTTAACATTAAACATAAACTAAATTAACGGTATAATGTTTATAACCATGAGCATAGTTGTGGTAAACGGTATAATCCTTGTGTTAAAATTTAATTTATATTTGCATCCTATCTTTGTATTTATTGTGAATTTTTAAAATGTTTGATCCTTTCATTAGTCCATCTGCAGCACGTTTACCGCAACTTCATCATACCACTATTGCAGTAATTGGATTGGGCTATGTTGGTCTTCCATTGGCAGTAGAACTTTCAACTAAGTATCCGGTTGTAGGTTATGATCACTCGTTTAACCGTATAGAAGAACTGAAAAGCGGGTTTGATAAAACGCAGGAAACATCATCGGAAAGACTGCAAGCTATAACCACCCATTTGCCAGAAGAAAAAGGATTATTGTTTACTAATGATACCGGTCATCTTAAAATATGTACTATTTATATAGTTTCAGTACCAACACCAACCGATAAACACAACAGGCCCGATTTGAGCCTGCTTATTAAAGCCAGTGAAACCATTGGCGCGGTTTTAAAACCGGGCGATGTGGTAATTTACGAATCGACCGTTTACCCGGGTGTAACCGAAGAAATTTGTGTGCCAGTGCTCGAAAAGATATCGGGCTTGAAATTTAACCATCATTTCTATGCCGGTTATTCACCAGAACGCATTAATCCGGGCGATAAAGTGCATACCCTAACTAATATTATCAAGGTAACATCAGGGTCTACGCCCGAGGTAGCGGACTTGGTGGACAGCCTCTACAAATCAATTATAATTGCCGGCACACATAAAGCACCCAGTATTAAAATAGCCGAAGCGTGTAAGGTAATCGAAAATTCGCAACGCGATATTAACATTGCTTTTGTTAATGAGATTGCTAAAATATTTTGCTTGCTCGACATTGACACACAAGCTGTGTTGGAAGCGGCAGGTACCAAATGGAACTTTTTGAAATTTAAACCGGGTTTAGTAGGGGGGCACTGCACCGGTGTAGACCCCTATTACCTGGCTCAAAAGGCGCAGGAGGTGGGTTATCACCCCGAGATTATTTTAGCTGGGCGCCGCATTAATGATGGCATGGGTACTTATGTAGCCCAGGAAGTAGTTAAGCTGATGATTAAAAATGATATAAGCGTTAAGCAAGCTAATATACTTATTTTAGGATTTACATTTAAAGAAAACTGCCCCGATGTACGAAACACCAGGGTGATTGATATTATACTAACCCTGCAAGAGTACGATACTAATTGCGAAGTTTACGACCCCTGGGCCGATAAGAAAGAGGTAAAGCACGAATATGGTTTAAGTATATGTAACCAGTATGTTGAATTAAAAGGTAGTTATGATGCTATAATTTTGGCGGTTGCCCATCACGAATTTTTGACGTTTGATTTAAATTTGCTTAAAAGTAAACCTCAAAGTGTTATTTACGATATAAAAAGCATACTTAATAAAAGTTTAGTAAATGGTCGATTGTAAGGGATTATTATAAGTTAGAATAACTTTGGCTTACAATTTATTGTATAAATTAATAATGGTTCAAATTTTGATAGTATTTATTTGATGAATTACGATATTAACCAGTATCTGGTTCAAAAGTGAGTTTTGTAAGTTAATGGGTGTAAATACCCGGTTATTTGTTACCTTCTATTTAAAAAAACATATTACTTTTGACAGATTTTGTAATTAAAATAAAACAGTTACCGTGCCCTTGAAAAAAATGAAATTTAATTTAATGTGGTGTTTTGTTATAATTTTAAATATAATATTTTCATCCTGCTCGTCAATAAAAAACATAAAATATTTTAAGGACATACCTGATGACAAATTAGAAACTGTTTTGGCTAAAGTGCCGTACATAGAACCTAAAATTCAACCCGATGATATTTTATCTGTAAGTATTCAAACGGTTGACCCTAATGCCACTCAGATTTTGAACGCAGGCAATTTGCAAAACGCAGCCATTGGAGCTACATCTGCCGGTAGTACCGGTAGTCAAAGTGTTTCTGGTTATTTAGTTGATAATAGTGGTAATATTGAGCTACCAGTAATGGGTAAAATAAAGGTAAGCGGTTCAACCACAGAGGAGGCTCGTGAGATTATAAGGATTAAAACAGCAGAATTTTTTAAAAATGCAACTGTTAATTTACGTTTTGCGAATTTTAGAGTAAGTATTGTTGGCGAGGTTGCCAAGCCTGCAACCTATGTTATATCTAACGAAAAGGTTACTATATTAGATGCTTTAGCGTTAGCAGGAGATTTGACCATTTACGGTAAACGTGACAACATAACTTTAATACGACAAGACGAAAGTGGCGAGCGTAAGGTAGTTAAGCTTGACCTTACCAATAGTGCAGTTTTAAATTCACCATATTATTATTTACGCCAAAACGACTATATATATGTTGAGCCTAGTAACTCCAAAATAGCTTCTTCTGATGCAATTCAAAACCGAAATATTTCAATTATAACCGCTGTAGGTGCTTCCTTAATTTCTGTAATAGCTATTTTGCTAAGTACCAGATAAGATATAAATTTCAAATGTCTACAAATCATAATTATAATAATAACTTAAAAGATAATCAACAAATTGACGAAGATGTTATAGATTTAAAACAAATTGTTTTAAAAATTACACACAACTGGCCACTCTACTTATTAAGTATCATATTATGTGTATTTTTAGCTGTACTGTATGCTTATTATACACCTAAAAGCTGGCAGGTAAATAGTAAAATACTTGTTAAAAACGATAACAATGACGCCAAAAGTGCATTGGGTGGTAGCATAAGTAGTGACGTAGGATCACTTTTTAGTGCTAAAAGCAGCGCGGATAACGAAATTCAAGTTTTAAGATCTAGAACATTGATGAAAAATACAGTTGAGGCAATGCAACTCAATGTTAAAGTTTTTTCTGTTAATGGTTTTAAAAGTATAGAAATTTATAACGAGGCGCCATTCACATTAGTTTTGGTTGCTAAAACAGATTCTATAGTAACAACTGGATACAATATAGAAATTACCGGAAACAATAGTTTTACAATAACAGATAACGAGGATTTTAAAGAAACAACGCAGTTTGGCAAAATAATAAAGTTTAATCAATATGATTTAATATTTCATTTAAAGCCTAATGTAAAGTGGGCCAAGAAATATAAAATCAGCATTCAATCAACAGATGCTGCAATTAGCAATTTTACGCAAGACTTTTTAGTCGGTTTATCAGATAAGCAGGCCTCTACTATAGATCTTTCTTTAAATTATTCTCATCCTGCTAAAGGTGAGGCCATATTAAATAAGATAATGCAATTATATCTATCTTCTAATTTGCAAAATGAGAAACAAATAGCTGACAGTACAATGGCATTTATTGATACCCGAATAGGTTTGGTATCAAAAGAATTAAATAATATTGAGAAAAAGTTTGAAAATTATAAAACTGAAAATAATATAGCAAATATCAGCGAGCAGTCTAAAGCATTGGTTTCAAGTGCAAGCGATTACTATGATAAAATAGCGCAACAAGATGTACAGATTTCAATTGTTAAAGACATTGAACAGTACTTGAAAAATCCCTTAAACAGAAATATTATTCCAAGTTCTTTAATTAACACTGCTGATTTGGCTTTTGGACAGTCAATTAAAGATTATAACGATTTGTTAGTGGCCAGGGATAAGGCGAGTTTATCATATACAGACGAAAATCCGGTTATTCAAAATATTAATAAGCAAATTGATAATTTACGATTAAATATACTTCAAAATATTAATATATACCGAAATGGGTTGCAGGTCGGTAAAAAGCAAATACAAAAGCAAAATTCTGGTTTTACAGGTCAGCTTAGCCAATTACCTGGAAAAGAACGTATTTATCTCGACTTTTCGCGCCAGCAAAATTTAAAGCAACAATTATATCTTTTTCTGCTTCAGAAACGTGAAGAAACTGCAATTTTTAGAAACTCTACTATATCAAATTCAAGGATCATAGATACTGCAAAAAGCGATTTTTTTCCATATAAACCTAAAAGATCTACTATGTATTTGATAGGATTTATAATAGGAATAATGCTTCCTTCAATTTATTTAATGATCTCGGCATTTTTAAATGTAAGAATTGATGGCAAGAGCGATATCGAAAAAGCTACAACTGCACCAATACTTGGAGAAATTGGACATAACAGTGATAAGCAAAGTTTGGTTACCGGCACAAATTCAAGATCAGTAATTTCTGAACAATTTAGAAGTTTACGAACCAATTTGCAGTTTGTTTTAGATCCATCCAAATCCAATGTGTTACTATTTACATCAAGTATGAGCGGTGAGGGGAAATCATTTCTATCATTAAATATTGGAAGTGCTTTAGCGTTGACAAATAAAAAGGTTGTTTTTATGGAGATGGACTTAAGAAAACCAAAATTATCTGAAAGTGTTGGTTTAGATATCAATAATGGTTATACAAACTACGCTATATCAGACAATGATGATTATGATTATAGTAAATTACTTAAGCCACTTAGTTTTAACAAAAACTGCTATTTAATATCATCAGGCCCAATACCTCCAAATCCTGCCGAACTACTAATTAATGGTAAAATGGAAAAATTAATTAGCTACTTAAAAGGAGAATTTGACTACATAATTTTTGATTGTCCTCCGGTAGGTTTGGTTACAGATGCATTAATGCTTGAAAAGTATGCTGATATAGTCTTTTATGTAACAAGGGAGGGCTTCACTTATAAATCTCAATTGAATATTGTTAATCAATTATTAAACTCTAACAAGGTTAAAAATATATACCTCATTGTTAATGATATAAAAAGTCAAAAATTAGGATATTCATCATACCAACAAGCTTATGGTTACGGAATAGAAGAGAATGTGTCTTGGTTATCTAAGTTTAAATTTTGGAAATAATTCCAGTTTTTCCGAAAACCTTATTTGTTAATAATGTAATATACTTACAATCTGTTTATCACTAATATGTACACGCTTAAAATTGATAAAATATTTCAAGAGACAGAAGACGCTGTTACGCTATCTTTTAAGCAACCAGGGTTAAAAAAAGTTAAATACCTACCAGGTCAATATCTAAGTGTTATTTTTCGGATAAATGGACGTAGATATGTTAGACCATATTCTCTATCTTCAGCACCCGGAGTAGATGCAACACTCAATATAACTATTAAAAGGGTACCCGGCGGAATAGTTTCTAATCATATTGTTGATAAATTATCTGTTGGAGATATTGTAGAAGTAATGGCACCTATGGGAGATTTCACCATAGAAAATGCTGAAATATCTGCAGAAAGTAGAATAATGCTTTGGGGCGTTGGAAGTGGTATAACCCCATTAATGTCAATTGCTAAATATGCATTACACAATAAATTATGTAGTCATGTAACTATGATTTATGGTAATCGGAATCATGAATCGGTGATTATGAAGGACAATATTGCAGACCTGCAAAAACTTTATCCAGAAACATTTGCAGTTTGGCATTTTCATACAAAATTAGTAGTTGATCCGTCAAAACCTAATATCATTCAAGGTCGTATTAACCCCGAAAAAGTTTTATCTGTACTGTCTAAAGAAACAGATTTAAAACATACCTCACACTTTATATGTGGTCCAACAGGCTTAAAAGAATCAGTAAAGCAAGAATTATTAAAACAGGGTGTGCTTAGTAATCGTATTTTTTCTGAAGATTTTGAAGTTGTAAGAGATCCTAAAAGCTTTGAGGATATAATTACCAGAACTGTACAAATAAATTTTAATAATGTTGTATATCAGGTTGAAGTAGCAAAAGGTAAAAGCATATTAGAAGCAGGGTTAGACTCTCTAATTGAGATTCCGTACTCTTGCCAAACAGGTAATTGCTCAATGTGCAAAGGAATTATTGTTAAGGGCGATGTAAAAGTACTTGGTGTAAAAAGTAATGATATACTATTAAATGCCAACGAAAAGCTTTTGTGTTGCAGCTTTCCATTAACCAATGATGTTGAAGTTTTAATAAATTAAAAATTATATATGAAAGTAGTATTACTTGCTGGAGGATTAGGTACGCGCCTGTCTGAAGAAACCGTTTTAAAGCCAAAGCCAATGGTTGAAATAGGCGGTATGCCCATCTTATGGCACATAATGAAGATATATTCGTCTTATGGTTTTAATGACTTTGTTGTTTGCTTAGGTTATAAAGGGTATGTAATTAAAGAATATTTTGCAAACTACTTCATGCATAAATCTGATGTTACAATTGATCTTAAAGATAACTCAATAAAAGTACATGATTCGCAAGCAGAACCCTGGACTATTACTTTAGTAGATACAGGAAATGAATCAATGACTGGTGGTCGTATTAAACGTGTTCAACCTTATACCAATAATAAACCATTTATGCTTACTTATGGTGATGGTGTGGGTGACATAAACATTGCCGAACTTGTACAATATCATAAAGAACATGGCAAACTTTGTACGGTAACTTCAGTTCAACCATCTGGCAGATTTGGGGCTTTAAATATATTAGAAGATTCGAGTGTGCATTCATTTATGGAAAAACCAAAAGGTGATGGGGCATGGATAAACGGAGGCTTTTTTGTTTGCGAACCCAATGTATTTGACTATATTAAAGATGGTGATAGCACTATATGGGAGCAAAAGCCAATGGAACAAATTGCTAATGACGGACAAATGAACGCATACAAACATGACGGATTTTGGCGTCCAATGGATACATTGAAAGATAAACATGATTTAAATGAAATGTGGGATAAGAATAAAGCGCAATGGAAAACATGGTAACAATGTTGGACACCTTATTTAATACTTACAAAGGAAAAAAAGTGTTTTTAACAGGGCATACAGGCTTTAAAGGGTCTTGGATGCTTAAAATGTTAAAATTATTAGGTGCTGATGTAACCGGATTTTCATTGGCTCCTCTTACAAAAGATGATTTGTATTATTTGATTTCTGGTGGAGAAATTTGCCAATCAATTATTGGTGATATAAGACATGCTCAAACTTTAAAACAAGCGATAATTGACTCAGACCCTGACTTCGTTTTTCATTTGGCTGCACAGCCATTGGTCCGGTTGTCTTATGAAATTCCTTCCGAAACGTTTGAAGTTAATGCTATTGGAACCGCAAACTTACTGGATGGTGTAAGGGCGCTAAAAAAGCGATGCAATGTGGTATTAATAACTACAGATAAGGTTTATTATAATAACGAATGGGAATACCCCTACAGGGAGAGCGACCGTTTAGGTGGTTACGATCCGTATAGTGCAAGTAAGGCATGTGCTGAATTGGTTATAAGTTCTTACGTTAACTCTTTTTTTAACCCCATTAATTACCAAACACATCAAAAAGCAGTAGCGGTTGGTCGGGCAGGTAATGTTATAGGTGGAGGGGATTGGTCATTGGATAGGTTAATACCCGATATTGCAAGAGCGCTTATTCAACAAAACGAAGTTGTGATAAGGAACCCCTCATCGGTACGCCCATGGCAGCATGTACTCGAGCCCCTTACCGGATACTTACTTTTAGGAGCTAAATTGCAGCAGGATCCTAATAAATATGCGCAACCCTATAACTTCGGACCTTATGCCGAAGATGCTTTGCCTGTTTTAAGTATGGTTAATTTGGCAATAAAATGTTGGGGCTCCGGTAGTTACTATTTGCCCGAGCTCTTAAATCAACCTCATGAAGCTGGCTTGCTCAAATTAGATATTAGTAAAGCTGTAGCGCAGCTTGGATGGAAACCGCGTTTTAACGCACAAAAAGCTGTTGACTACACAATTGAATGGTATAAGCAATTTGCTGAAAATAGAGATAACATAGATACATTTACTGAAGACCAGATAAAGTTTTTCTTAAAGTTAGGCGAAGGTCAAATTTAATTTATCGATGATCAAACTTAACGAGGACTTAGAGCTTATATTAAAAGATACATCACATCTGTGGGAGGGTATTAACGGTGAAAATTTTTTAATTACAGGAGGAACCGGGTTTTTCGGAAAATGGTTGCTGAGTAGTTTTAGTTACATTAATACTAAAAGATCTTTAAACAATAAGCTTTATGTTTTATCAAGAAATCCTTCGTCATTTTTAAAACAACATCCTGAGTTTTCTGACCTAAATGATATTATATTTATTGAAGGTGATGTTACAACATTTGAAGTTGAAACAGAAATAACTATTAATTATATAATTCATGCGGCAACTGATGCCAACATGGAAATGAATAAGAGTAGTCCACTCTTAATGTATGACACTATAGTTAATGGTACAAGGAATATTTTAGAAATAGCGCGCAAAAAAAAAGTTAAAGCTGTATTACATACCAGCTCAGGGGCTGTATATGGTAGCCAACCATCTCATGTAACACACATTACAGAAACCTACAAAGGTTGCCCTGATATATCTAACTTAAATGCGGCATACGGTGAAGGCAAACGGGTTGCAGAAATGTTGGCTAATTTTTATTATAGTCATTATCAGATAAACTCGAAAATAGCCAGGTGTTTTGCGTTCGTAGGGCCATATCTACCTTTGGATGGCACCTACGCTATAGGAAATTTTATAAGAGATGGTTTAAATGAAAGGGATATAAATGTACAAGGCGATGGAACACCATATCGTTCCTATTTATATGCATCAGATTTAACTACTTGGTTATGGACTATATTATTTAAAGGGTTACCATGTGAGCCTTATAACGTTGGCTCGGATAAAGATTTGACCATTAAAGAATTAGCAAAATTGATAGCTGGATATAATCAAAGCTCTGTTGTACGCATAGCAACTCTTCACCCCATTAATAACAAAGTATCGAGATATGTTCCTTCAATTGATAAGGCTAAAAATGAATTAGAACTAAAAATAAATGTACCTTTAGAAAAGGCAATTAAGAAAACATTTGAATTTTATAATACTGGTGTGTAGGGTACTAAATGTTTAAAATCTTTGTATTTGATAAACAATTATAAATACAATTTAAGATAAATCTGTTAATGAAAGCATCCGACTATGTGGCCAATTTTTTAGATAAAAAAGGGGTAAAATATATATTTGAACTTTCAGGTGGGATGATAACCCACTTGTTAGATTCTATAAGTCAAAAAACCAAGATCAATATAATAACAATGCACCATGAACAATCAGCTGCTTTTGCTGCTGATGCTTATGGCCGGGTTACCGGGATACCTGGTGTTGCTTTAGCAACCAGTGGGCCTGGTGCAACCAACCTTATTACAGGCATTGGTAGTTGTTATTTTGACTCTACTCCAGCTGTTTTTATTACAGGGCAGGTTAATCGTCACGAACAAAAGGGTGATAGGAAGATAAGGCAGCTTGGGTTTCAGGAAACTGATATAATTTCGATGGTTAAGCCTATAACTAAGGCATGTTTTCAGGTACAAGATGTAAATGATTTACCCGAAACTTTGGAGAAGGCATTCTTTATTGCTACAGAGGGCAGGCCCGGTCCTGTTTTAATTGATATTCCGATGGATGTTCAAAGATCGATAATTACAGTTCCCGAAGCTGCGAAAATTGAGCATGAACTACCGTCTCCTAACCAGAACGAAATAGATGCTATTGTTTCCAGTATTAAACAAGCATCTAAACCAATGTTATTAGTTGGAAGAGGTGTTAGATCTGGATTTGCAATCGAAGCAATGAAAGCTTTTATTGAACATACCTATCTTCCGGTAATTACTACATTGTTGGCCATTGATGCCGTAGAGTATGATTATCCTTATAGGGTTGGTTTTATTGGTAGCTATGGAAATAGGTGGGCTAATATAGCTTTCGGGGAGTGTGATCTATTAATAGTAGTTGGTAGCAGATTAGATATCCGCCAAACCGGAGCTGACACTAAATTTTTCGAAAACAGAACAATTTATCATATAGATTGTGATGCCGAAGAAATTAACAACCGTATTAAGGGATGTATTCCAATAATTGCAGACACCAAAATATTTTTTGAAAATTTTAACGCATCTACAAAAGAAATTACATTTACAGAACCAGCAGAATGGAATTCTTATATAGATAGTTTAAAAACTAAGTGGCCCGATACAAAGGAGCTTTCGGTTGAAGGCATAAATCCTAACAGCTTTATTCATTCGTTATCACAGGTATCTAAGCTGTCAAAAGGATATATAGCTGATGTAGGCAGTCACCAAATGTGGGCAGCTCAGTCAATAGAAATATATAAAGATCAGGTATTTTTAACCTCGGCGGGCATGGGAGCAATGGGATATGCTTTACCGGCGAGTATAGGTGCATCATGTGCTGATAACTTACAGCCTTATGTTGTTATCATTGGCGATGGTTGTATGCAGTTGAATATCCAGGAACTGCAAACAATTGTACGTAATAAGTTACCTATAAAAATTATAGTCATGAACAACCAAAATTTGGGTATGATCAGGCAGTTTCAGGATAGCTACTTTGAATCAAGATATCAATCAACTTATTGGGGATATAGTGCGCCTGATTTTGAAAAAGTTGCTAATGCGTATGGTATTAATAGCTTAACTATATCGGTCGAAGCGCAAGTTAATGATGCAGTGAATTGGTTATGGAATCATGAAAACGAAAATATGCCTGTACTACTCCAGGTTATGATAAACCCACATACTAATACCTATCCTAAAATTGCTTTTGGTAAGCCCATTACTGAAATGGAACCCTTTGCACAGCCTATTGAAATGGAAGGTACTTAAATAATTAAAATAATTAAATAATTAAATAATATACATTTTATAATATGTTGAATAACATTAATAATTCAGAACTTGAAACGCTTCTTCGCGAAATAGCTAAGAGAAAAACAACTCAAACCATTATTCCTGGCCAAAATTATATCCCGGTTACTGGTAAGGTGCTTGATGAAGAAGATATTTTATATGGTGTTGACGCAGCTTTAGACGGATGGCTTACAACCGGAAGATTTGCAAATAAATTTGAAGCAGAATTTGCATCATATTTTAATGCACACAAAGCATTGCTGGTTAATTCAGGATCTTCTGCAAACTTAGTTGCCTTTTATGCGCTAACATCACCTAAACTTGGTGATCGTGCTGTAAAAAAAGGAGACGAAGTTATTACAGTTGCCGCCGGTTTTCCAACAACAGTAAACCCTATAGTGCAATTTGGTGCAATACCAGTTTTTGTGGATGTTGACATTGCAACTCATAACGTTAAAGCAGAAGATATAGAGGCAGCAGTATCACCAAAAACAAAGGCTATTATGATAGCGCATTCATTAGGTAACCCTTTTGATTTGGACGAAGTGATGCGTGTAGCCAAAAAGTATAACTTATGGGTTATTGAAGATGATTGCGATTCTTTAGGGGCTACTTATAAAGGTAAAAAGACAGGTACATTTGGTGATATATCTACATTTTCGTTTTATCCTGCACACCACATTACAATGGGCGAAGGCGGTGCTGTATTAATTAATAACCCCGAATTAGCAAAATTGGCCGAAAGCTTTCGCGATTGGGGACGTGATTGTTACTGTGAACCAGGTAAAGACAACACATGTGGCTGTCGCTTTTCGCAACAATTAGGATCATTACCATATGGATATGATCATAAGTATACTTACTCGCATGTGGGCTTTAACTTAAAAGTAACCGATATGCAAGCTGCTTTTGGTGTATCTCAACTTAAAAAGTTAGATCATTTTGTTCAAAGGCGTCGTGAAAATTATGCGGCCTTGTATGAAAGAATGAAAGAACTGGAAGATATTTTTATATTACCTAAAGCTACTGAAAATAGTGATCCTTCTTGGTTTGGTTTTTTATTAACCTTACGCGAAGGAGATTCAACCGATAGGCAAATGCTTGTACAGCATCTTGAAGAAAATAAAATTGGAACGAGACTACTATTTGCCGGTAACCTGTTGCGTCAGCCTGCTTATGCAAACGTACCACACAGAAGCATTGGGGACCTTCCCAATACAGATATTATAATGAACCAGTCGTTTTGGTTGGGTGTTTGGCCAGGACTAAACGAAAGCCATTATGATTATATGCTTGATGTAATAAAGAAATACTTGCAATAGCCTGTGATTAATTTATTAAGAAAGTATTCTACAAAATTTGGTGTTGATGGTGCTATAATTTATACAGTTCTTAGCCGGCTTGTGCAAGCGGGAGGAGGGTTAATAGCAATAATATTTATAGCTAAAAATTTAACAAAATACGAGCAAGGCTATTACTTTACTTTTGCAAGTATAATAGCAATTCAAGTCTTTTTTGAATTAGGGCTAAGTAGTATTATTACACAATATACTGCTCATGAATTTGCGCATCTGAAATTCTCAGAAGATAAAAGATTGATTGGCGATGATTATTATAAATCACGCCTTTCATCTTTGCTACAATTTTGTGTTAAATGGTTTGGTATAATTAGTGTTGCATTATTTGTAATATTAATTCTTGTTGGTTTTTATTTTTTCTTGAACTTTAATAAAAATGTTGAAGTTGAATGGCAAAAACCTTGGATAATTTTATGTTTATCAACAGCACTTAATTTATTCATAGATCCGATACTTGCTTTTTACGATGGTTTAGGAGAGGTAAAAGATATGGCAAAAGTTAGGCTGGTTCAAAGACTGGTAAACTTAGTGCTGTTGGTTTGCTTCTTTTCTTTGGGGTTAAAATTGTATTCAAGCGCTTTAGCTTCAGTTATATCAATAGGTATAAATTATGTTCAAATATTGCTTTCTAATAGGAAGCATGTATTACTTAGCATATGGCGATCAAAAAGTGAATGGGTAATAGATTATTTTAAGGAAATATTTCCATACCAGTGGCGCATTGCAGTGAGCTGGATAAGTGGTTATTTTATTTATCAATTATTTAACCCGGTGCTTTTTGCAACCGAAGGACCTGTTGTGGCCGGGCAAATGGGTATCACCATACAGGTACTTAATGGCATAACTGCAGTTGTAATGAGTTGGATTACTACAAAAATTCCAGTATTTTCTAATTTAATAGCAACTAAAAAATATAACGAACTTGATATATTATTTAACTCAACCTTACTTAGGGTTTCAGGAGTATATTTGTTTTTTTTGGTAATGTTCGATTTAAGTATATGGATAATGAACTACGCAAACTTACCATACAGTAACCGATTTTTACCACTTATACCAACAATTGTACTGTCATTCATATTTTTATTTAATCAAATAATATTTTCTTGGGCTACTTATATACGTTGCCATAAAATTGAGCCATACTTGTTATTTTCTATAGTATTTGCTGTGTTAACATCTTTGTCTACTTTTTTACTTGGAAACAATTATGGGTTAAATGGCATAATAGGCGGCTATGGAGGTTTAACGGTTATTAGTTTTATAATTTCATATTACATATTTATTAAGCAAAAAAATATACTTCATACTTAGTATAGTAATAGAATATTAAAATGTTTATCAATAAAAAAGAATTTAATAACCGTATTTATGGCTTGGATATGTTAAGAAGCATAGCCATTTTATTTGTATTAATAGCACATACAACCACATTTGTAACTGGTAAGGTTAGTCATCCACTAACTATTACCGGGTTTTATGGCGTTGAATTTTTCTTTGTTTTAAGTGGCTTTTTAATTGGAACAATACTTATTAAAATACATCATAAAGAACCTAATACATCAATAAAAAGTATCAAAGCATTTTGGATACGGAGATGGTTTAGAACTCTGCCAAACTATTATTTGATGTTATTTATATACATGGCCTTATATTTTGTCACTAAACATGTTCTGTTAGTTTTGGATATCAATTACCTTGCTTACTTCGTGTTTTTACAAAATACATTTTCCCCACAACCCGATTTTTATAATATCTCCTGGAGTTTAAGTATCGAAGAGTGGTTTTACCTGATATTTCCTATACTATTATTTTCCTATCAAGGCTTTCAAAAAAACAAGAGGAAATCTGTGGTTTATACTGTAGCCACTATTATATTGTTTTGCTTAGTTGGACGAATAATAATTGCCTTAAACCAAAAAGAATTAGATTGGGATGGTTGGTTCAGAAAACTTATGCCCTTACGATTAGACGGAATTGCTTTTGGTGTTTTAGCCGCATATCTGAAATTTTATTATCAAAGCATATGGGTGAAATATAAAAGCTTGTTTGCATGCATCGGAATATTGTTGTTAAGTATTGTTTTTGTAGTTGTTTATAATGACGTTGTACTTAATACTAACTCGTTAAATATAAGCTTCTTTTCAAAAACGTTTTTGTTTACGATAAATAGTTTAGCAGTGGCATTATTACTACCATTTGTTTATGATATAAAAACCAATTCGAGATACCTTACATACTTAGTTACTATTATTAGTTTAATATCATATTCTATATACCTTGTTCATCCATTAGTAATTGGTATATTATCAAAGCTCGGATTAAAAAATGCTTTAGGCGTAATTTTGCTATGGGTTATAACAATAATCATATCTTATTTTCAATATAGTTTATTCGAAAGCAGGATTACAAAAATCAGGGATAGGTTGACTGATAAAAGTAATTCGATAAATGTTTTAAGTTAAGAGACTGATGGAATTTAACCCGGACATAACTATAGCTATACCTGTTTATGAGCGTTATGAATACTTTGAAGAGGCTATATACAGCGCTTTAAAACAAACCACTAAATGTCACATTATAGTGGTTGATAATTGTTCATCGCATAGTTTATTTAAAGAGTTTGTTGAAAACTTAAACTCAGAACATGTTAAATATTATAAAAATGACACTAATTTAGGGCCGATTGGTAATTGGAATCAATGCCTTTTTCATGTACAAACCAAATGGGCTTCCATACTACATTCTGATGATATGCTATCAACGTCGTATGTAAGTATAATGAGCAATTACATAACAGATAATCCAGATCAGATAGCTTTTATGTGTAAATATGAATCTGGAGAAGCTCCGATTGATATTTTAAAAACACCTTGTTTTGCAGTTATTAAAACCCTGAAAATTAAGCCATCGTTTTTCACATTTGGAAATGTAACAGCTTTTCCAGGAGTAATATTTGACAGAACTAAAGTAAAAAAGAACAGCTTTACTGAAAAATTACATACAGTGGCTGATTACGATCTCTGGCTCAACATTGCTATACAAAAACCAATTACATTGGTTAATGCTAAGTTGGCTTATTACAGACTGTCACCAACTCAGGATTCGGCTAATGTGTATAAAAAAGTTATTGAACAGTCTTTTGATTATAAAAAAAACCATATCCTTAAAACAAATAGGTTTATGAATTTTTTAGCGATGTATGAAATTTATTATACTTATAATTTTTATAAAAGGAAGTTTAATGTAGCAGATAGCGCTCATGAATTTGAAAATGAAGAGATAAATTCTTATTTCAATTACTTCGATAAATTACCGTATATAAAGTTTATGCCTTTTATATTTAAAGCCTATCGTAAGCTTTATTTATATACATCGGGTTTGTTGTAGTTCCTGTTAAGTTTTACTGAATTAAATTGTTAAATAAATGAATATAACAAAAACTGATTTTGAGGATCTGTATCTCATTAATTACAACAGTTTTACCGATTTAAGAGGCGAATTTGTGAAAACCATTCATGATGCAGCATTTGAATCATCACAATTAGATTTTAAATTTCACGAGAGTTTTTACTCTATATCACATAAAAATGTGATTAGGGGAATGCACTTTCAAAGTTTTCCTAATGATCATTGCAAATTAGTGTACCTGGTTAAGGGTGCTATTTTAGATGTAGTAATTGACCTTAGAAGCGGATCATCAAGCTTTGGCCAATTTTATTCAGTAGAACTAAACGAGCATACACGACAAGGCTTATATATTGGAAAAGGATTTGCGCACGGCTTTTTAAGCCTCACGGATGATAGTTTGGTAGAATATCATACTACCACAGCCCAAAGTAAGGATTCGGAAAATGGAATTAAATGGAATTCTTTCGGTTTTGACTGGGGAATAACCGATCCAATTATTTCAGAACGCGATAATAATTTGAGTGTATTTGACAGTCAATATAAATATTTTATATGAACATACTAATAATTGGCTCATCGGGCCTGGTAGGTGGAAACTTGTACAATGTTTGTAATAACACTAATATATTTAATAAAGTAATTGGTACACATTTAAATTATCCAACTTCAGGGTCGATATATTTTGATCCATCTAAGGGCATTCCTCAAGAAATTGAAAATAAGAGATGGGACGTAATAGTACATACAGGGGCATTAACACATGTTGATAAATGCGAAGAGGAGGTAGACCTTAGTTACAAGCTAACTGTTAATTCTACAGAGAAATTGTTAGATTTTGCAAAAAACAATAATTCCAAATTTGTTTATTTATCAACTGATTATGTTTTTGACGGGCTTAGTGGTCCGTACACCGAAGCAAGTGAAACTAATCCTTTAAATACATATGGGAAACACAAGCTCATTTCAGAAGAAATGGTTAGCGCTTATAGCAATTCGCTTATTATACGTATAACAAACGTTTACGGTGAAGAAATCAGGAATAAAAATTTTATAGCGCGAATACTTGAATCATTAAAAGGAGAGGGTATTATTGAAGTACAAGCCCCAATTGATCAGTTTGCAACCCCTGTAAATGCCAATGATGTGGCGAGAGCTATTGTTGCGCTCGTTAAAGATGATAAAACTGGTACTTATCACATTTCAAGTACCGATTTTATGTCAAGGGTACAACTTTTACAGCAAATTAATAAGGTTTTTAACAACAGGATTATTATAAGATCGGTAGAAACCTCTAATTTAAATCAGGCGGCGGTTCGCCCACTCAACGGCGGGTTGCTTGCTATTAAATTTATGAACGAATATCCTGACTTTATATTTTCAAACGTGAGCGATTATTTAAGGCAACATAATAAATGAGGTTAATAATCATTGGTCATATACTATAAGCTCCTGTATCAAATGAGCAAGAGAATTCTTTACGTTTTTAGGGGTGAAGGCGCCTCCGGAGCGGAAATTGTTATAGAGCGTTTAATAATCCGTAACACAGATGTTATTCCGTATATGTGTATGGCCCCCTGTTTGTTTGCAGAAAATTTTGCAAAGAACAATCCAAATTGTAAGCTCTATTTAATAGATAGATTGAAGAAATTAAATCGTAGCAGTACTTCACCATTAAATTTTTATGTTAAGGCGCTCACTAATTATTTTGTGATCTCTTACATGGTTTTAAGATATGCAAAAGCAAATCAAATAAATGCAATTCATGCAAACACAGTTGTGCCTGCTGCCTATTTATTACCTGCCTTAATATATTCTAAGTTGTTTAAAACCAAAATATATTGGGTGTGGAGTGATCATGATTTAAAATATTTTTCAAAAATTGACCACCTTTTTTCTGGATGGTGCGTTAAATTATATAATAAAACATTAGTTGTTTCTGAAGCTGTTAAGAGTAAATATAACTCTTTAACTAATGTAGATGTGTTATATAATGGATTAGATATTAACTACTTTAAACCAAACCTTAAGGAACGACAATTATTTAGGGAAAATCATCAAATACCAGAAAATATAATTGTGTTAGGTTTGCCTGCTGTAGTGGCACCACGAAAGGGTCAACTTGAATTAGCTAAAGTATTTAAGAGTATATTGTTAACCCTTCCTAATGCATTATTGTTGTACGCAGGTGGTGTGGCTGAAGATTCAGTGGATTATTCTAAAGAATTTTTTGAAGAAATTATGGATGTACCACAGATCAGATACATTGGAAAGGAGAGTAATATGCTTTCTTATTATAACGGATGTGATATAGTGATTAACAATAGCACTATGCTCGGTAGTGAACCACTTGGAACAACTATATATGAAGCAATGGCATGCGAAAAAATTGTTTTAGCCTCAGAAACAGGAGGAAGCCCCGAAATAATTGATGACCATGTAAACGGGTTTTTATTTAAGCCCGACAATACAGAAAGTTTAAAAACTGCTTTATTCAAAGTTTTGAAAGATTTTGGTACTTATGATAAATTAAGAAGTAAGGCAAGAAAGAAGGTTATAGAGAAATTTAATGTTGACACCATGATTGAAAATTATAATGGTGTTTTAAAAAGCTTATGACCAGTTTAATCATATTTTTATCGTTAGCCATTTTTATGAGCGCGGGCTATGTGGTGTGGCCCAGCAGATATAATGTTATTACACATTTAAGCATTGGTGGTAATTTTATTGCAACGTTTGTTCCTGCTATTATCTTAAATGTGCAAGATCGGTACTCATCACCTGCTGTAGAACTTTATAAAAATATACTATTGACGGGAGCAATATCATTTGTGGTTGGCTTAATATTAGGTTTCTCCAGAAGGTCATGGAAAACTAAGTTTACATTTGATCTTTTTCCCGATAATTTATATCAAAATCATGTTCTGAAAATAACTAAAATCCTATTAATTATTAGTATAATCCTACTCTCCCTAAGCTACTTAGGTATGGGCTTTGTTCCGGCATTTGCCGCCGATCCGCTATTGGCAAAATTTTTTAGAGGACCTTATCAGGCGCCATACATGCGTGTTGCAGTTTTGTTCAGATCATCGTTTTATATACTATCAACCATAATTCCTATTGCTGCAATTGCATGGTATCAAACCAAAAGTAAATTCTTCTTATTGGCCATACTAACAGCTGTGTTCTTAATGGCCTTATCCTTATCTCGAAGTCCGGCATTTAGTGGTTTAGTATTGGCATTTGCAACAGTAATGTCTTTTAAAGGGAAGTTTCATTTTAGGGTATTATTATTGGCTATAGTTGGCATTTATGTATTTAGTTCTATATTTTATTATTTAATAGGAGCGAGGGAGTTAGATTACTCGCGATTTAATACCAAACACCCTTATTGGGAAATAATTGCCTCTGGTTCATCAGATATTGATGATCAGTTACAATTTGTTGAAAAATTTATTCAAAAGCCTACCTGGACATATGGCAGAACCATGGTTGGCGGCTTAATACCCGGACATTACGAATGGAATCCAAGCGTTTATACACTTAATGTGTTAGCAAGCGGTGAGGACCTTAACGAAATTATTTCAGGTGGATTAAGGCTACCTGTTGCTTTATGGGGTTACGTATCCTTTGGTTGGGTAGGGGTTGTAATATTCAGCTTAATTTCGGGATTTTTGTATGGCTATTTTCTTAAATATGTTAAAACTAAGTTGTTAGCCAACAATTCCCTTCTTACCAAAATTGTGTTAATAGTGATTTTTAATGTCGTTTTTTCAAATTTTTACTACTTTTACATTTTATCTCTGTACATAATTCCTCCATCTATTGTAATGTTGTTATATATGTATCGGTTTAAAAGTAAGCCTGTTCAACTCCATTAAACTGTTTTACTAACTATTTTACTATTTAATTCGGCTTTAAGGTTATTAGAAATTGGTGATACAATTTTTCGTGCAAATAAGTAATCGGCTTTATATAGGGCATCCATGTCTTCTTCATCTAAAATAGCCGGTCTGCTGCCATGCTTTTTATTCCAGGAAATATATCTAAGGTTATTATTTACTACACTGTCTTTAAAGGGGGAATTTAATATGATTGTTTGAAATAAAAACTCTTCTGATACCAGTGTATTATTAAACCGTTTCCAAAATTTGTCATTAGTCTTTAAGTAATCAATTACAAATTTCAAACAGGGAGCGGTTAGTGACCACCATGTGCTTCCTCCATATATTTTTGGAAAATCTTTATTAAAGCCTCTTTTTATACCCAATGCCTTTTGTAAAATAAGTAGCCCTTTTAATATGCCTCTGCCCGATTTTTTATTACCACTTATATAATCGTTTAAATGGTAATAGTTTAATCTGCTCAAACCACCATCTTCATCTTTCCATAAATCATTTGGTACATCTATATATTCTAAGTATTGCTTACCCTTATTTTCAATTAGGAAATTTTTTATGTCATGGCTTGATTTTACCGGGTAATCTTGTCCGCTAATTAAATGTATATAATCAACATCATGCTTTAGTGCCAGTTCAGATAAATATAAAATACTCCTTAGGTGATTAACACTTCCCCAATAGGTATTGAATAATTGACCGGCAAAAATCACATTTGTTATATTATTAAGTTTATCAACTTCTTGTTTAGTAACTGTACTTTTGTTATTTATATGAATAAAAAAAATAAAATCATTTTCGTCAAAGCAACTAATAATGTCTATAATATGATTCACGTCTCTAAATGCAACAATTAGGATAGCATTTTTCATATCTTAATACCAATTTTATGTTTAATTTGTAAATAGCTTTTCTGTGAGACAAACATCAAACAAAAATTCTTTATACCCAAATGCAATTAATAGCATAAAATAGATAATTTAGCTTCTGATTAATAATCTAATATAAGACAATATTTACTCACTGATGAAGAAAGCACTAATAACAGGAATTACGGGTCAGGATGGGGCCTACTTAACCGAATTACTACTTGAAAAAGGTTACGAGGTACATGGTATTAAACGCCGTAGCTCCTTGTTCAATACCGACAGGATAGACCACCTGTACCAGGATCCGCATGAGGATCAGCCTAAATTAGTGCTTCATTACGGCGACCTGAGCGATTCGACTAACCTGATCCGTATTATCCAACAAGTACAGCCCGATGAGATTTATAACTTGGGTGCCATGAGCCATGTTAAAGTGAGCTTTGATACCCCGGAGTACACGGCCAATGCCGATGGTATAGGTACGCTGCGTTTGCTGGAAGCTATCCGTATTTTGGGTATGGAGAAAAAAACCCGTATTTACCAGGCC